>CAWHOA010000025.1:0-74822 GCA_963830885.1 uncultured Actinomycetes bacterium | reverse complement strand
ATAAGCGAGCAGGCGCGAACGTCTGAGCCGTTCGACGTCGTCCCGTTCATCGCTGGCTCTTCGGCATCGCGATGGTCTTGATCTCCAAGGCATGGCTCGAACCTGGGCTTGCGGCTACGGCAAACTGACTAACCGGCCACTCGTTCTCGCCGGGGGAGCAGTGAGGGTCGGAGTAATCCTGCAGCGCCGGCCGGTCGTCCGATAGAGCAGGGAGCGTGATGATTAGCAGGGCGGTGCCGAACATCAAGTCGGAGCGGACTGCCGAGACGCGCGATTTCTTCGTGGAGTTGCTCGGCTTCGAGGTGGCGATGGACATGGGCTGGATCGTGACCGTCGCGTCACCGACCAACCCCTCCGTCCAGGTGTCCATCATCGGCAACGACGACATGGCCGCCCCGGGCATCTCGGTAGGAGTGGCTGACGTCGATGCCGTGCACGCCAAGGCCGTGGATAAGGGCTTCGAGATCGTGTACCCGCTCCGCGACGAGGAGTGGGGAGTCCGACGCTTCATGCTGCGCGAGCCGAGCGGCACGGTCGTCAACGTCGTATCCCACCGCTCCGACTGAGCTCCCACACCCGATCACCTGTCCGGAGTCCGCCAGGCGGAGTCGTCTGGCTTACCGCCGATCAGGGATCGGTTTGGAGGCGATGCGGCGACGTTCAACCAGGCGGCCGCGCGAGAGTGGTTCAGCCTTCCGTTGCCACCTTCCGTTCAGTCGAAATCGCGTTGGCGAACCAACGGCGAGCGTCAACCTCGCGCGCCGTCACCTGCCGGCGGGACTACGGTTGCCGCCTGAGGCGTTCATGTTGGGGCAGTCGTCGAAGGGGCTTCGTCGAACGTGAGTGCGTACGTCCACGGTTACGGAACGCCGGAGCAAGAGCGGCTCGTGCAGCAGGCCGAGCATTGGCGGCACCGGCTGATCCGCGACGGCACCGAGCTAGAGTCGGGCACGCGTTTGATCGAGGTGGGCACGGGCGTCGGCGCAGTCCTCGCAGTGCTCGGACAGGAGTTCGCCGGTGTCGAGCTCTACGGCGTTGACATCGAGCAGAAGCAGCTCGACTTTGCGCGGGGGCACCTCGAGCGCGCCGGCGTCGGGGCAACGCTACGTCAGGCCGACGCGCTCGCGCTTCCGTTCCAGGATGAGTTCTTCGACCACGTTTGGATGATGTGGTTCCTCGAGCATGTCGCAGAGCCGGTCGCAGCGTTGCGTGAGGCCAGGCGTGTGCTTGTGCCGGGGGGCCGGATCACGGCGATCGAGGTCGATTACTCCACGGTCAGGGCAGAGCCGTCGACGCCCGAGCTCGACGCCCTTTTCGACGCGATGGTGCGAGCGATGGAGGCGTCTGGGTGGAGCGATGCGGGGACACGAATCCCGGGCTGGTTGGACGAGGCCGGATTCCGCGCGGTCCACGATGGCGAGCTCCCGTTCCGGTGGCAGGGCGAGGAACTATCGGGCCAGGCCGACTATGCCGGCGACGTGATCGAGAGCGCGCTTGCTGGGCTGCCGGGCGCCGGCGACGAAGAGCTGCGTGCGGGGCTGAGAGACCTCCGTGACCTCGCGAACCAGCCGAACGCGGGCCTCGGCTGGGTCGTGCACAAGTCAACCGCTGTCTGCTAGGTGACTGCCCCACGGACGTTGTGACGGGGCTGGTAGGTCGATGGCCGCACGAGTTGCGGTCAGATGTTGGCCTGCCTCGCCATGCCCTTAGGCTACGCCGCCTTGCTGCGATCGAGCCCGAGTCGCTTGCGGTAGAGGGCGATCTTGTAGTCGACGAGCTCGACGTTTCGCTGCACCTCGTCCAGCCGGCGGAGTACCTCTTCCCGGTGCGACTCGAGGAGCGCCAGCCGCTCGAGCTCGTTACCGTCGCCTTCCCGAACGAGCTCCGCGTACTCCCGGATACGCCTGATCGGCATCCCGGTCGCTCGGAGCTTTGTGATCACGACGATCCACTCGATGTCCTCGGCGGCGAATCGCCTGTGCCCAGACTCGGTGCGCTCGATCGGCGCGAGCAAGCCCGCGCGCTCGTAGTAGCGGATCGTGTGCGCGCTGATTCCCGCGCGCTCCGCCGCCTCGGCGATCGTCAGGTCGGGGGCGTTCCGCGTGGCCATTCGCCTCAGCGTAGAGGTTCGAGAGTACTCGAAGTCAAGACGACCACGAGCCCTGGCATCGGCCCTTGACTTTGCGCGCGCTCGAACCCCTACCTTGGCCAGGGAGCATGAACAGCGCGAAAGGAGCGACATGGAGCACCGTCAGTTAGGACGCTCGGGCTTTAGCGTCTCGGCGCTCGGCCTCGGCTGCATGGGTATGTCCGCGTTTTACGGCGAGACGGACGAGCAGGAGTCGAGGGCGACGATTCGGCGCGCGATCGAACTCGGGATCACGTTCCTCGACACCGCCGAGATCTACGGCCCGTACACGAACGAGGAGCTCATCGGTCGAGCCATAGCAGGTCGGCGCGAGCAGGTCACGATCGCCACGAAGTTCGGTGTCCACCCTCGCATCGACGGCTCGCCGGAGAGCGTGCGTCGCTCGGTCGAAGGGTCGCTCGAGCGGCTCGGGACCGACTACATCGATCTCTACTACCAGCACCGCATCGACCCGAACGTCCCGATTGAGGAGACGGTCGGAGCGCTCGCGGAGCTCGTCGCGCAAGGCAAGGTTCGCTACATCGGGCTGAGCGAGGCGGCGCCGGCGACGATTCGCGCCGCGCACGCCATTCACCCGCTCGCAGCGGTGCAGAGCGAGTATTCGCTGTGGACGCGCGACCTGGAGGAGGACGTCATCCCGACGCTCCGCGAGCTTGGGATCGGCCTCGTCGCGTACTCCCCGCTCGGGCGCGGCTTCCTCTCGGGACGTTTCCGCACCCCGGACGACCTCGACGCGGACGACTGGCGCCGGACGCAGCCGCGGTTCACTCGCGAGAACACGGAGCGGAACCTGGCCCTCGTCGGGACCGTCGAGGAGCTCGCCGCCGAGAAGGGTGTGACGCCGGCACAGCTCGCGCTGGCCTGGGTTCTTGCTCAAGGCGACGACGTCGTGCCGATCCCCGGGACGAAGCGGCGGACCTACCTCGAGGAGAACGCCCGGGCTGCCGACGTCGAGCTGAGCGAGGAAGACCTCGCGCGACTCACCGAGCTACCGGATGCAGTCGGGGCCCGCTACGACTCCCAGGGCATGGCGAGGGTGCACGTCTAGGCCGGTTTGAGGAGCAAGACCCACGAGGCGGCACCGAGCTCACCCAGTCGGCGCCGCGCCTCGGGGTAGTGGGCCTGGGAGAGCGCTCGGGCTCCCGCATCCGGAAGATCGAGCAGCACTAGCGCGAGCTTGCTCTGGCGATACGCGCGAACGCGGCTGCAGTCGCCTCGAGCATCACGCTCTCGAAGTCGATCGACGCTTTGGCCCTGCGGAGGCGACGTTGACGATGCGTCGCAGGGCCGGAGCGAGGCGAGCGGCGCGCCTGGGGTGTGGTCAACCGGCTCATGGCGGCGGAAATAGAACTCAGGAGCCGACGGGCGCAGCGTCGCTTGGCGCCGTACGGTCCGCTCTCGGGCTACCAGGTTGGCGCCGCGCACCAGCCCTCGAGCCGAGCAACCGCATGTGCAAGCTCGCGAGCCGAGATCAGATGGATCTTGGCGTACTCCACGAGCGGAACGCGCGGCGCGGGATCAACTCCTGCACGCGCCATGAGGACGTACGCAACCGGTAGCGAGTGCGTGACAATGAGAATTGTGCGTTCTGGGCGCTCGAGAAGCCTCCTGAACCCGGCCGCATAGCGAGCGACGAGCTTCCATCGCTGCTCGCCCCCGCCGGGAGGATCGGTCGCCGAGTCGTTTGCAAGCGCCCAAGCGACGTACGCGTCGAGAGGACCGCTTTCGTAGCTGCCGTACAGCGGATCGTTGAGCTCAGGAAACACGATTCGTGGAACTGCTCTGTCCGCGAGCGCTATATCTGCGGTCTGGCGCGTTCGCTCAAGCTCGGAAGTCACGCAGAGGTGGATGTCTTCGTCGGCGATGGCCTGCGCGAGAGCCTGCGCCTGCGTCTCGCCGCGCGCGCTCAAGGGGCAGCGGACATCGACCCTGCCGTTCGCGATCCCTCGCGCGCTGAAGACACTCTCCGCGTGGCGGACAAGAAGCGCTCGTTCCACCGGCGCCGTCCTTACATCAGCTCACGTCCGCTGCGACCAGCAGGTCGCCGCCGGCCTGGAGGACGGACCGGTTCGTGAGTCGGACGCTCTCCGCGACGCGTCCGACGCCGAGGTCGCCGACGGCGTCAATGCCGGTCCCCATGATGGTCGGCGCGATCCCGACGACGAGGCGGTCGACGAGCTTCTCGGCGAAGAACGACGTGATCACTCGTGCCCCGCCCTCGACGAGAAGCGAACCAACGCCGAGCTCTCGAAGCGTCTGGAGCGCGCTGGCAAGGTCGACGCCGCGCGGGCTGGCGTTCACGACGTGGACGCCGACGGCGCGCGCGCGAAGGGCCGCGCGACGCTCCTCGCTCGAGGGCTCCGTCGTGATCACGACGGTCCCCGCCCGGTCATCGAGGACACGTGCCGTCGACGGCAGGCGTAAGGTCGAGTCGAGCACGACGCGAAGCGGCGAGGGCCCAGGAACCATCCGCACGGTCAGCTGGGGATCGTCGATGATGGCCGTGCCAACGCCGACGAGTACGGCGTCGCACGCGGCGCGAAGGCCGTGCGAGATCCGTCGCTCCTCCTCGCTGGAGATCCACTTGGCTTCGCCCCGCCGCGTTGCGATCCGCCCGTCGACCGTCTGTGCGTACTTGAGCACCACGTACGGCCGCCACGGCGGCGCCGCGGCAGCCCCGAGGAGAGGGGCCACGTCGATGGCCTCGCCGATCGGATCGCCGTCGAGTGGGACGCCGGCGGGCGCGACGTGCCCGAGCCTCGCCTCCTTGACGTGGAGATACTCGATGTTTCGGACGTGCGGCGAGGTCTGAAGCGGGACGGTCTGTTCGACCTCGATTCCGGCCGCCCGGAGCGCCTCCACCTTGCTCGGATTGTTCGTAAGCAGCCGAACGGAACGGATACCAATGAGGCCGAGACAGCACGCGGCGGCATCGTACGTGCGTGCGTCCGGCGGAAAGCCTAGGCGACAGTTGGCGTCGATCGTATCTTCGCCGTCCTCCTGAAGCATGTACGCGCGCAGCTTGTTCACGAGCCCGATCCCGCGTCCCTCGTGGTCGGTGGCGTAGACGAGGACGCCGCGCCCTTCCGCGGCGATCTCGCGTGCCGCCTCCCGAAGCTGCGTGCCGCAGTCGCAGCGAAGCGACCCGAGCGCGTCACCGGTCAGACACTCAGAGTGGAGCCGTGTCAAGACCGAGCGGCCGTCGCCGATCTCCCCGCGCACGAGCGCGAGGTACACCACTCCGGACGGGAACTCGAACGCACGCAGCTCAAACTCCCCGAAAGTTGTGCCGAGTGGGAGCGTCGCGACTTCGTGAGGGGACACTCGGCGTTACTTTAATGGCATGCGGGCGGATGCTGCGAAGGCGAACACAGTTCGGTTCGTCGCGCCGTATGTCGTGGAGGTGGCCGATGTCGCTGTTCCGGAGACCCGAGCAGGGGAGGTCCTCGTCCAAGCGGAGTTCTCCGGCATCAGCGGCGGTACGGAGATGCTCGCCTATCGAGGCGAGCTCGACTTCAGCTTGACGAGGGACGAAATGCTCGGCGCTCTCACGGGCAGTTTCGAATACCCCTTCACGTACGGCTACAGCGTCGTCGGAACAGTCGAGGCCTCGCAGAGCGATGTGGCGGAGGGAGAACGCGTCTTCGTATTTCACCCGCACCAGACCCGCTTCGTCGTCTCGGCCGTCGATGTCGTGCGCATCGGCGGGTGCGACCCGCGCACCGCGACGCTCTTCCCGCTCGTGGAGACTGCGCTTCAGATCTCGCTCGACGCCGGCGTTCGCTACCGCGAGGTTGCCGCCGTCCTCGGGCTCGGGCCGGTCGGAATCATCACAGCGATGCTTCTCATGCGGAGCGGGGCGACCGTTCTGGCAAGTGATCCAAAGCCCTGGCGCCGCGAAACCGCGCAGGTGTGCGGTCTCGAGGCGATGGAACCCGAGGCGCTTGGCGACGCGGTCCGGACTGCGACACGGGGGCGTGGCTCGGACGTCATCGTCGAGGCGACGGGGAATCCGGAAGCGCTCAGCGAGAACCTGGGACTCCTCTCGACGGAGGGCGTCGCGATCGTCGCGTCTTGGTACGGCACGAAGCCGGTCACGCTCCCGCTCGGGGCCGATTTCCACCGTCGGCGTCTCGAGATTCGAAGCAGCCAGGTCTCGACAATCGGTGGCCGGGCCGTCCGGTGGGATCGGCTCCGGAGGCTCGAGGCGACAGAAGCTCTGCTTGCAGAGCTTCCACTCAGCGCCCTCGCCTCGCACACCTTCCCTTTTGAGCGCGCACCGGAGGCCTACGCAGCGCTCGACCGCGGCGACGACGGCGTCGTCCACGTCGCCCTCGCGTATTCATGACCAGCGGGTTCGAAGTCGGCGCGTCGGCAGACCTGCGGGCCCTGCACCGGATCCCGTGGCTCCCGCCTCCGGAGGGCGATCTTCACGAACACGAGTACCGGGTGGAGGTCGTCATCGAGCGTGCGAGCCTCGACGGACGAGGCATGGTCATCGACCTCGACGTCGTCGACGCGGCGCTCCGAGAGGCCGTCGCAGCAATCGAGGGCAAGGACCTCGACGCGATCCGTCCGCCGGAGGCGGAAGCGGTCACCGTGGAGATTCTCGCCCAGTGGTTTCACGCGCGGCTCGCGGATGCGATTTCCGCCGGTGGCGGCGAGGCGCTGGCGGTGCGCGTCTGGGAGTCCCCGACGGCGTTTGGCGGCTATCGGGCTGGGGTGCCGACGAGCTCCGTATAGGCGCCGAGGCAGCGCTCCACGCATGCCGCCCACGTGAACTTCTCGAGGAAGCCTTCGAAGGAGTTTCGGATACTCCCGTTCGGGCGGATGGGGGTCGTGCCCGGCGGAGCCGACTACGCGCAGTTCGGCCTCCTCCGGGAGAGCTTCGATCAATCGGTCCACGCCCTTGTGCGGCGTCAGCCGTCCGACGAAGAGGATGCCTCTGCGCATCGCCTCCGAGTCTGGCGAGAAGCGAGCGGGATCGGCGCCTCCGTAGACGACCGTCGTTCGCGACGCGGCGAACTCATGCGCAGAATATGCCGATACCGTGAGGAAGCGGTCGAAAAGCCGCGGGAGAAGACCTGCCCAGTCACCCCCGCCGAGCCCGTGGTCGGTGACGGCCGTGCGAATGCCGCGGATGCGCGCGTTCACGGCGGCGAGGCGGCTCGGCGTACTCCTCAGATGGTGCGCGTGGACGAGGTCCGCCCCGGCGAGCGCATGACCGAGCCCAAGCGCGAGCGGATGGGCGGGGTGAACGCCAACCAGTCCGATGGGGCGAAGGATCCGGAGACCGAGGCCGCTGGAGTCGCTCCAAACGCCCGCCGCCCCTCCGAACGTGACGAGCTCGCAATCGACATGCCGGGGGAGCGCACGGCCCAGCTCGAGCGGATAGCGCTCACCGCCCCCGAAGATGCCGGCGGGGCCGAAGAGCGTCGGAGCGACGTGAACCACCCGCATCTCGTTCTCCCGCTGATCACGCTAGGCGATCCCGGCCGCCTGAGCGGGGGCTACCTGTACCACCTGCGGATGGCGGACGCTGCGCCGTCGCATGGAGCCCGGATCCTCTTCCTGTCCCTTCCCGAGTGGCCCTTTCCACTCGCGGCGCTTCATGGCGCAGCGGCGCTTCGTCGGTCCGAGAAGCTCGGGGCGAGCGCCCTCCTACTCGACTCGATCGCCGCTGCGTTCGTGGGTCCGGCCCTCGCCCCGGGCCGTCTCGGCGTCCCCGTGATCGCCGTCCTCCATCAGCCGCCCGGCGGGATCAATCACGGCGCCCTTCGCGAGAGGGCGCAGGCGCCGCTCGATCGGCTCGCCTTGCGACGAGCGGACCTCCTGATCGCGGCGAGCGACCACCTCGCGGAGCAACTCGTCGAAGCGGGGTTCTCGCGCTCGCGGATTCGAGTCGTTCCCCCAGGGCGGGACGTAGCGCTTCCGCCAAGGGGTCCTTCACCGGACCTTCGCAAGGGCCGCCGAGCGGCGTTCCTTACCATCGCCAACTGGCTGCCGCGGAAGGGGATCCTCGAGCTTCTCGAGGCGTTCGCGCGACTTCCGGCCGACGCGGGGACGCTCCACCTCGCCGGCGACGATGCGGCCGATAAACGCTACGCGGCACGCGTGCGGTCTCGCCTCGCGGAGACCGACCTGACCGGCCGCGTCATCGTGCACGGGTCCCTGGCGCTCGAGGAGGTCGCCGCCCTCTACCGGGCAGCCGACGTCTTCGTGCTTCCGGCTTCTCGCGAGACGTACGGGACGGTCTGGGGTGAGGCGATGGCTTTCGGCCTCCCTGTCGTCGGCTGGCATGCCTCCAACCTCCCGTACTTGGCAGAGGATCGGCGCGAAGGACTCCTCGTGGAGCCCGGCGACATGGACGCTCTCTCGCAGGCCCTCATGGAGCTTGCACTCGACGGCGACATGAGGACGAGGCTCGGGGCGGCGGCGAAGCGCCGCGCGCTTTCACGCCCAACATGGGAAGCCTCGGCGGGGCTCTTCTTTGCCGCCATCAGGGAAGGGATCGAACGCGGAGCCGCCCGATGAGGAGGAGCCGTCCTGACGGCAGTTCCTCGGGTACGGAGCGGCGCAGGAGTCGAACCTACCCAGCGTGGGGCTGCCACGCCTCACCGGTTTTGAAGACCGGCTGGGCCACCGGGCCCCTGCCGCTCCGCCGGGAACCGTAGCGCGCCGGGGCTATGCGGACGTCGCAGTCCGCGTGCGGGTGCGCTTGCCGTCCGTATCCGTGGCCGAGGGAAGATCCTCCGGCGGTTCCGCCGGCTCCTCGACGACTGCCTTCTTCTCGAGCCGGAGTGTCTTCGGCACGTCATCGACGTCGGTGCGATGCCAATAGCGCAGGTTGCGCATCCACTGCTCGTCGGCGATCGCGTCGAGGATCACCTGGACGCGGGAGAGCTGTCGTCGGCCGGCCGCCGGCTCGTCGTCGAGGAGGGCGAGGAAGACCTCGAGCTCGCTCTGCGGCTGGTCGCCGTTTGCGCTCGCCCCCACCTGCACCATGCCCGCGTCGCCGGCGCTCTCGAGCTCGCTCTCGGCCTGGTCGCCGTTCGCGCTCGTGCTCGCGGGCACGCGCCGGGCGGCCGCGTCGCGCACGCTCTCGAGATCCGTCGCCGTCTGGATCCCGTAGGCCCTGAGCTTGGCGAGGCGCTGCGTCGCCGCCTCGCCCTCCTCGGTCGTGGCCGCGACGTGGAGGAACAGGATGGCCTGGTCGGTCCAGTGAACGAGCCGGCCCGCGGGGATGCGCGTGTACATCATCAGCGAGGGCAGGTCGTGATGGGCGAGCCCTTCGATGTTGCTGACGCCTTCGTCGAGGAGCCGCGCACGGTCGTAGATGTCGATCCCCTCGAGGTCGGTCAGCGGATAGCGCTCAACGAGCGAGAGCGACTTGTTCGCCGTCTTGGCGAACGACCGTGCAACCTCCTGGAGGCGAACGAGGAGCGTGTCGGGGAGCATCCCGACCACGAAGGCCAGCACGAGCAGGGCGTCCTCGCTGGTCGTTGCCTGCGGCGTCGAGAAGAAGAGCGCCTCGAGCACCCACGCGAACACCACGGCGGCGATGATCCGGATGGTGATGTGCGCATACGACTTCGGGCGCAGGTCGCTGCGGACGTAGCTGCGAAGCACGGCGTTGAGGGTGAAGACGTAGGCCCCGAGGAAGGCGAAGACGACCGGTGACCGCTGCGGCTCGAAGAGCAGGACGATTTCCTGCACGCTCTCCAGGGGCGCTTCGATGTCCGGATTCAGGAGCGCGAGGATCCATCCGATCGTGATCACGACCGTGGCCATGACGACGGGCCCGCGCCGGTCCGGGAGCATCCGCCGCGAGCGGGCCTTCGGCGCCTTCTCTCCCTCGTTGAGCGCAGTCGTCACTGCGCCGGGGTGCTGCGGGACCGGCCCGTAGACCTCGTCCATCCCCGGGCCGTACCGGGCCCGCACGTCGGAGAGCGTCTGGACGGAGGGATCGAACCGCAGCATCTCGCGCTCGAACCTCTGGCGAAGGGTGGCGAGCTTCACGCGGTCGAAGAGGAAGAAGAGCAGGGCCGGAAGGACCGAAGCGACTGCGATGAACATCCACTGGAGGCTCCGCCCGATCAGCGTCAGGAAGGCGAGCTCGTCGTCGGTGCCGTCGACGATCTGATCCACGGCCTCGTGGACGTCTCCCCCGAAGTACACGGCGGCGGCCGGCCCGATGACGCCGATGGTCAGCACCAAGAGGAGGCTGACGATGAGCGGGATGATGGCAGGGTCGCCGTGCGCGGCGATGGCGAAGCCGAGCGCGATGGCGCCCACGGCGATCAGGCCCCCGAGCCAGTAGGCCGGGCTCGAGAAGAAGATGCCGCCGATCAGCCAGAGAACGAAGAGCCAGAAGCCGAGCGCGACGAATGCCAGCCCCTTGTTCGGGCGCTCCGGCTCGTCGGGCCACGCGCTGATGTAGCGCATGTCCTCCAGCCGTTCGAGGCTCTCCTGGAAGTGCTCGCACTTGTCGACGCGGAGCCGCCGGCATTCGAGCGGCGCCAGGATGAACTCCTGACCGGCGCTCCCCGGGATGACGAGCCTTGACGGGGACTCGTTCTGGACGATGACCCAGAGCTTCGAGTCGCTCATTGCCTGATCCGGACCGTCCTCGGCCAGGTCCGAGCCGTTCTCGGCCTGATCCGGACCGTTCTCGGCCTGATCCTCTGAAGAGCTCAACCCGGTGGTGTCCACTGTCGTTTCGGCTTGCGGCCTGCTGGGCCGCATGGCACGAGGGTCGCACACGGTCGCTCTCCGTTCAAGAGCGGGGGCCGCTGCTACCCGGACCTTGCCCTGCGGCGCAGGACGCGCTCGTCGCCCTGGCGGCGGGTGACGCCGTCGGAGTCGAAGCGCTCCAGCAGGAGCTGCGCCGGCTTGCGGCTCGTCCCCAGCAGGTCGCGAAAGCGAGCGAGCGTGATCGAGCCGGCCGCCTCGCACTCCTCCACGAGCAGGCGGCGCGCCTCGTCGTAGCCCGCGGTTCCCACCGCCATCCCGTCCCCGAGCCGGACGAGCCGGCCGGCCTGCTCCAGGAAGCGCGCCAGCTCGGCGTCCTCGACCTTCACCGGTGTGGTCCCTGCCTCCTCGAGCTCGTCCTCGAGCCGGTCGGCCGCCTCGGCTCGGTCGCCGAGCCCTGCAGTGGCTCCCGGCGCGTAGGCCAGCGCGCCGCGGCGCTCGATCGGGAGGAGCGGAAGGAGCGCCGACGCCCAGGGCCGCTGCGGCAGCAGCTCTGCCACGGGGATCCCCGGATCCAGCGCAGACGCGCCCGCTCGCTCGTCGAGGGCCCGGACGACCCCGTAGCGCAGCTCCTCGAGCTGCTCCGACGTCAGGTACCACTCCCCGGCGTGGACCGCGGCCGCAAGGCCGGCGTCGAGCTCCTCCGGGGAGAGGAGGGCGCGTGTTGCGAGGTCCTGCCGGCGAAGCGGCTCGCCGGCTCCCGAGAGGGCGGCGAGCACGATCGACGCGGGATCGCCGCGCTCGAGCAGGTCGAGGCGCTCGGCCGACGTGCGCCGGGGCGGCGCCGGGTCGAGGACGGTCGCGCCGCCGAGCGTTGTCCCCTCGCGGAGGACGACGCGGTCGCCGCGGCCGGCGACCACCGGCCCTGCGAGCCGCAGCTGTGCGCGGCCGGCGTCGATGCGGACGACCCTGGCCACGTGCTCGGCGGTGCCGTGGTGGACGTGGAGGCGCGAGCCGTCGGCGATCTCCGTCAGCGGAGCGAGGGCGACGTCGAGGCGGTAGCTGAGCGGGTAGGCGCCGGGCTCCACGAGGGCGTCGCCGCGCCGGAGCTGGGTGCGCTCGACCCCGGGGAGCGCGACCGCGACGCGCTGCCCGGCCTCGGCGCGCTCGACCGGCCGGTCGTGGACCTGGACGCTGCGGACGCGGACGTCGAGGCCGGCCGGCTCGGCGCGGAGCGCGTCGCCCTCGCCGACCGTGCCGGACCAGAGCGTCCCTGTGACGACGGTACCGATGCCGCGCAGCGTGAAGACCCGGTCGACGAAGAGGCGCGCCGGCCCGGTGGCGGGCCGCGGCTCGACCTGGTCGGCCGCGTCCGCCAGCGCAGCCCGCAGCTCTTGCAGCCCCTCGCCGGTCGCCGCGCTCGTCGCGACGACCATCGCGGCCGGGACGAGCTCTCGCGCCTCCGCGACAGCGAGCTCGCGAGTCTCCGGGTCGACCGCATCCACCTTGGTGACCGCGACCACGCCGTGCTCGATGCCTAGCAGCTCCAGGATCGCCAGGTGCTCCCGCGTCTGCGGGCGGGCGCCTTCGCCGGCGTCGACGACCAGGAGGAAGAGGTCGATCCCGGTCGCGCCCGCGACCATCGTGCGCACGAAGCGCTCGTGGCCCGGCACGTCGACGAGGGAGAGGCGGCTCCCGTCGGGCAGGTCGAGCGGGGCGTAGCCGAGGTCGATGGAGATGCCGCGCCGCTGCTCCTCGGGGAGGCGGTCGGTGTCCTTCCCGGTCAGGGCCCTGACGAGCCAGGTCTTGCCGTGGTCGACGTGGCCCGCTGTGCCGACCGTCAACGGCAACGGGCGACGGCCTCCGCGGCCTCCTCGACCTCGGCCTCGGTCAGTGTGCGGCAGTCGAGCAGGAGCCGGTCGTCGCGCACGACTCCGACCACGGCCGGGCTGCCGCGGCGCAGCGGCTCGGCGAGCTCGAGCGGGAGCGCGCACGCCCAGCTCGGGATCTCGGTCAGCGGCAGCGATCCGCCCCCGGGGCGCGCAGTCGTCTCCACGACCGCCCCGCCGGTGAGGTCGGCAAGGCGCTCGGCCCGGGCCCGCACGGCCTCCGCCGGCTCGGCGAGCATCCGCGGCACCGGGAGGTCGCGGCTCTCGGCGCGGTAGAGGGCCAGTGTGCCGTCCAGCGCCGCCAGCGTCAGCTTGTCTGCGCGCAGAGCGCGCTGCAGCGGATGCCGGCGCATGCGCTCGATCAGGTCGGCGCGGCCGACCGCGATCCCCGCCTGTGGCCCGCCCAGGAGCTTGTCGCCGGAGAACGTCACGACGTGTGCGCCGTCCTGCAGCGCGGCGGCGACGGTCGGCTCGTCCCCGGTCTCGACGAGCGCGCCGGAGCCGAGGTCCTCGACGAGCGCCAGGCCGTGGCGCTCGGCGAGCTTCGCCAGGTCGGCCGCGCGGGGCTGCTCCGTGAACCCGACCATGCGGAAGTTCGACTGGTGGACCCGCAGGAGCGCTGCGGTGCGGTCGGTGAGGGCGTGCTCGAAGTCGGCGAGCCTCGTCCGGTTCGTCGTGCCGACCTCGACGAGGGTTGCTCCGGAGCGCGTGAGGACGTCCGGGATCCTGAAGCCGTCGCCGATCTCGATCAGCTCTCCTCGGGAGACGATCACCTCCCGGCCCTCCGCCAGGGCGGCGACGGCGAGCAGGACGGCGGCGGCGTTGTTGTTGACGACGATCGCTGCCTCCGCACCGGTCAGCTCGCGCAGCGCGGCGGCGAGATGGTCCTGCCGGGAGCCTCGGCTTCCGGCCTCGAGGTCGTATTCGAGGTTCGAGTAGCCGGCGCCGACCTCGTGGACCCGCGCCAGCGCCGCCTCCGCGAGCGGGGCCCGGCCGAGGTTCGTGTGGACGACGACTCCCGTGGCGTTGAGGACGCGCCGCAGCCCCGGGCGGACGCGCGCTTCCAGCTCGCGGACGGTGCGCTCGACCGGGTCGCCGGCCGGAAAGCCCGCCTTCACGTCTTCGCGCGCGTGCGCGAGCGCCGCCTGGGCCGCCGCCTTGACGAGCGGGCGGCCGTGTTGGGTCACGAGCGCTTCCAGTTCCTTCCGGCCGAGCAGCTCGTCGATCGAGGGCAGCTCCCGCAATGGGTTCGAGGAGGCCACGAGCGCGAATGATAATGGCCGCGTTTCCCGCTACCCTCCTGGGTTCATGGCCGAGATCGTCGTCCGTCCAGCGCGATCAGCTCGACGACGCCGTCGCAGCCGCGCCGGCACCGTCGCGCTCGTTGCCGCGCTCGTCGTCATGGTCGCCGGAGCCGCCCTGTTTGCGCGTGCATACACGCTGCGCGACGCCGTGCTGCCCGGCGTGTCGGTCGCCGGGGTGGACCTGGGCGGGCTTTCCCACGCCGAGGCGCAGGCGAAGCTGCAGGCCGAGCTCGGACCGCGGCTGCACGAGCCGGTGCGCATCGCGGTGGGCGAGGAGGTGCTGGTGATCCGCCCCAGCACGGCGTTCGCCCTCGACGTCGCCGCGACCGAGGAGCGCGCCTACCAGGCGGGACGGGGCTCCGTGCTCTCGCGCCTCGGCGCGCTCGTCGCGCCGTTCGCCTTCGGCCAGGACGTCGAGCCGGCGCTCGAGCCCCTTCCGGCCGAGCGGCGCACGGTCGACGATCAGCTCCGCGGTCTGACCGACCGGCCCGTCAACGCCAAGCTGCGAATGGACGGCCGGGAGGTCGCCGTCCGCCCGGGCGTCGCCGGGACCACCGTCGACGTCGACCCGCTCCTCGCCTCGGTGCAGGCGGCAGGCCTCGCCGGGGAACGCCGCGTCACCGCGACCGTGCGCGACGTCGCCCCGGCGATCACGACGGAGGAAGCCGAGGCGACGGCCTTGCAGGCCCGCACGCTTCTGGCGGCGCCGGTGGCGATCCGGCTGAAGAAGCAGCCCGTCGGCGAGCTGCGGCCGGCCAGGCTCGCCGGGCTCGTCCGCTTCCCGCAGGCCGCGGGCACCTACGAGCTCGCGCTCGACCCGGACGGGCTCCGCACTGCGCTTCTCCCGATGGTGAAGACCACGCTCCGTGAGCCCAAGGACGCGACGTTCCGGATCGTCGGCGAGCGCGTGCGCGTCCTGCGCTCGAAGCCGGGGACGACCCTGGACGTCCAGAAGGCCCAGAACGCCGTCGTCGCCGCCGGCACCGGCCCGGGCGGCCGCGTCGCGACGATCGGGCTGACGGCGCTCGCCGCCGACCTGACGACCGGCGAGGCCAGGGCGCTCGGGATCCGCGAGAAGGTCTCGTCGTTCACGACCGACATGGGCGAATCGTCGTCCAACCGGATCCACAACGTCCACCTGCTCGGCGACTACCTCGACGGGACGATCGTCGAGCCCGGGCAGACGTTCTCCTACAACCGCGACATCGGCCCGCGCACGGTCGAGCGCGGCTTCCTCGAGGGCCAGATGATCTGGGGCGGCGTTCTGATCCCGTCCATCGGCGGCGGGGTCTGCCAGACGGCCACGACCATTTTCAACGCGGCCTTCGAGGCAGGGCTTCCGATTCTGGCCCGCTCGAACCACGCCTTCTACATCAGCCACTACCCGATGGGGCGCGATGCGACTGTGTCCTGGGGCGGCCCCGAGTTCGTGTTCCGGAACGACCTGAAGAAAGCGATTCTCATCGACGTCACCTACACGGACGCGACGTTCACGGTCACGTTCTACGGGACGAAGCAGGGGCGCCGGGTCGAGTCCACGACGAGCGAGCCCACGAACTACACGCAGCCGGAGCTCCAGTACGCGGTCGATCCCGGGGCGCCGCGGAACTCGATCCGACGGACGAGCGCCGGTGGCCCGGGCTTCGACGTCACGGTGTACCGCAAGGTCTTCGAGCGCGGCAAGCTCCTCCGCGAGGACGACTTCTTCACGCGCTACAAGCCGGAGAACCCGACGGCCATCTACGGCCCCGGCCGGACGCCGCCCGGCGACTATTTCTACCTGCCTTCCTCGGCGTAGTCCGTTAGAGTCCCGCCGCGATGAACCCGCAGGCGGCGACTCTCAGGCTGGCGGTCTTTCCGCGGTCGAGCCTGCTGGTCGACGTGCTCTTGATCGTCGCGGGTGCCGGGCTCGTCTCGCTCGCCGCCCAGATCGAGATCCCGCTCGGGTTCACGCCCGTGCCGATCTCGGGGCAGACGTTCGCCGTCCTGCTCGTCGGGGCGTCGCTGGGGCCGTTGCTCGGGGCGATGAGCCTGCTGCTCTATCTCGGCGTCGGCCTGGTCGGCGCGCCTGTCTACTCCGGCGGTGAGGGGGGCTGGGAGGTCTTCCACGGCGCCACCGGCGGCTACCTCGTCGGCTTCGTCGCGGCCGCGGTGCTGACCGGCTGGCTCGCCGAGCGGCGGTGGGACCGCCGCTTCAACTCGGCGGTCGCCGCGATGCTGTCGGGCAGCGTCGTCATCTACCTGTTCGGGCTCCCCTGGCTGGCGAGGGAGATCGGAACGGGGCTCGAAGGGACGCTCGAGGCCGGCCTCTACCCGTTCGTCGTCGGCGACCTGATCAAGCTCTACCTGGCCGGCATGCTCTTGCCCGGGGCCTGGAGGCTCGTCAAGCACCTCCGCGGCTCCGACTCCTAGGAGGGCTCGGCGAAACACAGTCTGTGCCGCCGGGCCGCGCTGCTCGCCCCGAAGACTGCGTCCTCGGTCGCGCCCGTAGCCTCCGGCGACGAACGCTCCCTGCGTCCTTGTTTCGGAACGACCATCGCACCCCGGCGGCGAGCTGCGTTCCGCCAATCCCTCCTAGTTTCGGGGCGGCTACTCCGGGTACGCGTCGGAGACGCAACCCAAGGAGGAAGCATGGCCAGCACCACCGAGTCGATCGACGTCCAGGTGCCCGTTCGCACGGCGTACGAGCAGTGGACGCAGTTCGAGGAGTTCCCGCAGTTCATGGAGGACGTCCAGTCCGTCGAGCAGATCGACGACGGGATTCTGCACTGGGTCGTCGGCGCAGGTATCAAGCAGCACGCGTGGACGGCGGAGGTCACCGAGCAGCGTCCCGACGAGCTCGTGGCCTGGAGGGCGATCGAGGGCAAGTGGAATGCCGGCGTCGTCACGTTCCACCGCCTCGCCGAGGACGAGACGCGCGTGACCGTGCAGATGGAGCACGAGAACGAGGGTCTGATGGACCAGCTCGGCAGCGCGCTCGGGATGGACAGCCGGCGCGTTCAGGGCGATCTCGGCCGCTTCAAGGAGCTCGTCGAAGCCCGCGGCGACGCAACGGGCGCATGGCGAGGGGAGATCCAGGACGGCGAGCGGGTCCGCTGACGCACCCGCAGGAGGGCGCCGGTCGAGGGACCGGCGTGGAGAACGGAAGGGAGCGGCCTAGGCCGCTCCCTTCCTCCTTGTCTCAGCCTGTGCGGCTGCGCCGTCGCCGAGACGAGTGCGGCGTTCGTAGCAGGTGACCACGAGCCGGAGGGCCTCCTCGGGGTCGTCCGTGACATGGAGGTTGTCCCAGTCCTCCGGCGAGATCATCCCCTCGCCGAGCAGCGGGTCGCGGATCCAGTCGAGGAGGCCGCGCCAGTACTCCGCGTCGAAGAGGACGACGGGGAAGTCGAGGATCTTTCCGGTCTGGATCAG
This sequence comes from uncultured Actinomycetes bacterium, assembly GCA_963830885.1. GTDB lineage: Bacteria > Actinomycetota > Thermoleophilia > Gaiellales > Gaiellaceae > JAIBJN01. Next base: position 57,378 of record CAWHOA010000025.1, on the reverse strand, counting down.
GGTCATCGCCTCGAAGAGCTCGTCGAGCGTCCCGAAGCCGCCGGGGAAGATGACGAAGCCCTCGGCGGCCTTCACGAACATCGTCTTGCGGACGTAGAAGTGCTCGAAGACGACCTCGATGTCGAGGTACGGGTTCGAGCGCTGCTCGTGCGGGAGGACGATGTTGAAGCCGACGGAGAGCCCGCCGCCCTCGCGTGCGCCGCGGTTCGCCGCCTCCATGACGCCGGGCCCACCGCCCGTGACGACCGTGAAGCCGGCCTCGGCGAAGCGCCTGCCGACGTCGCGCGCCTCGCCATAGGCGCGATGTCCCTCGCGAACTCGGGCGGAGCCGAAGATGGTGACCGCGGGCTTCGGCAGGTCGGCGACGGTGTCGAAGCCGAGCAGGAACTCGTCGCCGATCTGGCGGGCGTGCAGGAGCTGGGCGCCCTCCGTGCTCTCGAGAATCAGCCTATCGTCGTCCCGCGGCACTCAGTGCCCCTCCAGGCAGCACGAGCCCGTCTCTGCCCCGCGATCACGCGGCGCCAGAGTCCACCCTCGCCCTTGACAAGGCAACCAGCCTTGACTGCGCGCGAGCGCGGCCACTGGCTTGGTGCTCGCGACGCAGAAACTGGGCTGGACTGCCTGGAAGGGCACTAAAACGTGCGCTCGATGTGGGTCGCGGCCATGCCGATGGCCAGCAGGGCCGTGAGGCCGAGGTAGGTGACTCCGACGACGGCGCGCTGCCAGGGCTCGATCGCGTAGTAGGCGGCCATGCCCGGCTCGTCCCGGTCCCGCCAGCGCCGCCAGACCTCGATCGCCCCGACGATCAGCACGAGGAACAGGATCGGGTTCGGGCTCACGATCGTCAGTCCGAGCAGGAGCACGAGGCCGACGGCCCACAGCGCCGGGTGCAGGGCCGCGGCCGCGCGCCCGCCGTCGAGCGGAGACACGGGGATCAGGTTGAAGAGGTTGAGGAAGAAGCCGGTGAAGGCAAGCGCGACGAGCAGCTCCGAGTCGAGAGCCTCGCCCGCGACCCAGAGCCCCGCCGCGGCCAGGCTCCCCACGATCGGGCCGGCGAGCGCAACCTGCGCCTCCTTCCAGACGTTGTGCGGCATCTGCTTCATTCCCACCACCGCGCCGAGGAACGGGATGAAGAGCGGGGCCGAAGCGGGAATACCCTGGCGGCGCAGCTCGGCCACGTGCCCGAGCTCGTGGATCAGGAGCAGGAAGACGAAACCCACTGCGAAGCGCCAGCCCCAGATCCAGGCATACGCCCCGATCGAGACGAGCATCGATCCGGCGGTGACGAAGATCTTCAGCTTGAAGAGCGCGAGAATCGCGGTCTTGAACTTGAAGATGAGGAGGCCGAATGCGGCGATCGGCGCCCAGAGCTTCCGGCCGAGCCCGGACAGCCGCCCGCGCGGGTGGATCGGCTCGTAGTCACGGGCGGCGTGCTCCGCGTCGTCGGGCGGCGAGTCGAGCTCGTAACGCCGGGTCTCCGGGTCGTGCTGCGGGGTCAGGCTACTCACCGTCTCATCGTAGCCGCGCCCCGTCGGAGCTCCCTCCCGCGTGCGAGGGACGATCGTCCACGTCCTCTCTGTTCCGTCGAGGTGCATCCGAGCTACGCGCCGCTTGTCACCAAGTCGGTCAACGCCCCGACCAAGGGGATCCTGCTGGTCTGGGGCACCATCTCTGCGGCGAGGGACGTCAACGATCCGGATGAGGGCATCCTCAACGCCCGCATCAGGATCGGCGCGGACTCGACGACCGAGCAGAACGTCAACCTCGAGAACGTCAGCACGTTCGACGGCTCGATCGCCATCTCGGGGGCCATCCCCGTGACCAAGGGGCCCAAGACGGTGGTCCTCGAGGCCCGGGAGCTGTCGGCCGGGATGGCGTTCATCGTCAACAAGTCGATCACGACCCTCTTCGTTCCATTCGGGAACGCCGGCCTGGTCGGCGTCCTCGGTCGGGTGATGACCGAGGGTGCGGCGGCGCAGCCGAGCAACGGCTAACACTGAAGGGGTCACGCGAACGACGAAGCGGGGGCCTCCGGGCCCTCGCTTCGCGAGCGACGAGCAACTAGAGCGGTCGGCGATCGTGCGCGGTCACGAGCCGCGCCCGATCCACTCCTCGCCGCCCTCGTAGATCTCCTTCTTCCACAGGGGGACGTCGACCTTGAGCGTGTCGATCGCCTCCTTGCAGGCGGCGAGGGCGTGCTCGCGGTGGGGGGCGGAAACGGCGATGGCGACGCTCGTCTCGCCGATGCCCACGCGCCCGATCCGGTGCGTGATCGCGACCTTGCACAGGTCGTAGCGGGCCGCGAGGCTCTCGGCGATCTCGGCCATGACCTTCTCCGCCATGCCCTCGTAGGCCTCGTACTCGAGGTGGAGGACCGTACGGCCGCGCGAATGGATCCGGGTCGTCCCCAGGAAGGTGGCGATCGCACCGGCGCGCTCGTCGGCGACCTCCGCTACGACGGCACCGAGGTCGATCGGGTCGCCGGTGAGTCTGAACGTGCCGCCGGAGACGGGCGGGATCAGCGCCACCTCGTCGCCGTCCGCGAGCAGGCGGTCGCCGGCGGCGTAGTCCTTGTTGACCGCGTAGAGGAGCCCCTCCGGCTCGTCGCCGAGCCCCAGCTCGGGCCAGACGTCCCCGAGTCGCGAGCCGGCGGGAAGCTCGAGCTCGCGCCCGGCGGTCCCGGCCCGCTCGCGTAGCCCGGCGAAGAGCCGCACCTGGATCCTCACACCGACAGGTTACGCAGCGAGCTGAGCCGGCAGCGCGCCCGAGAGGGCGGCGAACGCATCCGGGCAGAGCTTCGTGCCGACGTCGTCCCGCATGAGCGCGAGCGCCTGCTCCGCGGGCATCGCCGCGCGGTACGGCCGCTCGGCGGTCATCGCCTCGAAGATGTCCGCGACGGCGAGAATGCGTGCGCTCTGTCCGAGGACTTCGCCGCGCAGGCTAACGCGGTCGAACCTGTCAGGAGCGCGGCGCGGCGAAGGTCGCGGAGCGCTGCCGGGGCGAGCCCGAGCGCCGTCCCGGTCGAGACCGCGATCTCGGCCACGCGCTCGGAGTGGCGGTAGGTGTACGGGGACTTGGCGTCGATCACGCTCGCGAAGGCCTCGGCGATCCCGTCGAGGGCGCGCCCCGTCGGCGAGGACGAGCCGCTCGGCCGGCTCGAGCGCCACGACGTGCGCCCGCGCGTTCCCGCCCAGCGAGGCCCAGAAGCGCCCGTCCTCGCGCAGGGTGGCGAGGACGCGCACGAGTTTGGGGTCGAACCAGCTGCCCGTGCCTGTCCGCCGGCTGGCCGTCGGTGATGTCGAGCGCGTACGAGAGCGCCGCGACGATCTCGGACAGCCGCAGGTCGCCGCCATCGTCCATGCCGAGTGCATCGGCCCCCGCCGGGCCCGTCTCATCCCCCGGAAGTAGGATCACCGCATGGCTACGGCCGACGAGCGCCGCGAGACCGACTCCGGCATCGAGGTCAAGCCGGTCTACACCGAGCAGGACGCCGCCGGCGCCGACCCCGGGGTTCCGGGCGAGTTCCCCTTCACGCGCGGGCCTTACAAGGACATGTACCGAGGCCGGCCCTGGACGATCCGCCAGTACGCGGGGTTCGCCTCGGCCGAGGAGACAAACGCGCGTTTCCGCTACCTGCTCGAGCAGGGCCAGACGGGGCTCTCGGTCGCGTTCGACCTCCCCACCCAGCTCGGCTACGACTCCGACGACGAGCGCGCCGCCGGCGAGGTGGGGCGCACCGGCGTCGCGATCGACTCGCTGGCCGACATGGAGATCCTCTTCGCGGGCATCCCGCTCGGGGAGGTCTCGACCTCGATGACGATCAACGCGCCGGCCGCGCTCCTGCTTCTTCTCTACGAGCTCGTCGCGGAGAAGCAGGGGGTGGCCGGGGACCGCCTGCGCGGCACGGTGCAGAACGACATCCTCAAGGAGTACGTCGCGCGTGGGAACTACATCTTCCCGCCGCGTCCCTCGATGCGGCTGACCACCGACCTGTTCGCGTACTGCCACGAGCGGCTGCCGCGCTGGAACACGATCTCGATCTCGGGCTACCACATCCGGGAGGCAGGCTCGACGGCGGTCCAGGAGCTGGCCTTCACGCTCGCCCACGGGATCGCCTACGGCGAGGCGGCCGTCGCGGCAGGGCTTTCTCCGGACGAGTTCGGCGAGCGGCTCTCGTTCTTCTTCAACGCCCATAACCACTTCTTCCAGGAGGTGGCCAAGTTCCGGGCGGCGAGGGCGCTCTGGGCGCTCATCATGCGCGACCGCTTCGGCGCGACGAACCCGAAGGCGCAGGCGCTTCGCTTCCACGCCCAGACCGGCGGCTCGACGCTGACCGCCCAGCAGCCCGAGAACAACGTGGCCCGAGTGACGGTGCAGGCCCTCTCCGCCGCGTGCGGAGGCGCGCAGTCGATCCATACGAACGCGTTCGACGAGGCGCTTGCGCTCCCCACGGAGCGGAGCGCCCGTATCGCGCTTCGCACCCAGCAGATCCTCCAGTTCGAGGCCGGCGGGACCGATACGGCCGACCCGCTCGCGGGCTCCTACTTCGTCGAGTCGCTGACGCGGGAGCTGGAGGAGCGCGCCTGGGAGCTGATCAGGCGCATCGACGAGCTGGGCGGCGCAGTCGCCGCGGTCGAGCAAGGCTTCCAGCAGCGGGAGATCGAGGAGTCCGCGTACGCCTTCGAACAGCAGGTGGAGGCGGGCGAGCGCGTCGTCGTCGGCGTCAACCGCTTCGCCGAGGACGATGCCGACGAGATGGAGCTCCACCACCTCGACCCCGAGGCGGAGCGACGGCAGGTCGAACGGACGCAACGCGTGCGTACCGAGCGCGACGCGGCGGCCGTCGAGGCGGGGCTCGCGCAGGTGCGGGAGGCCGCGCGGGGCGAGCCCAACCTGCTCGTCCCGATCCGGTCGGCTCTCGGCGCCTACGCGACGGTCGGCGAGATCTGCGGCGTTCTGCGGGAGGAGCTCGGCACGTACGACGCGCACCTCGCGCCGTGAGACTCGAGGACGGGGATTATCGCGCTCCGGCCGATCACGGAGGCCGACATCCCGGCCGTGGTGGCCGCCTGCCAGGATCCCGAGATCCCCCGGTGGACCCGCGTGCCGTCGCCGTACGGGGAAGCGGACGCCAGAGACTTCCTCAGCAGGGCGTCGGACGTCTCGGCGATCGTCGACGCCGGCACCGAGGAATTTCTCGGCACGATCAGCTGGTGGTGGGTCGCGGACAACGTCCAGCTCGGGTACTGGGTCAAGCGCGAGGCGCGCGGCCGGGGTGTCGCCACGCGGGCTCTCATTCTCCTTTCCCGGTGGGCCTTCGCCGAGCTCGGAGTCGCTCGTGTCCAGCTGCTCACCGAGCCGGAGAACCGTGCCTCCCAGCGCGTTGCCGAGAAGGCGGGGTTCCGCCGTGAGGCACTGCTTCGCTCCTACGTCGAGCTGAAGGGCACCCGGCGAGACGTGTACATGTACGCGCTGCTCGGCGAGGAGCTCGACGCGTAGCCCGGCGGCTGCGGGGTAAGTCACACGCGCACGCGTGGAGGGGCCGGCCGCTGACCTCCCTCCGCTGCAACCGTAACGAGAAAAGGCGCACCGGTGTTGCACGGGATGTGTCGATTCCGTGTCAAGCCGAAGTAAGCTCCGCGCATGGCGAAGGCCGAGGACCTCCGGTCCACCGAGGCGAAGCTTGCAGCGCTCCAGCGGTTGCGCGAAGAGGCCCTCCACTCCGGGGACGAACGCGCCGTCGAGCGCCAGCGCGAGCGCGGCAAGCTGCTCGCGCGCGAGCGGCTCGAGAAGCTCCTCGACCCGGGCAGCTTCGTCGAGCTCGACCGCTACGTTCGCCACCGCAACCCGCACTTCGGGATGATGGACAAGCGGCCCTGGGGCGACGCCGTCGTCACCGGTTACGGGACGATCTTCGGCCGGAAGGTCTTTGTCTTCTCGCAGGACTTCACCGTCTTCGGCGGCACGCTCTCCGAGGCCTTCGCCGAGAAGATCTGCAAGGTCATGGACCTCGCCCTCAAGCTGGGCTGCCCGCTGATCGGGATCAACGACTCGGGCGGCGCGCGCATCCAGGAGGGCGTCGTCTCCCTCGGCGGCTACGCAGAGATCTTCTGGCGCAACGTCCAGGCCTCCGGAGTCATCCCGCAGATCAGCCTGGTCATGGGCCCGTGCGCCGGCGGGGCCGTCTACTCGCCGGCGATGACCGACTTCGTGCTCATGGTCAAGGAGACCTCCTACATGTTCATCACCGGCCCCGAGGTCGTGAAGACCGTTACGGGCGAGGAGGTCACCTTCGAGGAGCTCGGCGGCGCGCTCACGCACGCGTCGAAATCCGGCGTGGCCCACTTTGCCGCGGACGACGAGGAGAGCTGCCTCGAGGACGCGCGCTACCTGCTCTCGTTCCTGCCGCAGAACAACGTCGACCCGCCGCCGTACTTCGCCCCGGCCGACCCGCCGGATCGCGAGGACCCCGAGCTCGACGCGTTCATCCCGGACGAGCCGACGAAGCCGTACGACATGCGCGACGTGATCGGGCGCGTCGTGGACGACGGTGAGTTTCTCGAGGTGCACCAGCTCTGGGCCGAGAACATCGTCGTCGGCTTCGCGCGCCTCGGCGGCCACCCGGTCGGGATCGTCGGCAACAACCCGAAGGCGCTCGCGGGCACGCTCGACATCGACTCCTCCGTGAAGGCCGCGCGCTTCGTCCGCACGTGCGACGCCTTCAACCTCCCGCTCGTCACGTTCGTGGACGTCCCGGGCTTCCTGCCGGGGACGGCGCAGGAGTGGGGCGGGATCATCCGCCACGGCGCGAAGCTCCTGTACGCCTACTCGGAGGCGACCGTGCCCAAGATCGCGCTGATCACCCGCAAGGCCTACGGCGGCGCCTACGACGTGATGAGCTCCAAGCACATCCGCGCCGACTTCAACTTCGCCTGGCCGACCGCCGAGGTCGCGGTCATGGGGCCCGAGGGCGCAGTCAACATCGTCTTCCGCAAGGAGCTGGAGGAGGCCGAGGATCCCGAGGCCCGGCGCGCGGAGCTGATCGCCGACTACAGGGCGCAGTTCGCCAATCCGTACACGGCCGCCGAGCGCGGCTACGTCGACGACGTGATCGAACCGCGGCGCACGCGCGCGGTGCTCTGCGACGCGGTCGCCACCGCGCTGACCAAGCGCGAGAAGCGCCCGCCGCGCAAGCACGGCAACATTCCTCTTTGAGGACGAGACCTGTCGATCTGCTCCAGGCCCGTTCGTCGTCATGATGAAGCGGCGAAAACGGCGCCGCGGACGACGAGAGGAGCACACCATGAAGTACTTGCTTTCGCTCTACCACGACGAGACCCGGGTCGCCGAGCGCTCGCCCGAGGAGCTTCGGGAGGGCATGAGGCAGTGGGACGCCTACACGACCGAGGTGAAGGACGCCGGCGCGTTCCTCGGCGGCGAGGGCCTGGAGCCCACCGCGCTCGCGACGACCGTCCAGATCCAGCCGAGCGGCGACCAGATCGTCACCGACGGGCCTTTCGCCGAGACGAAGGAGCAGCTCGGCGGGTTCTACCTGCTCGAGTGCGAGAACCTCGACGAGGCGATCGCCTGGGCCAAGAAGATCCCCATGCCGGGCGGCAAGGTCGAGGTCCGGCCCGTGATGGACTACGAGGCGCGCGGATCGGCCGAGCACACGCACGCGGCGGAGGCGGCGCGGTAGGCGCCCCGGACGAGGCCGTCGACCGCCTGTTCCGAGAGGAGTCGGGACGGGCGGTCGCGGCGCTCATCCGCGTGCTCGGCGACTTCGACCTCGCCGAGGAGGCGGTGCAGGACGCCTTCCTCGTCGCCCTCGAGGTCTGGCCGACTCGTGGCCTGCCCCGCAACCCGGCCGCGTGGATAACGACCACCGCGCGGAACAAAGCGATCGACCGCCTCCGCCGGGCTCGCCGGCTCGAGGACAAGGTGCAGGAGCTCGAAGCGCTCGCGCCGCCGTACGAGGAGGACGAGGTGGACGAGGTGGACGACAGCACCATCCCGGACGACCGGCTGCGCCTGATCTTCACCTGCTGTCATCCGGCGCTCGCGCCCGAGGCACGTGTCGCGCTCACGCTCAGAACCCTCGGCGGCCTGAGCACGCCGGAGATCGCGCACGCCTTCCTCACGTCGGAGCCGGCGATGCAGCAGCGTCTGGTGCGCGCCAAGCGGAAGATCCGCGACGCGCGCATCCCCTACGTCGTGCCGCCCGACCACGAGCTGCCGGACCGGCTCGGCTCCGTGCTCGCTGCGCTGTATCTCATCTTCAACGAGGGCTACGCAGCGACCTCGGGCGAGGCGCTCGTGCGGCGGGAGCTCTGCGCCGAAGCGATACGGCTGACACGCGTCCTCGGCACGCTGATGCCGGACGAGCCGGAGGTCGCCGGCCTGCTCGCGCTCATGCTCCTCCAGGACTCGCGGCGCGACGCGCGCACCGGACCGGGCGGGGAGCTCGTGCTCCTCGACGAGCAGGATCGCCGGGAGTGGGACCGGGAGCAGATCGCCGAGGGCCTCGAGCTGGTCGAGCGCCTGCCGCCAGGGCCATACGCGCTCCAGGCGGCGATCGCCGCCGAGCACGCGCGGGCGGCGACACCCGAGGCGACGGACTGGGCGCGAATCGCCGCGCTCTACGACCTCCTCGCGCGCGTGGCGCCGGGGCCGGTCGTTGAGCTGAACCGCGCGGCCGCGGTGGCGATGGCCGAGGGCGAGGAGCGCGGCCTCGAGCTCATGGCCGGTCTGGATGACGAGCTCGCCGGCTACCACCTGCTCCACGCGGCGCGCGCCGATCTCCTCCGCCGGCTCGGGCGTGACGAGGAGGCAGCGGCGGCCTATGCGGCGGCGCTCGACCTCGCGCGGCAGCCTGCCGAGCGCGCCTTCCTCGAGCGGCGCCTCGGCGAAGTCGGCGTCAGGGACTCACCCAGGCCAGGTCCCTGACCGCGAGGGGGAGCGTCGCGCGCGCGCCGGAACCGGGCTCGACGAAGATCACCTCACGCGGCGTCGAGACGGCGGCGATGTCTCCGCCCGGAGCCCACGTCACGTCGCGCCCGTTCGTGAAGGTCAGCGCGCGGCCGCCGTCGCTGTCGAAGAAGACGACGCCGCGGTCGGAGCTGACGGCGGCCATGCCGCTGGAGCTGAGTCGCAGGCGGGAGACCGACGGCGCGCCGAACCAGGGCGACCCGACGAGGCCGTCCGCCGTCATGAGGGCCACCGTCGCTGTCTCACCCGTGCGGACGACCGCCCAGAAGCGTTCGTCATCGACCCAAGCGACCTCTTCCAAGGCGGCCGGTCGGCCCAGGATCCGCTCCAGGTCGGCCGCGGACACGAGCAGCTCGGCTCGACCGTCGGGCCGGCCGGCGAACAGCTCGCCGCCGCTCACGAAGGTCGGGCTCCCGTCGGCCGCCGGCGCGAACGCGCAGTGGAGATCCCTGCAGGCGCCGGAGGTGACCGTGAAGCGGCACGGGCTCTCGAGGTCAGGCGGCGTCGGCGCCCACGCGAGACTCGGGATCTGGACTCCGCGCAGCCTGCAGCCTCCGCCTTCGGGCCGGGTGACAAGCAGGCGTCCGTTCGCACCGGCCGCGGTCAGCATTGCCGATGCCTCGCGGGTGTCGGCCGCACGAGCGACCGCCTCCGGCTCAACGTCCCCGCGCCAGTCGAGGTCGCGGGCGTCCAGGGCGAGCTCGAGCTCGGGCCGGCCCGAAGCGCCGGGCTGGAAGACGAAGACTCCTCCGTCCGCGGCGACTGCGGCCCAACGGTCGTCGGGCGACCAGGCGATCGCGCGGTACCCCTCGATTGCAGGTAGCTCGACCTCGAGGCCGGACGTGTCCAGGAGCTCCAGCCCGTCCGAGCCGGCTCTCGCGGCGGCGTAGGTGCCTCGCGGGCTGACGCGGAGGTCGGTCAGGGCTCGCGGCTCCCAGCGTCTGAAGATCGCCAGGCTGTGGGCGTCGTAGACCGCAAGCAGGTCGCCGGCCGGCGCGCCGTCAACCTGGGTGGCGACGATGGCCGCGAGCCGGCGATCGTCAAGCCACGCGGCCTCACGCAGCAAGATGGCCTCGAGAGCGCCCTCGAAGGGCATCGCCGCGCGGGCAGACCGGAGAAGTGCGCGCTGCGAGAGGACGACGTCGCCGCTCGGCCACTCCCGCACCGCCCCGTCCGCGAAGTACGTCAGCGTCCCGTCCGGCATCCAGGCGGGGGCCGTGCCGGCGAACGCCTCGCCCACCGGGCCTTCGTCATCCGACACCTGGATCGTCCCGTCGGCCGACTGGAAGAGTCGGCCCTGGAGCGCGCCCCCGTGCGGAGCCCAGCCGGTGCCGGCCCCGGAGACCCGCCGCCCGTCCGGCGAGAGGACGAAGCGGCACTCGTCCCAGTTGGGCGGGTCGGCGGCCGGTCCGTCCTCCAGCAGCGCGATCGCCCGGAGCTTGCAGGTCTCGTCGGTGAAGTAGAGCGTCCCGCTGAGCTGGCCGGCCAGAGCCGGCGCCTCCGCCGGATCGTCCGGCGTCGTCGTTTGCGGCGCCGGCGGCGGCCCGCGCTCGGCGGTCGGCTCGCTCTCCCCGCGCAGCGCGTCGATGCTCGCGGCGAGCGCGATCGCCGCGACGACGAGCACGACGAGCGTCGTTCCTCCCCGCCGCATACAACGAGGATAGTTCTTAGCCCGACGGCTGGAGGCGGCGCAGCGGCAGCCTGGCGCCCGTGGCCGCGAAGACGAGCAGGAAGGCGCCGATCGCGATGACGACGTCGCCGACCGAGAAGACGTTCGTGAGCGGCACCCACTCGGGCGCGGCGAAGCGGTCTACGAGCCAGGGGACGTTCGGGTCGGCGGCCGCCACGCTGTTGTGCATGACGTCGAAGTCGAGCCCGGCGGCCGCCATCGCCTCCGGCGTGGCCGGCATGCGGCCGCCGTTGGAGAGGATGGCGACGAGGTTCAGCGCCATCCCGAGGGCGACGACTTGCGCGCCGACGATGCGCCGGTTGAGCACCGCCGCGACCAGGAGGCAGCCGTAGGAGACGAGCCAGAGCAGCTTGGCCGCGTCCTCGCCGGTCGTCCACGGGAGGAAGGCGAAGGGGAAGGCGACGACCTGGATCCCGAAGGCGAGGAAGAAGAGCCACAGCCCGCGCAGCCGGAGCTGGGAGATGCGGCTCAGGCGACCGCCGCAGAGGAGCGCGAGCGGGATGGCCAGCGCGATGGGGAGGAGCTGCGCCATCAGGCCGAGTCCGCCACTGCGGGCAGCTGGGGGCCGGCGTCCTCGAGGCCGCGCACGACGCAGCGCTCGAGCGCGCTCACGACCGCGGGGTCGAACTGCGTGCCTGCTCGCCGGCGGATCTCCGCCAGCGCCTGCGTAGCGGTGCTGGCTGTCCGGTAGGTCCGGTCCGAGGTCATCGCGTCGTAGGCGTCCGCGACGAGGATCACGCGCGAGCCGAAGGGGATCTCCTCGCCCGCAAGGCCGTTCGGGTAGCCGGAGCCGTCCCAGTGCTCGTGGTGATGGAGAACCCATGAGTCGACCGGCTCGATGCCGAGGCCCTCGAGCAGCGAGTGCCCGAACTGGGCGTGGGCGCGAACGAGCCGCCGCTCGTCGGGCTCCAGGCAGCCCGGCTTCTTCAGCAGCGTGTCCGGGACGGCGATCTTGCCGAGGTCATGGAGGAGGCCGGCGAGCCTGAGCTGCTCGGTGGTCTCGTCGTCGAGGTCGAGCTCACGCGCCATCGCCTCCACGAGCCGGCCCACGGCCTGGGAGTGCTCGCCCGTGTACGTGTCCTTCGAGTCGACGATGCGGATGAGGTTTTCCGCCGCGCGGAGCCGCGCCTGGCGCTCGGCGATCTCGGCCAGCTCGTTCGGCGAGTAGATGCGCACGACCGACGGGCTGTAGACGCACGAGCGGTTCTTGCCGTGGCGCTTCGCCCAGTAGAGCGCGCCGTCGGCGACCTGCTGGAGCTCGTCGGCGCTGGACGCGTAGCCGGGGTACGACGCGATGCCGACCGTGATCGTCACGGGCCGGCGGTGGGCGAACTCCGTCTCGGCGATCCGGTCGTGGAGGTTCTCGACGAAGCGGTAGGCGTCCTCCTCGTTCTGGGCGACCAGGAGCGCGAACTCGTCGCCGCCGAAGCGGAACGCCTCGACCTCGCCGCCCTCGACGAACAGGCGCGCCAGCTCCACGAGGATCTGGTCGCCGACGGGGTGGCCGTAGCGGTCGTTGCAGCCCTTGAACTCGTCCACGTCGACGAGGCAGAGCGCCACCTCGCCGCCAGACTCCTCCGCCCGCTCGAGCGCCTCGCGCAGGCGGCTCTGGTACGAGCGGTGGTTGCCCAGCCCGGTCAGGCTGTCGGTGAGCGCGTCGCGCGTCGCCACGCGGGTGGAGAGAGCGGTGCGCTGGTAGAGCGTGAGGGTGAAGAGCGGGCCGGCGAGGAGGACGAGGAGACGCGGGTCGGTCGTCCAGAGCGAAGCCGCCAGGGCGGCGAGGAAGGCCATGATCACGAAGGCCGGGCCCGAGTGCCGGAGGTTCTCGCGGGTCAGCGGCAGGAAGCGCTGGCCGGAGAGGATGGCGAGCGCGCCGCAGACGAGGACGACGTTGACGATGACGTAGGCGCCGCCGCCGGCGAAGGCGAAGAAGGTGATCATCCCGAGCCCGCCCGAGTCGCCGAGCAGGAAGACGGGAATCGCCGAGGCGAACGCGGCCAGCCCGTAGACCGCCGCGTTGAAGACCGAGCGCACGAACGGCCGGCGCTCGACCATCTGCGAGACGAGCACGCCGAGGATCGCGCTGAGGACGGCGTACTCCCAGCCGAAGAGGATCTGGGTCGACACGACGAAGACGAACGCGAGCGAGACGACGCGCTCGTTCTCGATGTCGAGCGGGACGGGCTTCATGTCTGCGAGCAGTGCGAGCCCGAAGAAGAGGATCACCCCGACGCCTGTCGAGACGTCGGGGTGATCCAGCGCTACTCCCACCACAGCTCCGGCGGCCACCGGCAGAGCGACGCCGAGGACGGCGGCGATGTACCAGTAGAGCCGGGTTGGGTATCCGTGAGCGGTCATTTGCCTCAGGGAGAACGTGGTGGGTCGGTGGAAGTGGGCCGCCGGCCTAGTACCAGCGGAACCCGGCGCCGGCTGCAACGGCATAAGCCGTGATGGCGCCGACGACGAGCATGGCCCGAACGTAGTGATGCTTCCATCGAATCACGCGCGCTCACCTCCTTCCGCTGGGAGACGTGGCCACAGGAACGCGCGCGGCTGTTGTTCCTCGAAGCAACGGTCTAGGCCGGGCTGCGCAACAGCCCCGACCGAGGGATCAAGCGGGTTCGCGGGTATGAACCCGGTGTGAACGGCCCGCTGGGCGGGTTCTAGGCGCTGTCGGAGACGACCAGCTCGAGGCGCGGCTGGTCGAACTCCTGCTTGAACGCCGCGACGACATCCGGATCGAACTGCGTTCCGGCGCAGCGCTCGAGCTCGGCGATGGCGCGGTCGTGGGAGAGCCGGCCGCGATAGACGCGGTCGGTCGTCATCGCGTCGTAGGCGTCCGCGACGAAGAGGATGCGCGCGCCGAGCGGGATGTCGTCGCCGGCCTTCTGCTCGGGATAGCCGTGGCCGTCCCAGCGCTCGTGGTGGTGGAGGACCCACGTGGCGACCGGCTCGACGCCGAGGGAGTCGAGCATGCGGTAGCCGATCTGAGGATGGCGCTCGAGCACCAGGCGCTCGGCCTCGTTCAGCGGGCCTGGCTTGCGGAGGATCTCCTCCGGAATGGCCAGCTTGCCGAGGTCGTGCAGGCTGCCGGCGAGCCGGGTCAGCTCGACCGACTCGGAGTCGAGCCCCATGCGCTTCGCCACGCGGGCGGCGAGCTCGCCGACCATGTAGGAGTGGCTGCCGGTGTAGGCGTCGCGCGCGTCGACCGCATGGGCCAGGCTCGCGGCGGCGCGCAGGCGGGCTGCGCGGTCGGGGCCCTCGGCGAGCCGGCGCAGCTCGGCGAGCTCGATGACGTCGGGCCGGTAGACGCGCACCGTGTTCTTCCCCTGGTCTTTGGCCAGGTAGAGCGCGCTGTCGGCGACGCGCACGAGCTCGCTGCGCTCGACGCCGTGCTGCGGGTACGTGGCCACGCCGGCGGACATGTTCAGCACCTCGCCGACCTCGATCTCCGTCTCCGACATTCGCTCGATGATCGAGCGCGCGATCGAGAGGCCTTCGTGCTCGTCCCGGCGCGCGAGCAGCAGCGCGAACTCGTCGCCCCCCAGGCGGAAGGCCTCGCCACCTTGACGCAGGCGGGCCGCCACCTGCGCCAAGACCTTGTCACCGGTCGGATGCCCGTACCGGTCGTTGATCTGCTTGAAGTTGTCGATGTCGAGCAGGACGAGGGTCAGCGCGAAGCCCTCCTCCTGAGCCTTGTCCAGGTCGTGCTGGAGCCGCTCGTGGAAGTGCCGGTGGTTGCCGAGCCCGGTGAGCGGGTCGGTCAGCGCCAGGCGCATCGCCTTCAGAGCGCTGTGCACCGAGCGCTGATAGAGCGCGATGGCGACGAGCGGGCCGACGAGGGCCGTGGCGAGGAACGGCGACCGCTCCCAGAGGACGGCCAGCATGAGGCTGACCGAGGCCATGATCGAGAAGGGGACGACCGTCCAGTAGACGGAGTGCTTCAAGAGCGGCAGGAAGGGCTCGCCCGACCAGCGGGAGATGATGCCGGCGGTGAGCAGGATGTTGACGGCGTAGAACGCGACCGCTGCAAAGAGAACCTCGACGAAGAGTCCGCCGATCCCCGCATCGGAGCCGATGAGGACGGCCGCTACGCCTGCTGCGCCGCCGGCGAGCGCGTAGACCGCGCTGTTGTAGGCGAGCCGGATCGCGGGCCTCCGCTGAACGAGCTCGATCGTCGCCCGCGCGATGAAGCCGATCATGACCGCGGGCGCCCAGCCGTAGATGACGGCGGCGCCGACGATGAAGACCGCGGTCAGCGAGACGCCGCCGGAGGCGATCCCCTCGATCGGCACCGGGTAGTGCCTCGACGAAGGTCGCCGCCACGGCGAGCGCGAGGACGCCGCCTATGACGCCGAGCGTCGGCTCGGACATGCCGAACGAGACAGCGGCGGCGACGAGCGCCGCGATGGCCGAGAGGGTGACCGGGGCCAGAAGCGGAAGAAGCCGGGCAGTCTCCCTTGAGACTCCCGGCCTCACCGCATCACCCGATGCGCTCTCGGACGAGCGGACCGAGCGGAGCTTCACGGACGTGACTTACCAGTGCCAGCCCTCGGCCTCGCCGAGGAACGCCGCGAGGACGGTGGCCGCAACAAGCAAATACGCCAGCTTTGACTTCCAATGCAGCATCTGATCTCTCCCGTTGATAATCCGACGCCTGACGTCCAGAAGTATCCGGGCGCGCGGTAGAGCGCACATCCCCCGTAAGAGGGATCGAGGAAAGTGACTGCTCACCCCTGAAGAGGCGCCGGTTCGATCAGGTCAGGCCGGCTTCACGGAGCGGCCGCCGGCCCCAGGCGAACCGATCCGCGTACCACCCGGAGAGCGTCGTCATCGTCGTCCCTTGGCTGGACGAGTGGACGAACCAGCCGCCGCCGGCGTAGATGCCCATGTGCGAGACGTCGCCCGGCCGGGCCTCGGTGCCGCGCTCCGAGAAGAAGACGAGATCGCCGGGCCGAAGGCTGCTCCGCCGCCGGATGCGTGCCGAGACGGGCACCTCGCCGGCCATCGCGGAGGCCGTGCGCCCGCGCAGCACGTTCCGGAGCTGGGGCGCGCCCGAATAGGACTCGAGCCGGTAGATCCTCCAGGCGAAGCCGGAGCAGTCGAAGCCGCCACGCGAGGTGATGCCGAAGAGCGTCTGTGTCCGCTCCGACGTCCCGCCCCAGACGTAGGGGAAACCTACGAAGGAGACGGTGCGGGTGAGGACCCGCCGCTGCCAGTCGGTGAGCTCCGGCAGGTCGAAGCCGTCGGCGCGTGCCTCGGCCGAGGGCGCCGTCCAGGGGCTGAGCTCCAGGAGCTTCGCGAAGGAGTACGCGGCCTCGGCGCGGGTGGCGGGGTCGCCCGGGAGCAGCTCGAGCCCGTCGCGGTTGCTCGGGTGGTTGTAGCGAAGGCCGAGGAGCCGGGCGACGACCTCGGTGCCGAAGCGGGCAGGCGGGGCGAGCTCGGCCGCTCGCGCCTCGGCGAGCACGTGTCGCGCCGAGCCGAGCAGGCCGGCGGCGCGGACGAGCGCGCGATCGAGCTCCAGCATCCGTACCCGCCGGTCCGGCTGGGCGGTGGTGTGCGCCACGCCCGTGAACGCGGTCAGCGCCCGCGCGAGCGCGGCCCGGGTGAGCGGGTCCTGCGGCCTGAATGCGGTCACGGACGGTCCCATCACGCCCTCGCGGACGACGATCCGGATCTGCGGCTGCGCCCACGACGCCGCCTCGGCGGTCGCGGGTGCGGCGAGCCCGAGTGCGGCGACGAGCGCGAGGAGTGCGGCTCGCCTCATCCCGCTCCCTATCGGAGCAGGCCCCGCGCGCCTTTAGGCTCTCTCAGGTGAACCTGGACTGGCGGCCCGAGCCGACCCCCGAGGAGCGCGAGGCCCTCGAGCAGGCCCTCGCCCGCCTGCTCGCCGAGCGGGAGGACGCGCGCGGTGCCTGGTGGCGCGCCGGCGTCGAGGAGTCCGTCGCCCCGGATCCCGACGACTAGTCGGGCAGCAGCGGCATCGTGATTCCCGTGTTTCGGCCGAGGAGGACGCCGCGCTTGATCGCGTCGGCGCCGTAGCGGGCGCGCACCTCGTCGAGGGCGGCATCGAGGGCCGTCCAGCCCGGCTCCCAGAACGGCAACTCGAGCTGGAGCGTGCGCTCGTCGTCGAGGTTCGTGACCGAGAAGCCGACGAGCGTCAGGCCTCGGCGACGGATCTCCGGCGTCGCGGCCGCGACTAGCTCTCGCAGCGTCGCGAGGATCGTCTGCGACTCGGCAGTGGGCCGCGGCATCGTCAACGAGCGGGTCGCGCGCGTGAAGTCGTCGAAGCGCAGGCGCAGGACGACCGTCCTCCCGACGCGGCCGGCCTTCCGCATCCGCCGTGTCACCCGGTCGACGAGCCCGACGAGGACCGCGTCGACCTCCGCGGCCGAACTCGCACGTCCGGCCCGCTGGGAGCCGATCGAGCGCCTGCGGCGGCGCCGCTCCACGGGCCGCGGATCGCGATTGTGGGCGAGCGCGTGCAGGTGGCGGCCCGCAGCCCGGCCGACGATCGTCGTGAGGGCGGTCTCCGGGAACCCCGCAACCTGGGCGACCGTCGTGATCCCGATCCGGTGGAGCCGCCCGGCCGTGACCGGACCGACGCCCCAGAGTCGCTCGACCGGAAGCGGGTGGAGGAACGCGAGCTCCCGGTCCGGCGGTACGACGAGGAGCCCGTCGGGCTTCGCCACGGCGCTCGCGACCTTGGCGAGGAACTTCGTTCGCGCCACTCCGACCGTGATCGGCAGGCCGACGCGCTCCCGGACGTCGCGGCGCAGCCTGGCAGCGATCTCGAACGGGCTGCCCGCGAGCCTCTCCATCCCGCGGGTGTCGAGGAACGCCTCGTCGATCGAGAGCCCCTCGACGAGCGGCGTCGTGTCCTCGAAGACGCGAAACACGGCCTTGCTCGCCTCCGAGTACGCCTCCATCCGCGGCGGCACGACGACCGCGTCCGGGCAGAGCCGGCGCGCCCGCCGGCCGCCCATCGCCGTGCGCACACCGCGCGCTTTGGCCTCGTAGCTCGCGGCGAGCACGACGCCCCCGCCGACGATGACCGGCCGGCCGCGCAGGCGCGGGTCGTCCCGCTGCTCGACCGAGGCGAAGAACGCGTCCAGGTCGGCGTGGAGGATGGTGGCCTCTCCGCCCACGAACATATGTTCGACCACTCCGAGCCGATCGTCAACCAGGCCACGGCGGATCAAGCTCCGCGGGGCAGCGACGGCCTAGGAGGGTTTGGCGAAATACAGTCTGTGCCGCCGGGCCGCGCTGCTCGCCCCGAAGACTGCGTCCTCAGACGCGCCCGTAGCCTCCGGCTACGAGCGCGCCCTGCGTCCTTGTTTCGGAACGACCATCGCACCCCGGCGACGAGCGGTATTCCACCAAGCCCTCCTAGAGCCAGAGCTCGTACGACTGGAGCACGAGCCAGGGCGCGAAGCCCTGGCGGCGAAGCAGGCGGAGGGCCGGCGTGTTGTCAGCCTCGACCGACATGCCGACGACCTCGCCGGGGTGCTCCGTCCAGTAGTCCTGAAGCACCCGCGAGAGGAGGAAGCGCCCGACCCCGCGCGAGCGCTCCTGGGCGATCACGCCGATCTGGTAGGCCCAACGGTCGTTGGTATCGAGGTTGAGGAAGGCGAGCGGCGTGCCGCTCCGCTCGGCGAGGTAGACGGAGCCCTTCGCCAGGCCCTCGCGCCACGAGTCGTCCGGGAAGACCCCCTCCGGGAAGGTGGCGTGGTAGAGGCTCAGGGCGGGCTCGAGGTCGTCGGCGCCGCCGCGCCGCACCTCGACCCCTTCGGGCCCCTCCACGACGGCTCGGTGCTCCTCGGGGGCGAGCCGGAACACGGCCTTGGCCGCGCCGCGCGGGTGGAAGCCCTGGTGCTCGAGCAGGATGCGGCCGGAAATGTTCCGGGGCCCGACCGAGGCGACCACGGAGCGCCGCCCGTGCTCGACCGCGATCGCGACCGAGGCGTCCAGGAGCTCGCTGCCGAGCCTCTGGCCGCGGTACCCGGGCGCGATCAGCGGGCCGAAGAGGTCGGCGTGGGGGAAGGACCTTGCCACCTCCACGCCGCCGAAGCCCACGACCTTGTCTTCCTCGACGTCGACGAGCAGCGTCGTCTCGGGAGGCTCGTCCCAGTCGGAAAGCTCGCTCTCGAGCTCGTCGAGCGAGGCCCACAGGGGGTTGCCGACCTGTTCCTCCGGGCGGCCGAAGGCACGGCGGGAGAGGTCGAGGACAGCCGGGACGTCCTCCCGGCGGAAGCTACGCAGGCTGCTGGCCACGAAGAAGTCGGGGTGCGCTGCGAGCGTAATCGAGACCGGAGACCCATGTGAGCACGACCGCGACGAGCATGGCCCACCAGGCCACGGAGTCGTCGATCGCGCCGCCCGCGGCCAGTCCTCCCAGCCCGGCCGCCACCGCCTGGGCCCAGGTCTTGAGCTTGCCGAGGTCGCGGGCGGGGATGACCACGCCGCGCTCCAGGGCGGCGAGACGGAGCCCGGTGACGAGGAACTCGCGCGCGATCACGGCGGCGACCATCCACGCGGGGAGGACGTCGCCGACCAGCATGATCAGCGCCGCCATGACCAGGAGCTTGTCGGCGACCGGGTCGAGGATCTTGCCGAGATCGGACGTGCGGTCGTTCCGCCGGGCCCACCAGCCGTCCACCCAGTCCGTCGCCATGGCGACCGCGAACACCGCCGTCGCCCAGTAGTCGTGGTTCGGGAAGTTCCAGGCGAAGAGGACGACAACGACCGGGACGGCCGCCGCTCGGGCCACCGTCAGCTGGTCGGCGAAGGTCATGAGGGCAGAATACGCCGACGTGGCTTCCTTTCGGAAAGTGCTGGTGGCGAACCGCGGCGAGATCGCAATCCGCGTCTTCCGGACGCTGCGCGAGCTCGGGATCGGCGCGGTGGCCGTCTACTCGGAGGCCGATCGCGGCTCGCTGCACGTCGCGCTCGCCGACGAGGCGTACCTGCTCGGCCCGGGCGCGCCGGGCGAGAGCTACCTCCAGCAGGAGCGCGTCCTCGACGCCGCGCGCAGGGCCGGTGCCGAGGCGATCCACCCCGGCTACGGCTTCCTCGCCGAGAACCCGTCCTTCGCCCGGGCCGTCGAGAACGCTGGACTGACATGGATCGGCCCGCCGCCCGAGGCGATCGAGGCCATGGGCTCGAAAGTGACCGCCCGGCGCCTGATGGAGGCCGCCGGAGTGCCCGTCATACCCGGGACGACCGAGCCGGTCGAGTCGGTCGCGGAGGTCCTCGCCCTCGGGGAGGAGCACGGCTGGCCGCTGGCGATCAAGGCCTCGGCCGGCGGCGGCGGCAAGGGGCTCCGCGTGGTCGGCTCGCCCGAAGACGCCGAGCGGGCGCTCGCCGCGGCGCAGCGCGAAGGCGAGTCCTACTTCGCGGATGCGACCGTCTACGTCGAGCGCTTCCTCGAGGACCCGCGCCACGTCGAGGTGCAGGTGCTCGCCGACGCGCACGGCAACGTCGTCCACCTGGGCGAGCGCGACTGCACGATCCAGCGCCGCCACCAGAAGCTCGTCGAGGAGACGCCGTCGCCCGCGGTCGGGCCGGAGCTGCGCGAGCGCATCGGGGCAATCGCAGTCGACGCGGCCCGTGCGGTCGGCTACCGCGGCGCGGGGACGATCGAGGGCCTCCTCGACCGCGAGGGCAACTACTTCTTCCTGGAGATGAACACGCGCATCCAGGTCGAGCACACGATCACGGAGCTCGTCACCGGCATCGACCTCGTACGTGAGCAGGTGCTCGTCGCCGCGGGCGAGCCCCTCGCCTTCGCCCAGGACGACGTGCGCTTCTCCGGTCACGCGATCGAGTGCCGCATCAACGCCGAGGACGCCGCCGCCGGCTTCCTGCCCACGCCCGGGACGATCGTGCGCTACCGAGAGCCGTCCGGCCCGGGCGTGCGCGTGGACTCCGGCGTCGAGGAGGGCTCCGAGGTCGTCGGCCTCTACGACCCGCTGGTCGCCAAGCTCGTCGTCTGGGACGCCGATCGCGAGCATGCCCGCCGCCGCATGCTGCGCGCGCTCGACGAGTACGTGATCGACGGCGTGACCACGCTCCTCCCGTTCCACCGAGCGCTCCTCGAGCACCCGTGCTTCGTCGCCGGGGAGACGTGCTTCGGGCTCGTCGAGACGATCGCGCAGGGAGCGAAGGCGGACGGCCGCACGGCCGCGGGCCCTGGTCCCGCTCGGGTCCGCGAGGAGGCGGTCGGCGTCGAGCTCGACGGGCGTCGTTTCGAGGTCACGCTCCTCCGCCCGGAGCCGCCGCACGCGGAGCTCGCCCGCCGCCGGCGCGAGCGCTCGGGCGACGGCCGCCACCACGCGGCCGCGCGCGAGGCCGTCGTCAGCCCGATGCAGGGGACGGTGCTCGCCGTCGAGGTGGCCGAGGGCGACGACGTCCGCGAGGGCCAGGTTCTCTGCGTGGTCGAGGCGATGAAGATGGAGAACGAGATCACCGCCCACCGCCCCGGCCGCGTCACGGGCCTCTCGGTCGTCGCCGGCGAGCCGGTCGCGACGGGCCAGGTCATCTGCGTCGTCGCCCAGGAGGGCGAAGCCGAGCCGGAGATGTAAGGCTGGCCTTACATCTCCGCTACGCTAGGTTCGTGGCGGTGAGCGTCCAGCCCGGGCCGAGCGTCGGCAGCCGCGCCTTCTGCGCGGCAGTGTCGAGCGCGAGCGCCGAGCCGCTCGCGGCGACGGCCAGCCGGATCGACAACTGGATCCTGCTCGAGTACCGCGGCATGTGGGACCGCGACGTGCTCGGCGGCAGCCTCCTTTCGGACGGGCTGAAGACGTACCTGCGCGAGCAGCTTCACGCGCTCGCGCCCTCGCGCCTCCTGTTCCTGAAGAAGCCCGAGCACCGGTCGTACGGCCGCCGCCGCGTCTACTTCGGGTCGTCGAAGGTCGGGCAGGAGCGCCTCTACGAGCTCGAGGTCGACCACCTGGAAGACCTGCTGGGCTTCGACTTCGCCGTCGCCCTTGCGGCCGGGCAGCCGGCGGGGGTCCCTGTCGAGGAGCCACTCCTCGTCGTCTGCACGCACGGCAAGCGCGACCGCTGCTGCGCCAAGAACGGGCGCCCGGTCTACGACGCGCTGCGGCGCGAGACGGAGTCGGGCCGCGTCTGGCAGTCGACCCACGTCGGCGGCGATCGCTTTGCGGGGAACGTCGTCGTCTTCCCGCAGGCGCTCTACTACGGCCGGGTCGAGCCGGAGGACGCCGGCGGCCTGCTGGCTGCCCACGAGCAGGGACGGGTCGAGCTCGAGCGCTACCGCGGCCGCGCCGCGTACAGCTTCCAGGTCCAGGCCGCGGAGCAGGCGATCCGCGAGTCCGAGGGGTTGCTCGGGATCGGCGACCTGGAGCTCGTTCGCTGCCGCTCGGAGGGCGAGGACGCCTGGCGCGTCCGCTTCCGCGGGCCGGAGAAGGCCGTCTTCGAGGTCGACGTCGCCGCCCAGCTCGCGGAGGAGCCGGTCTTCCTCACGTGCGGCGCGGCCGCACCCAGCCGCCCGCGCCACTTCCGCGCGACGGCCGTGCGGCGCATTTAGGAGGGTTTGGCGAAACGCAGCCAGTGTGGCCGAGCGACGTTCCGCCAAGCCCTCCTAGCTGAGGCGCAGGAAGCCCTCGCGGACGAGCCGGCGGACGAGCACCAGTCGGCCCGCATCGTCGAGGTCGCCGGGAAGCTCCGAGGGCGAGAACGGCTCGTCCGCCTCGAAGCACGCGACCACCTCGGCGCGGGCGTGCGCGGGGAAGCGCAGCTCCTTGCCCTCGAAGACGAGCGCGACCTCCGCGTCGTCGTCCTCGAGGTCGGCGATCACCGTGCTCCGCCGCTCGACCGGCGTCGCGATATCGAGCCGTTCGAGAGCGCGGAGCTGCGAGAGCCCGTCCTCCCGGATCGGCCGCCGGGTGTCGAGGAATCGGCGGCGTCGGCGCCGGGCGACCTCCTCGGGATCGAGCTGGGCGCGTAGCTGCTCCGCGAGCTCGGCCGCCACGAACCGGTCGGGATAGACGCCACGCCGGAAAGCGGCCTCCTCCTCGAGGGGGCCGAGCGCCGCCCGCGCCGCGTCGAGCCACGTGTAGGCGTTGACCCCGATGGTCAGGTGGAGGGAGTCGGTGTCGGACGTCTCGGCCTGGTGGAGCCAGCCGCGCGGCAGGTAGAGCGTGTCGCCGGCCCGCAGGACGAGGTCGTCGGAAGGCTCGCCGTGCTCCCCGAGCGCCTTCGAGTAGCGCTGGTGCTTCAGCGGGAGCTCGAGCAGCGGGTCGTAGAGGAGCCAGCGCTTCTCGCCGGCCACCTGGAGGACGAGCACGTCGTGGGTGTCGTGGTGCACGGCGAAGCCCTGCGAGCCACGTGGCGTGTAGTAGGAGTTGGCCTGAACGCCGAGACCGAGGGCATCCTCGAGCTGCCGGCAGAAGACCGCCAGCGCCAGCCAGTTCACGTGCAGCGCCTGGAGGACGATCGTGGCGCCCGCCTCCCACTCGGCGAGGACGCTGGGGACGTCCACCGCCTTCGTGAAGGCGGGCCGCCAGGGGATGTCGGCGGTGTAGGAGCCGACGTCGAGCTGCCCACCCTCGCGCACCAGCCGGAAAGCGGGATAGCGGATCGCCGTGGAGCAGACCAGCCGCTCGACGTCGGCCTCGGAGAGGAGGTCGTCGAAGCGGCCCGGCTCGTCCCGCGGCACGACGAGCGGCCGCTGCTCCCAATGGTCGGCGAAGAACGTGTCCGCGGAGACGGGGTCGAGGCAGCGCCCGAGCGCGGCTTCCGCCGCTCGTCTGCTCAGAACCCGGTTCAAGACGAAGCCCTGTGTCGCAGGGCCGCGCTGGCCGGCGCGATTCTGCGTCCTCGGTTGCGCCCGTAGCCTCCGGCTACGAACGCGCCAGCTGCGTCCTTGCCTCGCACTCGCCCAGCACACCCCGGCGACGAGGCGTCATCCCGAACCGGGTTCTACGAATCGCTGTCGTCGGCGTCGGCGTCGGTCGCGTCCGTGTCGGCGTCGTCGGCGTCCGTGTCGGTCGCGTCGCCGTCGGTCGAGTCCGTGTCGTCCCCGTCTGCGTCGGCCTGCGGATCGAGGCGCCCGGTTTCGCCGATGGTGCGGATGTCGTCGTCGTGGAGCGTGCTCATCTGCTTCCTCCTCTGAGGGGTCGCCGGAACGCTACAACGTCGGGTCTATACCCGAAAGGCCCGGGTGCGAACACCGCGAGACCGGTCAGGCGGCGGCGCAGACCGGGACGCCCAGGGCGCTCGCGGCCTCGTCGTAGCGCGCGTCGAGCAGCTCGGCGGCGGCGAGCTTCGCCTCGAAGAGCTCCCGGTCGCCCACGCGGCGGGCCTCGAGGGCCTCATCGGTGAGATCGAGCATCGCGAGGTCGAGTGTCGTCATCCGCTCCGCCGTCGAGCGGAAGCGCTTCGGGGCTTTGAGCGCCTCGAAGTCCTCGGCGTGCTCGGCCTCGATCCGACGCCAACCGCGGGCCTTGCCGACCTCGTCGGCGGCTGAGACCTCGCGCTCGAGGTCGCGGACTTGTTCGTTCCGCTCAGCGCAGAGCTCGCCGACCGCGAGGACGTAGCGCCGCTCGGCCGCGGTGCGCGCCTCCGGCGGAGGCGCGTGCCTGCTTCCGGCCTCGATGCGGGCGGCGAAGTCGGCGGCGTCCCTGGGCGGGGGGTCGAAGAGCGTGCTGCCGAGCGCCACCGCGCCTCCGAGCGTGGCGGCGATGATGGCCATGATCACTGCGGCCTTGACTAGCGTCTGAGCGAGTCTCACAGAGGATTCCCCCCGCCAGCATCGCCCGTTCGGGAGCACGCCTGATCGTCCGAACGAGTGATTGCCGGTTTTCGGCTCCCGCTTGGATAGACTCGCGCCCGGCCGTGGATCTCTACGAACACCAGGGAAAGGAGCTGTTCGCGCGCGCCGGCATTCCTGTGTCGGAGGGGCGTGTGGCGACGACTCCCGAGGAGGCTCGCGCCGCCGCCGAGGAGCTCGGCGGCCCGGTCGTCGTCAAGGCGCAGGTGCTCGTCGGCGGCCGCGGGAAGGCCGGCGGCATCAAGCTCGCGGACACGCCGGAGGAGGCCGAGGCGCACGCGACCGCGATCCTCGGCCTGGACATCCGCGGGCACGTCGTCCGCCGGCTCTGGATCGAGAGGGCGTCCGATATCGCAAGGGAGTACTACCTCTCGATCACCTTCGACCGGGGCGAGAAGAAGCCGCTGTTCATGTTCACCACGCAGGGCGGCATCGACATCGAGGAAGTCGCCGAGACGAATCCGGAGGCCCTCGTGCGCCTCCACGTCGACCCGCTGGAGGGCTTCCAGCCCTGGCAGGCCCGGCGGCTCGTCTACGGAGCCGGCATCGACGACCCCGGTGAGCAGAAGCAGGTCGCCGCCATCGTCGAGAAGCTCTACGGCGCGTTCGTCGGCTTCGACGCGATGCTCTGCGAGGTCAACCCGCTGATCGTCACGCCGGACGGCGAGGTCAAGGCGCTCGACTCGAAGTTCACGGTGGACGACAACGCGCTCTACCGGCACCCGGACGTGGCCGAGATGCGCGACGTCGAGGCGGCCGATCCCCGCGAGCGCCTCGCGCGCGAGAAGGGCGTCACCTATGTGAAGCTCGACGGCGAGATCGGCATCCTCGGGAACGGCGCCGGGCTCGTCATGGCCACGCTCGACGTCATCGACCAGGTCGGCGGGCGGCCGGCGAACTTCTGCGACCTGGGCGGCGGCGGCGACGCCCAGGGGGTCGTCGACGCGCTCGAGGTGATCACGTCGGACGACCAGGTCGAGGCGATCCTCTTCAACATCTTCGGCGGGATCACGCGCTGCGACGAGGTGGCGCGCGGGATCCTGGCCGCGCTCGGCCAGATGGCCATCGAGGACCCGATCGTCGTCCGGCTCGACGGGACGAACGCCGAGGAGGGCCGGCGCCTGCTCACCGAGGCGGCCCCGGCGAACGTCTACGTCGAGGAGACCATGCTCTCGGCGGCCGAGAAGGTGGTGTCGCTCAAGTGAGCGCGAACGTCTGGGACGATCGCGCGGACGCCTACCGCGAGAGCGAGGCCCACCGCGAGGGCGCCGACCTCGATCTCCTGGTCGAATGGGCCAGCGGCGCCCGCACGGGACTCGACGTCGCCTCCGGCGGCGGCCATGTCGCTCGACGGCTCCGAGAGGCGGGGCTCGAGGTTGTGACTGTCGACCCCGCGCCCGGGATGCAGGCGGACGTGCAGGCTTTCGCCGAAGACCTGCCCTTCGCTGACAGAAGCTTCGACGTCGTCGCCTGCCGCGTCGGCGTGCACCACTTCGCGGACGTCGCGGCCGGCATGCGGGAGATGGCGCGGGTCGCTGCCGATCGCGTGCTCGTCGTCGACAACCTCTACATGGGCGAGGCGGCCGAGGAGGCCGACCTTCTGCGCGACCCTTCCCACGTCCGTAACTACACGGAGGAGGAGTGGCGGGCCCTCTTCGAGAGCGCGGGCCTGGTCGTCGAGGAGACCCGGCGCGTCGACAAGTCCTTGCACGTCGGCCACTGGCTCGAGCGATCCGCCTGCAGTGGCGCGGACGCCGACAAGGTGCGCGCGCTCCTCGCCGACCGGATCGAGGACGATTGGATCACGCTCGACCGCATTGCGCTGAAAGGGGCGCGGCGCTAGTGGCCATCATCGTCGACCGCGACACGCGCCTGGTCGTCCAGGGCATCACCGGGCGCGAGGGCTCCTTCCATGCGACCCGCAACCTCCGCTACGGCACGAACGTCGTCGCCGGCGTCACGCCGGGCAAGGGCGGTGAGAGCGTCGAGGGGATTCCGGTCTTCGACACGGTCGCGGACGCCGTCGCCGAGAGGGAGCCGAACACGGCGATGGTCTTCGTCCCCGCGCGCTTCGCCGCCGACGCGATCTACGAGGCCGTCGACGCGGGGATCGAGACGGTGATCTGCATCACCGAGGGGATCCCGGCGCACGACATGCTCCGCGTCTACAACTACGTGCGCCCGCGCGGGGTCACGCTCATCGGGCCCAACTGCCCGGGCGTCCTCTCGCCGGGCAAGGCGAACGTCGGGATCATCCCCGCCGAGATCTTCAGCGAGGGGCCCATCGGTCTCGTCTCCCGATCCGGCACGCTCACGTACCAGATCGGGCACGAGCTGACCCAGCAGGGCGTCGGCCAGTCCACGATCGTGGGCATCGGCGGCGACCCCGTCGTCGGGTCGTCGTTCATCGACGTCCTCACGCGCTTCAACGCCGATCCCGAGACCGAGATCGTCGTCATGGTCGGCGAGATCGGCGGCGCGGAAGAGGAGAAGGCCGCCGCGTTCATCGGCGCCGAGATGACGAAGCCGGTCGTCGCCTACATCGCCGGCTTCACCGCGCCGCCCGGCAAGACGATGGGCCACGCCGGGGCGATCATCTCCGGAAGCGCCGGCACGGCGCGGGCCAAGAAGGCCGCGCTCGAGGCGAAGGGAGTCCGGGTCGGAACGAACCCGACCGAGGTCGCCCGGCTGGCGGCCGAGGTCGCCGGCTCCGCCGCCTGAGGCAGGGGCGCCCGGGCGCCCCGAAGAGCGCCCGGGCGTCGGAAGTCATCTACGGGGTCAAGGTGTTGGAGAAGATGCTCGAAGGACCGCCCCCGAGGGTCGATCCCCAGGCGGTGGCAAATCCTCCTCCGTAGTCGAGCCCCATGTAGTCGCCGAGGAAGTAGCCGCGTGCGAACGGCGCCTCGCGGATGTTGAAGGTCGGCGAGACCTGGGTCTCCTCGTTCCAACTTGCCGGGTTGGCGCAGTTCTCCGACGCGGGATGGCAGTGCGAGGCCCAGTGCGTCGTGTCGAGCGTCGCCGGCGAGGGCGTGTTGTTGCGGAAGTCGTAGTAGGTCACCGTGACCGTCCCGTCACTTCCGACCGCGACCGAAGGCGTGAACGCCTGGGAGTTCTGATTGCTCCCGGGCGGAGTCGCGTTGACCTGGATGGCCGGCGACCACGTCTGCCCGCCGTCGGTCGACTGGCTGTACGCGATGCTGTCCCACCGGAAGGCGCCGGTCTGGAAGAAGCTGAAGCGGGCGTCCATCCACACCGCGTACAGCTTCCCGTTGGCCGGGTCGACCGCCACATCCGGGATGAAGTCGCCGCCGCGGATCGGGCAGGCCCCGGTCTGGGCGAGGTTCGGGCAGACAGCCGGCTCGAGGTCGACCGTGCTGCTCGCGCGGAAGAGGCTCATGGGCAGCTGGTCGTCGATGCGGGTCGGCATGCTCCATGTCTCTCCCCGATCCTGGGAGACGATGAAGGAGACGAAGATCGGCCCGAGGCCGTCGCGGCGGCGCGACCGGTTGACGATGTCGCCGAAGAAGTCGTAAAGCTCGCCCTGCGGCCGAACGACGATCTGGTTTCCGATCGTCTGCTTGTTCGCGCCGGTCTCGTAGATCTTGCGGGCGGGCTCCCACGAGTCGCCGCCGTTCGTCGTGCGGGTGAAGTAGATCGGGCCCTTGAAGCCGGCGCCGATCGGGTTCTCGGGTGCGACGACCGCGCGGCCCGCCTGCTGGACGCGATCCCAGACGGCATAGACGAAGTCCGCATCGTTCGGGTCGGCCGTCATGGAGTTCTTGTCGTGCAGGAAGCGCGGGTCGGTCTCGGTGACGAGCAGGATCGGGTCATCCCAGGTGAGGCCGCCGTCCGTCGAGCGGCTGTAGACCATGCCGTTGTCCCCGAAGCCGCCGGTCGGCAGGTCCGGGTCGGTGACAAGGCTCATCGAGTGGGCCGTGCCGTCCGGCCCGAACGTCACCCACGGATCGGACGCGCGCTGGAACGGGCCTCCAGTGCACGTTGTCTCCGTCGGAACGGCTATCTGCGCCCAGGTCGCGCCACTGTTGAACGTAACCGCGGCGACCGTCCCCTTCGAGCCGCCGTTCGAGTAGCGATCCTGCTGATAGACGACGATCCTATTGGCCGAATTGGTCGGATTGACCTCGATCCAGGGCTCCACCTCGCTGCCGGGGAAGTTGATCCCGGCTCCGTCGGGCGGGCACGCCGCGAACGGATTCGTGGTCGAGACCTCCACGGGTGGAGACGCGACCTGCGGAGTCGCCCCTGCGCCTACGGCCGTCAGCGCGACGGCGAGTAGGGCGAGTGGGGCGAGGGCGCGGAAGCGACTTCTCGTGCTGCTCATGAGCAGCCTCCTTTCCGCAAGGGCCCGCGCCCGGCAAGCGGGCTGATGCTGGTGCCGAGTCTAGCTCC
Source organism: uncultured Actinomycetes bacterium (assembly GCA_963830885.1). Taxonomy (GTDB): domain Bacteria; phylum Actinomycetota; class Thermoleophilia; order Gaiellales; family Gaiellaceae; genus JAIBJN01. Next base: position 28,495 of record CAWHOA010000025.1, on the reverse strand, counting down.
GATCGGTTCGGTTGGCTCGTCGCCCGCGGCCGTCAGTAGACTCGTCCCGTGAGCGTGATCTCCTTCGCACGGGGCATTCCGGGCCCCGATCTCCTTCCGGTCGACGACTTCGGCGACTGCGCCAAGGCCGCGCTCGCGCGCGACGGCGCCGCGGCACTGAACTACGGGCCGCCGCTCGGCTACCAGCCGCTGCGCCAGTGGATCGCCGACCGCCACGACGTCGACGTCGCGCGCGTGATGATCACCAACGGCTCGCTTCAGGCCTTCGCCTTCATCGCGCGCCACCACGTGGCGGCCGGCGCGAAGTTCTTCGTCGAGGCCCCCTGCTACGACCGCTCGCTGCTGATCCTGCGCCGCCTGGGCGCGGAGGTCGAGTCGATCCCGCTCACCGAGGACGGGCTCGACCTCGACGTGCTCGAGCACTCGCTCTCCGCCACCTCGGGGCCGAGCCTGATCTACACGATCCCGACCTTCCAGAACCCGAGCGGCCGCACGCTCTCGGAGCCGAACCGCCACCGCCTCGTCGAGCTGGCGCGGACGCACGGCGCGACCATCCTCGAGGACGACCCGTACGGCCTCCTCCGCTTCGGCGGCGAGGGCCTACCGCGCCTCTTCGAGCTCGGCGGCGGCGACGGGGTCATGTTCATGTCCTCGTTCTCGAAGACGGTCGCCCCCGGCATTCGTGTCGGCTTCGCCATCCTCCCGGAGGAGCTGATGGGCGCGATGCAGGCGCTCGTGTTCGAGAACTACGTCTCGCCCGTGATGTTCGTCGAGGCCACGCTGCACGAGTTCGTCTCACGCGGGCTCTTCGACCCGAACGTCGAGTCGATCCAGGAGGCGCTGCACGAGCGGCGCGACGCGATGACCAACGCGCTCGCGCGCGAGCTGCCAGAGGGGACGAGCTGGAACGAGCCAGACGGCGGCTACTTCCTCTGGGTCGACCTCCCGGACGGGCTGAGCGCGGAGAGCCTCCTCGCCCAGGCCGACGAGGCCGGCGTCGCCTTCATCAAGGGGCCCGACTTCTTCTTCCACGGAGGCGGCGAGTCGTCCATGCGCCTCGCGTTCTCCTACGAGCGCCCCGAGGCGATCGACGAGGGCATTGCGCGGCTCGGGCGGCTGGTGCGCGACGCGCTCGTGGTCGCTGCGTGAGCCGGCCTCCCTTCGAGACCGCCCACCTCGACGAGCTCGACCGCCTGACCGGGGCGTTCGACACGATCCCCGTGCGGATCCCGCTCGGAATCGATGCGTTCGGGGTCAACGCCTACGGATCGCGCGAGGCGGGCGGGCACGTGATCGAGGAGCACGACGAGCTCGGCGCCGGCGCGGGCAGGCACGAGGAGCTCTACGTCGTGCTCGCGGGCCGCGCGACGTTCAGAGTCGCCGGGGAGGAACTCGACGCGCCCGCCGGCACGCTCGTCTTCGTGCGCGACCCGGCCACCCGCCGCAGCGCGACGGCCGCCGAGCCGGACACGACCATCCTCGTCGTCGGCGGCACCGTCGGGAAGGCATTCGCCCCGTCGCCCTGGGAGTCGTGGCTGGAGGCCCGGCCGTTCTACGACGCGAAGGACTTCGACGCGGCCACGGTCATCCTCGAACGCGCCCTGGCGGCGCACCCGGACAACCCGAACGTCCTCTACAACCTCGCCTGCTGCGAGGCCCTCGCCGGTCGCCGGGACGAAGCGGTCGCGCACCTGTCCCGCGCCATGGAGCTCGATCCGCGGACGCGGGAGTGGGCGGCGAAGGACTCGGACCTCGACTCGATCCGAGACCTGACTTAGGAGGGCCAAGCCCTCCTGTCAGGCGGCGGCGTGTGCGCGGACCTGGGGCCGCGCGACGAGCGGCGGCTGGGCTGGAGGCTCGAGCCTGGCCGTCTTGGCCGTCCTGAACGTCGGGCAGGGCCCGTCCGTCAGAGCGCAGAGCGCAGCCTGGCGAAAATAGCAGTCTTTGCAGGTGATTTGCTGCCGTTTCGCCATACGCCCAGGGCCGTCCATCTTACGGGCCGGACCTCTCCGGGTTAAGCGTTGCCGCGACGAAAAACACGCAAATTCCGCAGGGTTCCGGCGGTGCGTTGTCCCGTCGGCAAACTACTCTTCGCGCAGCGCGGCCAGTGCCTCGTCGAAGGTCGAGACGGCGACGACCCGGAGCCCGTCGACGGCGTCCCGCGCCTCCTCGAAGTTGTCGTCGGGGACGAGGAAGATGTCCGCCCCGGCGTCGCGCGCGCCGATCGCTTTCTGCTTGACGCCGCCGATCGCGTGGACGTTGCCGTCGAGGTCGAGCTCCCCGGTGGCGACGACCGTTCGCCCGCGCGAGAGGTCCTCGTCCCCGAGCTCGTCGACGATGTCGAGCGCGAACGCGAGCCCGGCCGACGGGCCGCCGATGCCGCCCGCGTCGATCTCGACGTCGAGAGGAAACTCGAAGTCTTCGGCGTTCTCGACCTGGACGCCCATGACCGCCCGCTCGGGGTCGTCCTCGGCGGCCCGCGTTCCCACGACGAGCTCGGTCGGCTTGTCCTCGCGCTCGACGGTCAGCTCGACGCTCTCGCCCGGCGCGATGTCCTCGAACGCCGCCTGGAGCTCGTCCGTCGTCCCGACCTCCTCGCCGTTCGCCTCGACGATCACGTCGCCTACCCGCAGGACGCCGTCCGCCGGGGAGCCCGGGACGACGAGCGTGACCTCCACGCCCGCGTGGGAGACCGTGACGTCGCGGCCGAGCTCCTCGAGCGCGACGGTGATGGCGACAAGCTGTGACCGCGACATGGCGTTCAGGCTCGAGCGCCGCCGTTGCGTGTCGCTCACGCCCGCGGGGTTCAAGACCTGCTCGGGCAGGAGCGCCGCGCCTTCGTGGATGCCCGGGTAGATCCGCTCGAGCAGGTTGGCTCTGCCGATGCGCACGTCCACCATGTAGATGCCGCTCCGGCCCTCACCCATGTCCTCGCCGGGCACGCTGACGAGCGGGTCCGTCGGCCGCGCTCGGTCGGGGAGGACGATGTAGTGGTCGGAGGGGATCCAGGTCAGCGCCAGCCCCGCCACGACGACCACGAGGACGAGCGAGAGCAGGATGGCGAGACGACGGCGCACCCAGCGATCGTAGCCTCGGCGTTCGGCGCTCCGCCGCCGGCTTAGTGACTTCTTAGAACAGGTTCTTAGGTCGTCAGGACCGAGACGACGTCGCGCACCGCCGCCGCGGACTCGGAGAGCGCCGCCTGCTCCGCGTCGGTGAGGTCGAGCTCGACGATCTCCTCGATGCCGGCCGCGCCCAGCTTGACCGGGACGCCCATGTAGAGGTCGTCGATCCCGTACTCGCCCTGCAGGAGCGCGGTGCAGGGGAGGACGCGCTTCTGGTCGAGCATGACCGCGTCCACCATCTGCGCGACCGCCGCGCCCGGTGCGTACCAGGCCGAGGTGCCGAGCAGCTCGACCACCTCGCCGCCTCCCTTGCGGGTGCGCTCGACCATCGCCTCGATCGCCTCGGCCGAGGCCAGCTTCGTGAGCGGGACGCCGCCGACGGTCGTCGCGGAGACGACGGGCACCATCTGGTCGCCGTGGCCGCCGAGCACCATGGCGGTGACGTCCTTCCCGGAGGCGCCGGTCTCCCAGGCGATGAAGGCGCTGAAGCGCGCGGTGTCAAGGATCCCCGCCATGCCGAAGACGCGCTCCCGGGGCCAGCCGGACGCGGTCTTGGCGACGTGGCACATGGCGTCGAGCGGGTTCGAGACGACGATCAGGATCGCGTCAGGCGAGCGCTCGACCGCCTCGCGCGTGACCGAGCCGACGATCGCCTCGTTCGTCGTCACCAGGTCGTCGCGGCTCATCCCGGGCTTGCGCGGGAGGCCCGCGGTCACGACCACGACGTCGGAGCCGGCCGTCTCGTCGTAGCTGTTGGAGCCCGTGATCGCGGGCTCGTAGCCGAGGACCGGGGCGGCCTCGTTCAGGTCGAGCGCCTTCCCCTGCGGGAGGCCCTCCTTGATGTCGACGAGGACGACGTCCGCGTAGTCGCGCCGCGCGATCTCCTGCGCGGCGGTCGCGCCGACGTTCCCCGCTCCGACGACCGTCACCTTCCGTCTCAAACCCGTACTCCCATCCTGTCGATGATCGCGTCCGCGACCTGGCTCGTCCCGACGGCGGTCGGGTCGTCCCGGTGCGGCTTCATGTCGTAGGTGACCGACTTCCCCTCGGCGATCACCGCGGCGATCGCCTCCTCGAGCCGGTCGGCGGCGGCGCGCTCCTCCAGATGGCGGAGCATCATCACCCCGGAGAGCATCATCGCCATCGGGTTCACGCGGTTCTGGCCGGTGTACTTCGGCGCCGAGCCGTGCGTCGGCTCGAAGACCGCCGCGTGCGTGCCGAAGTTGCCGCCGGGGGCGAGCCCGAGGCCGCCGATCAGCCCGGCGCAGAGGTCGGAGACGATGTCGCCGTAGAGGTTCGGCAGGACGAGGACGTCGTACTCCTCCGGCCGCTGCACGAGCTGCATCGAGAGGTTGTCCACGATCTTGTCCTCGAACTCGACGTCCTCGTTCTCGGCCGCCACCTCGCGCGCCACGCGGAGGTAGAGGCCGTCCGTGAACTTCATGATGTTCGCCTTGTGGACGGCCGTGACCTTGCTACGGCCGTTCTTGCGGGCGTAGTCGAAGGCGAACTGGACGATCCGGCGCGTGCCGCCAACGGAGATCGGCTTCAGCGAGACGCCCGAGTCGGGGCGGATGGCGCCGAGCCCGTGCGTCCCGACCCACTCGATCAGCTCGAGCGCCTCCTCGGTGCCCTCCTCGAGCTCGATGCCAGCGTAGAGGTCCTCGGTGTTCTCACGGACCACGACGAGGTCGACCGTGTCGTAGCGGGAACGGACGCCCGGATAGCTCTTGCACGGGCGTACCTGGCCGTAGAGGTCGAGGCTCTTGCGCAGGGCGACGTTCACGGAGCGGAAGCCGGTCCCCACCGGCGTCGTGATCGGCCCCTTGATGGCGACGCCGTTCCGTTTGATCGACTCCAGGACCTGGTCGGGAAGCGGGTTCCCGCCATAGCGCTCCATCACGTCCGCACCGGCCTCCTGGACGTCCCAGTCGAGCTCGACGCCGGTCGCCTCGAGGACGCGGCGGGTCGCCTCGGCGATCTCGGGCCCCGTCCCGTCGCCGGGGATGAAGGTGACGCGGTGCGGCATGGGCGCAGGGCAATTCTACGAACTCCCCGATCCTGCGGCCGTTCGATACGGTGCCGCAGACAGGAAGGGAGCGATGAACGACTTCAAGCCAGGGCTCGAGGGCATCGTCGCCGTCGAGACGGAGATCGCCGAGCCGGATCGCGAGGGGGGTGCCCTCCGCTACCGCGGAGTGGACATCGAGGAGCTCGTCGGGCACTACCCCTACGAGAACGTGTGGGGGCTGCTCGTCGACGACGATCTCGGCTCCGTCATGCCGGATCCGGAGCCGTACGAGCCCGCCGGCCTGACCGGCAACGCGCCCGCCGATCTCCAGGCCGAGACTGCCCGCCTGGCCGGCGCCTGGGGGCTCGGCAAGCTGAACGAGATCTCGGACGAGCAGGCACACGAGGACCTCCGTCGGCTGTCCGCGCAGATGATGTCGATCGTGGCGCGCTCGGCCCGGGTCGCCGACGGCCATGCCGATGCCGTTCCCGACGACGTGGTCGCGCGCGGCTCCACGGCCGCCGAAAAGTTCCTCCTGCGCTGGCGCGGCGAGGCCGACCCCCGTCACGTCAGGGCCATCGACACGTACTGGATCTGCACCGCCGAGCACGGGCTGAACGCCTCGACCTTCACGGCGAGGGTCGTCGCCTCGACGGGCGCCGACTCCGGCGCGGCGCTCTCGGCTGCGGTCGGCGCGCTCTCCGGTCCGCTGCACGGCGGCGCGCCCGCGTACGTCAAGCCGATGCTCGAGGAGGCGGCCGCGCAGGGAGACGCCGAGGCGTGGGTGCAGGACGCCCTGGCGAGCGGGAAGCGGATCATGGGCTTCGGGCACCGTGTCTACCGGGCCGAAGACCCGCGCTCGCGCATCCTCAAGCGGACCGCGATCGAGCTCGGGTCGCCGTTCGTCGACGTGGCGCAGGACCTCGAGACGGCCGCGCTCGCCGCGCTCCAGGAGCGCCATCCCGAGCGCGTGCTCGCCACCAACGTCGAGTACTACTCGGCGATCGTGCTCGACATCGCCGAGATCCCGCCGCCGCTCGCGCCCGCCATGTTCGCCTGCTCACGAGTCGCCGGCTGGTCGGCGCACATCCTCGAGCAGAAGCGGACGGGCAAGCTGTTCCGGCCCTCCGCGCGCTACGTCGGCCCCGCGGCCCGCTCCTTCGCGTGACGCTCGCCGACGCCGCCGCCCGCGCCGCCGAGCTGACGGACGAGCGCGCGCTCGCCGACCTCAGGCGCGAGGTCGACGAGGACCTCGAGGCCGCCGCGCGCAGCGGCGACTACCGTGAGCGCGCGCTGGCCTACCGCGCGATCGGCCAGCTCCGCTTCAACCAGAAGACGGAGCTGCTGCGCCGAGGGCTCGAGGACGAGAGCCCGGCCGCACGCGGCTCGGCCCTCCTTTCGCTCGAGCTCATGTCCCGGACGCATCCCGGCGTCGTCAACGCCGTCCGCGGGACGCTGCACTCGCTCGCCAACGAGGATCCGAACGCCGCCGTCCGCCGCCTCGCTGTGCTCTCGCTCAAGAACGGCTCGCCGCAGCAGGACACGATCACGCTGCTCGCGCACCTCGCCGAGGAGACCGACGACCGCGATCTCCAGGCGTCCGCGACGGCCGTGCACGCAGCGCTGAAGAAGAAGGCCGCCGCTCGCGCTTGACAGCGGTCGCTTCAGTTTGGAAAGCTTTAGAGGCTTCAAAAACTAAAGCGACCAGAGGGGGACACAATGTCAGAGCGCGAAATCCTGGTGGCGGCGAACGAGGTCTACGCCGACGACTTCGACAAGGGCGACCTGCCGATGCCGCCCGGCCGGCAGCTGGCGATCGTGACCTGCATGGACGCGCGCCTCGATCCGGCGAGGTTCCTCGGGCTCGAGGAGGGCGACGCCCACGTGATCCGCAACGCCGGCGGCCTCGTCACCGAGGACGCCGTCCGCTCGCTCTGCATCTCACACTGGCTCCTGGGAACCCGGGAAGTCGCCGTCCTCGCCCACACCGACTGCGGGATGCTCACCTTCTCCAACGACGATCTGTGCTCGAAGCTCGAAACGGAGGCCGGCGCGGATGCCTCCGACATCGACTTCCGCCCGTTCTCGGACCTCCAGGAGAGCGTGCGCAGGAGCCTCGCGACGATCCGCGAGTCGCCGTTCCTACCGGACGACTACGAGTCCTCCGGCTGGATCTATGACGTCCGGAGCGGCCGCATCACGGAGGTCGCCCTGGTCCCCGAGGCGGTCTAGCTACCGACGCCGCGCGTGCGGGTGGGCCTCGAAGTAGGCCTCCCGCCGGCGGCGGTCGGAGACGTGCGTGTAGATCTCGGTCGTGCCCAGGTCGGCGTGGCCGAGCATCTCCTGCACGCTCCGCAGGTCGGCCCCGCCCTCGAGGAGGTGCGTGGCGAAGGAGTGCCGGAGCAGGTGCGGGTGGACGCGCTCGGGGTCGAGCCCGGCCTTGCCTGCGAGCTTGCGGATGATCAGGAACGCGCCGGCGCGGGTGAGCGGGCCGCCCTGCGCGTTCAGGAAGATCTCGGGGCGGTGGCGGCGGTCGAGGTACGGGCGGCCGCGCGACAGGTAGCGCCGCAGCGCCTCCACGGCCTGGCTCCCGAGCGGGACGACCCGCTCCTTGTCTCCCTTGCCGATGCAGCGGACCGAGCGCGACTCGAGGTCGACGTCACCGCGCTCCAGGCCGACCGCCTCACTGACGCGTAGACCGGCGCCGTAGAGCAGCTCGATGAGCGCGCGGTCGCGGATGCTGCGGGGCGTGACGCCGTTCGCAGCCTCGATCAGGCGCTCGACCTCGCCCAGTGAGAGCGAGCGCGGCAAGCCGGTCCCGCCGGCGCGGCAGGTCGACCTCGGCGGCGGGGTTGTCCGGGCGGAGCCCGAGCGCGACGAGGTGGCGGTAGAAGGTGCGCGCGGCGGCGCCGCGGCGGGCGACCGAGCTCGGCGCCTGACCGCGGGCGCGCAGGTCGGCCAGCCACCCCTCGATCTCCTCCGCGCTCGCGTCTGCCGGAGAGCGGTCGAGGTGCGCGGCCAGGTCGGCGAGGTCGCGCCGGTACGCGTCCACCGTGCGGGGCGCGCGGCGGGCGGCGAGGAGGGCGAGGAATCCCTCGACGGCCGGATCGGCCACGTCCAGGTGCCTGGCACCGGGACGTGGCTGCCGCGGACGGTCAGGCTCGCGGGTGGGCACGGTCGTAGACCTTCCGGAGGCGCTTCGCGTCGACGTGGCTGTAGACCTGCGTCGTGGACAGCGAGGAGTGGCCGAGGAGCTCCTGGATCGTCCGCAGGTCGGCGCCGCCCTCCAGCAGATGGGTGGCGAAGGCGTGCCGGAGCCGGTGCGGGTTGGGGAGGAGGCGCCGCAACGAGGACGTGTCCAGCGGGCGCCCGCGGGCGGAGAGGAAGAGCGCGTTCTCCGCGCCGCGCGCCAGCTCGGGCCGGCCGCGCTCGAGGTAGAGGCGCAGTCGATAGGCCGCCTCCTCGCCGAGCGGGACGACGCGTTCCTTGCCGCCCTTGCCGCGTATGTGCACGAGCTCCTGCTCGAAGTCGACGTCGGCGAGCCGGAGATCGACGGCCTCCTGGGCGCGGAGCCCGGCCGAGTAGACAAGCTCGAGGAGCGCACGGTTGCGGAGGCCGAGGGCGTCGTCCGCCTCGACCCCGGCAAGCAGGGTGTCCGTCTCGGCGGGCCGGGGCGCGTGCGGAAGGCGGCGGCGGCGACGGCCGGAGACCGCCAGGTCCGGGACACGGCTCGGGCCGAGGGTCGCGCGGAGGAACGAGCGGACGGCCGCCAGCTTGCGCGCCACCGTCGTCTGCGCGAGCTTGCGCGGCTGCCGTCCCGGCCGGTCGGCGCCGAGCTCCGCTGCGTAGGCGGCGAACGCGCGGGCGTCGAAGCGCTCGAGAGTCAGATGGTTGCGGCGGAGCCACGCGGCCAGCTCGTCGAGGTCGCGCCGGTAGGCGCGGCGCGTGGCGTCGGAGAGCGCCTGGCTCCCCAGAAAGCGGTCGATGGCGGCGCGCGTGTCCACGACGCGGGGTTCCGCCTCGCGCCTAGGCTTCCTGCCGTGGTCCTCCGCCACCGCGTCCGCGATCTCGTCCTGGCGAGCTGGGAGACGGACGCCGACAGGGTCGCGCGCGTCCTCCCCGCCGGCCTGGAGCCGGCGACGGTCGACGGAAGGCATCTCGTCACCGTCGCAGCGCTTCGCTGGGCCGGCGGCCGTCTCGGCGTCCTGCCCGTGCCTCACTTCTCGCAGGTGAACGTCCGCGTCTACGCGCGGCACAGGGACGAGACGGCGGTCGTCTTCCTGGCGCTACGGGTCAGCCTCCTCGGGATGGGCGGCGCGCTGCTCGGCTTTCCGGTCCGTCCCGTGCGCGCGCGCGTGCGCGAGGGGATCGCGGTCGCGCCAGGGTTCGGCATCGAGCTTCGCTACAAGCCCCTCGGCCCGGCCTCCCCGAGCGAGCTCGGCTCCCACGAGCTGGGCCTCTTCCAGGCCGCCGGCCTGCGCGAGCTGCGCGTGCGCCGCGGCGATGCGAGCTGGCAGCGAGCCGAGCCGGTCGGAGCCGTGCGCGCCGACCCGCTGCTCGCGCTCGGCTTCGCGCTCGACGGCCCGCCGGAGCTCCGCTACGCGGCCGCCGCGTCCTTCGAGGCCGAGCTTCCGCCCAGGCGGGCCTAGGAGGGGCTGACGAAACTCGCTCGTCGTCGGGCTGCAGCGCGGCCCGGCGGCACAGTCGCCGTTTCGCCAGACCCTCCTAGCTGAGCCCGGGCGGGCGGGTCGGCCCCTCGCCGCCCATGCGCGAGCGCAGCCACGCCTCGACGCTCTCGTGCAGCTCGGTCGTCGTCTCCTCCTCGGTGACGTGGACCGAGTAGATGTGGCCTTCGGCGCACCGGTAGAGCTGCTCCTCGAACGGGCGCTTCCACCAGAGGAAGCCGACGGCGCCGACGTAGGGCGTGCCGACCGTGATCGCGGGCGGGGCGCCGCAGCCGGGGCAGGGCGTGCCGTTCATCCGAGGAGCACCCGCATCCGCGCCGCCCGGTAGGTGAAGATCGCGTCCAGCCAGCGCCCGACCGCCAGCCGCTGGACGACGGGCGCCAGCGCGCCGCCCGGGAGCCGGTAGCGAATCAGGTCGAAGATCTCCGTCCCGGCAGGGACCGGGCTGAGTCGGTGCGTGTGCTCCCAGAACGGGTAGGGGCCCGAGAGCTGGAGGTCGGTGAACGAGCGCGGCGGGTGCCACTCGACGATCTCCGTGTGCCACCGCACGCCCCAGCCGAACAGGCGCAGGTCGTAGCGCAGGTGCCCGCCTCGTCTCAACCGGGCGGGCGCGGAGACGATTCGGAACCGCAGCCAGGGAGGCGTGATCGCCTCGAGGTTCCAGGGGTCGGCGAAGAAGGCGAAGGCCTCCTCGAGGCCTGCGCCGACGACCTGGCTTCGCTCGAGGGAGTACTCCATTCGGGCCGAGGCGCTGGACGAGGCGTACGATACGCGGCGATGGCGATCGAGGAGACAACCGGTCTAGAGGCGCACGGGCTCGACCCGCGAGGATCGGTTTTCTGGAACCCGAGCGCCTCCATGTGCTACACGCACTCGCTCGCGCGAGAGGAGGCGCGCCTGGCGGAAGGCGGGCCGCTCGTGGTCGACACCGGCCGCCACACCGGCCGTTCGCCGAACGATCGCTTCGTCGTCCGCGAGCCGGGCTCCGAGGAGCGGATTGCCTGGGGCAGCGTCAACCAGCCCATCTCGGAGGACTGCTACGACGGGCTGCGCGACAAGGTTGTTGCGCAGATCGAAACCGGCGACGTCTACGTGGTCGACGCCTTCGCCGGTGCCGATCCGGCTCATCGACTTGCAGTTCGCGTCGTCACCGAGTCCCCGTGGCACGCACACTTCGCGCGCACGCTCTTCATCAACCCGAGCGAGCGGGAGCTCGCCGACCACAGGCCGGAGGCGCTCGTCCTCCATGCGCCGTCCGTCGCGGCGGATTCCGACGAGGACGGAACACGCAGCGAAACGTTCATCCTGCTGCACCCAACGCGGGCCGAGGTAGTGATCGGCGGGACGCTCTATGCGGGGGAGATCAAGAAGTCGATCTTCGCGCTCATGAACGACCGCCTTCCGCTCGAGGGCGTCTTCCCCATGCACTGCTCGGCGAACGTCGACGAGGACGGCCGGGTGGCCGTCTTCTTCGGGCTCTCGGGAACGGGCAAGACGACACTCTCCGCGGATCCTGAGCGTCGCCTGATCGGGGACGACGAGCACGGCTGGGGCGAGGCCGGCGTCTTCAACCTCGAAGGCGGTTGCTACGCGAAGGTGATCCGGCTCTCGCCCAAGGCGGAGCCCGAGATCTACCGGACGACACGGACCTTCGGCACCGTGCTCGAGAACGTGGTCATGGACGAGCGCGGTGTCCTCGACCTCGACGACGACTCGAAGACGGAGAACACGCGCGCCGCCTACAAGCTCGAGCAGATACGAAACGCGCTCCCTGCGAAGCGCGCAGGCCATCCGAGCGTCGTCGTCTTCCTGACGGCGGACGCCTTCGGCATCCTGCCTCCGATCGCCCGGCTCACCCGCGACCAGGCGCTCTTCTATTTCCTCTCCGGCTTCACCGCGAAGCTCGCCGGCACGGAGATCGGGGTGCAGGAGCCGCAGCCGACCTTCTCGGCCTGCTTCGGCGCGCCGTTTCTCCCACAGGACCCGGCCGTGTACGCCCGCATGCTCGGCGAGAAGCTCGACGCCCACCCACACGTCAATGTCTGGCTCGTCAACACCGGCTGGACGGGTGGGCCGTACGGCGAGGGCGAGCGCATGCCGATCGCGGCGACCCGCGGGCTCCTGCGGGCAGCCCTCGAGGATGACCTCGAGGACGTCGAGTATCGCGTCGACCCCACGTTCGGGTTCGAGGTTCCGGTCCGCGTGCCCGGGGTCCAGTCGCGCCTCCTCGACCCGCGCTCGACGTGGCGCGACCCCGAGGCGTACGACGCCAAGGCGCAGGAGCTTGCGAGGATGTTCCGCGAGAACTTCGAGCGCTTCTCGGACGCGGACGAGGCCGTCCGCCGCGCCGGGCCCCGGCTCTGACGCGTTCCCCGAGCCGTTTCGTATAGCTTCCCTGGCGGTGGAAGCGAAGCACGACGTCCTCATCGTCGGAGCCGGTTGCGCCGGCATGCGCGCCGCCATCGAGGCATTCGACGCGGGCGCGGACGTCGCCGTCATCTCCAAGATCCATCCGACCCGGAGCCACTCCGGCGCGGCCGAGGGCGGCATCAACGCGGCGCTCGGAAACGCCTCCGAGGACGACCCCGAGAAGCACGCGTTCGACACCGTCAAGGGCTCCGACTACCTCGGCGACCAGGACGCCATCCAGGCGCTCTGCGACGACGCGCCCGACGACGTCTACCAGCTCGAGCACTGGGGCGCCGTCTTCTCGCGGACCGAGGACGGCCGCATCGCGCAGCGTCCGTTCGGCGCCGCCGGCGAGCCGCGAACCGCCTACGCCGCCGACATCACGGGCCACGTCCTCGTCCACGTGCTCTACGAGCAGATGATGAAGCGCGACGTCAGGACGTACGAGGAGTGGTTCGCCTGGAGGCTCGTCGAGGACGGCGGCCGCTGCCAGGGCGTCATCTGCTGGGACCTCCTGAACGGCGGTCTCAAGCTCGTCGGCGCGAAGACCGTGATCCTCTGCACCGGTGGCGCCGGCCGCCTCTACACGGGCACGACGAACGCCTACTCCTGCACCGGCGACGGGATGACCATGGCGCTGCGCCTGGGCGTGCCGCTCAAGGACATGGAGATGATGCAGTTCCACCCGACCACGCTCTCGCCGTCGGGCGTGCTCATCACGGAGGGCTGCCGCGGCGAGGGCGCCTACCTGCTCAACGCCGAGGGCGAGCGGTTCCTGAAGAACTACGCGCCGAACGCGATGGAGCTGGCGAGCCGCGACGTCATCTCGCGCGCGGAGCAGATCGAGATCGACGAGGGCCGCGGCGTCGACGGCAACGTCCTCCTCGACCTGCGCCATCTCGGCGCCGACCGCATCATCGAGCGCCTGCACGGCACCCGCGAGCTCTCGATGGTCTTCGCCGGCGTCGACCCGATCCACGAGCCCATCCCCGTTCGGCCCGGCTCCCACTACCACATGGGCGGGGTCGACACCGACCTCGCCGGCAAGACCGCGCTCGAGGGGCTCTACGCCGCCGGCGAGTGCGCGTGCGTGTCGGTGCACGGCGCAAACCGCCTCGGCGGCAACGCCCTGATGGAGACGATCACCTTCGGCCGCCGCGCCGGCAAGGCGGCCGCCGACTGGGCGCGGGACAACACCGTGGTCGCGCCGCCCGAGTCGGCCCTCGCCGATGCCGAGCGGGAGCTGCAGGCGCTGCTCGATCGGACCGACGGCGAGCGTCCGCACGGCATCCGCGACGAGATGGCCTCGACGATGCACGAGAACTTCGGCGTCTTCCGCCGTGAGGAACAGATGCGCCAGCAGGGCGAGATCATCGGCGGCCTGCGGGAGCGCTACGAGCGGGTCGTCGTCGAGGACAAGGGCGACGTCTTCAACAGCGACCTGACGCAGGCGCTCGAGCTCGGCTTCCTGCTCGAGCTGGCCGCGTGCATGGTCGAGGCCGGCCTCGCCCGCAAGGAGAGCCGAGGCGCCCATGCGCGCCCCTACGACTACCCCGACCGGGACGACGCCAACTTCATGCAGCACACCCTGGTCACGTGGGCGGAGGACCGTCCGCAGCTGACGTGGGCGCCAGTGCGGGTGACGAAGTGGGAGCCACAGGAGCGGACGTACTAGTGCTTGTGCAGCCAATCCAGCCTCGAGATTGTCTGGGCAGGCACTAGACCGTGCTTCGCCGGGGGTCTCTCGTAGCTCTGCTGGCGGCGCTCGCGCTCGTTGCGGCGGCCTGCTCCGGCGACGACGAGACGGCCGCCTCGACCGCGCCGACCGCCACGGAGGCTCTCCCGGCGACCTCGACGGGGCGCAGCCCTGAGTGATTTGATCAGGCCGTAACGAGGAAGGAGCCCGGTGGACGTCGCGCTGAAGATCTGGAGGTTCGACCCCGACTCGGGCGAGCGCGTGCTCGAGCGGTACGAGGTCGAGGCGCCCGAGTGGGCCTGCCTGCTGGACGTCCTCGACATCGTCAAGGACCAGGTGGACGGCTCGCTCGCCTACCGGAAGAGCTGCCGGATGATGATCTGCGGCTCCTGCGGCATGCGCATGGACGGGCGAGCGGTTCTGGCGTGCAAGGAGCGGATGAAGCCGATCGTCGACCGCGGGCATGTCCCGGTGATCTCGGCAATGGGGAACATGCCCGTCCTGAAGGACCTCGTCGTCGACATGAACCCGTTCTGGACGAAGGTCAAGAACATGAAGCCGTGGGTCGAGACGGGCTACCGGGACGTGCCGGAGCGCGAGTTCCTCGTCTCGCCGGAGGAGATGGCGCCGATCCAGAAGGAGGCGCTCTGCATCATGTGCGGCTGCTGCGTCTCCGAGTGCAACTCGATGGAGTCCGATCCCGAGTTCTTCGGGCCGGCAGCGCTCGCCAAGGGCTTCCGCTTCGTCGGCGACCCGCGCGACCAGGTCGAGGTCGAGCGCCTCGAGCGCTACAACGACGAGCACGGGATCTGGGACTGCACGCGCTGCTACTTCTGCAACGAGCGCTGCCCGAAGGGGGTCGACCCGCGCGACGCGATCGCCAAGCTCGGCGCCGAGTCGATCCGGCTCGGAATCGACCGCGACATGGGCGCGAAGCACGCGCTCTGGTTCGTCCATTCGGCCAAGAGCACCGGGTGGCTCCGCGAGACGGAGCTCGTTCCGAAGACGCAGGGCATCATCGGCGCGCTCAAGGAGACGAAGTTCGCGCTCACCCTGTTCAAGCACGGCAAGGTGCCGCTGATCCCGCACGTCGCCAAGGAGGTCCAGGAGGCGCGCGCGCTCTACGAGGTCGTGAAGGCGCAGGGCCGCGGCGGCGCAGCCGGAATCGTCCAGGGCGAGCGCGCCCTCGCGCGGCTCGAGCACGGCGGCGAGATCCCTCCGGAGGCGGCGGAATGAAGGTCGCCTACTACAAGGGCTGCCTCGCCTCGCTGTCCGCGAAGGAGCTCGACATCTCGACCCAGGCGCTCGTCCCCAAGCTCGGGATCGAGCTGGAGGAGCTGAAGGCGGTCACCTGCTGCGGCGCCGGCGACATCCACGAGGCCGAGCCCGACTACTACCTCCACCTGAACGCGCGCATCCTCGCCTACGCGGAGGCGACCGGCTGCGACACGCTGATGACGATCTGCAACGTCTGCACGCTCAATCTGCGCCAGGCGAACCACTCGCTCCAGAACGACGCCGCCCTCATGGCGCGGGTCAGCGAGAACCTCGAGAAGGTCGGCGCCCCGCCGTACTCGGGCGGCGTCGAGGTCAAGCACCTCCTCTGGATGATCAGCGAGGGCGACGGCTACGAGAAGCTCAAGGGCATCGCCCACAAGGGCCTCAAGGGGCTGAAGGTGGCCCCGTTCTACGGCTGCCAGATCCTGCGGCCGTCCAAGCTCCTCGGCGTCGACGACCCCGACCGCCCGCACACGCTCGAGGCGATCATCGAGGCCTGCGGCGGCGAGGCGATCGACTACCCGGCGAAGATCAAGTGCTGCGGCTTCCCGATCATCCAGGCGCGCGAGGAGACCGCGCTGGGCGAGCTCGTGCAGCCGATCCGCCAGTCGATCGAGGCCGGCGCGGACGCCATGGTGACGCCGTGCCCGCTCTGCCACCTCTCCCTGGACGCGTGGCAGTCGAAGCTCGAGGCGCAGACCGGCGAGCGGTTCCAGATGCCGATCCTCCACCTCTCCCAGCTCGTCGGAGTCGCCGCGGGCCTGGAGGACTCGGAGCTGATGTTCAAGCGCCACGTCGTGTCCGTCGAGCCGGCCCTGGAGAAGCTGCAGGCGCCCTAGCGATGGCCAGGCGACTCATCGTGCTCGCACTCTTGGCCACCGGTGCCGCCGCCCTCCTGGCTGCGCGGCGCCGGGGCACCGCGGCTCACGCCTCGCAGAACGGCGGCTCGCGCCAGGCTTCGCAGTTCCGGCGCGAGCTCGAGCGAACTTAGATGGCCTGGCTCCTCGTCGCCGTCGCGGTGGTCGCGGCGGCCGGACTCGCGTGGGCGCTCTTCGAGGCGCAGTGGGTCGAGTACCTGAAGCGCGACGCGCCCGTGCAGGGTCTCCCGCCGGAACTCGACGGCTTGCGGATCCTGCACATCTCCGACTTCCACCTCGGCACCGTCTCGCTGAACGGCCGCGCCCTCCGCAAGGCCGTCGACTGGGCGGCGCCGCAGGAGCTCGACCTCGTCGCCGTCACCGGCGACCTCGTCAGCCGGCAGCGCGGCGTGCGCACGCTGCGGCGGGAGCTCGGCCGGCTTCATCCACGCTACGGCACCTACGCCGTGCTCGGGAACCACGACGTGGCCTCGACCCGGGATCCCTTCAGCCGTCCCGCCGACCTGAGCGGGGTGGACGCGGCGGTGCTCCTGGAGCACGAGTCCGTGGGCGTCGGGCACGACGGCCGGCGGGTCCAGGTGGCCGGGGGCGATCCGCGGCGCCACCGGGAGCCGCACGGCCCGCTGGCCGACCCGGACGCGGACTTCCGCATCCTGCTCGTGCACTTCCCGGACGACGTGCGGACGCTCGCACCGGGCGAGTTCCACCTGATCCTCGCAGGGCACCTGCACGGCGGACAGATCTGCGTCCCCGCGCCCCGCGGCAAGGTGCGGCTGGAGCACCTGCGCGCGCCGTACTGGGAGGGCCTCTTCGAGCTGCCCCAGGGAACGCTCCACGTCTCCCGCGGCCTCGGGACGAGCTTCGTCCCCTTCCGCCTTCTGGCTCGGCCCGAGGCGACGATCCTCACGCTGAGATCGCCGGAGTAGACTCGGCGCAGGATGGCCTACCGCCTCTCGCCGGTGACGCGGGCGTCGCTCGGGAACGCGCCGGGCGTGTGCGTCGGCTGCGTGTTCTGGCAGTCCCGCGGCGGTCGCCATGCCGCGAAGGAGCGCTGGGCCGAGCGGGTGGAGGAAGACTGGGGCGCCTGGGGGACCCTCTACCAGGCCGAGGGCGACCGCCTGGTCGGCTTCGTCCAGTACGGGCCATCGGATCAGTTCCCGCGCGGCGCCGAGCTTCCGGCCGGGCCGCCGTCGGCCGACGCCGTGCTCGTGACATGTGCGTACCTCGTCGACCTCTCCTCGCCGTGGGTGCTGCAGAGCCTCTTCCTGGCGGCCATCGGCGAGGTACGGGATCGCGGCATCAAGGCGATCGAGACGTTCGGCTACCGGTACCCGGACGGCGCGACGAGCTACGAGCGTGTGCTGGTGCACCGCACGGTGTTCCCGGCGGACTTCCTGGCGGACTTCGGCTTCTACCCGGTCCGCTGGGAGGGCGACGTGTGCCTGGCGCGCCTGGAGCTCGGCGGCCTCGTCCCGGTCGAGGACGGCCTGACCGCGCGGACGTGGCGCAGGGTCAAGGAGGCGCTGGCGCCGGCGCCGGTGCCCCAGCGGCCGTAGACGCGCCGCAACTGGGCCGCTAGTCCGCCACGCTGAACAACGTGAGCTGCATGCCGTCCGGCGCGCGCACGCGGGCGTTGAGGTCGCCCCAGGGCGTCTCCGTCGCCGGAGCCACCAGCTCGGCGCCGCCCGCCACGTAGCTCTTCCGCGGTGCGCGCGGAGTCCTCGACCTCGAGGGCGAGCCGGACCGGGCCCGCCACGCGCCGGCCGACCTCGACGCGGTCGATCAGCGCAGCCTGATCCTCGGAGAGGAGCTCGAGCGTCGCCCGGCCGGCGTCGAGGATCGTGCCTTTCCCCTCCGGCTCGTCCCAGGCCATCCGCACCGGCAGGCCGAGCGCATCCCGGTAGAACGCGACCGCCTGGTCGTAGTCCTCGAGGGTGAGCGCGACGCGGAGCTCGAACACCGGATTGGGAGCGGCCGGCGGGACGGCGGCGAAGCGCTCGAACGGCGTCTCCATCCCCTGCGTGGCCACGTGCTCGACTGGGACGAGCGCGGCGGAGCGCAGAAGCTCCTGCACCTCGGCGGCGACCGGGCGCAGCTCGAACCCCGCGGCCGCGGCGGTCTCCTTCGGCGCGGCGTAGACGATCCGCGAGATTCCCACGAGCGCGGCGGCCGCCTGGCACAACGGGCACGGCTCGCAGCTCGAGACCAGCGTTGCGCCGGCGAGATCGGCGCCGCGGGCGCTCCGGATCGCCTCGACCTCGGCGTGCGCCGTCGGGTCGAAGTCGCGGATCGTCGTGTTGACGCCCGTCGCGAGCACCTCGCCGTCACGCGCCACGAGCGCGCCGAACGGGCCCTGGCCCGCCTCCGCGTTCTCCCGCGCCAGGCGGACGGTCTCCGCGAGCAGCTCGCCGGTCGTGCGCGCCACGGAGAACACGCTACCCTAGGTGGGAGGCGACCCTAGGGAGGTAGGCCATGGTGCCGACGACGCGGGAGCGGACGGACGAGCTGCAGGCGCTGGAGGAGCTCTGGGCGGCGCCGGCGCTCGGCGAGAAGCCGGAACGGAGCGCACGGCTGCCCCGGGTTCCCGGAGCTCTCCTGGTCGGAAGCTGGCTGGTCTTCTACTTCGCCGTCTTGCCCTTCGAGCCCGAGCCCGCCCCGGGCATGTCCAACCCCGCCTGGGGCACCGCGCTGGTCGTGACGATGATCGTCACCCTCCTCGCGGCGGCCGCGGTCGGGCCGGCGTTCTCGAAGGTGGGTTTCGGACTGGCTGCCGCGGGTGGCGTGCTCCTGAGCGCGATCGCCGTAGCGTGTACCGCGACCGACCACCACATGGGAAGCTGGTGGCTGGCCGAGCTGACGGCCGCCGCAGTTCTGACCGGCCTTGCAGCGGTCGGCCTGGCGCAGCGGCTACGCCGCTAGCAGGCGGCGCTCGAGCAGCAGCTCGGCGATCTGAACGGCGTTCAGCGCCGCGCCCTTGCGCAGGTTGTCGTTCACGATCCAGAGCGCGAGGCCCTCGCCTGCGGTGTCGCGGCGGATCCGCCCCACGAGCACGCGGTCGCGTCCCGCGGCGTCCGCGGGGGTCGGCAGGTCGGCCAGCTCGATCTGCTCCGAGCCGGCCAGCGCCTCGCGCGCCTCGTCGGGCGAGAGGGGCGACTCGGTCTCCAGCCACACGGCCTGGGCGTGGCCGACGAGCACCGGCACGCGGACGCAGGTCGCGTGCAGCGGCAGGTCGGGCAGCTCGAGAATCTTGCGCGTCTCGGCCCGCAGCTTCCACTCCTCGGAGAACTCGTCGCCGTCGAGCTCCCAGTCCATGCCCAGGTTGCCCTCTGCCGGGCCGATCGCCCGCAGCTTCTCGATGCCGGCGTCCCCGGCGCCAGAGGCGGACTGGTAGGTCGCGAGGCGCACGCGCGCCAGGCCCGCCGCCTTGCGCAGCGGCTCGAGCACGCAGGCGAGCTGCATCGCCGAGCAGTTCGGGTTGGCGACGATCTGGTCGCCGTTCAGGACGTGGTCGTTGACGCCGGCGACCACGAGCGGGATGCCGTCCTGGAGCCTGTAGGCGTCCGACTTGTCGATGACGACGGCGCCGCCCCGCACCGCGTGCGGAACGAGCTTCCGGCTGGCGTCGGTGCCCACCGAGAAGAAGACGAGATCGAGGTCGCCCGCGGCGAGCGCCTCCGGCGTCGCCTCCTCGACGAGCAGCTCGCGGTTGCCGAACCCGACCGTGCGTCCCGCCGAGCGCGCCGAGGCGAAGCCGCGCACGCTCTCGAGCCCGCGCTCCGCGAGGAGGTCGAGCGTGACCGTTCCCACGGCGCCGGTGGCGCCGACCACGCCGATGCGGACGTCAGTCATGGTGTGGCCGCTCCGCCTGCGGAGAGGCGAGGTCGAAGATCTGGTGCAGCGCGCGCACGGTCGGCTCGACGGACTCGTGCGGGACGTAGAAAGCGATCTTGATCGGCGAGGTGGCGATGAAACGCGGTTCGACACCGAGCTCGCGCAGCGTCGCAAACGTGCGCGCGGCCACGCCGGGGTGGCTCTTCATGCCGGCCCCGACGACGCTGACCTTGCCGAGGCCCTCCTGCTCGGAGAAGCCGGCGCCCAGGCCGGCCAGAGCCTGCTCCGCGTGCGGCCGGTCCTCGACCGGGGCGGAGAAGACGATGCGCGAGTCCATCTGGATGATCGTGTCCACGTTCACCTCGGCGGCCGCGAGCGCCTCGAAGAGGTCGGCCGGGCGGACGCCGTCCACCTCGTACACCGCCTCCTCGAGCGTGTGTGTCACGCCCGA
This sequence comes from uncultured Actinomycetes bacterium, assembly GCA_963830885.1. Taxonomy (GTDB): domain Bacteria; phylum Actinomycetota; class Thermoleophilia; order Gaiellales; family Gaiellaceae; genus JAIBJN01. The sequence goes on along the minus strand of CAWHOA010000025.1, from coordinate 8,131 downwards.
GATCAACGCCTTCTCCAGCATCCGCGCGTCCTCCTCCTTGATCCAGGTCCCCGGCTCCTCGGTGAACGTCGAGCGGACGTGCACCATGACGCCGTGGTTCCGGGCGAACTCGACCGAGCGTAGCTGAAGCACCTTCGCGCCCGAGGCCGCCATCTCCAGCATCTCCTCGTAGCTGACGGCGTGCAGCTTCTGCGCCTCGCCCACGACGCGCGGGTCGGCCGTGAAGACGCCGTCGACGTCCGTGTAGATCTCGCATGCATCGGCGCCGAGCGCGGCCGCGAGCGCGACCGCGGTGGTGTCGGAGCCGCCGCGGCCGAGTGTGGTCACGTCGTACGCGGTGGACACGCCCTGGAAGCCGGCGACGAGGACGATGCGCTCCTCGTCGAGCTCACGGTGGATGCGGTGGGCTTTCACCTCGACGATCTTCGCCTTCCCGTGCACGGTGTCGGTGACGATCCCCGCCTGCGAGCCCGTGAGGGAGATCGCGTCGGTGCCCAGGTCGGAGATGGCCATGGCGACGAGCGCGCACGAGATGCGCTCCCCGACCGAGATGAGCATGTCCAGCTCGCGCGGCTTCGGCCGCGGCGAGACCTGGCGGGCGAGCTCGAGCAGCTCGTCGGTGTGGTAGCCCATCGCCGAGATGACGGCGACGACGCGCGACCCCGCGCGCTTCGTGGCCACGAGCCGCGCGGCGACGCGCCGAATCTTCTCCGGGTCGGCCACGGAGGTGCCGCCGAACTTCATCACGACCGTGCTCGCGCCGATCCGGGTCTCGGAGGACTCGAGCTCGGGCAGCGTCTCGTACGCCGTCTCGGTCATGGCTCGATTGTACGGTCGGCGCTCCGGGCCCTCTCTGCGCGGTGTCTCAGGCGGCCATACGCGTGGCCGCGGAGGCGAGCAGGTCGTCGAGAGCCGGGTTGTCGACCTGCGCCGCGAGCGACCGGGCGACCTCGAGCGCCTCGGGCTGGCCGAGGTGGGCGCGATGGATCGTCGCGCGGACGAGCAGCTCCCGCAGGCCGCGGCGGGCGGCGAGCGTCTCCAGCTGGCCGATCCAGCGCGCGGCCGACTCGGCGCCGTGCTCGACCGCAGCCCCGCAGAGGGCGTCCAGCCCGTACGCCTCGATCCAGAGATACGTGTCGGGCAGGCGGCGGCAGAGTCGTGGCGCCTCGACGAGGAGCTCGAGGCCCTGGGCGATGTCGCCCCGCTCGACGGCCACGAGCCCGCGGCCCCGCGCGGCGATGCTCTCCCAGCACGGGTCGCCAATCTCGCATCCCAGAGCGAAGGCGTGGTCGAAGCCCTCTTCGGCCGCGTCGACGTCGCCGTGCAGGAGGGCGATCTCGGCGCGAAACGACTCCGGCCACGGCCGGAACGAGGTCAGCCCGCCGGCGTCGACTACGTCGAGCGTCCGGTCGAGCAGGGCCGTCGCCTCCTCTAGCTCCCCTCGGAGCACGTGCAGCTTGGCCAGCATCGTCCAGGCCTGCACGAGCGTGTCGAGGGAGCCGACTCGCTCCGAGCGCTCGCTCGAGGAGCCCAGCAGGCTCTGCGCGGTCGCGTAGTCGCCCACGTCGCTGCGGCAGGTTCCGCGGATCAGCTCGATCTCGGCCAGCTCGTTCTCGTCGCCCTCGGCGAGCTCGGCAGCGCGGGAAAGCGTCGTCTCGGCGCGGTCGTAGCGAGCCCGCAGGAACTGGATCCAGGCGATCTCGCGCCGGCCGGTCGCCGCCAGGTGGCGCTCGCCGATCTCCTCGGCGAGGGCGCTGCCCTCGTGCAGCGCTGCGGCGCCTTCCTCGTCGGTGCCGCGACACGAGTGGACGAGGGCTCTGCCGAGCCCGATGAGCGCCCGGGCGACGAGCTCGGGATCGTCACGGCGGCGGGCCGAGGCGACCGCTCCGCGCAGGCGCGCGACTCCCGCCTCGGCGGCGCCGGCGGCGACCGCGGCTGCGCCGGCCTCGATCAGCACCTCGACGGCCGCGCGGCCCGAGACTCGCGAGCCCGCCGCTGACAGCGGCGCCGTCGCCGCCGACTCGAGGGCCGGGCTCGGATCCACGCCGAGGTCCGTGCGGAAAAGCGCCGTGCAGGCCGCCACCTGGCGTCCGGCGGCGTCCGGGTCTCCCGCAGCCCGCAGACAGCGGACAAGGAGCACGTGGGCGTTCTCGTCGTACGGGTTCAGGCGCACGAGGTGCGCCGCGTGGTCGCGTGCTGCGGCGACGTCGCCGTGCGCGAGCAGGGCAAGTGCAGCCTCGTGGAGCACGGCGGCGGTCGTGCCTGCCACGTGGCGGCGCTCGTTCTCGAGCCAGTTTTCGAACGTCGGGCTCGAGCGGAAGGCCATCCCGTCGAGGAGCTCGTGACCCAGGCCGGGCAGAGCGACCGCCTCCAACCACGAGCCCTTCGCGAGGATCTCGACGTCGACCGATGCACCGTGCCGTAGCGTCAGGCTCACGGGGTTGCCGCCCAGCTCGGCGTGCTCGCCGAGCTGGCGGCGGAGGACGGAGAGCGTCCAGCGCAGTGCCCCGAGCGGGTCGTCGGCCTCGGGAAAGAGGAGGGCGGCGAGCCGTTCGCGGGACGAGGGCACCTCGGTGCGGAGGAGGTAGGCAAGCAGGGCCCAGGACTTCCGTCCCGGGGGCGCGTGTACCGCGGCGCCGTCCAGCTCGATCCGCGGAGAGCCGAGCAGCTGAATGCTCAGCCCTGTCGGCCGCTCCGCCACCGTTTCCGTCACACGCCCGCTCACACGCCCCATTGCAAGCCTCCAGATCGCTCAGTTCAGCACAAGGAGCTGGGGGAGACAACTAGACGGAGGTAGCAGAGATGAGATGGATGCTGCGGCACACCCGCCTCGCGCCCGTTCTCGGAGTGGCGCTTCTGACCGCGGTCGTCGTGGTCGGCGTGGCGATCGCGACGCCGTCCTCGGGAGTCACGGCCGAGACCTACCGCGGTGACGTCCAGGGGCAGCTGAAGCTGTTCACGCGCTTCGAGCCCGGCGTCAGCGCAAGGATCAAGACGAAGGGCGCGTTCGAGATCGTCACGCAGAAGATCGTGGCGGTACCGGGTGCCACGTTCGGCTGGCACTACCACCCTGGCGAGAACGTGAACGTCGTTGCCCAGGGAACGCTCAGCCTCTACCACGCCAAGGACTGCACGACCGAGATCAACTACCTCACCGGGAGCGGCTTCACCACGTCTCCAGACGAGGTGCACCTGGCCCGCAACGAGGGGACGGAGACGCTGATCATCTACGCGACCTACCTCGTCCCGAAGAGGACGCCGGCGCTACCGCTTCGAATCGACCAGCCCTCTCCGGGGCCGGAGTGCCCGCTGTAGGACAACCTGCCGCGCAGGGCGCCGGGCGGTCCGGCGCCCTGCCGGCTTCCTAGGGGAAGAGGGTCTCGTCCGTGGCGGCGTCCACCACGGCGATGGCGCCGGTGGGGCAGGAGGACGCAGCCTGGAGGACGCGCTCCCGCGGCGCCCCATCCGGGTCGACCGCTTCGGACTGCCGGTTCTCGTTGTGGCGGAAGACCTCCGGCGCGAGGAACACGCACTGGCCGTTCCCAACGCAGAGATCGTGGTCGACGGTGACCCGGAGCGGCATCAGTCCCAGGCCACCGGCAGCGAGGTGAGCGAGCGGAACTGGACGCTCGGCGAGTACTCGAGCTCCTCCGTCTCCAGCCGAAGCTCGGCGAATCGCTCCGCGAGAGCGCGGAAGACCTCCTGACCCTCGACGCGCGCGAGCGAGGCGCCCAGGCAGTAGTGGATGCCGGCGCCGAAGGAGACGTGCGTGTTCGGCTGGCGTCCGATGTCGAAGCGGTCGGGATCCTCGAAGGCCCGAGGATCGCGGTTCGCCGCCGCCATGAACCAGCGGAGCCGGTCGCCCTTGCGGATGACCTTCCCGCGCCGCTCGACGTCCTCCGCGGCGATGCGCTGGGTCGACTTCACCGGCGGGTCGTAGCGCAGGCACTCCTCCGTGGCGAGCCGCGCGGCCCCCTCCGGGTCGGCGCGCAGCCGCTCCCACTCACCCGGGTTCCTGATGAACGCAAGCGTGCCGTTGCAGATGAGGTTCATCGTCGTCTCGTGACCGGCGAAAAGGAGAAGCGCCGTGTTCACCAGCACCTGATGGCGCGTGAAGACGCCTTCCTTCTCCGCCTGCGCGAGCACGGAGATGAAGTCGTCGGCCGGCGACTCGGCCCGCTCGTCCACCTTCGGCGAGACGTACTCGATCATCCCGTCGATGCCCTCCATCAGGTGCCGCATCCGGTCGGGCTCGCCGCGGTTGATGTAGAGGAGCTTGTCGGCCAGGTTGCGGAGGTGGTCGCGGTCGTCCTCGGGCACGCCCATCATCTGCGTGATCACGCGCACGGGCAGCGGAGCGGCGAGCGCCTCGAGGACGTCCATCCGGCCCTGCGGCTCGACCTCGTCCAGAAGCTCGGCGACGGCCCGGCGAACGAACGGCCGCCAGGCCTCCATCGCCTGCGGCGTGAAGTACTCGTGCACCGCGGCCCGCATGGACTGGTGCGGCGGGCGATCCTTCTCCACGAGCTGGTCGGAGCGGAACGCCCGCACCTCCTCGAACAGCGGCCCGTCCGCGGCGTCGATCGGCGGGTGCGGCGGCCGCCGGTCGGTGCTGATCACGGCCGAGGAGAAGAGCTCGTGGTGGCGCAACAGCCAGACGAGGTCCTCGTGGCGCGTGAGCACCCACATCTCGGCGCGCGGGTTCCAGTGGACGGGATCGGTCTCCCGCAGCCGCCCGAAGTAGGCGTAGGGATCGGCGATGACCTCGGGGGCGAAGAGATCCTCGGGGTCGGCCGCAGCGGCCACTCGAGAGCTCGCCATGGGCGAATGCTACGCCCTGCGAAACGTCCCGTTGAGGCCGTTTCGGAATGACGCCTCGTCGCGGGTGTGCTGGCGAGTGCGAGCAAGGACGCAGGCGCGTTCGTAGCCGAGGCTACGGACGCAACCGAGGACGCCGCATCGTGCCGACCAGCGCGGCCCTGCGGCACAGGGCTTCGTTCCGAAATGGTCTTTAACGTTGAACCGGCCGACCCGAAAGCCGCCCGGTTCAACACGAAGGACTCTACACAGTCACCACTCCGAAATGCAAGCAACGGGGTGAACGGAAGGGAGCGGCCTGGGCCACTCCCTTCCTCCTCGTCTCAGCCTTTGCGGCTGCGCCGCCGCTGAGACATGTCACATGTCGCGGCGGCCCGCGAGCGCCCGCCCGAGCGTGACCTCGTCGGCGTACTCCAGGTCGCCCCCGACGGGGAGGCCGCTCGCCAGACGAGTCACGCGCGTCTTCCCGCGGAGGCGGTCGGCGATGTAGCCGGCCGTGGCCTCGCCGGTCATGTTCGGGTTGGTGGCGAGCACGACCTCCTGCACGCCGTTGCGCTCCACGCGCGCGAGCAGCTCGTCGATCCGCAGATGGTGCGGCTCCACCCCGTCGAGCGGGGAGAGCGCGCCGCCGAGCACCTGGTAGACGCCGCGGTACTCGTGCGTGCGCTCCATCGAGAGCACGTCGGCGGGCTGCTCGACCACGCAGACGAGCGTCCGGTCCCGCCGCGTGTCGAGGCAGATGACGCAGAGCTCTTCCTCGGTGAGGTTGCCGCACTCGCGGCAGAAGCCGATGCGCTCCTTCGCCTCGCGGATCGCCTCGGCGAGCGCGAGCGCCTCCTCCTCCGGTACGCGGAGCAGGTGGAACGCGAGCCGCTGCGCCGTCCGGGTGCCGATCCCGGGCAGGCGCGAGAGCTGCGCGATCAGGTTCTCGACGACGGGGCTGAACACGCCAGCCCGTAGTCTGCCTACAGGCCCGGCAGGCCTAGTCCCTTGAGGTCGCCCGCGACGCCGCCGAGCTTGGACTGCGCGAGGTCCTGCGCGCTCCTCAGCGCCTCGTTCACGCCGGCGAGGACGAGGTCCTCGAGCGTCTCCGGGTCGTCCGGGTCGATCGCGTCCGGGGCGATCTTCACGCCGATGATCTCGCCGGAGCCGCTCGCCGTCACGGTCACCATGCCCCCGCCGACCGAGGCCTCGACGCGCTCGTTGGCCAGCTCCTCCTGTGCCTTGAGCATGTCGGCCTGCATCTGCTGCGCCTGCTGGAGCAGCTTGTTCATGTCCATCGACATCTAGTCGCCTTCCTTCCCGAGCTTGCGGGTGTCGAACGTCGTCTGTACGAGCGCGATGATCTCCTCCTCGGTGGCCGGCTCGTCCTCGGTCTCGGCCTCCTCGGCCGGAGCGCCTTCGCCGAGCTCGAACGCGACGGCGAGGCGCCGTCCGGTCAGCTCGTGGAGGACGGCGGCGAGGACGCCGGCGTTCTTCGGCTCCTCGGCCAGCCCGCGGTGAAACGAGGCGGCGGGCGGAAACTCGAGCACGAGCCGGTCGCCGTCGAGCGCGACCGGCCGGGCCTCAGCCAGCACGGAGCCGGTCGGGATCGAGCGCTCGGAGACGGTGGGGAGGATGGACTGCTTCCAGGCCGCCTGGATCTCGCCCAGGTCGACGGGCGGCCCCTCGCCGGGCTCGTCCGGCGCCCTCGGCTCGAGGTCGTCGCCATCGACCGGGTCGGCCGCAACGGGCGCGGGCCGCGGCGCCTCGCCGCGCACGCGCGTCTCGAGCTGTTCCAGCCGGTAGGCGGTGGACTCGCGCGAGAGGTCGGCGCCGGGCCGCGTCACCTTCACGAGCGCCAGCTCGAGCGGGAGCCGCGGGTCCCCGCCCTGGCGGACGTCGTCGACGGCCACGTGCAGCAGGTCGATCAGGCGCAGCACCTCGGCCTCGGCGAGCTGGTTGGCCTGGGAGCGCAGGCGGTCGCGCGTCTCCGGGGTCACCGGCAGCGAGTCCGGCACCTCGCCCATGTGCTGGACCAGGAGCAGATGGCGCAGGTGCTCCAGCAGGTCGGTCACGAGCCGCGCCAGGTCCTGGCCCTGGTCGGCGAGCTCCTCGACGAAGGCGAGGAGGCCTGCCGTGTCGCGGTCGACGATCAGGTCGCAGAGGCGGAAGAGCGCCTCCTCGTCCACGGCCCCGAGGAGCTGGAGGACGGCCTGGACGGTCACCTTCCCGTCGGTCGCGGCGGCAAGCTGGTCGAGGGTGGAGACGGCGTCGCGGAAGCTCCCGCGCGCGCTCCGGGCGATCAGGGAGAGCGCCGCGTCGGGCGCCTCGATCCCCTCGCCGTCGGCCACGCGGCGCAGCAGCTTCGTCAGCTCCGCGAGCCGCGGCCGCGCGAACAGGAAGGTCTGGCAGCGCGAGCGCACCGTCGGCAGCACCTTGTGCAGCTCGGTCGTGCAGAAGACGAAGACGAGGTGCGGCGGCGGCTCCTCGATCAGCTTCAGGAGCGCGTTCCAGGCCGCGTCGGTGAGCTGGTGCGCCTCGTCGAGGATGTAGACCTTGAACCGTCCCTCCACCGGCTGCAGGACGACGTGCTCGCGGATCTCGCGGATGTCGTCGATCCCGCGCTGGCTGGCGGCGTCCATCTCGACGACGTCGAGCGACGTTCCGCTCGCGATCGTCAGGCACGAGTTACAGGTCTTGTCCGGGGTCGCCGTGGGGCCGTGCTCGCAGTTGAGGGCCTTGGCGAGGATGCGCGCGAGCGAGGTCTTTCCCGTGCCGCGCGGCCCGGCGAAGAGGTAGGCCTGCCGCACCTGGTCGCTGCCGATCGCGTTGCGCAGCGTCCGCACGACCGCCTCCTGGCCTACGACCTCGTCGAAGTCCTGAGGGCGGTATTTCCGGTAGAGCGCGGTCACCCCGGCCATCGTATCGGGCAGGAGCCCGGCTGGATATGCCCGGCGCGCACCCCCCGTTGTTGGTGCTCTCGGATCGGTGCCCACGACGCTCGCTCTGACCAGGTCGACCCGCGGCACCCGGGAGAGACTGCTTAGCGCTGCTTCCTCCCGGACCTGACGCGGTTCGCAGGCTCCCGATGCGCGGAACCTGGCCGTCAACACTCGCGTGCGCGAGCCCGTGCCCCGATTGCTACCCCCTCGGGAGGGAGTTCAGCCCCGCTGGAGCGGATTGAGGGTTCAGGGAACCGCTAGCTCCCCGCCTAGCGCGACCGGGCCCGTCGATGGTAGCAATCGAGCGCCGCTAGACTTGCCGCCTCGGGGCGCATAGCTCAGCGGGAGAGCGCCCGCTTCACACGCGGGAGGTCGCTGGTTCGATCCCA
>CAWHOA010000024.1:0-119851 GCA_963830885.1 uncultured Actinomycetes bacterium | reverse complement strand
CTGGCCGATCCTGCGTAGAGACCTGTGGGGACCTGTGCACCCGTGCTCATGCGGGTTTGCGGCCCTTTCGCGCCAAGCCGACCCGCATGGCTTCTGGCGTCGTTCTTCGATCGTTTGTGGCCTGATTGTGGCCCGGAGCGTCAGCGCAGACAACAAGTGGAACGGGGGCTCGGCCTGCCACCCGAAGGTCGCCGAGCCCGCGGCTTGCACCCGCTGGCGACGGTAGCACCAGAGTTCTTAGTCACCGCCATCCCCACCGCCATCCCCACCGTCATCGCCGTCGTCGTCGGATCCTTCATCATCGTCGTCGTCATCGTCGTTGTCGTCATCTTTGTCGTCGTCATCATCGCCTTGGGGATACATGTAAGGGGGCCCCGAGCCGGAACCTGTGCGGATTCTTCTAAACCAGCGCATTACTCTTCCGATCTTGTGGGTGTTGGGCGCCCGCTGCGGTACGAAGCCGCTAGCGCAGGATAGTCGTTTACTGTCTTAGGGATCGTCGTCCTGATCGCTTGGTTATTCGGGGGCTAAACAACTAGCCCCGTTGCGCGCCAGACGTCCGCAAGACTGCGCGCCGTGCTTCTGGCACCCGAGGACCGCCTGGCGAAGCGCGACCGAGACGCGCGCTACCGAGCGAGGCGTCGAGCACGCCAGCACGCGCTCGACCAGCTGGCCGCACGGCTCGCGCTCACGAGCCGCCAACAGCGCAGCTGGCTCGCCGAGATCGTCGCCGACGAGCTGCAGCGAGGACGACTGCGCCACGACGAGCAGGGCGCGCTCGTGCTCGTCGTCGAGCGTTTCGACGCCGAGACGCTCGCAGCGCTGCGCTCCCTGGAGCTGCTGACCTGCCCCACGGATCAGAATGAGTGGCCGCGTCCTACGCGATCATCCGGCTAGCCTCTAGTCGATGGGCTGGTTGGAGCGGAGGAAGCAGCGACGGCGACAACAGAACGAAGCAGAGGCGGAAGACGCACGGCTAAGAGGGCTGACTCCGCAGGAGATTGCGAACAAAGTCCTAGCCAGCGATCTCGCCGAGTGCGTCCCAACCGGCGATAGGACGAAGCTGGCCGAACAGATCGCTCAGCTCACTGATCACGAGAGGTACATCCTGGCGATGGCGGCGGAGGGACGAAGTGACTACGGGATCGCAGAGTATTTGTTCGAGGACATAGGGCGGGTCCAAACACAGCTACGTCGAATCCTCGAGCAGCATTTGGGGGTCGCACACGGGGCGGCCGGGGACTGGCTGGTCCGACGTAGAAAAAGTGAGGGCTACTACTCGACCACACGCAAGCGAATGTGAGACACGCGGAGGCGACTCTGGCCCCCTTTGCGACTCGGTTGGCGGCTGACGGAAACACCGGCATTAAAAGTAATAAACGCCACTATCATTGACGCTATTCAGGCCGTCCTCTCCGCAGGACCGCCGCTGCGGCGTCGTCGCCGACCGATGCGCGTCGCCGAGATCGTCGTGGTGCTGCCCGACTCTCGGCTGATCGCGCCGATGCCAGCGCCGCCAGCAGACGTGCGCGCCTAGTTCCGTCTCGGGAGGTTCGCCAAGCCGCGTGGCGAACCGATCAGGGATGTGGAAACAGGACGAGAACGGCCGCGTCCATACGCCGCTAGAGCCCGTCGTTCTCGCGGCGACACTGGCTCTGATCCCCGTCCTCATCGTCGAGGCGGACGCGACCTCGCACCGGTGGCAGTCGCGGTGCTCACCGACGTACGCAACGTACGACCTGCGCTCGACGTTCGCCTCGAACGCGCTCGCAGCGGGCGTGACCGTCTTCGAGCTGGCGAAGATCATGGGCACGAGCGTCCGCATGATCGAGAAGCACTACGGCGCCCTGCTCGACGGAGCGCAGGCGGGCATCGTCGCGCGGCTGGAAGCGCTCGACGCCGCTTCGCTGTGATCGTTTGTGGCCCTATTGTGGCCCGGGCTCCATCGGCACGACTTCGCAGACTAGGCCCGATCGCGCATAGCCAAAGCGATGGAGCGTACCGGGATCGAACCGGTGACCTCCGGCTTGCAAAGCCGGCGCTCTCCCAGCTGAGCTAACGCCCCGCGTCGGGGCTCACTGTAGCTGGCCGTCCGGCGTCGGTCCCCGTGACGGAGAACAGCGCCCGGCGGCTCTCGGCGGTGGCTAGTCGCCCCAGTCGAAGTCGCGCGAGCGGCCCCAGAGGGTGTCCTCCTGGTCGACCGGCGGATCGGTGTCCTCGACGGGCCACGCGAGGACCTTGCTGGGCTCGAGCTCTGGCTCCTGGCCGCTGAGCGTGTCTTCGAGGCGGGCCTGCTCCTCGGTCTTGAACAGTGGGTGATTCTGGAACGGATCCTCGACGTGGTACCGGTCGATCGGCATGTTCCCGTCGAGTTGAGAGTTTCGCCGCTTCAGCTCGAGGTGCTCCTCGATGACGCGGGAGAAGATCGTGTCGTTCTGCTCGCTCACATACACCTCCTAGGTCGGGGACATTGGCCAGCGCCGGATTGTAGACGACATGGCGCCGGGTGAGAACCTACTCGTGGGCGCGGACGATGGTACCTGCGTCCGCCGACACGACGCAGTTCTTGCCGGCGTGCTTGGCCCGGTAGAGCGCCTCGTCCGCGGAGGCGAAGAGCGCGGCGGGAGTCGGGGCGTCCGGGAAGGCGGCGACGCCGAAGCTCGCGGTGACCGCGACGAGGCCGCCCGGGTGGGTGGCCATCGGGCGCGCGGCGAGGGCGCGGCGGAGGCGCTCGGCGAGCTCGTGGGCGCCTTCGAGGTCGGTCTGCGGGAGAAGGACGGCGAACTCCTCGCCGCCGTAGCGGGCGGGGAGGTCGATCTCGCGCACGGTCGTCCGCAGGATGTCGGCGAACGTCTGGAGGACCTCATCGCCGGCCTGGTGGCCGTAGTGGTCGTTCACCTGCTTGAAGTCGTCGAGGTCGGCGAGGATCAGCGCGAGGCTCCCGCCGAAGCGCTCCGCACGGGAGATCTCGCTCTCGAGCGCCTCCTCGAAGTGGCGGCGGTTCGGGAGCTCGGTCAAGCCGTCGGTGTTCGCCTGGCGCTCGACCAGGCGGTGCAGGCGGGCGTTCTCGAGCGCGATCGACGCCTGTGAGCCGAGCCAGTGGGCCAGCTCGCGGGCCTCGTCGCTGAAGTCGGCGTCGCGCGGCGTCAGGTAGAGGACACCGCTCTCGCGGCCGTCCAGGCCGAGCGGGATCGCCAGCGGGCGCCCGCCACGGTCCGGGTCGCCCTCGCGGGCGATCTCCTTGCCGTCGACGACCAGCCTGGCCCCCGCGGCGCCGGTCGCCTCGACCGTGTTCGTCACGATGACCGGGAGGAGCGCGTACGGCTCGTGCGTGGCGGCGAGCGCGTCGCCGAAGCGCGCGATCGTGTCGCGGACGCGGCCGCGCTCGGCGTCGAGCTCGCGCAGGCGCGCCTCGAGCTGCGCGGCCATGTCGTTGAAGGCCTCCCCGAGGACGGCGAACTCGTCGCGGCCGCGCACGGGCACGCGCTGCTCCAACTTGCCCTTGGCGATCGCGCCCGCGGCGGCGGCGAGCTCGCCCAGGGAGCGGACGATCGTGCGGCCGAAGGTGTAGGCGAGGATGCCGACGGCGATCATGGCCACGGCCGAGAAGAGCAGGAAGCGGCCGCGCAGGTCGCCGACGGCCTGGTCGATGTTCGCCTTCGGGCTGAGTGCGACGAGCGCGACCGGCGGGCGGCTCGACTTCTCGCCGGCGAGCAGCTCGGTGCCGAGCGCGCGGTAGCTCTGTCTCGCCCACGGTCACGAAGCGCGGCTCCTGGTGGGGGACGGCGAGGTCTCCGTCGATCGCCTCGGGCGCGATTACGCTTGCCGTTCGCGACGAAGGCGAAGAGATCGCCGTCGTCGAGGGCCGCGCGCATGCCGAGGCGCCTTGCCAGGCGGTCGTCGAACGGGATGATGGACGACGACGTGGCCGAGCAGCTTGCCCTCGTCGTCGGTGACCCTGACCGAGCGGGAAGCGTCGAACCGCCCCGGCTGGTTTGCCGGCGAGGTATTCGCCGCTGGCCGAGTAGAAGGCGGCGTTCGGGACCTCCCTCGCCGTCCGCACGAGCGCGGAGCGGTTCGAGGTCGCGAGCGCCTGCTGCACCTGCGTGGCGCGGGCGAGCGAACGGGCAGTCCCGGCCGTGTCCTCCTCGAGCTGCTCCTGGTACTCGACCAGCGCCACGCGGATCGCGGTCGAGAGCCGCGAGTCGGTGGCGCCGGTCTCACCGCGCTCCGCGACCTCGCTGAAGGCCACCGTCGCAGCCACCAGCGGCAGCAGCGCAAGCAGCATGAAATAGATGACGAGCCGGAGCTTGAAGCTTCCCATGGTGAGAGAGATTGAGCCGCGATTTCCCAAGACGTAAGCCGATAGGTCCATCGGCCCAGCGGCAATCCCTCTTTAGGGTGATCGGACCGGCGTCCGCCTAGAAGATGGGCCGGTCGAGGGCGATCGCGATGGCCATACCGGCAAACCAGCAAGCCGTGGTGACGCCCACGGACACCGGGACGAGATACCGGTCGCGCCCGCCGAGCGCAGCGGCGAAGAGCGAGATGAAGACCGCTGCGGTGCCGAGCCTGCCCGGGTAGTACACGAGCGACACGAGCCCGGCGAAGAGCGCGAAGGTCGCCAGGAAGTCGGCGACGAGCTGGGTTGCGGTAGCCCTGGCTCCTGCGGGCTCGTACGTGCTCACCGTCGCCTCCGCGCGCTTCCGACGAGGACCGGCTCACGGCGGCGGCGGCGGCGGTCGGGCACTCCGTGCGGCCCCGGCCGGCGCCCAGGAACAGGCGCCCGCGGACCGCGGCGGCGCGGCGGCTCGATCCCGCCTCCTCCGAGGCCCTCACCGGCGCTTCCCGCCCCGGGTGCGGGCGGGTCCTTCACCGACCACCAGATGACGTAGGCGAGGTAGACGGCTGGGATCTTCAGGATCACCGTGAACCAGATGGTGAGCCAAAGCATGTGCCGCTGAGTGTAACCTAGCCCGCTTCCGGAAAACCGACCCCTGGGCCGGTGCCTCCCTGCGGCAGTGCGGAGGCGCCCAACCGGAGCCCGTCCAGCGTCCAGCGGCGGGCCGGGAACGAGGGCCCAGCAGAAGGGGGATGATCGTGGACCGAAACCGCCTGCGCGGGCTCCTGCTCGCGCTCGTAAGCTCGTTCGCCCTCGCGGCGCCAAGCGGCGCCCTGGCGGGAGTGCCCGAGGAGCCGGGCAGTCAGACCGCGGCCGAGGCCGAGGCGCTGCTGGATGCCATCGGCCGCCACCGCTCGGCCGCCTGGCACTGGCAGCGCGTCATGGGCAAACGACCGCAGCCGACGAACTACGCGGAACGGAGTGTCGAAAACGTCGCGCAGCTCACCTTCCTGCGCGACCTCTGGCGGGAGCGGGCCACCCGCGCCCGCACCCGCGCGAAGCGGCCGCCGCACCGCGCGGCCTGGCAGTGCATCCACCGCTACGAAGGGCGCTGGACCGACCCGCATGCGCCTTACTACGGCGGCCTGCAGATGAGCCTGCAGTTCCAGCAGGCCTTCGGCCGCTACCTCCTCCGCAAGAAGGGCACCGCGAACCGGTGGACGCCCGAGGAGCAGATGTGGGCGGCCGAAGGCGCGCTCCGTGCCGGCCTCGGGTTCCACCCGTGGCCGAACACCGCGCGCCGTTGCGGCCTGCTCTGACGGACGCGTCCCCAGAGGCCATGCCCGGGTGCCTGGCACCCGGGCATGGCCCTGTGGGCCGGGCGCGAGGATGCCCGGGGCCGCGGCGATCCCGGCGGCCAAGGCGCCTGCGAGCCGGCACGGTCTCGGGCGGACACGGCCGAGTGCCTGGCACCGGGACGTGGCCGCCGCGGACGGTCAGCGCGCGTCCGGCGGGCGCAGGACGGCGAAGGGGTCGGTGACCTCGAGGCCGGCGCCCGCGAAGCGGTAGACGGCGGCCGGGCGGCCGCCGGCGCGGCCGGGCGGCCGCGTCTCGCCGGTGGGCTCGAGCACGCGGCGGCGCAGGAGCACGCGCTGGAGGTTCGTCGCCGAGACGTCGTGGCCGAGCGCCGCCCGGTAGAGGTCCCGCAGCTCGGAGACCGTGAACGCCGGCGGGGCGAGCGCGAAGCCGATGTTCGTGTACGAGAGCTTGGCCCGGAGTCGCTCCCGGCCCGCGAGCGCGATGGCGCCGTGGTCGAACGCCATCGCCGGCAGGTCGTCGACGGGATGCCAGGCGGTGTCGTCGGGAACGCGGGGGTCGACGTCGGCGGGAACGAGCCCGAGGTACGCGGTGGCCACGAGCCGCTCGCCCGGGTGTCGATTCGGTTCGCTCCGGGTCTCGAGCTGCTCCAGGTGGGCGAGGTCGCGCACATCGACCTTGGCCGCGAGGTGCCGCCGGGTCGAGGCTTCCAGAGTCTCCCCCGGCTCGAGCCTCCCGCCGGGAAGCGACCACGCCCCGAGGAACGGCTCCTTCGCTCGCTGCCAGAGAAGCACCTGGAGAACGCCGTCCCGAACCTGGAGGACGGCCGCGAGCGCTTCGTGGGCGGGCTGCAGCTCTGTGGTAGACTTCGGCATCAGGTTATCGACTGATAGTCAGAAACTTGTAGGAGGATACAGATGAAGGCTCTCATCATCATCGACATGCTGAAGGACTTCGTCGACGGCAAGCTCGCGAACCCGCGGGCGCAGGGCATCACCCCGCCCCTCCAGCGCCTCCTCGAGCACGCCCGCGAGGACGGCTGGGCGGTCGTCTTCTCGAACGACGCCCACCAGCCCGGCGACCCGGAGATGAAGATCTGGGGCGAGCACGCGATGGCCGGCGACCCCGGCGCCGAGGTGATCGAGGAGCTCGCCCCGCGCGAGGGCGACATCATCTCCGAGAAGCAGCACTACGGCGCGTTCGACCTTACGGGCCTCGACGAGCAGCTTCGCGAGCTCGGGGTGGACGAGGTCGTCATCACGGGCCAGCACACGCACATTTGCGTGCGCCATTCCTCGTACGGCGCGCTCATCCGCGGGTACGAGATCACCGTCCCGCGCGACGCAGTCTGCGCCTTCGAGGGCGTGAACGAGGACGACGCGCTCGAGTACCTGACGGCGACGTACGGCGCGACCGTGACGACTGTCGACGAGCTCGTCGGCGCTCACGCGACCGTCTCCGCCTAGGTCCTCTGCCGCAAGGGCGGCGCCGGTCGAGAAGCCGGCGCCGCCCCCTCCCGCCCCTGGCTAGGGTGGACGGCGTGAACCGCCTGGCCGCCGAGACGAGCCCCTACCTCCTCCAGCACGCGGGTAACCCGGTCGACTGGCACCCGTGGAGCGACGAAGCCTTCGCGCTCGCGCGCGCCGAGGACCGGCCCGTCCTCCTCTCCGTCGGGTACGCCGCGTGCCACTGGTGCCACGTCATGGAGCACGAGTCGTTCGAGGACGAAGAGACGGCCCGGCTCATGAACGAGCTGTTCGTCAGCATCAAGGTCGACCGCGAGGAGCGGCCCGACGTCGACGGGCTCTACATGGACGCTGTCGTCGCCATGACCGGGCACGGCGGCTGGCCGATGACCGTCTTCCTCACGCCGGACGGCAGGCCCTTCTACGGCGGCACGTATTTCCCGCCCGAGCCGCGCCACGGCCTCCCGAGCTTCCGGCAGGTGCTCGAGGCGGTCGCCGAGGCCTACCGCACGCGCCGCACCGACCTCGAGCAGCAGGCGGACGTGCTCGTCGACGCGATCCGGCAGGCGAGCGAGCGGCCGCCCTCGGCCGAGCCGCTGACCACCGGGCTCCTGAGCGGCGCCGTCCCGGCGCTGCGCCGCAGCTTCGACCCAACGGAAGGCGGCTGGGGCCCGGCGCCCAAGTTCCCGGCAGCCTCGACGATCGAGCTCCTGCTCCGCCGTCACGCCGCTATAGGCGACGAGGACGCGCTCGGCATGGTCCGGCTGACGCTCGACCGCATGGCTGCGGGCGGGATGTACGACCTGCTCGGCGGCGGCTTTCACCGCTACTCCGTGGACGTCCACTGGCTCGTCCCCCACTTCGAGAAGATGCTCTACGACAACGCACTCCTCGCCTCGGCCTACCTGCACGCCTGGGTGACGACCGGGGACGAGCGCTATCGCCGGGTGACCGAGGAGACCATGGACTACGTGCTGCGGGAGCTTCGGCTCCCGGAGGGCGGGCTCGCCTCGGCGCAGGATGCGGACACCGACGGCGTCGAGGGGCTCACCTTCACGTGGACGGCGGAGGAGCTCGAGGCCGTGCTCGGCGGAGCACAGCCGGACTGGCTCCTGCCCTTCGAGCACGGACGCTCGATCCTGCGGGGCGAGATCCCCGAGGACGCGCGAGCCACGCTGCTCGCAGTTCGCGAGGGTCGCCCGCAGCCGCTCCGCGACGACAAAGCGCTCGCCTCCTGGAACGGCCTCGCGCTGGCGGCGCTCGCGCAGGCGGGTGCCCGCCTCGAGCGCCCGGACTACGTCGAGGCGGCCATCGGCGTCGCTCAGTTCCTGCTCGGCCCGCTTTCGGACGAGGGCGGCCGGCTACTGCGCTCCTATCGCGCCGGCGAGGCGCGCATTCCGGCCTATCTGGAGGACTACGCCAACGTTTCCAACGGTCTCGTCGAGCTGTCGTGGGCGACCGGCGACCCGCGCTGGCTCGAGGAGGCGCGCCGGCTCGCAGGGCTGCTCGTGGAGCTCTTCGCCGACCCTGTGCGCGGCGGCTTCTACGTCGACGCGCCCGAGGGCGACGGCCTCGTCGCCCGGCGGAAGGAGTTCGACGACCACCCCACCCCCGCCGGGAACTCGATGGCGGCCTTCGTCCTCCTCCGGCTCGCACGGATCTACGGCGACGACGAGCTGGAGCAGCAGGCGGTCGGCGTCTTCCGGCTCACGCAGTCGCTGATGGAGCGTGCCCCTGCCGCGGTCTCGCACCTCCTCTGCGCGCTCGACCTCCACTTCTCGGCGCCGCAGGAGATCGCGGTCGTGGGCGAGTCACCGGAGCTCCGCCGGGTGGCCTTCGAGGGCTATCGCCCGAACACGGTCTTCGCGTTCTCCCCGGAGCCGACCGACGCCGTGCCGCTCCTCGCCGGCAAGGGCCTCGTGGACGGGAGCCCGGCCGCGTACGTCTGCGAGCGCTTCGCCTGCCAACGGCCGGTGACGACGGCCGACGAGCTGCGTTCGCTTCTGAGCTAGGCGCGGACGAAGACCGGGGCGCCCAGGGGGACGGTGCGCAGGAGGTAGCGCATGTCCGCGTCGCCTGCACGCGGGCACCCGGCGGACGCTGCGGTGCCGATGGAGCCGGGGTCGTTGGTCCCGTGGACGGCGATGCGGTCGCCGCCCGGCCAGCCGGACGGCAGGCTCGGCTGGTGCGCCGAGAGCGCGAGGATGCAGCAGCCGTACGCGGAGCTGAACGCGGAGCCGGAAAGCCTGTCGGTCACGGCGAAGCGGCCGACGGGCGTGGGCGAGCTCGGCCGGCCGACCGCGACGGTCACGCGCCGGAGGACGCGGTCGCCGCGGCGCACGACCAGGCGCCGCTCGGAGAGGTCAACGGTGATGCGCACCCGGGTCCGTGTGCGGACGAGGCCGTTCTCGGCCGGATCCACCCAGCCGAGGCGGCCGTTGGCGAGCTGGGTCGTGACGACGCCGAGCCAGCGACCGCGCCTGGCGGCGACTGCGAGAGTCGTCGGGGAGCCGAACTCCGTGCGCGTGCCGAGACGGGCGACGACCTCGCCCCCGGGACGTGAGCGGACGACGATGCGGCCGCCGGGGGCGGGCCGAAGGACGAGAAAGCTGGGCTCGGGGCGCGGCGGCGCGGAGACAGGGACCGGCTCGGGCTCGGCGGCGGCGGCGCGCGGCTCCACCGCGGCGAAGAGCGCCGTGCTCTCGACGGGCGCGGCCACCGGGGCCGGGGCGGGCTCGACGCGCTCGGGCTCCTGCTCGCGGCCCGCCGCGGGACGCGCCAGGACCATGAGGATCGCTCCGACGGCCGCGAGAACGGCGACGGCGACGGCGACCTGCGGCGGCAGGTAGTAACGCCCCATCGCTGGGCTCATCGGGTCTCGAACCGGATGTCTCGTTCACTCGAACGAGGGACGCGATCCGAGACCCCCCTTCCGACGGGTCTGCCACCCCGCACGGAACCGGGGTTCCCGCAGACGGCATCGCCGAACGTGAGCGGAGCTCACGACGGGCGCGCGACGATGCGCGTCGCGGGCCAGCGTGCCGCGGCGGCAACCTCACGCCGCCGCTTTGAGCGCACGCCGCTGGGCCGAGCTCGTCGGCGCCGAGCTCGACCGGTTTCAGAGCTCGGCGGGCTGAACCCGGCGCCGCGCCATCTGCTCCGGCGTCGGCTTGCGCACGTTCCAGACGAGCCCGATCTTCTCCAGGCTGCGGATGAGGATCCACGACATGTCCACCTGCCAGCGGTGCAGGCCATGACGGGCCGAGCCGGGGAAGGCGTGGTGGTTGTTGTGCCAGCCCTCGCCGAGGACGAGCGCGGCGACCACCCAGTTGTTGCGGGCCTCGTCGCGCGAGGCGTAGTCCCTCCTGCCGTACATGTGACAGATCGAGTTCACGCTGAAGGTGGCGTGCTGGTAGAGGAAGATGCGGAGCAGGCCGGCCCAGACCATCGCCTCCACGCCGCGTGCGACCGAGCCGCCGACGAAGTACCCGGCGAGGAACGGGATCCCGAGGGTGAGGATCACCCAGAGGATGTAGAGCCGGTCGATCGTCCGCACGAGCCGGTCCTCGTACAGATCCTTGCCGTATTCGCGGCCGCGCTCCATGCCCTTGAGCGTGAAGAGCCAGCCGACGTGCGCGTGGAGGAAGCCGCGGATCGTGCCGCCGACGCCGTCG
Source organism: uncultured Actinomycetes bacterium (assembly GCA_963830885.1). Taxonomy (GTDB): domain Bacteria; phylum Actinomycetota; class Thermoleophilia; order Gaiellales; family Gaiellaceae; genus JAIBJN01. The sequence continues at coordinate 109,052 of CAWHOA010000024.1, read as the reverse complement.
CCGTGGCCGACGTGCGGCGAGTGCGGGTCGCCCTCCTTGTCGGAGAGCGCGTGGTGCTTGCGGTGGTCGGTGACCCACTGCGTGATCGGGCCCTGCATCGCCATGGATCCGAGGATCCCGAGCGTCCCCTTGACCACCGGGCCGGTCTCGAAGCTCTTGTGGGTGAAGTAGCGATGGAAGCCGACCGCGTTCCCGATCGCCGTCAGCACGTAGAGAGCGACGAGCAGGACCAGGTCGACCCAGTGGAACGCCACGCCCCAGAGGAGCCCCATCGCGGACAGGAGCCCGAACGGCGGGATGACGACCGCCGCGATCGTCGCGATCTGGCTGCCGAGGCTCGTCCCACCGCGGACGGTGCCGATCCCAGGAGCGGTGTCCACGATCTGTTCCATCGGTGCAAAGACGGCCGACCTCCGGCGAAGGTTGCATTCGACCCGAGGTCTGGGAGACTGCCGAGCAGCGTGCTCGGCATCGACATCTCCGGCTGGCAGAAGACGATCTCCTGGAAGGCGATCGCCGACGCCGACATCGAGTTCGGCTGGATCAAGGCCACTGAGGGGACGGACTACGTCAACTCGGTGTACACGAAGCACCGCAAGGCGGCCAAGCGCCTTGGGATCCCGGTCGGCGCCTACCATTACGCCAGGCCCGACGAGGGCGACGGGCCGATCGCGGAGGCCGACTGGTTCCTCGAGGCCTACACGCCGCTCGCCAACGAGTTGCTCCCCGTGCTCGACCTCGAGGTGCACGGGCTGCCGCCGAAGTCGATGGCCCGCTGGGCCAAGCGGTGGCTCCAGCGCGTGGAGAAGCGCATCGGGCAGCCGCCGATCCTCTACACGTACTCGAGCTTCTGGCAGTCCGCCGTGGGGAACGCGGCGGGCTTCGAGCGGTACCCTCTCTGGCTCGCCAACTACGGCAAAAACGACGGCAAGGTGTATCCGGTGCGAACGGTGGGGAGCTGGCCGAGCATCGCCGTCCACCAGTACACCTCGAAGGGCCGCATTGCCGGTTGGGACGATCCCGTCGACCTGAACCGGCTTAAGAAGGGCTGGACGCTCGACATGCTCCGGCTCGAGTCGGAGCCGCCGCCGGGGCCCGGGTACGGGCCGCCGTGGCGGCTGCTGGCGAAGGGTGAGATCGTGCACGAAGGGCGCCGGCTGGACGCCGCGTTCCTCGCACAGCTCGCCGAGCAGGCGCAGGCCGGTGGGACCGTGAAGGTTCGCGGCACGCCGCGCGACAAGCCTTCCTAGGCGGGAGCCGGCGCTTCGACGGACGGACGCGGCTTCGCCGCGATCAGGAGCACCGCGACAGCGGCGACAAGCGCGAGCGCGCCGGCCGCGGTCCAGGCCGCCGTGTACTCGCCGGTGGACGTCCGCACCAGCCCTGCGGCCCAGGCTGCCGTCGCGGCGCCGAACTGGTGCGCGCTGAAGATCCACGCGAAGACGACCCCGGACCGGAGCGGGAACGTCGAGGTGGCGAGCGCGGACGTCGGCGGCACCGTCGCCACCCAGTCGAGCCCGTAGACGACCGCGAACCCGACGAGCGCCGCATACTGCGAGCCGAACGCGGCCGGAAGCGCCAGCAGCGCGAGGCCGCGGAAGCCGTAGTAGACGAGCAGGAGCTTGCGCGGGTCGAAGCGGTCGGTGAGCCAGCCCGAACACACCGTCCCGACGATGTCGAACACGCCGATCAGCGCCAGGAGGCTCGCCGCGCTGACCTGGGCGATCCCATGGTCGTGGGCGGCGGGGATCAGGTGGGTGGAGACCAGCCCGTTGGTCGTCGCGCCGCAGACGAAGAACGTCCCTGCCAGCAGCCAGAAGGTCCGCGAGTGCAGCCCGGCCCGCAAGCCCGCGATCGCGGCGCCGAATGCTGCGGGGGCAAGCGGCGGCTCCTCCCAGGCGGGACCCGCGCCGTACGGCTTCTCGCCGACGTCGCTGGGCCGGTCGCGCATGAGCACTGCCACGAGCGGGAGGACGAGCCCGAGCGCGGCGACGGCGACCAGGAGCGCCGCGTACCGCCAGTCGAAGCCCGCGACCCAGGCGAGGAGCGGCAGGAAGACGAGCTGCCCGGAGGCGTTGCTCGCGGTCAGGACCCCGGTCACGAGGCCGCGCCGCTCCACGAACCAGCGGTTGGCGATGATCGCCGCGAGCGGGACAGACACGGCCCCGGTCGCCGTCCCGTTGACGACGCCCCAGAGGAGGAAGAGCTGCCACGGCTTCGTCATCCCGAGCGTGAGCAGCGAGGAGACGGCGATCACGACCAGGGCGACCGAGACGACGCGGCGCATGCCGAAGCGCTCGACGAACCCGGCCGCGAATGGCGCGCCCAGGCCGAAGCACAGGAGGTTGAGGGAGACGGCGAGCCCGATCGTCTCGTGGCTCCAGCCGAACTCGTCGTGCAGCGGGATGAGCAGGACGCCGGCGGTCGAGCGGAAGCCCGCTGACATGACCAGAGCGACGAAGCCGACCCCGACCACGACCCAGGCGTAGTGCAAGCGCCCCCGCACGGGGCGAGCCTAGCAGATAGGGGGATATACTCCTATCTGTGACGACGCCCGTCGATCCCGTCGAGTCGCCCTGCGTCTGCGCGACGCTCCGGATGGCGACGCGCGCGGTCGCGCGCGTCTACGACCGCGCTCTCGAGCCGCATGGCCTGCGGACGACGCAGTACTCCATCCTCGCCCGGCTCGAGGTCGATGGGCCCGCGCCTGTCGGCCACCTCGCCGCCCGGCTGGCGATGGACCGGACCACGCTCGCGCGCGAGGCTGCGCCGCTCGTCCGCTCCGGCCTCGTGGCCGAGGAGCAGGGCGAGGACCGGCGGCAGCGCGTCCTCGTGCTCGCGCCGGAAGGCCTGGCCCGGCTCGAAGCGGCACGCCCGGCGTGGCGCGATGCCCAGCGGCAGATCCGCACCGAGCTGGGCTACGACCGCGTGCAGGGCCTGCTCGGCGAGCTCAGGGCGTTGCTCGGCGCGACGCGCGCCGCGCCGTCGTAAGCTACGCCGCGATGTACGCAAGCCTCACGAGCGTCCGGGGCGCCGGGCCAGAGGTGAACACCACCGCCCGCATGGCCGCAGAGTCCATGCTCACCTGGCTACGGGAGTTCGAGGGCTACCGGGGGCTGCTGATTCTCGGCGATCCCGAGAGCGGCAAGGCGCGCATCGTGAGCTTCTGGGACAGCCTCGAGGCGCTCGAGCGCAGCGACAAGGGCCGGCGCGAGGTTCGCGAGAGCCTGGTCGCGGTCGCCGGGGCCGAGCTCGAGAGCGTCGTCGCCTACGAGCTCTTCCTCGGCAAGGACTTCCCCACCGGTCGGGCCGACCCCGCCCCCGAGCACGTGACGCCGGCGGTGGCCCGCTTCACGATGTTCGAGGGGGCTCCCGAGAGCATCGAGGAGGGGCTCCGGACCTTCCGCGAGGACCTCGTCGACTGGTTTAGCGACGCTACGGGCTTCCGCGGCTGGCTGGCCCTGCTGGACGTGCCGCAGGGACGCTCGATCGGCATCACCTTCTGGGCCACCGCGGAGGCCCTGGACGACGAGTTGGCGAGCGGGGCGAGCCTCCGGAACGAGATCGCCGCCGGCCTCGACACCGATGTCACGACCGTCGAGCGCTACGAGGTCGTGATGATCGACACGGTACCGGCGGACTGACGCCCCGAGCGGGCTCGGCCCCGTGGTGGAGACCGTGGACGGTCGAGCCCACGGTCGCCCGCAGGATGGTGGCCCGCTCGACGATCTCCTTCGAATCCATGGCCCGCACCGGCATGGTGCTACACCCGGACGAGCTCGCTAACGGCCGACCGCGCGGCGGTACCGCCACGAGGAGAGCCCGCCGAAGACCGCAATCAGAGCGAACGACCACGCGACTGCGAGCCACACGCTGTTCCCGGCCGGGATGCCGAGGAACAGCGCGCGCACCGCGTCGACCATCGCCGTGACCGGATTGTGCTCGGCGATCGGCTGCAACCAGCTCGGCATCGACTGGACGGGCACGAAGGCCGAGGAGACGAAGGTGATCGGGAAGATGATGGTGAAGCCGTAGGCGTTCGCGGCCTCGGGCGACGACGAGACGAGCCCGATGAGCGCGAAGACCCAGGAGAAGGCGTAGCCGATCAGGAGCAGAAGCGCGATTCCGGCGACCACTTCGGGGACGCTGCTCGAGAACCGGAACCCGACGGCGAGCCCGACGGCCAGCATGACCACGAGCTGAATCACGTTGGTGGCGACGTCGGCAAGCGTGCGACCCGTGAGCACCGCAGACCGGGCCATCGGCAACGACCGGAAGCGGTCGATGAGCCCCTTCTTCAAATCCTCGGCGAGCCCGAGCGCCGTGACGAACCCGCCGAAGATCACCGACTGGACGATGATCCCGGGGATCAGGAAGTCGACGTAGTCGAAGCCCGGCGTCTCGATCGCGCCGCCGAACACAAAGACGAAGAGCAGGACGAACATCACCGGCTGCACGGTGAAGCCGACCAGGAGATCGGGCTGGCGCGGAATGCGCAGGAAGCTGCGCTTCGCCAGGACCAGCGTGTCGGAGACGGCGTAGCGAAACGCCGTCACCGTGCATCAGCCTCCTCCCCTTCCTCCTCGGCGGCGTGGCCGGTGAGACGCAGGAACACATCGTCGAGCGTGGGCCGCCGGACGGCGATGTCGTCGATCCCGACTCCCGCCTCGTCGAGGCGCCGCACCGCCTCGGCGATCGCGCCGCGACGCTCTCGGAGCGGCAGCTGGAGGATGCCGTCGTCGACCGAGGCGCTGCCCTCGGCCAACGGCCTGAGCGTCGTCAGAGCTTCCTCGCAGCGACTCGGGTCCTCGAGGCGGATGTCGAGGCGGTCGCCCCCCACCTGCGCCTTGAGCTCGTCTGGTGCGCCTTCCGCGATCAGCCTTCCGTGGTCGATCACCGCGATCCGGTCGGACAGGTGGTCGGCCTCGTCGAGGTACTGGGTCGTGAGGAGGACCGTCGTGCCTCTGGAGACCAGCGCCTTGATCCCGTCCCAGAGCGTGAGACGGCTCGTCAGGTCGAGGCCGGTCGTCGGCTCGTCCAGGAAGAGAACGGGCGGCCGCGCGACCAGCGCTCCCGCAAGATCGAGCCGGCGCCGCATGCCGCCGGAGTACGTGCGGACGAGCCGCTCGCCCGCATCGGTGAGGTCGAAGTCGGCGAGCAGCTCGTGTGCGCGGTCGCGCGAAACGCGTCTGCCGAGGTGGTACAGGCGCCCGAACATCTCCAGGTTCTCGAAGCCGCTCAGGTTCTCGTCGACGGCCGCGTACTGGCCGGCTAGGCCGATTCGTGCGCGGAGCTTGCCGGCGTCCTTGACGACGTCGAAGCCGGCGACGCGCGCCGTGCCGCCGTCCGGCGCCAGGAGGGTGGTGAGAATGCGGACGGCAGTCGTCTTGCCCGCCCCGTTGGGGCCGAGAAGCCCGAGGATGCTGCCCGCCTCGACGCGGAGGTCGACCTCGTCGAGGGCGACGACGTCGCCGTAGCGCTTCCGCAGGCTGTGGGCCTCGATCGCCGCTCCCCCCGCCACGACCAGGACGCTACCGAATCGGACCAGGCCGACGGGCTCGGTCGCCCGAGCCCGGTGGTGCGGAGAGCCCCCGAGAGGAGTCGAACCTCTGCGCCCGGGGTCGAAACCCGGTGCTCTTCCGGCTGAGCTACGGGGGCGAGGTGCGGGCGGAGGGAGTCGAACCCCCATGGACCGCGGGTCCGCCGGCTTCTGAGGCCGTGCGTCTTCCGGTTCCGCCACGCCCGCCGGGCTGCCGGAGCGCCTCCGCGCGGGAGACGCTCCGGCTTGTGCACTAGGCGCCGGCCGGCTCGGCCGGCGCCTTGGCTGCCCGCACGACCGTCAGCTCCGGCCGCTCACGCTCGGGATGCGGGCCGGCGCGGACACGGACGTGCACGCGGGCCAGCTCGCGGGCCCGCAGGGCGACCTCGGCCGCGCTGAGAGGCGTCGCCTCCCGAACGCGCCGGGCCTCAAGCTGACGCAGATGCAGCTCGAACATGGCTTTCTCCCTCTGTCCAGCGGGTTGTCAGGGGCGCCCGGGGCGCCCCTCGAGTCAGAGGGCGCCGTGGGCGAAGTCGGAGATGCGCTGCGGCGCCGCCGTGCCGAAGCCGACGACGTCGAGCATCCCCGGATGGCTGGGATCCGCGATCGAGAGGCCGATCGGGACCCGGTACTCGCGCGACCCGACGCCAACGTCACGGGGACGCCATAGGCGCTCGAGAGCGGACATCCAGCACCTCCTTTCTCGTCCGAGGTCACGGAGCGGGCTGCTCCGCCCATCTCCCGGAGTGGGAGATCGGCGCAGCAGCGTGTGACGTGACCGGAAGGGCAGCCGCTCGGGCTGCACCGCCGCTGAACCTATGTCCATGCCACTCGCCTACCCTTCGGCCCTGGATCGGCGGCTGCCGGCTGCGCGAGCTCGGCGTCGGCCGTCCTACGTGGAGGGGCTTTGGAGCCTGAGCCGGCGTCGTGGGGGCGAATTAGGCAGGCAAAAGCCCGCACTCCATTTCCAGCGTCCTTTTCGCGCCGCGACACGCCGAGATCGTCTCTCTCAGGCGGGGCCTCGATTCGGTTCTAGGGCTTCCTCATGTTCTGCATCACCTTTTCTGCGTTGCTCCCGCGTGCCTCCGAAAACGACTGAGGGCGACCCGTCCGGGTCGCCCTCCGAGAAGTCGCTATGACGCTAGCCGTCTAGCGCACAGGGATCTCCCGAAGGGCTCGCCTCGACCCGAGCTGCCCGCGTCCGGCCGCCGGCCCGCTCATGCGAGCCGACACGCCGAATCGGTCGGCGTCGTGGGTGAGGGTGTGGGTGATCGTCATGCCAAGATGTCTCCGGTCGATTGGACGGGTCGAGGATAGCGCACCTGGAAGGCAATCGCAAGAATTTCTTCACGCAGATTCGCGAGCCGAGTCCGGAAATAGCGAACGGATTGTCGACGGCAGATTCTTCGCACTAGCCGACGATGTCGGCCGCCGCGCGCAGCCCGCTCCGCAGCGCGCCCTCCATCAACCCGTGCCAGTCGCCGGCCGTGTGCTCGCCGGCGAAGGCGAGCGGGCCGACCGGGCGCGCCAGCTCGGCCGAGTCGAGCGGCGAGGAGCGAGAGCGCGCCGAGTAGGCGCCCTGCGCCCACGCGTCGTCGTGCCAGGTCGAGAGAAGCGGCGCCGTGAGATCGAGATCGAGCTCCGGCCGCAGCGCGGCGACCGCCGCCGCCCAGGTTCCCGGCCCGGCCCAGACGCGCAGTCGCTCGAGCGCCCCCGGCGTCCCCGCGAAGGAGGCCGCGAACGCCGCCGGGCTCCCGTCGGGACCGAGCTGCGTATACGTCCAGTAGCGAGAGGGCACGGCGAGCACGGCGCTCGGCTCCGCCGGGGCGCGCAGAGGAAGATGGAGCTTCGCCGCCTGGCCGTAGCGGACGGCGGCGAGCGCTCCCGCTTTGGCCTCGGGGAGCGGCGGGTCGAGGTCGAGCGCGAGCGACGCCGGCGCGGGCACCGCCAGGACGGCGCGGTGCCCCCACAGCTCGAGACCCCCGGCCCGGACGGCCACCGAGCGCCGGTTCCACTCGACTGCCTCGACCGGCGCGTCGAGGAGGAGCGCCGGGCCGAGCGGGGCGGCGAGCGCCTCGGCGAGCCGGCCGTTGCCGCCCTCGACGCCGTAGGTGTCGAACTGACCGAAGCCCGCGCCCGTCTCGACGAGCACGGAGGCGTCGAGATCGGACGCGGGATAAGCGCTCGAGACCTCGACGCGCGCAGCGATCGCCTCGGCTGCGCCCGCGCGCAGACCGAGCGATGCGAGCGCGTCGAGGACTGTCCCGTCGTGCGCGGCCTCGCCGAGCCTCTCGACCGCCCGGCGGAGCTGGGCGGGCGTCACGGCCGGGCCGCCTCGCGGCTCGCGGTCGCCGTAGTGCGTTCCCTTTCGGTAGAGCCGGAGCCCGAGCCGTCGCGCGATCGCCTGGAGGGTCTCGTCGCCCGGGAAGATGAACTCCGCGCCTCGCTCGACCACGCCGCCGGCGAACGGCGCCGACCAGACGCGCCCGCCGACGCGACCCCGGGCCTCCACGACGACGACATCGGCCCCCTCGCGCCGGAGCGCGTCGGCGGCCGCCAAGCCGGCCAGGCCGGCGCCGATGACGATGATCCTCAACGTCGTTCCCGTTCGCGAGCGATTGGTCTTCCAGGGCGTCGAATGCCGTCACCTTAGGGAGGAACGGCGACGAGCCGGCACCAGCGTAGGGAACGCTAGCCTTCGCGCCGACAAGACGAGCCACTCTGGAGGTCGTGAGATGCTTGGCTGGGTCGAGGACATCGAACGCGCGACACTCGCGAACGACACGTTCCGCACCGTGCTCTTCACGGGTGGGCATACGCAGCTGACGGTCATGCGCCTGGGGCCCGGCGAGGACATCGGGCGTGAGGCCCACGACCACAACGATCAGTTTCTCCGGATCGAGCAAGGGACGGCGCGGGTCGAGCTCGGCGCATCCGAGGACCGGGTGGACGAGACCCACGACGTCGCCGACGCCTGGGCGATCATCATCCCGGCCGGCGTCTGGCACAACGTCGTCAACACGGGAGACGGCGAGCTGAAGCTCTACTCCCTCTACTCGCCGCCGGAGCACCCGGACGGGACCGTCCATCGGACGAAGGCGGAGGCCGAGGAAGCCGAGCACGGCTAGCTAGGACTGCCTGACGACCGGACCGTGCGCGCTCCCCTATCCTCCCGGCACGTTCCGGCTCACCCAGCGAAGGGAGGCAGGATGTCCGTCGCGAAGATCATCGAGCTGACGGCGACGTCGTCCGAGAGCTTCGAGGAGGCGTGCCGCCAGGGCATCGAGAAGGCGGGCGAGACGATCCGCGGCATCACGGGGGCGTGGGTCGACGGCCAGGAGGTCGTGCGTCGAGGGCGGCGAGGTCGCCTTCCACGTGCACCTGAAGATCACATTCGTTCTCGAGTAGCTAGCCGACCCTGACGAGGCGGTCGGCCGCGATGTCCCGCAGGCGGGCTTCGCGCCCGTCCGGGTAGCGCACGACCAGCACGCTCACGCGGGTCGCGGCCCCGAGCCCGAAGTGGACGCGCGGATCCTCCGAGGACAGGTAGCTCGTCCCCGCCTGAACCTCTCGCACGAGCCTGCGCCCGTCGGGGAGCACGGCCGTCACCCGCGCGCCGGGGGCGAAGCGCTCGAGCTCGACCTCGAGCCAGTGGCCGGAAGCCCCCGAGCTGCGCAGGAGGACGAGCGGGCCGCCGACGGACGCCACGGCGACGTCAAGGTCGCCGTCGTTGTCGTAGTCGGCCGCCGCGAGCCCGCGCCCGTTCGCCAGCGGGCCGTTGGCCAGGCCGACGCCGGCGCTGACGTCGACGACCTTCCCGCCCTGCTCGGCCAGCACCTTCACGGGCTCGGCATCCATGGTCAGGTCGGTGACCGGGATGGCGCCGTTCGCGAAGACGAGGTCGAGCCGGCCGTCGTTGTCGAGGTCGGCCCACGAGGCGCCCCAACCGGCCAGCGTCGTGTCGAGCGCCTGCGCGAACCGGGGCCGCGCGTCCGCGAAGGCCACCCCGGCGCCGTCGCTCTCGAAGACGCCGTGGAGCTGGCGATGCGAGTTGGTCACGAAAAGGTCGGGCCGCCCGTCGCCGCTCGCGTCTGCGGCGGCGACGCCCATGCCGGCGTTCTCGTCGGCGACGCCGGCCTCGGTCCCGCGCTCCTCGAAGCGGAAGCCGAGCGCGCCCTCGGCGGGAACGTTCACGTAGAGCCGGTTCGGGTCGAGGTCGTTGGCGACGTAGAGGTCGAGGCGGCCGTCGCCGTCGACGTCGGTGAACGCGGCGCCGAGGCCGTGCTCGACCTCCTCCGTCTCGACGCCGACGTCGGCAGCGACGTCGCGGAAACGTGCGCGCCCGTCCGGCCCTGCGCCGAGGTTGAGGTAGAGCCGGTCCGGGACGCCCGCGTACGTGGAGGGAAAGCCTCCGGCATCGCCCGGGACCGGCGCGTTGAGGTCGGCGTAGCCCGCGACGAACAGATCCGGGCGCCCATCGGCGTTCACGTCGCCGACCGCGGCTGCCGTGTGCCAGCCGTACGTGTCGATCCCGGCGGCGCGGGCGCCCTCGGCGAACTTGCCGCCGCCCTCGTTCCAGAGCAGCGCGTCGTAGCCGGCCGCGGTGACATACAGGTCGGTGCGCCCGTCGCCGTCGAAGTCGGCCGCGACACAGCCGTTCCCGCGCACGTCGAGGTCGGCGCCCGAGCCGCGGCTCACGTCCACGAACCGCCCCTCGACGTTGCGGTAGAGCGCACTCCGGGGAAGGCCGCCCCGCTCCCGCCAGCGGGCGACGTCCACCTCGATCGAGTACGAGTTGACGGCGTAGAGGTCGAGCCAGCCATCGCCGTCGAAGTCGAGCCAGCAAACGCCGCCGCCCATCATCGCCACCGGATCCGGCGAGGTCTCGAAGCGGAAGGCGCCGTGGCGGAAGTCGAGCCCGACGTGCCTGGCCACGTCGACCAGGCGGACGCCGCCGAGGCCCTCGCCTGTCGACACCGCCGCGGGCGGGGCGGCCACCGGCGTCTCCCCGCGCGAGCCGACGATGACGTAACGGTCCCCCTGAAGCTCCAGCTCGAGCGTCTGCTCGAACGCGGTCGGGTCGCCCGCCTGCGCCACCTCGGGCGGCGAGCCCGAGTACGTGGTGAGAGCCATCGTCCCGGCGAGCGTCGCGACCACGAGCGGCTGAGACTGCCCGTCGCCGGGCTCCAGCGTCAGCTCCACGCGCTCGACGTTGTAGTCGGGGACGGCGACCTCGCTCCCGGCCGCGTCCATCTGCTGCCACAACGCGGCGAGCCGTGGACCCGCCGCCGCCTCGGCGGCCAGCGCCTGGTCCCGCTTGGCCAAAGCCTCGGCCTCGGTGCGGAGACCGGCGACGAGGTCGCCGGCGATCCGGAGCGCCGTCTCCCGGTCGAGCTCGGTGGAAACGCCCTTCGACTCGACGATCGCGACCTCCGGCAGCTCCCCGGGCCCGAGGGCGGGACCGCTCGCGGAGGCCGTGTCGGTGCGGGCGGGGATCCCCGCGAGGACGACCAGCGCCGCGAATGCCGCCGCTCCGGCCAGCGCGAGCGCTCCGGCGCGCATGCGCCCGGGCGCCCAGGAGCCGCCGAGCCGCGGCGCGAGCACCTCGGCGACGGGCCGGGCCGCGCAGACGAGCGCGAGCGCCCCGAGCACGGCGACCTTGGTGGCGAACTCGGTCGTCTGCGGCGCGATCAGGAGCACGGCGACGAGCGCGATCCCGACGGCGTAGAGCCGCCGGCCGAACCGCCCGGCCGGGATCGTCTTCGGGTCGGTGATCATGAAGAAGAGAAAGACGAGGATCTCGGGCGAGAAGACGAGCACGCGCCAGAACTCCCAGCCGGTCACGGGCCCCAGGTGCCAGCGCGCGGTCATCGCGTGCCCGCTCGCCGCGAGCACGGCGATCCCGGCGGCAAACGCGACCCAGAAGAAGACGGCGAGCTCGAGCAGCCGCAGGCGCGAGAGGATGGCGAGGCCGCCGACGAGGATGACGACGAGCGCGAGGGCCATCCACGCCGACATCGGCCCCCACCAGAGCGCGAGCGGGTCCGCGCGCTCGGGGCCGAGGAGCAGGAAGCAGAGGACGAGCCCGAAGTTCGAGGGGTTGAAGACGTGGCCGCCGCGGAAGCGGATCAGGTACTTCGAGAGCAGCGCCACGGCCGCGGTCCCGGCGAAGATCCACCAGCCGTGCAGGCTCCACCAGTCGCCGTGCTCGGTGCCAGGGACGCGCAGGACGAACGCGACGCCGTTCCCGGTGAGGAGCGCGCTCGCGGGCCACATGAGCACGTGCTGACGCCGCAGCGCGATCCCCACTTCGAGCACCGCACAGGTCAGCAGCGAGATGAGGATCTGGGCGATCGAGAGCTCGAACCCGAACGCCGTCTGGCCGAGCACCTGGAGCGTGATGATCACCGCCGCCAGGTGGAGCCGCGGGTCCCGCGCAGTCGGCAGCAGCACCGGGTATTCCGTGCCGCGAATCCGTACGGTCGGCCGGCCGGCGAGGGCCGCGGGCGCGCTCATCCGGCCATGCTACTCCGCGCTCAGTGGGAGCCCCAGCCGCTCTGCGAGCCACAGCGACTGCCTCCACCGTTCCACCAAGGAACGAGCAGATCCGTCACAGCCCGAGGACCGGTAGCCTGCGAACGTGGCCAGCCGCTCAGCCGCACCCGACCGCGCCGCAGCGCCCGTCGAGGCCCGCCTGGAGGAGTACCGGACCGAGCTGACGGGCTACTGCTACCGCATGCTCGGCTCCTCGGCCGACGCCGAGGACGCCGTGCAGGAGACGTTCCTCCGCGCCTGGCGCGGCTACGAGAGGTTCGAGGGCCGCTCGGCCCTCCGCTCGTGGCTGTACCGCATCGCCAGCAACGTCTGCTTCGACGCGCTCGGCGCGCGCCAGCGCCGCGCGCTCCCGATGGACCTGTCCGCGCCCGGCACGGCCGACGGTCCGCTGGCCCCGCCGCTCCCCGAGTCGACCTGGATCGAGCCGGTGCCGGAAGGCAGGGTGATCCCGGCGGACGCCGATCCCGCGGAGCAGGCCGTCGCGAGGGAGTCGCTCCGGCTCGCGTTCATTGCAGCGCTCCAGCACCTCCCGCCCCGCCAGCGGGCCGTGCTGATCCTGCGCGAGGTGCTGCGCTGGGAGGCCTCCGAGGTGGCGGAGCTGCTCGACACGACGGTCGCGTCGGTGAACAGCGCGTTGCAGCGCGCCCGCGCGTCGCTCGAGGCCAAGGACCTTTCCGCCTCCGACCCGGGCGGACCGCTCGACGCCGACCAGGAGGCTTTCCTCGCCCGCTACGTCGAGGCGTTCGAGACGTACGACATGTCCTCGCTGACGTCGCTGCTCCAGGAGGACGCGCAGCAGTCGATGCCGCCGTACGCGCTCTGGCTGCGCGGGCGCGACGAGATCCTCCGCTGGTGGTTCGGCCCCGGCATCGGCTGCAGCGGCTCGCGGCTCGTCCCGACCGCGGCGAACGGTCGGCCCGCCTGGGGCCAGTACCGGCCCAGCGAGTCCGGCGACGGCTACGACGCCTGGGCGCTGAAGATCGTCGAGCTGGGCGATGACGGGATCGCGGAGTTCACGTTCTTCCTCGACACGGAGCGGCTCTTTCCGCTCTTCGGGCTGCCTCCGCGGCTCGAGCCCTAGGAAACGGTCGTCCCGAACCTAAACGGAAGGCCAGTTGAGACCCTCCGATAAGAGTGCAACACTTCCCTCATGGCGCCGCTAGGACGGTGCCCGCAGAAGGAGGCGAGCAACGAAATGAAGATTACGTTCGAGCGGCCCGGCGTGACGGACTTCGGGTCTATCAGCGCCCACACGTTCATGCCGACTCCGCCGAATCCTCAGGGACGTGGTGGAGGCGGCCACAAGGGCTTCGTCAACTGCCGCGTGGAGACCTCGAATTGCGAGCTCTCGCACCCTGGCGACGGCGGCGGCGGCGGCTCCCCGTAACCTCGGGGCTCCCGCGCGAAGGCGCGGATACAGATTGATGTGGTTGCAGGCCGGCTCGCCGGCCTGTACCACGTGAGGACATGCTGACGAACAAGCCGCAAGGCCCGAGGCGGGCGTGCATGCGCGGACTAGCGGCGGTCCTCACCCGTTCCGGCGAGCCGGCACCCGACACGGTCGGGCGCATGCTCGCCGCCGCCCCGCACCGCGGCGAGCGGACCGTGGTCAAGGCGATCGGCGCCTGCGCGCTCGGCGTCAGCGAGCTGGAGGGCCGCGACGAGGCGAGCCTCGCGAGCGACGGCTCGCTGGCCGTCGCCTTCGCCGGAGCGCTTGACAACGCCGCAGAGCTCAGCGACGGGCTCGGAGTGTCTCCGGAGCAGGCGCGGCCTGCGGACATCGTGCTCGCCGCGTTCAGGGCTCAGGGCCCGAAGGCGCCGGCCGGCCTGCGCGGGACGTACGCCTGCGTCGTTGCCGACGGCACCCGGGTCTGGGCCTTCCGTGATCACGGCGGCCTCGAGACGCTCTTCTTCCGCAGCGACCCCGACGCGCTGTACCTCGCCTCGGAGGTGAAGCAGGTTCTGAGCGGCGCGAACGTCGCCCCCGAGCCCGATCTCGACACGGTCGAGGCACTCTTCTACGGGGAGCTCGACGAACCGACCGCGTGCGCCCTGCGCGGGGCGCGCCGACTCGTGGCGGCGACGCTCCTGACCGCCGACAGAGACTCGCTGGACGTGGCCCCCTACTGGGACCCGGCTTCAGTGCTCGAGACCGCCAGGCTCTCGCCGGCCGAGGCCACGGAGCGCTTCCGCGAGGTGTTCGGGCAGGCGATCGCGCGCATGGTGACCGGGCACGACGCGGTCTCCCTGAGCGGCGGCGTCGACTCGCCGCCGATCGCCGCCTACGGCAACCGGGTCTACGAGCAGCGATGGAGCCGGCCGATCCCGGCGCTCTCGGCGGTGTATCCGTCGTATCCCGAGAGCGACGAGAGCAAGTACATCGAGCTCGTGGCCGAGCGCCTCGGGCTCCCGCTGCACGCGTACGAGCCGGGGCCGCAGCGGCTCGACCGGCTGCAGTTCTGGCTCAAGCTCTTCGACGGGCCGTGGTCGACATGGTCGCCGGAGGGGACGGCCGAGCGCTGCGCGCAGGCCCAGGCCCTCGGCTTCACGACCATCCTGAGCGGCGAGTTCGCCGAGCAGGTGAGCGCGATCCGAGCGCACCTCGTGACGCACCTGCTGTGGACGGGGCGGTTCCGGAGCGCGGCCGCGCAGCTCCGCTCGCAGTACGCGGCCGGCCTGGGCAAGCGGCACGTGCTCGCGGAGGTCCGCGAGGCGGCCACCCCGCGAGTCGTGCAGGCACGCCAGTTCCGGAAATACCCGCCCGCCTTCCTGCCGCCATGGATCGACCTCGGCCGCATCGGGCGGCGCGACGGAGGGCACGCGCTGCCGGCGAGACGGCGGTGGGCCGAAGGGCAGCTGCCGTTCTTCGGCGCGGATCCGGTCGGCGAGGCGGACATCTACTCCCACGCGCTCTACGGGATCCGCGCAAGGCGGCCCTGGGCGGACGTCGACGTCTGGGAGTTCTTCCTCAGCCTGCCGGCCGAGCTGAAGTTCCCGGACTACAGGATGAAGGGGTTCTCCCGCAACGCCTTCCGGGGCGACGTCCCGGACGAGATCCTCGACCGGCGCGACAAGACGTACATGGACCGCTGGTTCGAGGAGATGGGCGTCGACTACCCGGCCGTCCGCCACTGGGTCTCCCGTGATGGATTCCGCATGCCGGGCGTGGACTACGATCGCCTCGCCGTCGAGCTCGAGCGCGAAGCAATGCCGCTCGCCCACTATCTGTGGGCCCGCGACCTCGCCACGGCGCACGCCTTCGTCGACCTCTGGAGCTAGCCCTCAGCGGCGGAGCTGACGGGCGTCCGGCCCCAGCTCTTCCTCATGGCGCGACTTCGTCTCGCCGGCGTTGCCAAGGGCCCGAAGGCTGCGCCTCACCTTCGACCTCCACGGCTCCTCGACCGCAGGCCGCAGGTCGCTCGCGACGCCTGCGGCCGCCACGCGTACGGCCCGGCGCGGCGGGAGCGCCCAGAAGGGCGAGGCCCAGCGTGTGACGTGCACTTCCACCACGGTCTGTTCGCGCGCCTTCGCGAGGTGCCGGGCCCAGAGGCTCTCCGCCGAGGTTCCCGGGCCGCCGAGGAAGCACGGACTCGGTGACTTTCTGCGTGGAGCCCCACATCCGTGCGATCCCCCAGGCACGAGCGAGCCCGGCCACCTCGACGCGATCGACCTCCTGGAGCAGCAACGCGATGTCGAGCAGATCCCGTAGCCGGGCGAACGGGTTGGAGACCCAGAGGTGGGCGGCGAGGACGAGCGCGTGGGGACCCGGTGGAAGCACGAGGATGCCGTCCGCCTCAGCCGGCCGTGCAAGGGCTATGAGCTCCGATGCGGGCGGCTGCGAAAGCCAGGCGGGCCAGCTCGGGCGGCGGTGAACCTCCAGTCGGAGCGGCCACCCGGCCCAGCGGAGCGGGTGGCAGTGGTGCTTCTCCGCGAAGGGGTCGCGGCCGTCCAGGCGCGCCGCCCAGACCGGATCCTCCGCCAGGTCGAAGCCGGCCGCGAGAAGCTCCGCCTGCAGCCGCTCGGCGTCGGGGGCGAGCAGGTCGAGGTCGATGGAAGGGCGCAGGGACGAGCTCGGGTAGCGCCGCGCGATCTCGGGCCCCTTCAGAAGGACGACGGGCTGGTCGGTCGCCGCCCGGACGCGGGTGAGGAGGTCGGGCGCGATCGCGTCGCGCAGGGCCGCGAGCTGCTCCTCCGCGCGAAGGTCTTCGGGGACCTCACGGCCGAGCTCGCGCCAGCGCCTACCGGCGAGGAGCTGGAGCCGGTGTGCGCGGAGGGCCGGGAGGCCGGGCGCGCCGTCGACCAGCTCGTCGACACGCTCCCAGAGCGATTGCGCCGCCTCGCTAGGCATCGTCCACGATCCTCTGGACCACGCGGCCGAGCTCGCCCAGCTTCAGCGGGCGGACGAGGTTCCATATGCGAACGCTGGCGGCTAGCCGGGCGATGCCGTCGAAACAGCGCGCGCGGTCCTCGGCGGTGGGAAGCCGGAAGCTCAGCGGCCAGAGGTCGCGCAGAGCCCCCGCCGCCGGCACGGGCTCGAGCGCGATTTCGTCCTCCCCCCGCCGCAGGAGCAAGATCGCGCGGAGGGGCACGGGGCGCGAGTCCCCGCGGCGCCCGGGGTCGAGCGAGAAGTGCACGCGGTCGTCGCTCTCCGCGACCGCCCGCGCGCCCGGGAGCTCGAGGCCGCCGGCGACGTCACGGCGCACACGGAGCATGGCGGGCCCCGGGACGAGCTGGGGGTCCGGGTCGAAGCGGATACAGGAGACGTCCTCGGCGAGAACGCGGTAGCCGGCCGCATCGAAGCCCGCGGCGAGCGTCGTCTTCCCGAAGTACCCCGGCGCCGCGAGCAGCACCGCCTCGCCGCCGAGGTCGACTGCGGCCGCGTGGAGCGGGAGGTCGCCGCGCGCAAGGAAGCAGAGCATGGTGGGGACGCCCCAGAGCCGTTCCTCCCGCCGGACGGCGTCGGCGCCGCCGGCCGGAATGCCGACGCTCGGAGCCTTGGGATCGACCGCGAACGTGCCGAAGCCGTCGACCCAGAGCCGGTACCGCGGGCCGTCGGCGTAGAGCCGCGCCCCGATGCGGCGGTCGGGGATCGGCGTCCACTCGGTCACGAGGACTCCGTCCCCGTTGTCGGGCTCGCCTTCGAGCTCGGCCACCGCGAACGGCTCCCCGCCGCCGCCGCGCAAGTACTCGAAGCTCAGCTCGGAGACCGGCTGGAATCCGTAGCAGGACCCCTGCACGACGCCGGTCACCGCACCAGGTCGCGGACGCGGAGGCTGTCGAGGAAGACGATCACCTCGCCGGCGAGGTCGTCCGGCGGATCCTCGACCCCGTCCC
Organism: uncultured Actinomycetes bacterium; assembly: GCA_963830885.1. Taxonomy (GTDB): domain Bacteria; phylum Actinomycetota; class Thermoleophilia; order Gaiellales; family Gaiellaceae; genus JAIBJN01. The sequence continues at coordinate 91,624 of CAWHOA010000024.1, read as the reverse complement.
GGAGAGCCACCGCGACCTCGTCCACGGTGCGCTCGCCGTCCAGGAGCTCCCAGATGAGGCAGCCCACCTCGTTGATCCCGTGGTACTCACCCGACTCCAGGTGCAGGAGAACTCCCCCCTCGCCCGCGGCGAGGCGCCGGAACGCCACGCTCCCGTTCCGCTCCACCTTGGAGGACGGCTCGAAGGACATCGCTAGTAGAGCCCCAGCGTCCCGAGCCGGCGCTCGCGCCGGAGCGCCTGGCGGAACGCGAAGATGCCGGCGAGAAGCGAGATGACCGAGAGAGGGACGAGGATGACGATGGCGTCGACGGTCTCCGGCCAGGAGACGGTGCCGAGCAGCGGCTCGCGCATGCCGTCGATGGCGATCGCCATCGGGTTGAGGACGGCGAGCGACGCGAGCCAGTCCGGCAGGAGGTCGAGCGGGAAGTAGGCCCCCGAGGCGAGGGTCATCAGCGCCACGGCGAAGCCGACGCCCGCGGAGCCGCCGCGGAAGGTGATCGTGCCCGCAGCGCTGATCAGGCCCAGTCCCCAGACGAACGGCACGAAGGCAATGAGCACGAGGAGCGCCGGAACCAGGCCGTCGGCGTTGAACTCGAGGCCGAAGCCGATCGCGACGGCCACGAGGAAGATCGCCGTCCGCAGCGGGACGTAGACGAGGTCGTAGACGACCGAGCCGAGCTGGATCGTCGCGGGCGAGGTCGGTGTGAGGAGGATCGCCTCGAGCGTCCCCTGCATCTGCTCCTGGCGCATCGCCGCCGAGACCCGGCCGAGCCCGACCTGGACGAACGCCGCGAGCGCGATGCCCACGACGACGAACTGCATGTAGGAGACCTGCGAGCCCCCGTACTCCGGCAGCTTGCTGTCGTCGACGAGCAGGCCGACGAAGTAGAAGAGGAAGGCCTGGAGCACGAGCCCGAACACATCCGAGAAGAAGGCGAAGCGGTAGCTCCAGGCGACGATCATGTCGCGCCGCGCGAACGCGGGGAGCTTGATCGACTCGCGCAGGAAGACCGAGAAGCCCCGCTCGTCGGGAGGCGCCGCGTCGATCACGCGTCCTCCTCCCGGGTCAGCGCGAGGAACGCCTCCTCCACCTCCGAGCGCTCGTCGCGGCAGGAGAGGAGCTGGAAGCCGGCCGTGCGGACGGCCTCGAGGGCGTCCCCGAGCACGGCGCCGTCCTCCAGCGACAGGACGTAGTGGCCCGCATCCACTGAGGTCGGCTCGATCGATCCCAGACCCCCGAGCTCTGCGTCGAGCGCCGGCCCGGGCGGTCCGCCGTCGGCCCGGACGTCCGCGAGACGGAGGAGGTAGCGACGCGGAAGGGCGTGCGCGATCAGCTCCGGAACGCTCCCGCTGAAGCGTGTGCGGCCCTTCGCGAGGAGCGTCACGGCGCCCGCGAAGCCCCGGATCTCGTCGACGCGCTGAGTCGTCCAGACGATCGCGGTACCCCGGTCTGCCAGGTCGCGCACGAGCCCCCGCACCGTCACCGCCGCCTCCGGGTCGAGGTCGTGCGTCGCCTCGTCGACGAGCAGCACCGCCGGGTCGACGATCAGCGCTCGTGCCACCGAGAGCCGCTTCTGCATCCCGTGGGAGTAGACGCCGACTGGTGTCCGCGCTGCGTCCACGAGCCCCACCGCCTCGAGCACCTCGTGCGCGCGGCGGGTCGCCGCCCGGCGCCGGAGCCCCTGGAGCCTGCCGAAGAAGACGAGATTCTCCAGGCCCGAGAGCCGTAGGTAGAGCGTGCGATCGCCCGACGGCACCGTCCCGACACGGGCACGGAGCGACCTCCCGCTGCGCGCCGGGTCGCATCCGGCCACGCGCACGTGGCCGCCGTCGGCGTCGACGAGCCCGGTCAGGACACGGAGGAGTGTGGTCTTGCCGGCGCCGTTCGGCCCCAGGAGCGCATGGATCTCGCCGCCGCGGACGACGAGGGAGACCCCGTCGAGCGCGACGACCCGGCCGAAGCTGCGCGAGACGTCGCGGACCTCGACGAGCAGCGGCGCGGTCTGGGCAGGCTGGAGCCCCGCAGTCGCGGGCACCTGCTCGCTGGAATGGGTCGCGGGCAAGCGCAGCCCTACTGTTCGGAAAGGCTGGGTCTCGTGCAGGCCGCGTACACCGTGGTCAACTCCGCAAGTCCGAGGTCGCTCCGCGCCGGCCGCGGCGCGATCGCTCTCTACACAGGGTAGACGGTGGGAGCAGAAACGCGAGTCGCGCCTCGAAGCGTCGGATCGGGGAGGCGCGCTCAGGGAAGAAGCCGGACTCTCCCCCCTGCGCCGGTATAGACATACTCGAGCGAGAACTCCGCGCCCTGACGCAGCTCGACCGGCTGTGGCGCCAGCCACACCGGCAGGCCCCACGAGCGCGGGGGATCAGCGAGGGCCGGGTTCGTGGAGAGGGTCACGCCGGGGCTCAGGTCGGCTTCGAAGAACGCGGCCACGCCGTCCGCCCGGCCGGACGACGTCGCGGTGGCTGACACGACAAGCTCGAACACGGGTGTCTCGAGCGCGGCCAAGTCGAGCTCGGCCAGGAGGACCGGTTCGCTCAGGGACGGCCAGTCCCGCGCCTCCTCGATCGCGACGGTCAGGCGCTGGCGCAGCCGGGCCGCGTAGTCGGTGAGGTGGCCCAGGTCGAGTCCGTACCACGCGCTCCAGCGGGCCGTGTTCGCGGGCGTGAACGTAAGGTTCTCCAGGCGCTCCGCCGGGATCGAGACCGGCAGGCCGAAGATCCGGATCGTGGCCGGGACGAGGCGTGCGTCCGGCGTGAGCAGGCGCTTGCGCGCGTCGAGCAGGACGGGCAGAGCGCGCTCCTCGAGTGCCTCGGTCCCGAGGATCTCCGCTACGGCGAGGGTCGCGCGCTCCGGGAGGGTCACGCGGGTCGACCAGCCCTCGACGACCGTCACGCGGTCGCCGAGCCCGTTCGCTTCGACGACCTCGCGTGCGTGGCGACCGAGCGGAGTCGCCTCGACGGCGTAGACGTGGCGCGCCCCAGCTCGGGCGGCGGCGACGGCCAGGATCCCGGTCCCGGTCCCTATGTCGACGACGACGTCGTCCGGGCGGACGAGCTCGTCGAGCGCCGCGATGAACGCGGACGTCCGCGTCCGGTCCTCGAGCATGGCGACGTGCGAGCTGGGCGAGTCGAACGTTGCGCCGACCACGCGGCCGGTCTCGGTCTCCGACTCATCGCCGGCGCGGAGGACGCCTGCGCCTGCGAGACGCATGATCGCCGCGCTCAGGTCGATCCAGTCCTGGCCGCCGCCCGCACGCGCGCCGAGGGTCTCGAGCGCGTCGGCGAGCGTCGTCGGCTCCGAGAAGAGGTCGAGAATCGCGAGGCAGTGGGGGCCGCCGCTGACGAATCCCCTGTCGGTGACCACGACGACGTCCCCCGCGGCCGTGATCCGGACCTCGAGCTCGGCGGCCCGCCTGAGCACCGTCGCCGGCTGTAGCGCTCCCACAGAGCGATCCTAACCGCGGTCAGGCGCCGCGCGGCAGTCGCGGATTTCCGAGCCCGGCGGTCCTGGCAGAGTGACGGCGTGGCGACGATGGCCGACCTCGACGAGCTGGCGCTCGCGCTGCCGGAAACCACGAAGGAGCTCTCCGACGACGGACGGCCCACGTACCGCGTGCACGGGAAGCTCCTCTGCGTCCACCGCAGCCGCCGAGCCGACGCGCTCGATCCGGACACGGGCGAGCGGCTCGACGACGTGCTGATGCTGCGCGTCCCCGACCTCGACGTGAAGGAGCTCATCCTCGCCGACGACCGCGGCATCTTCTTCACGACGCCCCATTTCAAGGGCTACCCCGCCGTGCTGCTGCGCATCCGGGATCTCGGCCGCCTCGATCGCGAGGAGCTGGAGGACATGGTCGTCGAGGCCTGGCTCACGCGGGCGCCGAAGCGCGTGGCGAAGGCCTGGCTCGCCGAGCACGGCCCGGCGGACTAGGCGGCGCGCTCCTCGAAGCGCACGCCGTGGTCCGCTCGTAGCGCCGCGCCGGCGCCGACTACGTCACGCGATACCGCAGGTGCGTGACGGCCGGCGACGAGAGCACGCGTGCCGGCTCCAGCCGGAGCGGCCCGCCCTCGCGATCGGCGAACAGGCGCACGCCGCCCCCGAGCAGGACGGGAGCGACGTGGACCTGGAGCTCGTCGAGCAGCCCCGCCGCGAGGTACTGCTGGGCGACGCTCGCGCCGCCGGCGAGCGCGACGTCCCGGTCCTCGGCCGCCGCCCGCGCCTGCTCGAGCGCGGACTCGATCCCGTCCGTGACGAAGGTGTACGTGGTGCCGCCCTCCCTGACCGCCGGCTCGCGCGGGTGCTGCGTCAGCACGAACACCGGCACGTGGAAGGGCGGGTCGTCCCCCCACCACCCGTCGGCGTTCGGGTCGTCCTCCCACGGCCCCTCGCCGCCGCTGAACATCCGGCGACCCATGATCACGGCGCCGGTTGCAGCGACGTGCTCGGCAACGACGTCATCGTCGACGCCGGTCTGGCCTCCGGTCTTACCGTGCTCGTCCCGCCAGCTCCTGAGCGCGGATGATCCACTCGTGCAGGAGTTCCCCGTTCTCCCCCAGCGGCGCGTCCAGCGTGGCGTTCGGCCCGGCGACGAAGCCGTCGAGCGACATCGAGATGTCGAGCGTCAGTCGGGTCATCGTCCTCTCCGATCTCGGGTCAACAGTCTCCAGGAGAGACCGTGCGTCCGCGTCGGACTCATCGCGCCCGGGCGACAACGCCGGGAAGCCAGGCGCGCACCGCGGCGCCCACCGCGTCGAGGTCCGCCTTCAACCCGTGGTCGCCCGGGACCCGGGCCACGGTGCGGAGCGCTGCGGCCGGAGGCATGCCGAACGGGTCTCGCTCGCCCTGCACGACCAGCGTCGGGACCGTCACCTCGTCGAGCTCGTGGAGGCGGCTCGGCGCGGGGCTACCGGCACGCCGACGGGGCGGTTGCAGCGGGAACGCGAGACAGAGGACCCCGACGGCGCCGAGCGCCCCGGCGGTGCGGCAGGCAACCCGCGCGCCCAGGGACCGGCCGCCGGCGACAAGCGGCAGCCCTTCGAGCTCGCCGGCGCGGAGATGCTGGACGACGGCCGACCACGCGGCGTCGAGCTTGCCCGCCGGCGCGGGCGAGCGGCGCCCGGCAACGCGGTACGGCTGCTCGACGAGCGCGACGCTCAGGCCCTCGGAGATCGCGACGTCCGCGGCGGCCGCAAGGTCCGGCGCCGACACGCCGCCGCCGGCGCCGTGGCCCAGGACCAGCGCTCCGCGTGGTCGGTCCACGTGCTGCAGATGGGCGTGCGCCCGGCCATGCGGAGTGTCGACCTCGAGGATCATCCTCAGAAAGTGTGCCCTCACCGACGCGCCCCGGCGGGTCTGGCGTACCGTGACCGGCCATGGGTGTAACCCGCGGGCGTCTGCCGGACATCTCCTGAGCGTGGCCCCGAGCCCGACCAGCCAGATCGCCGGCCGGCGAGCACGATTTGCGCAGGCCTACGACGAGCACTTCCGAGCTGTGTCCGCGTATGCGCTCCGGCGCACGACCCCGGCCGAGGCCGAGGACGTGGTGGCGGAGACGTTCCTGGTGGCCTGGCGGCGTCTCGACGAGCTCCCTGACGAGCCCAGGCCGTGGCTCCTCGGGATCGCGCGCCGGGTCCTCGCGAACCAGCGCCGCGCCACGGGACGGCGGCACGCGCTGGTCGAGCGGGTCGCGGGCGTGCCCGAAAGTGAGCAGGAGCCGCCCGCACGGCCGGCGGTCCTCGAGGCGCTCGCCGGGCTGTCCGAGACCGACCGCGAGCTTCTGCTCCTGGTCGCCTGGGACGGCCTGTCCGTCGGCGAGGCGGCGATCGCGCTCGGCTGCACACGCACGGCTGCCAAGGTGCGCCTGCACCGGGCCAGGCGCCGCTTCCGCGGCGGGCTCGAGCGACTCGAGCGCCCCGGAGCCGGCCGACCCGCGACGACACCCAGACTGGAGAAGACGTCATGAGAAGCGAGAGAGAGCTCGCGCTGCTCGAGCGCGCGAATCCCGTCGACGAAAGCGACCTGCCCGCTCCGGAGGACACCCGCGCCCGGCTCCTCAGGGATCGCATCCTGACCGAGCCGGTTCCGCGGAACAGGCCTCGGCGCCGTGCGCTCCGCCCCGCCTTGCCGGCGGCCGGCGCGGCGGTTGCAGCGGCGGCCGTTATCGGCGCCCTCGTGCTCGTCGGCACCCCGGGCGGCGGCGGCAACGTCGAGGACGCCGCTGCGGCGGTCCAGCAAGCGGCAGCGGTCACCGCTGCGTCCGCCGAGCGTTCCGGAACCGCGGTCGTTCGGATCACGCAGGGCGACGAGCTGTGGGCCGCGAAGACGATCCGCTGGAACGGCGACGACCTGTCGCTCTCCGACGAGGGCCCCGGCCGGGCGTCCGCGTCCGCCGCGGCGAGGCGGGCCGCTTGCTCCGGGTGCACGTCCGCCGCCGTGAAGACCGGCGCGGAGTTTCTGCTCGTCGACGGAATGATGTACGGGATCGATCCCGAGGACGGTCGCTGGGTCGAGCTCGGGAGTCCCGAGAGCATCGATCCCGACTCCGGCACGACTCCGGCCGAGTACCTCGCCGCCACGCGCGAGGACGTCGGAGGGGCGACGCTGCGCCGGCTCACCGACGCCATGACCGGGCTGACGACGACGGGGCTGGCGGACGGCTCGACCGTCTACAGCGGCTCGGTCGCGGCGGGCCTCGTCGCCCGCGAGTCGGGCTTCAAGGAGGGCGAGTCGATCCGCGTGCTCCCCTTCGGCTATGTCGCCCACGGCAAGGCCGCCGACCCGTCCGCGCAGCTCGACGCCGCGATCACGGTCGGCGCCGACGGCGTCGTCCGCGAACTCGCGGTCACCTGGCCTGGCTGGACGTATGCGGTCAGCTACTCGGGGCTCGGCTCCACCGCCGCCCCAGAGGCGCCCGAGAACGCCCGGCCGCTCAAGCGGGCCGGTCGGCAACGCGCGCTCGCGCTAGGGACGCGACGAGCTGGCCTGACCCGGGAAGCCCTACGTAGCGCCTCGGGCGCTCCGGCTCGGAGCGCGGAGCCGCGATCCGAGCCGCCGGTCGGCGTCGTCGTCCTCGGGCGCGCTGATCCGATGCGGCATGGTCGCTCGAGTCTGCTCTGTCGTCGGTGGCTTCGTCGTGTCGCATCAGATCTCCCTAGGCCCTGGGCTGACGCCTTGGCGGACGTATTCATCTCGTATTCGCGCGCCGACGGCGCCTTCGTTCGCGAGCTGCACACGTTCCTGACCGGCAGCGGCAAGGACGTCTGGGTCGACTGGGAGGACATCCCGCCCGCGTCGCAGTGGGAGGAGGACATCAACGACAGCATCGACGCGGCGGAGAGCTTCGTGTTCGTCATCAGCCGCAACTCGCTCGCGTCGAAATACTCCCTGGACGAGCTCAGACATGCGGGAGAGCGCGGCAAGCGGATCGTGCCGTCGACTGCGAAAGCGTCCACCCGGTGAAGGCCGTGGGCTTCGCCATCAACGGCTCTGTGCCGGACGACAACCGCCTTCGTGTCGCCGGTCCTCGACGTACGCTGCCCCGAGCTCGCCTCGATGGTGCATCGCGGCTCCCGGCTCGCGTCGAGCGCGACGATCGCGATTCGCTGCACCGCGCGGCCCGCGCACGACGACCCGGATCCTCTCCGCGTCGCGGTAAAGGAGCTGCTGGAGCTCCACGCCTTCGCGCTGGCCAGCCGGCGCAGGTCGACGAGGCGGCAGCGCGTCATCCTCGCAAGCGTCTCGCTTGCGCTCGTCGTCTCCGTGTCGCTCGCCTCGTCGCGCTCCTCCGCGCAACCTGGCGTCGAGCGCGCTGAGATCGCGCGCTCGCAAGCCTCGCCGCGCAGGCCGTCGCGGCGCTCGACTCGGCTCCCGCGTCCGCCCTCGAAGAGGCAGTCGACGCGATGGAGACCCTCCGGACTCCCGAGGCCAGGGTCGCCTTGCGTCGGGCGCTCCTCGCCAACCCGGTCGCGTACGCCATCGGCTCGGACTCGGAGCCGAACCGCCGGCGCAGGCCTCGACGCCCTCTCCTTCAGCGACGACGCGCTACAGCTCGTCGGGCTCACGCCTGACGACGTGCCGCACGTCTGGCGGTGTACGACGGGCCGCCCGGCCGAGACCGCGAGAGCCACGATGTCGGCCTCAGTGCCCGCAGCTGGTGACGGGGCTCGCCCTCGAAGGCGCGCGTCCTCGACCTCCCCAGCGGGACGAGCTCCACGCGTTGCGCGTCCCGCGCGGCCGGCGCGTGATCGGCGTCGGCGTCTCGCAGGGGGTCCGCGCGCGGCGATCGTCGGCCGGCGCACGATCGCGCTCGAGGACCTGTCGAGGCGCCACGCGGTCTCCCTCGAGCTTCGTCCCTCGCGCGGCACGAGGGCACTCTTCAGCGCCGAGGGTGACCGCGTCACGACGTTCGCCCCGGTCACGCTCGCGCAGTCTGGAACTCGGCCAGGGACGCCTTCTCGCACGGCTGTCGGTCGCGGAGACCGCTGCGATCAGCCCGGACGGCCGGTTGTCGCGACGGTCGGCTACGGAGGAGCGGCGACCCTGTGGAGCGCCGCAGGCGACCGGGTAGCCCATCTGGGCCCCGCCGGCGGCGTGGTCTTCAGCCCCGACTCCAAGCGTCGTGGCCGCCGTCGACCTCGACGGCGCCGCGGGCGTCTGGCGTGACCGCGAGAGGGAGGCAGGTCGCGGCCATCCCCGGGTTTGGCAGCCTCGAGGCTCGACTCGAGGGCTCAACGGTGTACAGCGAGTTCTCGCCCGGCGCGGCCTTCGCATCGACAGCACCCGGGTCGCGCTGGCGAAGCGCCGACGGCCACGTCCGGGTCTGGGACGTCGCGGCGCGGAAGCAGGTCGGGACCGTCGCCACGGGCTGGGCGAACGCGCTGGCCTTCGAACCGCGGGACGCACGCTCGCAGCGATCGCCTCGGACGAGGAGGTCACGGTCGCGCGATCGTCCCCGAGCGTCCGCTCCTCGCGGGCTTCCCGCTGTACAGTGCGTGCCCGACGTCGACCCGCTCCTGACCCCCGACGGGAAGCACGTCCTCGCCCGAGCGCCGGGTGCGCCGGCGTCTTGGCCGTCGACGGTCGCCGCGTCGCGACGCTCGGCCACCTGCGCGGCCGGCGGACGCGCGGAGGAACGTCGAGTGGGCGGCCGTCAGCGGCGACGGAACGACGCTCGCCATCGCGAGCTCCGTCAGCGGATGCTTCAAGTACCCCGGCGAATCGCACGGCACCGCCGTCTGGCGCCGCCAGCGCCGACCGCTGCGCGAGATGCGCACCACCAGCGCGGCGCCCATGCTCGACACCGACGGCCGGCTGGTCGCCGTCGGGGGCGAGGTGTGACGAACGAACGGCGGCGAGCCGCTCCCCGGACTCGGTGAGGTGCTTCTTCTCAGCCCGGACGGAACCGTGGCGCTCGTCGTTCGCGCCGGAGGGTTCGCGGTGGTGGAGACGGCCTCCGGCAAGACGGTGGCAGCGCTTCGCGACGCTGGGCCGCTCCGCGAGGAGCGCGACTCCATCCCTGAAGTAGCGTCGTTCAGCCCGGACGGGCAGCGCCTGCTCACGGGCTGGGGCTCGACCGCCCGCCTGTGGGACGCGACGACCGGCGAGCCGATCGCGTGCTCTGGCGCGCGGACGACGAAGTCCGCGCGTTCGCCTCGGCGACGGCGGACGCCTCGTGCTCGCGACGTTCTCCGACCGGGCCGCGGTGTTCTCTGCGGCCGACGGGGCGCCCATCTCGTCCGTTGCCGGCCCGTTGCCAGAGGCGACATCTCCTCGAACGGTGCGTTCGCAGCCGCGCCGCCGACCGGAGGCGCCATCGACGTCGCGGACAGGCCACGGGCGCCCGTGTAGTCCTGCAGACAGGCACCGGCATCTCGCTCGCCGGCGTCTCCTTCGGGCCGACTGCCGACGTGATCGTGGCGCGGGACGCGGCGGGCGACGTCCACGTCGTGCGATGCGAGATCTGCGCCTCGGACGACGAGCCTCCTGGCGCTCGACCGTGCGAGCGGGATTCTGGCCGTGTCGACACGAAACACAAAGCCTCGCGGTACTTCACGGAGCTAGTGCCGGACTCGAACCTGAGCAGGAGCCGGTCAGACTCCCAGGCACGCCATGCCGTGGTCGACCCGGGCTGCCTCGCCGCGCTAATGCGCGCCGCCGCCCATCCGATAACTCTGGAGTGAGAAGGATCGTTCTCTACATCGTCTGTGGCTACGTCGCGCTCGTCCTGCTCTCGTCCGCCCTGTACACGGGGCCCGGGAGCCTCCCGCTGCTCGTGCTCGCCGGGATCGCCTTCTTCCTCTATCGCAGCGGCCGACTGCGGGCGCTGCGTCCATGGTCTGCCGGCCGCGGGACGCCCGCCCTCGCTTCGCCTCCTCCGGTGGTCGAGGAGACGGCGCTCGCCGAAGCGCTGCGTTTCGCGCGCCGCTTCGACGGGGCAGAGCGACGTCTGCCGGCCGCACTGCCCGAGGACCCGCTCGAGAACGACGCCCTCGTGGCCGTTCTCGCGCTCTACCTGCACGAGCCGGCTGAAGCCCGGGCGAGCGTCGAGAACGAGTACCTCGCCCGGCGGGAGGAGTTTCTCGCCTGGAGGCAGCGAGCCCGTCTTCTCGGCTCGCCTCAGCGCCTGGACGCAGGCGACCTCGGCGTGTGGCTCGAGGAGGCGAAGGAGCTCGATGCCGGCCTCTCTGCCGTCGAGGCCTACCTCGCCGAAATCCAGAGCCGCGCCGACGCCGCGGAGGGCATGACCGAGCAGGCGCTCGACCGCCTGACGCGCGCGGGTAACGCCATCAGCGCCGCGGGCACGCCCTCAGGGTCGCTCGCGGACGCGCAGTCGGCACGGGCCCTGAGCGAGTCTCTCGCCGAAGCGGAGGCGAAGTACGCCGAGGCGTGGAGCGCCATGGAGAAGGGGAAGGAGCGACCTGTGACCGCCATTCGCCTGGCAGACGAGGCGGCGGGTCTCGCAGAGGACGTCCAGCGGCGCGCGGCCCGCGTCAGCGGATTGCCCGAGGAGGTCGCAAGGCGCTTGCGCGAGCTGGAGGCCGCGATCGAGACGCTGACCGCCGACCTCGGCCGCGTCCGCGCTGAATTCGAGACGGCAGCGTCCTCGTATGCGCCCTCGTCCTGGCGCGAGATCGGGGGAGTGGGACAGGCAGCCGCACAGGACCTCGAGCGCGCCCGCCGGCTCCACGAGTCGGCAGCCCGCGTCGCGAAGTCCGGCGAGCCGGATCGGCTCGAGCGCGCCGAGCACGAGCTCCGCGAAGCGAGTCTGGCCGTTGCTGACGCGGCCAGGCTTCGACAAGCGATCGAGGAACATCTCGAGAAGCTCGAGGCGGCCGCCGTCGAAGGGCGTGCGATCGTGCTTCGAGCCGAGCAGGAGATCGACCGGACGTGGGCCACCGTCCACGAGCGCGGCGACAGCGGGAGCGAGAACGAGCTGCTTCGCCGGGCGGCCGAGCTCGTCCAGCGGGCGCGCGACGGGCTCGCGAGGCCGCAACCGGACTGGCTCGCGATCGTCGAGCTCGCCGACCGGGCCTCCAGGCTCGCCCGCGAGGCGCGGGCCGAGCCCTCGAGGGCCATGGCCGGCCTCGAGTCGCTCCGCGTCGCCCTCGAGGATGCGAAGGCACGGGCGAAGGACTCGCGTGACTCCGCCTGGGCGCAGGCCATCGTGAAGCCGGCCACGGCAGACGGCGCACCGTCTCTGCTCGAGGCGACCGAGGAGTCCTACCAGGCCGCCGTGCGCCTGGAGGCATCGCTCGGGGAATCACCGGACGAGGACTCGCTGGAGGGCGCTCTCGCAGCCTTCGAGGAGGCGCACAGGATGGCGGCAGGCTTCCTCCGTGCGGCGGCAAGCCTCGAGGACGGGGCGGCCCCTGAGGAGGCGGGCGACGCCCGCGCCGCTCACACGCTGGTCTGGGACCTCGATCGGACACGCACCACCCCGACGTAGCGCTGCGGAGGGGCCGCAATGCGGCCCCTCCGAGGGTTCGCGAATTGGGAATGTGAGCGTTCGGTTACAGGTTCGCCTCGAGGAAGCTCTGCGCGGCCTGCGAGTCGACGCGGTACTCCAGGTTCGGGCCCGTGCAGCGCGTGCTGAATGTCCAGGTGTTGATCGCGACGACGGTCCCCTCGTGGAAGAGCGGGCCGCCCGAGTCGCCGAAACAGACGCTCTGCGTGATCTTCAGGAAGCGGTCTGGGAAGGCGTCGTGCTTCGTGATCACCGAGACATCGCGGTAGCTGCGGACACCGTCGACGAGGACGACCGGGTGGTTGGACAGCAGGCTGCCTGTGATGAAGCGGTCGACTCCGTAACCGACGACGGTGAACGTCTCAGCTGTCAGGTCGAGCCCCGCGAGGTAGTCGGCGTCGGCGATCGGCGCCGGCGTGATCCCGGCGACCGGGGCGTCGAGGAAGACCAGCGCGATGTCCTCGGCCGGTGGGGCGAGATAGAGATGCTTCGAGTTGCCGCGCCCCGGCGCTGCTGTGAACCAGTCGGGGTGGACCACGATGTGGTCGACGGTTGCGTACGGCGCATCCCCTTCCGGGTCGAAGGAGATCCGGAGGTCGTCGGGCCCGAGCCCGTCGGGGCCTTCCTCCACCAGGAAGTCCGTGCAGTGGGCGGCGGTCAGCACGACGTCAGGACGGACGAGCGTGCCGGAACAGAAATCGAACCAGTCGGCTCCGTCCCGGAGCTGGAGCACGCCGACGTTCGCGTAGCGGTTGGCCGTGTCCGTGGTCCCGCCGAGCACCGCTCCGGCCGAGGTAGCGACGAGCAGAACGACGACGGTCGCCGCGAACGCTGCGAGCCTCGCGACGATGTGGGTAGCGCGCATTGTCTCACCCCTCTTGGTTGGTCGGAGGAACCTAGCGCCTCCCGATACAGGTCGCAATCAGGGCAGAGCGCCGTGGCCCGCCGGCCCGGGCGAGCGGCCGGCGGCCTGGTTTGGCCGGCCCTACCCTGGGTACCTGCCTCACCAGCCCAGCAGACGCGACACCAGAAGGGGGCAATATGAAGACATCCAGGACTCGCGTACGGATCGTGCGCGCGCTCATCCTTGCCGTGCTGGCGGCGTGCATCAGCGTCGGTGCTACGAGCACGGCGAGTGCCCAGACGCCGGACTGTGCCGGCCGGGGCGTTCCGGACAGCAAGATCTCGATCCAGCTCTGGACCTTCGCCGAGTACATCGGCTTCGGCACCGACGCGGCAACCATCGCGCGGACCGAGGAAGTGTTTCGGAGCCTGAGCGAAATGGGCTACCGCAACGTCGAGCCGTTCACGCTCAGCGGCCTGAGCGCGGAGGAGTATCGGGCGTTGCTCGACAAGTACGGGCTCAAGGCGTCCGGCCGCCACGTGAACGTCGGCGCTCCGGGGAGCCCGGTGGACTTCCAGCAGATCCTCGAGGAAAACCGGACGCTCGGGATCCAGTTCTTCGGGTCCGGGGCGACGCCGAACTTCGCCACCGAGGCCGAGTGGGTCGCCTACGCGGAGTACCTCAACGAGCTCGGCGCGCTGGCGCGGCAGCAGGGCCAGAACCTGATGATCCACAACCACAACTGGGAGTTCCAGCGCGTGTTCGGCGACCAGACGGCGTACGACGTCCTCATGGCGAACACCGATCCGAAGAACGTCGTCTTCCAGCTCGACCTGTACTGGGTGACCAACGGCGGGGGGAACCCGGTGGAGCTCCTCGAGCGCTACGGCAACCGCATCCAGCTGTTCCACGTGAAGGACATGGCGGCGGGCCCGTTCCCGGGGAGGATCGAGATCGTCGGTGAGGGCATCATCGACTTCCCGACGATCTTCGCGGCCTCGAAGGGCCCCGTCAGGTACTACGTCGTCGAGCACGACCCGCGCTTCGGCGACCCGACCTTCGACCCATTCGAGGCCGCCCAGAAGGGCTTCGACTACCTCGACTGCGTCACGTACTGAACCGGCGCCGGGAGGGCCTCCGACATCCGGAGGCCCTCCGGCCCGGCGCCGCCGGAGCTGCCTGATGCCGAATGCTGCACCGTCTCGACCAACCGGCGCAGTGCCGGTTCGTGCTCCGGCTCGACCCAGATCAATGACTCGCGGCCCCGTGCCGTCCCACGGCCAGTCCACCGCCTGGCGACCCGAGCGTCCCTGCTGGCGGCTGCGCCCGCTGCTCGTCCTTCATGGAGCTAGCCGGACTCGAACCGGCGACCTCCTGGGTGCGATCCAGGCGCGCCCACCGTGGCCGGGATCCAGACGCCGAGCGGCCGGCGCGCGCGAAGAGTGAGGAGGAGCGATCCGCCGAGTCCGAGCGCGGCCGCCGCGAGCGCCGCGCTGGTCAGCAGGAGTCCGGAAGCCAACGCGTAATTGACCGCCGCGCCCTTCGTGACCCCGAGCGCGAACAGAACCCCAGCCGTCGTCCCTATGCCGACGACGGCGCCGCCGGCCGTGATCGGCAGAATCGCCGTCGCGGCACTCATGCAGAGAACGACCAGCGCGAGCGTGGGCGAGAACCCGACCCCGAGCGCGCTCGAGCAGGAGCGTGCTTCCCATGGTGCGCGACGTCCAGCAGCCCAGGAGCAGGAGCCCGGCGACGAACGTCGACCGCGTGAGGCGAGTGGTCTCTGCAGCCCGCCTGTACGCGTCGTGCAGGCGGTCCGAGCGCCCGACGACAGGGAGCCGTTCCACCCGCTGTCCAAGCGTGAGTATCGCCAGGCACCCGATGCAGAAGAGGACGACGACGATCAGCGGCGCGCGGAGGACCGGCCCCGACGTCGCGAGGGCGGAGACGGCGAGCGGGAGCATCGCCACTGCGTCGACCATGCCGAGGGCGACGATCGAGATGGCGATCGACTCGAGCCCGAGCCTGACCCCGCCGAGCCGGCGCAGGGTGGAGATCTTGACGACGTAGTCGAGCCGGAACGGCAGGACGACTCCGCTGGCCGCAGCCGCCCCGCAGGCCGCGAGACACCGCGCGGGGTCGGGCCGCTCGTCGCTGGGGAACAGCCGGTTCCATCCGAACGCGCGGAAGCCGAAACTGGCGAGATAGGCACCTCCGGCGAGGAAGACCAGGGGGACGTGCGCGCCCTCGAGGGGCCAGCTCGCGTCGCTCAGACGCCGGGCGACAAGGAGGCATGCGCCCAGCGAGAGCAAGCAGAATGCGATGCCACCCGCCAATCTCGCGCGGCGATACAGAGTGGGAAGGCGTCCACCCGCGGCGCGACGCCCGAGGCATCCGGCACGACAGGAATCTCCACCATCAGACGCTCCAGCGTCGACGCTGCCCCGCCGGCCACGGCATTTGGGCCGGCCTTAGCTGCCGCTCCAACCCGTTTGCTGAGGGAAGATCCGCCGCGGGCCGATTGTTGTGGCGCCGCTGCAGACGCGCCGCCGTCCCGATCGAGGCGACGGTCGCGGCCCAAGTCTTGCACCCGTCTGGGCCGAAGCCGTGCCGTGATCGAGCTACGGGTTCCCTCGGCCGGCCTCGACCGTCGCGCAGCGGCGTCCTCCTGCGACCGGCGTGAGCCGCGGGAGCGATGAGCGACAGCGACATCCAGCACCTGCGCGTCCTGATCGCGAACGAGAAGCGCGAGCGGCTCGAGCTGCTCGCCCAGGTCGTGATCGGGCTCGGTCACGAGGTGATTGCGCGCGAGATCCATGTGGCGGAGGTCGGCGCGGTGACCCTCAGAGAGCGCCCCGACGTCGCGCTCGTCGGGCTCGGGCTGCACTCGGAGCATTCGCTCGACCTGATCACAGAGATCGTCCGCGAGGCCTCCTGCCCGGTGATCGCCCTGCTCTCGGCCAGGGATCCCGCGTATGTCCGCGAAGCGGCGAAACGCGGCGTCTTCGCTTACATCGTCGAAGGCGACTCCCAGGAGCTGCAGAGTGCGATCGAGATCACGCTCCAGCGCTTCGCCGAGTACCAGACCCTGCAGGGGGCTTTCGGCCGCCGCGCGACGATCGAGCACGCGAAGGGGATCCTCATGGCCCGCCATGCGATCGATGCGGACAAGGCGTTCGAGATGCTCCGGGGCCACTCCCAGCACAACGGCCGGAAGCTCGTCGACGTCGCTCAAGCGGTCGTCGAGAGCCATCTGCTCCTGCTGCCGCCGACCCCGCCGCCTTCGGCGGAGTAGGAAGCCCGCGAGCCTTCACAGAGTGATGCGGGAGACGCCACCGGCGCCCCCCGCTCGTGGACCCGTCTCGCCGCTACGCGACGAGCCGGACGTTCTTTGCCTCGGGGCCCTTCGCGCCCTCGGCATCGTCGAAGTCGACCTTCGCACCCTCGGACAGCGACTTGAAGCCGTCGCCGGCAATGGAGCTGTGATGGACGAAGACGTCCTTCTCACCCGAATCAGGAGTGATGAAGCCGTACCCCTTCGCGTCGTTGAACCACTTCACGGTTCCGGTTGCCATAAAAAACACCTCCTCTGCCAATCAGGAACGGGCAGGAGAGGCGCAGTAAGCGCAGCCGGTACTCGCTCGTGTACCGCAACGGTAGCAGTCGCCTACCGAAACCGGTCGCTAGCGCCAACACGACCGACGGGTAGCGCGGCTACGTCGGGAAGCGTCGTCGGCCCTGGATCAGGGCGTGGTTGAGAATCGCCTCGTCATCGTCCTCACCCGCGACCACAACGACCTTGTTCCAGACGCCCCGGATAGACGACCCGCTCGCTGTACATCTGCGTTCGAAAGCGTTCCTGGTAGATCGCGGGAAGCGTGTCGCCGGCGCCGTACATGCGCCGCCCTCCGTCGCTACCGCGGATGACCGCGACGAGCTCGCGCGTCTCCTCGTAGTCGTCTGCTGCGACAAACTCGACCAGCGGTTGCTGCGGAGATCCACTGCTCCGGAAGGCGACGATGTACTTGCGGTCGCGTCCCCATCTGTTCTTGCGAATCGTCTCGCCAAGTCCGATGTGAATGGCGCCCTCGGCGCGGGTCGTGCCCAGGAACACGCGGTAGCGCGAGTAGCGATCGCGCTCCTCCGGCCACTGGTAGGACTCGCCCTCCCGCTCCCGCAGGAGCCGCCAGTCCTCCGGGAGATCCGTCATCGGCCCCCGCGCAGGAGCGCCCTCTTCGCCGGACGCGCCACCAGCGTCGACAGGCGTGATGATCGGGTTGTGGAAGCCCGCCTGCGCCAGCTCGATCAGAAGAGGGCCGAGCTCCCGATCCGGAACGTGCTGCAGGGTGACCGAGAAGGGACACATCCCGCCTCCTACGTTGGTAGAAGTAAGAAACGTAGCCACATATAACTACGTTGTCAAGAAGTCTGCTACACTAGCGATGCGCCAGAAGATCCCAGACGGAAGCCGTCGAGGCTCCGAACCCGCTCTTCGACTGTCACACCGGGCCTGAGTGCATCAGGAGGACTCAACCGGTTCTCCACCCTGAGCGAAGAGAGTTAGGAGCACTATGCATACCACTGTTAGGCGCTACGAAGGCATCGACCAGACCCGCAAGTCCGAGCTGGCCAAGAAGGTCGGGGAGAACCTCCTGCCCCGCCTCAGCAAGCTGCCGGGCTTCAACGGCTTCTACCTCATCGACGCCGAGCAGGACGTCATGAGCTCCATCAGCTTCTTCGACACCTCGGCGCAGGCCGACGAGTCGACTCGCTTCGTCGCCAGCTGGTTGCGCGAGGAGAAGCTCGAGAACGTGCTCCCGAATTCGCCGAAGATCACCGTCGGCGAGGTCGTCGTCCACAAGATGAACGGCGCGTTCAAGGCGTAAGCGCCTGTCTCGACGCAAGGAAGGCCCGCGGCTTGCGGGCCTTCCCGGCGCGAGAGGTCATTCTGATGAAAACGATCACGACCACTGTGTCCGTCCGGAAAGCCGACGCCTCCCTCGACGCGAAGCTCAATCCAGTGGAGCTCAGCTCCAAGGAGATCGTGTCGTGAGGCATGGCGTTTCCGAGGCCCGGATCAGGCGCGTCGCTTGACTGAGTTGGCACCTCTCCGGCCACGGAGCTAGTGCATTGAAAAGCCCCGGTTACGGGGCTTTTTCATGGAGCCATCGGCAACGGATCTACACGGCCCTCCGGAGGTAGGCGAGCACGGCGAGCACGCGGCGGTGCGACTCTTGGTTTGCGCCGAGATGCAACTGCGGAGATCTCTTCACGGCGCCTCAACCGTGCGCTCCGTTATGAAGAGCCGAGCAGCGATCGCCTTGTTGGATAGGCCCTCGCGACGAGGCTCAGCACCGCTCGCTCGCGCTCGGTCAGGTCGCCGAGCGAGTCCTCACGGCGGCGACGGCCGACCAGCCGTGAGACGATCGGTCGACGAGGATGGCTACGTCGAAGACCCTCTCCTTGAGCAGGTAGCCAACCCTCTCGGGGTGCTCCTCGAGTGGCGCATTGCGTAACTCGGCTCGACGTACTGGGAGAGGACGAGGACGTAGCGACCGTGCCCGCCTCATGGAGCTAGCCGGCTCGAACCGGCGATCTCTTGGGTGCGATCCATACACGCAGCCGTGGCCCCGAGCTTGCGGAGCGCGGCTCAGGTCTGCTCCTCGAGGAACGCGCGGAGCAGGCGGCCGGTTGTCTCCGCCGCGGTCGCGGCCACGCGCATCGTCTGCTCGTGGCTCAGGCGCTCCTCGCTCATCCCGGCGGCGAAGTTCGTGATCACCGAGAGCGCGGCGACCTCGAGGCCGGCCTCGCGGGCGAGGATCACCTCAGGCACGGTCGACATGCCGACCGCCGTGCCTCCGAGGACTTTCGCGGCCCGGATCTCGGCGGGTGTCTCGAACTGCGGGCCTGAGAACCACACATAGACGCCCTCGCGCAGCTCGATGCCCAGGCGCGCGGCCAGCTCCCGCAGCCGCTCCCGGAGCCGCGGCGAGTATGCGTCAACCATGTCGACGAAGCGCTCGGTGCCGCTCTCGCCGAAGAGCGGCGAGACGCCGGTGAGGCCGATGTGGTCGGAGACGAGCATGACCGAGCCCGGCCCGATCTCGGGGTCGAGGCTGCCGGCGGCGTTTGTGAGCACGAGCGTCCGGCAGCCGATCTCCGCCAGCGTCCGCACGGCCGCCTTCATCCCATCCGGACGGCCGTGTTCGTAGAGGTGCGACCGGCCCTGCATGAGCGCGACCGGAGTCTCGCCGACACGCCCGAGCACGAGCCGGCCGGCGTGGCCGGCGACGCCCGCTTCCGGGAAGCCCGGCAGCTCGGCGTAGGGAATGACTACCGGCTCGGCCACGTCGTCTGCAAGCGGGCCGAGCCCAGAGCCGAGCACGACGCCCACCTGGGGCACGAGCCCGCCGGCGCGCGCGACGATCACGTCCGCAGCCGCGGAAGCCACCGGCCTACGATACTCCGACGGCTCACTCGCTATCCCCGTCCCTACGCTCGGCATTGCTCCAAAACGAGCCGCGCGAGCCTACGATGGCGGTGTGTCCACCACGCATCACGGACACGTAGCGCACGAACCGGAGCCGGTGCAGGCGTGAACGGCCAGCGACGCATCCCAGCGGAGCTCCGCAGTGTCGCGTTCCCGGTCACGGTCCGTGGCTATGACCGTCAGGCGGTCGACGCGTACGTCGCGCGAATCAATCGACTGGTCGCGGAGCTCGAGGCTACGCGCTCACCGCAGAGCGCGATCGAGAGCGCACTGAGGCGCACCGAGGGCGAGAGGAGCGACATCCTCAAGGAGACCTATGAGATGGCGGGCGAGGTCGCCGCGGCAGCAAGGCGCGAAGCGTACGAGGTAACCACCAGAGCCAAGGCGGAAGCGGTCGAGATCGTCGTCAACGCCAGCGACCGAGCCGACCGCACGAGGGCGCCCCAGAAGACCGCTGAACGAGCAGACGACGAGATCCCGCAAGCCGAAACCGCAGGCGAAGAAGCAGCAGCCGAGGAACCAGCGACGGGTCAGCCGACCGTTGAGGCCGAGAATCAACGGCCTTCATCCGCATAGAGCGTGCCGAACCGACGGAGTGAGTGGAGCTAGCCGGGCTCGAACCGGCGACCTCCTGCTTGCGTCTGGGCCCACCGGGCGTGAATTGACAACTTGAGCGCCGAGTGCCGTTCCCGTCTCCGGATCTTCGAAGACGATGTAGCCGCCGTAGCCAGCCTCGTCGCGTATGCCGGTACGGTCGATCTCGCGCACCACGCGCGCGACCGACTACGAGGGGAGGTCCCGCGCAACGGACCTATGATGGGCGTCCGGTTGGCACCGTTCCCAGCGATGCCGAGGCAAGCGGCAGCTCGACGAAGAATGTTGAACCAATTCCCCCGCTCGATTCGACCCAAATGCTGCCTCCCATGAGTCGGACCAGTTCGCGGCAGATGTAGAGACCGAGGCCGGTGCCGCTGACTCCCCGGGTCGTGCTCGGATACAAGCGGTAGAACTTCTCGAAGATCCGCTGCTGCTCGGGTTGCGGAATACCGACGCCCTCGTCACGAACCGCTATGCGAACGTGAGTCCGGCGGGGCTCGAGCCGGACCTCGATACGGCCGGTACCAAACGAATACTTGATCGCGTTGCCCACGAGGTTCGCGAGCACCTGCCGAAGCTTGTCACGGTCCGCGGCGACTGCGGCAACAGAGGAGGGCGCCACGAGCTCGAGCGAGAGTTCCTCTGGAGCGTGTGTGCGTGCGGCCTCGATGACCCCGCGTGCGACGTCCGAGACGTCGACCTGCTCGCTTGCGAGAACGAGCCGGCCGGACTCGACCTGGCTTGTGAGCAGGATGTCGTTGACGAGATCGACAAGCCGCTCGGATTGGTCCGAGATGATGGAGAAGAGATGGCGGCGTAGATCCTCGGAGACGACGTCTTCGCGCTCGAGGGTCTTCACCGCGCCGTAGACCGCGGCGATCGGCGTTCGCAGCTCATGGGACACGGTCGCGACGAAATCCGCCTTGAGCTCCTCCAGCCGCCGCTCCTCAGTCAGATCGCGGAATGCGTAAACAGTCCCCTCCGCGAAGCTCACCCCGGCGACCGAGAGCCAGAGCTCACGACCCACCAGCTCGACGGGAAGCGTCGTCGCAGGACCGGTGGACGCAGCCGGAGCGCTCGCGATGCTGACGCCTTGCGCCAGCGTCTCCCAGCCGAGAATCACTTCGTCGACGGGGCGGCCGAGCACAGCCTCGGCCGGAACGCCAGTGATCGCCTCGGCGGCAGGGTTCCAAAGCCGAACCACTCCCTTTGCGTCGACGAGGAAAACGCCGTCGGCGACATAGCCGAGCACCCGGGCAGCTTGTCCGCGCTCTTCGGCTTCCCGATATAGCCGAGCGTTCTCGATCGCGATTGCGGCACGGTCAGCGGCGAGCCCAAGCAGGCCGATGTCGTCGGGCGAGAAGTCGCGCGGGGCCAGCGCGCCGGCCACCAGCACGCCGGAGATCCTTCCCTCGACGGTCATCGGCACCGCGATCAGCGAGCGGATCGCTTCACGATCTCGTCGAGAACCATCGTCCGCGTGCGCAGCGCCGAGATCGACTTCCCGATGTTCGTGGACGACGCGTCGGATGACCCCTGCTCGCTGGGCGAGCTCGACGGTTGCGTCGACATGTGTGTCGGCGCCGGCCGCCGCGCGGAGGACGAGCGCAGCCTCGGCGCCCTCGATCAGGAGAATCACGGCCGTGTCGGCTGTGACGATCTCGCGGATTCGCTCCAGCAGCTCGCGGAGCATGCACTCGAGCGGCAGGCCGGAGAGCATCGTCCCGGTGATGCGCTGCAGGCGTTCGAGTCGTTCCGCCGTTGCCTCCGCTTCCCGTCGTGCCGCACGCTCGCGGGTGAGGAGGGCATCGCGCTCTTCTCCCAGCCGGATCCGTTCCAGCGCGTGCCTGACGCTCTCCACGACCGCCTCGAGCAGGGCAACCTCCGCTTGGTCGAATGGCTCGTCGTACAGGCGCGCGACGCCGACGACGCCGCGATCGACCTCGCCGGCGAATGGCACGAGAACGAGCTCTTGAACTCCGATCCCGAGCAGATCGCCCCTGTACAGCTGCGGCTCCTCACAGGTCAGGACGCGCGCGCAGCGTTGGTCGTCGAGCAGGTCCGCCCGTTGCTCGGGCATTAGGCCGTGGGCGCCTACGAGAGTGCAGGCGGCTTCGCCGTCACGCGCCGCAAGGACGAACGCAATCTCGGCCTCGAACGCCTCGCAAAGCTCTGCCGTGAAGAGCTCGCCCAGCTCGGCTTCCGAACCGGCGAGGTTGACTATCGTGACGATCTGCGCCCGCCGCGCAGCCTCAACGAAGCGCCGAAGCAGCTCGTTGCGGCGGTCAAGGCGTTGAGCCGAGTGCAACGACGACGAGGCTATAGTTTCGGTCTCCTTTCGCACCGCGGACCCGCCCGATCTCTCCCCGCGTGTAGACGCCCGCCAGTGCGGGCGGGGGATCGCCGAAGGAGGAGATGATCGATTCGACCTCACGCGCGGCGAGCGGATTGCCGAACTGCGCACTCCTTGCAGCGCAGTCGAAGAGCACGACGGCCTCGGCCGGGCCCGAAAGCTGCCGCGAGGCTTCGTCGACCGCCGTCATCGCGCTACGAACGATCGCCTCCGGCTCGTGTTCGCAGACATCCACCGCCGCGTTCGCCTCGATGCTCGTCGCACAGACCAGACCGCCTCCCGGCGCGCGGCCGCGCACGTATCGCGGACGGACATCGCCTCGTAGCTCCGGCTGGGCAAGCGGATGCGCCATCGCGATCGCCTCGAAATCGGCGTCGCTCAACGGGACGTCGCCCATCCCAAGCTTCTCGAGGTAGACAGCCTCGGCGGGACGGCCGTCGAGTTGGAGCACGACCCGGCCACGCGAGCGGGTGACGATCGACGGCGCTCCGCGTCGCACACAGCCGTGCGCAATGCCGACACCGATCGGCGTCCTGCTGGCCAGGGCGACGGCGACTACGCTGCCCGAAAACGCCTCGCCGTCGGCGAACTGGGCGCTGGCGTGGCCGCCGGCGGCTCCTCCCGCGAGCGGGATGCGCCCACCCGCGATCTCGTATGCCCCGGCGACGATCTCAGCCTGGTCGCCCGACTCCGAGTCGACGAACAGGAGGAGCGCAGCGTGGTTTCCGTCGAGGGCGACGCCGAACAAGGCCTCGGCGGCGGCAGAGCGCCCGGCGGCGCGCGGGTCGGAGGAAGTACCCGTACCTACCCCGACCGAGAGTGAGGAGTCGAACGCGACTGCCGAGCACCCACTCTCGATCGCACCGCTGAGCGCGATTGCGCCGCTCCCGGTCATCCCGGCTACACGTGCGTTTCCCGCGGCCGCCTGAGCCTGCGTCGCCGCTTCCTGAGGATCGAGGACGCCAGTAGGAAAGATCAGAATGAGACCGGGGTCCCGACCAAGTGCTTCGACCGCTTCCTCCACGGCCTCGAACGGTGCGCGGGCCCCGACGGCGGCGCCTGCGCCGGCGAGTCGGTTTCGTGCACGGACGAGGTCGAGCGTGGCCACAGACAACACTCCCTCTCAACGGACGGGCCGACCAGTTCTGGCCTTCCCGTCCTCACCGGTTCACAAACAGCTTCTGAGTTACGGTTCCGCCGTGATCGGGCAGACAGGGTAGGACAAGATGCACCTCCGATCAAGCGTGCGGCATGCAGTTCCGGCGCTCGTTCTCCTGGCGCTCGTTCTCAGTGCGCTCGTGCGCCCGCCCGCGGCCGTTGCCAAGGATCCACCGTTCGTCGGCTGGAGCGCGCTCCTGCCGGGACTCTCGCTTCCCTACGACGTGACGAGCCCCGACGACTGCATCGCTGGGCGGGTCAAGTGCATCGACAAGGTCATCGACCAGATGACCAAGCGGTTCCAGCCGCTCGCATCTTCGTGCGACCACGATGCGATCTTCGCCCTCACGTACCTGCGCGTGACCGAGGAGTACCGGCGCACCGTCGAATCGCCGACGTTTTTCGACGACACCGCGTTCGTGAACCATGAGGACGTCATCTTCGCGCGCTACTACTTCGCTGCCCACGACGCCTGGGACGCCGGGCGGACGGAGGAGGTCGCGCCGGCG
Source organism: uncultured Actinomycetes bacterium (assembly GCA_963830885.1). Classification (GTDB taxonomy): domain Bacteria; phylum Actinomycetota; class Thermoleophilia; order Gaiellales; family Gaiellaceae; genus JAIBJN01. Next base: position 67,707 of record CAWHOA010000024.1, on the reverse strand, counting down.
TGGCGAGTCGCGTTCGCGGCCGCGAGAGATCGAGCCGTCTCTGCGAACGGCAACCTGCTCCTCGGAATCAACGCGCATGTTCAACGCGACCTCCCGTTCGTTCTCTACAGCATCGGGCTTGTCAAGCCGGACGGCGGAAGCCGGAAAGCGGATCACGATCGCGTGAACCAGATCCTCAACCGCGTCACCGACGATGTCATCGCCGAGGTCGCCCGGCGCTTCGACCCGACGATCGACGACGGCAACCCGCCGACGACCCTCGACGACTTCGTGCTCTTTCAGGCCATCGTGAGCTGGCGCGAGACAGCGTGGAGGCACGCAGAGCTGCTCGCGCAGTCGCCGACGCCGGAGGCGCGCGAGCTGGTCGCTCAGGAGATCGAGGGTTACGCCGCATCCCAGGCGAGGGCGATCCGGACGGCCACACAGTACCTCCCGCTCTCGGGCGGCAGCGCCGCGCGCGACGCCTACTGCGCGACTCATTGGGCCGGCTAGGGCGCTCGTCGGGGCACCTGCTCGCGAGCGGCAGATCATCTGAGCGGGAGACGTTAGAGGCCAGCGCTCGCCCAGCTCCCTGCCAGCGCGGAGCGAAAGGGAGTGCAAAAGCGGGGACTCGCTAGGGCCCCTCTGGTCTCATGGAGCTAGCCGGGCTCGAACCGGCGACCTCCCGGTGCGATCCAGGTTCGGCGCGCATCTCAGGGAGACGGAAGGCGAGGCTCGAGCGAGGGGAGCCCTTCGCGGGAGACCTGCGCCAGGAACCTGCCGCTGTCGCGGACCTGCCGCTCCAGCGTGTCGAAGTCGACGTGGACGATCCCGAACCGGTGGCCGTAGCCGTGCGCCCACTCGAAGTTGTCGAGCAGCGACCAGACGAAGTAGCCGCGGAGCGGGACGCCGCGCTCGAGCGCGGTCCGGGCGGCGTCGAAGTGGCGGTGGAGGAAGCTGACACGCTCCGGATCCCGGGCGGGATCGCCGTCGACCGGATACGCCGCCCCGTTCTCCGTGACGTACAGGGGCACGTCGCCGGTCCGTGACGAGACGAACTCCAGGACCTCCGTGAGCCCGGCCGGGTAGACCTCCCAGCCCATCTCCGTCAGCTCCTCCGACGGGCCGGGCGGGAGCGGCGGAAGGTACGGCGAGCGCACGATGTGGCGGCAGTAGTAGTTGACGCCCAGGAAGTCGAGCGGCGCCGCGATCAGCTCCATGTCGCCGTCGAGCACTTCGTCGCGCCGCCAACCCAGAGCGCGGGCGGTGTCCTCGGGGTAGCCCCGGCCGGTCACCGGGTCGAGGAACCAGCGGTTGACCTGGTCGTGCGCCAGCGCCGCGGCTTCCTGGTCGAGCATGTGCCCGGTCGCCGGGTGCGCAGGATGGAAGTTGAGGACGATGCCGACGTTCGCTTCGGGGGCGGCGGCCCGGATCGCCTCGACCCCGAGACCGTGCGCGACGAGGAGGGTGTGGGCAGCGGCGAGCGCCGCGTCGGGATCGGTGCGCCCGGGGGCATGTGAGCCGATCCGGTAGCCGTGGTCGGCGACCACGTACGGCTCGTTCAGCGTGGCGATGTGGCGGACGCGGTCGCCCAGGCGGCGCGTCACGACCGCGGCGTAGTCGGCGAAGGCCGCCGCGGTCGAGCGGTCGGGCCAGCCGCCGGCCTCCTCGAGCGCCTGCGGCAGGTCCCAGTGGTAGAGGGTCATGTGCGGGGTGATCCCGTGCGCGAGGAGCTCGTCGACGAGCCGGTCGTAGAAGTCGAGCCCGGCCTCGTTCACCCGACCCGTCCCCTCGGGCAGGACGCGCGGCCAGGAGACCGAGAAGCGGTAGGCGTCGAGCCCCAGTTCGGCCATGAGGGCGACGTCGTCCCGGTAGCGGTGGTAGTGGTCGCAGGCCACATCGCCGGTCTCGCCGTTCGTGACCCGACCCGGCGTGTGCGCGAAGACGTCCCAGATGCTCTGGCCGCGGCCGTCGATGTCCGTCGCGCCTTCGATCTGGTACGCGGCGGTCGCGGCGCCCCACACGAACCCTTCCGGGAAGGCGCGGTTCATCCCTTCACCGCTCCTTCCATGATCCCGCCGACGATCTGCTTGCCGAGGAGCGCGAAGACGATCAGGACCGGCACCGTGCCAACGAGCGTCCCAGCGAGGATGATCGAGCGGTCGGGCACGTAACCCTGGCCGAGGCTGTTGAGCGCCACCTGGACGGTCGGGTTCTGGGTCGAGAGGGCGATGATCGGCCAGAAGAAGTCGTTCCAGGCCGTCAGGAAGGTGAGCATCCCGAGGACGGCCATTGCCGGCCGCGCCGTCGGGAGGACGATCGAGCGGAAGATCCGGAACGACGAGGCGCCGTCGACGACCGCGGCCTCGATGATCTCCGTCGGCAGGGCGCGCGCGAGGTACTGCCGCATGAACACGACGCCGAAGGCGCTCACGAGCGTCGGGAGGATGACGGCCTGTAGCTCGTTGACCCACCCGAGATCGGCGATGAGGATGAAGAGCGGCACGACGCCCAGCTGCGCCGGCACCATCATCGTCGCGAGGATGACGATCAGGAGCACGGTGCTCCCGCGGAAGCGCAGTTTCGCGAACGCGAAGCCGGCGAGCGTGCAGAAGAACACGGTTCCGAGGGCGATGGAGCCGGAGACGATCAGGGAGTTCAGGAGCGCCTTGAACATGTCCACCTGGTCGAGGGCCTCCCCGATGTTGGAGAAGAGGTTCCCGCCCGGCGTCAGAGGGGGCGGCGACTGGACGATCTCAGGGTTCGTGCGCGACGCGGCCACCCAGGTCCAGTAGAGCGGGAAGATCGCGATCGCCATGGTCACGATCAGGACCAGGTAGGTCACGGGGCCGCCGCGCTGCTCGCCGACGCCCCACCGCCGGAACCGCTTCCGACCCTGCGGAACGGCGTTCACTCCGGCCTCCGCTTGCGTACGACGGCGAATGTGCTTCGGCCCCGCGCCGCCAGGAGAGCGTTCACGCCGACGGCGAGCATGATGATCAGGAACATCGTCCAGGCCGTCGCTGCCGCCCGGCCGAGCTGGAAGTTGAACCAGCCCTGCTCGTAGAGGAGCAGGCCGAGGGTCTGGTACTGATGGTCGTGGCCGCCCCGGTATCCGCCGGCGCCGCCGAAGAGGAGCGGCTCGCCGAAGAGCTGCGTCGCCCCGATCGTCGAGATGACGACCGTGAAGATGATCACCGGCTTGATCCCCGGGATCGTCACGTGCCGCAACTGCTGGAAGCGGCTCGCCCCGTCGACAGCGGCCGCCTCGTAGAGCTCCTTCGGAATCGCCGCGATCGCGGCCAGGTAGATGAGGGCGTTGTAGCCCGTCCACCGCCAGGTGACGATCGTCGAGATGGCGATCTGCGAGCTCCAGCGGCCGTTCTCCCAGTCGATCGGGTTGACGCCGAAGAGGCCGAAGAACCAGTTGATGAGCCCGAAGTCCCGGCCGAACAGCATCGCGAAGACGATCGTCGCCGCAGCCACGGAGGTCGCGTACGGCATCAGCATCGAGACGCGGAAGAAGGTCGAGCCGCGCAGCTTGTAGCTGAGCAGGTGAGCGAGCCCCAGAGCGATCAGGAGCTGCGGGACCGTCGAGATCAGCCCGATCGTGAAGGTGTTCGTGAGCGCGTTCCAGAACCTGCCGTCCTGGATCAGCTGGCTGTAGTTGTCGAGGCCCACCCACGTCATGTCCTCGGTGTTCTGGAGGCTGACGCTGTGGAGCGAGACCCAGCCCGTGTACACGAGCGGGAAGAGCCCGAAGGCGACGAAGAGCAGGAAGAACGGCGAGACGTACGCGTACGGCAGGAGCTTGATATCGAGCTTCGTCAGCCGGGTCTGCCACGCGCTGCGCGGCGCCGGAACGGCTCCGACGGCGTGCTCGCCTGAATCTCGAGTGGCCAACTGTGCCTTCATCGTCTCACGAGAGAGGCGGCCGGCGGCCCCGCGCCAGGATTCGCGGGGCCGCCGGGGGGATGGCTACGGCGTTTCGGCCGCGCTCATCCGATTGCGCTCGCGATCTCGTCCATCGTCTGCTGCCAGGACTCGTCCGGGTTCTCGCCCTGCTGGTCGACCCGGTTGAGCCCCGCCGAGATGGTGTCCTTGATAACGCCGTCCTTCGGGCCGAGGGTCGCGATCGGGAGATCGGCGGCGGACTCCCCGAAGATCTCGCCGATCGGAGCGTCCGAGAAGTAGACGTCCGTTGCCGAGGCGACGCCGGGCTCGGCGGCAGCGGTGGAGCTGGACGGGAAGTGCTGCGCCGCCGTCCACATCTTCACCTGCTGCTCGGGGGCGGTCAGCCACTCGATCAGCTGGTATGCCGCCTCCTGGTTCTCGCTGGCAGCCGGGATCGCCAGGTAGGAGCCGCCCCAGTTGCCGCCGTCGCCCGGGATGCTGGCGACGTCCCAGAGCCCGTCGCCCGCGTCGCCGGCCTGACCCTTGATGTAGCCGATCATCCACGCCGGGCAGGCGATGGTCGCGAACGACCCCTTCGCGAACCCCTGGTTCCACGTCTCGTCGAACTGCGTGAGCTTCGCCGTCAGCCCTGCCTGACTCGCCTCGACGGCGACGTCCCACGCGTCCTTGACGACCGGGTTCGTGTCGTAGATCGGATTGCCTTCCTCGTCGTAGTACTGGGTCTCGGACTGGCCGATGATCACGTTGTAGAGCCCCGAGGCGCTGTCGATGAACGCCGAGCCCTTGGGTGCGTTCTCCATGTACTGCTTCCCGACCTCGATGAAGTCGTCCCACGTCTCCCACATGGAGGCGAGCTCCTCGCGGTCGGCGGGAAGGCCGGCCTGCTCCATCAGGTCCTTTCGGTAGCAGATGGCCTGCGGACCGGTGTCCGTGCCGAGCCCGACGACCGCGCCGTCGGGACTCGCAGCCGCCGACCACTTCCACGGGAAGAACGTGTCCTCGAGGTCATCCGCCCCGAACTCCCGGAGGTCGGCCCACTTGTCCGCCTGGGTCTGCGTCACCTCGGCGATGCGGGCTACCTCGATGCCCTGGATGTCCGAGAGGCCTGCCCCGCCGGCGAGGTGCGTTTGCAGGGCCTGGTAGTAGTCCTGCTCGAACTCGATGCTCGTCTCCTCGATGGTGACGTTCGGGTGGAGCTCCATGTACTCGTCGTAGAGACCGGCTTCCTTGTAGCCGAACGTGCCGAAGAGGCCGACCGACAGGGTCACCGGCTCGTCGCTCGCCGCGCCGGCCGTCGATTCCGAGCCCTGCGCCTCGCCGTTGCCGTCGTCGTCATCGCCTCCACAGCCGGCGACGGCCAAGGCAAACACCAAAGCCGCGGCCAGCAGTGCGAAGAGGCGGAACGTTCGTGGGATCAGCATTCTGGACCTCCTAGGACTCCGCTGATGAGCCTCTGGGACTCGGCCTTCACGCCTGACGGATGGCATGTAAACGCTTTCATCCGTGGAAGCGCTTACAATACACAGCGTGTCCTCGGATGTAAAGGCAGCGAAGACGGAGGATTTGCCCGCCCCGACGCGACGGCCGGCGCCGACGCTCGAGGAGGTCGCCCGCCTGGCCAACGTGTCTTCCGCGACCGTCTCCCGGGTCGTGAACCGCTCGCCGAAGGTCCGCCCCGACACCCGGAGGGCGGTCGAGAGGGCGATCAAGCGGCTGGGCTACGTCCCCAACCGTGCGGCGCGCACGCTCGTCACCAGGCGCACGGACACGATCGCCCTCGTCGTCTCGGAGTCGGAGAGCCTCGTCTTCTCGGACCCGTTCTTCCCCGCCATCGTGCAGGGGATCTCGACCGCGATTGCCGACTCCGAGCTCCAGCTGCTGCTCCTGCTCGCGCGCGGCGAGCGCGAGCACGCGAAGGTCGAGCGCTACGTCACGCAGGGCCACGTGGACGGCGTCATCCTCATGTCGCTCCACGGCGAGGACCCGCTGCCGAAGGCGCTCACCGAAGCCGGCATCCCGACCGTCCTCAGCGGCCGGCCTCGACCGGGAGAGCGACTGCCCTACGTCGACGCCGACAACCGGGGCGGCGCGCGGGCCGCGACGGCGCACCTCCTCTCGTCCGGCAGGACGAAGGTCGCGACCGTCACCGGCCCCCTCGACATGATGGTCGGCGTCGACCGCTTCGACGGCTACGTCGACGCGCTGCGCGACTCCGGGCAGCGGGTGCGCAAGGGGCTCGTCGAGCACGGGGACTTCAGCCGGGAGTCCGGCGCGCGGGCGATGAAGGCCCTGCTCCGGCGCAACCCCAACCTCGACGCCGTCTTCGTGGCCAACGATCCCATGGCCATCGGGGCGCTCGAGACGCTGCACGCGCTCGGCAAGCGCGTTCCTGACGACGTCGCGGTCATCGGCTTCGACGACGTCCTCGAAGCCGCCTCGACAAGCCCGCCGCTGACCACCGTCCGCCAGCCGCTCGAGGAGATGACGAGGGCGATGGCCGACCTCCTGCTCAGGCGGATCGACGACGCGGAGGCCGAGGGCGAGTTCGTCGTCTGCCCGACGAACCTGATCCGCCGGGCGTCCGCCTAGCTCTATCCGTCGTAGATCCCCAGGCTCGTCTCGGGATCGAAGAAATGCAGTGCGCTCGTGTCGACCGCCACCTCGACCGTCTGGCCTTCCTGCACCGTCGAGCGCGCGCCGAAGCGCCCGACCATCGTCGTCTCCCGCGCGCCCTTCCCCTGGACACGCGCTCGTCGCCGAGGTCCTGCGCCAGCTCGCGAACGTCCTCGGTGAACGCCGGGGGCGCGTCGACGGTGAAATGCACCATGATCTCGGCGCCGAGGGCCTCGCGGAGCTCGACGTTCCCCTTGAGGCGCCGGTCGCCCGGAGCATCGGAGGCAAGCGCGGCATCCTCGAGGTCCTCCGGCCGAAGGCCGACGAACACTGCCTTGCCCTCGTATCCGCGCAGGACGGGCCTGGCCGACACGACATCCTCGCCGAGCGCGAGCCGCTGGCTCCCGAGACGTAGTGCGAGACCTCTTTCGGCCGGCTCGACCATCGCCTCGACCATGTTCATGGCCGGGCTGCCGATGAAGCCGCCCACGAAGAGGTTGACCGGGCGGTCGTAGAGCTCCTGGGGAGGGGCAACCTGCTGGAGCTCGCCCTTGCGGATGACCGCGACGCGGTCGCCCATCGTCATCGCCTCGGTCTGGTCGTGCGTCACATAGATCGTCGTGACGCCGAGCTTGCTCTGCAGCGTGGCGATCTCCGCCCGCATCTGGACGCGCAGCTTCGCGTCGAGGTTCGAGAGGGGCTCGTCCATGAGGAAGACCTGCGGCTGGCGCACGATCGCCCGGCCCATCGCCACCCGCTGGCGCTGGCCGCCCGAGAGCGCCCGCGGCTTGCGCTTGAGGAAGGGCTCGAGCCCGAGGATCCGCGCGGCGTTCTGGACGCGCTTCTCGATCTCGCTCTTCTTCTCGCGTCTGAGCCTGAGCCCGAAGGCGATGTTGTCGTAGACGTTCAGGTGCGGGTAGAGCGCGTAGCTCTGGAACACCATGGCGATGTCACGGTCTCGCGGCGGGACGTGGTTCACGACCCGGTCGCCGATCGTGAGGACGCCCTCGGAGATTTCCTCCAGACCGGCGACCATCCTGAGAGCCGTCGTCTTGCCGCAACCCGACGGGCCGACGAAGACCATGAACTCCCCGTCTTTGACCTCGATCCCTAGGTCAGAGACGGCCCTCGTTCCATCCGGGTAGATCTTGCTAACGCGGTCGAAAGTGACTGCAGCCAGGAAGTCCCCTCCCGTCCATGCCGTGGCGCAGCGAGGTTACCAGTGTCCGTTGGCGCCAAGCAATTGCCCCATTGAGCCGGGCTGTCTCGGCACGTTTGGCCCTGTTTCGGGCGTGGGACTCCCATGGGTCTAGCGCCATCATTGTCAAAGGTCGCTCAATCCTCTTTACCTCGGCGCTGACGGGTCCGGAAAGCGCCTGCGCGCAAACTCAGCCGCGCTCGATGAGCTCGACCCTGTAGCCGTCGGGGTACGGCATCGAGGAGGGCTACTCGGACGTCTGCTGTTCGCCCCCTCCAGCCGCATCCGCCGACAGACGGCGAGGAAGGCGTCGGCGTCGTGGAGCCGGGCGAAGACGGTCACGGCGATCGGCCGTCGGGCATCGAGGGGTTGCGTCAAGCTCGTAGAACCAGCGAGACGGGCACCCCTCCCCCACCTAAGTAGCGTGGATCAAATAGGCCACAACACACTCGGACGGGCCATCGTTCGGGAATGTCCCCTGAAGCAGTGAGGCTGGATCTTGCCGCGCCGATGAGTTCTCGGTGGTTTGTCAGTCTCTACGGCGATACGGCCGGAGCGGCAGTCGGACAAGGAGTCATGAGATGACCGGAATGGATGCTGTGGAGAAGCAAGTCGAGGCGTTCGTGGCGGTCGGTACACAATGAACGCCCCCGCCTCGATCACCATCACGCCAGTCTTCGTTGCCGACCTTTCCGTCGAGGGCGAGCGGATGCCGGTCTACGTGCACGTCATCGACCATCCCGATGCGCGCGTGCTGGTCGACACCGGCATGACGGAGCTGCACCCGGCGATGGCCGACATGGATCCCCGCCTCCAGCCGCTGAGCGAGCAGGACTTCGATCTCGCCGGCATCGACATCGTCGTCAACACACACCTGCACGCCGACCACTGCGGCGGCAACCACCTCTTCGCCGGCAAGCCGATCTACGTCCAGCGTCGGGAGCTCGACGACGCGCGCAGCAAGGACGACTACACCATTCGCGAGTGGGTCGAGGCGCCCGGCGTGCGGTACGTGCCGGTCGACGGCGAGCACGAGCTGCTGCCCGGGCTCCGACTCGTCCCGGCGCCGGGCCACACACCCGGCATGCAGATGGTCGTCGTCGAGACTGGCGGGCGCCCGGTCATCGTCGGCGGCGACGTGGCGGTGTGGTTCGGCGAGTTCGACGAGCCGCCCACCGAAGGCCGGCAGCGGGTCCTTGCGCTCGACCCCGAGCTCGTCTGGCTCACGCACGAGCGCGAGCCATGGCGACCCCGCACCGTCTAAGGCATCACGCCGGCCCCCGGGGCAACTCGTCGGGCCACAAGTCGATCGTCACGTTGACCATGTCCCTACTCCCGGTTACTCGACTAAACGAGCCGAGCCAGCGTGGATCAAATAGGCCAGAACGCACTCGCCTGGGCCAGCGTTCGGGAATGTCCCTAAGCAGAAGTGCTGATGTCGGCGCCTCGAACGCCGCGCCGCTAGATGCCTGCCAGCGACTCCTCGTCGATCGCCTCGGCCCATGGCTCCCCGAAGATCGCGCTTTAAGATGAAGGGCGTGTCGCTGCCAGTGACGCTTCCCCTCATTGACCACTTGGCCCTGCGAGTACGTGACGTGAGGCGCAGCCGCACCTTCTACGAGCAGGCCCTCGAGCCGTTCGGAGTGAAGGTAGTGGAGAGCTCGCAGGGGCCTGGGTTCGCCATCGAGGGCGGTGGAGATTTCTGGATCGGGGAAGGGGAACCCCCGGCCGCTCCTGTTCATGTGGCCTTCGCCGCAGCCGACCGAGCTACCGTTGACAAGTTCCACCGCGCCGCTGTCGAAGCCGGCGGCCGCGACAACGGCGCGCCGGGTCTTCGCCCGCATTACCACGCCGGGTATTACGCAGCGTTCGTCATTGACCCGGACGGGAACAACGTCGAAGCGGTCTTCCACGGGGACCGCTAGCTGCCAGCCGCGTGACGCTCGCTTGGGCCAGCGTTCGGGAATGTCCCCTGAGCGGCGTAGCCGGCCTGAGCCTCGCGCGCTGCTAGGTCAGCGGGCCGTGCATCTCGTACGATGGCGGAGGAGGTGCCACCGTGGCGACGTCTGATCCGATCGCCGAGATCATCGGGGACTATCGAGCCTTCGCGGCGATGCAGCGCGACCGTCTTTCTGCCCGCGGCATCGACATCGCACCCTACGCACTCAGCCACCTCGCCGTCCGCGTCGCCGATTGGGATCTGTACGTCCACCAGCGGACGCTTCTCGAGCGCCATGCGAGGGCGAACAGCGAGAACCTCTGGAACGGGCGTCCGATCTCCTTGATCGTGCTCGCCGAGCCGCTCGATGTCCTCGACGGGACTCCGGTCTCGCTCATCGAGCTCATCCCGCCCGTTCACCAGCGCGTCTACCGGATGGGCCTCGAGCACCTCGGTGTCGTCGTGGGTGAGGAGATCGACGACTTCTCGCGAGTGCATCGAGCCGCGCTGACTGGCCAGCAGTTCCAGAGTCCCAGCGTCGAGCCGGTCTACGTCCTGTTCGAGGACTTCACCCACGTGAAGTTCTACCGGCGCTCCTTGTACGACGGCGTCATCCTCGAGGGAGCGCGCTTCGACGGCTTCAGCCACGTCGATGACTGGGTGCCGCAGCGGCTGGTCACTGCCACCGGCCCGAACCCGCTGCCGCGGTGATCTAAGCGTGGATCATCTCGTGGACAGGAAACTCCTTGATGTCGGGTGGCCCCTGGGGTTGGATTCCCGCCACCGTCATTCCTTCCACAATCCGCCCCGAGAAAGCATCGAAGTCCTCGCGGGACTCCCAGAAATCGATGATCCCCCAACCATCATCGATCGGCCCAGATGCGTGAAAGAGGAGCCCCTTTGGTGGCGTGCGATCCGGGTTGGCGTGATCGTGAGCCTGGTCGAACTGTTCCTGAGTGACCCCAGCGAGCTTGATACGGATGCCGATAGCCATCCTCAGCCTCTCTTTCAGTAGGGAGCCCGATGCTACGCCTCCGATACCAACGACCGCGCGGCGACCTGCGCCAAAGACTTCCTGGCCGCGCAGGCACTAGGTCGCCCGCCTGGGCCAGCGTTCGGGCATGACGCCTGAGGGGCTCTTCCGGCGCGAGAGTTCAACCCGCTAGCCGATCTGCTCGGCCAGCCCGATGAGGATCCCCTCAGGGCCTCGGACGTAACAGAGCCGATACTTATCCTCGTACTGCGCCAGTTCACCAACCAACTCGGCTCCGTGCGGGCGGAGCCGAGCGAGCGTATCGTCGATGTCCTCCACGGCGAACATGATGCGTAGGTAGCCGAGAGCGTTCACCGGGGCGTTCCGGTGATCGGCGACCGCAGGCGGCGTGAGAAATCGCGAGATCTCGAGTCGGCTGTGGCCGTCCGGCGTGCGCATCATGGCGGTCTCGACGCGCATGTGGCGCAGTCCAGTGACGCGCTCTGCCCAGTCTCCTTCGATCGTGGCTCGCCCTTCGAGCTCGAGGCCGAGCTCGGCGAAAAAAGAGATAGCAGCATCGAGAGATTCCACCACGATGCCGACGTTGTCCATCCTTTGAAGCGTCACGCGGCCCACTCTAGTCCTGTTGTCGCTTCGACACGCCCACCGGACGAGCGCACCGGCTGACGGTTGCGCCGTCGGCACGATGGCTTCGCCGTTCGTTCCTCTCCCGCTGACGTAGGCCAGCGTGCTCTCGCCCGACATCGCTCGTCGGGCTGCCGCGCTGAGTAGCGTGGGCAAATTGGGCAACCCGAGTTAGGGCGATGTGACTTGCCGCCCGGCCGCCGGAGCGACGGCCAGGGATGGTGTGCGGCGATGAGTTCGTCGCCTGAGCGCCTGACGCTGACGTCGTCGGGCGTGTTCGCGCCAGCTTCGCCAGTCAAGGAGCGATGGCCACGATCGGCGCGGAGCTCGCCGACGTCGCTGCTGGCCGCGTTTCGATTGCACTCGCGATCGAGCCGCGCCTGTCGCAGCAGCAAGGCTTCCTGCACGCAGGCGTCCTCGTCGCGGCGCTCGACAGCGCGTGCGGCTACGCGGCGTTGACGTTGATGCCCGCCGACATGGAGGTCCTAACCGCTGAGTTCAAGGTGAACCTCCTGGCCGCGGCTAACGGCGACGGGCTCATCGCGGAGGGCCAGGTCGTCCGTGCCGGGCGCACGCTGACCGTCTGCCGTGGCGACGCGTTCACCGAGGGCATCGAGCGTGTTCATGTAGCGACGATGCTGGCGACGATCATCGGCCGACCCACCCGTTCGGCCGACGCCGTCTAGACGGCCGGAACTCCGCGAGTAGCGTGGATCAATAGGCCAGAACCGAAATCCGCTGTGGCGGGAAGGCTGATGGCGTGAGACTGCCGTCGGCCCTCACGGTGTTCACGTTCCTGGTCTGCGCCGCCGCGGCCTAAGGGGTTGCTCCCCCGCCCGTTTTCCTTCACGGGCCGGGCACGTTCTGTCGGCGGGGTGGCGATCAGTACACGGTGACGCCGTAGGCGTTGGCGGCTTCGCGGACCGGCTGGTAGAAGGTGGTGCCACCGGACCTGCAGTCGCCGCTGCCTCCGGAGGTGATTCCCAGCGCCTTCGTCCCGTCATAGAGCGGGCCGCCGGAGTCGCCTGGCTCGGCACACACGTTGGTTTGAATCAAGCCACTGACGACACCATGGAGACGACCGACGTAACGGACCGAGACGTTCAGCGCGGTGACGGTGCCTGCGTGCGTACCGGTGGTGGACCCGGTTCGCCGGACCGACTCGCCGACGAAGGCGTCCGCGATGGTGAACCCGCCTGGGTGGGACAGCGAGGCGTTGTCGTAGCGGACCAGCGCGTAGTCATTGCCCGGGAAGCTGTAGTTGACGGTAGGGCCGATCAGTGTGGTGTGCCCCGGGTTGGTGTACCAGGTCTTGGCGACCTTCCCGCAGTGCCCGGCGGTCAGGAAATAGTAGGTGCTTCCGCTGACCACGTTGAAGCCGAGCGAGCAGCGGTACTGGCCGCCGTAGATGGCATCCCCGCGCGACAGCAGCGGCCTGAACTTACCGGGCACGTAGTTGATCCGGATGGCCACGGCGTCGGCGCCGGCGCTCTCCAAGATGGTGGCCACCTCCGCGAACGAGACGGTGCTGTCAGCGGTCACCACCACCCGGTCGGCGGCGCCGTCCACGTACCACGCGATGCCTCGGATCCCTGACTCCTTGACCGCGTGGCGAGCCGCGGAAAGCTGGTCTTCGCTGACGTGGCGTGTGGCCGCGGGGGCGGCGGGGGACAGGATCAACACCCAGGTCGCCACCAGGGCGATGGAGACGGCGAGCAACTGGGCGACTCTCGTCACAGGACGTCGTGCTGGAAGGGGGTTCATAGCCACGGGTCCTCCTCGGATGTTTTACGCCCCCGCAGCATAAGGGCGATATCGCGAGGAGCGCCAGCAGGACGGCGGGCATTTCCACGGGAGCGGAGCTCTACGCGCATGCTTTCGGCGCGCATGCTTTCGGCGCGCCCGCTCCCACTGCTCCGCCACCCAGGCTGGGTCCTGCGGGCCGCGTTCCCAGGCAGATAGATACCGGTTCCCCGTCTCGCCCCCCACACGGGCTGCCGCTCGCCCACCTCGGCCGAGAAGCCGGCGCGGGCGAGCGTTCGAGCAACCGCGAGACCGCTGATGCCCGCGCCAACGACGAGGATTCGCACATCCATCACCCTCGCCCGTCCGTTTGCGAGGCGTGGCGCGCGAGGAAGCCGAGGATCGCCTCGTTGACCGCGCCGGGGTTCTCCTCGCTCATGAGGTGCGACGCGGCCGCGATCTCGGCCCGTTCCGCGTTCGGCAGCAGCTGCTGCAGGCGGTCGGTCAGCCGCGGCAGGTAGGCGGGACTCCGCTCTCCGGTCATGAGCAGCGTCGGAGCCGCGACACCGCGCACGTCGTCGTCGCGCAGCGGCGGAAAGCCGGCACCGAGCACTTGCGCCCGCAGTGCGTTCAGGTTCTCGCGCGCCTGATGCTTGCGCTCCCGCGGAAGCCGCTCCCAGGTGTCCTGGCCGAGCAGACCGAGGGCATATGCCTGCATTGCCGCCTCGTCGTGGCCCCGCCGGAAAGCCTTCTCGGCGGGCAGGGCCGTCTTCGCGGCGAAGCTGAGGATCGTAAGCGCCGTCCTCGGCCGCCGAACGAAGAGCCGGAGCAGCTCCGTAGGACGCGGTCGCGTGCTCATGAACAGCGACAGCACGGGCGGCTCCTGGAGAACGAGACTGCGCACGACCTGCGGGTGCCGAATCGCAGCCAGCAAACAGATGAGCCCGCCCCACGAATGGCCGACGAGGTGGGCGGGCGTGGCGTCCGTCACCTGCATGACGGTGACCAGGTCGTCCACGTGCGGGAGCGTCAGGTTGTCCGCATCCGGCTCGATGTCCTGATTGGGCCGCGCGTAGCGGCGGCTGTAGGCGATCGCGCGATAGGAGGCACCGATCGCCGGGAGCTGCTGGTCCCACGAGCGGAGATCGTCGGCGCTGCCGTGGACGAAGACAACGGACTCGCCGTCGCCCTGCTCGCGGTACGCGAGCGCGGCCCCATTGACATCTGCGGTCCGGATCCCCTCGAACGAGTTCATCGTCGCCTCTCCGGTGGGATGGGTCGTGTCGCTCGGCATGGCTGCTCCTTGGGTTCAGCTGTAGCGGCTGAGGAAGACGCTAGGAGCGGTCCTCTGGCCGGGCAATCGGGAGTTCTCCCCACGCCACGCAGCCCGTGCTCCATCGCGAACAGGGTCGCTGCCGCGCGGGTCGAGACGCCGATCTTGCGGTAGGCGTTCTGGATATGGTGGTCGGCGGTCTTGGCCGAGATCCCGAGCGCCGCCGCGATCTCCTTGGTCTGCAGGCCGCGGGCGAGCATGCCGACGACCCCGGCCTCGCGCTCGGTCAGCCCAGCCGGCCTCTCGAGCCGCGGCACCCGCTGCCCGGCCGCATCCAGGACCGCGGTTACCGCGTCGGCGTCGAGCCGTCCGGCGCTTGCCTCCCGCGCGAGTTCGTCCGCTGCCTGCTCGGGCGGCAGTGGCTCGCGATAGGTTCGCGGCGCCGTCATGGCGCAAGAGGCGTCGGCCGCGGCCAGCAGGCGCGCGGGCAGCGTGAGCTCCGCACCGGCGGATCCGCGGTGATAGCCAGAGCCGTTCAAGGCGCTCATGGTGGGCTCCGGCAACGGGCGCGAGCGCCACCAGGAACTCCGAGCGCGCGAGGACCCGTTCGGTGTAATAGGGATGGAGCCTCACCTGTTCCCACTCATCCGCGTTCAGCGGTCCGGGCTTCTGCCAGATCCGCGAGCGGACAGCGACCCGTCCAATGTCGTGGACGAGCGCCGCCTGTCGAAGCGCGGCAACGCCGGCCTCGTCGATCCGGCAACTCCGCGCCGCCGCTGCGGCGAGCTCCGCCACGGCCGCGGAGTGACCCACCAGATGCGGCGAGATCAGATCGGCGAAATTCCCCATCGCCGCGAGCGCGCGATCCAGCGCCTCCCCGTCGAGCAAACAGCGGCGGGCGCGGCTCCCAGGAGAGCGTCTCTTCCCACACCGAGGCGTGCTCGTCCCAGACGAGGATCTCCCGGGCATGGTCGGTGAGGCAGGCGGCGATCTCCGGGTCGAAGGCGTGCCCCGCCCGGTCGCGGGCCATCCGCACGACGTGTTCCTCGCCTCCGAGCAGGCGTTGGAAGGCGGCGTCCACGGCGAGATGGACGATCCGCATGGGCAGCGGGATTCCATCGCCTTTCGCGCGGCCGAGCGGGCCGTGGCCGTCCCAGCGCTCATACCGATGGTCGAGGAGGCCTCGCATCGAACCTGGGAGACCCAGCCCGGCGGAAAGCATCCCAGCCACCTCGCACGTGGCTGTGAGGTGTGGGCGCATCTCTCGCGCCATCCTCGGCAGGCGGCGGGCGACCTGGCCCGCGCGCACGAGCCCCCGGCTCTCCGGATCGGGAAGCGCGCGCAGGAGCCCAGTTAGGACTTCCCGTCCTGACCCGTACCTGACGGGGTGGAAACGAGCAGTAAGCGAATCGCCGAAGATCTCCGGGTGACGTTCGTGTCCGTGGTGCAGCCTGAATGGGAGAGGAGGCAGGCGTAGTAGGTCTGCGACACGTTCTCGCCGTCGACGCCGAGCCGGTCGGCGAGCCGCATCGCAATCAGAGTGCTGTGCAGGCCGTGCTCGAACGGGAACCCCATGCCGAGGTCCGACGCCAGACACAGGGCCGCGACCAGCTCCGCGCTGCGGACCTGTCCGCCCTGCGACGCTCCGGTTGACACGACGCGAGCGTACCCCCGCGCTCGTGGGCGACCTTCGCCAGCACGGCATAGCCGGTCACGACGGTCGAGCCGCTTCGACTGCCCGCGGCAGCGACCCTGTTCGCGATGGAGCACGGGCTGCTGCATGGGGAGAACTCCCGATTGCCCGGCCAGAGGACCGCTCCTAGGGTCCACCCTCACTCGGCAACACCCCGACCGAGGAGGTAGTCGAATGCAGACCTACGCGATCCTGCGCCGCCGCGGCTGGAGGACGCCGGAGGAACTCGAGGCGGCGGCGATGCGCTCGAGGCAGGTCGGCGACGAGCAGATGCCCGACGCCGTCCGCTGGATCCGCAGCTACGCGATGGCCGAGAAGGACGGAACAGTGGGAACCGTCTGCATCTACCAGGCCACCGATGCGGAAGCGATTCGGCGTCACGCGGAGATCGCCGATCTGCCGGTCGACGAAATCGTTCCCGTCGCCGACACCGTCATCGTTCGTCCGGACCCCGAGCCGGCAGTCGCCTGATAAGGGAGCGGACGTCATGAAGCGACTGATCATCGTCGTTCTGAGCGTTGTGCCACTCCTGGGGATCGCCGGTTACGCGGCAGCGTCAAGTGACCGTTCGGCAGCGTCTGCGACGGCCGCTTCCACGACCTCGAGATGGCGCAGGACGCCGGCTACGTCGTTCACGTCGCCGAGCTCAGCGGCGCGACCTGCATCGCCCACGGCGCCGACGGCGCGATGGGCGATCACTTCGTCAATGAAGACCTGCTCCTCGACCAGGGCGTCATCGACGCCACTGCGCCGGAGGCGGTCGTCTACGAGCAGCGAAACAAGGGCACCTACAAGCTCGTCGCACTCGAGTACATCGTTTTCAAGGCGGACTGGGAGGCGGCCGGCAACACGGGCAAGCCCTCGCTCTTTGACCGGGAGTTCGACTTCACCGACGAGCCGAACCGGTACGGGCTGCCACCGTTCTATTCGCTCCACGCGTGGATCTGGAAACCGAACCCGAGTGGACTGCTCACGCCCTGGAATCCGGACGTGAGCTGTTCGTAGATCCTGAGCCGGGGGAAAGCCGACCCTTCCCCGGGCTCGCATACTCGTCGCCGAGCACGAGAGCACCCAAAGCTGCGGGCCGGGCAACGCCGACAAGCACAACCTTCCATCCCGCGCACATCCCGCTCGAATCGCCGATAACTCCCGCCGGCACCCGCCATCCCCGGACGACGATCGCCCGCCCATCGCCACCCGCTGGCGCTGGCCGCCCGACAGCGCCCGCGGCTTGCGCTTGAGAAAGGGCTCGAGCCCGAGGATCCGCGCGGCGTTCTGGACGCGCCTCTCGATCTCGCTCTCTCGGTACGCGGGCGATCCAACCGCCCGCACCCGTCTCAAACGCACAGCGGCACGGCCCATTCCCGAGGCACCGTTCCAGGAACGCCCGGTTCGCTCTGTTTGGTAGCACCGGTGGTAGCACGATCGCTGCCCGATGAGGTAATAGGCGCCGCGCTCCGCAAACTCTATACAGAAACTTGACAGTCTGTCTTGAGTTTGTCTAGACTCTCCTCCGACAGTCGACGAACCCTCAACAAGGAGGAGAACGATGCAGCACGCAGGACACCACCGCCGCCCGCTCCGCGCCCTGGCGGCCGCCGGCCTCGCGGTCGTCGGCCTCGTCTTCGCCGGCTGCGGCGGCAACGACTCGGAGGCCCAGGGAGGCCCGGCTTCCACCCAGTCCGCGATGACGACGACCGAGATGATGGAGGAGAGCAACATCGTCGAGACGGCCGTCGCGGCAGGGGACTTCACCACGCTCGCCTCCCTGCTCGAGCGCGCCGGCCTGGCCGAGACGCTCGCCGGCGAGGGCCCGTTCACGGTCTTCGCCCCGACGGACGAGGCGTTCGAAGCCGTCCCGCAGGAGACCCTCGACGCCCTCGCGGAGGACCGCGAGATGCTGCGGGCCGTCCTGCTCTACCACGTCGTCGAGGGCGAGGCTCGCGCGAGCGACGTCGCGTCGATGAGCTCCGCCGAGACCCTGAACGGCGACTCCGTCCGCCTGCGGGCGAGCGGCGACACGGTTCGCGTCGACGCCGCCCGCGTCGTCAAGGCCGATGTGACCGCCTCGAACGGCGTCATCCACGTCATCGACGAAGTGCTGATCCCGTCCGCCTAGCGGACGCCAACCCCGGCCCGTTCGGCCTCAGGCCGGGCGGGCCGCTTTCTGTCGAAGCCGCAGCTGCGTCCGCCGGGCCCGCAGCACCGACTGCTCCTTGTCCTTCACCTCGAGCACGCAGTCGAGCGGCAGGTCGTCCACCTGCTCGGCGAAACGGCGGAACCGCCGCAGGTCGAGCGTGTCCGCGTGCGCGCCGGCCCGGCGGCCGGGCGCCTGCGTCGAGAAATGCACCTCCTGGCGCCCGTCGGCTTCGCGCCAGGTCTCGCCCGCGAGCTCGACCAGCTCCCGCACCCCGAGCTTCGGAAGAGACCCGTTCACCTCGTGGTGGAAGGCGTCGAACACGACCGGCACGTTCAGCTCGCCCGCGACCGGGAGGACGTCCGCGAAGGACCAGCGCTCGTCATTCTCGAGGACGAGGCGTGAGCGAGCTTCCGGCGCGAGGCGCCCGAAGGCTCGGCCGAATCGGTCGAGCCAGCTCTCGCGGTCGCCCGCTCCTCCCCCGAGATGGAGCACGATCTTGTGCGAGCGGTCGAGCCCGAAAGCGCTCATGAGCTCCGCGTGGTAGTCGAGCTCCCGGACCGCCGCGTCCGCGATCGCCTCGTCGGCGGAGGCGGGCACCGTGTACGGCCCCGGGTGCGTCGAGAGCCGCATGCCCGCGCGGCGCATGAGGTCGCCCAGCTCTGCGAACCGCTCGCCAAGCGCTTCGCGCCACGGATAGCTCGCGCGCGGGTGCGAGGCGAGCGGCACGGTGTTCGAGGACACGCGAAAGACCTGAATGTCGTTGGCGTCGTTCCAGCGGAGGATCGCCTCGAGCGTGTCGAGGTTCGCCGCCAAGAGCTCACGCAGACGCTCGGGCGTCGCTTTCGCGAGACGCGTCGTACGCGCCGGGCTCTCGAAGAGCGTGTTGAGGCAGGCGTAGCCGAGGCGGAGCCCCGGCTCATCCGCGTCAGGCGGCATCGCGCGCCGGTAGGGCTGTTCGCGCCGCCTCGTCGAACGGCGTCGGCTCGAAGGGAACGAGCGTGGCGATGTCGTTTTCCCGCGCGACGGTCTCGATGCGGAGCCCGTCGACGAGCTCGCGGGCCACGTCGGCCTGCACCGGCGTCACGAGGTGGAGCCAGAGCGAGGAGAGGCGCGGCGTGAGCACCGGCACCTCGACGATCAGCGGGCGGCGGCCTCGCAGGTCCCCGACCCTCAGGATCATGTCCCGGCAGGTCATGACCTCGGGGCCCGCGACGTCGAACGTGCGCTCGAGCGCCTCGCCGCACCCGGCGACGCCGGCGAGGTAGCGGACGACGTCCTGCAGCGCAATCGGCTGCGTCCTGGTCCGCACCCAGCGGGGACAGACCATCACGGGCAGGCGGTCGACGAGTGCGACGATCGTCTCGAAGGCAGCGCTCCCATCCCCCACGACGATCGCCGAACGCAGCGTGGTCACAGGCACCGAACGAGAGGCGAGCCGCTCAGCAGTCTCCGCCCTGCTGCGGAGGTGGAGCGAGCCCCCTTTGGAGGCATCGCCGAGTCCGCCGAGGAAGACGATCTGACGCACGCCGGCGCTCTCGGATGCCTCGGCGACGGCGTCGGCGGCGAGCCGGTCACGGTGCGCGAAGTCCTTCGCGCCGAGGGAGTGCACCAGGTGGTAGACCACATCGACGCCGTCGAAGAGGCCGTCGAGCTCGTCGCGCTCCGTGACGTCCGCGGCGACCCAGCGCACGCCGTCGCCGCTCCGGTCGCGCGGGCGCCGCGAGACTGCCACCACCTCGTGCTCTCCCGCGAGCAGCGGCAGGAGTGCTCGGCCGACGACGCCGCTCGCCCCGAGGACGGCGATCTTCAAGGCAGGCTCTCCGTCACGAGCCGCGCAACGTAGCGCCGACCGATCGCCCGGTGCAGCCGGGCCTGCACCTGGTGGTAGACGAAGCCCGTCCACCCGGGCTTCCCGGCCCGGCCCGCGAGGCGGGGCGAGAAGTCCCGGACCAGCGTCCGCACGCACCACGCCGGACTGCGCCGCTGCTCGAAGACGAGCTCGCCGCCGGCCCCCCGCGCGAGCAGTCCCCCGAGAACCGGATACGTGCACGAGATTCCGGTCGGATCGACCTGGATCTCCGGGGCGCCGAAACGCAGGAGGGCGGGCGCGCGACCGAAGAGGCGCAGCTCGACGCTCTCGGGCGTCCGCCGCGCTCGGACGGCGCCCCGCGTCGAGCGTTCGACCTCTTGCCAGTACGCCGAGCCCAGCCGACCGGCGCCGTCCCTCGTAACCGGGACGACGGGCCGCGCGAGCGCGAAGGACTCCTCGGAGTGGACGGCCAAGGCAAGCGGACCGGCCGGCGTAGGCCGGCCGGTCCTCGACCCTCGATCTTCAGGCGGTCGCGACCTGCGGGTCGCGGCTCCAGCGGCGGCGGATGGCCGCCTGCTGGACAATCTGGTAGACGGCCGCGAGACCGACGAGTCCGTAGATCACACGGCTCGCGGCGTTCGTCTCGCCGAACTCGAGACCGACGATCGTCGCCACGAGGTCGAACTCGGCGAGGGCCACGAGCCCCCAGTTGAGACCCCCGACCACGACGAGCACGGCCGCAAGGATGTCGAGCTTCTTCATCGAATAACCCTCCGTGTAGAGAAATTGTCGAGACTTTGTACCGCAAGAACGACTTCCTGTCAAGTTTGTGTATAAACATCGTCTTGTTTTTGTAAACTACCGCGCATGGCAGAGGGTCATCTTCGGATCGGCGAGCTGAGCCGGCGGGTCGGGGTCAGCCCCGAGCTCCTGCGAGCCTGGGAGCTTCGGTACGGGCTCCTGCAGCCGTCACGCTCCCCCGGGGGCTTCCGGCTCTACTCCTCGGCGGACGAGGAACGGATCAAGCGGATGCGCGCGTTCCAGACGCAGGGCCTTTCAGCCGCGGAGGCGGCTCGGCTCGCCCTCGAGTCGACTGCCGCCGCCGAGACTCCCGCCGGGGGCGGCGAGGTGGCCCTCGATCGCGATCCCCTCGCGCATGCCCTCGAGCGCTTCGACGAGCCGGCCGCGCAGGAGGCTTTCGACCGCGCGCTCTCCGCCGTCAGCATCGAATCGCTCTTGCGCGATCTCGTCATCCCTTATCTCCACGACCTTGGGGAGCGCTGGGAAGCGGGCACGGCGAGCGTTGCCCAGGAGCACTTCGCGAGCAACTTCCTCCGCGGACGCCTGCTCAGCCTGGCGCGGGGCTGGGGTCAGGGCGGGGGCCCGCTGGCCATCCTCGCCTGCGCGCCGGGCGAGCTGCACGACCTCCCGCTCATCGCGTTCGGGCTAGCCCTGCGCGCACATGGCTGGCGAATCGCGTTCCTCGGGCCCGACACTCCGCTCGACACCCTCGCCGACGCGGCCGCGAAGCTCGAGCCGCGGCTCGTCGTCGTCAGCGCCACGTCCGCCCCGCGGCTCGCGCGCGTCCGCGACGACCTCGGGACGCTCGCACGCTCGACGCCCCTCGCGCTCGCCGGCGCCGGAGCGACGAACGCCCTGGCCGAGTCGGTGGAAGCGGACCGCCTGTTGGAGGACCCGGTCACCGAGGCCGACCGAGTCGCGCGGAGCGCTCGCGCGGGCCTCGCCTGACGTACTCCCCCGCCGGGGCCTCACACCCCCAACCACCTGTCCACCCGTCGGACCTCGGTGTCCTCGGAGCGCCCCGAAGGCGGAAAACCCGCATGCTTGCGGGCTTCCGCTGTTATGGAGCTAGCCGGGCTCGAACCGGCGACCTCCTGGGTGCGATCCAGGCGCTCTCCCAGCTGAGCTATAGCCCCGTGCGGCTCACAGTGTAGCGGCGGCGGCAGTTCATTCCTCTGTAAGGGATGTGCCGCACAATGTCCCGATGAGCACCACCGTGCTCGTCGTCGACGACGAGCCGATCGTCCGCGAGGTCGTCCTCCGCTACCTCGAGCGCGACGGCTTCCGCACGCTCGAGGCCGGGGACGGCGCCACCGCCCGGCAGCTGCTCGAGACCGAGAGCCCGGGGCTCGTGATCCTCGACATCATGCTGCCGGGGATCGACGGGCTCGAGCTCTGCCGCTGGATCCGGGCGCGCTCCGACCTCCCGGTCATCCTCCTGACCGCGCGGGGCGAGGAGGCCGACCGGATCGTCGGCCTCGAGCTCGGCGCGGACGACTACGTGACGAAGCCGTTCTCGCCGCGGGAGCTCGCGGCGCGCGTGCGGACGGTGCTGCGGCGCTCCACGCCGGACATCGGCAAGGCCGAGCGGCTCAGCTTCGACGAGCTCGACCTCGACGCGCGCACGCGCGAGGTCACGTGCCGCGGGGAGCCGCTGCGGCTGACGGCACGCGAGTTCGACCTGCTCTGGTTCCTGGCCCGCCACCCGAAGCAGGTGTTCTCCCGCGACCAGCTGATGGACCGCGTCTGGGGCTACGAGGCGGCCGTCGACACCGGCACCGTGACCGTCCACGTCCGCCGGCTGCGCGAGAAGATCGAGCCGGAGCCGGCGCGGCCGCGGCACCTGCAGACCGTCTGGGGCGTCGGCTACCGCTTCGTGCCGTGATCCTGTTCGCCCTCCTCGTCGCGCTCGGGACGCTGGTGGTCGGCATCGCCGCGGCACTCGTGCTCCGCCGACTTCCGAGCATCCGGCTGCAGCTGGCCGGGCTCGGCCTGCTGGCGGTCGCCCTGCCGCTGGCCGCGGTCCTCGTCTCCGGGGTCGTCATGTTCGACTCGGAGCACGACCTGACGATCCTGCTCGTCGCCGCCGCCTGCTCGACCGCGGCTCTCGCGGCTGCGGGGCTTCTCGGCGGCTCGATCCTGCGGGCGCTGGAGCGCATCCGCACGGCATCGGCGGCGATCGCGGGCGGCGACTTCGCCGCCCGGGCGCCCGAGGACGGCCCCTCCGAGCTCGCCGAGCTGGGCACCTCGTTCAACGAGATGGCGGCGAGCGTCGAGGAGCTCTTCGACGCGCGGCGGCAGCTCGTGGCCTGGGCGAGCCACGATCTGCGGACGCCGCTCGCCTCCATGCAGGCGATGCTCGAGGCCGTCGAGGACGGGCTCGTCGAGCCTGAGCGCTACGTCCCGGCGCTGAAGCAGCAGGTGGACGCCTTGCGCGTCCTGGTCGACGACCTCTTCGAGCTGGCGCGGCTCGACGCGGGCGTCCTCTCCCTGGAGCTGCTCGAGGCGCCGCTCGCGGGAGTCGTGCGCTCGGCCCTCGACGGGCTCGAGGCCGAGGCCGAGGCGCGGCACGTGGCGCTCGCCGCGCGCATCGACGGCGACCCGACGGCGATCTGCGCGCCCGACAAGGTCGAGCGCGTGCTCCTCAACCTGCTCACGAACGCGATCAGGCACACGCCCTCGGACGGCTCCGTGGCCGTCGTCGTCGAGCCGCTGGAGCGCGAGGTGCGCGTCAGCGTCGAGGACACCGGCGAGGGCATCCCGCCCGACTCCGCGAAGCGCGTCTTCGACCACTTCTGGCGCGGCGACCGCTCGCGCACGAGCGAGACGGGCGGCGCCGGCCTCGGCCTCGCCATCGCGCACGGCCTGGTCGAGGCGCAGGGCGGCAGGATCTGGGCCGAGAACGTCGCCGGCGGCGGCGCCCGGGTCTCGTTCACGCTGCCGCGGCGTTAAGGAACCTCGGCCTCGCGGCGAGCTGGGCCCTCCTCGATGCGGGGGCGGGAAGCCCGCCCGCCCCCGCATCCTCCTACGATTCCCGCATGCGAGCGGTCGTCCTCGACGCCGCCGGGCTGCCGGCGCTCGCCGACGTCCCCGAGCCGGAGGGCGCCGGGAAGCTCGTCCGCGTTCGCGCCTGTGGGCTCTGCGGGACCGACGTGCAGAAGCTCGGGCGCGCGCCCGCCGGCAGCGTGCTGGGGCACGAGGTCGTCGCGGAGGACGAGGAGGGGCGGCGCGTCGCCCTCGTCCACCACCTGCCCTGCGGCGAGTGCGACCGCTGCCGAGCGGGGCACGAGACGACCTGCGCACGCTTCCCGGAGCCCACGATCGCTCCCGGCGGCTTCGCCGAGCGCGTCCGCTCGGCCGCCTCGATCGCGCTCCCCGACGAGGTCGACGACGCGACCGGCACGTTCGCCGAGCCGCTGGCCTGCGTGCTCCGCGCCGTGGAGCGGATTCCCCGGGGGCGGGTGCTCGTGGTCGGCTGCGGCTTCGCCGGCCTCCTCTTCGTGCAGGCGTTGGTGCGGCGCGGCGACGAGGTGCTCGCCGCCGACCCGCTGCCCCACCGGCTCGAGCGTGCCCTGGGCTACGGGGCCGAGCCGGCCGACGGGCCGGTGGACGCCGCCGTCCTCTGCGCGCACGCCGGGATCGACGGGGCGCTCGCCGCGCTCGAGCCGGGCGGGACGCTGCTCCTCTTCTCCTGGCTCGTCGACGCGGCGCCGCTCGACTTCGAGCAGGTGCTGCGCCGGGAGCTGACGTTGGTCGGCTCCTGCTCGGCGACACCAGCCGCCATGCGCGAGGCCGTGGCGCTGCTCCCGGAGCTCGACCCGATCCCGGCCGTGACGATGCCGCTCGAGCGCTTCGCCGAGGGCCTCGAGCTCTACCGTTCCCACGAGGCCGTCAAGGTCGTCTTCACGCCGTGAGGGCCCTCCGCTACCACGGCCCCGGCGACCTGCGGGTGGAGGAGGTGCCGGAGCCCGAGCCGGGGCCCGGCGACGTGCTCGTCCAGGTCGAGGTCGCGCTGACCGACGGCACCGACGCGAAGGCGTTCCGCCGCGGCCACCCGCTCCTACTGGCGGATCTGCCCAGCCCGTTCGGGCACGAGTTCTGCGGGACCGACGTCGCCACCGGACGGCGGGTGGTGGCAGCCAACTCGGCGCCGTGCGGGGAGTGCCTCGCCGTGCGCCCGCGGCGAGGAGACGCTCTGCGAGAACCTGCAGCCGTTCCTCAACGGCGCGTATGCCGAGCTCCTGCTCGTGCCTGCCCGCATCGCCCAGCGCAACCTTCTGCCCGTCCCGCAGGGGCTCGCTCCCGAGGTCGCCGCCATGGTCGAGCCGCTCGCCTGCTGCCTGCGCGGCGTCGAGCGCGCGGGGATCCAGGGCGGCGAGACCGTCGCCGTGCTCGGCCCGGGGCCGATCGGGCTGATGCTGTGCGCCGCGGCGCGCGACGCAGGCGCGCACGTCGTCTCGGTCGGCGGCCGCCCGGAACGGCGCGAGCTCGCCCGCGAGTTCGGCGCCGAGCCCGGCGAGGGCGCCGGGGCCGACGTCGTGATCGAGGCGGTCGGCTCGGCCGAAGCCTGGCACGACGCGCTCGAGCTCGTGCGCCCTGGCGGGACGGTCGTCTTCTTCGGCGGCCGCGAGGTCGCCGTGGACACCTTCCGGCTGCACTACGAGGAGCTGACGCTCCGCGGAGCCTTCCACCACACGCCGCGCCACGTCCGCGCGGCGCTCGCCTTCCTCGCCAGCGGCGCTTACCCGTGGGAGCGCCTCGTGACCCACCGGGTCGGGCTGGAGCAGGTGGCCGTGCTCTTCACCGACCCGCCGCCGGACCTGCTGAAGGCCGCCGTCCTACCCTGAGAACCCGTTTCGGAATGACGCTTCGCCGTCGGGGTGCGATGGTCGTTCCGAAACAAGGACGCAGGGAGCGTTCGTAGCCGGAGGCTACGGGCGCGACCGAGGACGCAGTCTTCGGGGCGAGCAGCGCGCCCCGGCGGCACAAGGCTTCATTTTGAGACGGGTTATCACTCGAGCCCACGCCGGTCGGTCGCCTCGCGCGTGAGCGTCGTGAAGTCGATCTTCCCGACCCGCGTCTTCGGAAGCTCGCCGACGAAGTCGACGTCGCGCGGGCACGACCACTTGATCAGCTTGCCGCGGCAGTGGCCGATCAGCTCCGCCGCCAGCTCGTCCCCCGCGGCGGCTCCGCCCGCCGGCACGACCACGGCGACGACCCGCTCGCCCTGCGAGGCGTCCGGGATGCCGACGACGCAGACCTCGGCGACCGACGGGTGCTCGTGCAGCGTGGCCTCGACCTGCGACGGGAAGACGTTGAACCCCGACGACTTGATCATCCGCTTGAGCCGGGAGGTGAAGAAGAAGAACCCGTCCTCGTCCATCCGGCCGATGTCGCCCGTGTGCAGCCACGTTCGACCGTCGGGGTGCGCCTGTAGCGCGGCAGCGGTGGCGCCGGGGTCGTCGAGGTAGCCGAGCATCACTGCCGGCCCGGAGACGCAGATCTCCCCCTCCTCGCCGACGGGCGCCTCCTCGAGCTCGCCCGGGCGGAAGATGGCGACGAGCGTGTCCGGGAAGGGAACCCCGATGCTCCCGGGTCGTGACTCGTTGATGGGCATGCCGACGATGCCGGTCACGGCCTCGGTCAGCCCGTAGCCCTCCAACAGCTTGACTCGCCCTCCCCGCTCCGCGACCAGCGCCTCGAAGCCGAGGCGAACCGGCTCCGGCAGCGAGTCGGCGCCGGAGAAGGCGGCGCGGAGCGACGACAGGTCGGCCTTGCGGAGGGCCGGGTCGCGCACGAGCGCCTCGTAGAGCGTTGGCACGCCCGCGATCAGGGTCGGCCGCTTCGTCCGCATCAGCTCGGCGGTCGTCTCCGGCGTGAAGGTAGGGACGAGCAGCAGGCGGCAACCGCTCAGGAGCCCGGCGTTGACGAGCGCCGCGAGCCCGAAGCCGTGGAAGATCGGCAGCGCCGCCAGGATCGTGTCCTGCGGGCCCAGCCCGATCCAGGCGCGCACCTGCAGCCCCTCGGTGACGAAGTTCCAGTGCGAGAGCAGGATGCCCTTGGGCGTCCCAGTCGTCCCGCCTGAGTAGAGAATCGCCGCCGGCTCGTGCACTCCGGCCTGCGCCGCCGGTGCCGACGGGTGCGACTCCTTCATCAGGTCCGACCACCAGCGGACGCGCGGGTCGGGCGGCACCTTCTCGATCTTCCGCCCCTTCTTCAGCCAGAAACCGGCGCGTTTCACGGGCGACAGGTAGTCCCCGATGCGCGTGAGGATCAGCGCCTCGAGCGGCGTCTGCCCCTCGATGTCCCCGAAGCTGCGGTAGAAGGCGTCGAGTCCGAGCGCTACCCGCGAGCCGCTGCGGTTGAGGAAGCCCTCGATCTCCCCGGGAGTCGAGAGCGGATGGATCATCGAGGCGACAGCGCCCAGCTTGATCGCCGCGTAGAACGCGATCACGCCCTGCGGGCACGTCGGCATGGAGATCGTCATGCGGTCGCCCGGGCCGAGGCCGAGCGAGGCGAGAGCGTCCGCGAAGCGGTCGACCTCCTCGCCGAGCTCTCGGTAGGTCGCCGTCGTGCCGAAGAAGTCGTAGGCGACCGCGTCCGGCGTCCGGCGAACGGACGTCATGAGCGCCTCGTAGAGCGTGACCTCCGGGTACTCCAGGGTCTCCGGGACGTCGCCGTAGAACCGCAGCCAGGGACGCTCGGCGGCGGTCACCGGGCTCATGCGTCCACTCCAGCGGTGAGGGGCTGCCTCGGCAGCGGCGGCTCGAACGCCCGCGGGTCCTCGAGGTAGCCGCGCACGCTGCGCGCCAGCCGGGCGGCGTGCGCGCCGTCCAGGTAGCGGTGGTCCATCGTGGCCGAGACCGTCAGCACCGGCCGGGCGACGACCTCGCCGTCCACCACGACGGGCTTCGGCGCCACCTCGGAGACGAGCGCGAGGAAGGGGACGCGATAGAACGGCGACAGCGGCGCGTACGCGTGCTGCACGCCGAACATGCCCACGGACGTGACGAGCGCGCTCCCGAACGGCTCGGCGCGCAGGCCGAGCCGGCGCAGGTCGAGCCCGACGGCTGACGTCAGCCACGTCGCCAGGCTCAGAACGGGCCGTAGGACCGGCAGCGGCGTCCGCTTGAGCACGGTCTTGGAGCCGCCGAAGCCGGCGTCCTCCCCGGTGCGGATGCGACCCGCCCGTTCCGTCAGCTCCCGAGCGATGTCGACCGCGGACTTGCGGTCGGCCTGCCGCACCTTGACACCCGAGAGATCCTTGCCGCCGTCAACCGCGACGACGAAGAAGATCGAGACGTCGTCTCGCGGGATGAACTTGCCGCCGCGCTTGCGGACGTTCAGGTCCGGGTTCTCGGCGAGGGCGTGCGCGAGCGCGCGGCCGACGAGGTGCGTGACGGTGAGGTGGACGTCGGTGGCCGCCCTGGCCTCCTCGACGAACGCGAGCAGTCCGGTCGCGTCGATCTCGAGGTCGCCGTAGATCTGCGGGTCGAGCGGCCCCCGCCACGTGGCGGACGCGACCTTGCGCCATCCTTCTGCTCGCATCGGCATGCCTCGCTGAGCGCCGTTGAGCGACGAGGCCCTCCGCGATCGTCGCAGGCGTTACAAGAACTCCTGGCCACGGTAACGAACGCAGCGCGAGGAATCAACCCGCGCTCAGGCGCGACGGAGCAACGTGATGCCGTCCCGCACGGTCAGCACGACCGCGACCACGCGCGCGTCGGAGGCGATGCGGTCGTTCAGCTCGACGAACATCCGCGTCTCCTCCGAGTCGTCGGGCTCGGCCACGCGGCCCGACCAGAGCGTGTTGTCGAGCACCATGATCCCGCGCTCGGAGAGCCGAGGCACGAGCGCCTCGTAGTACGCCGGGTAGCTCACCTTGTCGGCGTCGATGAAGATCACGTCGAACTCGCCCTCGAGCCGGGCGATGGTCTCGAGCGCCGGGCCGAGGTGGATCGTGACCCGGTCGCCGAGACCCGCCTCGTCGAGGTAGCGCCGAGCGACCGCCGCGTGGGTCTCGTCCAGCTCACAGGTGTCGATGTGACCGCCCGGGGGCAGGGCCGACGCCATCGAGATCGACGAGTAGCCGCTGTAGGTGCCGAGCTCGAGCACGCGCTCGGGCCGGAGGGCGAAGACCAGCAGCTCGAGCAGCCGGCCGGCGACGGCCCCGGAGAGCATCGACGGCGAGCGGAGCTCGGCGCGCGTTTCCTCCGCAAGGCGCAGGAGCAGCTCGGAGGGTTGCGTCGTGTGGGCCTCGGCGTAGCGCTCGATCTCGTCGGATGCGATGAAGACCATCGTCAGCGCCGGTCGATGCGGGAGCCGCCGATGATCACGTCGCGGCCGTCCTGGAGGCGCACCCAGCCCTTGCCGCTGCCGTCGTAGTCGTTGCTCCAGACGACGAGCGTCGCCTCGGAGCCGCCGACGTAGCAGCGCTCCTCGCCTTCCGCCTCGACGCCGCGCCACGCGCGGACGAACGGGTTCTCGTCCCACTCCCTGCCGATCGTCGTCTCCTCGCTGTGACCCGGATACGCGGTCAGCTCGTGCGGGAGGCCCATGAGCACGTCCATGACCGAGCGGCGGAGGTCGTCGAAGGCGTCCTGGGTGCCGCCGACCGAGCCCGTGAAGAGCGTGTCGCCGGTGAAGACGGCCTCGTCGTCCACGACGAAGGAGAGCATCCCGCGCGTGTGCCCCGGCGTACGGAGGGCCTCGATGCGCAGGTCGCCGGCCTCCACCACCTCGCCGTGGCCCAGCGGCTCGGCGCCCTCGACCTCCTCCTCCGGCGAGGCGAGGATCCGGAGCCCGAAGCGGTCCTCGAGCAGCG
This sequence comes from uncultured Actinomycetes bacterium, assembly GCA_963830885.1. Taxonomy (GTDB): domain Bacteria; phylum Actinomycetota; class Thermoleophilia; order Gaiellales; family Gaiellaceae; genus JAIBJN01. The sequence goes on along the minus strand of CAWHOA010000024.1, from coordinate 38,161 downwards.
CGTGGTTGACCACGTGGTCGGCGTGAGCGTGCGTCGTCAGCAGGTACGTGGGATGCACCTCGAGCCGGTCGACCGCGGCGAGCAGCGGCTCGACGGGCGCCCCCGAGTCGATGAAGACCGCCGTGCCGCCGGACCGGTCGGCGACCAGGTAGGCGTTCGAGAGCCACCGCGGGTCAATGCTGCGCTCGACGATCATGGGGCGGGAAGCATGCCAGCGAAGGGCTCCTCCGAGTCGTGGCGAACCGCAAGGCCGAAGTACAGCAGGGCGAGCGCGAGGGAGAGTATCGCTGGGCGGTAGCATGGCGGGCGCACCCGGACCGGGAGGTTGATCCGCACTATGGCCGGCCTGATGAGCCGAACCTCGAACGTCGTCAAGGCGTGGATCTCGAAGCTGCTCGACCGAGCCGAGGACCCGTCGGTGACGCTCGACTACTCGTACGAGAAGCAGCTCGAGATGCTGCAGGACGTCAAGCGCGGCGTCGCCGACGTCGTCACCGCGAAGAAGCGCCTCGAGCTGCAGACGCAGAAACTCGAGCAGGAGCTCCCCAAGCTCGACGACCAGGCGCGCAAGGCGCTCGCCGCCGACCGCGAGGACCTCGCCCGCGCCGCGCTCGAGCGCAAGACGGTCGCCCAGCAGCAGCTCCAGGGGCTCGACACCCAGATCGCCGGCCTCGAAGCGCAGCAGGAGAAGCTGATCGCCAACGAGAAACGGCTCTCGGCCAAGGTGGAGGCCTTCCGCAGCGAGAAGGAGGTCATCAAGGCGCAGTACTCGGCCGCAGAGGCGCAGGTGAAGATCGGCGAGGCCGCGACGGGGATCGGCGAGGAAATGGCCGATACGGGTCTCGCTATCCAGCGCGCGCAGGACAAGACCGAGCAGATGCAGGCGCGCGCATCCGCCGTCGACGAGCTCGTCGAGTCGGGGACTCTGGAGGACTTCACCTCGGGTGAGACGTCGCTCGACCGCGAGCTCGCGCAGATCTCGGCGCAGAGCCAGGTCGACGAGGAGCTGGCGAAGCTGAAGGGCGAGCTGGCCGCCGGCGGGGCCCAGAAGGAACTGGAGGACAAGCCGTGATCGTCAGGCTGATGGGCGAAGGGCAGTTCCGGGCGAGCGACGACCTGCTCGGGCAGCTGAACGCGCTCGACGAGCAGGCTCAGGCCGCGGCGGACGCCGGCAACGAGCCCGAGCTCGACCGCGTCCTCGACGAGATGTGGCACCTCGTGCAGGCCCAGGGCGAGCGCCTGGCCGACGACGACCTGAGCGCCTCAGACGTCGTCATCCCGCCGAGCGACCTGACGCTGGAGGAGACGAAGCGCCTCTTCTCAGACGAGGGCCTGATCCCCGACCTGCCCGCGCAGACGAACTAGATCGTCGAGCGTGGCCGTCTCACCGGCTTCGGCCTGCGCGAGTCCGAGTGGAACCCCGCTCGTAGGCGCTCGGAATCGTCGTCGAGAAGCTCGGTGACCTCACCCGGCTGGAGCAGAGCTGCTTCCTCAGAATTCTGCGAGCTTGGTTCTCCGCGCGGTCTCGGCATGGGGACGTTCTGAAGTGCGGGCTTGAGGAGCGACTTCGCCGGGTCGATCTACGCACCATGCTCGTTGTGCTCGTGCTCGTTGCAGGCTTCCTCGTCGGCTCACTCGTGGGTCGGTGGTGGGCTCTGCTCGCCGCGGTCGCACTCGGTGTCTGGATCGCATTGTCCGCCGAAGTCGAGGCCGTTCCAGGCTGGTACTTGGCGCTCGTCTACTCGGGATTCACCGCCGCCGGCATCTCGGCCGGGGTTCTCCTTCGGCGAGGACTCGCGAAACGGCCCTAGTCCAGCGGCGCGTCGAAGAGGCCGAGCCAACGGCTCAGGTCCTCCTCGATGGGCAGTTCGCCCTGCAGCTCGTTGCGGAGGCGCAGCTCCTCCGCGTTGTCGCGCTCCTGGCCTTCGCCCGTGGGGACGAAGGGCCAGAACGCGCCGCGCTTGAAACCGTAGATCAAGTACGTCGGGCGGTCGCCGTCGCGGCGCTCGAAGGCGAAGAGCGCGGCGAGGAGCTGCTCGCCGAAGCCGTGGGCGACGAGCTCGCTCGCGACCAGGTGGACGCCGGTGACGAGGTCCTCGAAGTCGCGGTCGCGCACGACGAGCCACTGGTAGCCGAGGCTGTCCTGGCGGCGCCGCACCTCCGAGCCCGAGGTCTGCGCGACGACGCCGAGGAGCTCGTCGATCTCCTGCTCCGCACGCATGAACTCCCCGGCGGAGAGCGACTTGAAGACGACTCCGGCGGCTCCCGCCGGAAGCAGGCCGAGTTCCGTCTCGAGCGTCACCTGGGCGGTCGAGAGGGCAAAGAGCCGGTCGAGCTTGGCACCCTTGAGCTTCTTGCGTCCGAAGAGGACGTCGCCGAGGCCCATCAGCTCGGCGCCGTCCCAAGGTCGCGCGCGATCTCGCTCAGCTCGCGCAGGCGCTTCTCGACCGGCGGGTGATCCATGAAGATCTCGAGCCGGCGGACGAAGTCGAGCCTGGTCTTTCGCTGCGCGGGAACGATGCAGAGTGCGCTCACCGCGGCGCCGCCGCGCAGGTCCCCGCGCGCCGCGCGGCCGGAGATCTTCGTCAAGGCGCTCATCAGCTGCTCGGGCGCGCCTGTGATCGTCGCCGAGCCACGGTCGGCCACGTATTCGCGATAGCGGGAGATGGTCCAGAGCAAGAAGAGGCCGATCACGTGCACCGGCCAGTAAAGCAGGACATAGGCGATCTGGCCGCGGGCATTGCCCGAGTTCCACATCGCCGAGCCCAGCATCGCCGGGCCGGAGACGAACGTCATGACGAGCCCGTCACGGTTGGCCACGTGCGCGAGCTCGTGGGCCACGACGGCCTCGAGCTCCGGCTCGTCGAGGCGGCGCAGGAGCTCGGTCGTGACGGCGATCGTCGTCCCCTCGGGCCGAAGCCCGGCGGCGAGCGCGTTCGGCGCCCATGAGCGGATGAGAGCGACCCGCGGCGGAGGCAGGTCGGCGGCGGCCGCGACCCGCTCGACGAGCGCCTGGAGCTCGGGCTCCTCCCCCGGGCCGAGCGGCTTCGCCCGGACGGTTCGCAGGACGAGCTCCTCGCCCCGGTGCCAGTGCAGGACGGCCAGCACGACGAAACCCACCGCGAACACGAACCACCCGAGCAAGGCGCCCCAGCTGCCGCTCGCGAGCGCCGACACGAGGATCGTCAGAGCAAGGAGGAGCGCGAGCAGGTACAGGGCGAGGATCGGCACGAGCGCAAGCGCCATCCGAACCGACAACCCGATGTCTCGGCCGAGATCCCTCCGTTCCACTGCGCGCCGGAGGGTACCCGGCGCCGGGAGATCCTATGCGGCGATCGGGCGGCCCATCTCGGCCGCGATGTCGGCCAGGCGGGCGAGGCGCTTCTCGAGCGGCGGGTGGGTCATGAAGAGCTCGGTGGCGGTCCGCTTCACGTTCGTCGGGATGATGAAGAACGCGTTCATGCCCTCCAGCTGGCGGAGGTCGCGCTGCGGAATCCGGGTCATGTCGCTGGCGATCTTCTGCAGCGCACTCATCAGGTTCTCGGGCGCGCCGGTGATGACCGCGGCGCCGCGGTCGGCCGCGAACTCCCGGTAGCGCGAGATCAGGAGGATGAGCATGGTGCTGAGCACGTACGTGATCAACGAGACGGCGATCATGATCAGGATCGCCGGCGCACCGCCGCTGTCGCGGTTGCGGCCGCCGCCCATCATCCCCGTCCACAGTCCCATGCGCATGAGAAACGCCGCCAGCATCGAGAAGAAGCTTGCGATCGTCATCACTGCCACGTCGCGGTTGGCGATGTGCGAGAGCTCGTGCGCGAGCACGCCCTCGACCTCCTTGGGCTCGAGCCGGTTCCAGAGACCCTGCGTCACCGCCACGGCCGAGTGCTTGGGGCTGCGGCCGGTGGCGAACGCGTTGGGGACGTCGGTCGGGATGATCGCAACGCGCGGCTTCGGAAGATCCGACATGGCGCACAGCCGGTCGACCATCGCGTGCAGCTCGGGCGCCTCGTCGGGCTGGACGACCTTCGCCCCGGCGGCGGCCAACGCGATCCTGTCGGATGTGTAGTACTGGAAGAACGCGAGCGCCCCCAGCAGGAGCACCATCGGCACGATCCCGAGCTGGAAGACGTTCACCAGGACGACGAAGAAGACGACGTACAGCGCGCCGAGGAGGAACATCGTCAGGAACAGGCGCGTGGAGAGCCCGCGGTCGCGTCCGTAAGCCCTGCGTCTCATGGGCGAAGCTTAGCTGGCGCCCTCGGGGCAACCGGGCGCCCGCGGGAGCCAGGAGACGCCGAGCGCGAAGGGCCCGGCGGACCGAGCGACCACCCGGGTCATCCCGTCCGGCGCCTCTTCCAGGCAGACGTCGCCGGACTCGACTCGCCAGGTGGGCGTCCAGCGGACGGCGAGCCGGTACTCGCCAGGCGCGCCGACCTCGCCCTCGATGCGGTCGTGGCCGAGCGTGGTCAGCCGGGCCTCGCCAGGGCCGGTGAGGATCCGCTCGGCATCCGGCACCTCGTAGACGGTGACCTCCCCGGCGCGCCCTAGCTCGACGAGCCCCGCCCGGCCCGAGCGCAGGAGCTCGGCCTCCCGCTCCTCTCCGATTCTGCCGAGCTGCGTGTCGGGGAGGAGAACGAAGCGGACGCCGAGCTTGTCCAGCCAGGCGCGGTAGGCCTCGGGCTCGAGTGGCTCCTCGTAGAACAGCGGGTTCTGTGCGATGTCGAGCTGTCGGTACCAGCCGCGCGCGAGCGGGATGCCGGCCCGGGGCAGCCAGTACGCCTCCCAGTGGTCGCCCGTCGGGACGACCTCCACGCGGAAGTCCGGGCTGGAGCGCGCGCGCAGGAGGTCGAGCGCAGGCTCCCAGTACGCCTCCTCGGCCGAGCGCGTGTCGCCGCGGTGGAGCGCAGCGCCCACGTAGGGCACCACCGTGAAGGCCAGGGCGCCGGCGACCGCGACGCCCGCGAGCCAGCGCGGCCGGTAAGAGGCGACCGCGGCGGCGAGGAGGGCGAGCGGCAGGACGATCCCGCGCAGTCGCGTCACGTTCTCGCCGATCGGCGACGGCACCAGGAAGGCGATCACCGCGGCCAGCGTCCAGAGCCCGAAGACCGCCGCCAGAAACCGGCCCCGCTCGGCTCGCAGCGCCAGCGCGATGCAGAGGCCCGAGAGGGCGACGACGCCGAGCAGCTCCTCCACCCGGAAGAAGGGGTACTCGGCCTCCTCCGCGTAGAGCAGGAGCAGGGCGCCCTGGAACAGCCCGAGCGCCAGCAGCGCCCCGCCCAGTGCGACCGCGCCCCGGTCCAGCCCGGGACGCCGCGCGAGGAACGCCGCGACGACGGCCAGGCAGAGATAGAGGAAGGCGAGCGGCGAGAGCCCGAGCGTCAGCGCGGCGAGGCCGATCGCCGTCCACCGCCGCCCGAGCTGCAGCGCCTTCAGGGCGCCAAGAGCGGCTGCGAGCCCGGCCGCGAACGGATACGTCCCGGTGAAGAGCGGGCCGCAGGCGACGACCGCGAACACGCGCGCCGGCCAGCGCGCGGCCTCCCCCCACTCCCGCTCCGCCAGTGAGGCGAAAAGCGCGGCCGCGGCAACCACGGAAACGAGCGCGACGAGGTCGTTACCGACGAGCGCCGCCGGGAAGTAGTACAGGAGGCTGTAGCCGAGGAGCGGATAGTGGCCCGCGTACCAGAATGTGTCCCAGACGAGCACGCCGTCGCGCACGAGCTCCGTGCGGTAGAGGTGTGCGGGCAGGTCGCCGGGCGGCGGGCCGAAGAGGACGAGCGCCAGCCCGACGACGAGCGCGATCGCCGCCGCGCCTAGAGTTCCCGGGATGGTCCGGACAGCGGTGCTCGCTCTCGCGTTCATGGCGCTCATGGCCGGCCCGGCGCAGGCTACGGACTTCGAGGTCGTCGTGGTGCCGGGCTTCACGGTGGACGACCTCGAGCGCGTACAGGACAGCGGCGCCGTCGGCCTCCTCAACCCCGGCGCGGGGCCGGAGACGAGCGCGGAGCTCGCGCTGGCGTCACTGGTGCGCGGAGAGGTGCGGAACTCCCTTCGCGGCGGCACTCCGTCCGGCCCAGAACTCCTCAGCACGACGGAGGGGCAGCTCGGAAGCGCCGGGGGGCCCGCCATCTACGTCGGGCTCCCCGAGGGTGGCCTCCAAGCCAACGACCAGCGCTATCCAATCCTTGTCGTCGGGCCGGGGTACGAGGGGCTCCTGACCTCGGAGTCGACGCGCATCCCCGGCCTCGTCTCGGTCGTGGACGTCGCGCCGACCGCACTCGGCCAGGACGACGCGCTCGGCTCCGAGCCGGCCGGAGACGCGGTGGCCGAGCTCCGCGACCTGGACGAGCGGATCGAGGCGAACAACCGCGTGCGCCTGCCGGCGACGATCCTCGTCTGCGCGCTCGTCCTCCTGCTGGCCTTCTTCGCGCCGGCGGCGGCCGTGCCAGGCTTCTCCGCCGCCCTGCTGGCCAACCTGATCCTCGGGATCGCCGGCGTCTCCGCGTTCTGGGTCGTGCTCGTCGTGCTCGGCCTCGCCGTGGCGCTCGGCGGCCTGCTCGTCGCACGGTTCGTGCGCCCGTCGCTCGCCCTCGGCCTCTTCCTCGGCGGCGTCGTCGCCGCCTACCTGCTCGCGCTCGGGATCGACGGGACGACGGTGGCGCTCTCGCCGTTCGGGCCCACGCAAAACTCACGCTACTTCGGGCTCTCGAACCTCCTCGAGACCATGCTGCTCGTGCCGGCGCTCGCGGGAGGGGCGCTCCTCTTCGCAGCGCTCGGCTGGGCCGCCCTCACCGGAACCGCGCTCGTCGCCTTCGTCGCGGTGGCGGGAAACCGCTTCGGCGCGGACGGAGGCGGTGCGATCGTCCTCGCCGCCGGCTTCGCCGTCCTCGCCGTGTTGCTCGCGGGCGGCGGCCGGCGGGCGCTGGCGCTCGCGGTCGGCGCCTCGCTGGCCCTCGCGCTCGGGTTGATCGGGCTGGACGCCGCGACCGGGGGCTCGAGCCACGTCACCTCCGCCCTCGAGGACGGCCCGGTCGGACTGGGCGGCGACCTCGTCGAGCGCATCGAGCTCTCCTGGGAGCGCGCGACCTCGTCGTGGTGGACAGGCCTGTTCGTCCTCGTGCTGCTCGCAGCCTTCGCGTTCCTCGTCGTCCGGATCCTGCGGCGACCCGAGCCGCTCGCCGACCTCGCGGTGCCACTCTCCCTCGCCGCCGCGATCGCCGTCTCCATGGTCGTCAACGACTCGCCGACCGACGTCCTGCTCGTCGGTACGACGGGATTGGCCGCCGCGATGGCGGGTATGCTTCGCGGGCCATGGCCCGCGTCGGCGCAGTCGTTCTCGCTCTCGCCGCTCTCGTCGTCGTCGCAGGGTGCGGCGGCTCCGAGGATGCCACGCCCACGCCCGAGACCGTGATCGGTGAGGTCCCGACCGGCAGCGAGGATGGAGGGGGCGCCACCGAGGGCGACCCGGCCGCGGGCAAGGAGGTCTTTGCCTCCACCGGGTGCGGCAGCTGCCACACGCTGTCCGACGCCGGCGCGACCGGTACCGTCGGCCCGAACCTTGACGAGTCGAGCGTGGACTTCGCCGCCGCACAGACGCAGATCACGAACGGCGGCGGCGGCATGCAGGCTTACAGCGGCACGCTGAGCGAGGAGGAGATCGCCAACGTGGCCGCCTACGTCGTCTCCGCCGGCGGCTGATCCTCCCCGCCGGATTCCCCCGCGAGGTCGACGTCCTCGCCTGCGACCTCGACCGGACGCTGATCTGGGAGGACGGCAAGCTCCGGCCGCGCACGAAGGCTGCCATCGCCCGCGCGAGGGACGCCGGGATCCGCGCGATCGTGGTCACCGGCCGCATGTTCCGCTCGGTGCGGCCATACCTCGTGGAGGCCGGCATCGACGACCCGGTCATCTGCTACCAGGGCGCCGTCGTCGCCGACCCGCGCACGGGCGAGTTCCTGCGGCACGAGCCGATCCCGCTCGAGCTCGCGCGCGAGACCATCGCCGTCCTCGGCGAGGAAGGCTTTCACGTCAACTGCTACGTCGACGACGAGCTCTACGTCGACGAGGTGACGCCCGAGGCCGAGCGGTACGCCGGCTTCCAGAACCTCCCGCTACACGAGGTCGGCGACCTCACTGCCTGGCTGTCCGCGCCGCCGACGAAGCTCGTGGCCATCGACGACCCCGACCTCCTGGACGGCTTGGAGGTGCGCATGAAGGCGCGCTTCGACGGGCGGCTCTACATCTCCAAGTCGCTGCCCTTCTTTCTCGAGTTCGCGAGTCCCGAGGTCACGAAGGGCTCGGGGCTCGGCTTCCTGGCCGAGCATCTGGGCTTCACGCGCGAGCGCACCGTCGCCTTCGGCGACGGCGAGAACGACGTCGAGCTCCTCGAGTGGGCCGGCTTCGGCGTCGCGGTCGCGAACGCGCACCCGCGCGTGCTCGCCGTGGCCGACTGGGTCTGCCCCTCGGCCGCCGAGGAGGGAGTCGCCCAGGTCGTGGAAGCGCTTCTAGACTCACGCGGATGATCGACATCCGCGCCGCCCGCGCCGAGCCCGACGCCTATCGCGCCGCGCTGGCGCGGAAGGGCGCCGCCGAGGAGTTCGACGCGCTCATGGAGGCCGACCGCGCCTGGCTCGCGCTCGTCCCTCGGGTCGACGAGCTCCGTGCGAAGACGAAGCTCAAGGGAAAGCCGACGCCCGAGCAGATCGAGGAGCTGAAAGGCGTCAAGGCCGAGCTGCAGCAGGTCGAGGAGGAGCTGGCGGCCGCCGAGCAGCGCCGCACCGAGCTGCTCGAGCGCGTTCCCTCGCCGCCCGACCCGGGCTCCCCGGACGGCTTCACGGACGAGGACGCCGTCGAGCTGCGCCGCGTCGGCGAGCCTCCGTCGTTCGCCTTCGAGCCGCGCGACCACCTGGAGCTCGCCCGGATCGACACCGAGCGCGGCGCGAAGGTCTCCGGCTCGCGCTTCGTCTACCGCGTCGGCGCGGCCGCGCTGCTCGAGCTCTCGCTCTACCGCTTCGCGCTCGACCGCCTGACCGCCGCCGGGCTCACGCCGGTGCTCCCACCCGTGCTCGTGCGCGAGGAGGCGATGTACGGCACCGGCTTCCTCCCCACCGAGGAGGTCAACCTCTACCGGGTCGAGCGCGACGAGCTCTATCTGACTGGGACATCCGAGGTGGCCCTGGCGGCCATGCACGGAGGCGAGATCCTGGACGCGGACGCGCTCCCGCTCCGCTACGCGGGCTACTCGACCTGCTTCCGCCGCGAGGCCGGCGCCGCCGGCAAGGACACGCGCGGCATGTTCCGCGTGCACCAGTTCGACAAGGTCGAGATGTTCGTCTTCTGTCGCCCGGAGGACTCGGCCGAGGAGCACGAGCGGCTGCTGGCAACCGAGGAGGCGCTGGTCGGCGAGCTCGGCATCCCGTACCGCGTGGTCGACATCGCCGCCGGCGACCTCGGCGCCTCGGCCAGGAAGAAGTACGACATCGAGGGGTGGTTCCCCGGCCAGGCCCGCTACCGCGAGCTCACCTCGACGTCCAACACAACCGACTACCAGTCGCGCCGCCTGGAGATCCGCTTCCGCACCGAAGCCGGCGTCGAGTTCGTCCACACCCTGAACGGCACCGCCGTCACCGCCAGGGCGATGATCGCGATCCTGGAGAATTACCAGGACGAGAGCGGCGCGGTCTCGGTGCCCGAAGTCCTGGTCGGTTTCGGCGCCCCCAAGCGCATCGAGCCCGGCGACTAGACTGGCGCGCGGGCGGGGTGCCCGAGCGGTCGAAAGGGGCGGTCTTGAAAACCGCCGAGCCCGTACAGCGGCTCCGTGGGTTCGAATCCCACCCCCGCCGCTAGCCCGGCGGAATCCCACTTGTCTAGAGGGATTGCCACGCGCGGACGCGCCTCATGCGTCGCCTACGGGCACCGAGCTGCTCGTCCTCGTCGCGTTCTCTTGTCGGCATGATCGATGAGATCGGCAGCGGCGGCCCGGTCTAACCGAACGACGACCAAACCAACGAGAAGGGAACCACGACCATGAAACTGACGACCACCACGCAGGTCTCAGTCGATGGAGTGATGCAGGGAAACGGCGGCGCGACGGATGAGGACCGCAGGAACGGATTCGAGCGCGGCGGATGGGCAAGGCCGCCCAAACCGCTGTTCGACAACGAGGCCATGACGTTCGTCCACGAGATCTACCAGCGCGCCGACGCGTTCCTGTTCGGCCGGCGGACCTACGAGCTCTTCGCCGGCTACTGGGGCGTGAGGGAAGATCTGGAGGACCCCATCGTCGGTGCCTTGAACAGGCAGCCCAAGTACGTCGCGTCGAACACGCTCACCGACCCGCAATGGGCGAACACGACCGTCCTCTCCGGTGACCTCGCGGCGGCCATCGGCGAGCTGAAAGCCAAGCCGGCGGGTGAGCTGCAGGTGCACGGCAGCGGCGCCCTGACCCGGTGGCTGCTCGAGAACGACCTCGTCGACGAGATGAACCTGCTCATCGTCCCCGTGGTCGTCGGCCAGGGCGCGCGGCTATTCCCCGACGCGGGCCCGGACATAGCGCTTGACCTGGTCCACTCGCGAGCCTTCCCGATGGGCGTGACGATCCAGGTCTACCGGCCGGCCGGGCGCCCGCAGTATGCAACCGACTGAAGCACGTGACATAGGTGCGCAGTCAGTGAGAGTCGATCATGGATGGGTGCGGGCTGCAGCGTAGACCGCTGGGGCCTGGTAGCCGAGGGCGCTGTGCCGTCGGCGGTGGTTGTAGTCCTCCTTCCAGTCGCTGATCACCACGCTCGTAGCCCGCCGCCTGTTCGACTGAGAGAGCCGGGGCGTGGACCGCAAGGTTTCCCTAGGACGACCCTGACCTCGCCCCGGCACGATGAGGCTAGGACTTCGCGAGTCGGACGCTTAGACGAGGCCGCTGACGAGGACCGCGAGTTGCGCGGTCGTCACTCGAAGCGACCACGGTCACGCCGACCCCCGGGGGGTCGATCGGGGACCGGAAGAGCCGCCCCTGAGAGGCGCCGGGTGAATGGCGTCGAGCGAGCCAGCGCACGAGACTAGCCTGGTGTGCAGGCTCGTGCGAGGTCACGCGCGAGCCGCTCGACGCTCCCGGCGCCCGCCTCGACATGGTCGGGGTTCAGCTCCGTGACCGTTAGGCCGACGATCCGCCGCGAGCGGGCTAGGGCAGCAAGCGCCTCGAGCGCGTGCTCGTATGCGAGGCCCTCGTTGCGGCCGGTGTTCTCGGACAGCGGCACGTCGGTGAAGTCGATCACGTCGACGTCGAAGTGGACGAGCAGCCGCTCCGCCCGGCCCTCGAGCAGCTCGAGGGCGCGGCGCGCCGCGGCTGACGGATCCGCACTGACCTCGCCGACGGGGACGACGTCCACGGCGAGACGTTCGATCGCCGCACGCTCGCGGTCCGTCGCCTGCTCGGGGCCCCAAGCGAAGAAGACGACCTGCGCGGGAGCGAGCAGCGGCGAGAGGGGCCCGACCTCGGCGAGCTCGCGCGCCGCACCCTCTTCGCCGAGCATGTGGGCCATGCCCATCCAGTCGAGCGCACCCGGGCCGGCCTCGTCCGGGAGGTTGAGGTCGGCGTGGGTGTCGAAGTAGAGCAGCCCGACGCGCTCCCCGCTGCCCACGTGCCCAGCGACCGTCTCCGATTCCGACCGTGCAATCGCCCCCGAGGACGAGCGTCGCCTCGCCCGCCCCGACCGCCTGCGCCACCCGGCGGGCGGTGTCGTGCACGATGTCGACGACCGCGTCGAGATTCTGCGCGCCCCGATTCTCGTGGTCGGGCCGCCAGCGCCAGACGTCGCGGTCCCCCTGGTCGCGGACATCCACGCCTGCCTCGCGCAGCAGCTCGATCAGGCCCGCCTCGCGCAGCGCGGCCGGCGCACGCTCCTGGCCAGGGGCGAAGGCGCCCGCGCTCGTCGGAACGCCGATCACCGCCAGCCGCCGACCGGTCACCGGCCGAAGGCTAGTCAACGCATCCGCAAGTTGGGGGCAGCTGCTTCGGGGGAGGGGGGCAAGTAACCACTGTGCGCGCGTGGTAGCCAGCTAGTGGGACTCGGGGATCAAACTGGGGCGCATCTGGCCGAATCCCGCACCCTTGAGCCGAAACAGAGCCGCCTTGAAACGGCTAGACGGTGCTGAGCCGTTTCGTGGGTTCGAATCCCACCCCGCCGCTAGCAAAGTGGGCACCGGACCGCCGGATGACGGTCTCATCGACAAGCCCGATGAGACGGACGGGACGGTTCGGCCGTCCCGTCTCTCGCGACGTGTCCCGGTTGGCCGGCAGCGGAGGAAGAGAACACCCCGTTGCACGATGGCCCTGATTGCCTTTGTTGGACATCTGTTTCTTGAAGATGAGACGTGGTGGCATGGTCATCCTCCTCTTGCTCTTGGCTTTGGCGAATCGTCCCACCGACCACCCAGGGCGGGGTAACGACTCGGTAAGGCCGTTCGGCGCGCCGAGGTCGACGAGCCGCTCAGACGGCCGTGTAGTCGACCTCGAGGAAGTCGCTGACCTCGGGGAGCCAGCGCTCCTGCACGAAGGCGACGTGCGCCGGGTGCTCGTTGTACCCGTCGTAGGCCGCCTGGTCGGCGAACTCCATCGAGAGGCCGAAACGGAAGCCGTTCTTCGGGCTGACCTCGCGCAGGACCTCGAACGCCTCGACGCCGGGGATCTCCGCCAGGCGCGCGGCCGCAGCGAGGAAGTCGCGCTCCTCCTCGGAGCCCTCGCCGTGGGCGAGCGCGAAGGCGACCGTGTGACGGATCCTGGGCGCGAGCACGGGCGGAGCTTAACGGCTCACTCCTCGAGGTTCTCCTGGATCATGACCGGCGAGGCGTGGATGCAGACGATGTCGAGCCGCCCCGGGCCGGCGTTGACGAACTTGTGCGGCGTCTCGGCGCCGACGACGATGATGTCGCCGGGCCCGGCCTCGAGCTCCTCGCCGCCGGCGGTGAAGCGCGCCGTGCCCGAGCGGACGACCCACGTCTCCGAGTAAGGGTGGGTGTGCAGGCCCGGCCCGGCGCCCGGCTCGCTGTCGACGAGGAAGAACGAGACGCCCGAGCCGTGGGGCTCGCCCTCGAACGTGATCGTGCCGCCGCGGCTGCGGCGCAGCTCGCCTGCGCGGATGACGGTGTGCATCAGACCTCCCTGGTGGATGGCTACCGGAGGATCTTCTCGAACCAGTGGTGCGCGAAGGGCTCGTCGTTGAACGCCGGTACCTCGACGTAGCCCTCTGAGCGGTAGAGCGCGATCGCCTCCGTGAGCGCGGCGTTCGTCTCCAGGCGCACCGACCGGTCTCCGTGCTCGGCCGCGCGCGCCTCGAGCTCCGCCAGGAGCCGCCGCCCGATCCCGAGCCCGCGGGCCGACTCCGCAACCCACATGCGCTTGATGTCGGACGGCGCGTCGGGGTAGTGCTTGAGCGCGCCGCAGCCGATCGGCGCGCCCCGGAGGTACACCACCAGGAGCACGCCGGCGGGAGGCCGGAGCTCGTGCGGCTCGGCGGTCGAGCCCGTCGTCGGATCGAAGGGCGTGTCCGAGCGGCGGTCGAGCTCGGCGAAGTAGGAGCGGAGGCACTGGCGCGCGTCGGGATGCGTCGGGTCGACCTCCCGGATCTCGACCAGAGCTACGGTGAGAAGCCGCTCGACCTCGCGCATCGCGCCGACCAGGCGCTCTCGCTGGCTCGCCGTCAGCGGCTCGAGGAAGGACCTGGCTAGCTCGTCGCTCCGCCGGTCGACTACCTCGCGCTCGGCGAGCCCGGCCTCGGTGAGCCGTGCCGTGCGTGCGCGGCGGTCGGCTGCCCCCGCGGTCACCTCGACCAGCCCCGCCCGCTCGAGCGAGCGCAGGAGCCGGCTGGCGTGGCCCGAGTCGAGGCCGAGCCGCGTGCGGAGCGCCCGCACCTCGCAACCCTCCTCACCGATCTCCCAGAGAACGCGCGCCTCGCCGAGCGGGCGACCCCGGGCGAGGTAGCTGTCGTCGAGCACCCCGACGCGCTGCGTGACCGCACGGTTGAAGCGGCGGACCTGCGCAACCTTCGCATCGTCCATTCTCTGATCTTAGTCAGATATCTCTGCCCAGTGTGCCCGCCCGGGCGCGCGACGGAGCGGGCGGCGCGCCTCAGCCGCGCCGCCCGCCCGCCACGCCGTCAGGCGGTCAGTCGGTGCGCCTGAGGATCCAGAGGCCGGTGTTCATGTCGCTCGCGTAGACGAGGCCGGTTTCCTCGTCCACGAAGACCCCCCATACCTGGGGCGTATTCGAGAGCGTGCCTCGCTGGGACGGCTTCACCGGGTTCTGACCGGCCGGAGGCACGAAGTACGCGACCTCCTCCGGGGCAGTCGGGTCGCTCGCGTCGACCACCCGGACGCCGTCCGAGTACCACGAGATGTACACGTCCGTGCCCATGAGCATCGGGTTGTGGATCGTGTAGTCGCCGGAGCCGATCGGCAGGCGGGCGCCCGAGTTGGGCGTCCGGTACTCGCCGATCTGCACCGGCGCGGCCAGGTTCGAGTAGTCCCAGATGCGCAGGTAGCCGTAGCCCGGCTCGATCCCGCCAGTGCTGTTCTTGCAGAAGTCCTCGTCTGCTGAGAAGAGCAGCCGACGGGCATCGTCGTACATCGAGGAGTGGCCGTCGCCGTCCTCGTCGGTGCCGTAGACGGTGTGGCCCCGCAGGACCGGGTTCGCGGGATTGGTCAGGTCGATGGCGACGAAGCCGCTGTCCCAGTACGCAAGGAACGCCAGCCTCCCGTCCTCGGACGGCTCGGCGCTGTGTCCGTACTCCGCGTCGGCGTCGCAACCCTGGGCCGGGTTGAGCCCTCCGCCGGCGTCGTGGACGACGCCCCAGTCGGAGACCGCCGTCGGCGCTGCGGGGTTCGTGACGTCGATCAGCCTGAAGTCGCCTCGCCCCAGCAGGTCGCGGTAGCCGCTCGGCGAGCCTTCCTCCTCGTACTCGCTCGTCGGCACGGACGCGTAGATGAACGTGCGCCCGAGGTCGGCACGGTGGCCGTACTCGAGCTCGTGGAGCCCGCGCGTGCAGCAGCCGGTGCTGATGTAGCCGAGCTGCACCGGCGCCACGGGATTCGTGACGTCGAACAGCATCAGCCCGCGCGGGAAGCTCGGATCCAGCCGCGAGCCACCGCAGACCTGGATCCCCACCGCCGCGATGTCGCGCCCTGCGTACGGGCCGAAGCGCGCGGTGAAGACGGTGACGTCCTCCGCTGACGTGCCCGTTGGGTTGACGAGGCGCGAGACCATGACCGGGTCTGGCCGGATCGGTCGCGTCGACGACGGCGATGCCGTTCTTCGGCGGCGACGGGCAGAAGCGGGTCTTCGAGCCGTTCGTCCAGTCCGAGAACCCCCAGTGACCGATGTACGCGTAGCCCTCGTGGACCCAGACGTCCGCGTTGAAGCCGCGGCCGCCAAGGTCGTTCCTCCCGACCACCTCCATGTTCCTCACCTTGGCGGCCTTCTGGCCGCCCGTATACGTCTTCTTCGACTGCGCGAGGAAATGCTGCTCGTCCTTCAAGAGCTCGTCGTCGTTCGACGGCGCCGTCGCGGCGGAGGCCGCAAAAGCGAGGACGATCGCGACGAGCGCGGACCCGATCCCAATCGTGCGCATGACTCCCCTTTCCCCTAGAGACCCGAAGGGTCGCACTTCGTGCGAGTGTAACGCCTCGTCGCCGCCGTTGTTCAGGCCCGCGTGTCCGCCGGCAGATGCCCGAGCTTGTCCGGGTTCAGGACCGACCTCACGGCCACGACGACGCCGTCGTAGACCTGGAGCGAAGCCACCCAGACCGCCCGTCCGTCCGCGCTGCGGAAGACAAGCCCCGGCTCGCCGTTCACGAGGGCGGCGTGGTGAACGAGGCCGAGCTCGCGCGCCCGCCTGCCCCAGCCGATCAGCGCCTTCGCGACCCGCTCGGCGCCGACGAGAGGCACGGTCACGGACGGCGCCTTGCCGCCGCCGTCGCCGTAGACGGTCGCGTCGGGGGCCAGCACCTCGACGAGCGCGTCGGTGTCGCCATCCTCCCAGGCGGCCAGGAAGCGGCGGGCGACCTCCTCGCGCTCCTCGCGGGAGACGTCGAACCGCCGTCGTCCTTCCTCGATGTGGCGGTGCGCCCGCGCGAGGATCTGGCGGCAGTTCTCCGGGCTCTTGCCCACGATCCCCGCCACGTCCTCGTAGGGGTAGTCGAAGACCTCGCGCAGGAGGAAGACGGCCCGCTCGACCGGCGAAAGCTTCTCGAGCAGGTGGAGGAAGGCGAGCGAGAGCGAGTCGGCCGTCTCCGCATGACGGGCGGCCTCGTCCTCCACCAGCGGCTCCGGCAGCCATTCGCCGGGGTAGACCTCGCGGCGGGCGCGGGCCGAGCGCAGCTGGTCGATGGCGAGCCGCGTGGTCACGGTCGCCAGGTAGGCCTTCGGCTCGTCGGCCTGCACCCCGCGCTCGTGGTAGCGCAGGAACGCCTCCTGGACGACGTCCTCGGCCTCGGCCACGGAGCCCAGCATCCTGTAGGCGATCGCGAAGAGGTACGGCCTCAGCTCGTCCTGGCTCTCCATGTCACCAGAGACGAGGTGGGAAGGCGGGCCGTGACGGTGTCACACCACGCGGGACAGCACCGTCTTCCTCCACAGAGACGGAAAGGAGAACCATGAGAGTCTTCGTAGCGGGAGCGACCGGGGCCATCGGAGCTCGGATCGTTCCCCAGCTCGTGCAGAACGGCCATGACGTGATCGGGACTTCCCGCACGACGGCCAAGGGAAACCGGCTCGCCGAGCTCGGCGCGGAGCCGGTCGTGCTCGATCTCCTCGACCCGGCCGCGGTGCTGGACGCCGTGGCGGCGGCGGAGCCGGACGCGATCGTCCACCAGGCGACGGCCCTTGCGGGCGCACTCGACTTCAAGCACTTCGACGAGAGCTTCGCGGCGACGAACCGCCTGCGGACAGAGGGGACGGACGCGCTGCTCGCCGCCGCCCGGAAGCTCGGCGTGCCCCGATTTGTGGCTCAGAGCTTTGCCGGCTGGCCGTACGCCAGGATCGGCGGGCCGGTGAAGACCGAGGAGGACCCGCTCGACCCGACGCCCGCGGAGGAGATGTCGGAGACGCTCGCCGCCATCCGGCACCTGGAGGAGGCGGCCGTCGGGCACGGCGGCATCGCACTCCGGTACGGCGGCTTCTACGGCTCCCCCGACGACGCACAGATCGAGCTCGTGCGGAAGCGCAAGTTCCCGATCGTCGGCAACGGGGGCGGCATGTTCTCGTTCGTCCACCTGGACGACGCGGCAGCGGCGACCGTCCTCGCCGTCGAGCGGGGCGATCCCGGCATCTACAACGTCGTCGACGACGAGCCTGCGCCCGTGCGCGAGTGGCTGCCGATGCTGGCCGCGGCGATCGGCGCGAAGCCCCCTCGACGCGTCCCGCGCTGGCTCGCGCGCCTCGCGGCCGGCGAGGCGGGCATCGTGCTGATGACGGAGAGCCGCGGCGCCTCGAACGCGAAGGCGAAGCGCCTGCTCGGCTGGCACCTCAGGCACCCGAGCTGGCGCCAAGGCTTCCTCGACGCGTACGGCCGGGAGGCCGCCCGAGCGGCCTGAGCCAGCGCAGAGCCCTCGCCGCGGGCTACCGTCGTCGCATGCACCGGTTGGCGGAGCGGCTTCCCATGCTGCCGACGGCGCTGCGCGCCGCGCTAATCGTCTTCGTGCTCGCCGCGATCTTCGGGCCGTACGAGGTGCGCTCGGCGGTGCCCGTCTGGATCGCGTTCCTCGTCGCGCTCGGGTTGGAGGTCAACTTCTTCGTCGGTGCGCTGGGGCGGCCGCCCGCCCCGCGCCCCGACCGCGGGCCGCAGGAGATCGACAGGGAGCTCTACGGCTACCGCTGGCTGCTCGAGGACGAGGACGAGGAGGAAGACGAGGTCGAGGAGACACTCGGCTTCGCGACCCCGGTGCGCCAGTTCCTCCTCGGCGTCGCCGTGATCGGCGCGCTCGTGCTCCTCTGGCTGGTGATGAGCCGGACAGGCTGGGACTCCCTCTCCGTGCAGACGAGGACCGAGGCGCAGGACCGCTTCTCGCAGGAGGCGTCGACAATCGCGGGGAAGCCCGTGCGCGTCCGCTGTGACGAGTCCGGCCAGTACGTCGGCGCCGTCCAGCACGCCGACGGAGTGGCCACCGTAGGCGGGGACCTCACCTACCTGACCCCCGAGCGCTGCCTCTCCCTCTACCGCCTCGCCTTCGACGGGGAGGCCACCGGCAGCCAGACCGGCAGGGCGCTCGCCGTGCTCGCTCACGAGGCGTGGCACCTCCGCGGGGTTCGCAACGAGGGGGTGGCAGAGTGCTACGCGTTCCAGTCGGGTGTGGGTCTCGGCGAGCGGCTCGGGCTCTCCGAGGAATCCGCGCGGCAGCTGATGCGCCAGCAGTTCGCCGAGAACGCCGGCCGGCGAGGCACGGGAGCCGAGTACCTCGTCCCCTCCGAGTGCCGGGACGGCGGAGCGCTCGACCTCGATCCGCAGAGCTCCCGGTTCCCGTAGGCGGGACATGAGCGAAAAGGGCTCAAGTCTCCGGCGACACGTGCCGATATCCACCCCGAGAGAACGAGGAGCACGGTCATCCTCGGGGGTAGCCGCAGCCTTCCGAGGTGAGAGAACCGAGCTCCTCGTTTTCGTGGACCGACGGTTACTGCGGCGCGAGCGGGAGCGGGCGCGCCAGGAGCCTCGCCGCCACGCCCTGGATCGTCGTCGTCCCGTACGTGTGGCTCGGGTTCCAGCGGGTGAGGACGGAGAGCGCGAGCCGGAGACCGTCGCGCCGAAGGAGCGCCGACTGGTGGGCGACGAGCCCCGTGCCCGAGCCCCAGCCTCCCTTGAAGTGGATCGTCCACGCCGGCGGCCGCTCCGGCGGGATGCCCCAGCGCTGCGACGGGACGATGCTCGCCAGTACGGCCATCGTGTAGCCGCGGTGCCGGCGGGGGACGAGCCCTCTGATGCGGTAGAAGAAGCGCGCCTGGTCTCGGGCGCTGGTCGTCGAGTTGCCCCAGATCGGCCAGGCGAAGCTGAAGTCGAGCATGCCGGCGCGCGCGGCCAGGCGGTAGAGACGGGTCGAGCCGACCGTCCCGAGCACGGTGCCGGCGGTCGCGTTGTCCGAGCGGCGGATCATCGGACCGAGCAGGCTGCGGTCGTAGTCGTTCAGCGGCCGACCACGGACCGAGGGAAGGTTGAGATAGGCGACGAGCGCCATCGCCTTCAGCAGGCTCGCCGAAGGCGCCCGCATCCTCACCCGGTAGCCGTGCAGCCGGCCGCGGTCGTCGACGAGCGCGAAGCTCTCGACACCCGCCCGCCCCTCGACATACCGCGCAGCCGCAGCGGTGCGCTCGCTCCAGGTGGAGGCGACCGCGGAAGTCGCCGTGACCAGGGCGACGAGGGCCAGGAGCGCCGCAGCCCGCCGCAAGCTAGACGACGCCCTGGAGCGCCGCGATCTCCCGTCGCACGGCGAGCCGCTCGAGCGCCTCGGCCTCGATCTGGCGCACACGCTCGCGCGTGATCCCGAGCCCGCGGCCGATCTCCTCCAGCGACTCGGGGTCGCGCTCGCCGTTCAGCCCGTAGCGCCGCTTGAGCACCTCACGCTCGCGGTCGGGCAGCTCGTCGAGCGCGTCCCGCAGGGCCTCCTGCGCGAGGTTGATGGTGACCTCCTGCTCGACGTCTTCCTCGTTGCCCGCGAGCAGCTCCTGGAACGTCGTCCCACTCGACTCCGCGATCGGCTTGTCGAGGCTCGTCACCGCCCGCGCGGCCGCGCGCACCTCCGCGACCTGCGTAACGGTGATCCGGGCCGCGTCGGCCACCTCCTCGTCGGTCGGCATGCGGCCGAGCCGCGGCGCGAGGTCGCGCTCCGCACGCGAGATGCGCTGCTCGCGCTCGACGATGTGAACGGGTACGCGGATCTCCCGCGACTTGTTGGCCACGCCGCGCTGCACCGCCTGGCGAATCCACCAGGTCGCATACGTGGAGAACTTGAAGCCCTTGCGCCAGTCGAACTTCTCCACGGCGCGGATGAGCCCGATGATCCCCTCCTGGATCAGGTCGAGGAGCGAGAGCCCGTGGCCCTGGTAGCGCTTCGCGATCGAGACGACCAGGCGCAGGTTGGAGTTGATCATCTGCTCCTTGGCCTCGAGATCGCCGCGCTCGATGCTCTGGGACAGCTCGATCTCCTGCTCCTTCGTCAGCAGCGGGTAGCGGCCGATCTCCTGCATGAAGAGCTGGAGCGCGTCGGTCGTGGCGACCGCGAGGTCGCCGTTCACATAGGTCGCCTTCGCCTCGCGCCCGCAGTCGTCGCACAGCTCGATCCCGCGGCGCGCGATCTCGTCGTAGAGGTCCTCGAGGTCGTCCTCGCCGAGCTCGAGCGTCTCGACGAGCTCGTCCAGGGCGGAGTACTCGAGGCACTCGTGCTCCTCGGCACGGTCGAGCAGAGCTTGAAGCTGGACGTCCATCAGGTGTCTTGTCTCCGGCCCCTGCCGGGGCCTAACCCACGATACGCCCTCGGGCCGACGCTCGCAGAATACGAACATATGTTCTATACTGCCGGGAGACGTGGCTCGCGCGCAGTACCTCGAAGACACCTGCAAGTCGGCTCTCAACCGGGTGCCGGAGCTGAGCCGGATCCCCTTCCGCTGGACTGTGAACCCGTACCGCGGGTGCACGCATAGCTGCCACTACTGCTTCGCCCGCGCGTTCCACAGCTACCTGGACCTGGGGATCGGCGACGACTTCTCCTCGAAGATCGTCGTCAAGACGAACGTCGTCGAGGTGCTGCGCCGCGAGCTCGCGTCGCCACGCTGGGACGGGGAGACGGTGGCCATGGGCACGGCCACCGACCCCTACCAGCACTGCGAGGGGCGCTATCGGCTGACCCGCGGCGTTGTCGAGGCGCTGGCCGACTTCCGCAACCCGCTCTCGATCCTGACGAAGTCGACCATGATCCTGCGCGACCTCGACGTCTACCGGCGGCTGCACGACCGGGCCGCGCTCACGGTCTCCATGAGCGTGGGCACGCTGGACGAGGACGTGCGCCGCGTGATCGAGCCCGGAACGCCGCCGGGGCGCAAGCGCCTGGAGATCCTGAGCCGCTTCAGGGACGCCGGCATCCGGACGGGTGTGCTGGTCGCTCCCGTCCTCCCGGGCCTGACCGACGGTGAGGAGCACCTGGACGAGGTGCTGGCGGCCTGCGCCGAGGCCGGCGTCTCGTGGGCCTCGGCGATCGTGCTCCACGTCCGCCCGGGCATCCGTGACCACTTCATGCCGTGGCTGAAGCAGGCCTATCCGTTCCTCTACCCGCGCTACGTCGAGCTCTACGGCGGCCGCGCCTACGCGCCGAAGGCCTACCAGGAGCAGGTCGGCGAGCGCTTCGCGCGGCTGCGGCTGCGCCACGGGCTCGCCCCGTCGGGCGGCGGCCGGCCTGTCCCCGCTCGCCGCCAGGACCAGCTGGCGCTCGCCGTCTAGTACTTCCCTCCTGCGGCACTGTGTACGACTCCATCGCTAGCGTGTCGGGCCTTGGCCGCTCCGATCCGCATCGGCACGTGCTCCTGGGCCGACGACGCCTTGACGAAGCACTGGTACCCCAAGGAGGTCAAGTCGGCCGAGGCCAGGCTCCGCTTCTACGCGGAGCGGTTCTCCACCGTCGAGGTCGACTCCACCTACTACCGGCTCCCTGACGAGACGATGGTCTCGCGCTGGGTCGAGCGCACGCCGCCCGGCTTCGTCATGCACGTGAAGGCTTTCGGCGTCATGACCCGGCATCCGGTGAAGGTCGAGCAGCTGCCGCCCGACCTGCGCGACGGCGCGCCCGTCGACGACCGCGGACGGGTCGACCGTCCGCCGCGCGAGTTCCGTGCGGAGGTCTTTCGGCGCTTCCACAAGGCACTCGAGCCGCTGCGGGAGACGGACAAGCTCGGTGGCGTCCTTCTCCAATTTCCGTCCTACGTCGTCTACAAGGAGGTGTCCGTCGACTACCTCCGCTGGGCCGTCGAGCAACTCGGCAGCGACCGGCCCCTCGTCGAGTTCCGCCACCGCAGCTGGCTGGACGACGAGAACCGCGCCGCCACGCTCGAGCTCCTCGAGGAGCTGGGAGCCTCCAACGTGATCGTCGACGCGCCCCGCACGGAGGCGAAGAACCTCGTCCCGACGGTCGTCGCGGCCACGAGCCCGCTCGCGTACGTGCGCTTCCACGGCCGCAACGCCGGCACCTGGAACGCGCGCGGGGGCAGCGCCAGCGACCGCTTCGACTACGACTACTCCGACGAGGAGCTGGAGGAGTGGGTCGAGCCGCTTCGCGGCCTCGGGAAGACGGCGGACGAGGTCTACGTCCTGTTCAACAACAACCGCTGGAGCCGCACGCCGCGAGGCGAGATTCTTGCCCAGGCGCCCGTCAATGCAGCGGCTCTCCGGCGAAGACTGGACGAATCAGGGGTTCCAACCGGTTAGATGGTCGTCTACCGTTCAAGTCAGAGGGAAGATTGGCCGATGGGACAAGGGTGGGGAGCCGTCTAGGCACACACGCGCTTTGGACCATCGCGCTCAGCGTGGTCATCACGCTGCTCGCGTTGGCACCTCTTGTGCTGCCCGGAAACAGGCCGCTCGACAGCCTGCCCGCTCCGCTTCGCGGCACCGCGCAGGCCGGCGAGATCGTCGCCGAGGCCCTGGCTCCCACACAGGAGGAGACCCCCGAGGCGGCGCCGGATACCCCACAGGATTCACCGGCGTCGTCCACCCCTTCCTCCAGCGGCGTCCTCGGCGATACCGCGTCGTCCGGCTCGTCCGGCTCGTCCGGCTCGTCCGGCGGCGGTCCCGGTGCCGAGGATCCCGACCGCCCGGGCGGCGGCTCCACAACGGGCCGGCCGGGAACGCCCCCTCCGGCCCCGCCCCCGCCCCCGCCTCCGACGGAGCCGAAGTCGCCGAAGCCGCCGCGGGACGCTCCCAAGCCCGGCAAGCCGGACCGCGAGACCCGCAAGGAGGAGCGCCGCAAGGAGAAGGCGGAGGAGCGCGAGAAGCGGAGCGAGAAGCGCGACGAGCGGCGCGAGGAGAAGAAGCAGGACCGCGAGGAGAAGAAGCAGGACCGCGAGGACAAGAAGGACGACCGCCGCGGCCGGGACTGAGGCCGGACGCCAGCCTCGGCTGGCTAGGCTCACCCCGTGACCCCAGAGCGCGCCGAGATCGCCCATCGCACCCGGCCTGCCGCGGGAGAGCCGGCGGGCGCGCTCGTCCTCCTGCATGGGCGCGGCGCCGACGAGCTCGACCTCGTCCCGCTGCTCGACCTGCTCGACCCGGAGCAGCGCCTGCTCGGCCTCGTCCCCCGCGGCCCGCTGGCGCTGCCGCCTGGAGGCGCGCACTGGTACGCGGTGCGGGAGGTCGGCTTTCCGGACCCGGGGACGTTTCTCCCGACCTTCGCCCAGGCCTCGGACTGGCTCGACGCGGCGCTCGCGGAAGCGGGCATCCCGCCGGAGCGGACCGTTCTCGGCGGCTTCTCACAGGGGAGCGTGATGTCGTACGCCCTCGGGCTGGCCGCCTCGCGTCCCCGCCCGGCCGCGATCCTGGCCATGAGCGGCTTCATCCCCACCGTCGAGGGGTTCGAGCTCGACCTCGAGAGCCGGGCGGGGCTGCCCGTCTCGATCTCGCACGGGACGTACGACCCCGTGATCGGCGTCGAGTTCGGCCGCGACGCCCGCGACCGCCTCGAGGCCGCCGGCGCCGACGTCGCCTACCGCGAGGACCCGGTTGCCCACCAGATCGCCCCCGCGGCCGTCGCACAGGCGCGGGCCGTGCTCGAGCGGGCGCTGCGCCTAGGAGGGCTTGGCGGAACGCCGCTCGAGCGCAGCCCGCGGCACAGGCTGCGTTTGGTCGAGCCTCCTACGAGAGCTCGCCGAACGCCTCGGCGCGCATCTTCTCGCCTGCGACAACGAGGATGTCGCCTTCGCGGACGACCGTTTCCGGGGTGGCGTAGGTGAAGGAGCCGCCCCCGGGCTTGATGCAGACGACCGTGATCCCGTAGCGCTTGCGCACCTCCGCCGCCGCGAGCGTCTTGCCGACGAGGTCTCGCGGCGCGCGCGTCTCGACGATGGCGAAGCCCGGGTCGAGCTCGAAGTAGTCGAGGATCGAGCCGGCGAGGCTGTGCCCGACGCGGACGCCCATGTCCCGCTCGGGGAAGACGACCCTGTGGGCGCCGACGCGCTCGAGGATCCGGCCGTGCGCCTGGGTCACGGCCTTGGCCACGATCCGGCGGACGCCGAGGTCGGCGAGCACCGCGGTCGTGAGGATGCTCGCCTCGATCTCCGTGCCGATCGCGACGACGGCGGTCTCGAACTCGCCCGCCCCGAGCTGGGCCATGGCGCGCTCGTCGGTCGAGTCGGCCTCGACCACGTGGGTGAGGATGCCGGCGAACTCCTGGACGTTCTTCGGGTCGACGTCGACGCCCAGCACCTCGTGGCCCATGCCGACGAGGGTCTCCGCAAGACCCCCGCCGAAGCGGCCCAGCCCGATGACGATGAACTCCCTGTGGGCCATGCGGCTACCCGATGATCGGTCGCTCTTCGGGGAAACGGTAGAGCCTCTGGCGCTCCCGGAGCACGAGAGCGACCCCGAGAGTATGCGGCCCGACGCGGCCGAGGTACATGAGCGCGATCAGGATCCACTGGCCGAGCTGCCGCCACGTCCGCCGTGATCCCGGTCGAGAGCCCGACCGTGCCGAACGCCGAGAGGGCCTCGAACAGCGCCTGCGAGAGCGTGAACTCGCTGTGGGCCATGAGCGCGAGCGTGCCTGACGAAGACAGCAGCGTGAGCGCGATCGAGGCGATCGCGAACGCCTGCCGCTGGGCGTGCGGCGGGCAGCCGCCGCGAGAACGCGGTCACGTGCGGGTCGCCGCGCAGCTCCGCCCAGACCATCAGCGCAAGCAGCGCGAGCGTCGTCACCTTGATCCCGCCGCCGGTGGAGGCGCTCCCGGCCCCGACGAACATGAGGAAGTCGGTGACGAAGAGCGTCTCCGGCTCCATGCGCGCCGTAGTCGACGGTGTTGAAGCCGGCGGTCCGGGGCGTGACGCCCTGGAAGAACGCCGGCGAGGAGCTTGCCGCCCGGGCCAACTGGCCCAGCGTGCCCGGGTTCGTCCACTCGAAGGCGAGCACGGCGCCCGTCCCGCCGATCACGAGGAGCGCGAACGTCAGCACAGCGTCAGCTTCGTGTGCAGGTCCAGCTGTGCGGGCTGCGCCAGAGCCGTCGCAGCTCGAGCCAGACCGGGAAGCCGAGGCCGCCCGCGATGATCGGAGCGCGATCGTGACGCAGATCCAGCCATCGGTCGCGAACGGCGTCAGGCTGTCGCTCCAGAGGGCGAAGCCGGCGTTGTTGAACGCCGTGATCGCATGGAAGATCCCCAGGCCAGATCGCAGCGGCCGAGCGAGTAGTCGTAGCCCGTCCACCAGCGCAGCGCGAGGATCGGCGCGCCGGATCGTCTCGAAGAGGAGCGCTGCAGCTCGATCACCGCGAAGACGAGCCGGCGAACGTCCGCGAGCGAGTGGCGCGGCCACCTCCGCCTGCGCGAGCAGACGCCCGCGCAGCCCGAGCTTGCGCGCGAGCACGAAGAGCAGCAGCGAGGCCAGGGTCATGATCCCGAGTCCCGCCGACCTGGACGAGCAGCATGATGACGACCTGGCCGAAGTCGACCAGTAGGTCGGCGTGTCCACGACGACGAGACCCGTGACGCAGATCGACGAGGTCGAGGTGAAGATCGCCGTCAGTGAACGAGCGCGCTCTCGCTCGCTCTCGGTCGCGAACGGGAGCAGCAGCAGGCCCGCAGCCGACGAGGATGCCGATGGCGAAGGCGCCGACGATCAGCTGCGTCGGATGCCGTGCGCCCTGAGCCAGCCGGTCAGGCTCGCCAATACGCCCTCGTGAGCAGCGCGATCGACCGGGACGATCTCGAGCCTCCCGATCCACATCAGGCCGGTCATGATGCCGGTCGAGACGTCGCTGAAGGGCTCGAACGACCCGAACGGGCCGGCGAAGCCGAAGGCCGGGCCGACGTTGCCGAGCGTGGTCGCCGAGGCGGCCAGCGCGTCGAACGGCGACAGCTCGAGGTCGACCCGGTGCGCGTCGAGCAGGAGCAGCAGCGCGCCGACGACGAAGATGCCGACGTAGAGGAGCACGAACGCGATCACGGCGCGCACCGTGCGCTCGTCCACTGCGACGCGGTTGACGCGGATCGGGCGCGACGTACTCGGGGTGCATGGCCTGGTCGAGCTCGCGCCGCAGCACCTTGCCGATCACGAGGTGGCGCACGACCTTGATCGAGCCCGCGGTCGAGCCCGCCGAGCCGCCCGGGAACATGAGCGCGACGATCAGCATCGCCGCGGCCGGCGCCGCCACGATCCACGTGCTGAAGTCCGTGCTCGCGAACCCGGTCGTGGTCATGATCGAGACCGTCTGGAACACCGCCTCGCGGATCGCCTCCTCCCCGGAGCTGATCCCGGCGTCCCAGAGGATGACGCGGCCAGCGCAGCGGAGGCGAGCGCGAGGAGGCCGATGTACATGCGGAACTCCTCGTCGCGAACGAGCGAGACCGGCTTCCTGCGGACGAAGGCGCGGTAGAGGAGCGCGAAGTTCGCGCCGGCGATCGTCATGAACAGCGCGAGCACCCACTGCGAGGCGGGCGCGTACCCCTCCAGCGAGCGCGGGTCGATGCCGAAGCCGCCGGTCGGCATGGCCGAGAAGGCGTAGGCGACCGCGTTGAAGAGGCTCATTCGCTCGTCGACCCCCGTCCAGCCGAAGACCGCGAGGATGAGGATGAGGATCGCGGTCAGGGCGACGTAGAGGAGCCAGAGCCGCCTGGCCGTGTCGCGGATCGACGCGGTCAGGGCCTCCAGCTCGGGCCCGGGCGCCTCGGACTCCATCAGCTGCCGGCCGCCGACGCGGAGCCGCGGCAGCACGGCGAGGGCGAGCACGATGATCCCCATGCCGCCGAACCACTGCGTGAACTGGCGCCACATCGAGAGCGACTTGTCGAGCGTGGAGACGTCGGCGACGACGCTCGATCCGGTCGTCGTCATGCCCGGACATTGCCTCGAAGAGCGCGTCCACGGGCCGCGAGAGCTGGTCCTCGCCGGACAGGACGTAGGAGACCGCGATCGCGACCGAGCCGAGCAGCCAGGTGAGCGCGACCACCAGGAAGCCCTCGCGTATCCCGACGCGGTCCTTGCCCCGCGTCGCCACCTCGAGGCCCCAGCCGCCGAGAGCGGTGAGGGCGCCGGCGGCCAGGTACGGCCACCACGCCTCCGAGTAGCCGATCGCGATCGGGATCGGGAAGAGGAACGCCAGCGCCAGGTACTTCAGCAGCGCGCCGACGAGGTTCAGCGCGGCGCCGACGTCCACGACCAGCGCATGGCGGGCACGAGGCAGGCCCCTCATCCGCGCCAGTACCCCCTGGAGAGGAGGACGGCGACCGGGATGATCTCGAGGCGCCCGAGCCACATGAGCCCGGTGAGGACGCCCGTGGAGAGGTCGCTGAACGGCGCGTACGAGCCGAAGGGGCCGGCGAAGCCGAATCCGGGGCCGACGTTGCCGAGGCAGGCCGCAGCGGCGCCGAGGGCCTCGAACGACAGCACCTCCACCTCGGCGCGCTTGGCGTCGATCACGAGCCCGAGCGCGCCCAGGGCGAAGAGGCCGATGTAGAGGACGATGAACGCGACGATCCCACGAAGGGCCCGGTCGTCGACGACGCTGGCGTTCAGCCGCACCGGCACGACGATCTCACGGTGGACCGTCTGCTCGAGCTCTCGCCTGATGATCCTGAACATCAGCAGGTGCCTGATCACCTTGATCGAGCCGCCGGTCGAACCTGCCGACGCGCCGACGAACATGAGCAGGAGCAGGGTCAGCTCGGAGAGCGCACCCCACTGGGTGTAGTCGGCCGTCGCGAACCCGGCAGTGGTCATGATCGAGACCGCCTGGAAGACGCCGTTGCGAAGGGCCGCCCCGCCGCCGAAGAGGTCGCCACCGAGGAGCTCGAGGAGCAGGAGCGTCGCGCCCGCGGCCAGGAACGCGAGGTAGAGGCGGAACTCGTCGTCCCGGCTCACGGCGCGGACCTGACCGCGCACGAGCACGAGGTAGAGGCGCAGGAAGTTCACGCCGGCGAGCACGAGCAGGACGACGATCGTCCACTGCGTGATCGGGGCGAAGGCTGCGACCGAATCGTTCTGGGTCGAGAAGCCGCCGATCGAGAGCGTGGAGAAGGCGTGGGCGGTCGCCTGGTACAGGTTCATCGCCGGGTCGGCTCCGGTCCAGCCGTAGAGCGTGAAGACCGCGATCGCGACCAGGGTGAGCGCGAGGTACAGCACCCACAGACGCCGCGCGGTCTCCCGGATGGTGGCCGAGAGGCGCTCGACCTCGGTCGGCCCGGCGAGCTCCGAGTGGAGCAGCTGCCGGCCGCCGATGCGAAGCCGCGGCAGGATCGCGACGGCGAGGACGATGATTCCCATCCCGCCCAGCCATTGCGTCAGCTGCCGCCACATGAGCAGGGAGCTGTCCACCGCCTCGATGTCGGTGAGAACCGTGGCGCCCGTGGCGGTGAAGCCCGACATCGCCTCGAAGTACGCGTTGACGGGGCGCGCGAGCTGGGGCTCGTCGGCCAGCAGGTACGGGAGCGCGCCGAACAGCGGCAGCGCCAGCCAGACGAGCGCGACGACGAGGAACCCCTCCCGCGGTCCGATCAGCTCCTTGCCGCGCGTTCCGCGCTCGACCAGGAACCCCGTTCCGCCCGTGATCGCCGCCGAGACGAGGAAGGGCCACGCCGGCTCGTCCGAGCCGAGCGCGATCGCCGCGGGGAAGAGAAACGCGGCGCCGAGGTACTTGATGACCGCGCCGACGAGGTTGACGGCGCTCCCGACGTCCACGCCGAGCGCCCTCGGCCGCGGGAAGCGCACTAGTGCCCCTCCAGGCAATCAGGGCCTGCTCCTCCGCCGCGATCACACGGCGCCAGAGCCCCCCCTCGCCCTTGCCAAGGCTGCCGGCCTTGGCTGCGTACGAGTGCGGTCTCTGTCTTGGTGCTCGCAACGCAGGAGCGCGGCAGGATTGCCCGCAGGGGCACTACAGCGCCTTCTCGACCTCGGCCACGCGCCTCGACTCCGTGAAGATGATGGCCCGGTCGTCGGGCTCGAGCCGGTCGTCCCCGTGCGGGAAGATCGCCGTGCCGTCGCGGACGATGGCGCCGATCAGCGAGCCGGTCATCGGCAGCTCCTTGAACGGGATGCGGACGAGCTTGCTCGTCTCCCGCACCGTGATGTCGAGGATCTCGAAGCGGTCGCCCTCGAGCATGGCGAGCTGGCGGATGCGGGGGTCGTGGGCGAAGCGGACGATCTCCTCCGCGGTCACCGAGCGCGGGTTCACGGCCACGTCGACGCCGGCCCGCTCGAAGACCTCGGCGGAGATCGGCTCGTGCACGATGCCGATGGTGAAGCCGATGCCGTGCACGCGGGCGAGCGTCGCCGCGTAGAGGTTCTTCGAGTCCTGGCGCATGGCGAAGATCGCCGCGCGGGCCTGCCCGATCCGCTCGCGCTCGATGAAGTCGGGGTCGACCCCGGTGGCGCAGTAGACGCGCGCGTGCGGAAGCTCCTCGGCCACCTCGCGCGCCCGTTCCTCGTCCGGCTCGATCAGGCGGACGCGGATCCGCTGGTCGAGGAGGACGTGGGCGATGGCGAGACCGGTCGCGCCCGCGCCGTAGATGACGACGTCGTCCACGGGCTGCTGGCCGCTCGCCATCAGGCGGCTCCACTCCAGCGCCGCGTCGGGCGAGCCGATGACGATGATCCGGTCGCCCGGCAGGATCGACTCGTCCCCGCGCGGGACGAGCACGCGGTCGCCGCGGATGATGCTGGCCACCTTGGAGTCCTTCGGCACCTTGGCCTCCTTCAGCTGGAGCCCGATCACCTCGCCGTAGCCGCCTTCCCCGGGCGTCGCCAGCGGGACGTCGAACTCCACGATCTGCACCTGGCCGTCCGCGAAGACGTCGGTCTGCTTGGCCGCGGGCACGCCGATCGTGCGCGAGACGGCGTGCGCGGTCTCGAGCTCCGAGGAGACCATGAAGTCGACCTCGATCTGCCGCTCCTGCCAGGCCTCGATGTACTCGGGGTTCGAGGTCCGGACGATCGTGTGCGCAGTCGAGAGCTTCTTGACGAGCGTGCCCGCGACAAGGTTGATCTCGTCCCGCGACGTGCAGGCGATCATGAGCGCCGCCCGCTCGATCCCGGCCTCCTGGAGCACGCGGCGCGTCGCCCCGTTGCCGCGCACCGTCCGGACGTCGTAGCGGTAGGAGAGCGCCTGCAGCCGCGCTGCGTCGAGGTCGACGACGGTGACGTCGTGGTCGTCGTGGAGCGCCTCGACGATGGTCGCGCCGACCTGCCCGGCCCCGAGGAGGACGATCTCCATGGCGACCGGAGCCTAGATGGTCGTCAGGCTGCCGCGAGCGCCACGTAACACAGTGCTACTTGTGCTCCCACTCCGGCTCGGGGTCGACACCGACGCCTTCGGCGACCCGGTTGATGTAGTTGAAGAACGAGATGACCTGAATCGCGTCGTGGATGGCGGCGTCGTTCCAGCCGTTGGCGCGCAGGCGCTCCGCGTCCTCCAGGCCCACCTCCGCGGGCGCCGCCGTCAGCTTGATCGCGTAGTCGCAGAGCGCGAGGACGCGCGGCTCGAGATCGGCCTGCCGGTAGTCGTGCTTCGCATGCTCGGCCAGTTCGTCTGCTGCGCCCTCGGCACGGAGGTCGTCGGAGTGCGAGTGCAGTCAGTAGTGGCAGTCGTTCGCGGTCGAGACGACCGTGGCGAGCAGCTCCCGCTCGATCCGCGAAAGCTCCGACGGCCCGAACATGATCGCCTTGTAGAGCCCCATCGAGCGGTTGAGCACGGTCGGGTTCAGGCACATCGCCTTGACGATGTTGAAGACCTTGCCCGCGCGGTCGATCGCTTCGTCGTACTCCTTCGCGAGCAGCCCTGTCGCCTCGTCCACCTCGATCTGCCTGATGTGCGGCATCGTCCGCGTAGTCTGCCGCACCGCGGGGCGTCCGATCCAGCTCGGATGCTCTACGATCCTGCCTCGCAGGTTTCGTCACTCGACCGAGGAGCGTTTCGTGCACGGTTGGGACCAGACCCCGCACTCGGGTCAGTCGGGCGACTATGGGGACGTCGCCGACGCCGTCGCCGGCGTGTTGCGCGCGGCAGAGGAGGCCGCGGAGAAGATCCGCGGGGACGCGCGGACGCAGGCTCTCGAGATCGTCGAGCGGGCGCAGAGTGAGGCCGATACGCGCATCGCCGAGCTGACGCGCGAGGCCGTCCGGACGCGCACGGAAGCCGACGACTACGCCCAGGACGTCCGCGCGGCGGTCGACGGCTACGGGACGCAGCAGCGGCGAGAGGCTGAGGAGGACGCGCGGCAGATCCTCGCCGACGCGGAGGAGCAGGCCCGCGCCACGCGCGAGGCGGCGGAGGAGATGGCGCAGCGGATCCAGGGCGAGGTGCAGGGGCGCCACGAGCACCTGCGGGACGATGTCCGCGCGCTCGAGGAACGCCGGAGCAGGGTACTCGACGACCTGCGCGATCTGGCGGCCCAGCTCGCGGACCTCCTCCCCGAGCACGAGCCGGCCCCCCGCGGCGCCGACCTCCTCGAGGCGCTCGAGGTCGACCAGACCAGCTGAGCGACGCCGCCGACGAGCTGCGCTCGCTGCTCCGCGGCTTCCCGGCCGGGGTCGCCGTCCTCACCGTGGACGCCGACGGCGAGCAGCTCGGCCTGACGGTGACCTCGGTCGTCTCGCTCTCGCTCGAGCCGCCGCTCGTCGGCGTCTCCGTCAGCCGGCAGGCGGCCATGCACGAGCTGCTGCGCAACGCCGGCTCTTTCGCGCTCAGCCTGCTCGCCGGCGACCAGGAGGCGGCCGCGCAGCACTTCGCGCGCGGCGTCCCGCCGTTCGCGCACTGGCACGGGATCGAGCGGCGGGTGGGCACGACCGGCGCGCCGCTCCTCGAGGACGCGCTCGGCTGGATCGAGGCGCGCCTCGTCGACGAGCACGCAGCCGGCGGCCACACGCTCTTCATCGGCGGCGTCGTCGCCGTGGAGCACGGCCGCTCGGGCCCGGCTCTCGTCCGGATCGGCCAGGGGTACGTCTCGCTGTGATCGAGGCCGTCGTCTTCGACCTCGACGGGATCATCGTCGACTCGGAGCACGTGTGGGACGACGTCCGCCAGGAGCTCGCTGAGGAGCGCGGCGGCCGCTGGCATGACCGGGCCTCGCGGGACATGATGGGCATGAGCTCGCCCGAGTGGTCGCGCTACATGCACGACGTCATCGGGCTCGCCGAGTCCCCCGAGGAGATCAACGCCGAGGTCGTGCGGCGGATGGAGGCCGGCTACCGCGAGCGGCTGCCGTTGATCCCCGGCGCGGTCGAGGCGGTGGAGCGGCTCGCCGCGCGCTGGCCGCTCGGGCTGGCCTCCTCCTCGAACCGCGAGCTGATCGACCTCGCGCTCGAGTCATCGGGCCTCGGTCGGCTCTTCGCGGCCACGGTCTCGTCCGAGGAGGTCGCGCGCGGGAAGCCCGCGCCGGACGTCTACCTGGAGGCCGCGCGGCGCCTCGGCGTGCCGCCCGGCCGCTGCGCGGCGATCGAGGACTCCGAGAACGGCATCCTCAGCGCGAAGGCCGCCGGGATGCGCGTGCTCGCGATTCCCAACCCGCAGTTCCCGCCCGCCCCCGAGGCGCTCGCCGAGGCCGACGCCGTCCTCGCCTCGATCGTGGAGTTGACCCCCGAGGTCCTCGACCCGAGCTAGCCGGTGCCGGTGCCGGTGCCGCCGCCGGACGCCGCTTCGATGACGGCGATCGTCTGGCGGAGCTCCTGGATCGAGAGGAGCTGCTCGGTCGCCGCCTGCGCGGACTCTAGGTCGCCCGCGGCGAGCAGCCCCTGGACGCGGCTGAGCTGGGTCCTGAGGGAGAGGAGCCGGTTGGAGAGCTGGTCCTTCTGCGAGCTGAGCTCGTCCGGCGCGTCCGTCTGCTCGATCTGTCTCGATGTGCGTCTGGATCTGGTCGCGAAGCGGGGCGAGCTGCGCCGAGAAGTCCTCGGCCGTGGTCGCGCTCGTCGGCAGTGCCTCGATCTGATCGAGGAGCGCGCCGACCTGCTCGGCCTGCGCCTGGAGGTCCGTCGCGTCGCCGCCCCCATCGCCGCCTCCGCCGCCCCCGCCGCAGCCCGTGGCGAGGAGAAGGACGAGAGCGCCCGCGAGAACCGCCCCAAGTCGAGTTCGGCGCGTCAGCAGCGTGCGCCGGACTGTAACGCTCATCCCGGACAAATCAAGGGCCTAGGTGACGCGCCAGGTGCGGGTGGCCGGCGTCGGGTCGACGTTTCCGGAGGTGTCGATCGCGCGCACCCGGAACTTGTGCTGGCCGCGGCCCAGGTTCGAGTACGTCTTCGGGGAGGTGCACCGCCTCCAGGGGCCGTTCATGTGCTTGCACTCGAACTTCGAGCCGGCCTGGTTGGCGCTGAACCTGAAGGTCGCCCGCCGCGAGGAGGTCGAGCCGGTCGGACCGGAGGTGATCGTCGTGTTCGGCTTCGTGTCGTCGGGGAGCAGCCCGAGCGCCCTGGCCGCGTTGAGGCGCCCGCCGGTCTGCACGAAGCCGGCGAGCCCGGGCACCGCGTCGACGCCTCCGAGGATCGCGTCCTTGAGCTGAGCGACGGTCATCGTCGGGTCGTTCGCCAGGAGCAGCGCCGCGACACCCACGACGTGCGGCGCGGCCATCGAGGTCCCGTCCAGGTTCACGTAGCCGCCCGCGCTCTTCTTCAGGCAGCGGATGATCAGGTTGTCGAGGAAGACGCCGGTGAACCGGACGCCGTCGCCGTCGGGATTCAACTCGAAGCGGAGCATGAGGCCGCTCTGGTTGTCGAACTCCGAGAAGTCCTCGGTGATGCCGAAGAACAAGTCCTCGGACCAGCCGGCCCAGCCGCTGAAGAACGTCGGGCCGACCCAGATCTCGAACCAGTCGTCGGTCAGGTCGTTCCCGTCGTCCTGAAACTCGGTGTCCAGGTACATGTGATAGAGGATCTGGCACCCGCTCCTGCCGGCGAGGTTGACCGCGGCCAGCTTCGAGATGGATGTTGTCGTCGTCGTCGAGTAGAAGCCCGACGGCGAGTCGGCCAGGCTGAACTGTCCCACCGTGCGGATGCCGCTCCGGTTCCAGAGCGGTGAGCCGACGCGGTCGCCCCAGCGCGAGTTGAACTGCGCCCGGGTCCCCTCGAAGCCCTCCGGGAAGCCGGAGACGTTCGAGTAAGCCGGCGCGGTGCTCCGGATGGCGACGCCGGGCGCGGCCAGGTGCACGGCGGACGGGCCGAAGCTCGAGAAGCCCGCCAGGTTGTCGGTCTTGCCGGTCGCGCCGACGCAGAGGACGTTCGCGGCGCTCGTCGGGGCGCGGTGGAGCTCGCAGGGATAGCTGTCGGCCGAGGGGCCGCTGCCCTCGAGGCTCCGGCCGGTGTTCCCGGCGGCGAAGACGAAGAGCGTGTTGGCGCACGGGCCGGAGATGACCGCATCCCTGACGGCCGTGCTCATCATGTTGCCGCCGAAGCTGCCGTTGACGACGTCCGCGCCGTTCGCGCACGCGTAGTTGATCGCGCTGACGACGTCGGCGGTCTCCAGGCCGCCGCTCGCGTCGCCCGCTCGCACCGCCATCAGCGAGACGTCCCAGTTGACGCCGACGACACCGACGCCGTTGTTGCCTTGAGCGCCGATCGTCCCGGCGACGTGCGTCCCGTGCCCGTTGAAGTCGAGCGGGGT
This sequence comes from uncultured Actinomycetes bacterium, assembly GCA_963830885.1. Taxonomy (GTDB): domain Bacteria; phylum Actinomycetota; class Thermoleophilia; order Gaiellales; family Gaiellaceae; genus JAIBJN01. The sequence continues at coordinate 3,354 of CAWHOA010000024.1, read as the reverse complement.
GTTGTCGTTCTGGACGAAGTCCCAGCCGACCGTGTCGTCGACGAAGCCGTTGCCGTCGTCGTCGCCGCCGCCGGCCGGGTCGTCGTTCACCCACATGTTGTTCTTGAGGTCGGGATGGCCGTAGGCGATGCCGCTGTCGACCACTGCCACGATCACGCCCGCGCTGCCCTTGGTGAGGTTCCAGGCGCCCGGCGCGTCGATGTCCTTGTCGCTCGCCTGGCTCAGCCCCCAGAGCTGGCTGAACAGCGGGTCGTTGGGAACAGTGCTGATCGTGTTGAGGTAGTTCGGCTCCGCGTAGAGGACGCTCGGGTCGTCCTCGAGCTCGGCGGCGGCCGCCTCGACGGAGGCGCCTGCCGGGAGCTTCACCCGGATGAGCCCGGGGAGGCCAAGGTTGCCGGCTGCCCGTGCGCCCTCGGCCGACAGCGCCGAGGTCCGGGTCGCGGACGTGGCTCCGGCCCGGAAACGGACGATGAGCTCGCCCGGGACGTACGCGTCGGCGGCCGTGGCACCGCGCTTGCCGAGGCCCGTCCCCGAGTTCGAGTCGGCGCCCGCTCCCGCCCCGCCCGCGCCGATCAGCAGAACAGCAAGCGCCGCGACGAGAACCAGCCGCATCCGACCCCCCATCAAGTTTGATCTTGAACCACTCGGACGGGAAAAGGAAGAGGCCGGAGCCTAATCCACTCGTCCGAGGAGGACGCAGCCGTTGTGGCCGCCCAGGCCCATCGCGTTGGAGAGCGCGACACGCACCCGGGCCTCGCGCGCCTCGTTCGGGACGTAGTCCAGGTCGAGGTCGGGATCCGGGTTCTCGTAGTTGATCGTCGGCGGGATCCTGCCCTCGTGGATGGCGAGCGCGCACGCCACCGCCTCGATGGCGCCGGCGGCGCCGAACATGTGCCCGAGCATCGACTTCGTCGAGGAGACGGCCAGCTCGTATGCGTGGTCGCCGAAGACCTCCTTGAGCGCCTGCGTCTCTGCGAGGTCGCCGAGCGGGGTCCCGGTCCCGTGCGCGTTGACGTAGTCGACCTTGTCGGGGGTGATCTTGGACCGCTCGAGCGCGGCGCGCATCATGGCGACGACTCCGCCGAACTCCGGGTCGGGCTGGAGCATGTGGTGTGCGTCGTTGGAGGCCCCGTAGCCGAGCACCTCGGCATAGATCTTCGCGCCCCGCGCCCGCGCGGCTTCGAGCTCCTCCAGAACCATCACGGCGGCGCCCTCACCCATGACGAAGCCCTCGCGGAGGGCGTCGAATGGACGGGCCGCGCTCCGCGGGTCGCTGTTCCCGATGGCGAGGCCGCGCATCATGCAGAAGCCGGCGAGGATCAGCGGGTGGATGCAGCCCTCGGTGCCTCCCGCGAGGATGACGTCGGCATCCCCGTGCCGAACCAGCTCGGCGCCCTCGCCGATCGCGTGCGAGCCGGTGGCACAGGCGGAGACGACGGCGTAGTTCGGCCCGCGGATGCCGAGCTCGATCGCGATCTGCCCGCTCGCCGAGTCGACGAGCACGTTCGCAAGGAACGTCGGCGAGACCCGGTCCGGCCCTCGCTCCCGCAGGATGTCGTGCTGGCGCATCAGCTCGTTGAAGCCGCCGATGCAGTTCCCCACGACCACACCGACCCGCTCGGGATCGAAGCCGTTGAGACCGGCGTCCTGGGCCGCCTCCTTCGCTGCAGAGAGGGCGAAGAGGACGTTGCGGTCGAGCTTGCGCAGCTCCTTGGGTGCCGCCGCCCCGGTCGGGTCGTAGTCGTCCTTGACCTCCGCGGCGATCTGGACCGGGAACGGGCTCGGGTCGAACGCCTTGATGCGGTCGACGCCGCTCTTGCCGGCCAGCAGCCGCTCCCAGGTCGTCCGCAGGTCGTTGCCGAGGGGCGTGACCGCACCCATTCCCGTGATCACCACGCGTCGCATGTCGTTACCGTTAGACGCGCGACATGCCCTCCGAGGTTGCGCCTCCGAAGAAACTTCCTTTCCCGCCCATGGAGGCGCAGCTCGTGGACGCGCTCCCGGAGGGCGACGGCTGGCAGTACGAGCCCAAGTGGGACGGGTTCCGCGGCATCGCCGAGAACCTCGACGGCGAGTTCCACCTGTGGAGCCGAAACGCACGGCCGCTCCTGCGCTACTTCCCCGAGCTCGGCGCGCTCGGCGAGCTCCTTCCGCCCCGGTCCGCAGTGGACGGGGAGATCGTCGTCGTCCGCGACGGGGCGCTCGACTTCGACGCGCTCCAGATGCGGCTCCATCCGGCGGAGAGCCGCGTGCGCAGGCTCTCGGCGGAGATCCCGGCACAGTTCGTCTGCTTCGACGTCCTCCTCTGGGACGGCGAGGACCTCCACGGGAAGCCCTTCACGGAGCGGCGGGCCAAGGTGGAGACGCTGCCGTTCGACGTCTCGCCCTCGAGCCGCGACGCCAAGGAGGCGGCGCGGTGGCTGGAGCGGCTGGAGGTGGCCGGCTTCGACGGCGTCATCGCGAAGCGGGTCGACTCGCCGTACCTGCCCGGCTCGCGCGAGGCCGTTCAGAAGGTGAAGGGCGACAAGACCGCGGACATGGTCGTGGTCGGCGTCACCTGGAGCGAGAAGGGCACCGGAATCGCCAGCCTCGCGCTCGGGCTCTACGTGGACGGAGAGCTCCGCCCCGTCGGCTCGGCCCCGGCGTCCGGCAAGAAGCGCGCGGAGATTCTCGAGCGCGTCGAGCCGCTGCTCGGCCCGAACCCGGAGCGGAAGCCGCGGGGCGCCCCGAGCCGCTGGAAGCCCAAGGCCGACCTGGAGTGGAGCTCCGTGCCGCCGGAGCTCGTCGTCGAGGTCCGCTACGACAAGTGGCAGAAGGGCCGCATCCGCCACAACGCGCGCTTCCTCCGCTTCCGCCCCGACAAGGACCCGGACCAGTGCACGGTCGACCAGGTCCGCCCGAGGCCGAAGAAGGGCGACCCGACCGTCGCGGGCCTGCTCTCCCCCGGCTAGCGAATCCCCCTTCGTGGGGACGGCGCACGCGCCGTGGGTCGCCATGATCCGGGTTGCCGGCTCCCCTCACATATCCCCCGGCGTCTGGCGAATGCCCGTTCTCGGTCTGCGGCTCCCTTACCCACCGAGGCGGGCTTCGTCGTTTGTGCGGCCAGGATCCGGGAAAGGACGCTGGTACCATGGCCCGGCACGGAGAAGTGGCCGAGTGGCTGAAGGCGGCGCCCTGCTAAGGCGTTAGGGGGGTGAACTCCTCCCTCGAGGGTTCGAATCCCTCCTTCTCCGCTCCGCAGAGCGCTCGCACCAGAACCGTCGGAGGGGTGGCAGAGCGGACGAATGCGGCGGTCTCGAAAACCGTTATCCGTCGTTAGGCGGATCGAGGGTTCGAATCCCTCCCCCTCCGCCT
>CAWHOA010000023.1:0-137009 GCA_963830885.1 uncultured Actinomycetes bacterium | reverse complement strand
GATGGAGGCGGCGGGAATCGAACCCGCGTCCGAAGTCGCACCGTGAAGAGCATCTCCAAGCTCAGCCTGCCCTTGAATTTCGCCCGGCCGGCCGGTGGGCTGGCAAACCTACCGTCGGGCTAGCCGATCCTGAAGAGTCCCGCCTCGGGCGATCAGCGCTCCTTCGGCAGCGAGCCCGTTTTCTGACGCCGGTTCCCTGATCCACGGGCCGAGATCTGGGCCGACGGGTCACCTAATTAGGCGGCCAGTGCGAGTTCGTTGCGATCCGCACTTACGTTGTTCCCGGTGGTTTTACGAGGCCAACCGGGGACCTCGGCTTGCAGCTCTTCCGGAGAACCGACCCCGTCGAAACCGGATCGCCCCCAGAGCCTGAAAGTATAGCCGCCAGGTGGCTCGCCCCCGGCTCAGCCAGGCTCTCGTACTGCGCATCGACGCGTTCTCGAACGCGGCGTTGGCGGTGTTCCTGCTCGCCGCGACCTGGGATGCGCTCTACGACTTCTTCGGGCTGCCGCTCGCCGAGCCGCCCATCTACGCGCAGCTGCTCGGGGCAGCGCTCGTCGCCTTCGCGATCGTCGAGTGGAAGCTCGCCGGCACGGCGGCCGAGCGGGCGGTCACGCTCGCCGCCGCCGTCGGGAGCGCGATCGCCGCCGGCGTGCTCGCGATCTGGTTGCTCCTGGCCGACACGGGGCTGGACACGCACGGGCTCGTGGCGCTCTGGTCGGTGGCGGCCTTCCTCGCGGCGGCCGCGATCGTCCATACGGTCGTGCTCATTCGCGCTCGCGAGACTTAGAACCCGAACCAGAACGAAGCCTTGAGCCGCCGCGACGCCCTGGGCGGCGCGCTGCCGCGTCCTCGGTTGCGCCCGTAGCCTCCGGCTACGAACGCGCCCTGCGTCCTTGCATCGCACTCACCCAGAACGCCGCGACGACGAAGCGTCGTTCCGGTTCGGGCTCCTGAGCGCCCGCTCCATCTGCCGCTTCGCGTCGCGGTCGGCGATGGTGCGGCGCTTGTCGCGCACGTCCTTTCCCCGGGCGAGCGCGAGCTCGACCTTCGCGCGCCCGTCCTTCCAGTAAAGGCGAGTCGGCACCAGCGTCAGCCCCTTCTCCTGCACCTTGGCGGTGAGCGAGTCGATCTCGCGGCGGTGGAGCAGGAGCTTGCGGTCGCGGTCGGGGTCGTGGTTCGCCACGTTCCCCTGCGTGTACTCGGGGATGTGGAGGCCGACGAGGTAGACCTCGCCGTCGCGCAGGTCGCCGAAGGCGCGCTGGAGGATCGCCTTGCCGTCGCGGAGGGACTTCACCTCGGTCCCCGTCAGCGCGAGGCCCGCCTCGTAGCGGTCGAGGAGGTGGAACTCGTGCCGGGCGCGGCGGTTGTCGGCGATGAGCTTGGTCCCTGCGGTCATGGCCTGCATTGGACCAAAAAAATTCGCCGAGCCGGGTTCGCTTTCGTCCAGCTCCCCGGCGAACGTTCCGCTTCCGCGTAGCGCCTACCGGTGAACCTTCGTCCTACTCGCGCCCCGTGCTCGGCGCAAGAGGCAACCTAAAGGGACGGGTCTCCGCGCGCAAGAGGCCGCCGAACGTTTCTCCGCAAAGAGCGCGAATTTTTTCCGAGAGCTCCTGACGCACTGAGGCGCTGTGCCGCCGGGCCGCACTGCTCGCAGCCCGACGACGAGGCCCCAGCACGGCAGGAACTCTTAGCCCTTCGCGGGCGCCAGCTCGACCTTTCCCTCCCAGCGCCTGAGCTCCGCGACGCCGACCTCGATCGGGTCGCCGAGGCGGTAGGCGGCGCCGCTGCGACGCCCGACGAGGGCCGTTCCGAGCGGCGAGAGCTCGAAGTAGTCGCCGGGCAGCCGCCGCGCCGGCAGGTAGCCCTCGAAGACGCCGTCGAAGCGGACGAAGATGCCCGAGCCGATCGCGCCGATGATCTCGCCCTCGAAGGTCGCGTCCCACCCCTCCTCGAAGAGGCGCCGCTCGAGGAGCCAGGCGAGACAGAGGTCGTCGGCGCGGTACTCGAGGTCGGTGGCGGCCCGCTCGCGCGCGGACGTCCAGTCGCCCAGGTCGGCGAGGTCCTCCGGCGGCTCGACGTCGAGGACGCCGAGCTCGCGGAGGAGCGCCCGGTGGACGACGAGGTCGGGGTAGCGCCGGATCGGCGAGGTGAAATGGCAGTACGCGCGGCTCGCGAGGCCCGAGTGCCCCAGGTTCTCGGGCGCGTAGCGCGCCTGCTTGAGCGCGCGGAGCACGAGGGCGGGGAACGCCTCCTCCCCGCGCCCGGCCCGGCTCACGTACCGCGTGACCGACTCGCTGACGGCGGCTGCCAGGCGCGCGGCCTCCGCGGGCGAGAGGTGCTCGGGCACAGGCGGCGCAGGCACCTCCAGGTCGGCCAGCTTGGCCAGGAGCAGCTCGACCGACTGCGGATCGGGGCGCTCGTGGACGCGGTAGAGCGCGTCGCGGCGCCTGCCCGCGAGCAGCCCGGCGACGGCCTCGTTCGCGGCGATCATCATCTCCTCGACGAGCATGTGGGCCAGCGGCTCCTTCTCGATCCACGCGCGCTCGACGCCGCCCTCGCCGTCGAAGGCGAACTCGACTTCCCTCCCCTCGACGCGCAGCGCACCGCGCGCAAACCGCCGGTCGCGGAGGGCGCGCGTGACCTGCTCGGCGAGACGAAGCGCCTGCTCGAGCTCGTCGACCGCGCGCTCGTCGCCCGCCAGGACGGCCTGGGCGTGGCCGTAGGTCAGGCGCTCGCGGCTGCGGATGAGGCTCCGGTAGAAGCGCGGCTCGCCGGGCTCGAGGTCGGCGCCGAAGAGGATCTCCACGGTGACGCAGCGGCGGTCCTGATGCGGCCGTAGGCTGCAGGCCTCGTCGGAGAGCTCGTGCGGAAGCATCGGCGCAACCCGGCCGGGGACGTAGGTGGAGACGCCTCGCTCTGCGGCGTCGTGGTCGAGCGGCGAGCCCGCGGGGACGTAGGCCGAGACGTCGGCAATGTGCACCCACGCGCGCACGCCGTCCCCCTCCCGCTGAAAGGTCAGCGCGTCGTCGAAGTCCTTGGCGCCCTCGGGGTCGATCGTGAATGCGAAGAGGTGCCGCAGGTCGACCCGGTCCGGCTCGTCGTCCGGGGGGAGCGGCGGCAGCGGCGCATGCGAGGCGCGGAGGCCCTCGTGCCAGAGGAGGCCTTCCAGCACCGGCTCGATCCGGCTCGCCGGGCCGAGGACCTCCTCGATCTTCGCGCGACCCCGTCCCAGCCTGACGACGACGAGGTCGCCGACCGCTGCCTCCCCCGCGCCCTTGCGGTCGACGGTCACCGGGACGCCGCCATCGAAGTACGGGTCGCCGACGAGGAGCTTGCCCTTGCGGGCCAACTCGCAGACGAGCTGTTCCGCCATCATGAGGTGGGGTCGACGGGACGCACCTGAGCCATCGGGCCGCGCTGCTCGCCCGGATGCCGCGTCTTCAGTCCTGCGTCCTTGCCTCGGAACGACCATCGCGCCCCGCCGACGAGCGGCATCCCGACAATCCCACCTAGACGGCGCGGAGAGTCTCGACGAGTGTCCGGCGCGCGATCACGAGCCCTTCGTCCGGTCGCGTCGTCGGGTCGTCGGCTGCGACGACCGACGGCTCGATCCCGAGGTTGGTGATGTCGGCGCCCGCGGGCGTCAGGTACTTGGCGGTCGTGAATTTGAGTGCGCCGCCGCCCAGGAGCGGCGCGACCCTTTGCACCGAGGCCTTGCCGAACGTCCGCTGGCCGACGAGAACGGCGCGGTGGTGGTCGACGAGGGCGCCGGCGACGATCTCGGCGGCGCTGGCGCTCCCGCCGTTGACGAGAACGACGAGAGGAAGCTCTGGCTGCGTGGCGGAGCCGGTGACGTGGTACTCGTGCGCCTCCTCGTGGAGCCCGTCCGTGCGCACCACGATTCCGTCGTCGATGAACACCGAGGCCACGTCGACGGCCTCGGAGAGCAGGCCGCCCGGATTGTCGCGGAGATCGATGACGGCGCCGGTTGCGCCTTTCTCCACGAGATCGGCGGTGGCCTTCTCGATCTGCGCGGCCGCCCCGGCCGAGAAGGAGAAGACTCTGATGTACGCGAGCTTGCTGCCCTTCGTGGCGACGAGCCGCGCGCTCAGGGGCGGCACGTCGATCTCCCGGCGCACGAGCATGAAATCGAGCGGCTGCCGCACCTTCGGGCGCCTGACCGTCAGCCCGACGGCGGTGCCCGCGTGCCCCTTGATCAGAGCCAGCGCGCTCTCGAACGGCAGCTTGCCGATGGGCTCGCCGTCGATCCGGGTGATGACGTCGCCCTTCTGGATGCCGGCCTCGGCCGCCGGGCCCGCGGCTGCCGACGTCACGACCAGGCCCTTGCGCGCCGGTCCGACCGTGAGGCCGATCCCCGAGTACGTGCCCTGCGTGTGCTCCTGCAGGCTCTCGTACTCCGCGGTCGTGAGCAGTTCGGTGTGGGGATCGTCGAGCCCGGCGAGGATCTCCTCGACCGTGGGCCGCTCGAGGACGGCCGGCTCGATCCAGCGGTAGTACCCGGACGTGAGCTCGGCGCGCACCTCGTCGATCAGCCGTACCGGCCGGTCGGAGCGGACGGGAGGCGCGGACTGGCTGGCGCCCGGCTCTGTCTGCGTGAGGAAGAACCCGAGCGCGAAGGCGCCCGCGATGAGCACGAGCGCAACGAGATAGCCGACGCCCCGTCTCACAGGCCGCCCGCCCTCTCAGGTGCCGGGCCTCCCGCGTGCACGTCTCTCAGACTCGCAGAAAACGCCGCAGGGTGATACCGGAGCCCGCCGCGCCGACGAGCAGGCTCATGGCGATGAGGATCAGCGCCACGACCGGGAAGCTCCATGCCTGGATGTCGTCCGGGCTCTCGATCCTGCCCATGATCCCCGGCAGCGCGAGCTCCCTCGCGAGCAGCAGGAGGATGACCGCGAGCACGGAGCCGGCGAGGCCGCAGAGCAGGCCTTCGAGCATGAAGGGCGCGCGCACGAACCAGTTCGACGCGCCGACGAGCTTCATCACCTCGATCTCGCGTCGCCGCGAGAAGATGGACAGGCGGATCGTGTTTGCGATCAGGATCGTGGACGCGATCAGGAGGATGATGCTCCCCACCAGGAAGATCGCGCCGATGATCGTCGCGACCTGGAGCACGCGCTCGGCCTTCTTCTCGCCGTACTTCACCGTCTCGACGCCGGCCGGCAGCGGCTCCTGGAAGGTCGCCGCGATCGACTGCACCTGGTCGGCATCGTTCGGGATCACCTCGAACGAAGGCGGCAGCGGATTCCGGATCGTCTCGGCCGTGAGGTCGGGGAACCGCTCCTGCATCTCCTTCCAGGCGTCCTCTTTGGAGACGAACTTGTAGGAGCTGACCTCCGGGTTGGAGTCGAGCTGAGTCTTGACCGCGTTGATCTCCTTCGGCAGGGCTTCCTTGCCGCAGGTCAGATCGGTGCAGAAATAGACGTTGACCACGAGGTCCTTCTTCACGTGGTCCGTCCAGGAGATGACCCAGCTGCCGAGCGCGATGAAGAGCCCCAGCAAGAACATGCCGATCAGCACGGTCATGACCGCGGCGATGCTCGTTGACAGGTTGGCCGCCATCGAGCGGAACGCCTCGGAGAAGAAGAGCTTGGCTCTCATCCGTAGCCGCCGCGACGCTCGTCGCGGACGACGACGCCTTCCTCGAGGGCGATCACGCGCTTACGCATCTTGTCGACCATCTCGCGGTCGTGGGTCGCCATCAGGACGGTCGTGCCGGTGCGGTTGATGCGGTAGAGGAGCTGCATGATCCCGACGGACGTGTCGGGGTCGAGGTTCCCCGTGGGCTCGTCGCAGATGAGCAGGGGCGGGTGGTTGACGAAGGCGCGCGCCACGGAGACGCGCTGCTGCTCGCCGCCCGAGAGCTCGTGCGGGAAGTTGTTCATCTTGGAGCCGAGCCCGACGAGCGCGAGGGTCTCGGGCACCTTCGCCCGGATCTGGACCTTCGACTCGCCCTGCACCTTGAGCGCGTAGGCGACGTTGTCGTAGGCGGTCCGGTCGGTCAGCAGCTTGAAGTCCTGGAAGACGCAGCCGATGTTCCGGCGCAGCATCGGCACCTTGTTCCCGCGCAGGCGCGCGAGCTCGCGGCCGCCGACGAGGATGCGCCCCGCGGTCGGGTCGAGCTCCTTCAGGAGCAGGCGCATGATCGTGGACTTGCCCGAGCCGGACGGCCCGACGAGGAAGACGAACTCGCCCTTTTCGATGACGAAGCTCGTCTCACGAAGGGCGACGACGTTCGGCTCGTAGACCTTCTTGACGGCCTCGAAGACGATCATGGGCGTGCCCGACGGGGCCGGCCCGACCGCCTCGGGGTCGACGGCGACGGCGCTCTCGGTGGAGTCGCCGTTCAGCTCGACCGCAGTCGTCGCAGGGGTATCTTCGAGTGAATCTTTGAGGTCTGCTTCCTGCACCGGTTCAGGTGTGGGCGCCCGTCCCGAGGGCGCACCGGTCGGATGTCTGCAAGCAGTCGAGTGTAGCGAAACGGTCGGGCATTGGACTCATCTAGGCGACGGCTCCTGTGGCGCTGGCGAGCAGGTAGGCGCGGATGAATTGGTCGAGGTCGCCGTCGAGGACGGCTTGCGCGTTCCCTTCTTCGACGTTCGTCCGGTGATCCTTCACGAGCTGGTACGGATGGAGCACGTAGCTGCGGATCTGGCTGCCGAAGCCCGTGTCCTGGACCTCCCCGCGCTCGCGTGCCAGCTCGGCCTCGCGGCGCTCCAGCTCGTGCTCGGCCAGCCGGCTCTTGAGGATGCGCATGGCCGTCTGGCGGTTGGAGAGCTGTGAGCGCTCGTTCTGGCACTGGACGACGATTCCGGTCGGGAGGTGCGTGATGCGGACCGCCGAGTCGGTCTTGTTGACATGCTGGCCGCCGGCGCCGCTCGCGCGGTAGGTGTCGATGCGCAGGTCGGACTCGTCGATCTCGATGTCGACGTCGTCGGCGACGAGCGGGCTGACGATCACCTGCGCGAACGAGGTGTGGCGGCGGTGCGCCTGGTCGAACGGCGAGAGGCGAACGAGCCGGTGGACGCCCCGCTCGGCTTTCAGCGTGCCGTAGGCGTTCTCGCCCTCCACGGTGAAGGTGGCCGACTTCAGCCCCGCCTCCTCTCCGGGCGACTCCTCGACCAGCTCGGTCTTGAAGCCGCGCTCAACCGCCCAGCGGAGGTACATGCGCAGGAGGATCTCCGTCCAGTCCTGCGCATCGGTGCCGCCGGTGCCGGCGTGGATGGAGACGACGGCGCCTCCGGCGTCGTACTCGCCGCTGAAGAGCGAGTCCTCCTGCAAGCGGTCGAGCTCGGCTCTGAGGGCGCCGGTGCTCGCCTCGATCTCGTCGAGCTCGCCGTCGTCGGAGGCGAGCTCGAGCAGCTCGGCCAGGTCGTCGGCCTCGCCGCTCAGCTGCTCGTAGCGCTGGAGCCGGCGTGACAGGCGCGCGTGCTCGGACGAGACCCTCGCGGCCTCCTGCTGCTCATCCCAGAATCCCGGCGCACCCATGGCCTCCTCGAGGACGGCCAGGCGCTCGCTCAGCCCCTGCGGGTCAAAGGTAATCACGGACCCAGGCCAGCTGGGTCCCGATCTCCTCGAGCTCTCGCTCGACCGCGCTCCGCTCTGCCATGGCGTGATGGTACCGGGCGGGTCGGCAGGGCCCGCGCCGTGGCCGCAGCCCTCTCCGCCTCCGGGGCCACCCCGTGCCTCCACCCGCTATGAGCGTAACGAGGAAAAGCGCGCGCGTGGCGTCGCGCATCGTGTCGAAAGTGAGGCGTGGGGAAGTCGGCGCCGTCTCGGCTACGCGCCGTGGCACTTCTTGTACTTCTTGCCCGAGCCGCAGGGACACGGGTCGTTCCGGCCCACGCGGTCCGCCTCGGCCACGACGCGCTGGCCGCCCGTCGAGACCGTGGTCGCGGCTCCCCCGGCCGCTCCGGCGGTCGCACCCGCTCCCGATCCCGCGCGCGCGCGCTCCAGCGCCGCCTCGTTCGCGCCGGCGGCGCGGATCGCCTCGGAGCCGGCGGCCGACTCGTGCTCGTACGTCAGGCGGTCGCCGTTCGATGCCGAGGCCGCAGGCTCGAGCTCGCCCTCCTCGGGCGGCTTCTCGATCTGGAGGCGCAGCAGGTAGCGAACGACCTCCTCCTGGATGATCGCCGTCAGCTCCTCGAACATCGTGTGGCCCTCGGCGCGGTACTCCGAGAGCGGGTCCTTCTGAGCCATGGCGCGCAGGTGGATGCCGTCGCGCAGGTACTCCATCGACTCCAGGTGCTCGCGCCAGCGGACGTCGACGACCTGCAGGACGAGGTAGCGCTCGACCTCGCGCATGAGCTCGGGGCCGTACTCCTCGACCTTGGCCGAGTACGCGTCGGCGACGTCGTCCTGGAACTCCTCGATCAGCTCCTCGCGCGTCATCGTGGGCCCGACCTCGTCCAGCGTGATCTCTGTCTCGTAGAGCCCCTGCATCTCGGCGAAGAGGCTGTCGAGGTCCCACTCCTCCCGGTAGTCGGACTCGGTGTGCTCGAAGACGATCCTCGCGACGAGCTCGTCGACCCAACCCTCGATCTCCTCCGAGAGGTCGGCGCCCTCGAGCACGCGCCGGCGCTGCTCGTAGATGACCATCCGCTGGACGTTCATGACGTCGTCGTACTTGAGGACGTTCTTGCGCGAGACGAAGTTCTGCTCCTCGACCTTCTTCTGCGCGTTCTCGATCTGCTTCGTGAGGATTCCCTGCTGCATGGGCTCGTCGTCGGGAAGTCCGAAGCGGTCCATGATGTTGTAGATCCGGTCGCCGGCGAAGAGGCGGACGAGGTCGTCCTGCCCGGAGAGGTAGAAGCGGGACTCGCCGGGGTCGCCCTGACGCCCGGAGCGGCCTCGCAGCTGGTTGTCGATCCGCCTCGCCTCGTGCCGCTCCGTGCCGAGCACGTAGAGGCCGCCGAGCTCGCGCACACCCTCGCCGAGCTTGATGTCGACGCCGCGGCCGGCCATGTTCGTCGCGATCGTGACCGCGCCGAGCTCGCCGGCGTGCATGATGATCTCGGCCTCGCGCTCGTGCTGCTTCGCGTTGAGGACGTTGTGCTTGATGCCCGCGCGGGTGAGCAGCGTCGCGAGGTACTCGGAGACCTCGACCGAGATCGTCCCCACCAGCACCGGCTGTCCGAGCTCGTGACGCTCCTTGATGTCCTCGATGACCGCGTTGAAGCGCGCCTCGCCGGTCTTGTAGATGTAGTCGTTCTCGTCGTTCCTGGCGACCGCGACGTTCGTGGGGATCTCGACGACCGAGAGGTTGTAGATCTCCGAGAACTCCTTCTCCTCGGTCTTCGCCGTGCCGGTCATGCCGGCGAGCTTCTCGTAGAGGCGGAAGTAGTTCTGGAGCGTGATCGTCGCGAGGGTGACGTGCTCCTCGCGGATGGCGACGCCCTCCTTCGCCTCGACTGCCTGGTGGAGCCCCTCCGACCAGCGCCGGCCTTCCATGATGCGTCCGGTGAACTCGTCGACGATCTTGACCTCGCCGTCCTGGACGACGTAGTCGACGTCGCTCTGGTAGAGGGACTCGGCCTTCATCGCCTGGATGAGGTGGTTGACGAGCTGCGCGTTCCGCGGGTCGTAGAGGTTCTCGATCCCGAGCGCGCGCTCGACGGCGTCGATCGCCGACTCGCGCGGCGAGACGGTCTTGAACTTCTCGTCGAACTCGTAGTCGGCGTCGTCTTCGGGACGCTCCTGGCCCTTGGGGACGAACTTGGCGGGAACGGCGGTGAGCCCTTTCGCGATGCGCGCGAAGTCGTAGTACGTCCGCGCCGCCGTCTCCGGCTCGCCGGAGATGATCAGCGGCGTGCGCGCCTCGTCGATGAGGATCGAGTCCACCTCGTCGACGATCGCGTAGGCGTGGCTCGGCTGCACCGTCCCCTGGAGCGACGTTGCCATGTTGTCGCGCAGGTAGTCGAAGCCGAACTCGGAGTTGGTGCCGTACGTGACGTCGGCGGCGTACGCCTCCTTGCGCTCGGCGAACGGCATCTGGTTGCGGATGAACGACGCCCGCATTCCGAGCGCCTCGTAGACCGGGCCCATCCACTCGGCGTCGCGCTTCGCCAGGTAGTCGTTCACCGTGACGAGGTGCGTGCCGCGCGCCTGAAGGGCGTTCAGGTAGAGCGGCATCGTGGCGACGAGGGTCTTGCCCTCACCGGTCTTCATCTCGGCGATGTCGCCCTCGTGGAGCACGATCGCGCCCATCACCTGGACGTCGAAGGGGCGCATCCCGAGGCTCCGCTTGGCCGCCTCGCGCACGGCCGCGAAGGCCTCGAAGGTCAGCTCCTCGAGCGCTTCGCCGTTCTCGAGCCGCTGCCGGAACTCGACGGTCTTGGCCGCAAGCTCCTCGTCGGAGAGGGCCTCGAAGCCCGGCTCGAGGGAGGCGACGTAGTCGGCCTGCCCGGCCAGGCGCTTGATCCGCCGGCCTTCGCCGACGCGCAGGACCTTTTCGAGGGCGCCGTAATTTTGGGGCATCGATTCAGGGTAGCTAGAGGGGGTCGACCGTGAGTTCCCAGCGACCGTCTTCCAACCTATCGGCACGCGCGACGAATGCCTGAAAGCGGTCGGCGCCCAGGCGCTCGAGCTCAGCGAGCGCGTCGGCGACAGGACCGTCGGGCGGCTCGGCGAGGATCTCGCCGTCGACCACGTACATGGTCTCGCCCTCGGGCGGCACGGCCGCTTCGAGGGCGACCGCCTCGACTCCGCCGGGCAGCTCCACGAGGTTGGACTCCATCCGGACGGCGCCGACCATCCACTCGGTCTCGTTCTGGCGCACGGCGCGCGCGGCGTAGGGAGCTTCGATCGCAAGGTCGCCGGTGAGCTCGGCGAGGAGGCCCGCATCAACGTCCCCGATCACGGAGCCGTCGCCGAGCACGCGAAAGTCGAGCTCGGTCTCGTCGGACGCGCGGAGCGACGGAACCTCGGCGATCGAAGTCGCGTCCCACTCGCGCTGGCGTGCGAGGCCGGAGACGCCGGCCTCGACCCAGCGGAAGGCGCGCGGATCCTGGATGCCGTCGTCGGGAGGCACGCGCTACCCGATCTGGGGCTCGATGAGCCCGTAGTCGCCGTCCCGCCGGCGGTAGACGACGTTGACGTCGGAGGTCTCGGCGTTCTGGAAGACGAAGAAGTCGTGGCCGATGAGCTCGAGCTGGAGCACTGCCTCCTCGGGCGTCATCGGCTTCACCGCGAACTGCTTGGTCTTGACGATCACGGGGCTCTCCTCGTCCTGGAGGGTGGGGGTCGGCTCGGCCTCGGCGACGCCGGACATTCGGGCGCCCGACCGGGACCGGCGCTTGTCGCGGTAGCGTCGCGCCTGCCGTTCGAGCTTCTCCACGAGCATGTCGATCGACGCGCGCATGTCCGGCGAGCTCTCGCGCGCGCGCAGCACCGGTCCCTTCGTCCAGATCGTCCCTTCGGCGATCTGGCTCTCGGCGATGGAGGGGTTCTTCTCGACCGCCAGCTCGAGCTCGAGCCGGGCGGCATCGTTGAGGTGCTTGTCCAGCTTCCCCAGCTTCTCCTGCGCGTAGAGCTTCAAGGAATCGCTGACCTCGACGTTCTTCCCCTTGACCTGAAGTCTCATCCGACCCTCCTCGTCGGTCTGCGCGCAGCCTATCGTCTGAGAGCACCTCTCAAGCTGAGGCCCTGCGCCGCGAGGCATCGCCCCTGAGACATGCTCTAGGGGACGATCAGCTGGAGCCAGGCCGCCCGAGGGCCTGTCAGCCGCGGACCGCCCTGGCGAAGGTGACGACGTGGACCCGTCGCGCCCCGGCGCGCCTCAGCTCGGTGGCCGCGGCGCCCGCCGTGGCTCCGGTCGTGTAGACGTCGTCGACGAGGCCGACAGCCTTCGGGGACGCTCTCGGGGCACGGAACGCGGCGCGGATGTTGGCGCGCCGCTCGGCCCGGGAGAGCCCTCGTTGGGGCCTGACGGGCCGGGCCCGCTCGACGAGCCGCTCGACCGGGATACCCCAGCACCGGGCGAGCGCCCCGGCCAGCTCCCGTGCCGGGTTGGCGCCCCGCCAGCCCACGCGGTCGCCCTCGCCGGGGACGAAGGCGAGCACATCGACCTGCGGCTTCGGCACCGTCTCCGCCACCAGCTCGGCTGCCAGGCCGGCGATCCGGGCGATCCCGCGCTCCTTCCACGCGGAGACGAGGACACGGGCAGTGTCGTCGTAGGCGACCGCGGCACGCGCCGAGGCGAAGGCGAGCCGGCGCCCGGCGCACTCCCCGCACCGCTCCACCGGCCAGGCCGTCGGACACCCGCAGCGCGCGCAGAGCGTCCCTCTGAGCACGAGCAGCCCGCGGCGGCATTCGCCGCACAGAAGCTCCTCACCGCGCCCGCAGGCGAGGCAGCGCTCCGGCAGCACGAGCCCCAGCATTGCGCGGCCGACGTCCATGCCCACTGGATAGCGGGGCGCAGCGCGCAAGAGCGTGCCAGTATCGTGCCGGTTCTCAGAGCGCTATCGGTGCCCCCGCGGCTGCGGAGCGGTAGAGCGCATCGATCGTCCTCGCCTGCCCGACGGCGTCCTCGCGGCCGAGCAGCGGCTGCGCCCGACCCGCGATCGCGTCGCCGAGGTTCTCGAGCTCCAGCCTGTAGGAGTCGGCCGGCTGGAGGACGATCTCCTCCACGCCCCCGTCTCGCCGGAGCTCGAGCAGCGGCGTCCGGGCATGCCAGGGGTCGTCCAGGAAGAGCGACCCTTCGGAGCCGATGACATCGAGCTCGTCCCGGTCCGGCAGGACGAAGCCGCACTCGAACTGGGCCAGCACGTCCCCGGGGAACCGCATCGTCGCCGCGAAGAGGACGTCCACCCCGCTCTCGCCGGAGACCTGCTCGCCGTAGACGGACTCGGGCTCGCCGCCGAGCAGGCGCGAGCCGCTGACGCAGTAGCAGCCGACGTCCATGAGCGCACCGCCGTCGAGGTCGGCGGCCAGGCGGACGTTCTCGGGCTCGTCGAGGCTGAAGCTGAAGGCGGAGCGGATGAGCCGTAGCTCGCCGATGGCGCCGCTGCCGACCAGCTCCAGGAGCTTCGCCGTCTGCGGGTTGTGGCGCCACATGAACGCCTCCGCCAGGATCCGCCCCGCGCGGTCGGCGACGTCGAAGGCGCGCTCGACCTCCTCGGGACGACGGTCGAACGGCTTCTCGCAGAGGACGTGCTTGCCCGCCTCGAGGGCGTGGATCGACCACTCGACGTGGAGCGAGTTCGGGAGCGAGATGTAGACCGCCTCGACGTCGGGGTCGGCGAGGAGCGCCTCGTAGCTC
This sequence comes from uncultured Actinomycetes bacterium, assembly GCA_963830885.1. GTDB lineage: Bacteria > Actinomycetota > Thermoleophilia > Gaiellales > Gaiellaceae > JAIBJN01. Next base: position 123,727 of record CAWHOA010000023.1, on the reverse strand, counting down.
CCGTAGGCGCGCTCGATCCCCTGGTCGCGCGCGTAGGCCTCGGCTCGGGCCTGGTCGCGGCTCGCGACCGCGATCACGTCGACCTGCTCGGACTCGCGCGCGCCCGCGAGGACCAGGCGGTTGATGTGCGCGGTCGAGATGATTCCCCACTTGGTGCTCATTCGGCCTCCAGGGGTCGTAGTGCCGGATAGAGAGAGCGGTAGCGGTCGTAGCCGTCCGCATAGGCGTCTACCCACTCGGGGTCGGGCTCGATCGTCTCCCGGACGGCGACGCAGGCCTCCACCGCCTCGTGGACGTCGGCGAACACGCCGCCGGCAACGCCGCCGAGGAGCGCGGCGCCGTAGGCGGCGCCTTCCTCCGCCACGGTCCGCTCGACCGGGAGGCCGAGCACGGAGGCGACGATCCGAAGCCACAGCTCGCTGCGGGCTCCTCCGCCCGAGACGCGGCCGGACTCGAGGCGACAGCCCAGAGAACGCAGGATCTCGAGCGAGTCCCTCAGCCCGTACGCGACGCCCTCGAGCACGGCGCGGACGAGCGCGCCGCGGTCGTGGCGGGCGGAGAGGCCGGTGAACGCGGCGCGCGCGCCCGGGTCGGCGTGCGGCGTCCGCTCGCCGGTCAGGTAGGGCAGGAAGAGCGCGCCTTCGGCGCCCGGAGCCCACCGCGCGGCCTCCGCGACCAACGTGTCGTACTCGACCCCGGGCGCGAGCGCGTCCCGGAACCAGCGGAGGGCGCCCGCCGCGGAGAGCATCACGCCCATCGCCTCCCAGGCGCCGGGGACGGCGTGGCAGAAGACGTGCGCGCGCGCCTCCAGGTCGAGCGCCAGCTCCGGAAGCGTGGCGAGGACGACCCCGGACGTGCCGAGGACGACCGACACGGGGCCGGGCCGCGTCGCGCCGACGCCGAGCGCGCCGGCCTGCTGGTCTCCTGCGCCAGCGGCAACCGGGACTCCGGCGGCGGTCTCGGCCGAGCGCTCGGGGGACTCGAGCGCCGGGGGCAGCCAGTCCGAGGGCAGGTCGAGCGCGGCGAGCACCTCATCGCTCCAGCGCCGCCCGGCCACGTCGAAGAGGAGCGTCCCCGAAGCGTCGGCGACGTCGGTGGCGCGCTCGCCCGTCAGCGCCAGGCGGACGTAGTCCTTGGGCAGGAGGACGTGCGCGATGCGCTCGAAGGCCTCCGGCTCGTGCGTCCGGAGCCAGAGGAGCTTCGGCGCCGTGAAGCCGGGGAGCGCGCGGTTGCCCGTCAGCTCGATCAGCCGCCCGAGCCCGATCGTCTCCTCGATCTCGCGGCATTCGGCGCCGGTCCGCTGGTCGTTCCAGAGCATCGCCGGGCGAACGACGCGCTCGTCGGCGTCGAGCGCCACGAGCCCGTGCATCTGGCCGGTCAGGCCGATCCCGGCGACCTCGGCCACGTCCAGCGCGGCGAGCGCCTCCTCGGCCGCGTGCCGCCAGTCCTCGGGATCCTGCTCGGCCCAGCCCGGGTGCGGCATCGCCAGCGGGTACTCCCGCTCCTGCCGGGCAAGCACCTCGCCGTCGGGGGCCACCGCCAGCGCCTTCACGCCGGTCGTGCCGACGTCGAGCCCGACGAGCGCGGTCACGTCAGCGCGAGGCCGGCTGCGTGGAGCGCGGCGACGGCGAGCGCCTCGTCGTCCTCACCGGGAAGCCCGCTGACGCCGACCGCCCCGACACGACGGCCGTCCTCGAAAGCGGCGACGCCCCCGCGGAAGAAGGTGAAGAACGGGTCGAAGCTCGCCCGCTCAGCGGCGTCCGCGCGCGCCTTCTCGGCGAGCTCGCCGGTGGAGCTGGCGTCACTGCGGGCGGCCGTATAGGCCTTGCGCTGCGCGTTCAGGCGCGTGTCGGGTGCCGCGCCGTCCATGGTCGCGGCCGCGACGACCTCGCCGTGGGAGTCGGCCACGAAGACCGAGACCGGTCCCGGGGCCTCGCGCACCACCGACTCGACGATCGCGAGCGCCTGGGCGAGCCTCACCGGCCGCCCAGCGCCGCGTACACCAGCTCGTAGGCCCGGACGGCGTCCTTCGTTGCCTGCGCCTCACGCAACGCGGTGTCGTCGATGCGCCCCGCCACCTCGTCGATGAACCGCCATTGGAGCACGCTGCGCCGCACCGCGGCGACCGCGTCCTCGGTGTACGGGTAGAGGTCGAAGCCGAGCCGCTCGCCGTTCTCGCCGTAGCCGGCGCGGCGGAGCTCGAGGGCGAGCTCGAGCGTCTCCATGAACGCCGTTGCGCCGACCATGTTGTCGTCGTCGAACGTCCCCCAGCCGGAGTTGGCGTGCTGGTGCCCGAGGAGCCCCTCGGCGGCGAGCATGGCCGCGTACTCGCCCAGGCTTTCACCGTTCATGATCAGGTGCTGCCAGTCCATGTTGACCTTGACGTTCGTGATCCCCTGCTGGCGCAGCTTGTGGATCACGTGCAGGGTCATGCCGATGTTGCGCATGAAGATCTTCATGGCCGGCTCGGAGTTCTTGTGCTCGAGGAAGAGCGAGACGCCGTGGTCGGCGCAGCGCTGCGCGGCCTCGCCGACACTGTCGACGAACCACTTCCAGCTCTCCGCGTACGGCGTCTGGAACGGGTAGTTGTACCCCTCGATCCCGGGCCACACGATGAAGTGCGCGCCGAGCGAGCCGGCGAAGTCGGCCGCCTCGACCGCCAGGCCCCGGGCCGCGGCGCGGGTCGCCGGATCGGGCGAGGTGAGCCCACCGCGCCCGAAGCGCGGGTCGAGATGGAGACCGCTGGCGATGCAGTAGATCCCGTGGCCGCCGAGCGCCCCGCGCACATCGTCGAGGTTCTCCGGCGAGAGCTCCTGCGGGTAGTGGAACTCGTAGTCGTCCATCAGGTCGCCGAGCCCTTCGACGGCCCGGCGCACCCGGTCGGCGGTCGTCTCCCCCGCCCACTGCGGCTGGTAGCCGGCCGGGACGAAGCGGGTGACCATCGGGCCAAGCGCCCAGATTCCGAGACTCGTCTTCACCTGGCTCTCCATCGGATGCGCGTTTTCGCCCAGGCGTCCGCCCGGACGGCGCCAACCTACCTCACACGCCTCCGCGGGCGGTCCGGCGACGCTTCGCGTACGCGTCGACGAGCACGGCTCCCAGGAGCACCAGGCCCGTGATGACGAACTTCGTTCCCGAGGCCAGGCCCAGGAGGTCCATCCCGTTCTGGATCGAGGCGATCACGAGCGCGCCGAGCAGCGCGCAGACCACCCGGCCCACCCCGCCGAAGAGGCTGGTGCCCCCGATCACGGCAGACGCGATGACGAGCAGCAGGAGGTTCCCGCCGCCGGTGTTGGTCGCCACCGAGCGCAGCCGGGAGGCGAGCATGATCCCGCCGACGCCCGCCATGAAGCTGCCGATCATGAAGACGGCGATGCGGACCCGGTCGACCTCGATGCCTGCGCGCCGCGCCGCCTCGGCGTTGCCGCCGACGGCGTAGACATGGCGGCCGAAGCGCGTCCGCGAGGCGATGAACGACCAGAAGACGAGGAAGATGATGAGAATCACGACGCCCCAGGGGACGCCGCGGTCCTTGTTCAGGTACCAGACGGCGGCGAAGGTGACCACCGCGAGGCCGGCGATCTGGAGGAGGATGACCACCGTCGGTTTCGCATAGAGGCCGCTCGCCCGGCGCGAGCGTGCGTTCAGGAGCTGGGAGAGCGCGAAGGCGACCACGACCGCGGCCGCGACGATCCAGCTCAGGGTGGTGTTCATGAAGTCGTTGGCGATCCCGATGACCACGTCGTCCTGGACCCGGATCGTCCCGAAGTCCGAGGCCTGAGTCGTGAGGATGAGGACGACCCCCGACCAGATGAGCAGCCCGGCGAGCGTGACGACGAACGACGGCACGCCGGCCTTCGTGATCACGAGCGCCTGGGCGAAGCCGATCGCCGTCGTGCACGCCAGAGCGGCCACGATCGCGGCCCACCAGGGCCACCCGGGGTCCTCAGGACGCAGGAGGAGCGTCATCACGACGCCGCCAACGGCACTCACGAACGCTACCGACAGGTCGATCTCCCCGATCAGGAGCACGAAGACGACGCCGATCGCGATCGTGGCGATCGCGGTCATCTGCAGGAGGAGGTTGGTGAAGTTGCGCTCGGTGAGGAACGTCTCGTCGAGAAGGCCGAAGATGATGACGATTACCGCGAGGCCGACGATGATCGGCAGCGACCCGAGCTCGCCGGTGCGAACTCCCTGCCACCAATGGTGGAGGTACCCCGACAGCGTTCCCTCCGCGGCTCCTTCGCGCTGAGGAGTCGCGGGCGGGAGCGGCTCCGCTATCGCAGAGGCGGTGGGATCGACACCCAGGTCCGGATCGCTCACGGCTCGGCCACCTCCGCCTGCTGCATCCCCGGGACGTGTCCGATCGTGCCGGCCGTGATCGCCTGCACGACCTCCTGCTGCGTCGTCTCGGACCGCTGCAGCACCGCAACTCGTTGACCGAGGCGGAGCACGGTGATCCGGTCCGCGCATTCGAAGACGTCATGCAGGTTGTGGGAGACCATCACGACTCCCAGGCCTCGCTCGGCCAGGCGGCGGACGAGGTCCAGCACCTGGCGCGTCTGGGCCACGCCGAGAGCCGCCGTGGGCTCGTCGAGGATGACGAGCTTCGACTCCCACATGACCGATTTCGCCACCGCGACCGCCTGCCGCTGACCGCCGGACAGGCCCGCTACCGTCTGCCGGACCGACCGCAGCGTGGTCACCGAGAGGCTGTCGAGCGTCTCGCGGGCCGAGCGCTCCATGCTCGACTCGTCGAGAACCACTCCGGTGCGGACGCGCTCCCGGCCCAGGAACATGTTCGCGACGACGTCGAGGTTGTCCGCGAGCGCGAGGTCCTGGTACACGACCTCGATCCCGAGCTTGGCGGAGTCGCGCGGGCCGTGGATGTGCACGTGCTCACCCTCGAAGCGGACATCGCCCTCGTCGAACGGGTAGATCCCGACGACGGACTTGATCAGGGTCGACTTGCCGGCGCCGTTGTCGCCGACCAGCGCCATGACCTCGCCGGGGCGAACCTCGAAGTCGACCCGGTAGAGCGCCTGGACGGCACCGAACGCCTTCGAGACGCCCACACACTCGAGGAGCGGCGTTTCAGCGGTCGCCATGGTCGGGGTCAGGAGGCGGGGACGCCCGAGGGCGTCCCCGCCTTCCTTGGTCTCCTAGCCGTTCTCCGTGCAGAAGTCGGTGTCCGCGGTGTCTCCGGTGCAGAGCTCCTCGATCGTCCGGAACTCGTCCGCGATCACGGTGTCCATGATGTTGTCGATGGTCACGGCGATCGGCGTCAGTGCGAGGTACGGCACGCCCTCGCCGGCTGCGGCCGGCTTGCCGTCCTCGGCCGTGATCCCGATCGTCTCGAAGTCGTAGTCGGACGTGATGGTGGCCGGATCCTCGCCCGCGCAAAGGGCCTGCGCTGCCTTGGCCGCGACATCGGCCTCGGCGTAGATCGGCTTGTGGACGGTCATCGTCTGCTTGCCGAGGATGATCTGCTGGAGCCCGGCGGCGGTCGCATCCTGTCCGCTCAGCGGCACGGGCCCGATTCCGGCCGCCTCGAGGGCGTTGATCGCCTGGGTCGCGAGGTTGTCGTTGGCCGCGAACACGGCGTCGACCTTGTTGTTTGCGTCGGTGAGGACCTGCTCCATGATCGTCTGGCCTTCGCCGTTCGCACCCCAGCCGGGAACGAACTGGTCGGCGACGATTGCCCAGTCGCCGGCGTCGGCCCTGGCCTCGACGGTCTCCGCGTACCCGTCACGGAACAGGAACGCGTTGTTGTCCTCCTCGCCGCCGTTCAGCATGACGACCTGCGGCTGGTCGAGCCCGAGATCGTCGATCGCAGGCTCCAGCACCTCCGCCATCGCCGCCCCGACGGCGACGTTGTCGAAGCTCACGTACGCCGCGCCGCCCGAGCTGCCGGTGTTGAAGCGGTCGTACTCGATCACCTGGACATCGGCGGCCTTCGCCGAGTCGATGATCGCGCCGCCGGAGCCGGGGTCGAGGCTGGTGAGGATGATCACCTTGGCGCCGTCGGCGATCGCCTGCTCCGCCTGCGACTGCTGCGTGGCGGGGTCGTTCTCGGCGTTGACGATCGTGTGCTCGATCCCAGCGTCGCTGAACGCCTGGTCGAAGTAGGGGCGGTCGTCGGTCTCCCAGCGGGGAGAGGACGCGCTGTCGGGGAGGAGCACCCAGATGCTTCCGTCGCATTCCCCGCCGCCCGCGGCTGCACCCGTGTCGCTGGGCGCGGCCCCGGTGTCCGCCGTTGTGTCGTCGTCGTCGTCGCCGCCGCACCCGGCTGCGACCAGCGCGAGGGCCGTAACGAGCGCCAGCAGGAAGACAAGCGCCAAACGGCGCGTCCGGGATTCGCTGGCTTTGAACGAAAATCTGCTCACGTCTTGCCTCCTGGTTGGCTGACCCCGACCGCCTGCACCGCGCCAGCTTATGGGCAACAGCGGACGGTTTCAAGCACGATCCACGCATGCTGTCGTTTCGGGAAAGGCACTTTCTTATTTCAGGCGTTTGATCGTTTTTCCCGACCGGTCGGGGTGAATTTCGGCCTGAGACCTGCAAAAGTGTCCCGGAAGCGAAGACGATGACGGTCGAGCTTGAATCGTTCGGAACGACCCGGGAGCTCAACCGCCTCCGGGTCGTCGACGCACTGCGGCTGGCCGGGACCGCGAGCCGGAGCGATCTCGCGCGGACCACCGGCCTCTCGCGGACGACCGTCGCCTCGCTCGTGGCCGACCTGCAAGACCGCGGGTTGATCGTCGAGCAGGCGAACGACCGGCCGCAGCCGGCCGGCCGCGGCCGCCCCCCGGTCCTCCTGCGGCTGGATGCGGCCGCCGGCTCCGCGCTCGGGATCGACTTCGGCCACCGCCACGTGCGGGTCGCGGTCGCCGACCTCGCGTCGACCGTCCTCGAGGAGCGCTTCCTCGAGCTGGACGTGGACGACGCGCCGGAGGAGTCGCTGGACACCGCGGCCGAGCTCGTGATGGACGTCCTGGCCGACGCCGGCGTCGACCGCTCCCGCGTCATCGGGGCGGGGATGGCGCTGGCGGCGCCGATCGACAGGCACAAGGGCGTGCTCGGCTCGACCGTCCTTCCCGGCTGGGCCGGCATCCAGGCCGGAGAGGAGCTCTCGCGCCGGCTCGAGATCCCCGTCGAGCTCGACAACGACGCCAACCTGGGGGCGCTGGCCGAGGTCTCGTTCGGCGCCGGGAGAGGCTTCGCCGACGTCGTCTACGTGATGATCTCAGCCGGCATCGGCGCCGGGCTCGTGCTCGGCGGCCGCCTCTACCACGGCGCCTCGGGCACGGCCGGCGAGCTCGGACACATCCAGATCCGGGCGGACGGCGCAGTGTGCCGCTGCGGAAGCCGCGGCTGCCTGGAGACGGTGGCGGCCACCGGCCCGCTCCTCTCCCTCCTACGTCCCACGCACGGCGCCGATCTCACGCTCCACGGCCTGCTGGAGCTCGTCGCCGACGGCGACCTCCCGGCGAGGCGCGTCGTCAACGACGCGGGACGGGCGGTCGGACGGGCCGTCGCCGACCTCTGCAACTACCTGAACCCGGCGGCGATCATCGTCGGCGGCGACCTCAGCGCCGCCGGCCCACCGCTCCTCGAGGGCATCCGCGAGGCGATCGACCGCTACGCGCTACCCGGCGCCGCGGCGTCGGTCGAGGTCAAGGCGGCAGTCCTCGGCGAGCGTGCGGAGGTCCTCGGCGCGCTCGCCCTCGTCATCGCCGACACCGAGCGGCTACGGACGGCGGGACTCGCGCCGCTCGGGAGCGGCGGCAGCCGCTAGCCCTGCGCCGACGGGTAGCGAAGGATGCTCTCGGCGAGCTTGGAGGCGTCGCCGAAGATCCCTGCGATGGCGAGCCCCTCGTCCGGGACGACGCTGCCCGGAAGCAGCGCGGCGCGCCGGATCGCGGCGTCGATGCCGACGTGGCAGTCCGCCCCGATGGCGGCCGGGCCTCGGATCTGCGCCCCCTCCTCCACGGTGACATTGGGGCCGAGAACCACCGGTCCGTCGATCCGAGCGCCGGAGGCGATCCGGCAACCGTCCTCCGCCCAGACGCCGGGCGCGATCTCCTCCCCCGGAATGTCCACGCGGACGTGGCCGAGCACGGCGTCGAGGATCGTGTTGCGGAGCTCGTCGAGGTCGCCGACGTCGTTCCAGTAGGCCATCGTCGTGTAGGCGTAGACCTCCTCGCCTGCGGCGACCAGGTTCGGCCAGACGTCCTCACCGAAGTCGTAGAACGTCCCGGGCGGGATCCGCTCCAGGAGCTGGGGCTCGATCACGTAGATGCCGCAGTTGGCGAGGTCGCTGCGCGCCTCGTCCCGTCGCGGCTTCTCCTGGAAGCCGCGCACGCGCGTGTCACGGTCGAGGATGACGACGCCGTAGGAGGACGGGTCGGGCACGGGCTTGACGGTCAGCGTCGCCAGCGCGCCGGTGCGCTGGTGGTGGCCGAGGAGCGCCGTCAGGTCGACGTCGTGGAGGCCGTCGCCCGAGGTGATGAGGATCGTCTCGTCGCCCCAGTAGTCCTGGAGCTTCTTCGTCCCGCCGGCCGTGCCGAGCAGTTCCGGCTCCTCCGACCAGCGGATGGACATGTCGAGCGCGGCGCCGTCGCCGAAGTAGCGCTGGATCATCTCCGGATACGCGTGCAGGTTGATCCCGACCTCGGTGACGTCGTGACGGCGCAGGAGGTTGAGGAGGTGGTGGAGGACCGGGCGGTTGGCGACCGGCATCATCGGCTTCGGCAGGAAGTCGGTCAGCGGCCGGAGCCGCGTGCCCAGCCCCGCCGCCATCACCATCGCCTTCATCGAGCCACCTGGTGCAGGCCGGCCAGCGACTCGGCGAACGGCGCGCGGTGGACGCCCTCCTCGGTGACGATCGCCGCGATCAGCTCGGCGGGAGTCACGTCGAAGGCCGGATTGCGCGCCGCGAAGCGGTCGCTCACCTCCGCCGGGTCGCGTTCCTCGATGGGGATGTCGGCGCCGCTCGCGGCGGCGAGGTCGACGGTCGAGGTCGGTGCGACGACGTAGAACGGAATCCCGTGCCGCGCTGCGACCACGGCCAGCGGGTACGTCCCGATCTTGTTCGCCGCGTCGCCGTTGGCGGCGATGCGGTCGGCTCCGGTGAGGACGGCGTCCACCTCGCCGCGGGCGATCAGGGAGCCGGCCGCCGAGTCCGCGAGGACGCTGTGCGGGACGCCGGCGCGCTCCAGTTCCCAGGCCGTGAGGCGCGCGCCCTGCAGGAGCGGCCGCGTCTCGTCGACGAACACGTGCGTGACGAGGCCGCGCTCGAAGCCCTCCCGGATCGCGCCGAGCGCGGTGCCGACTCCGCCCGTGGCGAGCGCGCCTGCGTTGCAATGCGTGAGAGCGCGCGTGCCGGGCTCGAGCAGGCCGGCGGCGTGCTCGGCCATCCGGCGGCAGCGCTCCACCTCCTCCTCGTGGAGGGCGCGGGCCCGCGCGGCAAGCGCGTCCGCGTCCTGGTCGCCCGCGCGCATCTCGGCAATCGCCCAGGGCAGGTTCACCGCAGTGGGCCGGGAGGAGAGCAGCACAGCCGCGGCCTCGTCGAGGTCCTCCCCGCCCGCGGCCGCGAGCGCGTACCCGTACGCGGCGGCGATGCCGATCGCCGGCGCCCCCCGGACGGCCAGCGTGCGGATGGCCTCGGCAACCTCCGACGCCGAGCCGCATTCGAGATGGACGATGTCCGCGGGAAGCCGGCGCTGGTCGAGCACGACGACAGCTCGGTCGTCGAGCCTCAGGATCTCGTGGGGCCGAAGATCGGTCACCGGAAAATGCGCAGCATTTTCCAGTGCTACGTGCCCTCGTCCCACGAGGCCAGGTACTTGGCCTGCTCCTCGGTGAGCGCGTCGATCTCGACGCCCATGCTCTCGAGCTTCAGGCGTGCGATCTCACGATCGATCTCCTCGGGGACGACGTACACGCGGGGCTCGAGCTCGTCAGCGTGGGAGACGACGAACTCGGCCGAGAGGGCCTGGTTCGCAAAGCTCATGTCCATGACGGCGGCGGGATGGCCCTCGGCGGCCGCGAGGTTGACGAGCCTGCCCTCGCCGATCAGGTAGGCGCGCCGGCCGTCGGCGAACTCGAACTCCTCCACCTCCCGGCGCGCCTCGCGCGTCGCCACGGCCAGCTCGCGCAGCGCCGGGATCTCGATCTCGACGTTGAAGTGGCCGGTGTTCGCGAGGATGGCGCCGTCCTTCAGGCGCTCGATGGCGGCCCGGGAGATGACGTTCTTGTCGCCCGTCGCCGTGCAGAAGATGTCCCCGACCTCGGCCGCCCGCTCGATCGGCATGACCTCGTAGCCGTCCATGAGGGCCTCGAGCGCCCGCACCGGGTCGACCTCGGTGATGATGACGTGCGAGCCCATCCCGCGGGCGCGCATGGCGACGCCGCGGCCGGTCCAGCCGTAGCCGCAGACGACGAAGCGCCGGCCGGCCAGAAGGACGTTGGTGGCCCGGATGATCCCGTCGATGGTCGACTGGCCGGTGCCGTAGCGGTTGTCGAAGAGGTGCTTCGTCAGCGCCTCGTTCACCGCGACGATGGGGAAAGCGAGCTCGCCCTGCGCCTCGAGAGCGCGCAGGCGGATGACGCCCGTGGTCGTCTCCTCGGTGCCGCCGATGATCTCGGAGAGCTGGTCGCGGCGCTCCTTGTGGAGCACGCCGATCACGTCGGCGCCGTCGTCCATCGTCAGCTGCGGGCGGTGGTCGACGGCGGCCTCGATGTGCGAGTAGTACGTGTCGTTGTCCTCGCCGCGAATGGCGTAGACCGAGATTCCGTACTCCTCCACCAGCGCCGCCGCGACGTCGTCCTGGGTGGAGAGCGGGTTCGAGGCGCACAGGACGACGTCGGCGCCGCCCGCGGCAAGCGTGCGCGCGAGGTTCGCCGTCTCCGTCGTCACGTGGAGGCACGCGGAGATGCGGACGCCGTCGAGTGGGCGCTCGCGCTCGAAGCGCTCGCGGATGGCGGCGAGCACCGGCATCTCCGCATCGGCCCATGTGATGCGGGTGACGCCCGACGGGGCGAGGGCAAGGTCCTTGACGTCGTGGCGGGGCGCGGTCGTGCTCATGGGCCGCGGAACAGTCTAAGAGGTCCTAACGTGATGATGACGCACTGACTGGGTGCACAGCGCGGCCAGGCGGCACCGCTCCTCATTGTGTTAGGAGCTCTAGGTCTCGGCGCGTCCGTAGCGGTCTTCGAGGCGCACGACGTCGTCCAGCTCGGGCGTGGAGACCTCGAGCACGGTCGTGTCCTCGAGCGCCCGCCAGCGGTGGACGACTCCCGGAACGAAGCGGAAGGCGCGCCCGGCGCCGACCACCTCGACGTCCGGCGTCCGCCCGGGCTCCCCCACCTCGAGCTCGATCCGGCCCGAGTGGACGTAGATGACCTCGTCCTTGCGGCGGTGGAACTGCAGGCTGAGCTGCTCGCCCGCCCGGATGAAGAGCACCTTGCCGAGGTAGCGCTCGGTCGTGGCGTAGATGAGCTCGTAGCCCCACGGTTTCTCGACCCGCTCGACGGGCACGGCGAAGCGATCGAGGTCGAGCAGGTTCGGGGTGAGGTCGCTCACGGCGTCGGTCATACCCCAGGCCCCGCGCGCGAGTCAAGCCAGTCCGGGCGCTCGCGAAGGTACTCGTCGGCCGCGCGCAGCTCCTTGGGCGTGTTGACGGTGAGCCAGACGCCCTCGTGGCGGAAGGCGCCCAGGCGGCCACGGGCGGCCAGGTCGGGGAACGTCATCGTCTCGTGGTCGCCGCGCTCGGGAAGGGCGGAAATCGCCTCGTCGCCGAGCACGTAGACGCCGCAGCTCACCCAGTGCGGTAGGGGCCCCGACTCCTCGAATCCCGTGACGCGGTCGTCCTCGTCCAGCTCGACGACGCCGAACGGCGAGCGCGGGTGCGTCACCGTGAGCGTCGCGGCGACGCCCGTTGCGCGGTGCCGCTCGAGGAGCGCGGCGAGGTCGGCGTCCAGGAGCTCGTCGCCGTTGAGCGCGTAGACGTCGCCATCCTCCCGGCGCGCCGACGCGGCCAGGCGGAGCCCGCCGCCGCGGCCGAGCGGCTCAGGCTCGGGCACGGCGACGACCTCGGAGCCGAGGCCGGCGAGCTCGGACTCGAACAGGCCCTCCTGCCCCGCGGCGCAGCTCACGAGCACCCGCTCGACGCCGGCTCGGGCGAGCTGCGCCACCTGGTAGGCGGCGAGCGGCCGCCCGGCCACCCCGACGAGCGCTTTCGGCCGCCCCTCGGAGGCCGCGCCGAGACGCTCGGCCTTCCCGCCGGCCAGGATGATCGCCTCCACGTCCCTGTCTACGAGCCCGCCAGGGGCCTCAGGCCCTTGGCGATGGCGAGCATCGTCTCGTTCGAGAGCTTGTTCTGGAGCGTGTTCACGACCCAGTAGACGCCGCCATCCTGCTCGAACGCGACGATGTGGAGCTTCGCGCCGCTGAAGAAGAGCTTGTAGGTGCGCCCGCCGATCGTGCGCTCCAGCGTCGGCTCGCTCAGGATCGGCGGCTCGTCCCAGCCGGTCTGCTGGATGCCCCAGTACTCGTTGGCGCCGTTCGTGTAGGTGAGCCGGATCGCCTTGTTGCCATCGATGCGGTAGAAGCGGATGCCCTCGTCGTCGTGGATCGAGGAACCGTCCTCGATCATGGTCGGGACCATCACCGGGAAGTCCACGCGGTCTTTGTAGCGGCGGAGCGCAGGCGTGAGCGTCTGGTCTGCGGTGACTTCGGGACGCTGCCGCTCGGGCGTGTCGTCCGCCGGCGCCGGCCCGAGCGTCCCCTGGAACGTCTTGCCGACGATCACGCGCAGCATCGTCGAGAGCGGCAGCCCCGGCGGCGCCTCCTGCACCTCGGCGTCGCCGAAGAGCTCGGCCACCTCCTGCGCGGCGGCCTGGGACTTGGCCACCTCCGGGTCGTAGAGCACGCGGGTGCGGAAGTAGTTGAAGTTGGGAGCGTTGCCGCCGTTCTCGGTCGGGTAGCCGACCTCCTGGAGGAGGACGGCCGCCTCGTCGGCCGCGCCGGCCTCGCCGTTCCCGTTCTGAACCTCGAGGCTGACCTGCGACGCCGGCGGCGCCGTCTCGCCCTGCGGCTTTTGGCCGGTGGCCACGGAGATCGCACGCTCGGAGGCCTTTACGTCTGGGTTGAGGAAGCGCCTGACCGCCTCCGAGAGCGACGTCGTGGAGATCTCGAGCTCGTTGTAGCCGGCGACGCCCTCCAGCGGCACCTGCTGGAAGTTCCCGGCCGGGAGGCCGTACAGCGTCCTCGCGTAGTCGAGCACCTCGCCGGAGCTGATCGGCTTGCCGCCGCCCTTCGCCACCTCGATGTTCTCGGTCACGGTCTTGACGATCCCGGGAAGCTCGAAGATGTCCCAGGTGCTCGAGACGCGCTGCTTGAGCGCCTTCACGAACTCCTGCTGGCGGACGACGCGGTAGAGGTCGGAGTCCGTGTGCCGGAAGCGGACGAAGTCGAGCGCGTCGCGGCCGTTGAGGTGCTGGTAGCCGGGCTTCAGGTCGATGGCCGCGTACGAGTCGCCGCCGGTCGAGTTGTCGTTGAAGTACCGGCGGTCGACGTCCATGTAGACGCCGTCGAGGCGGTCGACGATGTTCCGGAAGGCGCGGAAGTTGACCGTGATCATGTAGTTGATCGGGATCCCGGTCAGCTCCTTCACGGTCGTCAGCGAGCCTCGCGGGCCGCAGTACGCGTAGGCCTCGTTGATGCGGCCCGTCCACGAGGGGTGGCCCTCGCAGCCGGGGTGCGACACGACGAGGTCGCGCGGGAAGGACAGCATCGTGATCGCGTCCTTCTTCGGATCGACGCGCACGAGCATGATCGTGTCGGAGCGGGAGCCGGCCGAGGGGTCGCCGGCGCGCATGTCGTAGCCGATCACGATGGCCACCGCCGGCTTGTCCGCGCCGCCTGCCTCGGCGAGCTCCTCGACGGCCGCCCGCACCTCGGGAGAGGTCGCGTTGATCGCGGAGACGCTGTGGTCGAAGTAGAGCTTGACGCCGCCGGCGAGCCCGCCCGCCGCGACGAGGACGAGCGCCACCAGCCAGACGACGCCTTTGACGAGGAGCTTGAGCGGGTTCCGCCGGGAGCGGTAGAACGAGCGCTTCGACGCCGGCCCGGTCGGAGGCGGCGGCGGTGGCGGCGCGGCCTCGACCTGCGGCTCGGGCGGCGGCCCGTCGAGGAGGGGCAGCGGCCCCGGCGGGTAGGCGCCGTTCCCGTTCGCCGGCCGCGTTCTGCCTTTCTTCAGGGTCGTACGCATAGAGGAGGGGCGCCCGCGGGCGACGCGATGAGGATACCGAAGCTCACGGCCGTCCCTGCCGGTTCTACACGCCCCTAACGGTCTCCTCCGCGAGCCACTGCGCGACGGCCAGGAGGCTCTGCGTCTCCTCGTAGACGCGGAGCTGTGCGTCGGCGCCGGTTCCACGCGCGAGCAAGTGCTCGACCGACTCGAGCTCCTCCGCGCAGCCGAGCCTGCGCGCGGCCGGCGTCGAGCGCTCGACGAGGTCGAGGACGGCGTCCCGGGCGGGCCGCTCCGTGTCGTGCTCGAGGTCGATCAGCTTGGCGTCGAGCCCGTCGCGCGTGGCGCGCCACTTGTTCTCGTCGACGAGCGTTACCGGCTGAACCTGCGCCGGGAAGCCGGCCTCGTAGTCGTCGGCGAGCGTCGCGATCAGGCTCTGGGCGAGCGCGACGATGCCCGTGACCGCTTCGATCGACGCCTGCGCGTCGCAGATCCGCAGCTCGACGGTGCCGAGGGTCGGGTGCGGGCGGAGGTCCCACCAGATGTAGGTCGGATCCGGGAAGGAGCTGGTGCTCACGCCGCGGTCGACGAGGAGCTCGAACTCCTCCCACGAGGCGAACGCGGGCGGAAGCCCGGAGCGCGGGAAGGCCTCGAAGACCTTCGTGCGGGTGGAGGCGAGGCCGGTGGGGCGCGCCTGCCAGAACGGTGAGTTGGCCGAGAGCGCGAGGAACTCGGGCAGGAACGTGCGGGCGCCGTTCAGGCACGCGATCGCCGTGTCGGGCGAGCCGAGGCCGACGTGGACGTGGAGCCCGAAGATCAGCTCTCGCTCGGCGACCCAGCCCATGTCCGCGATGAGCTCCTGGTAGCGCGGGCGGTCGGTCACGTCCTGGTGCTCGTAGCGCGAGAACGGATGGGTGCCGGCCGAGGCGATCAGGGCGTCGCGCTCGGCAGCCGCGTCGCGCAGCCGCGCGCGCAGGCCGCGCAGGTCCTCCATCGCCTCGCCGACCGAGCCCGCGACGTTCGTGGCCACTTCGACGACGGACTGGAGCAGCTCGGGCTTGACGCGGCCCTCGTGCTCCTCCTCGTCGGCGACCTCGGAGAGGATCTCGTCCACGCGCGAGACGAGCTCGAAGCTCTCGCGCCCGACGAGCTGAAACTCCTCCTCGACGCCCAGGCTGAAGCGGCGGCTGGTGCCGAAGTTGTGGTCCATCCGGCCGCTCTACCCGCTTGGAACCCATTCCGAACCGAAGCCCTGTGCCGTCGGGACGTGCTGGACGGCGCGATTCCGCGTCCTCGGTTGCGCCCGTAGCCTCCGGCTACGAACGCGCCCTGCGTCCTTGCCTCGCACTCGCCCAGCACACCCCGACGACGAGGCGTCGTTCCGAAACGGGTTCGGTTAGCGCGGGTCGTAAGCCAGGTTGGGCGAGAGCCAGCGCTCGACCTCGCGCAGCTCGTCGCCCTTGCGCGCCGCGTAGTCCTCCACCTGGTCGCGGCCGAGGCGGCCGACGGAGAAGTAGCGCGCGGCCGGATGGCCGAAGTAGAGGCCGGACACGCTCGCCGCCGGGGTCATGGCGAAGCTCTCGGTGAGCTCGAGTCCCGCCGACTCCGCGTCGAGCAGGTCGAAGAGGCGCCGCTTCTCGGAGTGGTCGGGGCAGGCCGGGTAGCCGAAGGCCGGCCGGATGCCGCGGTAGCTCTCGGAGATCAGGTCCGCGTTGGAGAGCGTCGCCCCGGTCTCGTACCACTCCCGGCGGGCCAGCTCGTGCTGATACTCGGCGAATGCCTCCGCCAGCCGGTCCGCGAGTGCCTTGACCATGATCGAGCGGTAGTCGTCGTGCTCCGCGGCGAAGCGGTCGGCGAGCTCGTCGGCGCCGATCCCGGCGGTCACCGCGAAGGCGCCCAGGTGATCGGCGAGGCCGGTCTCGGCCGGCGCGACGAAGTCCGCCAGCGACCGGTTGGGGCGCGAGTCGGCATGGTCGGACTGCTGGCGGAGCATCGGGAAGCGCACGCCGCTCTCGAGGACGACGTCGTCGCCCTCCGAAACGGCCGGCCAGAAGCCGAAGACACCGCGCGCCTGCAGGAGCTCCGCCGGCGACGATCTCGTCCAGGAGCTCGTTCGCGTTCTCGTACAGCTCCCGCGCGGCCGCGCCGACGACGGGGTCGTCGAGGAGCTTCGGGAAGCGGCCCTTGAGCTCCCAGGCGTGGAAGAAGAACGTCCAGTCGACGTACTCGCGCAGCACGGCGAGGGGCGGCTCGACGACGCGGACGCCGGTGAACGTTGGCGCCGGCAGGTCCGCGACCCGCCACTCGATCGGCGTCCGGCGCTCGCGGGCGCGGGCTATCGGGAGCAGCGGCTTGCGCTCCTTCTCGCTGTGCAGCTCGCGCAGCCGCTCCTGCGCGGCGCGGTTGTCGTGGTCGAGCCGCTCGCGCCGCTCGGGCTCGAGCAGGTCGGAGACGACCCCGACCACACGCGAGGCGTCGAGGACGTGCAGCGTCGGGCGGCTGTACGCTGGCGCAATCCTCACGGCGGTGTGCTGACGCGACGTGGTGGCGCCCCCGATCAGCAGCGGCAGGTCGAGCCCGCGCCGCTCCATCTCGTCGGCCACGTGCACCATCTCGTCGAGCGACGGGGTGATCAGCCCGGAGAGGCCGACGACGTCGCAGCCCTCCTCCACGGCGGTGTCGAGGATGCGGTCGGCCGGAACCATCACGCCGAGGTCGAGCACCTCGTAGTTGTTGCAGCCGAGGACGACCCCGACGATGTTCTTGCCGATGTCGTGGACGTCGCCCTTGACGGTGGCGAGCACGATCTTCGCGCGCGCGCGGCCGTTGCCGCCGGCCTTCTCGGCCTCCATGTACGGCTCCAGGTAGGCGACGGCGCGCTTCATCGCCCGCGCGCTCTTCACCACCTGCGGCAGGAACATCTTTCCGGAGCCGAAGAGGTCGCCGACCACGGACATCCCGTCCATCAGCGGCCCCTCGATCACGTCGAGCGGGCGCGGCAGCTTCTGCCGCGCCTCCTCGGTGTCCTCCTCGATGAAGTCGACGATTCCGTGAACGAGGGCGTGGGAGAGCCGCTCCTCGACCGAGGCCTCGCGCCAGGAGAGGTCGAGCTCGCGCTTCGTGCCTTCGCCGTGGACGGTCGCAGCGAACGTGACCATGCGCTCGGTGGCGTCCGGCCGGCGGTCGAAGACGATGTCCTCGACGTGCTCGAGCAGGTCGGGCGGGATGTCCTCGTAGACGGCGAGCTGGCCGGCGTTGACGATGCCCATGTCGAGGCCGGCCTGGATCGCGTGGTAGAGGAAGACCGAGTGGATCGCCTCGCGGACGACCTCGTTCCCGCGGAAGGCGAACGAGAGGTTCGAGACCCCGCCGGAGATCTTGACGCCGGGGCAGCGCTCCTTGATCCGCGGGACAGCCTCGATGAACGACTTGGCGAAGCCGGCATGCTCCTCCATGCCGGTCGCGATCGCGAGGATGTTGGGGTCGAAGACGATGTCCTCCGGCGCGAAGCCGACGTCGTCCACGAGCAGGCGGTAGGCGCGCTCGCAGATCTCCACCTTGCGGTCGGCCGTCTCCGCCTGCCCCTGCTCGTCGAAGGCCATGACGACCACACCGGCGCCGTAACGGCGGACGAGGCGCGCCTTGGCGAGGAAGTCTTCGGGGCCCTCCTTCAGGCTGAGCGAGTTGACGACCCCCTTGCCCTGGATGCACTTCAGGCCCGCCTCGATGACCGACCAGCGCGAGCTGTCGACCATGATCGGCAGGCGCGCGACCTCGGGCTCGGTCGCGATCAGGTTGAGGAACCTCGTCATCGCCGCCTCCGAGTCGAGGAGGTCGGCGTCCATGTTCACGTCGAGGAGGTTCGCCCCGCCGCGCACCTGATCGAGTGCGACGTCGAGCGCGCCCTGGAAGTCGTTTGCCTCGATCAGGCTCCGGAAGCGTGCAGAGCCGGTCACGTTCGTGCGCTCGCCGACCATGACGAAGTTCGTGTCGCCGGTGAAGGAGAACGGCTCGAGCCCGCTGAAGCGCGTGACCGCCCGGTGCTCCGGGACGCTGCGAGGCGGGATGCCGCTCACAGCGGCCGCGATTCTCTTCGTGTGCTCGGGGGTCGTCCCGCAGCAGCCGCCGACGACGTTGACGAGCCCGCTCTCGGCGAACTCCCGGAGCAGCGAGCTCGTCGTGTCGGGCCCCTCGTCGTAGCCGCCGAAGGCGTTGGGCAGGCCGGCGTTGGGGTGGGAGCTCGTGTAGCAGTCGGCGAGGCGGGCGAGCTCCTCGACGTGCGGACGCAACTCGCGCGCGCCCAGCGAGCAGTTGACACCGACGATCAGCGGCCGTGCGTGCTCGACCGAGGCCCAGAAGGCCTCCAGCGTCTGGCCGGACAGCGTCCGGCCGGAGAGGTCGACGATCGTCACCGAGATCCAGAGCGGCAGGTCGAGGCCCCGCTCGTCCAGAACCTCGCGGGCGGCGGCGATCGCCGCCTTCCCGTTCAGCGTGTCGAAGATCGTCTCGATCAGGAGCAGGTCGACGCCGCCGTCGACGAGGCCGCGAACCTGCTCGGCGTAGCTCTCGCGCACCTGGTCGAACGTCACCGCCCGGTAGGCGGGGTCGTCGACCTTCGGCGACAGGGAGAGCGTCTGGTTGAGCGGCCCCATCGAGCCGGCAACGAAGCGCGGCCCGTCGTCTCGCTCGTCGCAGGCCGCGCGGGCGAGCCGCGCGCCTTCGACGTTCAGGTCGTAGACGGCGCCCTCGAGCCCGTAGTCCGCCTGCCCGATCGACGTGGCCGTGAACGTGTTCGTGGTCGTGATGTCCGCCCCGGCGTCGAGGTAGGCGCGGTGGACGTCGAGGACGATGTCGGGCCGGGTCAGGTTGAGCAGGTCGGGGTCGCCGGCGACCTCGCGCGGATGGTCGCGGAACCGCTCCCCGCGGTAGTCGGCATCGGCGAGCCCGCGTCCCTGGAGCATCGTTCCCCACGCACCGTCGAGCACGAGGATCCGCTGCGCGAGCAGATCGCGCAGGAGCTCTGTCCGGGAAGCCGCAGCGGTGGCCATTGACGAATTGTGCCCGCAGAGGCAAGTTTCGCCCCGCTTTCGCCACGATCCCGACGCAGTCCGTGTCAGACGTGTGCGCCGAAGCTCGCTACGCTGGCAGCGGAGGGAGGCCCGCGGCGGCCCCGCACTTCGTGGTCGGCGAGGGCCATGGCCGGGGCCGCGAGCCCCGACCGGACCGAGCGCTCAGCGCGTCAGTCGTGGCCGGCGACGGCCAGCTTGTTCTCGGCGTGCCGGAGGCGCTGCTCGACCCGCCAGCGGTCGTAGCCCTCGGTGCCGGCGTCGATCTGCGCGAGGAGCTCGCGCGCCTCCTCGGCCTCGCGGCGCGCGTCCTCGACGTCGATCTCCTCGGCCCGCACGGCGTCGTCGACGAGGACGAGCGCGCGGTCCTGGTGCACCTTGAAGTACCCGGGCCCGGCGGCGAACGACTGCCACTTGCCGTCGGTCTTCACCCGGATCTCGCCGGCCTTCAGCATGGCCACGAGCGGGGCGTGGCGCGCCAGCACGCCGATCTCACCGGACGCGCCGGGAACGATGAGCATCTCGGCCTCGCCCTCGTACGCCGGGCCCTCCGGCGTCACGAGCGACAGGTCGAAGGTGCGGGCTGCGCCTTCCTTGGTGGCCATTCAGTGCCCCTCCAGGCAATACGAGCCCGCTCCTGCCCCGCGATCACGCGGCGCCAGACTCCACCCTCCCGCTTGCCAAGGCAACCAGCCTTGGCCGCGCGCGAGTGCGGCGCCTGGCTTGGTGCTCGCGACGCAGAACCTGGGCTGAACTGCCTGAATGGGCACTGCTAGATCTCGCTAGACGGCGGCCGGCTCGGCCTCGAGCTCCTCCGAGGCCTCCGGCTCCTCGGCCTCCTCGGCCGCGGCTGCCGGTGCATCCTCGCCCGCCATCGTCTTCGCGCGCTCGACGGCTTCCTCGATCGTCCCGACCATGTAGAAGGCCTGCTCCGGGAGCTCGTCGTGCTTGCCCTCGATGATCTCCCGGAAGCCCTTGATCGTGTCCTCGAGCTTGACGTACTGGCCGGGGCTGCCGGTGAAGACCTCCGCGACGAAGAACGGCTGCGAGAGGAAGCGCTGCACCTTGCGGGCGCGCTGCACGGTCAGCTTGTCCTCGTCCGAGAGCTCGTCCATGCCGAGGATGGCGATGATGTCCTGGAGCTCCCTGTAGCGCTGGAGGATCTCCTGCACGCGGGTCGCGGTGTCGTAGTGCTCGTCGCCGACGATGTCGGGCTGGAGCGCCCGTGAGACGGAGTCGAGCGGGTCGACGGCCGGGTAGATCGCCTGCTCCGCGATCGAGCGCGAGAGCGTGGTCGTGGCGTCGAGGTGGGCGAACGTATTCGCAGGGGCCGGGTCGGTGAGGTCGTCGGCGGGGACGTAGATGGCCTGCACCGAGGTGACCGAGCCCTTGCGGGTGGACGTGATGCGCTCCTGCAGCTGGCCCATCTCGGTGGCGAGCGTCGGCTGGTAGCCCACGGCCGAGGGCATGCGGCCGAGGAGCGCCGAGACCTCGGAGCCCGCCTGCACGAAGCGGAAGATGTTGTCGATGAAGAGGAGGACGTCCTGGCCCTCGTCGCGGAAGTACTCGGCCATGGTCAGCCCGGCGAGGCCGACGCGCAGGCGCGCGCCGGGCGGCTCGTTCATCTGCCCGAAGACCAGCGCCGTCTTGTCGATCACGCCGGACTCCTTCATCTCGCGCCAGAGGTCGTTGCCCTCCCGCGAGCGCTCGCCCACGCCGGAGAAGACCGACAGGCCCTCGTGCTCGGCGGCGATGTTGCGGATCAGCTCCTGGATGAGCACCGTCTTGCCCACGCCGGCGCCGCCGAACAGGCCGACCTTGCCGCCCTTCACGTACGGGGCGAGCAGGTCGATCACCTTGATGCCGGTCTCGAAGATCTGGACAGATCGGCTCGAGCTCCTCGAAGGTCGGCGCGGGGCGGTGGATCGGCCAGCGCTCGCCCTCGACGTCGGCGCCCTCGTCGATGGCTGCGCCGAGGACGTTGAAGATCCGGCCGAGCGTCGCCTCGCCCACCGGGACGGAGATCGGCGCGCCCATGTCCTCGACGTCGGCGCCGCGGGGGACGCCGTCGGTGGAGTCCATCGCCACGGCGCGGACCCTGTCGTTCCCGAGGTGCTGCTGGACCTCGGCGATCAGGTCGACCGCGGGGCGGCCGTCCTGCTCGGGGACCTCGATGCGCAGGGCGTTGTAGATGCTCGGGAGCTCGCCGTGGAAGACGGCGTCGATGACGACGCCCTTGATCTCGACGATCTTGCCGACGTTCTTCTCAGTGGCCATGGATCTCCTGGGTGATCGCGTGCGAGGACGGCCTTGGCGGCCACCAGGAGTGTATCCGAGGGGCCGCGCTCGACCCCGGCTAGATGACGCCTTCGGGCGGGTTCGGAGGCGGTGCGGGTGCCGGGGCCGGCGAGAGCAGGCGCGTCCGCGGCAGGTCGCGGAGCTCCTTGGCCTCGTTGGAGAGGAGGCTGACCTCGGTCGGGCCGTTGGCCGGCGCCTGCGAGGACGGCCGCTCGACGACGGAGCCGATGAGGGCGCCCGCGGCCAGCGCAGCCGTCGCCGCGATCGCCGTCAGTCTGCGGCCGGTGACACGCCGGGCCGGGCGGGCCGGCAGGGTGAGGCGGCGCGAGGGCCGTTCCTGCGGCGTCAGACGAAGCACGTCGGTCGCCCAGCGGACGTCGTCCTCGAACGCACGGCAGTCGCGGCACGCATCGAGATGGCGCTCCAGGAGCTCCTCCTCGAGGGGCGACAGCTCACTGTCGAGCCGCAGCGACGCCCACTCACGGGCACGATCGCAGAGGCCGCCCAGAATAAGCGGGTCTTTGCCAGCCATACCTTCTCAGACGATATCGGCGCGGCGAGGTTAGGACGTGAGCGGATACAGGACCGTTACATCCTGGTCATACGCTCGAGCCTGAGCCGCGCCCGCTCGGCCTTCCGCTCGCGCTGGCGGCGTGGATCGGGGACCGGCACGGCGGCGAACAATACCCGCGTGTACTCGTCCTTCGGGCTCGAGTAGACCTGCTCCGCCGGACCGACCTCGACCAGCCTGCCCTGGTTCATCACCGCGATCTCGTCCGCCATCGTCCGTACGACGGCGAGGTCGTGGGAGATGAAGAGGTACGTCAGCCCGAAGTCCCGCTGCAGGTCCTTGAGGAGGTTGAGGATCTGCGCCTGGATGGAGACGTCCAGTGCCGAGACGGGCTCGTCGCAGATGATCAGCTTGGGGCTGAGGGCGAGAGCGCGCGCGATCCCGATCCGCTGGCGCTGGCCGCCCGAGAACTCGTGCGGGTAGCGGTTCGTGAAGTTCGGGTTGAAGCCGACCACCTCGAGCAGCCCGCGCACCCGCTCCGCGCGGCCTTTGCGCGTGCCGATCGAGTGCACCTCGAGCGGCTCGGACACGATCCCGCCGACGGTCATGCGCGGGTCGAGCGACGAGTACGGGTCCTGGAACACGATCTGCATGTCCTGGCGGATCCGGCGGAGCTCCTCCCCCTTCAACCCCGTCAGCTCGCGGTCCTGGAAGAGGATCGAGCCGCCGGTCGGCCGCATGAGCTGGAGGATGCAGTAGCCGGTCGTCGACTTGCCCGAGCCCGACTCGCCGACGAGGCCAAGCGTCTTTCCTTCGGGGATCGCGAAGGAGACGCCGTCGACGGCCTTCACGAAGCCGACCGTCTTCTCCCACAGGATCCCCTTGCGCACCGGGAACCACTTCTGCAGGTCCGTGACCTCGAGCAGCGCGCCGCTCGAGCTCGCGTTCGGGACGACTGCGGGGCCCTCGCTCACATCGTCACCGGCTCGCGGGAGCGGCCGCGCTCGGTCGTGGGATGCGACGAGCGGACCAAGTGGCCCTGCCGCACCTCGCGGAGGGCCTGCGGCTGCGTCGCGCAGGCGTCGAGGCCGACGTAGGGGCAGCGGGCGGCGAAGCGGCAGCCCTCGGGCGGGTCGACCAGGTCAGGCGGCCGGCCGGGGATGGCCGTGAGCCTGCCCTCGCGGATGCCGGTTCCCTCGAGCTGGGGCAGTGCGCCCATCAACGCCTCGGTGTACGGGTGCTCCGGCTGGTCGAAGAGGTCGAGCACCGGGGCCTGCTCGACGATCTGGCCCGCGTACATGACCGCCACGTCGTCAGCGGCCTCGGCGATCACGCCCATGTCGTGCGTGATGATGATCAGCGCCATCCTGCGCTCCTCGCGCAGCCGCTCGAGCAGGTCGAGGATCTGCGCCTGGATGGTCACGTCGAGCGCGGTCGTCGGCTCGTCCGCGATCAAGAGCCGCGGCTTGCACGAGAGCGCGATCGCGATCATCACGCGCTGGCGCATACCGCCGGAGAACTGGTGCGGGTAGTCGTCCAACCGCCCCGGGGCGTTCGGAATGCCCACCTCCTCGAGCAGCTCGATCGCGCGCTGCCTGGCGGCGCCCTTGGTGATGTCGAAGTGGCGCCGGAGCGTTTCCGTAATCTGCGTCCCGATCTTGAACGTCGGGTTCAGGGATGTCATGGGGTCCTGGAAGATCATCGCGATCTCCTTGCCCCTGACGTCCTCGAGCTCGCGCTCGGCGAGCTTCGTGAGGTCACGGCCGTCGAAGAGGACCGAACCCTCGACGATCTTCGCCGGCGGCTTCGGGATCAGGCCCATGATCGAGAGCGCCGTCACCGACTTGCCGCAGCCGGACTCGCCGACGATCCCCAGGGTCCGCCCCTCCTCGACCGCGAAGGAGACGCCGTCGACCGCCTGCACCGCGCCCTCGCGGGTGTAGAAGTACGTCCTGAGGTTGTCGACCTCGAGCAGCGCCACTAGTGCCCCTCCAGGTGATGCTGCTGTGACTCTGCGTCGCACATTGCCTGGTGCGGCACTTGCTCAGGTCTCCCTCGTGCGCGGATCGAGGGCGTCACGCAGCCCGTCGGCGATGAAGTTCGCGCAGAGGACGAGCGTCGCGATGAAGATGCACGGGATCCAGAGCTCGAGCGGATGCGTCTGGTAGGACTGCCGGCCCTCGCTCGCCAGCGAGCCCCAGGACGCATCGGGCGGGTTGATGCCGAGCCCGATGAAGGAGAGGAACGCCTCGCCGAGGACGACGGCGGGGAGCTCGAGGAAGACCGCGATGATGAGCACGCCCAGCGTGTTCGGCAGGAGGTGCCGCGTCAGCACCCGGTGCCAGCGCGCGCCGACGGCGTGCGCCGCGCGGACGTAGTCGTTCTCCTTCAGCGTGATCACCTGGCCCCTGACGATGCGCGCCGCGGTGAACCAGCTTGCGATCGTCAGCGCCACCACCATCGTCCAGAAGGTCACGGTGCCGATGACCGCCAGCGCCAGGATCGCGAAGGGCAGAAACGGCAGGCCGTAGAGCGCGTCTAGGAAGCGCATCATCGCGTTGTCGAGCTTCCCGCCGATGAAGCCCGAGATCGAGCCGTAGGCGATGCCGATCACGAGGATGGCGATCGTGGCCGCGAAGCCGATCCCGATGGAGACCTGGCCGCCCTTCGCGACGCGCGTGAAGATGTCGCGGCCGAACTGGTCGGTGCCGAACGGGTGCTCGAGCGACGGCGGCAGGTACGTCTCGAGGAAGTTGACCTGGTTCGGGTCGATGTCGAAGAGCGTCGTCCAGATCCCGGGGATGAACCAGAACCCGGGGATCAGGAAGCAGTAGAGGAGGATGATGACGAAGAGGACCGCCGAGGCGACCGCGCCCTTGTTCCGCAGGTACCGGCGATACGCATCGCGCCAGAGCGACGTCTGGCGGATCGGAGCGCCGGCCGTCTCGAGGAGCGGCGGAGCCGACGTCTGCGGCTCGAGCGTCGCCGCCTCGCGCGGGTTGACGACCATCAGTCGGTCACCGGCTCGTCCTCGTCCTCGGATCGAGGAACCCGTAGGCGATGTCCACGATGAGGTTCAAGAAGATCACGACGAGCGAGGTCAGCACGGTGATGCCCATGACGACCGAGTAGTCGCGCGCAGACACGGAGTTGATGAAATACCTGCCGATCCCGGGGATCGAGAAGATCACCTCGATCACGAACGTCCCCGTGATGACGAGTCCGAAGAGCGGAGCCGTCGCGGTTACCACCGGGATGAGCGAGTTCCGGAAGACGTGGCGCGTGACGATGCTCTTCCAGCGCAGTCCCTTGGCGCGCGCTGTGCGGACGTAGTCCTGCTGCATCGTCTCGAGCATCGTCCCGCGCACGAGCCTCGCGAAGTACGCCATCGGGTAGAGCGCGAGGGCGAGCGACGGGAGGAGCACACGCGAGTCCACCTCCCAGAAACCGAGCGGCCACCCGTTCGTCGGGACGAGACTTGCCTTGACCGCGAAGTAGTAGATGAACAGCGTCGCCACGAAGAACGAGGGCAGGGCGAAGCCGATGTTCGAGAAGAGCATGAGGATGTAGTCGTAGAGCGTGTTCGGCCTGAGGGCCGCGATCACCCCCGCCGGGATCCCGAACAGGATCGCCCACATGAAGGCGAGCAGGCCGAGCTTGACGGAGCGCGGGAAGTGCTCCTTCACGATCTCCGTCACGCTTCGATCGGTCTGCGTCAGCGACGGGCCCAGGTCGCCCGTGAACACACCCTTCACGTACAGCAGGTACTGCATGTACACGGGCTCGTCGAGGTTGAACTTCCGCTCGAGGTTGGCCTGCACCTGCGGCGGCACGGCCCGCTCCGTGCGGCGGAACGGGTTCCCCTCGATCTGCCGCATCATGATG
Organism: uncultured Actinomycetes bacterium; assembly: GCA_963830885.1. Taxonomy (GTDB): domain Bacteria; phylum Actinomycetota; class Thermoleophilia; order Gaiellales; family Gaiellaceae; genus JAIBJN01. Next base: position 97,709 of record CAWHOA010000023.1, on the reverse strand, counting down.
AAGATCATGAAGATGACGAGGAGGATCACTGGGATCGTCCAGACGACCCTCCTGATGATGAACGTTGCCATCTGACTGGATTGTCTACCCGATGGACACCGATTGGCAACAAGAGCAGGCGGGGCGCCTGAGCGCCCCGCCTGTCATCTCGTCGACTTTTCGCTCCTAACCTCCCGCGACGACGACCTTGGTGAAGTCGATCTGGTCGAGCGGGTTGATGAAGAACGTGTCCCGAACCGAGTCCTGCTCGAGGTTCGGGTACGTGTACCACATGATCGGCGTGAGCGGCACCTCGCCGTCCTCGTCGAACATGACCCCTTCCAGCTGGCGGTAGATCTCGTAGCGAGCGTCGTCGTCGAGAGTCTGCTTGGCTTCCTCGACGAGGGCGTCGTACTCCTCGTTGCACCAGTTGGTGTTGTTGTTGCCCGAGTCGCAGGTGAAGAGCTCGAGCCCGTTGATCGCATCCGGGAAGTCGTAGATCCACCCGAGGCGGTAGGCGTCGACCGCCTTGTTCGGCGGCGGGCCGAGGAACTCGAGGTACTGGGCCCACTCCTGCGCCTTGATGGTGGTCTCGATGCCGAGCTCCTGCCACATCGACTGCACGGCGACGGCGATCTCCTTGTGGCCGGGCGAGTCGTTGTGGAACAGGTTGATCTTGGTCTTCGCGTCCTGCGCCTGGCCCATGAGCTCCTGGGCCTGCGTCATGTCGCCCTCGGCCGGCAGCCAGGGCGAGTTCGGGTTGATGACGTCGAAGCCCTTGATGCCCGGGGGGGTCATGCCCGTGGCCTGCGCGCGGCCGGTCCGGTCGATCTGGTCGGTGATGATCTTCCGGTTGATGGCGAGGGACATCGCCTTACGCTGCTCGAGGCCGATGTTCTCGACGTTGAAGCCGTAGTAATACGTTCCCAGAGCCGGGTACTGATCGTAGTACGGCTCCGTCTTCAGGCGCTCGATCTCCTCGGGCGGGAGCGCGCCGCCGTCGGTTGCGTCCACCTCGCCGGCCTCGAAGGCCTGGACCTTCGTGATGCCGTCGACGATGATCGAGCCATCGATGCGCTCGAGCGCGACGTTTGCGGCGTCGCGCCAGTCGGGGTTCTTGACCATGTTGATGGAGGCCTCGTGATCCCACGACTCGAGCATGAAGGGGCCGTTGGTGACGATGTTCTCCGGATCGGTCCAGTTGTCGCCGAACTCCTCGACGGTCGCCTGGTGGACCGGGAGGAACGAGTGGTGCGAGACCTGGCCGAGGAACCACGGCTGCTCGGAGGTCAGCTCGACCTGGAGCGTGTAGTCGTCGACCGCGGTGACGCCGACCTTGTCGGCGAGCGCCTCGCAGTTCTTCTCGCAGCCGTTGTACTCGGCAGCGCCCGTGACCCCGTAGAGCTGGTACGCGTAGTCAGCCGCGAGCTCGGGGCTGAGCGTCCGCTTCCACGAGTACACGAAATCCTGCGCCGTGACCGGGTCGCCGTTCGTCCAAGTCGCGTCCTCGCGGAGGTGGAACGTAACGGTGCTCCCGTCGACCTCCCAGGTCTCCGCCAGCGACGGCTCGGGCTCGAGCGTGTCGGGATTGAGCTTCACGAGCGGGTCCATCAAGGCCATGATCACGTTCGTGGACGTCGTGTCCGTTGCCTTGCCCGGGTCGAGCGACGGCGGCTCAGCACTCCATGCGATGCGGAGTACCTGCTCCGCTGCCGGCTCGGTTGCGCCGGTGTCGGTCGCGCCTGTCTCGTCCTGGGCGGCACCGTCGTCATCGTCGTCGCCGCCGCACCCGACGGCGGCCAGCGAAAGGACGGTGGCGAGCGCCACGACGAGCAGAAGCCATCTGTTCCTATGCACTGCTGCCCTCCTGTTGTTTCACGAACGGCCGCGCGTCGAGCTGGCCGGGCGGCCACTTGTTGCTTAGACGCGCCATGCCCGCCGAAGTTAGCGCGTGGGAAGGACCCGGCGTTCCACGACCTGGCTGTCGCGCAGCTGCGTCGTGCAACCGCCGACCGTGAGGAGCATCCCGTCGAGGTAGAACGTCTGCAGTCCGTGACGCGTGACGAGCGAGCGCGGGCCGTCGCGCCAGGTGCCCGTGCCCGCGTCGTAGATCTGGTACGTGCTCTCCCAGACCGCATGGATCTCGTCCCCGGCCACGGCCGCGCCGAGGAGCTCCATCGGCTCGGGCATCTCGGGGCCTTCCCGCCACTCCCCGGTCTCCGGATTCAGGATCCAGACGTCAGTGAGGATCTCGTCCTCGCGCCTGCCGCCGATCATCCAGATCTCGCCGTCGAAGGCGACGGCGTCGAAGGCGTGGTTGGGAATCGGGAGCTCGGGGCCCTCCGACCAGGAATCCGTGGCCGGATCGTAGACGTCCACCGTGCGCAGCTCTTCCCCTTCGCGGAAGCCGCCGAGGACGTAGACCTTCCCGTCGAGCGCTACCGCGGAATGGTTGAACCGCGCCTCCGGGAGCGGCGCGCGCTCGCTCCACTCGTCCGCGGCCGGGTCGTAGGCGTATCACGGCGTCGGTGTTGCCGTCGGCGGTCGAGCCGCCGAACACGTACAGCACCCCGTCGACCGCCGCCGCGGCGCCGGCCCGCACCGGCTCCGGCATGCGCCGCAACGTCTCCCAGGAGTCGGCCTCCGGGTCGTAGCGCGCGAGCAGGTCGAGCGGCCGCCCGGTCTCCCCGACCATGCCGCCCGCCGCGTAGACCTGGCCCTCGATGTCGGCGGCCGCGACGTAGCTGCGGCGCTGCGACATCGACTCGCCGAACGTCCATGGGGCCGCCTCGGCGTCACCGGCGCCGTCGCCGAGCACCCCGGCCACGGCAGCGAGCGCGACGAGCGCGGCGACGGCGAGCAGGACGGCGAGCGCGCGCATCACTCAGTCAGACGCCGCCGGGCCGCACCCGTTAGAGCTCTGACGGAATGATGACCCGCCGACTGGGTGCGATGGGTGGTTCGAGGGAAGGACGCAGGGAGCGTTCATACCTGCAGAGGTATGGGCGCGACTGAGGACGCCGCCTCGGGCCGCCCAGCGCGGCCAGGCGGCATCGCTCCTCATTGCGTTAGGAGCTCTTGAGGGTCACTGGGTGAGCGCGTCGGCGCCCGCGACGACCTCGAGGATCTCCTGCGTGATCTCCGACTGGCGCGCGCGGTTCATGTCGAGCGTCAGGCGGTCGATCAGCTCGCCGGCGTTCTTCGAGGCGTTGCGCATGGCGGTCATGCGGGCGCCGTGCTCCGACGCCGCGGACTCGAGCAGCGCCCGGTAGACGGTCGTCTCGAGGTAGGTCGGGAGCAGGCGGGCGAGGATCTCCTCCGGCTCGGGCTCGTAGATGAAGTCGCCCTCGAGCGCGATCTCGTACGCGCTCTTCTCCTCCTCCTCGAGCAGCGTGCGCGGGATCGGGAGGACGTCCTCGACGCTCACGGTCTGCGTGAGGGGCGAGACGTAGTGGTTGTAGACCATGACGACGCGATCGACTTCCCGCTCGACGAAGAGGTCGGCGAGGGTCTTCGCGATGGCGACGGCGTCGGCGTAGACCGGACGGTCGGTGAAGTCGACCCAGGCCTGCTCGACGTCGTACCGGCGGAAGCGCAGCGTCGAGCGGCCCTTCTTGCCGACCACGACCCAGCGGACGTTCGCCCCCTCCGCGCGAACCTCTCGCTCCAGCTGGAGCGCGCGGCGGACGATCTGCGCGTTGAACGCGCCGGCGAGGCCGCGGTCGCCCGTGAGGGGAAGGATGGCCACGGAGTTGATGGGCTCCCTGGCCTCGAGGAGCGGGAAGCCGCGGGCAGGTGTCGCACGCGCCGTCCCGATCATCAGCTCGCGCATGCGCTCGGCGTAGGGCCGCAGCGCCCCGATGCGGGCCTCGGCGCGGCGGAGCTTCGCCGCGGCGACGAGCTCCATCGCCTTCGTGATCTTGCGCGTGTTGCGGACGGAGCGGAGCCGCCGCTTGATGTCCTGGACTGTCGCCACTAGGCGGGTGCGCCGGCGAGGCCGGCCTCCTCGTGGATCGCGAACGTGCCCTTGAAGTCCTCGATCAGCTTCCTGGCGGCGGCCTGCGCCTCGTCCGGGAAGGCGCCCGAGTCGCGGATGCCCGCGTAGACCGTGCTCTCGGTTCGCAGGTACTCGCGCAGCTCCTCCTGGAAGCGCGGGACCTGGTCCGGCGGGACGTCGTCGAGCAGGCCCTGGATGCCGGCGAAGATCGCGATCACCTGCTCCTCCAGGGGCCACGGCTGGTACTGCGGCTGATTCAGCGTCGCCACCATCCGCTCGCCCAGGGCGAGCGTGCGCTGCGTCTGCGCGTCGAGCTCGGAGCCGAACTGTGCGAAGGCCTCCAGCTCGCGGTACTGCGCGAGGTCGAGGCGCAGGCGGCCGGCGACCGCCTTCATCGCCTTCGTCTGCGCGTTCCCGCCGACGCGGCTGACCGAGATGCCGACGTTGATCGCCGGGCGCACGCCCGAGTAGAAGAGGTCGGACTCGAGGAAGATCTGGCCGTCCGTGATCGAGATGACGTTGGTCGGGATGTACGCGGAGACGTCGCCGGCCTGGGTCTCGATCACCGGCAGCGCCGTCAGGGAGCCGCCGCCCAGCTCGTCGGAGAGCTTGCAGGAGCGCTCGAGCAGGCGCGAGTGCAGGTAGAACACGTCGCCCGGGAACGCCTCGCGGCCCGGCGGGCGCCGCAGCAGGAGCGACATCTGCCGGTAGGCGTCGGCGTGCTTCGAGAGGTCGTCGTACATGCAGACGGCGTGCTTGCCGTTGTAGAGGAAGTGCTCGCCCATGGCCGTGCCGGCGTAGGGCGCCATCCACTTGATCGGCGCCGCCTCCGTAGCGGAGGCCGTGACGATGATCGTGTAGTCCATCGCCCCCGCCTCCTTGAGGCGCTCGTACACCTGCGCGACCGTCGAGGCCTTCTGGCCGATGGCGACGTAGATGCAGATCATGTCCTGGCCGCGCTGGTTCAGGATCGTGTCGACGAGGATCGCGGTCTTGCCCGTCGAGCGGTCTCCGATGACGAGCTCGCGCTGGCCGCGGCCGATCGGGATCATCGAGTCGATCGCCTTGATGCCGGTCTGGAGCGGCTCGGTCACCGGCTGGCGGTTGACGACGCCCGGCGCCTTGAACTCGAGCAGGCGGCTCTCCGAGGACTGCAGCGGGCCCTGGCCGTCGAGGGGGATGCCGAGCGGGTTGACGATGCGGCCGACCAGCTCGTCGCCGACCGGGACGCTGATGACCTTGCCGGTCCGCTTCACGGTCTGGCCTTCGGCAACCTTCTCCCAGTCGCCGAAGAGGGCGACCCCGACGTTGTCCTCCTCGAGGTTGAGCGCGATGCCGGTGACCCCGTGCTCGAGCTCGACCATCTCCAGCGCCATACAGCTCTCCAGGCCATAGACCCTGGCGATGCCGTCGCCGATCTCGAGCACGGTGCCGACCTCGGCGAGGTCGGTCTCGACGTCGTAGGCCTCGATGCGCTGCTTGAGGATCGACGTGATCTCTTCGGGACGTAGCTTCACTTGATCGTCAGCTCCTTGCTGTGAGTTCCTGGCGTAGCTGGTCCAGTCGGCCGCGCACGCTCGCGTCGAGGCGCTGCGAGCCGGCCTGGATGACGATGCCCCCGATCAGCTCGGGGTCGACGGTTCTGGTGGCCTCCACCTTGCGGCCGGCCGCCTGCTCGATCTGGCCGACGACCTTGGCCGCCTCGTCGTCGGAGAGCTCGACCGCGGTCGTGAGCTCGAGCTCGAGGACGCGCTCCGCCCGGGCGATCAGCCGCTCGAGCTCGGCCTGGATCTCCTCGACCTCGCCGAGGCGGCCCTTCTCGGCGAGGAGCTGCAGGACGTTCCTGACGAGCGGATCGGCTTCGGCGAGCGCCGCGCCGAGCGCGTCGCGCTTCACGTGCGGCTCGATCTGCGGGTTCCGGAGGAGCGAGCGGAGCTCGGGCGAGCTCCGGACCGCCTCGACGAACTCGGCCAGCTCGCGGCGCACCTCCTCGACGCGGCCCTGCGTCGCGGGCGGCCTCGAGGAGCGCCTCGGCGTACACGCGATGTGCGACCGCCAATGCCGCGCCTCCTAGTTCTCGCTCGCGATCCGCTTCACGTCCACCTCGGCGACCGTCTCGTCGATCAGCCGGCGCTGGTCGTCCTCGTCGAGCACCTTGCCCGTCACCTTCTCGGCGGCGAGCAGCGTCAGCTCGACGACGTCGCGGCGGATCTGCTCCCGGAGCCTGGCGTTCTCCGCCTCGAGCTCCTCGCGGTTCTTCTCCAGCCGCTCCTTCAGGTCGGTGTCGGCCGCCGTCCGCGCCTGGTCGAGCTGGACCTGGGCCTGCCGCCGGGACTCGTCGAGGATGCGCTCGCGCTCGACCTTCGCCTCCTCGCGCTCCTTGCGGACGAGCTCGCGCAGCTCGCGGGCCTCCTGGCGGGCCTTGTCGGCCTCGTCGAGGGCCTCGCGGATGCGGTCGCGCCGCTGGTCGATCAGCCCCTGGATCCGTCCGAACGCGAAGCGCCGGAGCACCCAGAGGACGATCAGGAACGTGAGGATCGTCCAGACCATCAGGCCCGGGACGACGTCGATGAGCGAGCCCTCGCTCTCCTCCGCGGTGGTGGTCGTCTCCTGCGCGAAGACGAAGGCCTGGAGCAGCGCGTCCATCAGACGAGCACGAAGGCGAGCAGGCCGCCGAGCAGCGCGTAGAAGACGACGGCCTCCGTGAGCGCGAAGCCGAGCCACTGGATGCCGGTCAGCTCCGCGCGGAGCTCGGGCTGCCGGGCGACGGCCTGGATCATCGAGCCGAAGATCGTGCCGATGCCGATGCCGGCGCCCACCGCGCCGAGCCCGACGCCGACCCCGAAGGCGATCGCCTTCCCCAGGTCGGCGAGGCCTGCGTCGGTGGTCTGTGCGAGCAGAACGTCCACGTTTCCTCCCTTTCCTTCCTAGTGTTCCGGTTCGATCGCTGCGCCGATGTAGATGGCCGAGAGCAGCGCGAAGACGAACGCCTGGATCGTGACGACGATGCCGATCTCGAAGATGTAGATGACCGTGCCGGCGAGCACGGACACGGGCACGAGGTACCAGGCCGAGAAGATGAAGATGAGGCCGATCATGACGAGGATCAGCATGTGGCCCGCGAGCATGTTGGCGAAGAGCCGCACCGAGAGCGAGATCAGGCGCATGAACTGCGAGATGACCTCGAGGGGGATGATCAGCGCGAGGAGCGGCTTGGGCGCGCCCTCCGGGATCCAGCTCTTGAAGTAGCGCCGGGCGCCGTTGTAGCGGATCCCCTCGAAGTGGGTCGCGCCGAAGGTGAGGAGGGCGAGGGCGAGGGTGACGCTCAGGTTGGCGGTCGCGGCGTAGATCCCCCAGGTCGGCAGCTCGAGGCCGAAGAGGTCGAACTTCTCGTCCGAAAGCGGCAGCGGGATGAAGCCGACGACGTTCAGGACCCAGATGAAGAGGAAGAGCGCCGCCACGTACGGGAACCAGAGGTGGAGCGCCTTCGAGGGGATGCTCGACTCGGCGATCTGCTCCTGGACGGCCTCGTAGAGGGCCTCGCCGGTCGTCTGCCGGCGGTCGGGCCGCAGCGCGAGGCCGAAGCGCATCAACCAGATGCCGAGCGCGATCGTCAGGATCCCGCCGAGCCAGACGTAGGCGACCGCCTTGTTGATGGAGAGGTCGAGCGGCCCGAGGTGGAGCGGCACCCACTCCTGGAGGATGAACTCGTGCTGCGGGTCGAACTCGCCCTCTGCGGCGGCCAGGAGGACGTTCATCGCCGCGGGCTCCCGGAGAAGTAGATGGCCAGGCTCGTGATCAGCTCGGCGCTGTAGGCGGCGGCGTAGACAAGCGCGCCCGCGAGCGCGAGGGACGGGTTCGCCACGGCGACGGCGAGCAGGATCAGGACGAGGACGATCCCGCGGCCCATCATCCCGAAGGCGGCGATGCCCGACCCGCGCAGGTTGGGCTCACCGATCCCGGCCTTGTTCAGGAGCACGCCGACGATCTGGCTGCCGGCCCAGAGGAGCGCGCCGAGCGCCCAGCCGCGCACGTCCCAGCCCGCCAGGAGGAAGATCGGAAGCGCGAGTGCGACGACGGCGCCACCGAGGGCGATCGGCATGCGCCGGTCCGGAAGCGGACGCGGCGTGAGCAGCGCCCCGGGAGTCACGGGGCGTCCGCGAGTCGGACGAGGGCCACCACGGCATGCATCTTATTCGCAGGCAGCCTATCAGTCCGAGGGGTGAGTTCGTAACACGCCGATGCCTGAATAGAAGCGGCTTTATGGCTACTTTGTGCCTGCGAGCAGCATCGCCCCGAGCTCCCGCACGACCTCCACGAAGAGGTCGACGTCGCCCTCGCGGGTTCGCCAGTTGACGATCGCGGGACGGAACGCGACCGTCCCGCCGAAGCTCGTCGTGCCCACGTAGACGCGCCCGTCCGCGAGCACGTCATCGCCGAGACGGGCGTTCAGCTCGTTCAGCTCCGCTTCGGGAACGCCAGGCGGCCGGAAGCGGAAGCAGACGATGTTGAGCGGGACGTCCGCCAGCCGCTCGAGGTCCGGGGCGTCGTCCACGGCGGCCGCGAGGCGCTGCGCCAGGTCGAGGTGGCGCTCGACCATCTCGCGGTAGCCGGCCCGCCCCCACGCGCGGAGCGCCGCCCAGACGGCCAAGGACCGCGCGCGCTGGGAGGACTCCGGCGACAGGTAGCCGTAGGTCGGCTCGGGCTCCTCGTCCGGCAGGTAGGCGGCGGCCAGCGAGAACACCTTGGCCAGCAGGGCGGCGTCGCGGACGAAGGCGAAGCCGCAGTCGTAGGGGACGTTCAGCCACTTGTGGCCGTCGGCGATCACGGAGTCGGCGCGCTCCACCCCCGCGGCGAGGGCCGCCGAGCGCGGCGAGAGGCGCGCGAAGAGCCCGAAGGCGCCGTCGACGTGGAGCCAGGCGCCGTGCTCCTCGGCCAGGTCGGCGAGCGCCTCGAGCGGGTCGAACTCGCCCGCGTTCACCTCGCCGGCGTTCCCGATGAGGATGGCCGGCGCGCCGCCCAGCTCCTTCAGCCCGCGCTCGAGGCCCGGGAGGTCGATGCGGCCGACCTCGTCGCGGGAGAAGGTCCGCACCGCCTCCCGCCCGATTCCGAGCTCGGCGAGCGCCTTGCGAGCGCTCGGATGGACGAAGCCGCTCGAGAGCACCGGCGTTGCGGGCAGGCCCGCAGCCCCGTCGGCGCCGACGTCGCGCCCGTGCTCCTCGCCCCACCACTGCCGCGCAGCGGCCAGGGCCGTGAAGTTCGCCGCGGTGGCGCCGGTCGTGAGCGCTCCGCCCCACGCCGCGGGCAGCTCGAAGAGCTGCTTCAGCCAGTCGACGGCCACGGTCTCGAGCCGGGTGCCGAGCGGCGAGCCGACCCAGCTGAAGGCGTTCTGGTCGAGTGCCGTCGTCAGCCAGTCGGCGCCGAGCGCTGCCGGCGTCACCCCGCCGGTGACGAAGTGGAAGAACCGCGGCCCCGGCGAGGCCGTGGCGGCGTCGAGCCCGCCGACCAGCTCGCGAAGCGCGTCGACCGCACCCGATCCCTCCTCCGGCAGCGGTCCGCCGAAGCCGGCGGCAGCCTCCTCGGCGCCCTCCGGGAGCACCTGCCGCTCGTCGAGCCCGGACAGCCAGGCCGAGGCCTCCTCGAAGGCGAGCCGGGCGGCCGCCTCCGTCTCGTCCGGCGCGGAGCCCCGCGCGTCGGGGAAGGACATGGCGGCGGTTATAGCAAAGGGATGGCCGGCTTCTCGCCGTCCGTTCAGTGGTGGCCGGCAGGAGGCGCAGCTACCATCCGAACCCGTGGCAGAGGTTCTCACCCCGGCGACGTTCGACGATCGCATCCAGACGCGCGAGGCGCGGCTGGGCACGGTCGGGCTCGGCTATGCCGGCCTCCCGCTGGCGATGGCGTTCGCCGAGGCGGGCTTCGACGTCACCGGCATCGACCTGAACGAGGAGCGGGTCCGCGCGGTCGAGGAGCGCACGTCGTACCTCGTCGACGTGCCCGCCGAGCGATACACGGGCCTCGACGACCGCCTCCGCGCGACCACCGACTACGCGAGCGTGGGCGACCTCGACGCGCTGACGATCTGCGTCCCGACTCCGCTCGCCAAGTCCCGCACGCCGGACGTCTCCTACGTCGTGACGGCAGCCGAGTCCGTGGCGGCGAACCTCCGCTCCGGCCAGCTCGTCGTCCTGCAGTCGACGACCCACCCCGGGACGACGGACGAGATCGTCAAACCGATCCTGGAGGCCACCGGTGCCGTGGTCGGCAAGGACGTCTTCCTCGGCTACGCGCCCGAGCGCGTGGACCCGGGCAACAAGAACTGGACGATCAAGACGACGCCGAAGCTCGTCGCCGGGGTCACCGACGAGTGCAGGCGCCGCACGGAGCTCCTCTACCGGCAGATCGTCGACGACGTGATCGCGGTTTCGAGCCCGATGGTCGCCGAGACGGCGAAGCTGCACGAGAACACCTTCCGCGCCGTCAACATCGCGCTCGCGAACGAGCTCGCGCTCATGTGCGACAAGCTCGGCATCTCGCCGTGGGAGGTCATCGAGGCGGCCTCGTCGAAGCCGTTCGCGTTCCTCCCGCACTACCCCGGCCCCGGCCTGGGCGGCGACTGCATCCCGGTCGTCCCGCACTTCCTTGCGGCGCGCGCACGGGAGTACGGGTACTCCCCGCAGCTGATCGAGGCCGCGCACGAGATCAACACGCGCATGCCCTCCTACGTCGTCCAGAAGGTGGCCGACGCGCTGAACGAGGGCACCAGGGCGATCAAGGGCTCCCGCCTCCTCCTCCTCGGGATGGCGTACAAGGCCGACGTCCACGACACGCGGGAGTCCCCGAGCTTCGAGGTCATGCGCCAGCTCCTCGCCAGGTTCGGCGACGTCGTCTACTGCGACCCGTGGGTGCCGGAGATCGAGCTCGACGGAGTGCTGCACCCCAGCGTCGAGTGGACGGCCGACGAGGTCGCGCGCGCCGACTGCGTCGTGCTCCTCACGCCTCACCGCCGCTTCCTCGAGGAGCCTCACTGGGAGCAGGCGCGCCTGGTGGTCGACTCGCGGAACGTCGTTCCGGACGGCCCCGGCGTCCACCGGATCTAGCCCCGCGCCGGCCGACGTCGAAGGCGGCTAGGCGCTCTTGAGCCGCTGCTCCTGGTCGGGCTCGTCCGCCTGCCGGCGGCTCGCCCACGCGCGCAGCCGGCGGAGCTTCAGGATCTCGAGCACGTACACCATGTACAGGGACGTGGCGAGCACGAGCAGTGCGATCGTCGCCACGAGCACGGTCGGCCACAGGTGCCACTCGCCCCGGCTGCGGAACGGCACGAAGCGCGTCGCGAGCGCGCCGCCCGCGAGCGCGAGCCCCCAGATGTAGAAGTAGATCGCCGCCCGGCGCTGTGTGAAGCCGATGTTGCGGAAGCGGTGGTACAGGTGCCAGGGGGTCGGCTCCGTCAGGGGCCGCCCGTACTTCAGGCGCTTGGCGATCACGAACGACGTGTCGAGGATCGGCACGGCCAGCACGATCAGCGGGAAGATCAGCGCCACGGTCGCGGCCGTCTTCAGGGAGCCCTGGATCGCGACGGTGGCGAGGACGAAGCCGAGCAGGTGCGAGCCGGAGTCCCCCATGAAGATGCGCGCGGGGTAGAAGTTGTGGCGCAGGAAGCCGAGGCACGCGCCGGCGACGATCGCCGAGAGCACGGCGGCCTCCGGCCGGCCCAGCTCGAGAGCGAGGATGGCGAACGTCGCGCCGGCGATGGCGCTGATCCCTGCCGCGAGCCCGTCCATGCCGTCGAGCAGGTTGATCACGTTCATCATCCCGACGATCCAGACCACGGTGACGACCACCGAGAACCAGTACGGGAGCTCGTGGACGCCGAGGACCGGGAAGCTGAAGCGGTCGATGTAGACGCCGAAGTGAATGGCGATACCGGCCGCGAGACCCTGACCGGCGAGCTTGAGGGCCCACGGAAGGCCGCGGAAGTCGTCGGCCATTCCGACGGCCGTCGCGACGGCGGCGCCGAGCAGGATCCCGCGGTACGCGCCCGACAGGTCGAGGAACGCGAGGCCCGGGATGAAGATCCCGAGGAAGATCGCGAGGCCGCCCAGCCGTGGCACGGCGCGGAGGTGCATGCGCCTCGCCTCGCCCGGCTCGTCGACGACCCCGAGGACGCGCGCGACGCGGCCGACGGCCGGGGTCAGGATGACGACGACCAGGAAGGCGACCAGGAAGCCCCAGAGGACGTCCAGGTTCGCTGTGAACGCGTTCCACATCGTCAGGTCAGCTTCCGTTCACTTCGTGCCATAGAGGCGATCGCCTGCGTCGCCGAGCCCCGGGACGATATACCCGCGCTCGTCCAGGCCCCGGTCCACCGACGCGACCACGACATGGACGTCCGGATGGGCGGCGTGCAGGCGCTCGATCCCCTCGGGCGCGGCGATGATGGCGATCATCCGCACCGACTGCGCGCCCGCGCGCTTGAGGATCTCCACCGCGGCCGCGGTCGAGTTCCCGGTGGCGAGCATCGGGTCGAGCAGGATGACGTCGCGCTCGGCGACGTCGGCGGGGAGCTTCACGTAGTACTCGACCGGCTGCAGGGTCTCCTCGTTCCGGTAGAGGCCGATGAAGCCGACGCGCGCGGCGGTGAGCAGGGAGAGGACGCCGTCGAGCATCCCGATCCCCGCGCGGAGGATCGGCACGACCGCGACCTTCTTCCCCGAGATCCGCGGCACGGTCATCCGCTCGAGCGGCGTCGAGATCTCGACCTCCTCGACCGGCAGGTCCTTCGTCACCTCGTAGGTGAGGAGGACGGCAAGCTCGTTGACGAGCTGGCGGAAGAACTGCGTCGGCGTGTCCACGTCCCGCAGGAGCCCGAGCTTGTGCTGGGCGAGCGGATGGTCGACGACCGTGGTGCGGCCGGTGGCGACCGTCACGCGACGTACTCCGGATAGCCCCGGTAGCCGGGGTAGAGCGGGCGCCGCTCGCAGAGGCCCGCGCTACGCGCGCGCAGCCCCGCGAGGTCGTCCCCCCGGAGGGCCCCGCCGATGATCTCACCTACCTCGCGCAGATCGTCCTCGTCGAAGCCGCGCATGGTGACCGCAGGCGTGCCGAGCCGGATGCCGGAGGCCTCCATGGGCGGCCGCTCGTCGAAGGGCACGGTGTTCCGGTTCGCGGTGATCTTCACCTCGTGCAGACGGTCCTCGGCGGCGCGGCCCGTCCACTCGCTCCGGCGCAGGTCGACCTGGACGAGGTGCGTGTCCGTCCCGCCCGTCAGCAGGTCGAAGCCGCCGCCGAGGAGCGACGCGGCGAGCGCGTCGGCGTTGGCGCGGATCTGGCCCTGGTAGTCGCGGAAGGCATCGCTCGCGGCGATCTTGAAGCAGGTCGCCTTGGCCGCGATCACGTGCAGGAGCGGCCCGCCCTGCATCCCCGGGAAGACCGCCTTGTCGACCGCCGTCGCGTGCTCCTCCCGGCAGAGGATGAAGCCGGCGCGCGGGCCCGCGAGCGTCTTGTGGCTCGTCGAGGTGACGAAGTCGCAGTGCGGCACGGGGTTCGGATGGAGCCCGGCGGCGACCAGCCCGGCGATGTGCGCCATGTCGCAGAGGAGGAGCGCGCCGACCTCGTCCGCGATCTCGCGAAAGCGCTCGGCCTCGATCGTCCGGGGGTAGGCCGACGCGCCGCAGACGATCAGCTTCGGCCGGTGCTCCTGCGCCAGGCGCCGGACCTCGTCGAAGTCGATCAGGCCAGTGTCGCGGTCGACCCCGTAGCCGACGACGTCGTAGAGCTTCCCGGAGAAGTTGACCTTGAGCCCGTGCGTGAGGTGGCCGCCGTGGTCGAGCCGCATGGCGAGAATCGTGTCGCCGGGCTGCAGGCAGCTGAAGTAGACAGCCATGTTCGTCTGCGCCCCCGCATGCGGCTGGACGTTCGCGTGCTCGGCGCCGAAGAGCGCCTTCGCCCGGTCGATGGCGAGCTGCTCGATCTCGTCGACGATCTCGCAGCCGCCGTAGTAGCGGCGGCCCGGATAGCCCTCGGCGTACTTGTTCGTGGGGACGCTTCCGACGGCCTCGAAGACGGACGGCCACGTGAAGTTCTCGGAGGCGATCAGCTCGATCGTGCCCCGCTGGCGCTCGAGCTCCTGCCCGATCAGCCCGACGAGGTCGGGATCGACCTCCGCGAGCGCAGCGCGGCGCAGCTCCTCGAGGGTCTCGACCGCGATCGCCATCGCAGGCACTTTAGAACACAGGCCTGGACGGGCAACCCGGTCCGTGCCATGGTCAGTGCGTGGGGATCGTGGGGATCCTGGCCGTTGTGGCCCTCGTCGTCGTTCCGCTTTTCCGCGAGTACGCGGACTTCCGGCGCGCGTGGGGGCTCGGCCGCTCGGCGCGCTGGGGCTGACCGCGCTCGTCGTCCCTGCCGTCGCCATCGGGGTCGGGGTAGCGCTGCCGTTCGCCGCGTGGCCGTTCGTCCAGTGGGGCGTGACGATCGCGACCGCGCTCGCGGCTTACTCGCTGGCGGTCCGCGCCGCCGAGGCGGCGCTCGCGCCCGAGCGCGCCTCTTCGCGCTGAGGCCCGTCGTCTCCGGCCGCGCCGGCCGTCCGCAGGTGCTTGATCACGTCGGCGAGCACCACGTCGAGGTCGAGCGTGGCGCGCCAGCCGACCGCGGCGTCGATCTTCTCGGTCGCCGGGACGCGGTGGTACATGTCCTCGATGCCGAGCCCGTAGACCTCCTCGTACGGCACGTACTGGAGGTCGGACCCGGAGCGCGTCATCTCGAGGACCCGCTGCGCCAGGTCGCGGATGCTGATCGACTGCTGCGAGCCGACGTTGTAGATCTCCCCGCTCGTGATCGGGCTGTCCATCAGCGAGGAGAGCGCCCGGACGGTGTCCGCCACGTGGCAGAAGCACCGCGTCTGCGTCCCGTCGCCGTGGATCTCCAGCGGCTCGCCGGTCAGCGCCCGCTCGACGAAGCGCGGGATGACCATCCCGTACTGGCCGCTCTGGCGCGGGCCGACCGTGTTGAAGAGGCGGGCGATGACGACGTCGAGCCCGCGCTCCTGGTGGTAGGCGAGCGCGAGGAGCTCGTCCATCGCCTTCGAGTCGGCGTAGGCCCAGCGACGCGTCGTCGTCGGCCCGTAGACGCGGCGGGCGTCCTCGGGCAGCGGCGTGCGATCGCGATGGTCGCCGTAGACCTCCGAGGTCGAGGCGAGCAGCAGCCGCTTCCCGAAGCGGTGGGCGTGCTCGAGGACCACCTCGGTCCCGCGGACGTTGGTCAGGAGCGTGCGGACGGGCTGCTCCACGATCAGGCGGACTCCAACGGCAGCAGCAAGGTGGTAGACGACGTCGCACTTGTAGACGAGCTCGTTCACCACCGTCGGCGAGAGCACGGAGTCCACGACCAGGTGGAAGTCCCAGCGCTCGCGCAGGTGGGCGACGTTGTCGAGCGAGCCGGTCGAGAGGTCGTCGAGGGCGTAGACCTCCCAGCCGTCGTTCAGGAGCGTCTCGCACAGGTGCGAGCCGATGAACCCGGCGCCGCCGGTGACGAGCGCCTTCGGCCGTGGCGAGGTCGGCTCCACGCGATGAGTCTAGCCCCCGGTCCCTACGGAGAGGGCCTCGCGGGCGCGGGCCAGGGCCTCCTCCGCCTGAACGGCGCCCTCGCGGAGCACGGTCGGCTCGGGGCCGGTGAGGTCGAGAACCGTGGACGGCGTTCCCGGCAGCTCGCCCCCGTCGACGGCGGCGCGGCAGGCGTCGAGCAGCTCCCGCGGCACGTCCTCGAGCCGGGCCGGGTCGGGCTCGCCGTGCAGGTTCGCGCTCGTCGCGGCGACCGCGCCGACGCTCTGGAGGACCGCGAGCGCCTCGGGCTGGAGCTCCGGGACGCGGATGCCGATCGTCTCCGGCCTCGTCCCGCTGAGCCAGCGGAAGCGTCGCGCGGGATTCGGGAGGATCAGCGTGTAGGGCCCGGGCAGGAGCGCACGCGCCACGACGGCGCCGCGCCCGCGCGCCTCCGGCACGGCGTCCAGGATCATGTCCAGGTCGGCGGCGAGGAGCTGCACCGGCATCGCCTCGGGCCGCCGCTTCGCGGCGTAGAGCCGCAGGCAGTGCCGCTCCCGGTAGGCGCTCGCGCAGAGCCCGTAGACGGTGTCGGTCGGAAGGACGACCAGCTGCCCCGCCCGCAGCGCCGCGACCGCGCCGTCGCTCACGACTGTCCCCTCCGGCCACGTCCCGGTGCCAGGCACTTGGCCATGTCCCCTGCGGGCCTCACGCGGTGAAGTGTGCCCTGCGCACCCCGCAAGGCGCGCCCACACTGGCCACGTCCCGGTGCCAGGCACTTGGGCATGGCTGCTAGGGACGTTGCCCTTCGACGGCCCGGTCGCGGCCGGCGAGGTCAGGGGTGCACAGCACGCCGTCGTAGCCGAGGGCCGCCAGGCCCTTGGCTACCTCGGCGGCCTGGCCGTCGCCGCACTCGAGGACGAGGCGGCCGCCGGGCGGGAGGACGTCCGGCGCCGCCCGCGCGATCCGCTCCCAGACGTGGTCGCCGACGACCGCCTCGTAGGGCTCGTAGAGCCGGATCTCGGGCTGGAGCTCCGGGTACTCCTCCGGTGAGACGTACGGCGGGTTGGAGACGACCAGGTCGAAGGGCCCCTCGACGCCGGCGAGGAGATCGCCGGCGCGCAGCTCGACCCGGTCGGCCAGGTCCGGTCCGGGCCAGGTTCTCCCGCGCCAGCGCGAGGGCGTCCTTCGAGTGGTCGACCGCGAGCACCCGCGCGCCCGGGTGCTCGTCCGCGATCGCGAGCGCGATCGCGCCGGAGCCGGTGCCGACGTCGAGGACGCGCGGCGCCTCGAGCTCCCGCAGGTGCTCCAGGCAGCGCTCGACGACCACCTCCGTCTCCGGCCGCGGCACGAGCGCCCGCCCGTCCACGGCCAGCACGAGCCGGCGGAAGCCCCACTCACCGAGCACGTAGGCGAGCGGCTCCCGCGCCCGCCGCCGCGCGACGAGCGCCCGCAGCCGCGCGAGCTCCACATCTCCCACCGCCCGGTCGGAGGCGTAAAGCTCCGAGCGCGAGAGCCCGAGCACGTCGGCGACGAGCAGCTCCGCGTCCACGCGCGGCGAGGGCACGCCCGCCTCGTCGAGCTCGCGCGCGACCTCGTGGACCGCGTCGAGCGGGCTCACGCTGTTGCGGCCGTCTCGAGCGCGCGGCGGCGGTCCTCAGACGTCAGCGCCTCGGTGAGCTCGTCCAGGTCGCCGTCGAGCACGGCGTCGAGCCGGTGGAGCGTGAGCTTGATGCGGTGGTCGGTGACCCGGTTCTCCGGGTAGTTGTAGGTACGGATCTTCTCCGCGCGGTCGCCGCTCCCGATCTGCGAGCGCCGCTGCGCCGAGAGCTCCTCCTGCTGCCTGCGGCGCTCCGCCTCGAGCATCCGTGCGCGGAGCACCCGCATCGCCTTCAGCTTGTTCTGGAGCTGGGACTTCTCGTCCTGCATGGCGACGACGATCCCGGTCGGGACGTGCGTGATGCGCACCGCCGAGTCGGTCGTGTTCACCGACTGGCCGCCCGGCCCGGTCGAGCGGTAGACGTCGATCTTGAGGTCGTTCTGGTCGATCTCGACGTCGAGCTCCTCCGCCTCGGGCATGACCGCGACGGTCGCGGTGGAGGTGTGGATCCGCCCCTGCGACTCGGTCTCCGGCACCCGCTGCACCCGGTGCGTGCCGCCCTCGAACTTGAACACGGAGTAGGCGCCGTCGCCCTTGATCGCGAAGGTGACGTCCTTGAAGCCGCCCCCGTCGCTCGGGCTCGAGCCGAGCGCCTCCCACTTGTAGCCACGGCGCTCGGCATAGCGCGTGAGCATGCGGAAGACGTCACCGGCCCACAGCGCCGCTTCGTCGCCGCCCGCGCCCTGCCTGATCTCGACGACGACGTCCTTCGCATCGTTCGGGTCGCGCTCGACGAGCGCAAGCTTGAGGTCCTCCTCGAGCCGCTCCAGGCGCTCCTCGATCTCCGGCAGGAGCTCCCGGAGGTCCGGGTCGGAGCGCGCCGCGTCGGCGTCCTCGCGCGCCTCGCGCCATTCGAGCGCGAGCTTGTGCGGGCCCTCGAGCTCCTTGAGCCGGCGGCCGGCGTCGGCGGCCGCGTTGCGGTCCGAGTAGAGGTCGGGGTCGTTCATGCGCTCCTGCGCCTCCGCGTAGGAGCGCTCGAGCTCGTCGACGAGATTGTCGATCTGGGGCGCCATGACCGGCTCAGGATAGCCCCGCGAGGGGCCCGCCAAGCTAGGCCATGACCTCGACCTTGCGCTCCTCCGGCGTCAGCCGGCCCTCGAGGCGGAGCACCTCGTGGAGCGCGCGGATCGAGACCTCGATCTGGTCGAGCGAGGGAGCCCGCGTCGTCAGGCGCTGGAGCCAGAGGCCCGGCGCCAGGATCGTCCGCAGGATCGGGTTCGTCGGGTGCTGGCCCGCGAAGCGGATCACCTCGTAGGCGATGCCCGCGATGACGGGCAGGAGCAGGATCCGGGAGGCGATCAGCCAGAACCAGCCGGGCTGGCCGACGAAGGCGAAGACGAAGATGGCGATCACCATCACGTAGAGCAGGAACGCGGTGCCGCAGCGCACGTGGATGAGGCTGTGGCGCTGGACGACCTCGGGCTCGAGCGCGTCGCCGGCCTCGTAGGCGTTGATCGCCTTGTGCTCGGCGGCGTGGTACTGGAACACGCGCTTCAGGTCCGGCATGAAGCCCACGATGACCAGGTAGAGGATGAAGACCGACACGCGGATGAGCCCCTCGACGACGACGAACCAGGTGGTCGACTCGATCGGGAGCCAGTTCGTGATCAGCGCCGGCGAGACCTTGAAGAGCAGGAGCGCGAAGCCGATGGCGATGCCGAAGGCGAAGAGGAGCTGCCCGCGCGAGAGCTCGGTCTGGACCTCCTCGCCCTCTTCCCCCTCCTCCTGCGCCGCGTAGTTCGCCGAGATGGCGAGGGCGCGGAACCCGATCGCGAGCGACTCGCCGAGCGCGAAGACGCCGCGGACGACCGGCAGGCGCGCCCAGCGGTGCTTGAGCAGGAACGAGGAGATCGGCCGGTTGACCTCGGCGATCTCGCCGTCGGGCTTGCGGACGGCGACCGACCAGGCCGACGGGCCGCGCATCATCACGCCTTCCAGGACAGCCTGGCCGCCGATCGGCGCGCTCACGGCGTCCCCTTACTGCTCGTCGGGGCGGTTGGCGCCGGCCTTCTCGAGGCGCTTCTGGAAGCGCGCGACGCGGCCGCCGGTATCAACGACCTTCTGCTTGCCGGTATAGAAGGGATGGCACTCGGAGCAGATCTCAACGTGGAGCTCGGCCTTCGTGGAGCGGGTCTCGAACGTGTTCCCGCAGGAGCAGGTCACGGTCGCGAGGACGTAGTCGGGATGGATGTCGGTCTTCATGAATCGGCCGGGGGCTGGACGGCCTTGAGGATACCAGAGGCCGTTTCGCCGGCCACGTTGCCGCCCGAGACCACGACGGCGACCGTGGAGCCCTCCAGACGGGGCACCTTGCCGGCCAGGATCGCCGCCACCCCGGCCGCGCCGGCGGGCTCCGCCGCGAGCTTTGCGCGCTCGTAGAGGAAGCGGAAACCGGTCCCGATCTCTTCCTCGGTGACGAGCACGGGCTCGATGCCGAGCTCGAGGCCGAGCCGGATCGGCAGCGTCCCGCCAAAGGGCGCGTTGAGGCCGTCGGCGACCGACCTCGGCGTCACCGGCACCGACTCACCGGCAGCCAGCCCGTCGTGGAGGGCGCGCGAGCCCTCAGGCTCGACGGCGACCACGCGCCGGCCCTGAAGCGCGACCGCGATCCCCGAGACGAGCCCGCCGCCGCCCACGGGGACGACGACGACGTCCACCTCCGGGAGGTCCTCGGCGATCTCGCGCCCGACCGTCCCCTGGCCCGCGATCACGAGCGGGTCGTCGAAGGGATGGACGAGCGTGCGGCCGGTCTCCTCCTGGAGCTGCGCGAGCCGCTCGAAGACCTCGGTGGGACCGGCCGCCTCCTGGTCGATCGTCGCCCCGTAGCCGAGCGCGGCGGCCCGCTTCAGCTCGCTCGCGCCCTGCCACATGACGACGAGGCAGTCGATCCCCTCGAGCGCGCCGGCGTAGGCGAGCGCCCCGGCGTGGTTCCCGGCCGAGGCGGCGATCACGCCGCGGGCACGCTCCTCGGGGCCAAGCGAGGCGAGCTTGGTGAGCACCCCGCGCGGCTTGAAGCTCCCCGTCTTCTGCAGGAGCTCGGCCTTCAGGAACGCGCGCCCGCCGAACGAGCGGCCGAGCGTGTCCGACGAGAGAAGCGGCGTCCGATGGAGGCGCCCGGCGATGACCGCCGCGGCTGCGTCTACATCTGGGTGTATTCGGGGCCGTCCCCGCCCTCGGGCGGCGTCAGCCGCCCGCCCTTCGCCGAGATGGCGCCACACTGGACGCAGTTCGAGGCCGTTACCTCGACGTCGACGACGTTCCCGGCCGGGCTCGCCTCGCCGGCGAGCTCGTAGACGTGCGCCGGGCACATGTGCACCCAGGCCTCGGCGAGCTCGCGCCGGACCTTCGTGTCCACCCGGATGTGGCTCGGGGCGTCGTCGCGGGTCTTGTTTCCGGACAGGTAGACGCTCGAGAGCTTGTCGAAGACGAGCTTCCCGTCCGGGTCCGGGTACGCCTCCGCCCCGCTGCCCACCGACACGGGCACGTCGGCGTCACGCTCGAGCTTGCGCGTCCCGGGCGGGAGCGCGCCGAGCGTCGTGATCGAGAGCCCGGCGACGAGGGCGCCGCGGTAGAAGCCCTTGCTGAACGCCGGCCGCGCGTTACGGACCTTGTGCAGGTCGCTCCAGATGTAGCTGGCGCGCACCGCCTCGTCGTAGCCGTCCAGGGCACCTGGAGACCACGCCGTCTCCCCCGGCCCGACGGCGCCGACCGCGGCCTCGGCGGCGAGGATCCCCGACTTCATCGCGTAGTGGACGCCCTTGAGCGCCGGGACGTTGACGAAGCCGGCCGAGTCGCCGACGACCAGGCCGCCCGGGAACGACAGGCGGTCGGGGAGCGCCTGGAAGCCGCCCTCCGGGATCGTCTTCGCCCCCCAGCCCACGCGCGTGCCGCCGTCGAGGAGGCGCCGGACGAACGGGTGCGTCTTCAGCTCCTGAAGAAGGTCGTGCACCGAGAGGGTGGCGTCGGTGTAGTCGAGCCCGACGACCATGCCGAGGGCGATCTTCCCCTCCTCGAGCGGGTAGATGAAGCTCCCGCCGAACTCGCGGTAGCGCTTTCCGGCGCGCAGCGGCCAGCCCATCGTGTGGATGACGCGTTCGAGCGGCCGCGGCACCTCCCAGACCTCCTTCACGCCGAGCGCGTAGACCTGCGGGCGCGAGGCGAGGCCGAAGCGCTCCGTGGCGATGCCGGCGAGGTGGCCCTGGGTCCCTTCGGCCAGGATCGTCACCCGGGCGCGGATGTCCGACCCGGGCTCGAAGGTGGCGAGCTCGGCGCCGTCCTTGCCGCGGCCGCGGTCGCCCGTGCGGATGCCGACGACGCGGCCCGCGCTGACGAGCAGGGTGCGCGCGCTCGTCTCCGGGACGAGCGTGACCCCGAGCTCCTCGGCCTTCTCGGCGAGCCACCTGCCGATCTCCGAGAGCGACGCGACGTAGTGGTTGTGGTTCCACATCGGCGGCGGTGCCGGGACGCGCACATGGCGCTTGGGCGTGAGGAAGTAGACGCCCTCGCGCACGACCGGGTCGCGGAGCGGCATGTCCTCGGTGGGCATGCCGGGGAAGAGCTCGCGCAGCCCGCGCGGGTTGACGACCGCCCCGGAGAGGAGGTGCGCGCCCGGCGTTCGGCCCTTCTCGACGACGGCGACCGGGACGTCGCCGAGCTGCTCGCGAACCTCGGGCTGCTCCTCGAGGAGCTGGCCGACGCGCACCGCGGCGGCCAGCCCGGCGGGCCCGGCGCCGACGATGAGCACGCCGACGTCGATGCGCTCGTCCGGCGGGTCGCTGGGCTCGGCGACGAAGTCGCGCCAGTCGAAGGGCGGCGGGAACGTGGCCGGGCTGATGCTCATCCCCGCTCCTTCACGAGCGCGGTCAGCTTCGGGACGATCTCGTGGAGGTCGCCGACGACACCCACGTCGGCGTACTCGAAGATCGGCGCGTTCGGGTCCTTGTTGATGGCGACGATCGTGCCGGCTCCCTGCATCCCGACCTTGTGCTGGATCGCCCCGGAGATCCCACAGGCGACGTAGAGCTTCGGCGCCACGGTCTTCCCCGTCTGGCCGACCTGCGCCGAGTACGGGTACCAGCCGGCGTCGACGACGGCGCGCGTCGCGGCGACCGCGCCGCCGAGCGCGCTCGCCAGCTCCTCGAGCAGCGCGAACTTGTCCGGCTCGCCCAGCCCGCGGCCGCCGGCGACGATCACGTCGGCGTCCTCGATCGACGGGCCCTCGCTCTCGGCGTGGGCGCGCTCGACCATCACGGCCTTCGTGGAGAAGTCCTCCAGCGCGACCGGGACGTCCTCGACCTCGGCGTCGCCGCCGGTCTCGGCCGGCTCGAAGGTGCCGGAGCGGACGAGCGCGATGCGCGGCTCGCCCTTCCAGGTCACCTCCGCGACGACGGAGTCCTGGAGCGCCGGCCGCTTGCCCACGAGCGCTCCGTCTCGCAGCTCGAGGTCGACGAGGTCCCAGTTGAGCCCCGCGCCGAGCCGCGCAGCCAGGCCGGCGGCCACGTCGGCCGAGAGCACGGACGCGCCGAAGAGGACGGTGTCGAAGCCCTGGTCCCGGACGAGCCCGGCCAACACGTCGACCCGCGGCTGCGGGAGCGGAGCGGCGAGCGCGGGGTCGTCGGCGGCGTAGACCTTCGCGGCGCCGAACCGCCCGGCCTGGGCGGCGAGCTCCCTGACGCCGGAGCCGGCCACGACCGCGGCGACGTCGCCGCCGAGCTGCGCCGCCTTCGTCAGCACGCCGAGCGAGCCCTTGACGAGCTCGCCCTCGTGGTCCTCGAGGAAGACGAGGGTTTCCATCAGATGAGCTTCCTCTCCGCGAGGTACTCGACGACCTTCTCGGCGGCGCTGCCGTCGTCCTCGATGCGGACGCTGTCGCCGCGCGAGGGCGGCTCCGCAAGCGCGAGCACGGCGGTACTCGAGCCGGCCTCGCCGGCCTCGTCGGCGGGAAGCCCCAGGTCGGAAGCGGCGAGCGTCTCGAACGGCTTCTTCTTCGCGCCCATGATCCCCTTGAGGGACGGGTAGCGCGGCTCGTTGATCGCGTCGGACACGGCCACGACGGCCGGGAGCGGCGCCTCGATCACGTCATAGCCGTACTCGGTCTGGCGCTTCACGGTCGCCTTGCCGTCGGCCAGCTCGAGGCTGGACGCCTGCGACACGACCGGCAGCCGGAGCAGGTCGGCGAGCGCAGACCAGAGGACGGCCCCGTCGGAGTCCCCGCCCTGCTGGCCGAGAAGGACGAGGTCGGGCTCCTCGCGCTCGACGGCCTTCGCAAGCGCGCGGGCCGTGGCGACGAGGTCGGAGCCGGCGAGGGCGTCGTCGGCGACATGGACCGCGCGGTCGGCACCGATCGCGAGCGCCTTGCGCAGGGATTCCGCCCCTCGGGCCGGGGCCATCATGATCGCGACGACCTCTCCGTCACCGTTGCGCTCCTTGATCCGTAGCGCCTCCTCCAGAGCATGCGCGTCGAACGGGTTGAGCGCAGCCGGGCCGCTGCGGTCCAGGCGGAAGGTGCCCGGATCGAGCCGCGTGCGCGCCGATGCCTCCGGCACCTCCTTGACCAGGACGGCGAGCTTCACCGGCGCGATCCTATCGAGCCGCCCTGCGTCCGAGAGCGGACTCAAGAGCTCGGTTCAAATGACGCCTCGTCGGCCAGCGGCTCAGGGCTTCGTTTGAACTGAGCTCAAGTCTTTACAAGTTCCTGCCGAAGGCTCTGTTAGTCTCCGCGCCTTCCAGGCGCCGCGCCGGAGCGTCGGACCGCTCTCCATGAGCCGCCACCGGACGACAGCCGCAGTTCTTCTTGTCCTCCTCAGCACGTGGGCCCT
Source organism: uncultured Actinomycetes bacterium (assembly GCA_963830885.1). Taxonomy (GTDB): domain Bacteria; phylum Actinomycetota; class Thermoleophilia; order Gaiellales; family Gaiellaceae; genus JAIBJN01. The sequence continues at coordinate 73,721 of CAWHOA010000023.1, read as the reverse complement.
GGCAGGGACCGCGGGCGCAGCCGTCCCGCGGCTGATCTTCCCGGTGATCGGGAAGACCGTGTACTGGGACGACTTCGGGGCGCCGCGCCCGAGCGGCGGCCATCAGGGCAACGACATCGTCGCCGACAAGCGAACGCCGGTCGTCGCCGTCGAGCGCGGCCGTGTCGTCAAGTACACGAGCTCGCGCAACGCCGGCTGCATGCTCTATCTCTACGGGCGCAGCGGGACCACCTACATGTACATCCACCTGAACAACGACCTCACGCTCAGGAACGACAACCGCGGCGGCTGCAGGAACGGCATCGCATTCGCGCCCGGGCTCGTCTCGAACCAGCGCGTGCGGCCCGGCGAGCTGATCGGCTACGTCGGCGACTCCGGCGACGCGAACGGGATCATGTCCCACCTGCACTTCGAGGTGCACCCGAACGGCGGGCGCGCGGTCTCGCCCTACCGGCACCTCCGCCGCGGCTACCGGCTCCTCTTCGCGCGACCCGGGGCCGGCGACTTCGAGACGATGACGTTCCGCGTCCACGGCACCGTTGTCTCGACCGCGCTCGACCTCGATCCGCAACGGATCAGGATCCGGATCACGCAGCTCCGCCTCTCGAACGGGACGATCGTGAAGCCGGATCGCGACATCTCCTTGTCCGTGCCGCCCGGGGCCGTGCTCCGGCGCAACGTCGACGGCTTCCCCGAGCCGCTCCTGCTCACCGACTTCCGCGCGGGTGACCGTGTGATCGCCTGGGCGAACGAATTCCCGGAGACCCTGGCCTCGGCGCGCGGCCTGCCCGGGGTCCACACGATCCGGGACATCCTCCAGCTCAGGCAGTAGCACCGCCCAGAGCCGCCCGCAGGGCACGCGCGGCCCGCTCCGGGTCGGCGGCGTCGCCGATCGCGCGCACGACCGCGATCCGCTGGGCGCCCGCGGCGACCACCTCGACCACGTTCGCCTCGTCGATCCCGCCGATCGCGAACCACGGGACGCGCGCGTGCGCCGCTGCGTGCTGAACGTAGGCAAGTCCGACGCCGGGCCGCCCTTCCTTCGTCGGCGTGGCGAAGACGGGCCCGACCCCGACGTAGTCGGCGTCGGCGGCCGCCAGCTGCTCCGGCGAGTGGGTGGAGAGGCCGACGGGGAGCCCGAAGCGGCGAGCCGCGGCGACCGGCAGGTCGTCCTGGCCGACGTGGACGAAGTCGGCGCCCACCAGCACGGCCAGATCCGGGCGGTCGTTGACCACGAGCGGGACGCCCAGGCGCCTCGTCGTCTCGCGCGCCCCTTCCAGCGCTCTCAGGAGGTCGCCGTCCGTGAGGCCCTTTTCCCGCACCTGGACGAGGTCGACGCCCCCGCGTACGGCCGCCTCGAGGAAGGCCGGCAGATCCGGGCGCGCGCCGGTGATCAGGTAGAGCCGCGCGGCGAGGCAGACTAGCCGCCGGCGACCGGGCGGGCGACGACGAGGCGGTCGCCATCCTCGAGCCGCACCTCCGCGTAGCGAGCACGCTCGACGGGCTCCCCGTTTCGCTCCACGAGCGCGTAGCGCGCCCCGAGCCCGAGCCGGTCGAGCAGGCCGGCGACGGTCTCGCCTGCCTCGACCTCCTGGCCACGCCCGTTCACGAGGACGCTCGCCGTCATCCGTGGACGGCTCCGCCGACCGGGCTCGACGGAACGGCCTGCACGCCCTCCTCCATGACGCCGGCGTGGAAGGCCGCGCGTCCGGCCTGGACCGCGAGCCGGAATGCCCGCGCCATCGCGACCGGGTCGCCCGACCGCGCGATCGCCGTGTTGACGAGGACCGCGTCGGCCCCCATCTCCATGGCCTCGGCCGCATGCGAGGGCGACCCCAGGCCGGCGTCGACGACGAGGGGCACCTCGGCCTGCTCGACCATGATCCGGATCGCGTCGCGGAGCTTCAGCCCGCGTCCGCTCCCGATCGGCGCGGCAAGCGGCATGACGGTGGCGCAGCCGACCTCCTCGAGCTTCTTCTGGAGCACGGGGTCGGGCAGCACGTACGGGAGGACGGTGAACCCGTCCTCCACGAGGGTGGCCGCGGCTCGCAGCGTCTCGACCGGGTCGGGCAGGAGGTAGCGCGGGTCGGGGATGACCTCGAGCTTGACCCAGTCGGGGAGCCCGCCGGCGCGGGCGAGGCGGGCGGTACGAACCGCCTCCTCGGCCGTCTCGCAGCCGGAGGTGTTGGGGAGCAGGAGGACGTCGTCGGGGAGGAAGGCGGTGATGTCCTCGTCGCCGCGGTCGTCGAGGTCGATCCGGCGCACGGCGACGGTGACGATCTCGGAGCCAGAGGCGCCGAGTGCCTCTCGCATCGTCTCGAAGGTGTCGTACTTGCCGGTGCCGGTGAGCAACCGCGAGCGGAACTCCCGCCCGGCGATGACGAGTGGATCCTGAGTGCTGGTTCTCACATGAGTCCCTTCGCTGGCATGACCCAGATCAGGTGGTGGCGGTCGCGGCCTCCGTGGCCGCCTCTCAGCCCCCGTCAGGGGCTCCCGCTCCGGACAGCGTACCGAACCGGTGCATGACCTCCGGGCCTCCCGGGTAGGGAGGCCGAATGCGGTTCAGGAGGGGCGCGAAGCTCGACCCGGGTCAGGTCACGGACGTGCGCGGTCGCCGCGGCGGGCGCGGACTCGCCGTGGGCGGCGGAGGCATCGGCCTCGGCGTCGTCGTCATCTATGTGCTGTTCAGCCTCCTCACCGGCGGCGGTGGGCTCGGGCAACTCGCGCCGCTCGAGGATCAGCAGGTCGGGCAGGGCGACGACCCCGGGGTGGTCTCGGAGGAGTGCCGGACCGGCGCCGACGCGAACGAGCGCCAGGACTGTTTCATCGTCGGCGTCGTCAACAGCACGCAGGAGTTCTGGGACGGCGTCTTCGAGCGCAGCGGCGAGCAGTACCCCTACGTCGACACCGTCTTCTTCACCGACCAGGTGGAGACGGCCTGCGGGTCGGCCACCTCCCAGGTCGGCCCCTTCTACTGTCCGGCCGACCAGCTCGTCTACATCGACCTCGGCTTCTTCGACGAGCTCCAGTCGCGCTTCGGCGCTGGCGAGGCGCCGTTCGCCCAGGCGTACGTGATCGCGCACGAGTACGGCCACCACGTGCAGAACCAGCTCGGCATCCTCGAGAGCATCGGCAGCGACCGCCAGGGGCCGGAGAGCCGGGCCGTGCGCGCCGAGCTCCAGGCCGACTGCTACGCCGGCGTGTGGGCGGCCAACGCGGTGGAGACTGGCCTGATCGAGCAGCTCACCCAGGACGACATCAACGCCGGCCTCGACGCAGCCGCCGCGATCGGCGACGACCGCATCCAGGAGCAGACGCAGGGCCAGGTGAGCCCGGAGTCGTGGACACACGGCTCCTCCGAGCAGCGCCGCCGCTGGTTCTCGCGCGGCTACGAAGAGGGTCGCCCGGCGGCCTGCGACACCTTCTCGGGCTCGATCTAGCGGCCGCGGAACTCGGGCGGACGCTTCTCGGCGAAGGCGGCCATGCCCTCGGACTGGTCCTCGCTCGCGAAGAGCATCGCGAAGAGGCGCGCCTCGGCCTCGAGGTTCATGCGGTGCGGGCCCTGGAGCGAGAGGTTCACGGCCTCCTTGGCGTAGGCGAGCGCGAGCGGGCTCTTGGCCTCCAGGCCGCGGCAGAGCTCGAGGGTCTTCTCACGCAGCTCCCCCGGCTCGTAGACCGCATTGACGAGCCCGTGCTGCAGAGCCTCAGCCGCGTCCACAGGGCGACCGCCGAAGATCATCGCCTTGGCGAAGCCGAGCGTCGTCGTCCGCGCGAGGCGGACCGAGCCGCCCCAGCCGGGAAGGATCCCAAGGTCGATCTCCGGCTGGCCGATCTTCGCGTTCGAGGACGCGAGCCGCAGGTCGCACGCGAGCGCGAGCTCGCAGCCGCCGCCGAGCGCGTAGCCGTTGATCGAGGCGATCGTCGGCTTCGGCATCGTTTCCAGCAGGTTCCCGCAATCGTGGCCCAGCTGTCCCCAGCGGCGGGCCTCGAGGACGTCGAGATCCTTCATGTACTTGATGTCGGCCCCGGCGATGAACGCCTTCTCCCCGGCGCCGGTGAGGACGACGACGCGCGCCGTCTCGTCGGCGGCGAGCTCGCCGAGCCGGTCGCGGAGGGTCTCGGCGTGCTCGAGGTCGAGGGCGTTCATCGCGTCGCGGCCGATCGATCGTGACGATCGCCGTCCCGCCGTCGCGCTCGACCGTGATCGCCACTAGGCCTCGACTGGGACGTTCGCCCGGAGGAAGTCGACGATCTCGGAGACCGGCGCGCCCGGCGTGAAGATCTCGGCGACGCCCTGCTCCTTCAGCGCGAGGACGTCCTCGCGCGGGATCGTGCCGCCGACGACGACGAGCACGTCCTCGACCCCGTTCTCGCGCAGGCCGTCGAGGATCCGCGGCACGAGCGTCATGTGCGCGCCGGAGAGGATGGAGATGCCGACGGCGTCCGCGTCCTCCTGGATCGCGGTCTCCACGATCTGCTCCGGCGTCTGGTGGAGGCCCGTGTAGATGACCTCCATCCCGGCGTCCCTGAGCGCCCGGGCGATGATCTTCGCCCCCCTGTCGTGACCGTCGAGCCCCGGCTTCGCGATCACGACCCGGATCTTCCTGGCCATGGTGCGCCAGTATATGGAGGTGCGCCTGACCGTCATCGGCTCCTCCCCCGCCTGGCCGAACCCCGGAAGCGCGCAGTCCGGGTACCTCCTGGAGGGCGAGAGCACCCTTCTGCTCGACTGCGGGCCCGGCGTCCTCGGGCGCCTGCGGGAGCTCGACCTCTACCCGGCGTCGATCGCGATCACCCACTTCCACCTCGACCACTGGGGCGACCTCGTGCCCTGGGCCTGGCTGAACGCCTACGGCCCGCAGGAGCACCGGATCGCCTGCTCGCTCTGGCTCCCGCCGGGCGGCACCGGCCAGCTGCACGAGTTCGCCTCGCACTGGGGGAACGACGACATGTTCGAGGTGGCCTTCGAGCTGCGCGAGTTCGAGCCGGGCGTGACGTTCACCGCCGCGGGCTTCGAGGTGCACGCCTGTCGGCTCCCGCACTACGAGCTCGGCTCGCACGGCTTCCGGGTCACGCACGACGGCTCGACGCTCGCCTACTCGGGTGACTCGGCGCCCTCGGACGAGCTGGCCGACCTCGCGCGCGGCGCCGACCTCTTCCTCTGCGAGGCGACGCTGGCCGACCCGGCGGGCGACGGCCTGCCCCGCGGGCACCTCTCCGCCGACGAGGCGCTCGCCGCCGCGGACGGGCCCATCCTCCTCACGCACCGCCCGATCGAGCTGCCGCCGCCGGACGGCGTGCCCGTCGCCCGCGACGGCCTCGTCGTCGAGGTCTGAGTGCCCCTCCAGGCAATGCACGCCGCACTTCTGCCCCAGCGATCACGCGGCGCCAGTGATCCGCGGCGTGCTTTTCACACCCGTCCTGTGGTGACCGCCGGTGGCCAAGGCTGAGGCGCCGCTCTCGCTTCCCGCGAAGCTCGGGCTCGCGCTGCGGATCTGGTCGCTCTACGCACAGGTTCTCATCGGCGTGCGGCGCGAGCAGCTCCCCGCATATATCGCCCGGCTGGGGAAGCCCCGCGGAGGGCACGCCCCGCTGCCACCCGCTCGGCTCTCCCGCGCTGTCGACAGAAGCCTCCGCCTCGGCTCCCGGCGACCTCGCTGTCTCGTGAACGCCCTCGTCCTCTTCCGGCTGCTGCGGGAGCAGGGGGACTCGGCCGAGCTCGTCATCGGCCTGCAGGCGACCCCCGCCGACAAGGACGCGCACGCCTGGGTCGAGCTCGACGGTGTCGACGTGGGCCCGCCGCCGGGGAAGGGGCCCCACCTGGAACTCGCGCGCTTCAAGTAACACGCTGACGGTCGGGCCTAGCCGAAAGTCCAGCAGTAGGCCCGAAACCGACAGGAGAGCCGTCCATTCGTTCATTGCCGGACGAGGCCGCCGCTAGTAGCTTCGGAGAAGCCAGACACGTTAGGGAGAGACGTGTCTCGCCAGGACTCAATCACAAGGGGGGCGGAGGTGCTGCTGGTTGTGCGGTACAACCTGACGGGGTGGTCTGCTAAGTGAGCGCGGTCGAGCCTGCCTACGGGGAGCTCGCACGCACTCTCGACGAGCGCACGCTCGAGATCCTCGCCCGACGCCGGGAAGCCTCGCGTCCCATTCGGCGCGGCTGGCTCGTCCGCCGGGCGCTCGTCGTCGCCGACCTCATCGGACTGTCAATTGCGTTCGTCGCCGCCAGCGCCATCTTCGCAGACCCGACTGCCGCGAACAGGGTGGGGCCGGAGATGGAGACGCTCATCTTCCTCCTGACCTTGCCCGCGTGGGTCGTCGTTGCCAAGCTCTACGGCCTCTACGACGTCGACGAGGAGCGCACCGATCACTCGACGACGGACGACCTCGTGCCCGTGCTGCACCTCGTCACGGTCGGGAGCTGGCTGTTCTTCGCCATCACGTCTGTGACACGGACCGCGGACACGAGCCTCCCGCGGCTCTTCGTCTTCTGGCTCTTCGCGATCATTTTCATCACCACAGGCCGAGTTGTCGCACGAACGCTTGCGCGCCGCACCATGTCATATGTCCAGAACACGATCATCGTCGGCGCGGGCGACGTCGGCCAGCTCGTGGCGAAAAAGCTGCGACATCATCCCGAGTACGGGCTCAACCTCGTCGGCTTCGTCGACGACGAGCCCAAGGAGCGCCCGTCGAGCCTGAACGACCTGGCCCTTCTGGGCGGGCCCGAGAAGCTCCCACAGCTCGTGCGGATCCTCGACGTCGAGCGGGTGATCGTGGCCTTCTCGAACGACTCCCACGAGGAGATGCTCGACCTCATCCGCTCGCTGAAGGACCTGGACATCCAGATCGACCTGGTGCCCCGTTTCTTCGAAGTGATCGGGACGAATGTCGGCATCCACACCGCCGAGGGCCTGCCGCTCATCGGGCTCCCTCCGCTCCGGCTCTCGAGCTCGTCCGTTGTCCTCAAGCGCGCCACGGACCTGTCGCTCGCCATGCTCGGCCTGGTGCTTCTCGCTCCTGTCTTCGCTGCCGTGGCGATCTGGGTCAAGCTGGACTCGAAGGGGCCGATCTTCTTCCGCCAGCTCAGGGTGGGTCGCGGCGACCAGACGTTCGAGGTGCTCAAGTTCCGCACGATGGCGGCGGACGCCGAGGAGCGGAAGCACGAGTTCGCCTCCCTCAACAAGCACGACTGCGACGAGGGCGACCCGCGCATGTTCAAGATCCCGAATGACCCGCGCGTCACGCACGCGGGCGGGTGGCTCCGCCGCTTCTCGATCGACGAACTCCCGCAGCTCGTGAACGTGGTCAAGGGTGACATGAGCCTCGTCGGCCCTCGGCCGCTCATCCTCGAGGAGGACCAGCACGTGGTCGACTGGCGACGCAACCGGCTCAATCTGAAGCCCGGCATCACGGGGCTCTGGCAGGTGCTTGGGCGCGACGACATCCCCTTCGAGGAGATGGTGCGGCTCGACTACGTCTACGTGACGACCTGGTCGCTCCTGAACGACCTCAAACTGATCCTTCGAACGCTGCCGGCCGTCTTCCGCACGCGCGCGTCGTACTGAGCCTTCCTTCGCCGGCCGACCCGGAGAATCCAGCCGCTACGCTCGCGGGTGTGCTCACAGTGACCGTGGTCATTCCGGCGTACAACGCGGCACGAACGCTCGGCAAGGTCCTGGACGCCCTCTCGGCGCAAGCGGATCCCGTGGACGAGGTCATTGTCGTAGACGACGGCTCTACCGACGAGACGGCCGAGATCGCGGCGCGACACGGTGCGGTCGTCGTCCGCACCGACGGCAGCGGCTTCGCCGGCGCCGCCCGCAACCGGGGATGGGAGGAGGCGACGGGCGACGTCGTCGTTTTCGTCGACTCTGACGCGATCCCGGGCGACGGCTGGGCAGCGGGCCTGAGGCGGGCGCTTGCGGAGTTCCCCGGGGCGATCGTCGGCTGCGCCCGCACGTTCCGCGGAAAGACGCCGTGGGGGTGGGTCGCCCACCTGCAGAGCGAGACGCCCTATCTCCCGCGTGGCGGCCCACGGTCCGTCGCCTTCGTCTCGTCCTACTGCATGGCGGTGCCTCGCGCGGCGCCGCTCCGCTGGGACCCCAGCTACGGGGGCGAAGACGGCATCTTCTGCGCCGACGCGCTCGCCGCCGGAATGGAGCTCGTCTTCGACCCTCGCTACCAGGCCTTCCACGACCACGACCGCTCGACCTTCGCCGCGCTCCGAGGGCAGCAGCGGCGACTCGCGTACGGCCTGGCACGGATCGGCCCCGTCCAGCGCGAGGGATTGCACAAGCGGGTCCTCTCGCGCCTGCCGGTCCACTACTTCGCGCTCGTCCGCCTGCTCCCGATCTACGGGCGGATCCGCCGGTCGCCCGAGCTGCGGGCCCCGTTCCTCCGCAACCTGCCGCGCCTCGCAGCCGCCGAGTGGACGCTCGGGGCGAGCGCGCTCCGATACACCCTCCGACGTCCCCCGCTCCGCGGCCAGGCCGCGGGAGGCTTTCGCTGACGTCGGCAGTCGAACAACCTCACGCCAGGCACGCCGGCACGGTCGACCTCGGAGGAACGGCCGTAGCCCGGCTGGGCTTCGGGACGATGCAGCTCACAGGCCCGGGAACCTGGGGACCGCCTCCCGATCGCGACGAGGCGCTGCGGGTCCTGCGGCGGGCAGTCGAGCTCGGGGTCGACTTTGTCGACACGGCCAACGCGTACGGGCCGGACGAGTGCGAGCTCCTCGTGGCCAAGGCGCTTCACCCGTACCGGGACATGCTCGTCGCGACGAAGGGCGGGCTGCGTCGCCACGGGCCCGGTCGCTGGAGCAAGGACGGCCGGCCGGAACACCTCAGGGCGGCCTGCGAGGGGAGCCTCCGGCGACTGAGAGTCGACTGCATCGAGCTCTACCAGCTCCACTCGGTGGATCCGGCCGTGTCCCTCGAGGAGTCGCTCGGGGCCCTCGCCGACCTCCAGGCGGAGGGGAAGATCCGCCGGATCGGGGTCTGCAACGTCAGCGTCGCCGGGCTCGAGCGGGCGCTCGCGACGGTGCCGATCGCCTCGGTACAGAACCGCTTCAGCGTCGTCGACCGTTCCTCCGAGGACGTGCTCGCGGCCTGCGAGGCCCGCGGGATTGCGTTCGTCGCCTGGGCGCCGCTCGCCAAGGGATACCTCGGAAGCGCAGGCGGGCTCTTCGGGCGCGCAGCCGCCCGTCGTGATGCGACCTCCGGGCAACTGGCTCTCGCCTGGATCCTGGCGCGATCGCCCGTCACCCTGCCGATTCCGGGAACGTCGTCCGTTCATCATCTCGAGGAGGATCTCGGCGCGGCCGGCATCGAGCTCGGGCCTGACGACGTCGCCACTCTCAGTCGTCGGTTTCCGGGCTACGAAGGCAGGCGTCTCTTGCGCAAGGCTCGCGTGCTGGCGGGCCAGGCACGCAGGTCCGTGCGACGCGGGGGAGGCCGACGATGACGGTCACCGTCGCACGGACCATCGATGAGGTAGAGCGGATCCGGGGCGCCTGGTCGAACTTGCAGGGGGACGCCGTGACCTCGGACCCCGACTACTACCTCGAGGTGCTGCGCCATGCGGAGAACGTGCGCCGGCCTCACATCGTGCTGCTCGAGCGCCCCGGCAGCGGGGCCGGGATGGTCGTCGCTCGGCTGGAATCCGTTCGGCTCGTTTCGAGGATCGGCTACACGACCGTAGCGCGTCCGCGGGTTCGTGCGCTTCGCGTCGCCTACGAAGGTCTGCTCGGCGAGGCGGCGGGGGGGCTGGCGTCCGAGGCAGTTTCCGAGCTCAGGGCTGCCCTCTGGCGAGGCGAGGCCGACATTGTTCTCTTTCCGAACCTCCGCACGGACGGGCCCGCCTTCGCCGAGGCAACCACGAACCCGCCGTTTCTCCTCCGACAGCACGGGTTCGATTGCAAGGTGCACCGCCGCCTGCGGCTTCCCGAGTCGTTCGGCACGTTTCTGGCTTCGCTCTCGGGCAGCACGCGACAGGGCCTCCGTCGGAACGAGCGACGTCTCCTCGATGCGCACGGCGCCGAACTCACCCTCCGTTCGCACGACCGACCGGAGGATGTGGACGCGTTCTTCGCGGCGGTCAAGCCCGTGGCCGCCGAGACGTACCAGAGCAGTCTCGGCGCCGCGGTCCGTGGGAATGAGCTCGAGCTGTCCCTGACGCGCTTGGCCGCCCGGAGGGGCTGGTTCCGTGCTCGGGTCCTTCATCTCGGCGACCGTCCGATTGCCTTCTGGCACGGGTACGCCTACGGAGGCGTCTTCCAGACCCATGTCCCCGGCTTTCTACCCGAGTATCGAAACCTGAACGTCGGAACCTACGTTCTCATGCGCCTCCTCGAGGATCTCTGCGCCGATCCGTCTGTCCGCATCCTGGACTTCGGCTTCGGCGACGCCGAGTACAAACGCCGCTTCGGCAACGAGTCGTGGCAGGAAGCCGACGTCACCGTTTTCGCGCCCACCTTCAAAGGCGTGCGGGTCAACGCCGTCCGGACCGCCGTCCTCGCCGGGAACCGCTCGGGCAAGCGGGTTCTAGGAAGCGATCGCGTGGCACGCGCCAAGCGCACCTGGCGCTCGCAACTGACAAAACGGGGGAGGTGAGCTCGGTGCGATCCAGAAGGATGCTGAGGTACCTGGTGCTCGGGACTGCTGGAGTCGTCACCGTCACCGTCGTCCTCCTCGCCGTCCTGATCCTGGGAAGCGCTCTCCTCGACCGGCCCTCGGAGACCGTGGAGAGCGAGGTCACCGTCGACGCGCCGGTGGAAATCGTCTGGCAGGTCGTCACGGACCTCGAAAACTACGAACGCTGGAATCCGTTCGTCACCAGGGGCGCGGGCAATCTTCAGCTCGGCGAGGAGCTCGACCTCCAGCTGAAGCTCCCCGACGGCGAGACCGACGAGATCAACGCCGAGGTCGTCATCCTCAGGCCCGACCGAAAGCTGCGCTGGCAGTCCCACCGAGTGCTGCCCGGGGTCGCCGACCGCGAGTACGAGATTATCTTGGAGCCGCTGGAGGGCGGACGGGTGCTCGTCTTCCAAGAGATGCGCTTCGAGGGGATTCTGGCTCCGCTGACCGACTCGACCGAGGAGCAGGCGGCGCTCGACGCGATGGCGTCCGCGCTTGCGGAGCAGGCGCAGCAGACCGCGCGGAGAGCCGCACGCGACCAGTGAGGTAGCAGTGAAGAGATCCTCTCGGCCTCGTCTATCATCCATTCATGGCGGCCCAGTCTGCTGACGCCGGCCGGACCACGGGGGACGAGAGCGGTCCGTTCTCTGCGCCCGGCGGCGAGCGGCGATTCCGGGTCCTGCGCAGCACCTCGGAGCTCGCCCCGGTTCGCGACGCGTGGCTCCGTCTCCAGGGCGACGAGATCGTCGCCGATCCCGACTTCTTCGAGGTTTCGCAACTCGATCCGGCGGTCGTCCGACCCCACGTGATCGTCCTCGAACAGGATGGGAACGCCGAAGCGATGCTCGTGGCACGGATCGAGGAACTGCGCCTCAAGAGCAGGCTCGGCTACCGCACTCTCTACGCGCCCAGGGTTCGCTCCCTCGCGGTGGTCAACGGCGGCGTCCTCGGCGTCGCCGATGACGACGCGTTCCGCGAGCTGCTGGCGTGCGTCCGGGTCTCGCTTGCGCGCAGGGAGGCGGACATCGCAGTCTTTCGCTACCTGCCGCTCGACTCCCCCTTCTACCGGATTGCGACGACCGAGGTGCCGTTCCTTGCGCGCCAGCACTTCGGCGATTCCGAAGTGCGATGGGAGCTCGAGCTGCCGGCTTCGGTCGAGGAGATCGTGGGCCGCTCCTCGCGGAAGACGAGGCAGCGACTGATGGGCTACATGCGAAAGCTCGAGCGCGAGTTCGAGGGCCGGCTCGCCGTTCACCGCTACACCCGGCCGGAGGAGATCGACGACTTCTTCCGCGACGTCGAAGCGGTGGCACCCAAGACGTACCAAGACGCCCTCGGGGTTGCACTCCGGGACTCGCCGGTGCACCGCGAGCGGACGCGACTTGCACTCGAGCGCGGTTGGTTTCGCGGCTACGTGCTCTCGCTCGACGGCCGCCCCTGCTCCTTCCAGTACGGTGAGCTCTACCGGGGACGGTTTCGCCTGGGGCGGCCCGGCTACGACCCGGCGCTCTCCCATCTCCGCGTCGGCACCTACCTACTCCTCCAGGCGCTCGAGGACCTCTGCCGCGACGAGACGGCACGGGTGGTCGACTTCGGGATCGGCGATGCCGACTACAAGGAGCGGTTCGGCACGGGGAGCTGGCGCGAAGGAAACGTCGTGATCTACGCGCCTACATGGCGCGGCGCCCGAATCAATCTCACGCGAGCGGCTCTGGAGACGAGCATCGGCACTGCGAAGCGCATCGCCGGTGACAGCAGGCTCGCACACCGGCTCAAGAGACGCTCCCGAAGGCGTGCCCAGGCACTGTCAGCCTCGTAGCGGAGCGCTACCCACGACGGCGCTGAGGCGTCTCGAACGAGCTACTCGGCTCGGGTGAGAGGGAGGGCCACGCCCGACCGGCTGGCCGACGCGCAGACGTGCGCGTGTTGCCGGCGAGGAGGACGGGAAGCCCTCCTGTGGTTAGGAGTACGACGCTTCCGGCTACAACCAGCGCCGGGAAGGGGGAAGGCCCTCGATCGCTCCCGACTTCTCCAGCGACACGGCCGCACACCCGGGAGCCTCGAGCGGGCAGGCCCGGGGACGTCACGCAGGAAGCTCCACCTCCGGACGGACACCCCGTGAAGCGGGGGATGATCGCGATGCAAATTGGCAGGAGCACGACGAGGAACGAACTCCGCGCGAAGCGGACATTCCGACCGCCTCCCTCTCGACCGCGGCTTCGCGAGGCGGTTCGCCGACGACCAGCGCGGCGAGCGTGCCGACGCGCGCGATTCTCCACTGCATCACAGCGCAGAAGCGAGGCGAGGAGACGGGGACGAGCGACGCCGCCCTGAGGCATCGAGCGGCCCCGCGAGAATCTGGGCCGTAGTATGCTCGGCGCATGGCAAGTCGCTCGTCGGACACGAGCGCGGCCCCGCAAGAAGACGGCGTTCGCGGCCCCGCGCCTGAGGCACCGCGGCGGCTGCGCGTCCTTCGCAGCGCCTCGGAGCTTGCGCCTATTCGCGAAGTGTGGCTCCGCCTGCAGGACGACGGCATCGTCACCGATCCTGACTTCTTCGCGGCTTCTCAGCGCGACCCGGCGGTGGTGCGGCCCCACGTCATCGTGCTCGACGGCGACGGCGAGACCGAGGCGATCTTCGTGGCGCGGATCGAGCAGCTTCGCCTGGGGATCAGGCTCGGCCGCCGCACGATCTACGCGCCCGAGGTGCGCGCCATCACCATCGTCAACGGCGGCATCCTCGGCGCGGTCGACGAGGACGCGTTCCACGAGATGCTCACGTCCGTCCGCGCCTCGCTTGCGCAGGGTGAGGCAGACATCGCCATCCTTCGCCACCTCCCCATCGACTCTCACTTCTACCGGATCGCGTCGACCGACGTCCCGTTCCTCAGCCGCCAACATGCCGGCGATTCCGACGTGCACTGGGAGCTCGAGCTGCCCGACTCGCTCGATGACATCCTCCGCTCCTGCTCGAAGAACACGCGAAAAAACCTGCGGTTCTACGCACGCAAGCTCGAGAAGACGTACGAGGGCCAGCTCGCTGTTCGACGGTACACCCGCCCAGAAGACATCGACGATTTCTTCCACGACGTCGAGGAGGTGACGCCGAAGACGTACCAGCACGCGTTCGGCCTTGCGCTTCATGATACGCCGGTCCACCGAGAGCGGACGCAGCTCTGCCTCGAGCGCGGCTGGTTCCGCGGCTACGTGCTCGCGCTGGAGGGACGCCCGTGCTCGTTCCATTGGGGCGAGCTCTACCACGGACGGTTTCGCCTCGGCCGACCGGGCTACGATCCGGCCCTGGCGCACCACAGGGTTGGCACCTACCTGCTCCTGCAAGTGCTCGATGACCTTTGCAGGGACGAGCAGGCGCGCATCCTCGACTTCGGCCGAGGCGACGCCGAGTACAAGAAGCGGTTCGGGACGAGGAGCTGGGACGAGGGGAACGTGGTGATCTACGCGCCGACGTTTCGGGGCGCCCGGATGAACCTCACGCGCACGGCTTTGCACACCGGCATCGGCGCCGCGAAGCGCATCGCCAGCCACGGCGGGATAGCACAGTCTCTCAAGAGACGCTCCCTGCGGGGCGCTAGACGCTCCGTGGGGGGGCGCTAGCGCGCCGTCCGGTTCGTAGCGTCAGCCTGGCCTTCCCCGCCGTGGGGAGTCTCCTCGGGCGAGCCTCCGGGCTCAGGTGCGAGCGCGGGCCAGACCCTGCGGGCGAGCCGGCGCGCGTACCTGCGCGCGGTGCGGTCGAGGAGCACCAGGAGGCCACCTGTCGTCACCAGGGCGACGCTACCCGCGACGAGGAGCGCCGGCAGCGGGGAAAGTCCGTCGATCGCGCCCGACTCCCGCAACGCGAACACTGCTGCCACGGCTGCGAGGCCCGACACCGTAGGCCCTGGGACGTCCCGCAGGAACTTCCGCACCGACACCCCCGTGAACCGGTGGATGATCGCGACGTAGATCGGGAGGAGCACGACTAGGAAGAGAACCGCCCGCGATGCGGACATCCCGAAGACCTGCGTCTCGACCGGGTCCGCGCGCAGCGCGTCGCCGACCACCACCGCAACGGCGACGCTGACGCCGGCGATGATCCACAGCATCACGGCGCGAAAGCGTGGCCGCGACACGGCGAACATGACGGGTCCGGTGAATAACCCCACCGCCTTGCCGATGCCGGCCAGACAGAGAAGCTGAAGGGGAACCGCGGCGTCTTCCCACTCCTCCCCGAGCAGCGCGACCAACTCGTAACTCGTAGCCACCACGACGAGCAGAGCGGGCACCGCGATGACCGCGGTCGCGCGTAGGCACTTGAGGGCCGTCTCGCGGAGGCCCACAGGATCGTTCTGCAGGCGCGAGAGGAGCGGAAGTGACATCACGCCGACCGGCTGCATGGTCAGGTCCAGCACCACTTCGACGATTCGATCGGCCAAGCGGTAGAGCCCGACTGCAACGGGCCCGAAGAAGATGCCCATCACAAGCGCATCGGCTCGTCGGCCGGTGAATCCGGCCAGGTTCGCGGCCAACACATTGACTGAGAACCCGAGCAGCTGGCGTGCATGAGCAGGGGAGAAACGAAGGTGAGGCGCCCAGGGGCTGAGAGCCCACACCAGCACGAGGAGGGTCGACTCGAGCACGATCTGTTGCGCAACCAGAGCCCACACGCCCGCTCCCGCGAGCGCCAGCGTTACGCCGACGACGCCGCTGAGCACCGCGCCGATGTTGGACCGTAGCGCGAGCCGTTTGAACGCCAGCGACCGCTGCATCACCGCCGTCTGGACGATCCCGAGCCCTTCGATGACGACCAGAATCGAGAGGACTTGGATCACGTCCTTCAGCTCCGGCATGTGGTTCACCCCAGCCCACCAGCCTGCGCTCAGGTAGACGAAGCCAGCCAAAACGAGGCACCAGGCGAGGTTCAGCCAGAAGACCGAGTCGAGGTGCTCCGACTGGAGGTCCTCACGCTGAATGATCGCGGTGATGAAGCCTTGCTCCAGAAAGACGCCTACGAACATGACGTAGACGAGGGCAACCGACACGAGGCCGAAATCACTGGGCCCGAGCAGGGCGGCCATCACGAACGTGACACCAGTCGCGATCGCGCGCCTCCCCGACGTCATCACAGTCGCCCACTTGAGCGTCTGCCCGAATGTCTGCGGTTGCTGCATCACTGGATTACGTGCACGATCACATCGTGACGTGCTTCGCCAACGCGCGAGCCGATCCGGGGCGGCGCTCTACTGCGGAAGGCGGGTTTCGACCGCCACGGGCGTCGGGTCGACGCCGGCGTCGTAGTGCGCCGTGTCAACCCCCGCGCCGCCACTGATCTGCGTGTCCGCAGCGCCGTCGACCGCGAAGAAGAGGTCGTCGCCGGCGCTCCCGGCGAACCAATCGGCGCCGCCTCCCCCCGTCAGCTCGTCGTTGCCGTCGTTGCCGGCCAGCGTGTCGTTCCCGTCCCCACCCAAGAGCACGTCCGACCCCAGCCGACCCTCGAGCACGTCGACCCCTACACCCCCGTAGAGCTCGTCGGCGCCGTCGCCGCCGGTCAACGTGTCGCCCAGATCGCCCCCAAAGAGCAGAAGCCTGCCCAAGAACCGCGCTCCGGCTCCCTGGCTGCCCTGTCCGGTGATCGTGTTGCGGCCGCCGCCGCCACGAACCTCCAGCGCGGCGGGAAGCGGCACAAAAGTCACGTCAACGTCCCCGTCGGCATTCAGTGCCACCCCGTTCTGGCCGACGAAGATCGCGTCGTCGTCGACCCTGCCGAGCACGACCACCTCGTCCATGGCATCCCCGAGGTTGACCGCGATCTCGATCTCCGACGCCCCCGTCTCAGCTGTGGCCCCTGGTGCGAAGGCGCCGCCAGACTGGTCGATCGTCACGCGCTCCGCCGTCCCGCTGCCGCCGACGATCGTAATCGAGTCCGTATTCGCCGTCGTCGCTGCCCCACACAGGGAGGGAACCGCGCCGAAGTGGATCTCCCCCGCCCCGACGACGCGCAGCGTTCCCTCCGAGCCCGCGACCATCTGCGCCGTGACCGCCTTGCTGCCGGCGTCGTACGAGCACGACCCGGGCGGCGGAGGCGGCGGAGGCGGCGGCGTCACGGCGATCCAGTTCTCGACCGCCACGGGCGTCGGGTCGACGCCGGCGTCGTAGTGCGCCGTGTCAACCCCCGCGCCGCCACTGATCTGCGTGTCCGCAGCGCCGTCGACCGCGAAGAAGAGGTCGTCGCCGGCGCTCCCGGCGAACCAATCGGCGCCGCCTCCCCCCGTCAGCTCGTCGTTGCCGTCGTTGCCGGCCAGCGTGTCGTTCCCGTCCCCACCCAAGAGCACGTCCGACCCCAGCCGACCCTCGAGCACGTCGACCCCTACACCCCCGTAGAGCTCGTCGGCGCCGTCGCCGCCGGTCAACGTGTCGCCCAGATCGCCCCCAAAGAGCAGAAGCCTGCCCAAGAACCGCGCTCCGGCTCCCTGGCTGCCCTGTCCGGTGATCGTGTTGCGGCCGCCGCCGCCACGAACCTCCAGCGCGGCGGGAAGCGGCACAAAAGTCACGTCAACGTCCCCGTCGGCATTCAGTGCCACCCCGTTCTGGCCGACGAAGATCGCGTCGTCGTCGACCCTGCCGAGCACGACCACCTCGTCCATGGCATCCCCGAGGTTGACCGCGATCTCGATCTCCGACGCCCCCGTCTCAGCTGTGGCCCCTGGTGCGAAGGCGCCGCCAGACTGGTCGATCGTCACGCGCTCCGCCGTCCCGCTGCCGCCGACGATCGTAATCGAGTCCGTATTCGCCGTCGTCGCTGCCCCACACAGGGAGGGAACCGCGCCGAAGTGGATCTCCCCCGCCCCGACGACGCGCAGCGTTCCCTCCGAGCCCGCGACCATCTGCGCCGTGACCGCCTTGCTGCCGGCGTCGTACGAGCACGACCCGGGCGGCGGAGGCGGCGGAGGCGGCGGCGTCACGGCGATCCAGTTCTCGACCGCCACGGGCGTCGGGTCGACGCCGGCGTCGTAGTGCGCCGTGTCAACCCCCGCGCCGCCGTTGATCTGCGCTGTCCGCTTCCCCGTCGGCCGCGAACACGAGGTCGTCGCCGGCGCTGAGCGCGAAGCTGTCGGTGCCCGGTCCACCCGTGACGGTATCGGCTCCGTCGCCAGCACTAATGTTGTCGCTCCCTGGCCCGCCGTCGATTAAGTCGGCGCTCTCCTGCCCCTCGATGCGGTCATTGCCAGCGCCCCCGGTCAAAACGTCGCGCTCGGAGCTGCCGCGGAGTGTGTCGTCCCCCTCCCCGCCTTCGATCGCAACCGGGCCGAGGAAGTGAAGGCCGGCCCCATTGGAGCCACGGGCGTTCACGAGGTCGTTTCCGCCGAGTGCGTAGATCTCCATCGGGAACGCGCCCGGCGAGACGGTCACGTCGAGGTCGCCGTCCGAGTTCATGGCGAGGCCGTTCTGGCCCTGGGCGACGACGTCAGCGCCCTCCGTGAGGTAGAGAACAATGGTGTCCGTCGCGTCGCCGAGCGAGGTCGCGATCTCGATCTCGGGGATGTTGAACTCGGGGGTCGCGCCGGGGGCGAGGAGGCCGGTGCGCTGGTCGAGCGTCAGACGCTCTGTCGTTCCCACGGCTCCGGCGATGAAGATGGAGTCCGTGTTCGTGGTCGTCGCCTCCCCGCACGGGGTCGGCACGGCGCCGAAGCGGATCGCGCCCCCGACCACGTCGAGCACGGCCGAGTCGCCCGGCGTGATCGACGCGCTCACGGAGGCCGTGGTCGCGTTGTACGTGCAGGACTCCGCGCGGGCGAGAGCGGGGAATGCCAGGGCGAGGACCGCGCAGAAGCCGGCGAGCAGAAGTCGAGTGCTAACACGGGTAAAATGCCGCAGGGCCAAGTGGAATCGCTGACGCGGAGCCTTCGAGAGGAGCCTTCTGGACGTTAGTTGAGCGAAATCACCGAATCAAGCGCCTGCGGGCAACCTCGTCCACAGACCATCCGTCTGTGTAGGTACGCGGCCCCCGCGCTAGAGATACCCGAAGCGGGCGAGCGCGGGCTCGGCGGTGTGGTGGAGCGCTTCCACGATGCCCTTCCGGCGCTGCCGCCAGCGGCCGAGCGAGTCCGGCGGCCGCACCGCCTTGGCTGCGGCCTCCGCGTCACCCTCAAGCCCGAAGAAATCGTAGATCCGCCGGACGTTCTCCGCCGGCTCCGCGCAGAGGTCCTCGAAGCGGACGCGCAGATAGCGATCCCCGAGCCGCGTCTCCCCGTATGCGGCCGCCGCCAGGTTGACCCGGCTCCAGAGGGCAATCGACCGGATGGGCTTCTTCTCCTTGCGCTGCTCGTCTCCGAGGACGGCGGCGCCGTGCTTCACGAGCTGGTTCTGGTTCTCCGAGAAGGCCATGTCCCGTCCATCGCGGATGAAGTGGAGGAAGCGCAAAGACGGCATCGCAGCCGCGAAGAACGGCACCAGGTAGATGCTGCGGGGCTCCTTCCAGCCCCACAGTCGCGCCGAGGGCGGGAGATCGCCCAGGTGCGAGCGGACGAGAGGGTCCAGGTCGTCCCGCATCCGCGCCAGGAGCTCCGGCGCAGCCGGCTGCCCTCCGCCTCGCACGAACGCGTCGATCCACCGGTCGGAGAAGCCAGCGAAGGGAAGCGAATCCTCGTAGGCGTTCAGGTCGACTCCGGTGAACATCCCACCCTCGCGAACGATGCGAGCGACGACCCGCGTGCCCGAGCCGCCCGTGGCGCCGATCGCGTTCGGCCCGGGAACGGGTGCCGCGAGCGGGAGAGGATCGGTTCGCTCCTCGGGGAGGTACGGGTAGACGGCCGCGGGGTGTGTCATTCGAGCCTCGCGCACAGGGGCGGGCGTCGCATTCTGGCAGAAGGCTCTACGCCGTCCCGCAGCATGCGTAGACGGCGTACTGGGACGTCGCCTTGACCCGGCGGAGAAACGGCGCCTCCTCCAGCATCCACCTGTGGACCGGGTTCACGTAGAAGATGATGACGTCACGTGGTGCCTCCTCGAGCGACTCTTTGAGCCGGCCCAGGACCTGTTCGAGCACGCGCTCGCCGAAGGGGTTGTAGAGATGGAGCGCGATTGGCTCGAGCGGGAAGTCGAAGCACGCCGCGTCGCCGAGATGCAAATCGAAACCTTGGGCCGAGCCGGTTCGAGCCCGAAAGCGTGCCACGTTTCGCCGCGCGATCTCGTGGAGCTCCCGCGAGAACTCGACCCCGATGATGCGCTTGAACGGGTACTCCGCGGCAATCAGGAGCGCCCGTCCCTTCCCTGAGCCGAGATCGACGAACACATAGGTCTCGGGGGGCATTCTCACGGCGCGGAGCATCCTGCGGAAGTAGAGCTCCCTGACGCCATCGTACTGCACGCCATCCCCGACGCTGGGGTTGGGGATCGCAAGCAGATCGAGTGGGATTATCCCGCCCGTCTCGGTTCCGTACTTCCTGTCGACGCGCGTACCGAACCGCTTCTCGAGCTGGTACTCGACGTAACCGCCGATAAGAACAAGGCTTTCTACGAGACCGTCGCGCCACAGCGTCGTGAGCAGCTTCCTGAGACGTTGCCGGCTCGCGCCGAGCGAACGGGAAGCGCGCATGTCGTTAGACGGTTGATCTGGCATTTCGTCCCTGGTCGAAGTTGCCTCCACGTGCTATTCCGCCGCCTACTCTGATCGGATTAGGGCGAGACTCGCTCGCTTCCAGCGGGCGAGCCCGCCGGGAGCGTGGTGCCCACCGGCTCGAAGCCCGGCAGCCACTCGCCGCGGGCCCACCAGAGCGCGGGCCAGCCCGAAGCCTCGCCGCCCCCCCGGCGGCCGAGCAGGCGGGCCTGAAGGGCCCGGAGACCAACGCCTGCGGCGATCAGCGTGACGCCGACGCGGCCCTGGACCGGAGGCCAATGCTTGCGCAGGAGCGTGACCTTCCCACGGAAGAGCAGGATGAGCTTGTCCGGCCGGGTGGCGGATGAGACGCCGACCTCGTGGGTGACGACCGCCTCCGGCGTGATCACTCGGCGAATTCCCGCGGCGGATGCGCGGAGGGCGAGGTCCGCGTCCTCCCCGTAGACGAAGAAACGCGGATCGAACCCGCCCAGCTCCTTCCAGAGCGCCTTCGAAACGAACAGCAGACAGCCCGTGACGATGTCCACGTCGCGGACGGAGTCGCGCTTCCAGCCGCCGAGCGACTCCGGATCGAGGAGGCGGTTCCCTTTGAAGGCGCTCGAGAGGGCGGTGGCGAAGCAGAAGAGGCTCCAGAGCGTGGGCGCGCCCCAGCACGATCCCGGGTCGAGGCGGCCGTCCGGCCGCAGCGTCCTGCCCCCGCAGATGGCCCCCTCGGGGAGGCTTCGGGCGAGGGCGAGAAAGGCGTCCAGCAGGCCCGGGTGCACCTCGGTATCGGGGTTGAGGAGCAGCAGGTACTCGCCGCGGGCTTCTTCCGAAGCGAGGTTGACTGCGCGGGCGAAGCCGACGTTCTCGGCCAGGACGAGGAGGCGCGCCTCGGGGAACTCATCCGTCACCATCTCGGCCGTTCCGTCTCCGGATGCGTTGTCGACGACGATTGCTTCGAAGGCGGCGTCTCCGGCGTGCTCGTAGAGGGACTCGAGGCAAGTGCGAGCGGCCTCCCGGCAGTGATACGTGACGACGAGAACCGAGACGTCGACGCTCACGCCGCGCCCTGAGCTTCCGGTCGCGCCGACTCCGGGGCGGCCTCGGGCTCCCCGTCGATTCGGCCGTCAACCTCGGTGCGGGGCGCGTAGTCCTCGCGCCGTCGCACGATGCGGGCGGGGATGCCGACGGCGACCGAGCCGGGCGGGAGCGACTTCGTGACGACTGAGCCAGCGCTCACCACGCAGCCGTCTCCGATCGTCACGCCGGCGCCGACGAAGACCCGGGCGCCCAGCCAGACGTCGTTGCCGATGGCGACGTCGCGCTCGTTCCGTTCCTGGTAGGCGATCGGCTGATCCGGCAGGAGCCCGTAGTCCGACGCGGTCACAAAGACCTCGGGGCCGAACCGGCACTGCTCGCCGATGGTGATGCGCCCGCTCGTGTCTCCGGCCCACAGGTAGACGCGCTCGCCGATCTGCGTGCGCGCGCCGACCGAGATACGCTCGCCGTTTCGAAGCGAGACGTTCGGAGCGAGGGTCGCGTGCTCGCCCATCGTCACGTGCTTGCGGGG
Organism: uncultured Actinomycetes bacterium; assembly: GCA_963830885.1. Lineage (GTDB taxonomy): Bacteria > Actinomycetota > Thermoleophilia > Gaiellales > Gaiellaceae > JAIBJN01. The sequence continues at coordinate 51,917 of CAWHOA010000023.1, read as the reverse complement.
CTGGACGTGGCTGTAGCCGTAGTAGTGAAGGAGGCGGATGACCTGGAAGTAGGTCATCGGGTCCAGGAAGGACGTCAGGACCCCTCGCCATCGCCTGTGGCTCATCTACAGCATCGCTCCTCGGACACGTCATACGCGATCCCCAGCGCGCGTCCAAGTCCAGACTAGATGGTCCAGTCCTTCGGCGGAAGCGCGCAGGCTACACTCCGAGGACATCCCCCAGGGAAGTGTCATGGCCGGCTCCCGCTCCAACGACGTCACGCTCAAGATCCCGCGCCCCCTCTACGAGCGATTGCGCGCGGTGATCGAGGGGACGGGATTCCACTCGGTGACCGAGTTCTGCGTCTACGTGCTCCGCGACCTCGCCGCGGCCCACGGGCCCGCCGAGGACGACGCGCTGACCCATGAAGAGGTCGCGGCCATCCGCCGGCGGCTCAAGTCTCTCGGCTACTTGGAGGACTGAGGGATCAAGGTCCTGATCGTCGGACTCGACTGCGCCGAGCCGTCGCTCTTGCTCGAGCGCTGGCGCGACGAACTGCCGACCCTTTCCGGTCTCATGGAGAGGGGCGCATACGGCCTGCTCACCTCGGTCGTCCCCCCGATCACCGTTCCGGCCTGGTCCTGCATGATGGCGAGCCGCACGCCCGGCGACCTCGGCGTCTACGGCTTCCGCAACCGCGCCGACCATTCCTATGACGCCCTCTTCATCGCCAACGCGACCGCGATCAAGGAGCCGCGCTTGTGGGACCACGCGACACGCGCCGGCAAGCCCTCCGTCGTCCTCGGCGTGCCCGGCACCTATCCTCCGCGGCCGCTCAACGGCGTCATGGTGAGTTGCTTCCTGACACCGACGACCGAGAGCCCGTACACCTTCCCCCCGATGCTGAAGCGCGAGATCGAGCAGGTGGTCGGCGAGTACGTCCTGGACGTGCGCGATTTCCGCACCGAGGACAAGGACTATCTCCTGCGGCAGGTCTACGAGATGACCGACCGCCGCTTCGCGCTCGCCGAGCACTTCCTCGTCTCGAAGCCGTGGGAGCTCTTCGTCATGGTCGAGATGGGCGTGGACCGCATGTACCACGGTTTCTGGAAGCTCATGGATCCCGAGCACCGCAAGCATGAGCCGGGCAACCGCTTCGAGCGTGCGATCTTCGACTACCACAGGCACGTGGACGAGCTGATGGGACGTCTGCTCGCACACATCGACGAGGACACCGCAGTGTTCGTCGTCTCCGACCACGGCGGCAAGCGCATGGACGGCGGCATTCGCATCAACGAGTGGCTGCGCCGGGAGGGGCTCCTCGCGACGCTCGCCAGCCCGGATACCGCCGTGCCTCTGCGCGAGGCGGGGATCGATTGGCCACGGACGACGGCGTGGGGAGAGGGCGGGTACTACTCGCGCATCTTCCTCAACGTCCAGGGCCGAGAGCCCGAGGGCACGGTTCCGGCAGCCGACTACGAGCGCGTTCGCGACGACCTGGCACGGCGGATCGCGGCGATCCCCGACGAGAACGGAAAGCCGCTCGCCACACGCGTCCACGTCCCGGACGAGATCTATCCGGAGGTGAACGGGGTCGCGCCCGACCTGATCGTCCACTTCGGCGACCTCTTCTGGCGCTCGGTGGGGACCGTCGGCGGCGAGGAGGGTTTCCACAGCTTCGAGAACGACACCGGGCCCGACGACGCGAACCATGCTCAGGACGGACTCTTCGTGCTCGCAGCGCCCGGAGTCGCAGCCGGGCCGCGCGAGGGCGCGCACCTCCTGGACGTGGCCCCGACAACGCTCGAGCTGATGGGACTCGACGTCCCGGCCGCCATGCGCGGTCGGAGCCTCCTGGCAGACAAGCCCGATAACGCGTCCGGCTTGCCCTAGCCGATCGCGCGCCAGGAGACCAGCTCGTGGCCGAGCTCGGGCGCGGCAGCGGCCAGGCGCTCGGCCGAGCGGCGCTCGTCGTCCCGCCAGCCGTCCGGCCCGGGATGGACGCCCACCTCGAGCGTCGAGCCGGAGAGGCCGCCGATCCGGCGGAGGAGCTCGTCCGCCCAGCGGAGGTCGCCCGTGCTCGCCGGCATGTAGAAGTGATCGGTCGTCCGGAAGGACCGGCGGAGGGGCTGGCGCCAGAGCGAGCCCACCCAGTAGGTGGCCCCGACGAGCGGTCGGATCAGGTAGACGTCCTGCACGGTGCGGACGCGTTCGATCCCGAAGCGGGGCAACACGCGCTCGAGCGCCTTCCGGAACGGCGTCAGCTTGTGCAGGTGCCGGTGCGAGTCCACGTGGGTGATCGCCACTCCGCCGTCTCGGACGAGGGAGAGCTGGGCGGCGATCTCGCGCTCGAGCTGGTCGATAGGAAGGTGCCGGAGGAGCGCCCTGATGCGAACGGGCGTCGCTGCAGGAAAGCGGCCCTCCGCGTCCGTGAGTGCTGGAACCTCGCCCGGCCCGGCGGCGCACCGCTCCTCGCCGTCCCCCACGAACGTGAGGTGCACGCCGAAGCTCCTGTCCGAGCGCTCCCGTGCGTAGGCCAGCGCCTCGTCGGCCGCCGGCATCGTGGGCATGATCGTCGCGCTCGTCAGTGTCCCGTTCTCGAGGCACTGAATCGTCGCCGCGACGGTCTCGGCCGAGGCCCCGAAGTCGTCGGCGTTCACGACGATGCGCACGTGCCGCGGGCTCTTAGACGAGTCGAAGGTCGACGGCCGGCGGTGACAGCTCGCGCGCCCGCAGGCCCATCGCAACGATTATGAAGAAGAAGAGCGTGCACTGGACGAAGTAGAAGGCGTCGAACAGCGCCATGCTCGCGGCGAACCCTGCCGCGGAGACGCAGCAGGCTGCCATGAGATCGCTCGCATGGCCGACCCGTCTTCGGGCCGCCCGCGCGAGCTTCACCACGCCTCCCCAAACGAACCAGACCACGGCTACGAACCCGAGGAGACCGGTGGTCACGACCGTGTTCAGGTACTGATCGTCGAAGATGAGCTCCACCGTCGAGAGGTCGGTCACCCCGGGCGGAGCATCGCTCGGGACCGTCTGCTCGCCTATGCCGGCCCCGACAAGCGGTGACTCGCTCCAGATCCTGAGTCCCGGGTCGAGATCCGCAAGCCGTCCCGAACCTCCCTCGCCGGCTCTGCCCTGGAGGTCCGAGACGAGCCCTTCCTCGGGGAATATCGACTTGTAGATGCCTCCCAGCGCTCCAGGGGTCAGGAAGTGGACGACGATGGGAAGAAGGAGCAGGAGCGGCGCGAAACGGGCGACCGCCCTGCCCCGAACCACGAGCGCGAAGACGATCATCGTGACGATCATGGCGACCGTCGTCCTCGAGACGGTGCTGAGAGCGCCCGCGGCGCACACGATCGCCGCTCCGACCCAGAGCCTCGACCGAAACACGGTAGACGCGCGGCCGGCCAGGTAGATGGCCAGCGGCACCATCATGAGCAGGGCGACGCCCAGCGCGATCGGATGCTGCGCGGAGCCGTAGACCCGGATCAGCCCGCCGCGGGTCTGGTCCACCTCGCGCGGCTGGTACTCGAGCAGGGGAATCCACTGGTGGAGGTGGTCGAAGACGTTGTATGTGAAGCGCGAGTCGTAGACCGCGGTGAGCGCCACGACGGCGCCCCCGATGACGAGCGCGCGGATGAGCTTGTCGATCGCCGGGATCGAATCGAGCGTCGAGGTCACAAGCAGGAAGACGAGCACGAAGCTCAGGAAGAAGGAGAGCGACTTGAGCGCCTCCGGCTCGGTGAAGCCCGCATTGAGCTCGTTGAAGTTCAAGATCTGCGTCGCGAAGATGACCCCGGTGAAGAGGATGAGCGGGTACGCCTGTCCGCCGGCGGACAGGTGCGACCTGCCTACGATGAGGCCGATCAGCCAGGCGAAGACGAGCAGGATCAGGAACACCCTGTACGGCTCCAGGTTGAACGGCAGATCGACCGGGAACGAGTACGTCTTGATGGGGACGAACCAGACGAGGAGGGCCAGACTCGCCACCATGTTCGACCACGTGAACACCGGGACCGCCGTGTCCCGCACGGCAAGCAGGCAGGCGAGGAGGAGCACGAGTGCACCTCCTATCGTCGCCTGCGGTCCGAACGGGATGGTTACAGCGAGGGCGAGCGTCCCGAAGGCCGCCAGCACGAGCGGAACGCCACGCCGAGCCGGCGACGGCTGGGTGTAGGACGCCAAGCAGACCGCCCCGCTAGACCCGGGACCTGGTCTGCGCGTGCCTTTCCGGCTCGGCTGCCGATGCGGCCTCGCCGAGCTCGGGCTCCTCGACCGGCGCCGCCGCTCCCCTCCGCAACCCCGGCAGACTGATGCCGGCCGGGAGCAGCCCCGCCGGGAAGAGCCTGTCCAGGAGGATCGCCAGCGCGACGAAGGCGGCGACGATCAGGAGGAAGAGCATCAGCGGAAGGCTCAGCGAGGTGCCGCCGGATGCGACCGCGCCGTCGGGCGCCTGGAGCTCCTGGATGAGAATCCGATCCCTTCGGCTGAGTGCCGCGTCGTCCTGCAAGTCGTTGACGTAGACGAGGAAGGCGGCCACCGTCGCTTTCGTGATCTCGACTGCGTTGGCACCCGTGTCCGCGTGTCCGTAGACCTCGACGACGGGGACCTGCGAGAGCTCGAAGCGGCTCGGAGAGCTCACCTCGTAGATGGCGCGCGACGTGATCGATCCTGGAAGCGGCCCGGCCATCTCGCTCCGGAGCTTCAGCACCTCGTCTGACGCAATCAGTATCGGGTACAGGTTCGCCGCAGTGATGAGCGTGCTGATGTCCGGCGAGTTCGAATACACGGACACGCTGCCGTCTGGCCCGGTCACCTCGTTGTCGACCCTTGTGCGGAGGTAGGGCGCTTGGTCGTTCGTGACCAGAAGCCGTGAGTAGGCCGTATATGTGGTCTCCGCCTTCCTCTCGAAGCTCGGAGGGATCGAGAAGAAGTCGATCCGATAGACGGACATCACGGCGGCGATCGTCGCGATCCCCACTCCGAGCACCAGCAGCCACCAGAACCGCCTGAGCCCGCTGACGTAGTTGTTGCCGGACAAGAGCGACGCCTTCACGACGCCGAGAGGCCCGTCGCGCGTGCCCGTCTGCGGCGCGCCGCAGACGTCGCAGAAGCGTGCGTCTTGGGAAATCTCGTGGCCGCAGTTAAAGCAGGACATGTTAATGAGAATCAGTCGCCATTCCCCGGGGACAGGCTCCAGCTCGGCATGTCGCAGTTTAGCTCGCCCAAAGCGCGCCGGCATCCCTTCTCCGGCTAGATTTGCCAGACTTCCGGTTAGGTCTTCTCCGGGTCGTGCGGCGGGGACGGCGAGACCGCCCGCTTCGGTTCGGCGGCGGCCGGGCTTGCTTGAGGCCCGCGCACGGCCATCAGGCTCTTCGTCATCCCAAGCACGCGCTCGCGATGGATCGTCGCGTCCGGGAAGAGCCGGCGGAGGTCCGACTCTGAGAGGAGCGTCGTCTCGTACCACTCTCCTTTCTTGCGCCAGCCCATGGTGAACCTCTTGTTCAGCGCACGAAGCGCGCGCTCCGGCAGAAAGTGCACGAACGGCATCTGGTAGTGCGGCTCGATCGGGAACCACCGGTTCGGCGTCTGCACGAAGTAGCGGTCGCCGACGCGGCGGATCTCACGCGCGAAGGCGGGCTGGAGCACTTTGGGCACGTGCTCGATGACCGAGTTCGAGAAGACGATGGGAAATGATCCGTCCGCGAAGGGGAGCTGGGTACCGTCGGCGCGCTGTACGGTGACGTTCTCGCCCTGCAGCCAGTCGCGCTCGTCGGTCTCGAGGTCGACTGCGACGATCGGATTCGTCGCGTTGAACCGTTCGAGGGCCGACCCCTCGCCCGCGCCCACGTCGAGGATCCGCTCCTCGGGCTCGACAAAGCACAGCTCGATGAACATCTTGTACCGCTGCTCGCGCCAGCGGCGGACCGTCTCGCTGCGCTTGGCCCACGCGCGCAGCCGGTCGCCGAGGCTCACCGTGCGATCCTCCTGAAGACTGCGGAGCTCACCGAGAGGAAGCCCCGTTGCCGGTCACGTCCTGACAGGAAGGGTCGTTGTGGGGGAGCACTTGGTTGCCCTCGCGCACGATCTTCACCGCTCCCGGGTCGACCCGGATTGCGCGGAAGCGGCCGGCGCAGATGGTCGTCCCGCGCGCCCCCGACCGGATGGAGACGTTGTAGTAAAGCGTCTGTGCAGAGTTCGGGCCCAAGATGCACCCTTCGCAAACGACGTCCGTGGGCGTCACGGCACCCAATCCGCCCTCCGACAGGTACAGATTCGCGTTGCCGAGACAGTCGACCCGGAGGTTACGGAACGTGATCGACCGACCTCCCATGACGTGGATTCCGTCCTGGTGATATTCGCCGGCGATGTCGTGGCACTTGATGTACCCCGACTCGATCACGAGATCGTGAGCGACCTTGCCGTGGTTCTGCACCTTGATGCCGTCGGCCGTCCAGGTCTCGACCTCGATCCGCCCGATGCGGCCCGTGCAGCGCTCGTCAAGGCGGACCGCATCGTCCACGTTCGTCCTCATCGTCACGCGAACGAGGTCGAGATCGACCTGGCCCCGACAGAGAAACGGACGATTCTCGAGGATCCTCGTCTTGTCGGGCTCGGGGGTGGACGTCGTGACCGGCTCGGAGGGCACCGCGACCGGCTCGTCGGACGAACCCGAGCACGCAGACGGGGCCACCACGGCCGAAGCCGCACAGGCAAAGACCGCGAGGCCCCGGACGAGTGTCGCGCCGAAACGCCGCAGCCCTCGAGCAGGTTTGACCCCTCGTCTGGGCAAGCTCGCCGAGCTTAGCAAGCCGCGGTTCTGGCGCCCGCGCGAGGCTGTGGTGGTCGCCTGGGCGTTCCGGGCGCCATAGATGAACACGAGGCGTGCTCGGTCGAGGTGCGCGAAGGCTCCGACGACACGGGGCGCGGGCTTGCGGGCCCCGAGGAGGCGACGGACCGGGACTCCCGCGACCCGGCGGAGCGTCGCATTCGAGCGGATGAACGCGCCAACGCGGATGCTGCGGCTCATCGCCCCAGGCCGCCGACGTCGAGGACGGAGGGAGCCAGGCAGACCGCCCCGGTGCAGGAAGGATCCTTCGACGAGGGAGAGTGCGATCCGGCTGCCGTAGCAGGTTCCCACCTCGGCGAACGGCTTGAAGTCGAGCGCCCGACGGGCGGGCGAGTTCTAGCCGGGAGACGCTGTCGAGCTCGTCGGGCCGGACGAAGCCTCATTCGCCAAGGGCATAGCGCGTGTCTCCGCGGCGGGCCTGAAAGGGCGCCTACGAGGGGTCGAGGCTGTCCACCGCGATCGACCGTCGCCTACTGAGCGAGCCGCTGGGATCCTTCGGCCGTGGCCGACCCCGCCGACGGGGCCGTCGCCGCCGAGGCTGTCAGAATGGCTGTGAGCACGAAGACGTGTCTGAGACGCATGTCGACCGACCCGGGGTCCGAGGCGGCCGCGAGGGGTAACAGGGCGAGCCGACGGTGTCCGGGCCCAGGGACCGATTTCCGACGCCGAGCAGCAGAAAAGGGGGACTTGTAAAAAATGGATGAGGATTCCAGCCCCAACGGATCCCCGACAGCTCCACAGGCGCCGGCGAGCGCGGATGTGCTCCTCGTCTGCTCGACGGGAGGCCACCTTCTCCAGCTACTCGCACTGCGTGAGGCCTGGGAAGGGTTCTCTCGGATCTGGGTGACGTTCGACAAGAGCGACGCGCGCTCTCTGCTGGCAGGCGAGAACGTCGTCTTCGCCCGCGGGCCCACGAACCGCAACTTCGGCCTGCTCGCGGTCAGGAACCAGCTCCGGAACGGGCTCATCGCCGTCCGCCTCCTCCGCGCCATGCGCCCAAAGGTCGTCCTGACGACCGGAGCGGGCGTGGCCGTTCCCTTCGCCTGGCTGGGACGCCTGCTAGGGGCTCGGGTCGTGTACGTCGAAAGCCTCACCCGCATCGAGCGACCGTCGCTCAGCTGCCGCCTGATCGCGCCGGTCGCAACCAGGATCTACGCCCAGTGGCCCGAGCTGACCCGGGCGGTGCCTCGGGCCCGGTATCTCGGCAGCGTCGTCTCGGGAGCATGATCTTCGTCACCGTCGGGACGAACGAGGCCCGCTTCGATCGCCTGCTGAAGGCGCTCGAGGATCTTCCCGCGAACGCCGATCTCTTCGTCCAGCACGGCCCCTCGCCGATCCGCCCGGCAGCGGCCACCTGCACCGACTACCTCAGCTTCGACGAAATGGCCGAGAAGATGCAGCAAGCGCAGACCGTGGTCACCCACGCAGGCGTCGGCTCGGTGCTGACGGCGCTTCTCAACGGCACACGGCCGATCGTCGTGCCTCGCTTGCAACGCTACGGCGAGGCAGTCGACGACCACCAGCTCGAGTTCGGCCGGCGGGCGAGCGAGGCCGGGTTCGTGACGCTCGTCGAGGCCACGGACACGCTGGTCGCGACGATCGCCAGGCAGCAGGAATCGCCTCCGCCGCCTCCGCGACCGGATGACCGGCTCGTGGCGGACCTCCGGGACTTCCTCGCCGACGCGACCGGCCGCGACGGCCGCTACTCGATGTAGCCCAGGCCGCGGAGGCGGTCCTCCACCGCGGCGGTCTCGCCCTCGGCGTACTCCTCCGTCTCCCCCGGGCGGATGTCCGCGGCCTCCTCGTACTCGGGCGGGCGGCGCTCGAGGAGATCGGGATGGATCGCCTCCAGGAGGATGCGGCCCTCGACCTCCGTCGGCACTGGCTCCTCCAGGAGGTACAGCAGGGTCGGTGCGACGTCCTGGATCGCAGCCGAGAGCTTCATCCCCGGTCGCGCGGAGGGGCCGGCGAGGACGACGAGCCCGTCGTGGCGATGGCTGCCGACGTACGAGTGCTCGCTCCCCGGCTCGATCTCGATGCGATCCCAGATCGAGTCCGAGCGGCTCTTCAGGTTCCCCTTGCCGAGCCAGGCGTACTCGTCGAACTCGACGAGGAGATCAGGCGCCTTCCCCAGCTCGGGGCCTTCGAAGAGATCCTCGCGCCGGTGCACCGCGGCCACGATCCGCTCGCCTCCGGGGCCCTGCAGCTCGAGCAGCTGCTTCGCGATGCCGTCACGGACGCGTTCGTAGTCCTCACCGGGCGCGACGACTCCGTTCGCCTCGCGCCCGCGGACGTTGACGACGATGTTTCCGAACGTCCCGTAGGCGAAGGCACGGGTGTTCTCCCAGTCGATCGCCGAGTACTCCTCTCGCTCGTAAGCGCGCTCGCGGAGAGCCGGGAGCCGCTTCTTGACGGCGGAGCGAAGCCCCTGCGGGATGTGCCGGCGGAGGTCGAAGAGCCGGTCGGCCGCCCGGCGGCCCAGCCGCGCACTCCCCGGGACGTAGGTCAGGTAGCCCTGGCCGGCAAGCCAGGCGTTGAGGTTGACGACGCCGTGGAGAGGCCCGGCTCCGTGATCGGAGACGACGAGCACGTCGTGGTCGGGCCCGAGCCACTCGAGGATCCGGCCCAGGCGCTCGTCGAGGAGCCGGTACACCTCGGCGAGGGGGCTGGCGGCGCCATCTCGCTCCCAGTCGGTCCAGCACAGGTGCTGGATGTGGTCCGCCGCCATGAAGACGACGAAGAGCAGGGAGGGCTCGAACCGTTCCGCGAGCCAGAGCGTGAGGTCCACCTTTTGGTCGGCGGCGCGGCGGACGATCTCGAGGTCGACGCGCCCGTCCTTGCCAAGCGGGAAACGATTGTCGAGCTCGATCGAGCCGTAGCGGCGCGCGATCTCCGAGACCAGCCCGGCCGGGTGCGTCATGCCCTCCTCGCGCGCGGCGGCGTCGAAACCGGCCACGGAGAAGCCCTCGATCCGCGGCGCCGGCCAGGTGAAAGGGATGCCAACGAGGCCCGACCGGCGCCCCTTTGCCGCGAGGCGGTCCCAGATCGCCGGCGCGCGGCGGAAGCTCCCGTTCACGAACCGGAGCCGATAGCCGCTCTCGTCGCGCTCGGTGAAGTCCCAGATCCCGTGCCGGCCTGCATTGACCCCCGTGACGAGCGTCGCCCAGGCCTGCGGGGTGAGAGGGTGGGTGGTGGAGCGCAAGACGCCGCCGCTCCCCGTCTCGAGCAGGCGTCCGAGGGTCGGGAGCTGGCGATCGGCCACGAGCGGCTCGATGACGTCGAGGGTGGCCGCGTCGAGGCCGACGACCGTCAAGCGTGGTCTAGGGGCGTCGCTCACGGCTTTCTAAGGTACTCGCTCTGCAGACGCAGCGAGGGCCGCCGGGGCGGCCCTCGCACCAGGGCTCCCTAGTCCCAGCGATCGGTCGACGCGTTCCAGCGCTGCCAGGTGACGTTGGTCATAGTCACACCGGAGGCGTCGCCTGTACATGCCGGCGAGGCGGCGAATTCGGCGCAAAGCGGGTCGCTGCCGTCCGTGCGATCGGAGCGGAAGCGCGCGTCGAGGACGTCACCGGAGCCCCCGCCCATGAAGAGGGAGTGGTTGCAGGCGATGTACGTGCACGTCGAGGGCGACGGGTGCACGATCGGCGGCACCTCGGACGCGGTCAAGGTGAGGCTCACGGCGCGCGCGACCTCCAGCTAACCGGCTACGCCAACTGCGGGCCGCGCGGGCTCGGCGCCGACGACCGCGCCGATACGTACGACGACAGCCACCAGGACGGCGCCCAGATCCAGGGCGGCGACACCGTCGAGTTCATCGACTTCGAGCGGGGCGACTGGGAGACGAACACCGCCACCTGCCAGGGAGCCGCCGGCGTCTTCGTCCCCGCGAGCGTCAACGGGAACCTCTTCAAGGACATGGCGTGCATCCGCTGCAAGAGCGTCTCCTGCAACCACGGCATGCATTTCGGCGTGAGCTTCGGCTCGCTCGGCGTCGACTCGATGTGGCGGACGGGAACCCCGCCGACCGCACCGTCGTCCTTGCCAACGGCCAGATCGACCTGTGCAGGTTCTCGGGGCCCCGTGCACGATGGGCGAGGGCGAGCCGCAGGACTACACGATCCTCCGGAACCACTGCGACCGCTGGCCGTCCGCCCCTGCGTGGACGGTGCGCGACACTGCCAATACGACGGCTGCGCCGGTCTAGCCCTCCGACCAGGGAGCGCTTCCTGGAAGCCTCTCTATCATGAACCCATGGCCACCGCACTCGTCAGCGGCGGCGCCGGCTTCCTCGGCTCCCACCTTTGCGACTTCCTGCTTGCGCACGGCCATAAGGTCGTGTGCGTCGACAACCTTGACACCGGCAACCTCCAGAACATCGAGCACATCCGCGGCGACGCGTTCGTCTTCCTGAACCATGACCTGACGGAGCCGCTTCACCTCGACGAGCCGGTCGACTACATCTTCCACTTGGCGAGCCCGGCCAGCCCGATCGACTACGCGCGCCTGCCCCTGCACACACTGAAGGTCGGCAGCTACGGCACGCACCACATGCTCGGCCTCGCCAAGTTCAAGCGGGCGCGGTTCCTGCTCGCCTCGACGAGCGAGGTGTACGGCGACCCGCAGATTCACCCGCAGCCGGAAACGTACTGGGGGAACGTGAACCCGATCGGCCCGAGGGGCGTCTACGACGAGGCGAAGCGCTACGCGGAGGCCCTGACGATGGCCTACCACCGCCAGCAGGGCGTGGATACCGTGATCGCCCGCATCTTCAACACGTACGGCCCGCGCATGCGGCCGCACGACGGACGCGCGATCCCAACCTTCCTGCGCCAGGCGCTCGAGGGCGAGCCGCTCACGGTGTTCGGCGACGGGTCGCAGACCCGCTCGTTCTGCTACGTGGACGACCTCATCCGCGGGCTCTACCTCCTGATGACGAGCCGTGAGCACCTCCCGGTCAACCTCGGAAACCCGCGCGAGTTGACGCTGCTCCAGCTGGCCGAGGCCGTGATCCGCGCAACCGGATCGAGCAGTGAGATCGTCCACGCGGCTCTGCCGGTCGACGACCCGCAGGTGCGGCAGCCGGACATCACCCGGGCGCGCCAGGTGCTGGGGTGGCAGCCCGAGGTCGAGCTCGAAGAGGGCCTCCGGCGGACGCTCGGAAGGCTCGGCGAGGCCCGCTCCACCGCCGCCGGCTGAGCCGCTACACGCGCGACGCCTGCACGGCCCCCATCCTCGCCCTGCCGATCGCCTCGTAGACGAAGCCGGCCGCCTGTACCGCGGCGGGATCCAGCAGGTTCCGCCCGTCCACGATCAGCGGCGTCCGCATCGCCCGGTGCACCTCCGCGGATGCGAGCCCGCGGAGCTCCGGCCACTCGGTGACGATAACGGCGGCGTCAGCCTCCTCGACGGCCTCGAGAACGGTTTCGCAGAGCTCGACGTCGCCGATCAGGTCGCGCGCCTCGTCGAGGGCGACCGGGTCCCAGCCACGGACGATCGCCCCCTCGCTCTGGAGACGCGGGGCAAGGACGAGGCTCGGCGCCTCGCGCATGTCGTTCGTGTGCGGCTTGAAGGCCAGGCCGAGGAGGGCCACGGTCCGGCCGCGCAGGTCGCCCAGGTGCGCCTGCAGCTTGTGCACCACGCGCCGCTTCTGAAGCTCGTTCACCTCGATCACCGCGGTCAGAAGCTGGAAGTGGTAGCCGGAGTTCGCGGCCAGCTGCTTCAAGGCGGAGGCGTCCTTGGGGAAGCAGGAGCCGCCGTAGCCGATCCCGGCGCGGAGGAAGTGCCCCCCGATCCGGTGGTCGAGCCCGACACCCCGCGCCACCTCCTGCACGTCCGCGCCGACGAGCTCGCAGACGTTCGCGATCTCGTTGATGAAGCTGATCCGCGTCATCAGCGCGGCGTTGGAGGCGAGCTTGATCATCTCGGCCGACGCGACGTCGGTGCGGACGATCGGCGCGCCCAGCGGCTCGTAGAGCGCCGCCACCCGGTCGCCGTCCTGCCACGCGAACGAGCCGACCACCACCCGGTCCGGCTGGTTGAAGTTCCTGATCGCCGTCCCCTCGGCGAGGAACTCCGGGTTCGAGACGTAGCCCACGCGCTCGAGCCCGGACGCGTCGAGCCGTGCGCGGACGTGCTCGCCCGTGCGCACCGGCACGGTGCTCTTCATGACGAGCACGAGCTCGGCGTTCAGCTCCGAGAGCTCGTCGACCACCTGCCACACGGCCGACAGGTCGGCGTCGCCGGAGTACGAAGGCGGCGTGCCGACACAGACGAAGGCGATCGGCGCACTGTCGAGGACGTCCTTCAGGTCGAGGGTGAAATGGAGCCGGCCATTGTTGCGCTCGAGCAGCTCCTCGAGCCCCTCCTCGTGGATGGGCACGTCCCCGGCGCGCAGGCGCTCGATCCGCTCGGGCGCAACGTCGCGGACGACGACATCGTGTCCGAGCTCGGCGAAGCAGGCGGCCGTGACGAGGCCGACCCAGCCGGCGCCCAGGACTCCGACTGGCTCGCGATCCATTCATGGAGTGTAGGTGGACCTTTCGCAGACACCGACTCGCCGGTCGGCCAGTCTTCCGGCAGGGCCCGGGTGGGCGTGCAGATTCCATGCTAAGAAGACCGCATGGCCAGGGCGACGGCCCGGCCACGGCCGGGGTTTGACCCCTGACACGTCGCCGTGGACGTGCCTGACGAACGATCGGCTCAGACCTCCGCGGGATCCTTCAGGCTCTTGCGGCGCACCTTGCCGGTCGCGGTGGTGGGGAGCTCGGCGCGGAACTCGACCGAGGCGGGAACCATGAAGTTCTCGAGGCGCGTGCGGCAGGCCGCGATGATCTCCTGCTCCGTCAGCTCGGCGCCCTCGTCGAGAACGACGAACGCCTTGATCGCCTCGCCGAGCAGCTCGTCGGGGACGCCGATCACGGCCGCCTCCTTGACGCCCTCGATGTCGAAGATCGCGTTCTCGACCTCGATCGGGCTGACCTTCTCGCCGCGCGTCTTGATGATGTCGTCGCTGCGCCCGACGAAGTAGAGGAAGCCGTCCTCGTCCACCATGAAGTGGTCCTGGGCGCAGAGCATCTTCTCGCCCGGGAGCGGCCCCTCGACGATCATCTCGGCGGTCTGCTCCGGCTTGTTCCAGTAGCCGACCATGACGTGCGGCCCGCGGACGTAGAGCACGCCGGTCTCCCCCGGCTCGACCGGCGTCATGTCCTCGCGCAACACCATCGTCTCCGTCCCGGGGATCGCCCTCCCCACCGACGTCGGCTTCTCGGCGAGCAGCTCCGGCTCGAGGTAGCTGACGCGCTTGCATTCGGTCAGCCCGTACATGGCGAAGACGAGCGCGTTCGGGAAGATCCGGGCCAGCTCGGCGTGGAAGGTGGCAGGGAGCGCGGCCGCGGTGTTCGTGACGCGGCGCACGCTCGGCAGCTCGAACTCCATTCCGCGGCGCATCGAGAGCAGCGTCGCGTACACCGTCGGCACGCCCGGAAAGACCGTCGCCTCCTCCTCCTGCACCCGCTTGACGATCTGCGCGGGAAACGCGAACGACCGCTCGAGCACCAGCGTGCCGCCCTTGAGAACGTTCATGAGCAGCTGGTAGAGCCCGTAGTCGAAGGCGAGCGGGAGCAGGCCGAGGATGCGCTCGTCCGGGCCCAGCCGCAGGTACTGCGCGATCGACCCCGCGGCGAAGACCATGCTCTGGTGGGTCATCATCACGCCCTTGGGAAAGCCGGTGCTCCCCGACGTGTAGATGAGGGCGGCGAGGTCGAGCGGGATCGTCCCCGGGGCGTTCGGCTCGGGCTCCGCGGAGGCGAGCACGTCCTCGAACGCCAGCGCGCCCTCGACTCCTTCCGGCGCCCCGTCGGCGACGACCGCCTTGACGCTGGCCGCGGAGGCCGCCGCGGCGAGCGCCGTGCGCGTCAGGCTCCCCTCCGTCAGCAGCACCGCCGCCTCGCAGTCGTCGAGGACGTAGAGGAGCTTGTCCTCCTTGGTCTGCGGATTGACGATCACGAAGACGCCGCCCGCGAGGAGCGTCCCGTAGAGCGCCGTCGCGCAGCCCGCCGAGTTGTCCATGTAGACGGCCACGCGGTCGCCCCTGCGCACCCCCAGCTCCTGCAACGCCCGGGCGAGCCGGAGCGCGCGGTCGAGCAGCTCCGCATAGGACAGACGCACGGCTCCGGCGACGACGGCCTCGCGCTCGGGCACGCGCTCGGCCGAGGCGAGCAGGGTCTCGTGCAGCAGGCGGACGTTCATGCGGCGGCGGGCGCGGAGGCGCGCGGGAGCACCTGGTCGCCCACGACGACGCGGTCGGGGACGAGGGCTTCGGCAGGACGGGGGCTCGCCACGAAGCGGTCGTGGAGGAGCATGACGGAGAGGACTCCGACGAGCGCCATCTCGTCGGTCTCCGAGACCGCGTCCCGCGGCGCGCCTGCCTCGCACTTCCGCACGAGGCGCGCAACGGCCTCCGGCGAGAAAAGCCCCACGTCGGCGAGGCGCCGCTCGTCGAGGAGCTCGCGGACGTAGTCCGGGGCGCCGGGGCCGACGAAGGCGCCCACGATCGGCGCTCGGTAGGGCCGCTTCTTGCGGGCGGCGATCTCGGCCGGGAGCCGGTGCTCCACCGCCTTGCGCAGCAGGTACTTCTCCGTCAGCCCGCGCAGGCGGAGCTGGTCCGGGAGCGCCGCGGCGAGCTCGGCGACCCGGTAGTCGAGGAACGGGAAGCGCCCCTCGATGGAGTGCCCCATCAGCATGCGGTCGCCCTGCGTGTGCAGGAGGTAGCCCTCCAGGAACGTGGAGATCTCCAGGTACTGCACCTTCCCGAGCGGCGTCATCTCGCCGAACCAGTCCGGGAGGCGCGCCTCGAGCCGCTCGGCGGGGTCGCCACGCTCGCCGGCGCGCTCCAGCACGCCGCCGTCGAGGAGCGAGAGCAGCCGTGAGGTGTTGGAGAAGCGGAGCCGGTGGCTGTAGAGCGGGTCTTCGGTTTCGGTGAGTCCCTTGCGGTAGAAGCCGACGAGGAACGCGCCCGAGCGCTTCAGGTCCTTGCCGATGAAGGCGTTCAGGCGCGTCAGGAGGAGCGGCCGCAGCTCGGACTCCGGCTCGCGGGCCCAGAAGTGGCGCACGGCGTTCTCGCGGAAGAGGTCGTAGCCGCCGAAGAGCTCGTCCGCGCCCTCGCCGGTCGTGACCACCTTCAGACCCGCGTCCTGCACTGCTCCGGAGAGACGCAGGAGCGGCGACGGCGCGGTTCGGAGCGTCGGCTTCTCCGCCATCTCCACCGTCTGCGGGAGCAGCTCGGCGATGTCGCGCGCGCCGATCGTGACGCGCGTGAGGTCGAGCCCGCGCGCGCCGGTGAGGCGGTCCTGGAAGGCGCTCTCGTCGAAGCGCGCGTCCTCGAAGCCGATGCCGAAGGCGTACAGGGTCTCGTCCATCTGCTCGAGCGCGTGGGCGACGATGGCCGACGAGTCGAGCCCGCCGCTCAGGTAGGCGGCGACCGGGACGTCGGCGCGGAGGCGCAGGCGCGTCGCGTCGCCGAGCAGCGCGTCGAGCTCCTCCGCCAGCGCCGAGCGCGCCGCAGGCGAAACGTCCGGCGCGTCCGAGAAGCGGAGGTCCCACCAGCGCCGCTCCTCGCGGATGCCGTCGGGGCCGGCGCGGAGGTAGTGGGCGGGCGCGAGCTCGCGGATGCCGGGGAACGAGGACGCGTCCGGCGAGATGCACCAGGTCGTGAAGCTCTCGACGAGACCGGCCGGGTCGAGCTCGCGCCGGGCCGAGGGGTGCCGGAGGATCGCCTTCTGCTCGGAGGCGAAGACGAGGTCGCCGCCGAGCTCGGCCACGAAGAGCGGCCGGACGCCGAAGCGGTCGCGCGCGAGGAAGAGCTCGCGCTCGCGCCGGTCCCACACGGCGAAGGCGAAGTCGCCGTTCATCCGGTCGAGGCAGCCGGGGCCCCATTCGGCGTAGGCCTGGGCGATCACCTCGGTGTCGCTCGTGGTGACGAAGCGCCGCCCGAGTGCCTCGAGGTCGGCGCGGAGCTCGACGTAGTTGTAGATCTCGCCGTTCTGCATCACCCAGTAGCGCCGGTCCTCGCTTGCGAGCGGCTGGTCTCCGCCCTCGAGATCGACGATGGCGAGCCGGTTGTTCGTCATGCCGAAGCGGCCGTCGGTGTAGAGCCCGGTGCCGTCGGGCCCGCGGTGCCGGAGCTCGCCCGCCATGGTCAGCAGGAGCTCCTCGGGCGCGGCCGAGTCAGGGCGCGCGTAGATCCCGGCAATGCCGCACATGTCCTGACGATACGGGCGACCCGCACGGTCGGCAAGGGGAGGAGAATCCTGGTCGAACGCTCCGAGGGTCGCTGCTATTCTCCGATCGTCGCCTCGTGAGGTTCCGGGCGACTTCTCTTTGCCCGTCATGTCCAGCCCCGACGCCATCGAGCAGGAAGTGCGCCAGTTCCTGAAGGACAACTTCCCGCTGAGCGCGGACGGCGTCGTGCTCGACCGGGACGACTCCCTGATCGAGGTGGGCGTGATCGACTCGACCGGCGTCCTCGAGCTGATCGGCTTCATCGAGGAGCGCTACGAGGTCCAGATCGCCGACGAGGAGGTCCTCCCCGAGAACCTCGACTCGATCGCGAGCATCACCCGCTTCGTCGGCGAGAAGACGGCCGCATCGAATGGCGCCGGCTGAGCCGCTGACCGCCCGAGGCTCTGCGACTCCCCGACGCGGCGACGACCGCCGACGAGATCGCCGAGCGCCTGCGCCAGGTCGTCTACAAGGACCTGCGCCGCCGCGGCGCCGTCGTCGGTCTCTCCGGCGGCGTCGACTCGAGCCTCGTCGCGCACCTCTGCGCCAAGGCCTTCGGGCCCGAGCGTGTCCTCGGCGTTCTCATGCCCGAGGGCGAGTCGGCCTCGGACACGCTCGACCTCTCCAACGTCGCCGCCGAGGCGGCCGGCGTGGAGACCGTGCTCGAGGACGTCACCGAGCTCCTCCGGGCGGCCGGCTGCTACGAGCGCCGCGACGCCGCCATCCGCACGGTCATGCCCGAGTACGCCGACGGCTGGAAGGCGAAGATCGTCCTCCCCAGCCTGCTCGGCGGCTCGCGCTACAGCCTCTTCACCGTCGTCGCCGAGTCGCCCGATGGCGAGCGCCTCGAGGCCCGGCTGACGGCGACCGCCTACCGCGAGGTCGTCGCCGCGACGAACTTCAAGCAACGCGTCCGCAAGATGCTCGAGTACTACCACGCCGACCGTCTCGACTACGCCGTCGTAGGGACGCCGAACCGGCTCGAGTACGACCAGGGTTTCTTCGTCAAGAACGGCGACGGCTCCGCCGACGTGAAGCCGATCGCCCACCTCTACAAGACCCAGGTCTACCAGCTCGCCGAGGAGGTCGGGGTGCCCGCCGTGATCCGCGAGCGGCCGCCGACGACCGACACCTACGCCCTCGAGCAGAGCCAGGAGGAGTTCTACTTCTCCGTCCCGTTCGACAAGCTCGACCTCTGCCTCTATGCGCTCAACGAGGGCGCCTCCGCCGAGGTCGCCGCGGCCGCAGCCGGCCTCCCGACGGAGGTCGTCGAGCGCGTCTACGAGGACATCGAGCGCAAGCGCCGTGCCGCCGCATACCTGCACGCGCCGCCACTCCTCCTGGAGCCGTAGCTAGACGTTCGAGGGGGCGCGCGATTTGTCGCCACCGCCCCCAAGGGGTGGACGCCGCCAGGAGCAGGGAGTTTCCACGAGTTTCTCCCCGGGCCTTTGCACACGACGAAAGATGGGCTATGGTCTAAGTCCTTCGTGTAGTCCGATCGAAAGGCGGCCCTTTCGATGAGTCCTTCCGAGCATCGCACTGCGGTATTGCTGGATGAGCATCCCCTCTGGCTGGAGGGGGTCGAGCAGGTTCTCGCCCGTATCGGGATCGAGGTCAAGGGAAAGGCGACCTCGCCCGAGCACGCCCTCGCACTGATCGAGGAGCACGCGCCGAGCCTGCTGGTTACCGGGATCGAGATGGAGAACGGCCAGATGGACGGCCTGGAGTGCCTCGCGCTCGCCAAGCAGCGGGCGCCTGAGCTCAAGGTGATCGTCCTTTCGGCGTACTCCGATCCCCAGTACGTCGACGCGGCCCTCGCGGCGGGCGCCGAGGCATACGTCCTGAAGACGGCGCACGCCGACGACCTGGCCTCGGCCATCCGGCAGGCGTTCGACCACTCGATCTACTTCGCCCGCGGGCACAACGGCAAGAGCCGGAGCTCCCGCGAGTCGATCGAGGAGGCATGGGGCCTCACACGCCGCGAGCTGGAGATCCTCACGCTCGTGGCCGAGGGGCACTCGAACGCGCAGCTCGCGCGCATGCTCTGGGTGACGGAGCAGACCGTCAAGTTCCACCTGTCGAACATCTACCGGAAGCTGAACGTCTCCAACAGGACGGAGGCGAGCCGGTGGGCACAGGTGCACGGCCTGCTGCCACTCCAGTCGACGCCGCAGAGCACCGCGGCGGCTTAGAGCATCTAACCGCCCAGTTCGTTCTCAGAAACGGGGCGCGGCCACCCCCCGACCAATCGGGGGCGGCCGCGCGCGCCCTGGAGGAGCGTCCCGACAATCTCGCCGAGGTCGGCGCCCGCGTCTATCCCCCGGATGGGGGAGGCGGGCCATCCCGCTTGGTCCCCGGGACGACCCGCTCACCCCGGCGCGAGGGCCGGTCAGAGGGAAGGCTCACGACGCCCTCGCATGAGCGTCGGCTGCGGCCAACCGGCGCTCAGTGTGACGCGAGCCTACTGGACCCGCCGGGCAGCGGCTACTAGCCGTTCGACGAGACTCCCACAGGAGTGTCGACTGGAAGGCTCTGGGAGGGTCGGTCCTAGAACACGGGGGTCTCGCGCCAGGTGCCCCAGACCTCTCGGAGGGCGTCGCACATCTCGCCCATGGTCACGTACACGCGCGAGGCGTCGACGATCGCCGGCATGAGGTTCCGGTCCTCGACCGCGGCGTCCGCCTTCAGGCGGGAGAGGGCCGACTCGGCCGCGGCGGCGTCCCGCCGGGCTCGCACGGCCTTGACCCGGTCGACCTGCTTGTCCTCGAGCGCCTGGTCGATCCTCAGGATCTCGATCGGCTGCTCGTCGGGCTCCTGGAACCGGTTGACGCCGACGATCACGCGCTGCCCGGCCTCGAGCTCGCTCTGGAACCTGAACGACGCCTCGGCGATCTCCCGCTGGAAGAAGTTCTCCTTGATCGCCGCGACGACGCCGCCGAGCCCGCGGATGCGGTCGAAGTAGTCGTAGGCCTCCGCCTCCAGCCGGTTCGTCAGGTCCTCGACGAAGTAGGAGCCACCAAGCGGGTCGATCGTCGAGGCGACGCCGGTCTCGTGCGCCAGCACCTGCTGCGTCCGGAGGGCGATCTTGACCGCGTGCTCCGTCGGAAGCGCGAGTGCCTCGTCGAAGGAGTTCGTGTGCAGCGACTGGCAGCCGCCGAGGACCGCCGCCAGGGCCTCGACCGCCGTGCGCACGATGTTGACCTCGGGCTGCTGGGCGGTGAGGGAGACGCCGGCGGTCTGGGCGTGGAAGCGCATCAGCCAGGAGCGCGGGCTCTTGGCGCCGTAGCGCTCCCGGAGCTCGCGTGCCCAGATCCGCCTCGCCGCGCGGTACTTGGCGACCTCCTCGAAGAAGTCGATGTGCGCGTTGAAGAAGAAGGAGAGCCGGGGCGCGAAGTCGTCGACCGCGAGCCCACGGGCCATGGCCGCCTCGACGTAGGCGAAGCCGTCGGCGAGGGTGAAGGCGAGCTCCTGGGCGGCGGTCGAGCCGGCCTCCCGGATGTGGTAGCCGGAGATCGAGACCGGGTGCCACAGCGGCACCTCGCGGGCGCAGAACTCGATCATGTCCACGCACAGCCGCATGGACGGCTCGGGCGGGAAGATCCACTCCTTCTGCGCGATGTACTCCTTGAGGATGTCGGTCTGGATCGTCCCGCGCAGCTTGTCCCTGCCGACCCCCTGCTGCTCGCCGACGCAGATGTAGAACGCGAGCAGCATCGCGGCGGGCGCGTTGATCGTCATCGACGTCGAGACCTCGTCGAGCGGGATGCCCGAGAACAGCTCCTCCATGTCCGCGAGCGAGTCGACGGCGACGCCCTCGCGCCCGACCTCGCCGAGCGACTTCGGGTGGTCGGAGTCGTAGCCCATCAGGGTCGGCATGTCGAAGGCGGTCGAGAGCCCGGTCTGGCCGTGCTCGAGGAGGTAGCGGAAGCGGACGTTCGTCTCCTCGGCCGTGCCGAAGCCGGCGAACTGGCGCATCGTCCAGAGCTTCCCCCGGTGCATCGAGGGGTAGACCCCGCGCGTGTAGGGGTAGACGCCCGGGTAGCCGAGGTCGCGCTCGTAGTCGGTCTCGACGTTGTCGGGCGTGTAGAGCGGCTCGACCGGCAGGCCGGACATGGTCGTGAAGAGCGCGTCGCGCTCGGGCGTGGCCTCGTAGAGGTCGCGGCGCCAGGCTTCGGTCGCGTCGAGACCGGGGCGGTCCTCGGTCGTGGCCATGACTCCGGATTCTACGCGCAGCCCGTGCCGACCTCTGCAAACCCTCTAGTTCATGTCGAGACTGAGGGTTCTCCTCCCCGGGGGAGGCCTCGCTCACCCGGACGGGTGGTCGGGCCCAGCTCATCTCGTTTTCATACCGGATTGAAGCGGCCAGCCTACTCCCGCGCCGATGCGTTCGACCACGAGAACGTTTCGCGCGTCAGAGAACCGATGACGTCCATCCCTCCCTTGCGGCCCACGGAGGCGCCACGGCGACGAGCCAAGGGCAGGGTCATCAAGAGCGGCGTCAGCGGCCTCACGCCCGCCGGCTCGAAGGTCGCGCTGAGCGTCTCCAAGGGCTAGGGCGGCTCCTCCCGCCCGGCAATCCGGTAGCAGCTAGTCCACGAGCGCCGTCACGCCAATGACGACGGCGACGGCGATCAGAGCGATCCCGATCAGGCGCTTCAGCGTGGGCTCGTCGATCCGCCCGGTCGAGCGCGCGCCAAGCCAGGCCCCGGGGACTGCACCCGCCACGCCGGCTGCGAGCACGGGCCAGTCCACCTCGCCGCGCACCAGATGGCCGGCGAAACCGGCCGCGCCCAGGAAGAACCCGACGACGAGGTTCGTGCCGACCGCGGAGTGCGGCGACAGGCCGACGCTCCGGAGCAAGGCCGGCATGCGCAGCGTCCCCAGGATCAGGCCGACCGCCCCGCCGAGCAGCCCGATCAGTCCGCCCGAGACCGTGGCTGCGACCCGCGGCCGGTGCGACTCGGGGGCCGCGCGGAGCTCGAAGACGAGGTCCAGGCCGCTCCACAGGAGCACCACGGAGATGACGCCCAGGAGGAGGCCGGAGGGTATGAGGTGCCCGAAGTAGCCACCGACGAACGCTCCGACGATCGAGGGCGGTGTCATCCAGGCGACGATGCGCCAGCTCACCCTCCCCGCGCGCGCGTGCGTCAGCCCGCCGGAGAGCGCGGCGACGGCGCTGACCGCGATGTTCGTCCCGGCGGCGGTGGCGGGGCTCCCCGACGCCAGGAGGATTGCCGGCAGCCGCAGGCTCCCGAGGACGAGGCCGACGACGGATCCGAGGAAGCCGGCGACGAAGGCGCCGGCGAACGCTACTGCGAGCTCCCAGGCCTCCACAGCGGCTCCTGCGACCCGGCGTTCGCGGCCCTGGCGAGGATGAAGAGGAGATCGGAGAGCCGGTTCAGGTAGGACAGCGCGTCGGGGTTGGCGCCCTGTGCCTCTGCCAGCGCGACCGCGCGGCGCTCGGCACGGCGGCTCACGGACCGGGCGACGTGGAGGCGCGCGGCGGCCTCCGTGCCGCCGGGGAGGACGAAGCTCGTGAGCGGCTCGAGCCGCTCGTTGACGAGATCGCAGAGCTCCTCCAGCCGCGCGACCTGACCCGCGGTCATGCGCAGGCGCTCGCGGCGGTCATCGAGCGGCACGGACAGGTCGGCGCCGAGGTCGAAGAGGTCGTTCTGGATCTGCTCGAGCCAGCCGCGGAACTCGGCGGGAAGCTCACCGGCGAGCGCGAGCCCCAGCACGGAGTTGAGCTCGTCGACCGTCCCGTACGCCTCGATGCGGAGATCGGTCTTGGGGACACGGCTCCCGTCGCCGAGACTGGTCTCTCCGCCGTCCCCGGCCCTGGTGTAGATCCGCGTCAGCCGTACGGGCTCGTCCCGGCGTCTCGCCACGGCGGCGAGTATAGAGCCGCTAGGCGCCGGGCAGTTGGGCTACGCGGCGAGCTGGGAGCGGATCGCCAGCAGGCGGTCCTCGCGATCCAGGAACGCCTTGACGACGGAGGGGTCGAACTGCGACCGCGACTCTCCGACGATCTCGCGGCCCGCGTCGACCCACTTGAGCGCGGGCCGGTACGGGCGGTCGCTCGTCATCGCGTCGAGGGAGTCTGCGACGGCGAAGATGCGCGCCGCGAGCGGGATGTCGGTGCCCTCCGCGCCGTCCGGGTAGCCGCTCCCGTCCCACCGCTCGTGGTGCGAGCGGACGATGCGGAGGCCCTCTCCTTGCAGGAACGCGACGCCGCCGAGCATCTGCTCGCCGAGCAGCGTGTGCGTCCGCATGAGGCGCGTCTCGCCGTCGTTGAGCGGCCCCGGCTTCTGGAGGATCCGGTCCGGGATCCCGATCTTGCCGACGTCGTGGAGGAGGAAGCCGTACTCGGCACTGGGGTCGTCCACGAGGTCGGGGCTCACCGACCGCGCCAGCTCGAGCGCGTAGCGCTGCACCCGCTGCGAGTGCGCGCGGGTGCCGGTGTCCTTGGACTCGAGCGCGCTCGCGAGCGCTGCGACGGTCTCGTTGTAGGCGTTCTGAAGCAGGACGCGCTGGCCGCGCTCGATCTCGAGCAGGTGGCGGAGGTCGCGCGCGTAGAGCAGGAGCTGCTGCCCCTCCGCGGCCACCCCCTCCCGGCGTGCCGGCGGCGGCACGGCCTCGAGACCGCCCGTGAGCCGCTCGACGACGTCGAGGAGCTCGAGCGGGCTGAACGGCTTGCGCAGGAAGGCGTCCGCGCCAAGCTCGCGGGCCGGGGCGGGGTCGTCCACCGACCCGGAAAGGATGACGACGGCGATCTTCCGGGTTGCCTCGTCAGCCTTCAGGCGCCTGCAGAGCTCGGCGCCGCTCATACCGGGCAGGCTGACGTCGAGCACGATGGCGTCCGGATGCCCGCGGGCGACCGACTCGAGCGCGTCCTCGGCGCTCCCCGATTCCTCCACCTCGACGTCCACGACCTCGAACGTCGTGCGCAGGAGCGCGCGGAGCGCGGCATCGTCGTCAACGATCAGCAGGCGCACTTTCGGCAGTGGTAGTTCGGACGAACGACGGCAATCGGTTTTCTCGGGCTCCCCTCAGAGCGAGATTCCGACACGAACTCTGTCTAAAGGTAACTGTAAAACCCCTGGCCCGTCTTGCGGCCGAGGCGTCCCGCCGCGACGTGCTCGCGGAGCAAGGGGCAAGGCTCGTACTTGGCGTCGCCGAGCCCATCCCGCAGCACCTCCATGATGGAGACGCAGGTGTCGAGCCCGATCAGGTCGGCCAGAGCAAGCGGCCCCATTGGGTGGTTGAAGCCGAGGCGGGCGATGGTGTCGATCGCCTCCGCCTCCGCGACCCCGTCCTGCAGGGCGTAGGCGGCCTCGTTGATCAGCGGCATGAGGATCCGGTTGGACACGAAGCCGGGGAAATCGTTCACTTCGGCGGGCGTCTTCCCGAGCTCTTCGGCGAGCGCGACGACCTCCGCCACCGTCGCGTCGGACGTGCCGGGCGCGCGCACGACCTCGACGAGCGCCATCACGGGCACCGGGTTGAAGAAGTGCATGCCGATCACCCGCTCCGGCCGGCCCGTCGCCTCGGCGAGCGAGGCGATGGGAATGGAGGACGTGTTCGACGCGAGCACCGCCTCCGGGCCGAGCGCCACGTCGGCCCCGCGGAAGATCGACCGCTTCACGCCGGCGTCCTCGACAACGGCCTCCACGAGCAGGTCGGCGTCGACCAGCTCGTCGACGGCCCGGACGCGCGCCAGCACCTCATCCGGGTCGTGCGGGGCGCCCTTCGCGGCGAGCTTCTCCAGGCTCTTCCGCATCCTCGCGAGGCTCTTCTCGACCGCGCCGGAAGCGGCGTCGTGGAGGAAGACGGCACGCCCCGAGGCGGCCATCACCTGCGCGATCCCGGCGCCCATCTGGCCGGCTCCGACGACGAGAACGCGCTCGAACCGCATCGCGGCGAGCCTACTGGAACCCTGATCGGCCTGGTGGTGTACTGAGAGCAGATGAGGTTCGGGCTTCTAGCGGTCGCGGTGATCGTCGCCCTCGGGGGTTGCGGAGGAGACGACGACACGGCGTCCCCGCCCACGGCGTCGACGACTGCAACTGTCTCCTCGCCGGCCGACGCGGAGCCGGTGCTCGCCGTGTCGAGCGACGGGGCCGGCAGCCGCCTGGCCTGGGTCGACGGCCTGACCCTCGAGCCGATCGACGAACGGTCGGTCGCGCTGCCGTTCTTCGCGGCCGGCGGCGGGCTCTCGCCGGACGGCACGGCCGTCGCGGTCGGGGCGCAGGAGGGCGCCGGCGTCGCGCTCGTCGATCTGGAGCGCATGCGCTCGCTCGGGACGGTCGAGACGGACGGCTCGTTCGTCATGGAGCTCCACTGGGTGCGGCCGGACCTGCTCCTCGCGGCGCTCGGCGACGTTCCCTCCAGGGCGGTCGCGATCAACCCGCAGACACGTGAGGTGCTCGCCGTCCACGACCTGGGCGGCACCATCCTGTACGCGGAGGAGACCGAGAGCGGGCTCGTCTTCCTCGTCGCTCCTTCCGCGAGCATCGGCCCCGCTCGGGTCGTCGTCTTCGACGGAAGCGAGCTTCGCAGCGCGAAGCTCGGCGAGATCCCGGCGGGCTGGGAACAGGTCGAGGGCTCGGACGAGGACGACTACCGAGCGCGCCAGTCCGTCCCCGGGCTCGCGGTCGACCCGTCGGGCTCGCGTGCGCTCGTCGTCCCCGCGGGCGGACGCGTCGCCGAGGTCGATCTCGCCACGATGCAGGTTCGCTACCACGACCTCACCGAGCCCGTCTCGCTGCTCGGCCGCCTGCGCGACTGGCTGGAGCCCGCCGCGCACGCGAAGATGATCGACGGGCCCGATCGCAACGCCGTCTGGCTACCCTCGGGCCTGGTCGCGGTCAGCGGGAACACCTACGCGTCGGAGGGCGACACCCTCGACGTAACGCCGGCCGGCCTCTCCCTCATCGACCCGTCCGACTGGAGCACCCGCCGCGTGAGCGATCAGCCCGGTTGGGTCACGTTCAGGGACGACGCGCTCCTCGCCTCGGCGTGGACCGAGGGCTCGGACGAGCAGACCGTGATGGTCTTCGACCCCGACGGGGCTCTGCGCTTCAGCCTCGCCCGCAAGGGGGCCGACCTCTCGCAGACGCACGGCGGCTTTCTCTACGCGACCACGGCCAACGGCACGCGCTTCGAGATCGTCGACCTTGCCACGGGCGAGACGGTCGCCGAGGCCCAGCCGAAGCGCGAGACGTACCTGCTCTACCTGGACTGACCGCCCCGACAGGCGGGCACCGGATCGGGCGCCGGCACGAGCTCGAGCGGCGCGCCCGGAAAGTTCCCTAGACCTCGAGCAGGAGGGCGTCGCCCTGGCCGCCGCCGGAGCAGATCGCGGCGAGGCCGAGCCCGCCGCCGTTGCGGCGCAGCTCGTAGATCATCGTGCCCAGGATCCGCGCCCCGGAGGCACCGAGCGGGTGGCCGAGCGCGACCGCGCCGCCGTTGACGTTCGCCTTGTCGGGATCGGCGCCGAGCATCTTCAGCGAGTTGACCGTCACCGAGGAGAAGGCCTCGTTGATCTCGACCCGGTCGACATCGTCGATCGTCTTGCCGGCCTTGTCGAACACGCGCGCGGCCGCCTTCGCCGGCGTCCGGGCCAGGTAGGCGTACTCGTCCGCGATGTAGGCGGAGCCGAGAATCGTCGCCAGGACCTCCAGGCCCCGCTCGCGGGCGAACTCCTCGCTGGTCACGACCAGGGCGCCGGCGCCGTCGTTGACGCCGGGCGCGTTGCCGGCCGTCGTCGTCCCCTCGGGGTCGAAGACCGGCTTCAGGCTCGCGAGCTTCTCGAGCGTCGTGTCGCGCCGCGGCGCTTCGTCGACCTCGACGCCGTTCACGGAGACGAGCTCTTCCACGAAGCGGCCCTCGTCGATCGCGGCCACCGCCCGCTGCTGCGAGCGGAACGCCCACGCATCCTGCTCCTCGCGGGTGATCCCGAGCTCACGCGAGACGAACGACGCCTGCTCGACCATGTGCTTGCCGTCGAAGCTCGAGACGAGCCCGTCGTGGAGCATCAGGTCGAGGACAACGCCGTCCCCGAGCCGGTAGCCGAAGCGCGCCTTCTTGAGGACATACGGCGCGTTCGACATCGACTCCATGCCGCCGGCGACGATCACGTCGTGGTCGCCGGCGCGAATCATCTGGTCGGCGATCTCGACGGCGCGCACGCTGGAGGCACACACCTTGTTGATCGTGTCGCTCGGCACCTCCTTCGGCAGTCCCGCGCCTGCGGCCGCCTGCCGCGCCGGCGCCTGGCCGGCCCCGCCCTGCAGGACCTGGCCCATGATCACGTACTCGACCTCGTCGTCGCGGACGTCCACGCGGTCGAGCGCGCCGCGGATTGCAAGCGCTCCGAGCGCCGGCGCCTCGTAGTCCTTGAGGGCGCCGCCGAGCTTCCCGAACGGGGTGCGAACGGCGGAGACGATGACCGAGCGGCCCATGCGGCCAGCGTACCAACCCGATAACGGCCTGCCGCGCGCCCCTCAGGGCGCGTTCCGCGCGCGCCAGGCGTCGACCATGGCCACGCGCTTCGCCATCGACGGGTGCGTGTCGACGAGCAGGTACGACCAGGTCGGAGGGCTGGGGTCGGCGAGCGCCTGCCGGGCGAAGCCCTGCCACAGCCGTCGAGCGGCGTCGGGATCGCGGGTCGTCTCGAGCGCGACCCAGTCGGCCTCGGCCTCCATGTTGCGCGTGATCGCGTTCTGGACCGGCAGCGCCAGCACCTGGAGGACGACGAGCACGAGCAGGGCAAGGGGAACGGCGGCGGGCTCGCGCATCCCCCCGCGGCGCCGGGTCGCCCACGCGATCAGGAACGCCCCGGGAAGGGCGAAGAGCGCATACCACGCGATGCTCTTCGGCAGGTGGTTCCGCGAGTGATGGCCGAGCTCGTGGGCGAGGACGACCGCCGTCTCGTCCTGGTCGAAGTTGTCCACCAGCGTGTTCCAGAGGATGATCCGTCGCGTCGGGCCGAGCCCGGTGGCGGCGGCGTTCGGGCTCTCCCACGCATCGACCTCCTGGACGCGGACCGGTATCGGCGGGAGCCCTTGCTCCTCGGCGAGCCGGTCGGCCTCTTCGACGAGGGCCGGATCCGCGTCGACCTGCCCTGGGATCAAATAAGGAGAGACGAACGTGAGCAGGGCCGCGAGCCCGACGAAGAACGCCGCCCCCGGGATCCACCACCAGTTCCCGAGCGGCCCGGCCAGGCCCATCACGATCAGGAGGGCGAAGCAGATGAACAGGAACTCGCCCCCGAGCGCGAACCAGTTCAGGAAGAGCCAGTCGACGTAGCCGAGCTCGGAGACGTCGTGGCGGCGCTGCCACCAGAGATCGAGCAGCCCGAACGGCACCTGGACGAGCCACACGATGGCGAGGCCGAGCATCCCGAGCAGCATCCCCGTGCCGATCCGGCCTGCCGCCGACTCCCGCACCCAGCGCACGCCGTAGCGCGCGTAGACGGCAAAGGCGGCGATCAGGACGAGCGCCGAGGCGACGTAGCTCCAGCGGATGAAGCGCTCGAAGTCCCGCGCCTCGTCGAGCGCGGGCTGGGCGAGCACGTCCTCGGCCGCAACGTCCGGCAGGTCGAGCCCCGACGGCACGTCGGTCTGCCAGAGCCACCAGGCCGCGACCGCCCAGACGGCCGCGAGGGCGGCTACGCCGACGGCGACGGCAAGGGCAGCGGGCCTGGCCACGGCGGCACGGGCTTCACGTATTCGGTCGGCCCGCTGTACGGGTAGCTGTCGGTGAGCAGGTAGATGTACGCGTACGTCTGAGCCGTGTAGCGCAGGCAGTAGGCGCCGAGGTTGCGCAGGCCGTTGGGCATGCGGCCGAGGAAGAGGCCGACGAACCAGCCGAAGATCGCCACGAGCTCGAGCGCTATCAGGAGTGCCGAGGCGAGCAGGTGCGCCGGGAACGCCAGGAAGAGCCGGAACAGCGTCTTCCAGCGGCTTTGGCGCCCGGGCGGTGCGATCTCGAGGTCGATCGGGTAGCTCCCCTGGGTGCCGGCGAACCCCGGAAATGGGTTGGCGACGAGGAAGAGGAAGGCGAAGACGTGAGTCGCGTAGCGCACGTACGCGGCAAGGAAGCGGTGCAGTGCGCCCGGTAGGCGACCGGTGAACAGGGTGGCGAACCAGCCGACGACGAGGGCCAGGAAGGCCACGATCCCCCAGAGAATGAGCCAGGCGATGTGCGGGATGGTGAGCAGGAGCCGGAAGAAGACGGTGAGCCGCGACCGACGCAGGTCGTCCTCGACTCGCAGCTTGACCGGCTTTTCCGGTGTTGGCTGGGCGGCGGGCGGCTCGCTCGGGTCGGCGTCCGGATACCGGTCGGTGAGGAAGAGGAGATAGCTCCAGGTCTGCGCGCCGTAGCGCAGTGTGTATGCGAGCAGGTCGCGGAAGCCGGTGGGCATGCGCCCGAGCGCCAGGCAACCGAACCAGGCGAGGAAGCCGACGGCGGCCGAGACTCCCAAGACCACGACGAACCACCCCTCCTCCCCCGTCGCCTCGTCGTAGAAGTACTGGGGCGCGGCATAGACGAGCAGGATGGTCGCGAGGTAGAGAGCGGGCAGCGCCAGCACCATCCGGAAGGCGGTCTTCCACCGGCTCTGGCGCCCGGGCGGTGCGATCTCGAGGTCGATCGGATAGCTGCCGGCCTTGCCGACGAACCCGGGGAACGGGTTTCCCGCCAGGAAGACGTACGCGTACACGTGTGTCGTGTAGCGGACGAGCGCCGCGTAGAAGTCCCAGAGCGGCCGCGGCAGCGTGCCGCGCACGAGCGTGAGGAACCACGCGATCGGCGCGATCGGGAAGAGTGCGATCGACGACCAGAGCCAGAGCCAGATCAGGTGCGGGATCGCCAGGAGGAGCCGGAAGAAGACCGTCAGCCGCGAGCGGCGCAGGTCGTCCTGGACCACGAGCCGGATCGGGTGCGGCTGCATTGCCCGGATTATCGCGTGTCGCCGCGGACGCGCTGCAGAAGGCCGACGAGCGCTTGACGCGCCCGTCCGGGCTCGCCTACGCTCTCGGCAGATGACTCCTCCCGTCCGCACCTGGTGGGCCTGGCGCCGCGAGCGGAGCGGGAGCGTCGCCTGCTAGCCCAGAGGCACCCTCACAGCCCGCTCCGCTCGTAGACCCCCGCCAGGAGGGTCTTTTCGTTTGCCGTGACACACGCACCCGACATCCACGCCGACCTGATCACCCCGCTCGGGGCCTACCTCCGCCTGCGCGCCGGGGCGCGCGCCGGCTTCCTGCTCGAGTCGGTGGAGAAGGGTCGGCTGGGGCGGCACAGCCTCGTCGGGGCCGGGGCGCGCCTGGTGGACTTCGGCGACGCCGAGCGCGAGGTCGCGGCCGGGCGCCCGGTCGTGGGCTACCTCGGCTACGACCACGTCGCCGTGCTCGAGCCGACCGTGCCGCTCCCGGAGCCCGGGCCCGGCCTGCCCGAGAGCCGCTTCGTCGTCGCCGACACCCTCGTCCGCTTCGACCACGCCGCGAGCGTGGCCGAGGTGCTCGCCGGCGACCCCGCCGAGATCTCGGACCGGCTCGCCGCCGGGGCGACGGCCGCCCTCGCGCCCGTGGCCTCCCCCGGCCCGACGCAGCGCTTTCCCTCCCGGGAGGCCTACGAGGAGGGAGTGCGGCGGGCAAAGGACCACATCCGCGCCGGCGACGCCTTCCAGATCGTGCTCTCGCAGCGGGCGGAGCGGCCGACCGAGGTCTCCGCGCTCGCGCTCTACCGCTCGCTCCGACGCATCAACCCGTCGC
Organism: uncultured Actinomycetes bacterium; assembly: GCA_963830885.1. Lineage (GTDB taxonomy): Bacteria > Actinomycetota > Thermoleophilia > Gaiellales > Gaiellaceae > JAIBJN01. Next base: position 21,028 of record CAWHOA010000023.1, on the reverse strand, counting down.
CCTACCACTTCCTCCTGGAGCTGGACGGGATCTCGCTGGTCGGGTCGTCCCCGGAGACGTTGGTCAAGCTGGAGGGCGCGCGCGCCTCGCTGAACCCGATCGCCGGGACGACCAGCCCCGGCGCGGGCGACGCCGAGCGCCTGCTCGCCTCCGAGAAGGACAAGGCGGAGCACATCATGCTGGTCGATCTCGGGCGCAACGACCTCTCGCGCGTCTGCGAGCCGGGAACCGTGCGGGTCGTCCGCTTCCTCGAGGCCGAGCGCTACTCGCACGTGACGCACCTCGTCTCCGAGGTGGCCGGCGAGCTCGCTCCGGGGCGCACCGCTTTCGACCTCCTGCGGGCGTGCTTCCCCGCCGGGACGGTTTCGGGCGCACCCAAGGTGCGCGCCATGCAGATCATCTCCGAGCTGGAGGGCTACCGGCGGGGGCCGTACGCGGGCGCGGTCGGCTACGCCCTCCCGGACGGGACGCTGGACACGTGCATCGCCATCCGCACGGTCGTCCTGGCCGACGGGCTCGCCCGGCTGCAGGCGGGGGCGGGCCTCGTCGCCGACTCCGATCCGGCGGCCGAGCACGAGGAGTGCCTGAACAAGCTGGCCGCGCTCGAAGCGGCGCTGGCGCGACGCCGAGCAGAATGGGAACAGCCGCCCGTGATCCTCCTCGTCGACAACTACGACAGCTTCACGTACAACCTCGCCCACCTCTTCGAGGAGCTGGGGGCCGAGGTGACGGTGATCCGGAACGACGCGATCGACGCGGACGGCGCCGAGCGGATGGCGCCGAGCCATCTGGTCATCTCGCCCGGTCCCGGGCGACCCGAGGACGCAGGCGCGTCGGTCGAGATCGTGCAGCGGCTCGGGCCGCGGGTGCCGACGCTCGGCGTCTGCCTCGGCCACCAGGCGATCGTGGAGGCCTTCGGCGGCGAGATCGGGCAGGCGCACAAGCTCCTCCACGGCAAGGCGAGCTCGGTGACGCACGACGGCCGCGGGATCTTCGCCGGCCTGCCCGATCCGCTCGAGGGCGGGCGTTACCACTCGCTCGCGGCCGTCACCGTGCCCGACGAGCTCGAAGTCTGCGCCACCGCCGACGACGGCGAGGTGATGGCAGTGCGCCACCGCGAGTTCCCGGTGATCGGAATCCAGTTCCACCCGGAGTCCGTGCTCACTCCGGACGGGCCGGCGCTCGGGCGCAACTTCCTGGAGGGCGGACGGTGACCATCCAGGAGGCGCTCGCGCAGCTGCTCGAGGGCCGTGACCTCAGCCGCAGCGAGGCGCGCGACGTGATGAACCAGATCATGAGCGGCGAGGCGACGCCGGCGCAGATGGGCGGCTTCCTCGTCGCGCTCCGCCTCAAGGGCGAGCGCGCGGACGAGATCGCCGGGTGCGCCGAGGCCATGCGCGAGCACGTTCTCTCGGTGCGGCCGCGACGCGAGGACCTGGTCGACACGGCCGGGACCGGCGGCGACGGGGCGCGGACGTTCAACATCTCGACGGCGGCGGCGTTGGTCGCGGCGGCGGCCGGGGCGGGCGTGGCGAAGCACGGGAACCGCGCGGTCTCCTCCGCTTCCGGCTCGGCGGACGTGCTCGAGGCGCTCGGCTTCCGACTCGACCTGGCCCCGCCGCAGATCGAGCGCTCGATCGACGAGCTCGGCTTCGGCTTCCTCTTCGCGCAGGCCCACCACCCCGCGATGCGCCACGCCGCGCCCGTGCGGCGCGAGCTCGCGACGCGGACGGTCTTCAACGTCCTCGGGCCGCTCACGAACCCGGCGGGGGCGCGCGCGCAGGTCGTCGGCGTCTACGCTCCGGAGCTGGTGGAGACGATCGCCTCGGTGCTGGCCTCCCTCGGCGCGCGGCGCGCGTTCGTCGTCCACGGCGCAGGCGGGATCGACGAGCTTTCGCCGGCGGGGCCGAACCTGGTCTGCGAGGTCGTGGACGGCGATGTGACGCGGCGCGAGATCGACCCCGCCGAGTTCGGCGTGCCGCGCTGCTCCTCCGCCGACCTCGCCGGCGGCACGCCGGAGGAGAACGCCGCCGTCGTCCGCGAGATCCTCGCCGGCGCGCCGGGCCCCAAGCGCGAGGCGGTGCTGCTGAACGCCGCCGGCGCGATCGCGGCCGCCGGCCACGCCGCCGGCCTCCCTGACGGCTACCGCCTGGCGGCGGAAGCCGTCGACTCCGGCGCCGCCGCCGAGCGCCTGGAGACGCTCGCCGCCTTCTCGCGGCAGGAGGCCGTGTCCCCGTGAGCCACGCCCCGGTGCCAGGCACTTGGCCATGTCCATCGCGGCGCCTTGGACTCGGGGAACGAGATCGAGGACGGGCCGGATACCCGGAGGCGTCCGGGGAGGCCACGTCCCGGTGCCAGGCACTGGGACGCGGCCGGAGAGGACGCGCCCGCTGATGGGGCGCTTCAAGGACTCGCTGGCGCAGGAGGGGCTTCGCGCGATCGCGGAGGTCAAGCGCCGCTCGCCCTCGGCCGGTGACTTGCGGCCCGACGCCGATCCCGCCGCCCTGGCGAAGGCGTTCCAGGACAACGGCGCGGCGGCGGTGTCGATCCTCGTCGACGAGCGCTTCGGTGGGACGTTCGACGACCTGGCCGCCGCGCGAGCGGCGACGACCGTGCCCCTGCTGGCGAAGGGATTCTTCGACGACCAGGGCGACCTGCTGCAGGCGCGCATCGCCGGGGCCGACGCCGCCCTCCTTCTCCTCCGCGACGTGAACGACGAGCAGGCCCTCCTCATGCTGGACGGCGCGCACGAGCTCGGCCTCGACCTCCTCGTCGAGGCGCACGATGCCGAGGAGCTCGCGCGGGCGGTCGCGCTCGGCGCCGGGATCATCGGCATCAACGCACGCGACCTCGGCACCTTCGAGATCGACCGCCGCACCCAGCTCTCCCTCGTGGCCGAAGCCCCTCGCGACCGCCTGATCGTCGCCGAGAGCGCGATCGGGAACCGGGTCCAGGGCGCCGAGGCCGAGCTCGCAGGTGCCGACGCGATCCTGGTCGGCTCCATCCTCATGCGCGCGGACGACCCTGGGGCGAAGCTGGCCGAGCTCCTGGCCCGCCCCCTGGTGAAGGTCTGCGGGCTGACCCGCGGCGAGGACGTCGCCGCCGCGGCCGATGCCGGCGCCGACCTGGCCGGCTTCGTCCTCGCCGAGAGCCCGCGCCGCGCGGAGGCCCCCCTGCCCGTTCCCGAGACGATGCTCTCGGTGGCCGTCTGCGTCGGCGAGGCGACCGATGCCGGAACCGACCTCGTCCAGCTCTACCCGGAGGAGGACGGCCACCGCGCGCGGAACGGCGTCCTGTTGCGAGAGGGCGAGACCGTGGCGATCGTCCGCGACCTCCCCTGGCTCGGCAGCGACGCACGGCACTGGGACGAGGCCGCGACGGTCAGCGGCCGCATCCTCCTCGCCGGCGGGCTCGGCCCCGAGAACGTCCGCAGCGCTATCGAGGCGGTGCGTCCCTGGGCGGTCGACGCCAGCCGCAGCCTCGAGCGCTCGCCGGGGATCAAGGACCATGCGAAGGTCCGCGCGTTCGTCGAGGCCGCCCGCCCCGAGGCGGTGCGAGCATGAGCGTCACCGAGTACGGCGCCTACGGCGGCCAGTACGTCCCGGAAACCTTGATGCCGGCGCTCGACGAGCTCGAGCGCGGCTGGCGGGAGATCCGGGACGATCCGAGCTTCGCGGCCGAGCTCGCCGAGCTGCATCGTGCATACGTCGGCCGCCCGACGCCGCTCTACCTCGCCGAGCGCATCGGCGACGGGCGCCGCATCTACCTCAAGCGCGAGGACCTCTGCCACACGGGCGCGCACAAGATCAACAACGCGGTCGGACAGGCGCTGATCGCCCGCCGCCTCGGCAAGCAGCGGATCGTGGCCGAGACCGGCGCGGGCCAGCATGGAGTCGCCGCCGCGACCGTCTGCGCCCGCTTCGGCCTCGAGTGCGTCGTCTACATGGGCGCCGAGGACATGGAGCGACAGAAGCCGAACGTGGAGCGCATGCACCTGCTCGGCGCCGAGGTGCAGGCCGTCGAGTTCGGGACGCGCACGTTGAAGGAGGCGACCAGCGAGGCGATCCGAGACTGGATCACGAACGTCGAGACGACGCACTACCTGATCGGCTCGTGCGTCGGTCCGCACCCGTACCCGGAGATCGTCCGCGAGCTCCAGTCGGTCATCGGCAAGGAGGCACGGGCACAGATCCTCGACGCCGAGGGCAGGCTCCCTGACGCGGTCGTTGCGTGCGTCGGTGGCGGGTCGAACGCGATCGGTACGTTCGCCGGCTTCGTCGCGGACGACGGCGTCCGACTGATCGGCGTCGAGGCCGCCGGCGCCGCGAGCCTCGGCACAGGCCGGCCGGGCGTCCTCCACGGCGCGCGCTCGTCGATCCTCGCTGACGACGACGGCCAGATCGCGGACGCTCACTCGATCTCCGCCGGCCTCGACTACCCGGGCGTCGGCCCCGAGCACGCTTTCCTGCGCGACAGCGGACGAGCCGAGTACCTGCCCGCGACCGACGAGGAGGCGCTCGCCGCGCTCCATCTCCTGGCCGAGCGGGAGGGGATCATCGCCGCGCTCGAGCCCTCCCACGCGCTCGCCCGGGCGCTGGAGCTCGACGAGGAGCTGATCCTCGTGTGCCTCTCGGGCCGCGGCGACAAGGACCTCGCGGTCGTCCTCGCCCACGAGGCATGAGCAAGCGCCTGTCCGTCTACCTGATGGCCCTTCCGGAGACCCCGGAGCTGGCCGAGGCCGCGGTCGAGGGCGGGGCCGACCTGCTCGAGCTCGGCTTCCCCTTCTCCGACCCGCTGGCGGACGGGCCGGTGATCAGGCTCGCGGGCGAGCGGGCGCTCCAGCGAGGCATGCGCACGCAGCGGTGCCTTGAGTGCCTCGCCGAGGCGCGCGAACGCGTGGGCCCGGACGTGCCGCTGATCCCGATGACGTACGCGTCGATCCTGGAGGCGTACGGCTACGAGCGCTTCTGGGCAGACGCGCAGGAGGCAGGCGCCACGAGCCTGATCGTCGCCGACCTGCCGCTCGAGGCAGCGCCCGGGGTCCCGCGGGTGCAGCTCGTCGCGCCGACCTCGACGGGCGAGCGCATCGCCCTCGCGGCCGCGCGCACGCACGGCTGGCTCTACCTCGTCTCGCTGACCGGCACGACCGGCGCGCGGACGACCGTCTCGTCGCAGCTGGACAGCCTCGTCGACCGGGCGCGGGCCGTCACCGACGTACCGCTCCTCGCCGGCTTCGGCATCTCGACCCCGGAGCAGGCGGCCGCCGCTGCGTCCCTCGCGGACGGCGTCGTCGTCGGCAGCCGGGCGGTGCAGGTCGCGGACGAGTCGGGTGCACCCGGGCTCCGCGAGTACGTGGCCTCGCTCCGCGCCGCTCTGGACGAGCTCGCCGTGCCCGCGGCCTGACGCCGTGCCGCTCCGTCGGACCCTGCACCCCTTAGGTCCTTAACTTTGGGGCACCCCTCTCCCACCACCCGCTTTCCAGCGTAACGCCGAAACCCGCGCGTGTCTGTCACGCGGCGTGCCGAGACCGTGACGAACGATCCACTGCGCCGGGAAGTGGTCGAGGGGCGGGGCCGGTCCGAAGGCCCCGCCCCTCGAAAGCACGCCTCGCCCTACGGGGCGAGGATGCGGACGCGCTCGCAGTTCACGGCCGTGTCACCGGGCCGAAGCACAGCGCGATCGCGGTCGTCCGCGTGCTCGCCGCAGTCGAGCGTGTCGACCGCCCCGTCGTCGGCAGCCGCGAAGAGATGGTCGTTCCCTTCGCCCCCGAACAGCTGGTCGGCGCCCAGGCCGGCCCACAGCCAGTCCGGCCCGGCGCCGCCGTTGAGGAGGTCGTCCTCGGAGCCACCCCAAACCCTGTCGGCCCCGTCGTCTCCGTTCAGCGTGTCGTTCCCCCTCTGCCCGAAGAGGAAGTCGCCCGCACCGAGGCCGGAGACAGTGTCGTTGCCCGCCCGCGCGAGGATGAAGTCCCTCTTCTCGGTGCCGACGAGCGTGTCGTCGCCGCGGGTCCCGCGCTGGAAGTGCACGCGCGAGCGCCTCGCGGGCGACGTCCGCACGGCCTCGCAGTCGACGGCGACGTCGCCCGCGCGGATCAGCGCGCTGTCGAGGCCGTCACCGCAGTCCACGACGTCGGGAACGCCGTCGTCCTCGCCGGCGCGAAGGATGTCGTTGCCGGGGCCGCCCTCGAGATTGTCGATGCCCCAGCCGGCGTAAAGGACGTCAGCGGCCTCGCCGCCCTCGAGCGTGTCGCTGCCGGGGCCTCCCCAGAGGAAGTCGCGGCCGGCGTCGCCGGTGGCCGTGTCGTTGCCGCGGCCGCCGAAGACGAAGTCCGAGCCGCCGTTTCCGGCCAGCGTGTCGTTCCCGGCAAAGCCGTTGATGAAGTCACGCCTGTCGGTGCCGACGAGCGTGTCGTCCCCCGGCGTGCCCGGGATCCTCGCCGCCGACGCCGCGGGAACGGCGACGAGCACCGCGAGCGCGGCGGCCGTGACGAAGAGTGCAGTGCGCTTCACGGGCGTTCCTTTCCAAGAGGTGGATCGTGCGCACTGCACCAAATCACCGCGCTGTGTGGAACGCGTGCGGGTTCTGTTAAGCCGCCGTAAGGCTTAGCGCGCGATGAGAATGACTCGCTCGCAGCCGCCGGCCGGGTCGACCGAATCGTTCGCCCGCACAATCACGCGGTCGCGTCCTTCGCCGCAATCGATGAGATCGATCAGACCATCGTTCTCGATGGAGATCAGCTCGTCATCCCCATCGCCGCCGTTCAGGTCATCCAGCCCAGCCCCGCCCCAGGCGCGGTCATTTCCTGTATTTCCCATCAGCAAGTCGTCGTCCGGGCCCCCCAGTAGCAAGTCTGGGCCGTGGTCGCCGTCGAGCACGTCGTGACCCTCGTTACCCCACAACAGGTCGGCGCCCGCGTGGCCGTTCAGGTAGTCGATGCCCGCCAAGCCGAAGATCAGATCCGCGCCATTCCATTCCAATTCGTTGAGTACGTCATCGCCCGAAGTGCCCATCCGCACGGTGCCCGACACCACTCGGCCGCGCAGACGAGTGATCGCCTCGCAGTTGAACACCCGATCGCTCCGGTTGACGTATACGCGGTCAAAGCCCGCACCGCAGTCGATCGAGTCCAGCGACACATCGTTCTCGCTCGCGTAGACGACGTCGTTCCCCGAACCGGCGTCGACGATGTCGGCGCCCCACCCGGCCGCGATCCGGTCGGCCCCGCTGCCGCCGCTCAGGGTGTCGTCGCGACCGCCGCCCCACAGGCGATCCCTCCCGGACTCGCCCAGGAGGACGTCGTTTCCCGCCTCGCCGTACAGGTCGTCGGCGCTGTCAAAGCCGATGAGGACGTCCTTGCCGGCACGGCCGTAGATGTCGTCGCGGGAGTTCGTTCCCTTGAGGACGTTCGCGCCGTTGGTCCCCACGATGCGCTTGGCCTGAGCTGTGGGCGCGAGCACGAGAGTCAGGACCAGCGCGAACCCGAGCAGGCTGAACAGAGATGATCGCGTCCCGGGCGCCATCGAGTACAAAAAGTAGCTGCGCAGGAGCGTGATTTCCAGGCTGAGCGCGCCAATCACATCCCGATGCTGGCGTAGGCTATCCCCATGGCCAGCCTCGACCCCAGCCGTTCGTAGTGGCCGTTCTCGATTCCCGCGCCGATCGCTCCGCTGCCGAGTACGCCGCCAACCGCGCGCGGATGGAGGGGCTCGTGGCCGAGCTCCGCGAGCGCACGGCGCAGGTCGCTACCGAGCGCCCGCCGGAGGCGGTCGAGCGCCACGCCGCCCGCGGGAAGCTGCTCGCCCGCGAGCGCGTCGAGCGCCTGCTCGATCCCGGGTCGGCCTTCCTCGAGCTGAACGCGCTCGCGGCCTGGGAGCACTACGACGGCGACGCCCCAGGCGCCGGGATGATCAGCGGGATCGGCTCCGTCGAGGGCGTCGAGTGCGTGATCGTCGCCAACGACGCGACCGTGAAGGGCGGCACGTACTACCCGCTCACGGTGAAGAAGCACCTGCGTGCGCAGGAGGTCGCCGAGCAGAACCGCCTGCCGTGCGTCTACCTCGTCGACTCCGGCGGGGCGTTCCTGCCCTTGCAGGACGAGGTGTTCCCCGACCGTGACCACTTCGGCCGCATCTTCTTCAACCAGGCGCAGATGTCGGCGAAGGGGATCCCGCAGATCGCCGTCGTGATGGGCTCGTGCACCGCCGGCGGCGCGTACGTGCCGGCGATGAGCGACGAGACCGTGATCGTGCGCGGGACGGGCACGATCTTCCTCGGCGGCCCACCGCTCGTGAAGGCCGCGACCGGCGAGGAGGTGAGCGCCGAAGAGCTGGGTGGCGCGGACGTCCACTCGCGCGTCTCGGGCGTCACCGACCACTACGCCGTGAGCGACGAGCATGCGCTCGCCCTCGCGCGCCAGATCGTCCGCAACCTGCACCGGCGCAAGCCCGACCCCCCGTGGGACGTCCTCCCGGCCGAGGAGCCGCTCTACGACCCCGAGGAGCTGTACGGGATCGTCCCCACCGACTACGCCAAGGGCTACGACGTGCGCGAGCTGATCGCGCGGCTCGTCGACGGCAGCCGCCTGCACGAGTTCAAGGCGCTCTACGGCGAGACACTCGTCTGCGGCTTCGCGCGCATCGAGGGCTACCCGGTGGCCATCCTCGCGAACAACGGCGTGCTCTTCTCCGAGTCGGCGCTCAAGGGCGCGCACTTCGTCGAGCTTGCGTGCAAGCGGCGCGTGCCACTGCTCTTCCTCCAGAACATCACCGGCTTCATGGTCGGCAAGGAGTACGAGGCGGGCGGGATCGCCAAGGACGGGGCGAAGCTCGTGACCGCCGTCGCCTGCGCGCAGGTGCCGAAGCTCACCGTGATCGTCGGCGGCTCGTTCGGGGCCGGCAACTACGGGATGTGCGGCCGCGCCTACGCGCCGCGGCAGCTCTGGATGTGGCCGAACGCGCGCATCTCCGTGATGGGCGGCGAGCAGGCGGCGACCGTGCTCTCGACGGTGGGGCGCGCGGATCCCGACGAGATCCGCGCCAAGTACGAGCGCGAGGGCAGCCCGTACTACTCGACGGCGAGGCTCTGGGACGACGGGATCATCGACCCTGCCGACACCCGCAGGGTCGTCGCGCTCGGGATCTCCGCGGCGCTGAACGCGCCGATCCCGGAGACCACCTTCGGCATCTTCCGCATGTAGCTGCGCAAGTTCCGCGCGCGGTGGCGCTCTGTTCTGGTGAAGGGGGCCGGGGAAGGATGCACCGCGCCCGCCGGCCTGCGGCCCGGCGGGCGTCGGCGCGGCCGTAGACTCCGCGCCATGAGCGCGCTTCGGATCGAGCAGGGCGGCGGGGGCGTCCTGCGGATCACGATCGCCAGGCCCGAGCGGCGCAACGCCTTCGACGCCGCCCTGATCGCGGAGCTCACGGAGGCCTTCACCGACGTCGGCGACGCGCGCGCGGTCGTCCTCTCCGGCGACGGCCCGAGCTTCTGCGCGGGGGCCGACGTGGAGTGGCAGCGCTCCAGCATCGACCTCACCTATGACGAGAACGTCGCGGACGCCCTCCGCCTCTACCGAATGCTGGAGGCGATCGACGCCTGTCCCGCGCCCGTGGTGGCCAGGGTGCAGGGCTTCGCCCTCGGCGGCGGCTCCGGCGTGGTCGCCTGCGCCGACGTCGTGGTGGCCGGCCCCGACGCGGTCTTCGGCTTCACGGAGGTGCGACTGGGGATCATCCCCGCCGTCATCTCGCCGTTCGTCCTCAGCCGCATCGGGCAGGGCGCCGCCCGGCGCTACTTCCTGACCGGCGAGCGGTTCGACGCCGACGTCGCACTCCGCATCGGGCTCGTCCACGAGGTCGCCGAGGACCTCGACGGCGCCGTCGAGCGGGTGGTCGGCCACCTCCTCGCCGCCGGCCCGGAGGCTGTGCGAGCGGCGAAGCGTCTCGTCCGCGAGCGGCCGCTCGGGGAGGAGACCGCGCACATCGCCGCCGGGCTGCGAACGAGCCCGGAAGGGCAGGAGGGCCTGCGCGCCTTCCTGGAAAAGCGCGCGGCGACCCTCCCGAGCGGTGATGCCTGGGGCGTCTACTCGCAGGACGCCGATCGCCCCTAGCCGGTGCCGCTGCCTCCGGCGCCCGCGCCCCAGGTGAGGAACAGCACGAGAACGACCAGGGCGACGACGGCCAGCACGGCCGCGATCAGGACGCGACGGACGGCTCGCCTAGTTGCCATGCGCGAATCCCCAGGAGCCTCCGGGGTACCCGGTCAGGCGCACCCAGGGCGTCTTCGTGTTGAAGCAGAACTGGAAGCACTGCTGGAACTTGCCCTGCGCCCGGACGCGGTACAGGCCCTTGTTCGGGCCGCCGTCGATGTCGAGCCCGATGTGCCCCTTGAAGTCCCACCCGGAGAACTGCATGCAGCATTCGACGTCGCGCCAGTACGTGGGTGACCACGGGTTGCTCGTCTTGACGATCAGCGAGCCGCCGGCCGCCCAGCACCAGCGGATCGTCAGGAGGTACCGCCAGTAGAAGTACCCCTCTCGCCTAACCATGCGGGTTTGCGGCCCGCTTGCTAACCGGGCGCGCTAACGGTGACGCGTTATGCAGCAGCGCCGCCACCCTCTCGGCCGCCATGCTCGTCCGACTGTGGCAGCAGGTGCGCGTAGGTGGAGAGCACCGTTTTCGGGTCGTCGCCCAGCCGGGCGGCGACGATGTGAACGGGGACGCCCTCCGTGAGCGCCAGCGTGGCGGCCGTATGCCGAAGGATGTGCAGCGTCCCGGTGGGGATGCCGGCCGCCTTCCGGTGCTTCCCAAACAACTCGGTCAGCCAGTTGGGTCGAATCGATGCCGCCGAGCTCGTCGGCGAAGACGAGGTCTGCGTCGACGTACGCCGGCCCGGCGAAGTCGCGTTCGAGCAGTTGCGCCTCCCGGTGCTCGCGCAGGGCGGCGACGGTGTCGGCGTCGAGGGCGACCGTCCGCCGCGACCGTGCCGACTTGGGCGGCCCGAACGTGCAGCCTCCGACGGTGGGAACGAGCTGCTGCTCGACCGCCAGGCGGGCACCCTCGAGATCGAGGCAGCGCCAGGTGAGCCCCAGGAGTTCGCCGCGGCGCATCCCCGTCGTGGCGGCGAGACGCCAGAGCGGAAACAGCCTGTCACCCTGGACGTGCTCGAGGAACCGGACGAGTTCTTTCGCCGTCCACGCCTGCGCCCGCGACCGTTCGGCCCGAGGCGGATCCGCCATACCGGCAGGGTTCCGAACCAGCTTGCCCCAGCGGACAGCGTCCCGCAGGGCGCGGTGTAGCACGGCGTGCGTGTTCCTGATCGTTACCACCGAGAGGCCCGCCTGTTCGAGCTCGCGGTAGAAGGCGTTCAGGTGGCCGCCCGTGAGCGCCTGGAGGCGCACATGGCCGAGACGGGGGACGATACGAGCCTTCACCGCCGAACGTTGCTTGATGAAAGTGCGCGGCCGCACCGTGCCCTCGACAGCCGGAAGCCACTCGCCGTTCAGGAACTCGGCGAGCGTCACCTTCGACGGCTGCGCGTAGGAGCCGTCACCGAGCCGCGAGAGCACGTCCGTCAGGAACCGCTGCGCGTCGCGCCGGGTGGCGAACCCGCCCTTCGAGCGTTGCCGGCGGCGGCCGTTCTCGTCGTGGCCCTCGTCGTAGACGACCGTCCAGGTGGCGCCGCGCTTGCGAACGTGGCCTCTCATCGACTCCTCCTCTCCGTCACCGCTGATCGCCGCCTCGAATTTCCCGTACTCGAGCCGCCATCGTTCCGAGCGCCGCCAGTTGGACGCGCACGCCCGCCTTGTCGTTTCCGCGTTGCGCGTCGACGAGCGCCGTCGCGTGTGCAAGGACGGCACGGCCGACAGCCTTCGCGCGCTCCCCGCGCTGATACTCGCTCGCCGTCGCCACGAACTCGTCTCCGTGCAGGAGCCAGGCCCGGATTCCTTCCCCGTCGACGCCTTGCGTGTCGGTCAGCCAGACGATCCCGTCGTCCGGGGGGCTGAGGAGATGAGCGGGTGCGACGTAGAGCACGGCCGCGAGCGCCAGCGCCTCGTCGAGCGACAGGCCGCGCTCACCGTTCTCGATCCGCAGCAGCGCCTCCCTGCTCAGCGGGCGGCCCCGTTCCGTCATCGTGTGCGCGAGCTCGGTTTGGCTGAAGCCGCGTGCCCTCCGCGTCTCCCGTAAGCGAGCAGCGAAGACCTCGCTTGGGCTCATTTTCTTGTCCACCATCTGCCTCCTCTTAGTTCGAATTCCGCACATCAGAGTACACGATAATGCACCTCGATGGTACGGTGCTGCTTATGAACGAGAAAGCGCAAGATACGAACCAGGAGGTGAGTTCACTGCCAGAGCTGCTGCAGGAGCCGCCCTCGTTGATGACACCGCAGGAGGTCGCGGACTTCCTGCAGGTGCCTGTCGCCACGGTGCAGCTCTGGCGTGCGAAGCGAACTGGCCCGCGCGGATACCGCGTCGGTCGCCACGTCCGCTACCGGCGGGAAGACGTCGAGGCCTGGCTCGCGCAGCGAGCAGGCGTCGGGCCGCGCTGATGAGCACCGCCGAGCCCCTGACGATGACCGTCGAGGAAGCGGCCCGCCGGCTCGGCATCAGCAGAGGGCTCGCCTACTCGGCTGCCCGCGAGGGCACGCTCCCAACGATCCGGCTAGGCCGTCGCCTGCTCGTGCCGCGAGCGCGCCTCCTCGAGTGCTCGCGAAACAGATTTCGGCGGCAGCAACGCCGCCAACGACTCTTCCCAACGGCGGGGAGGTGGTGGTCTGTGAAATGAGCGAGCGCCGCGCTACGGGCGGCGCGTCTCAAGTCCGAAACGCCGGCGACCCGGTGCCGTAGCCGCCGGGCCGCCCCGAAACAACGAGGAATACAACATGAACGTTACTGCACACACAAGCCAGTACGAGGACGAGGATGATTTCCCACGTTCTTTGATCTGGAGCCAAGGCGGGTCAGCATCCCCGGCTACATCGCGCGCCCTCGACGCCGTGCTAGAGACGTTTCGTAGTTGGCTCTACCTTCCTGACCCTGGCCCCGTCTACGTTGCCTGCGCGGGAGTCGCGGTCAACCGTATCGATAGCTTCGACCCGACCTGGATCGTTCTCATCGGCGCCGCCGGAAGCGGTAAGACAGAAGCCCTTAACGCGACGACCGGGCTCGAAGGCATCTACCTTGCCGGAACGCTCACGGAAGCCTCGCTCTTGAGCGGCACGCCGCGAAAGGACACGGCGGCGGGCGCGAGCGGTGGGCTCCTGCGCGAGATCGGCTCGAGCGGCATTCTCGTGCTGAAGGACTTTGGCTCCATCCTCTCCATGCACCGCGAGCAACGAGCGAACGTGCTCGCGGCGCTCCGCGAGATTTACGACGGGAGCTGGCACCGCGACGTCGGAACTGACGGCGGTCGGCGTCTCCACTGGGAAGGCCGCGTTGGCCTCCTCGCGGGCGCCACGACAGTGCTCGACCAACACCACGGCGTCATGGCCCAGCTCGGAGAGCGCTTCCTGCTCCACCGGATCAAGGTCCTCGACCCACGCTCGCAGGGGCAGGCGAGCCTCGCACACCATGGTCGCGAGCGCACCATGCGGCGGGACCTCGCCGACGCCGTCGCCGGGCTCTTCGCCGGCCTCGACCTGAGCGAGCCCCCAGCGCTCAGGAAGGCGGACGCCGACCGGCTCGTCGACCTGGCGGATCTCGTCTCGCGCGCTCGCTCGCCCGTCATCCGCGACAGCTACCGCCGTGAGATCGAGCTCGTGCCCGAAAGCGAGGCGCCCGGCCGCATCATTGGTGCTCTCGCTCGCATTCTGACCGGCCTTCGTCTGATCGGGGTCGACGAGGGAGAGGCGTGGCGGCTCACCGTGAAGACAGGGCTCGACTCTATGCCGGCGGCCAGGCTCCAAACGCTCGAGTTTCTGCTCGACCACGACGAGGCGACGACGACGAACGTCGCAACCGAGCTGGGGCTGCCGAACCCGACTACCCACCGCACGCTAGACGACCTCGCGGCACACGGTGTCCTCGAACGCGAATCGCAAGGCCAGGGAAAGCCTGATCTATGGCGCGTTCAAGAGTGGGCGGCCGAGCGTTATCGAACAGCAACGACGACCTCTTCCGAGATGTCGGAACCCTCCTTCTAAATGACACCCAACACGCATAAGACGACTTTTCGGAGGAGGTGCCTCAGTGTCCCGCACCACCGCGCTCAAGTCGGCGCCGCTACGGGCACACGGAGGCAGTTCCGGCGCCCCAGGCAACCCCGTTTTTTTGGCGCGATTTCGGCCTGACCCCTCGCCCAGTCAGCTTTCCCTCTCTATTAGCCGGATGACGCCTGGTTTGGCAACTCGGAGGGTTTCTGTTGGGTTCTGCTCGGCTTAGTACGTCTCAGCGTGGTTATGGGGCTGTTCATCAGGCGCTGCGGCGTCGCTTGGCCCAGCTTGAGGCGCGGGTCTTGTGACGTGCGCGCGTTGCGGGGAGCCGATCGCGGCCGGGGCTCCGTGGGATCTCGATCATGCGCCGGATCGAGCAGCTACCTGGGCGCGAGCCACCAGGCCTGCAACCGCGGGGCACCCTCGAGGGATCGGGCCCGTCGGGTGTCGCGGCGATGGTGAGACTCAGGCGATCGACGTGGAGTTGCCGCTCCCAGCTCGTCGCCTAGCCGCAATCCTGCGGTCTGCTCAACCCGCCGAGTCCAGCTCCGGCTTCGGCAAGGCCGGCCTTGAGCTCCTTCGCACTCGCCTTGTCGATCTGGGCCGTCGACTTCCGGATCGCGTTGCCAAGCGCCTTGTCGACGAGGTCGGCCTGAGCGTGGTCGTAGATGACGATCACTCCGGCTGACCCCGGCGGCAGCGCCTCGTCCATCTTCTCACCGATCCCTGAGGCAACCCGCTTCTTGGCGAACTTGCCCAGGAGCCCGCCGGCGGCCGCGCCAACCGCGGTGGCGGCCAGGAGTGGCGGCGCGAAGAGACCGACGACGAGGCCGACTCCACCGCCGACCTTGACCCCTTTGCGGCCGAGGTGGTCGCCCGTCTCCTCACGTGCACCTCGCCGTCCGCGTCCTTCGTGACGAGGACGACGCCGTCGCTCTACGAGCCTCTTGTCTTCAACGAGCTTCACGAGGCGTCGAAGTCCTGCTGTGCGAGATCGGGGATCAGGTAGACGGCGATCAGGACGTCCAGCGGTTCCTGCACTCATGGTCTCCTCTCCACTCCTAGCGTTCGCCGCCGTGGGCTGCGAGCGCCTGCTGCGCGTGCTCGTGGAGCGCCTTCGCCTCCTCGTCGCTCAGGCTCGGATCGATGTCGAAGACGACCTGCTTGATCTCCCCGTGAAGCGGAACGGCGCCTTGTCCGCGTAGCTCTGGTCGACGACGAGGCCGTTGTCGCAGCCGATGTCCATGCCTGCGTAGCCGGAGAAGCGGGCAGGCACCGTGTGCTCCATCCGCCCGCCGCCCACCGCGCTCACCGTTGACGAGCAGCGTGACCTCGCCGCCGGTCGCGGGCTTCGGCGCGTCGGCCGCGAAGACCATCTCGACGGTCACCTCGCCGGTGGGCAGCGGCCCCTCCGACTCCTGCGTGTACTCGAGCACGCCCAGCATCGAGTAGTGGTGCTTCAGCTTCCCGTCCTGGACGTAGAGCCCGAAGCCGCCGAGGTGGTCGAACGCTGCGACGATCACGCCCTCGGCGCCGCCGTCGGGGACGACGAGGTCGGCGCTGATCGTGTACGAGTGGTTGTAGATCCGCGGGATCATCCCCGCGGCGACGTTCTCGATGCTCCCCCGGTAAGTGAACTTCGACTCCTTGGGGATCGGCGGAACGATGCCGTAGAAGGAGCTGAGCCCGCCCAGCAGCGGCAGCACGTTGTAGCGCTCGGCCTCCTCCCAGAACAGCTGCGGAGCTCCTCGACCTTCTCGGGGTGCTGCTCCGCGATGTTCCTCGCCTGGGAGAAGTCGTCGGGGAGGTAGTAGAGCTCGACCGGGTCTTCGTCGGGATTCCAGCCCGGGCCGAAGCCGCGGAGGACCTCGGGGTCGAGCTCCCACGGGATCCGCTGCAGCCGCTGCGCGAACCACCAGCCGTCCTTGTACATGGCCCGGTTGCCGACCGCTCTCGAAGTACTGCTGCGTGTGGTGCTCGGGGGCGCCGGCGTCCGCGAGCGAGCCGGCGAAGGTCGACGCCGTGCATCGGCTCCTGCTCGATGCCGTCGACGTGGGTCGGGCATCGGGATGCCCGCGATGTCGAGGACCGTCGGCGCCGATGTCCGTCACGTGCGTGAACTGGCCGCGGAGCCCCCCGGCGTCCGGAACCGACTTCGGGTACCGGACGACCAGCGGGTTCCGCGTGCCGCCGAGATGGGACGCGACCTGCTTGCCCCACTGGAACGGCGTGTTGCTCGCATGCGCCCAGTTGCACGAGTAATGCGGCTCGAGCCCGTGTCCGCCCCAGGCCTCGAGACCGCCGTGCTTGAAGAGGAGCCCCATCTGCTGCTCGGGCGTCAGGGGAATCCCGTTCAGTGTGGTCATCTCGTTGAACGTGCCGGTGAGGGTGCCCTCCAGGCTGGCGCCGTTGTCGCCCCAGATCCAGAGGACGAGCGTGTTGTCGAGCTCGCCCAGCTCCTCGATCTCGCCGAGGATGCGGCCGATGTTCCAGTCGGCGTTCTCGGAGTAGCCGGCGTAGACCTCCATCTGGCGCGCGTAGAGGCGCCGGTGGGTCTCGTCGAGCGAGTCCCACGTCTCGAAGGCCTCGTCGGGCTCCGTGAGCTCCGCATCGGCAGGAACGACTCCCAGCTCCTTCTGGCGTGCGAACGTCCGCTCCCGGAGCACGTCCCAGCCCTCGTCGAACTTGCCCTGGTACTTGTCGGACCACTCGCGCGGAACGTGGTGCGGAGCGTGGCTGCAGCCGGTCGCGACGTAGGCGAACCATGGTGTCGTCGAGTTCTGCGCGCGGATGCGGTGCAGCCACTCGATGGACTTGTCCGCCATGTCGTCCGGGAAATAGTAGGGTTCCTCGTCCGTGCTCTCGGGGACGCCGATGGCCTTCTGGTTCTCGAAGATCAGCGGGTCGTACTGGCCCGCCTCGCCGCCGAGGAAGCCCCAGAAGTAGTCGAACCCGAGCCCGTTCGGCCAGCGGTTGAACGGCCCTGCGGCTCCTTGCTGGTCGTCCGGGGTCAGGTGCCACTTGCCGAAGCAGCCCGTCATGTAGCCGTTCTCCTGCAGGATCCTCGGCAGGGTCGCGCAGTCGCGCGGGATCGTCGCGTTGTAGCCGGGGAACGGGCCGGAGAACTCGGTGACGAGCCCGAAGCCGACGCGGTGCTGGTTCCGGCCCGTGAGCATCGCCGCCCGCGTCGGCGAGCAGACGCGCCGTCACGTGGAAGCGGTTGTACCGGAGCCCCTCCTCGGCCATGCCGCGTGTAGTTCGGCGTGTCGATCGGCCCGCCGAAGGTGCTCGGGTTCCCGAAGCCCGCGTCGTCGATGAGGACGAGGAGGACGTTCGGGGCGCCTTCGGGTGGCCGACGTGCGCGGCCTGGTTCCAGTCGGGCTCGGAGTCCGCGAGCGTTCTGCCCGTCGCGCCGGCGAACGGAGGCCGCCGGATCGGAAGGACGGTGCGGTCGGAGGATTCAGCAGGCATTCCAACTCACTCCTTCGACGGCCAGCACGAGTGGCCGGTCTTTCCAGGGCTGGTTGCCTGCTCTGACGAGACTTTCACGGTCGCGTCCTGAGAGCAACATGTCCAGCGAGCCGTCTCGCTTGCCCGGGCGTGCCCGCGGCCGAACGAACTCCGGACTGTTTGGATCTGGTCGCATTCCTCAAGAGAAACCGCTACGGGAGCAAGCATCCCGGCGCCCTTCGAAACAGCGCGTCTTCATGGAGACCTGCCTCCAACGGCCATCTAGGCAGCCGCGCCGCCAGGTCGTAGCCTGACCCTTGCCGGGGCGTGGGTCAGGGTTACTCCGGTGTCACCTTGCGGCCCGCGCCTCGGCATTCCTGCGAGGCCGCTCGGACCTCAGCTTGATCGTCCCTTGCGAGTGTGCAAGTGTGACTTGAAACGAGGAGGGGATCGTGCGGACGGTTCTTGTGCTCTTGGTGGTCGCGATCGGACTGGCTTCGGCCGGCCCGGGCTACGGCGTTCCCAATTCTTGTTGGATTGAACGCGCGACGATCGTCGGGACACCCGGTAGCGACCGGATTGTCGGCCCGGCTCAGGGCGATGTCATTCAGGGCGGGTCCGGCAACGACGTCATTCTCGGGAGAGGGGGCCACGACATCATCTGCGGAGGCGGCGGTGCCGACGTCATTCGAGGCGCTTCGGGCGGCGAGATCATGTCGGAAACCGTGGCAACGACGTCCTCTTCGGCGGACGAGGATTCGACCAGATCGACGATGGTGCCGGCAGCGATACCGTTTAAGGTGGACTAAGCACAGATGACATTACGAACTTCAACGGGGCCGATCGGGTCTTCGGTGGCGAGGGAGGGGACTTTCTCTCGGACGGTTCGGGGAACGACAAGATCTACGGGGGTTCGGGCCGGGACAGCATCGCTACGTTCACACCCGATGCCAACGTATTCGTCGGCGGGATAGGCACGGATGAGATTCTTGTGCAGCACCCCACCCTCACGATCACGATCGACCTGAGCCTCAGCCTCCTCACCCTGGGTGGCACAAATAGTGTCGCTCTCGAATTCGAGCAAGCAGCCGCTTTCGGACCGAACGCCACCTTGATCGGGAACGACGGTGGGAACCGCCTCCGAGGCGGCGAAGGCGACGACCACATCGAGGGCCGCGGCGGAAACGATGTCCTCATCGGGTTCCTCGGAACCGACTTTCTCGACGGCGGCGACGGACTCGATCAATGCGTCGATGGCGAGACACTCCTGAACTGCGAAAGCTGACGGTGCGAACGGTTCTTGCACTGTTGGTGGTGGGGATCGGACTGGCCTCGGCCGGCCCAGGCTATGGCGTGCCGAGAATGTGCTTTGAGGATGAAGCGACGATCGTGGGAACTCCTGGCAGCGACTGGATTGTCGGCACCGCCGGCAGAGACGTCATCCAGGCAGGGGGCGGCAACGATGTGATTCGTGGGGGAGGTGGGCGCGACTTGATCTGTGCGGGCCCCGGCGCCGATGTCGTTCGCGCTGGTGGGGGCTCGGACCTGATCTTCGGTGGACGAGGTGACGACGTCCTCTTCGGCGAGCGAGGCTCTGATTGGTTCATCGATGGCGGGGGCAACGATGTCGCTTTCGGAGGGCCGGGAGGGGACTCGTTCTTTCCCCAGCGTGGGGACGACAGAGCCTTCGGTGGCGAGGGGGACGACTTTCTGTCCGAGAATCAAGGAGGGAACGACAAGGCCTACGGAGGCCCAGGCGACGATCGCTTCCTAGCGGGATTTGCGGGACGAACCGTCTACATGGGCGGGGCAGGAACGGATTCGATGACGGTTCCGGACTCCGGTTCCCCGGTGACCTTCGACCTGGGCAGTGGCGTTTTCATCTTCCGGGGCCTCAGTGAGGTTGCTCTCGGGTTCGAGGATGTGTTCACTCACGGATCGGTCAGCGCCACTCTGATCGGGAACGACGGTGCGAACCGCCTCCGCGGCGGCGCGGGCGACGACCACATCGAGGGTCGCGGCGGAGACGACGAACTCGTCGGGAGAGCCGGCATAGACCTTCTCGATGGTGGCGACGGATCGGATCGCTGCGTGGGAGGCGAGACGGTTCTGAACTGCGAGACCTAAGCAACCGGAACCGTCCACCGATTCAACACCTCGCCAGCCCGCTCGAGACCCCGACGCCGAACAAGCTCGGACAGAGCCGGCGGCGGCAAGCTTCGGGCTCAGCCCCGCCAGGCCAGCCAGGCACGCGAGCACCGCATGTGCCTCCTCGAACCCGACGTCCGGCACCTCGGCGCAGTAGCGGGCGTGCCAGCGAAGCGCAGCGCGCCTGAACCTTTGCGGGTCGTCGACCAGGAGGAGGACGAGTTCGAGCGCGTCCGGGAGGCTGACGAAGTCGAGCTCGGTCGCTGTGGCGAGCGCCACGGTCGCGTACTGCGAGTCGAGGGCGCGGCGGAAGCGGGCGTAGGTGGAGTGATCAAGATCAACAGGATCTATTTCGACTCGCCGGGAGCAGACACCGGGAGCAACTTGAGCTGAACGCAGGGCGGATCTGGCTTAGAAGACCGGAAATCACGGCGCGGCAGCTCAATGGCGGCCGCGTGCGCGATGAAGTGCGCGTTGACCCGACGGTTGTGGGTTTCTACGGATGATTCCGACAGGGCGATGGAGGCATTGTTTCCTTTGCCATGAGATGCACGAAGTTTTGGACGACGCTGGCGGTTGGGCTCGTTTTCGCCTGCGGCATCCCGGTCTCCGCCGCGGCACAGGCGGGAGTTCTCGACGCAAGCTTCAGCGGAGATGGCAAGGTCACGACGAATCTGACGAGCGGCTATGACTACGCAGTCGGGCTCGTCATTCAAGCTGACGGCAAGATCGTGGCGGCGGGGCCGGCTTCGGGGAGCGGTGGTCGGTTCGGGCTCGTCCGCTACGCCGAGGACGGCAGCCTTGACAGCACGTTCACTTCCGACGGGAAGGTTTTCACGAATTTCACGACCGGCGGGGACTACGCCTACGACTTGGCTCTCCAGGCCGATGGAAAGCTCATCGCGATTGGGCGCGCAGGTGGCGGCCGGCGGCAAGTTCGCACTCGCCCGGTACGAGTCGGACGGCACGCTCGACACGACGTTCGGGGGGGACGGCAAAGTCACTACGAACTTCTCGATAGGCGACGACTTCGCTTTCGGCGTCGCTCTCCAGGCGGACGGGAAGATCATCGCGGCCGGGGCTCGCCGGAGGACTGGGCGGGCGGGTCGCTCTCGCCCGGTACAACGAGGACGGAACGCTCGACACAAGCTTCAGCGAGAGACGGGAGAATTACTACGAATTTCACCGCCGGCGATGATCGCGCGGACCACGTCGCCGTCCAGGCGGACACGAGCATCATTGTCGCCGGGACGGCGGGGACCTACGGCCGCAATGCCCGCTTCGCGC
>CAWHOA010000022.1:0-146822 GCA_963830885.1 uncultured Actinomycetes bacterium | reverse complement strand
GCTGACCGTCCTCGTCACCGCCGCCGGCGCGCCCGGAACGGCCGCGCTCCTGCGCGCGCTGCGCGCCAACGGCGAGCGCGAGGTGCGGCTCGTCGGCTGCGACATGAGCGAGCTGGCCGTGGGGCGGTTTCTCTGCGACGCCTTCGCGCAGGTCCCGGCCGGAGCCGACCCCGGCTTCGGCGCCGCAGTCGTCGGCCTCTGCGGCCGGGAGGGGGTAGACGCCGTTCTCCCGCAGTCGTCGCACGACCTCGCCGGCGTGGCGGAGATCAGAGCTGCGCTCGGCGAGGCCGGAACGACCGCCCTCGTCAGCTCCCCCGAGACCGTGCGCCGCGCGAACGACAAGGCCGAGTGTTACGCCTTGCTCGCCGAGGCCGGCGTCCCCGTGCCGGCGTTCGTCCGCGCTCAGGGGCGCAGCGCGTTCGTCGCCGCCGCCGAGCGGACTCGGCTACCCGGAACGCGCCGTCTGCTTCAAGCCGGTGACGAGCTCGGGCTCACGGGGCTTCCGCGTCCTCGACCCCGTGGTCGACCGTACCCACCAGCTTCTGCGCGAGCGCCCCGGCAGCCTGGCCATGCGGCTGGAGGACGTCGCCGAGCTCTTGCCGGAGGTTGGCGGCGAAGAGCTCCTCGTCATGGAGCTCGCGCGCGGGATCGAGCGCACCGTCGACGGGATCGCGCGCGCGGGCCGCGTCGTCTTCGGCCATCCGAAGACGCGCGAGGCGATGCGCGCCGGGCTCGCGATGTACTTCCGGACGCTGGACGACCCCGAGCTGCTGGCCGTGGGCGAGCGGGCAGTCGCAGCACTCGAGATCGACCACTTCTTCAACGTCCAGCTCGTGGGCGACCTCGTCATCGAGGTCAACCCGCGCATCTCCACGGTCGTCTACCAGGAGGACCTGAACCTCCCGTACCTCGGCCTCAAGCACGCACTCGGCGAGCTCTCCGACGACGAGCTCTCGGCCTATCGCTCCCGCGTCCGGGCGAGCCGCCGCGCGCTGCGCTGGTTCGACCAGGTCGAGTGGGACGATTAGGCCCTACGAGCTGTTGAGCCAGGCGAGGACGGCGAGCACGCGGCGGTGATCCTCCTGGCTCGGGGGCAGCCGCAGCTTCCCGAAGATGCTGGCGACGTGCTTCTCGATCGCGCGATCGGTGACGACGAGGCGGCGGGCGATGGCCGCGTTCGTGCGGCCCTCGGCCATCAGCTCCAGCACCTGGCGCTCCCGTGGGCTGAGGTCGTCGATCGCGCGCCGGCGGATAAGCAGCTGCCGGACGACCTCCGGGTCGAGCGCGGTGCCGTTCGCGGCCACCCGGCGCAGCGCGTCCACGAACTCCGCGCCGTCGGCGACGCGGTCCTTGAGGAGGTAGCCGAACCCCTCGCTCCGCTGGGCGAGGAGGTCGCGCGCGTAGCGCTCCTCGACCGCCTGGGAGAGCAGGAGCACCTTCGCCTCGGGATCGCGGGTGCGCAGGTCGGCAGCCGCGCGCACGCCCTCGTCCGTGAAGGTCGGCGGCAGGCGGACGTCGACGACGAAGACGTCGGGAGCGTGCTCCTCCGCGGCCCGGCGGAGCTCTTCGGCGGTCGGGACCGCGGCCACGACCTCGATGTCGAAGTCGGAGAGGAGGCGCGTGAGCGCGTCGCGCAGGAGCCCCGAGTCCTCGACGATGACTACGCGCACGGGATCACCGCCGTGACCTGGGTCGGGCCGCCGGGCGGGCTCTCGACGACCAGCGAGCCGCCGAGCGCTCCGACGCGATCGCGCAGCCCGGCGAGGCCGGAGCCGGACGGCTCCGCGCCGCCGACGCCGTCGTCGCGCACCTCGACGACCAGGACGCCGTCGTCGCGCACCACAGAGACAGCCGCGTGCGCGGCGCCGCTGTGGCGGGCGACGTTCGTGAGCGCCTCGGCGACGACGAAATACGCCGCGGACTCGGCCTGCTCGGACGGACGCTCGCCCCCGAGCTCCGAGCTCAGCGTCACCGGAACGGGCGAGTGGGCGGCCAGGGAGGAGAGCGCCGCGTCGAGACCGCGATCGGTGAGGACGGCCGGGTGGATGCCGCGCGCAAGGTCGCGGATCTCGACGAGCGCGAGCTTGGCCTCCTCGTGCGCGCTCGTGACGAGCTCCGCCGCCTCCTCCTGTGAGCCGCCCTCCTCGAGCCGCCGCCGCGCGCGGCCGAGGTCGACCGCCAGGGAGACGAGCCGCGCCTGGGCGCCGTCGTGCAGGTCGCGCTCGATCTGCCGCCGGTCGTCGCTGGCGGAAGCGACCGCAAGGTCGCGCTGCTCCGTGCTGCGCGCGGCGGCGCGCTCCAGCTCGCCCCGGGTCGGGCCGAGCAGGGCGCGCATGAGCAGCGCGTCGAAGGAGACGAACGCGCGCACGAGCCACGGCGTCACGAAGAGCAGGAGCGCGCCGCCGCCCACGATGACCGCCCATTCCCAGGCGGCGTCGATGCGGTTGCCGTCCCAGAGGACGTCACCGCGGTTGTCCTCCGGGATCGCGAAGTACCAGATCGGGGCGCTGACGGACCAGAGCGCCACCGACCACGAGATGACGGCGACCAGAAAGCTCGCAAGGCCGAGCGGAAAGGCGAAGAGGACCAGGTAGACGAGCGCGCGCCAGGTCGAGAGCTGCAGCACCGGGTCGACGAACCGCCGGAGCGGCCGGGCGGCGGGCGGCGGGGCCGTCGGCGGCTCGGGGATGGGAACCTCGAGGAGGGCGGCGGCGACCACACGTTGCGCCGAGGCCGCCCCTCGGGCCGCCCACATGGTGAGCGCCAGGAGCGGCAGGCCGACGATGAAGACGATGAGGCTCAGGCTCGTCGTCAGGAGCGTCAGAAAGATGATGAACCAGGCGACGCCGAGGGGGAGCGCGACGAGCGCGTAGCCCGTCTCGCGCCAGGTGCGGAGGCGGAAGGGCTCGGTGAGGAAGCGGGGAACGCGCATCGCTCCGTCACTGTACGCAGCGATTTCCGCCGCCGCGATGGCGCCACCCGGCGTCTTCGGGCTCGTGCCTCCCCCACCTCCACGGAGGGGTTAGGTCGTCTCCCCGATCTCGAAGCTGCGGAGCCGGCGGACCGCGTACCACGCGGCCGCGGCGCCGAACACCAGCATGAGGACGAGCGCCGTCGCCGGGTCGAGCGCCGCGTCGAAGTCGTGCTCCGGCAGGTCGACGAACGCGTCGGCGACCCCGAGCGTGTAGTGGCGGACGCTGAGCAGGCGCGTGCCCGCGAAGAATCCGTTGACGAGGCCCTCCCAGATGAAGACGTAGATCAGCCCTGCTATCAGGGCCCGGCTCGTGATCACGCTCAGCAGCACGAAGAGCGCCGAGTAGACCAGGCCGCCGAGGACGATCCCGACACCGAAGCCGAGGAGGATCCCGGCCTTGGGCTCGTCGTACAGCGCGATCGCGCCGGCGACGAGGCCGGAGGAGAGCACGGTGGCCGTCGTCAGCATCCAGGCGGCGAGCAGCTTGGCGACGATGATCCGGCTCCGCGCGATCGGCTTGGAGAGGAGGTAGACGGCCGTCCCGTCCTCGATCTCGGCGCCGAGCACGGCCGTCCCGTACACGAGCGCCGCGAGCGGCAGGAACGTCGAGACGACGAGGCCGTCGAGGAGGACTGTCGCGGCCCACTCCTGCTGGTCGGTGTCCTGGCTCCCGAGCCGGTAGACGAGCGCGATCAGCACCGGGAGCAGCGCAAGGATCCCGATCAGGATCGTGCGCCCGCGTCCGAGCATCTGGCCGAGCGTCA
The DNA here is from genome assembly GCA_963830885.1 of uncultured Actinomycetes bacterium. Taxonomy (GTDB): domain Bacteria; phylum Actinomycetota; class Thermoleophilia; order Gaiellales; family Gaiellaceae; genus JAIBJN01. The sequence goes on along the minus strand of CAWHOA010000022.1, from coordinate 143,084 downwards.
GCCGGAGGATGATGCCGGTCACCGGTTCACCAGGTAGGAGAAGACGCCCTCCAGCGATTCGTCGGTGGGCCGGAGCTCGAGGATCGACACGTCGGCGTCGCGCGCGACCACCGGGGCGGCGCGCGCGAAGGCGCCGAGCTGCGACGTCCGCACGGTCAGCTGCTCGCTGCCGAAGTCGACGCCGACCACGCTGTCATGCCCGACCAGCGCCGCCGCCAGCCGTCGGTTGTCCGACGTTCGCAGGACGAAGGTGTGCGGAGCGTCGGTCATGAGCCGCCGGATCTCGCGGAAGTCGCCGGAAGCGGCAAGGCGGCCGGAGACGATCACGAGCACCCGCTCGGCCAGGCGCTCGACCTCCTCGAGGATGTGGGAGGAGAAGACGATCGTGCGCCCCTCGGCCGCGAGCCGGCGGAACAGCTCGGTCATGTGGAGCCGCTGGCGGGGGTCGGCGCCGTTGAAGGGCTCGTCGAGCAGGAGCACGCTCGGGTCGTGGACGAGCGCGGCCGCCACCTTGATGCGCTGCTTCATCCCCTTCGAGTAGCCGCCGGTCGCGCGCGTCGCCGCCGCGCCGAGGTCGACCTCGGCGATGGCCCTGCGCGTCGCCTCGTGCGGGTCGGCGAGGCCCTGGAGGCGGGCGCTCAGGAGCACGAACTCGTAGCCGGTCAACCCCCCGTAGACCGACTCCCGCTCCGGCACGAGGCCCAGGTGGCGATAGAGGCCCGGATTCCCCCAGGGCGACTCGCCGAGGACGGTGACGGTGCCCGCGGAGGGCTTCAGGAAGCCGGAGAGCATGTGCAGCAGGGTGCTCTTGCCGGCGCCGTTGGGACCGAGCAGCCCGGTGACCCCGGGCGAGACCTCGAACGAGATCTCGTTGACGGCGACCACGTTGCCGTACCACCGCGACACGCCCTCGAGCGCGATCGTCGGGCCTTCGCCGGCCGTCGTCATGCCTGGATCCGCTGGAACCGCCGGATGGTGAGCCCCAGGGCGACGGCGATCGTCACCACGCCCGCGACGAAGTACACCCAGCCGGCGAAGCTCGCGTCCGAGATGACGTCGTCGCTCGGGGCGTCCACCCGGAAGAGCCAGTAGATCGTGCCGTCCCAGACGGCCGGGCTCAGCAGCAGCGCGTACCGGGCGACCGTGGTGTCGAGCGTCTCCATGAGGATGGTGGCGAGCGTGTACGTGAGGACGAAGACCCCGACGATGACCGCGGTCGCGTACGCGCGGCGGGGGATGTAGGACGCGAGCACGAGCCCGACCGAGGCGATCATCGCGGACACGAGGATCGAGCCGCCGAGGATGGGGAAGACGAGGTCCCAGCGGTCCGCGACGTATCCCGAGAGGTCGTCTGCGGCCATGCCGTTGCCGATATAGAGCAGCGCCTGCGGCCCGAGCGTGAGCACCAGCATCACGCTGGTCAGGGCGGCGAACCGCGCCAGCGCGTAGTCGACCCGAGAGAGGGCGCGGGAGAAGTAGAGCGAGAGCATCCGGTTCCGCTGGTCTCGGCCCACCAGCTCCGGCGCCACGGCGGCGCAGAAGAGGACGAGGACGATCTGCACGTAGCCGAAGTAGTCCTCGTGCTCGAAGAACTCGATGTCGGCGTCGAGGCCGCTCGTGATCGCGCCGATCCCGACCTGGATGAAGGCGGGGATGAACGCGAAGACGGCGAGGGTGAAGGGGATGATCTTGCTGGACGTCCTCCGCCCGAAGCCGAACGCGCTGCGGACGCTGCTCGTGTACAGCGTCGCGAAGGTTCCCCACCGGCCGGTCCGCGGGCCGTCGTAGTGGCGGTAGCCGAGGTCATAGATGCTGCTGGCGGCCGCCGGCTCAGACATGTGCCGGATCCTCCTCGGGCGCCTCGTCCCGGAACAGGTCCTCCAGACGCTGGCGCCGCTGCTCGAGTCGGACGAGCCCCAGCTCGAGCGAGGCCACCCCGTCCCGGATGACGTCGTAGGCGCCGTCGCCGGAGATGTCGACCTCGAGGGTGTGGCCGTCCTCCCGGAGGGTGTAGCCGCGCTCGCGCAGGTACGCCGCCAGACCCTCGGCCGGGCCGTCGACCTCCACGGTGAGAAGCTCGATGCGCCCCGTGAAGGCGCCCATGCTGCCCGACTGGACGAGCCGGCCCTCCTCGATGAGCACGAGGTGGTCGGACACGCGCTCGATCTCGGTCAGCAGGTGGGACGACATCATGATCGAGATGCCGAACTCCCGGCCGATGCGCGCCACGAGGTCGAGCATCTGATCGCGGCCGGCCGGGTCGAGGCCGTTCGTCGGCTCGTCGAGGAGCACCAGCTTCGGATCGTGTACCAACGCCTGGGCGAGCTTCACGCGCTGCCGCATGCCGGTCGAGTAGCCGCGCATCTCGCGGTAGCGCTCCTCGAACAGGCCGACGAGGCGCAGGATCTCGGCGGTGCGCTCGCGCGCTGCGCTGCGCGGCAGGCCGTTGACGCGGGCCATGTGGGCCACGAACTCGGTGGCGCTGATGTCGAGCGGAAGGCAATCGTGCTCCGGCATGTAGCCGACCAGTTGTCGGACGGCGAGCCCCTGGGCGACCACGTCGAGGTCGAACATCCGCGCTGATCCCGACGTGGGCTCGAGCAGGCCCAGCAGGATGCGGATCAGGGTGCTCTTGCCGGCGCCGTTCGAACCTACCAGCCCGATGACGCCGGGCTCCAAGTCGAGGTCGAGCCGGTCGAGCGCGAGGACGCTTCCGTACCTCTTCGTAAGCCCACGCGTCTGGATGAGCGGCACCGCGACAGCCTAACCGTGTGGCCCGGGACTACCCGGCGGCGACGGGCTTGGTGACGCCGAGGAGCTCCAGGAGGAGGCCCTTCACCTCGACCGCCTCCAGGCGGTCGCGCTTGGCCGCTGCATCCGAGGCGAGCAGCACCGGGCCGTCGGCGGGGTCGTCCGGGAGGCGGCCGTGGGTGCCGCGCACGCAGGACGGATCGAGCGGGATCACGTTCATCGTGTACCGGAAGCCGAGCTTCTTGCGCGCCAGCGCGGCACCGGCGCGCAGCTTCACGCGCGGATCGGCGGGGTCGAGGAAGAGCTCGGCAGGGTCGTAGCCCGGCTTGCGGTGGATCTCGACCGTGCGCGCGAAGTCGGGCGCTCGCTCGTCGTCGAGCCAGTAGTAGTAGGTGAACCAGGCGTCCGGCTCGGCGACGGCGACGAGCTCGCCGGCCCGCGGGTGGTCGAGGCCGGTCGCGCGCTTCCCCTCGTCGTCCAGGACGAGGTCGACGCCCGGAAGCTCCCCGAGGAGGTCGCCCACCGCCGGCAGAAGCTCGGGCTCGCGGACGTAGACGTGGGCCACCTGGTGGTCGGCCACGGCGAACGCGCGCGACGTCCACGGGTCGAGGTACTCCATCCCCTCCTGCGTGAACACCTCCAGCAGGCCCTCGCGCCGGAGCAGGCGGTTGACGTCGACCGGCCGCGCTGCCGGCGTGATCCCGTACTCGGAGAGCACGACGACCTCGACGTCGCGGGCACGCGCTGCGCCGACCAGGCGCCCCGCGACCTCGTCGATCGCGCGAGCGGCCTCGTACGCCTGCGCGCTCTCGGGGCCGAACCGCTGCAGGTCGTAGTCGAGGTGCGGCAGGTAGACGAGAGTGAGCTCCGGCTGGTCGCGCGCGAGCACGCGCTCGGCTGCCTTGCCGATCCATTCCGAGGACGCGATGCTCGCGGTCGGGCCCCAGTACTGGAAGAGCGGGAAGGGGCCGAGCTCGGCGTGCAGCTCCTCGCGGAGCGAGGCCGGCACCGTGTAGCAGTCCGGCGACTTGCGCCCGTCGGCGTGGTAGACCGGCCGCGGGGTCAGGGTCAGGTCGGTGGTCGCCCCCATCGCGTACCACCAGCAGAGGTTCGCCGACCGCAGCCCCGGCTCGGCGCGCCGGGCGGCCTCCCAGAGCTTCTCCCCCTGGACGAGCGCGTTGTGCTGGCGCCAGAAGAAGACCTCGCCCAGGTCGCGGAAGTACCAGCCGTTGCCGACGATCCCGTGGCCGGAGGGCGGCAGGCCGGTGAGGAAGGTCGACTGCACCGAGCAGGTCACCGCCGGGAGCACGGTCCCCAGCTCGGCCTGGAACCCCTCGCCGGCCAGCGCCGAGAGCCGCGGCATGTGGCGGAGGAGCTTGGGCGTCAGCCCGACGACGTCGAGGACGAGGAGCTTCCGGCTCACGCGTCCACCTCCGTCAGCCCGAGCTCCAGCAGCTGCTCGCGCGTCCATTCGACCTCCAAGTGCGAGCGCGTTGACGAGCGCGCCGTCGTGACCGGGCCGGCTGTCCTCGGGGAGGACGGTCCAGGTGTACGTCTCGATCTCGAGGTGGCGGGTGAGCGGCGCCTCGCCCCCCACGAGCGCGTTCAGCGTCGCCGCCAGCTCCGGCTGCGTCGTCTCGCCGCCGTTGGCGTGCACCGGTACGTGGAAGTGCACCCGCCACTCTCCGTCGCCCGGAAGCCCACCCGCCATCGCGTCGCCGAGGTCGTCCACGCCGGTGACGATGCCGCCGCGGCACTCGCGCGTCTGGTGGAGGAAGCGCGGCTCCGCGAAGGCCTCGAGCCTCGTCGCCGAGGCGCGCGAGCGGGGCGACGAGACCCGCAGCGCGCTCGACACCTGCGCCTTCACGATCGGTACGCCGGCCGCGCCGAGCGCGGCGACGGCGGCGTCGGGCTCCTCGAACTGAACGGCAAGGTGACAGGCGTCGAGGCAGACCCCGATCCACTCCGGCTCCAGGTCGAAGAGGAGCGCGCCGGCCTGCTCCGTCGTCTCGACGACGCAGCCCGGCTCGGGCTCGAGCCCGATGCGGATCCGCCGGCCGGTCTCGTCCTCGAGCACGGCCAGCGAGTCGGCCAGCCGGGCGAGCTGCACGCGCGCGCGGCCCAGCTCCTCGTCCCCCCAGGGCGCGCGCCAGCCGAGCGGGAGCGTGGAGATCGTCCCCTCCTCGGCGTCCTCCGGGAGCAGCGCGGCCAGCAGGCGGGCGAGATCGAGCGTGTATGCGAGGCGCGCCGGGTCGGTCCAGTCCGGCCGGTAGACGCGCCGCTTGACGACGGGCGCGTGGAAGGAGCTGTACGGGAAGCCGTTCAGGGTCACGACCTCGAGCCGCTGTCGGTCGAGCTCCGCCCGCAGCCGCTCGAGCTCACCCGCGCTGCGGACCAGACCGGCGGCCGCGTCGGCCGAGATCCAGAGGCCGATACCGAGCCGCGGAACCTCCAGCAGGCTCCTGACCTGGGCGGCGAAGAGGCGGAGCTGGGCGAGGATGCCCTCGACGTCCTCGGCCGGGTGGACGTTGGTGCAGTACGCCAGGTGGACGACGCTGCCGTCGGGGTGGCGGAAGCGCATGCGAAGCTAGCTCTCCACCCGCTCGCCCCGGAGCACCGAGCTGCCCGCGAACGTCTCGGCGCGGTCGTACTCGACGTCCTCGAGCTCCAGGCGGCCGCTCTGGCCGAAGAACTCGACCGGGTTCAGCCAGACGAGCCGGTCGACGTCCTCGTCGGAGAAGCCCGCCTCCTGCATCGCAGCCACCGTCTTCGAGACCTTGAGCGGGTCGCTGATGCCCCAGTCGGCGGCGGAGTTGACGAGCATCCGCTCGAGCCCGTGCTCCTCGAGGATGCGGACCATGCGGTGCTCGTCCATCTTGGTGAACGGGTAGATGGAGAACCCGGCCCAGCAGCCCGACTCGAGCACCATGCCGACGGTCAGCTCGTTGTTGTGGTCGACGACGGCCTGGCCGGACGGGAAGTCGGCCTCCTCGAGCAGCTCGAGCGTCCGGCGCGTGCCTGCCTCCTTGTCGCGGTGCGGCGTGTGCACGAGCACCGGCAGCTCGTGCTCCCTCGCGATGGCGAGCTGGTCGACGAGCGCCTCCTCCTCGGCGACCGTCATCGAGTCGAACCCGATCTCGCCCACCGCGACGACGCCGTCCTTCTCCAGGTAGCGCGGCATGACGGCGAGCACCTCGTCGCGGATCGACAGGTCGTTGGCCTCCTTCGGGTTGAGCCCGATCGTGCAGTGATGGCGGATGCCGAACTGCGCGGCGCGGAAGCGCTCCCAGCCGATCAGCGACGAGAAGTAGTCGACGAACGTGCCGACCGACGTGCGCGGCTGGCCGAGCCAGAACGCGGGCTCGACGATCGCCTTCACGCCCGAGGCGGCCATGGCCTCGTAGTCGTCGGTCGTGCGCGAGGTCATGTGCACGTGCGGGTCGAAGATGCGCATCACTGGCTCCTTTGCTCTGAGCGGAGGGCAAGGGCCGCCCGCGCGGCCTCGCGCCGCTCGGCGACGGGGTGGTCGAGCTCGGCGACGATCTCGGCGAGCTCGTCCTCCGGCGGGAAGCGGTCGATCACCGGCCAGACGTCGGCCGGGACGGTGCGCCCCGCGGCAACGCGCTCGTGGACGAAGGCGGCGAGCATGCGGGAGACGTGCGGGGTGATGCGGGCGTCGAGGCCCTCGAGCCCGGCCGAGCGGGATGCCCACGAAGACGCACTTGAGCACCGCCTGCGCAACCGCGTCGTCGTCGAGGTGCGAGAACGCGTAGGGGCCGAGCGCGGCAGCGATCAGCCCGAGCTCGTTCGTCCGCACCGCGTCGTCGACGAGCGGGACGCCGGCGTCCCCGATCGGCAGGTACGGGAGCGCGCGCAGGATGCCGCGCCGCTCGGCCGTGTCGCCGTGGCGGTACAGCTCGTCGAGCTCCGAGCCGGCCTCGTCGCCGAGCGCGAGCAGAAGCAGCGTGCGGCCCGCGTCGTCCACCGTCCAGGCGTGGACGTCGGCGGGATCGGCCGCCGGGTCGAGCGGCCGTCGGCCGACGCGCCGGCCGACGGCCGGGAAGAGCGCGCGGATCGACTCCGCCTTTCCCAGCACGGACGCGACGGCGTCCTCGAGCCAGCTCACCTGCTCGGGCGTCGCCCGGGCGCCGAGCTGCTCCCAGAGAAGCTCCTCGGTGGCGATCATGGGATCAGCACCTCCATTCGCTCCGCCTTCCTGAGGACGCGGATCGCGCGCGGCACGACCGTGTCCGCAGCGTGGCTGTGACGTGAGAGCTCGACCGCGACGAGGCCCCGATAGCGCGCCTCTTCGAGGGCCGCGAGCGCCTTGGGGAGGTCGAGGTCGCCCTCCCCGAAGTCGAGGTGCTCGTGGACGCCGCGGCGCATGTCCTCGATGTGGACGTGCACGAGCCGCGGCGCGGCCCGGCGGATGCAGTCCACTACCGGCTCGTCCTCGAGGCAGACGCAGTGGCCGAGGTCGAGCGTGAGGCCGAGGCGACCGGGGCGCCCGACCGTGGCGAAGAGCGCATCGAAGGAGTCGAGCCGGTCGACGAGCATCCCCGGCTCCGGCTCGAATCCGATGACCATCTCCCTTGCCTCGGCCTCCTCCAGTACGAGGAGCATTCCCTCAACGAGCCGTCCCCACGCCTCAGCGCGGCTCGTCCCTGCCGGGATGGAGCCCGACCAGATCGAGACCGCCTCGGCGCGCAGCTCGGCGGCGATCGCGATCGCCCGCCGGTAGAGGTCGAGACGCCGCTCGCGGCCGAGGTTGGAAACCAGCGTCGGCTCGTGCTTACGGCGCGGGTCGAGCAGGTAGCGCGCGCCCGTCTCGAGGACGATGGCAAGGCCGAGCTCCTCCAACCGCGCGGAGAGGGCGTTCACGCGGGCGGGCACGTCGCGGGCGAACGGGTCGAGGTGCAGGTGGTCGAGCGTGAGCGCGACGCCGTCGTAGCCGTTGTCCGCGAGCAGGGCGAGCGCGTCGTCGAGCCGGTGCTGGCCGAGCCCGTTCGTGACGTACGCCAGCCGGAGGCTCACGTCACGGCCCGCTTCCGCGCGAGCCGCCGGGCGAGCGGCCAGGCGCCGGCCACGGCCGCGCCGGCTGCCGTTCCCCCCGAGGCAACGAGCATGGACGCCTGCAGTGGCAGCAGGCCGAGGACGCCGGTGCCGACGATGCGCTGCACGTTCGCAGCAGTCGGCTCGCGGGCCGCCGCGCGCGCGGCGCCGGCGAGGCTGGCCGTGTACGCACCCAGGAGCGCGCCGGCGGCGACGAGGCGAGCGCCGCCCGCTCCCCGTCCGGCTGCAAACGCTGCCGCGGCGGCTGAGACGGCGCCGGTGGCGACCAGCGCTCCCTCCCCGAGCCGCGAGGTGCCTCCTTGCGCCTCGCTCCGGCTCACCAAGGTGACGGCCAGTGTGTGGGCGCCGACGACGGCGGCCGCCGGCAGGGCGGCCCGCGTCCGGGCCCCACTCCCCATGAGGACGTCCGTGAAGCGGGCGGCGGCCATCGCCGCCGGCCCTGCAGGCCCCTGCTTCAGCACGAGGTCGTAGGCCCACACCGCGCCCGCGAGCGCGAGGGCGCGGCGGCGTGCGGGCCGGCCGCCGGCAAAGCTCGCTGCTGCGATCCCTGCCCCTGTCAGCGACGCAGCGAGGCCGAGGGCAAACCCTGCGGTGACCCGCCCGGAGGGAACGGGCCGGTGTGGGCGCTCGACCGCGTCGACCTCCCGGTCGGCATAGTCGTTCAGCGCCATGCCGGCCAGGTACTGCAGGGCCGAACCGGAGCCGATCCCGAGCGCCGCGCCGCGGCCTTCGGGCCAGCCGGCCGCGGCGGCTCCAAGAAGGACGTCGCCCGGCACCGTGAGGACCGCGGGGAGCCTGACGAGCTCCGCGACGTCACCCAGCGCCGGGCGCGGGCTCATGCGGGCGCCTTCACCGCCAGGCCCGCCGCCCAGTCGCAGAGGAGCTCGAACTGCTGCTCCAGCCGGTGCTCGTCCGTCCCCAGTGGGTCCTTGAAGAAGAAGGCGAGCTCGCTGATCGGCCCGCTCCGACCGGCCTCGTGCGCCCGCGCGGCGAGCCGGCCGAGATCGAGCACGAGGGGCGCCGCCAGAGCCGAGTCGCAGCCCTCCCAGATGAACTGCATGCGCATCCGGGTGCCGAGGAACCCCTCGAACGAGATGTGGTCCCAGGCGGTCTTCCACTCGCCCATGTCGGCGACGTACTGGATTCCGACCGGCAGCTCGACGTCGTCACCGAGGATCCCCTTGAGCGCGCGGCGCTTCGAGTCGAGCTTCGCGCGGGCGCGGTCGGGGTCGGCGAGCGCGGCTCCATCGCCGCCGCCGAGGATGTTGCTCGCCGTCCACGAGCGGACCCGGAGCGCGCGGCTGACGAAGACCGGCGCGAGGGCAGTCTTCAGAAGCGTCTCGCCGGTCTTGCCGTCGTTCCCCGCGTACGGGACGCCGCGGACGCGCGCGAGCTCGTGCAGCGCAGGGACGTGAGTCCCGAGCGAGGGCGTGAAGTCGACGTACGGGCAGCCCGCGTCGAGCGCGGCATAGGCGTAGAGACCGGTCGCGGAGAGGACGGGCTGCCCGCGGACGAGCGCGTCCTCTAGCGCCGAAAGGCGCTCATGGGCCGGATCGGGGGCGGCGAAGGCCTCGGTCGAGGAGACGTTGACGACGACGACGCGCGAGAGCCCGTTCTGCTCGCGGAATGCCTCGAGGTCGCTCTGGAGCCCGCGCACCAGCTCGAGCGGCGGCCCGCCGAGCTCGTCCGGCGAGATGCCCGGCCCGAGATTCCCCTCGGTTTCGGCGAGGACGTCGGCGACCGCCTGCGGCAGCCAGGAAGGGATCACCCCGGCCTGCGCGAGCGCCTGCGCCCGGTCGGAGAGCCGGGTCTCGGCGAGGTCGTGACCGCCGAAGACGAGATCGGAGATCGCGGGCAGGCCGACGGCCGCAAAGGGCGGCAACTCCGTGACGAGCCCCGTCGGCTGGACGAGGCCGGCCCTGAGCGCGCCGGCGCCGGCGATCGTCGTCGTGGCGACCGAGCCACGGCCTCCGATCAGCCACAGTCCGGTCTTCTCGGAAGAGGGCATGGGGCGACGGCGCTCCCTCTGCGGTGGTGCGTTGGACGTCTGTCGGTGAGTCATTCTTCCCTACGCGGATCGAACCGGACGGGATTCACACGGACGCCGCGTCAGACCGTCGGATTGCTGACCCCGCCCTCCTCCCGGAGTGGCGCCCCTGAGCGATCAGGACGGCCAGGGGCGCAAGGAAGGCGACAAGGAGAACACCCAGGCCCACCAGGGGCCAGACCCGGCTTCCGCCCGAGGCCGCCGAAGCTTTCGTCGCTACGACCCACGCCGGCACCGGCGGATTGTCCGCGGGAGGAACGTACGCGGGCAAAGCGTGCCCGCCGGCCTCAGCGACTTGGCGCACGGCCAGCATCGCTGCCTGTGCGAGATCGTCCCCGGTCGCGACCGGGAGATCGATCCCTCCGACGAGGGCCTCGACGTCCTGCGAGGTGACGCGGACCGTCTGCCCGCCAACCGAATGCCGGCCGGAGACCCCGAGCCCGTTCGGCGTGACGACGATCACCGGGCCAAGACTGTCGAGCGCCGAGCCCAGCTCGCTGGCGAGCAGTTCCGCGTACGCCTGCGGGTCGCCGACCGGCCCAGGGTCGCCGCCGGAGTCGTCGGCCGACGCGATCAAGGTGACCTTGACCGGATAGCCGTTCTCCCTCGTTGCTTCGACGAGACCGAGAAGCTCGAGCTCGAGCTCGGCCGCGGGCGGGCTCGCATACGAGGAGAGGAAGTCCTGGGTCTCCAGATAGTGGCTCGACGGGTCGCCGTGGGCCAGCGCCCCCGTCGCCCCCGCGAGCGCGATGAGGGCGGCCGCCGCGAGCGCGCGGCCGCGCCTCCGTCGCGTGTGGCCGGCGGGCGCCGCCCCCCGAACGGCGCCCCTCGTGATCGGCTGTCTTCGCTCGCTGAACCGGCCCCTGACCATCGCCTTACGTGTCGAGCAGGTACTGGGCGCTGATCTTCGCGTGGCGAAGCGACCGGCCCGGATCGGCGTTCGCGCCCGTCGCGGGCCCCGGGCCGCTGTCGCTCTCGACGATGTGGTAGCGGTTGCCATTCCCCTTCGCCTCGATGAACGCGGGGAAGCCCACCGACGCCGGGTCGTTGTCCGACGGGTACCCCTTGCCGATGTCGCCCTCGCCGACACCGACCGCGTCGGTGAACGTCGGCGTGCGCAGGAAGGTCTGGACGTAGGGGCCTGGCGCGGGCGGCCCGGGCCAGGTCGGGTTCACGTTGCCGTCCTTCAAGTGGTAGGCGAGGAACCGCTTCGGGTCCGAGGTCACCCAGCCGTACGGATCGAAGTCCGGCCCGCTCGGCAGCGGGAACCGCTTTCTGCCGGAGAGCGAGTGCAGGATGTCCAGCTCGAAGAACACCTTGTTGGGGTCGGTGTTGTCGGAGAACCACGAGATCAGGTGCGTCTCCGCGAGCTCCGGGTTCGCGACCGGATCGAAGAATCGGAACGTGTTCTGCTCCGGATGGAAGTAGTAGCCTCTCAGGCCCTCTTCCCTGAGCGCCGCGCCGATGATGTTCGCCCGTCGCGCAGCCTCCTGCCAGCCGATCTGGCTCGGATTGGCCGGATTGTTCTCCAGCGTCGTGCGGTTACTCGGGTCACCGGCCGTCCCGATGATGTCGTGCCCGAGGATGCGGGCGTTGGCGACCTGTGTCATCCCACCGGTCGAGAGGCCGTCGGTGGCCGGGTCGAACATGGCGCCGATGCTGCCCTGGTGGGTGCCGTGGGACTTGAGCCCGGCGGCGTCCAGGTAACTTCGGATCTCCTCGACCGTGGGCTGGCGCCCGAGGGTACCGAGGTTCTGATTGAGGCTGAAGAACTCGATGCCGAAATAGCTGATCGAGGCCAGGTACTCGAAGACCTCGGCGAAGCCGCCCGGAAGAGGAACGAGCGGGCCGAGATCGGTCGGGTCCTCAGGGAAGTCGGGGCCTCCCAGAAAGCCCATTGTCGGGCTCGGGTTGTTCGTGAAGCCGAGCCGCCCGGTGGCGTCGCGGATCGAGAACTGCTGAACCGAGAGCGTGGAAATGGTGATCAGGGCGTCCTTGCCCGCGGGCGGCCCGTCGCTCGCCAGAGCCCGTGTGGCCCAGGCGCCGGCAAGACCTGCCGCCGCGGCCGTCCCTGCAGCCGCCCCGAGGAACTGCTTGCGACTGAGAGCGATGTCCCGTTCCATCTTCCGATCCTCCTAACCGAAGGGTTCGCCCGTGCGGGCGAAGGGCCGAGGCGCCGGGATCCCCGGCGCCCCCTGTGTCGAAAGCGAGATCTTGCACGACCTCATGCGCTTGTCCCGATTCAGTGGTGTCGTCCCTCGCTCGATGCTTCCTCCTTCTCTCGCGGATGGGCCGAGGGGGCGCCGCGGCCTGCGCGGCGCCCCCTCCGAGCGTTCGAGTCCTCGCTCTACGGGGCCCCCACCCCCGATCCGACGAACTCGACCCAGTTGAGGCTGTACGTGTTCGCGTTCGGGAACACGAGGAACAGCCGGTGCAGCCCGCCGGGGTTCACGAGCGGGAACGTCTGGCTCGCGTACGTCCCGGCGGCGGTGCCGGTGATCGTCTGGCTCGACACCAACGTGCCTCCGCCGGCCGCGTTGATCGCGTCCCGCCAGAGCTCCACCGTTCCGGAGGCGGCGCCGTTCGTGCCGCCCGTCACCCGGAAGGTGAGTGCGTCGATGTTGAGCAGGTTGAAGGGGCCGTTCAGCTCCATCCAGTCGCCTGCGCTCAAGCTGCCGCGCTGGAGCCCGCCGCCGACGTCCGTCGACGCGGCCGTGTTCGTGCCCGACTGGTTGAGGACGTTCTCCACCTCGTTCCGCTTCTGGCGGACGTTGTTCTGCGCCACGGTGGTCAGGGCCGGAACCGACCCGTCGCCGTGGTCCGTGTACGAGGCGCTGATCACGCCCCAGACGTTCCCGCCGTGGGAGACGCCGGCCGGATCGGTCGGCAGGACGCCGCTGCACCCGGTGGTCGACGCCTCGGCGTGGCCGTGCGAGTCGTGGGCGAGCACGAAGGTCACCGTGACCTCCGCGCAGTTGATCGCCCCGTCCTCGGGGTCGCTGACCGTGACGGTGAACGGGATGTTGTCGCCGAAGGCGAACGTGCCGCCCTCGATCGGGGTCGTGACCGTCACCGTCGGCGCGGTGTTGCCGACCGTGATCGTCGTGTTCGCCGAGCCGATCAGGCCGTTCGAGTCGGTGACCGTCAGCTTCGCGACGTAGACGCCCGTCGCCGTATAGGTGTGCGTCGGGTCTTCCTCCGTCGAGTCGGTCGTGCCGTTGCCGTCGAAGTCCCAGGCGAAGCTGAGCGCATCGCCCGGATCGGCGTCGGTCGCGACCCCGTCGAAGCTGACCACGAGGGGCTCCTGGCCGCTCGTCGGCGTTGCCTTGATGCTTACGACCGGGGCCCGCGTACCCTTGACGTACTCGAACCGCTCCATGGCGGCGTCGGGGTTGATGTTGAAGAACCCGTCGCCGTAGGTGAGCAGGTAGAGGTTGCCGTCAGGCCCGAACTCCATGTCCATCGGGTTGTCGCACAGGAACGGGCGCGCGGGGTTCGGCGGCGCCGGCCCACAGTTCAGGGCCTGGTTGATCTTGAAGACCCTGCCCTGTGAGTCGAGTTTGACCTCGCGCATGGTGTCCTGCGTGAACTCCCCGATGATGAAGGACCCGTCGTAGTACGGCGGGAACTTCGTCGGGCTTGGGTTGGACGGGTCGAAGTCGTACGGCGCGGTGCCGTGCGGACCCACGCCGCCCGTGAACAGCTCGGGGAACAGCTGCGGGCACGGACTCGGCAGCACGTTGTTCCACGAGCCGTTGTAGTACTCGAAGCACGGCGTCCCCAGCGGCCCGTTCGGCGGGCCCTGGTTGTCGCGGTACGAGTACCAGATCTCGGACCGCTTGATCGGCGGCCCGTACTCGAGACCCGGCTCGACCGCCGGCCCACCGCTGGCCACCCAGTGTGAGAGGTTCTGGGGCCCGCGGGTCGGGTCGTCGCAATCGTTCGTCTCCGGCGCGGCCGAGCTCGGCAGCGGCGTCGACGTGTTGAAGTCCCACTTGTAGTACGGGAGGTCCGGCTGGTAGCAGAGCGGCCAGCCGTAGTTGGCGGGCTCGTCGACCACCTGGAAGCGGCCGGTACCGGCCGGCCCGCGGAAGTTCTGCGGCACCTGCGAGTCGGGGGAGTAGTCGCTGATGTAGGCGACGTCGTCCTTGTCCAGCGTCAGCCGGAACGGGTTGCGGAACCCCATCGCGTAGATCTCGGGTCGGGTCCGCGCCATGCCCACCGGGAAGAGGTTCCCCGCCGGAATCGTGTAGGCCCCGCCGAAGCTGTTCTCCTCGGCCGGCGTGATGTCGCCCGCCTTCACGGTGATCCGCAGGAGCTTCCCGCGGAGGTCACCGGTGTTCTGGGCCGAGCGCCTGGCGTCCACGTGTGGAGCGTTGAACAGGCCCGCCTCGGCCGGGATGTTGATCCCCTGGCCGTTGTTGATCGTCGCCATGGCGACCGACTGCGGCCGGCGTGGTCCCGATCAGCCCGCTCGGGTCGGCCGTCATCAGCGGAACGTCCTGGCCTTCCTTGTTACCGGCGAAGTTCACCTGACGGTTGGTTGCCGCGTTCCCGGTCACCGCCACGTCGGTGAGGCCGGCAAGCGCCTCCAGCGCCGACTCGATGTCGGTGTTGACGAGCGGGAACGGAATCGGCGCAGTGGTCTCGCCGTCGAACGTGAGCGTGAACGTGCCGCCCGTCGCGCCCGTGACGTTCACCTGCTGCACCTCGTTCGTGAGCTGGCCGTTGAACGGGCTGAAGCCGCCGGAGTTGCCGCCGCCGGCGGGCGTGTCGTCGCCCGTGACCATCCACAGGTTGTTGTTCGAGTCGAAGTCGATGTCGCCGGCAACGTGGCAGCAGGCGCCGCGGTTGTTGTCGACGCGGAGGATCTGCTGCTCGCTGGCGAGATCGAGGTGGGCCGGCGTCGTCGCGGTCGCCTCGACGAACTTGAAGCGCGACAGCTGGAAGTAACCGACGTACGGATCCCATGCGGTTAGCGACGCAGGCGAAGTTGGGAGCGTTCTGCTCGTTCTGCGGCGTCGTTGGGTCGTTCAGAGGCGTCGTGATCGTCGCCGTCGAGCCGTCGGACTGCTTCACGTTCTCGACGGTCGGCGGCGAGTAGAAGAGGTACACCCACTTGTTCGTGTTGAAGTTGTTGTCGACCTCGGGCCCGTACATCCCGTCCTCGTTGGCGATGTAGACGGGAATCGTGGCCAGGACCGTGGTCGAGTTGGTGGCGGGGTCGTGGAGGCGGACGCCGCCGCGGCGATCGGTCTGGATGACCCGGCCGGTGCCGTCGGGCAGGACGTCGAAGCCGATCGGCTCGCTCAGGTTCGGCGGAGCCGCCACGAAGTTCATCTGGTAGTTGGCGAGCACGGTGGCGCCGCAGTCGCTGTAGACGGGGTCGGCGATGCCGGCCGTCCAGCGCAGGGCCCCGTAGAGGTGCTTCTTGAAGTTCGAGTCGGAGAAGCTCGCCTGGGACGACCCGAGCGCCGTGTAGAACGAGCGCCCGCCCTGGTAGTCCTTGCACCAGGCGACTGGATGGTCGGCGCCCATCGTGCCGTCGATCGCGTTCAGCACCCGGTAGTCGGGCTGCTTGGCGAACGGCTCCTCGACGACGGTCATCAGCACGTGGCTGACGCCGCGGACGTTGGTGTCGAAGTTGTACCAGCGGTCGGTCCAGTTCCAGTACTCGGGCAGGTCCTTGCTGGCGTCGTGAACCCTGTCCGCGACCTTGATCGTGCCCAGCGCATTGTCGGTCCGGCTCGCGGCGCGCGCTCCGAGGACGCCGGTCAGGAACCCCCACTCGGGTTCGGTCTCGATCGCCGAGCCCAAGCCCATGAAGCCGCCCCCTGCATGGAACCACTCCTCGATGGCCTGCTCGTGAGCGGGCCCGAGCTGCGCGGCACCGGTGTTGAGGAAGAGCATGGCTTCGTACCGCTGGAGGCGATTCTTCTCGAACTCCTCCGGCCGGTCGGTGACGACGACGTTGAAGTTGTTGGCGTCCGCAAGCTCCCGAATCGTCCTCACCGCATTGCCGGCGACGGGCGGCGGCGTCCCCCCGCGCCCGGTGAAGACGAGCAGGTCGAAATCGGGCTCCTGAGCCTGCGCCGTCCCCGACAGGACCAGCGCCAGGCCGGCGACGACCAGTGTCGCCAGCCAACGAGTCTTTCTCATCTGAGCATCCCCCTCCCCTAAGTGGGACTTCTCGTGGACGAGGCACGAAGGGCGCGTTGCCTGGAACCCCTCGGCCGCGTGTCCGGACGTGCTGCGGTCTACGCGTCCCTCATGGCCTGCACGCGCGTGTGACACCGATGATCGGGCACGCTACGAGCTCTCTCGCCATCCATACCTCCTGTCTCGAGGCAGACATCCTGGTCGTCTCGCGGGGCGCGGCGCCGGGGTGGGCGCCTTCGAGAGCACGCACGCGCGGGACCTGAGGAGCCGGTCTCTCGGCTGCCTGCAACGGCAGCTTCGGCACCGTCGTCGGAGCCATTGCGCGCGACACTACGACATCTTCTGCTGCATTGCAAGAGAAGTCAGTCGCTTGGAGAACTATGTGTTTGCCGTTATCGTAAGAAGTGCGATCCACCGGATCGACGCACGGCTTCAGTACCGTTCCGGACGAGGAGGTCTGAATGGCGCGAACGGTGTCCGGCCCCGCCGAGGAGAGCCTGAACGGCCTCGTCACGGTGCTCGACTTCGTCCGGACGCACGGCTCCTCGACCCGGCCCCGCCTCATGCACGCGACCGGCCTCACGCGCGCGGTCGTGACGCAGCGCGTGGCGGAGCTCGTCGAGTACGGGCTCCTCGCCGAGGGCGAGCTCGGGCCGTCCACCGGCGGCCGTGCACCCCGGCTCCTGCGCTTCCGCGCCGACGCCGGCCACCTGCTCGTCGCCGACCTCGGCGCCACGAGCGTCGACATCGCCGTGGCCGACCTCGCCGGCCAGATCATCGTGCACGTCGAGGAGCCGTACGACATCGCAGCCGGCGCGGACATCGTCCTCGACCACGTCGACGAGCTCTTCCAGCAATGCCTCGCCGAGGCGGACGAGCTGCCCGGGAAGCTCTGGGGGATCGGCATCGGCCTCCCGGGGCCGGTCGAGTTCCACTCGGGCCGCCCGATCGCGCCGCCGATCATGCCGGGCTGGGACCGCCATCCGGTGCGCGAGCGCTTCTCCGACTACGACGTCCCCATCTGGGTCGACAACGACGTGAACGTGATGGCGCTCGGCGAGCTGCGCGCGGGCATCGCGCGCGAGCACGAGAACGTCGTCTTCATCAAGATCGGCACGGGCATCGGCGCCGGGATCGTCGTCGAGGGCCGCCTGCACCGGGGCGCGCAGGGCTGCGCAGGCGACGTCGGACACATCCAGATCCTCGACGTGGACGGCGACGACGTCATCTGCCGCTGCGGGAACGTGAACTGCCTCGAGGCCTTCGCCGGCGGGGCCGCTCTCGGCCGAGACGCCGAGCGCCTCGCCAGGGAGGGCCGCAGTCCCTTCCTCGCCAGGCTGCTCGACGAGAAGGGCTCGCTCGACGCCCGCGACCTCTCGCGGGCCGCGGCGCACGGCGACCCGGCCAGCGTCGAGTTGATCACGAACGCCGGCCGCCTGATCGGCCGGATGCTGGCGGGCATCGTGAACTTCTTCAACCCGTCGCTGATCGTCATCGGCGGCGGCGTCGCGGGCGCCGGCGACCTCCTGCTGGCGACCATCCGCGAGAGCGTCTACCGCCGTTCGCTCCCGCTGGCGACCCGCGACCTCGTCGTCAAGCGGTCGACGCTCGAGGGCCTCGGCGGGGTGATCGGCGCGGCCGCCATGGTGACCGACGAGCTCTTCTCGCCGCACCGCCTCTCGCAGTGGCTCGACGCCGGGACGCCGGTCGGGCGCCGCGAGCTCGCCGCCCTGCGTTAGTCCCTCGCCGCGCGTGACTTAGGGCTTGACGCGGCAAAGTATTGCCGCTATTCATCCTTACGCTCCGAGGAGCCGCGGCCTGGACGGGCTGAGGCGCTGGGGGCATCACCGTGCCTCGCTCCGTCACGCTCTTCACCGGTCAGTGGGCGGACCTCCCTCTGGAGGACCTGGCGACGAGCGTGGCCGACTGGGGCTACGACGGGCTCGAGCTCGCATGCTGGGGTGACCACTTCGATGTCGCGGCCGCGCTGAGCGACGCTGACTACTGCCGCGGCCGCCGCGAGCTGCTCGAGTCGCGGGGGCTCGTCTGCGAGGCGATCTCCTGCCACCTCGTCGGGCAGGCGGTCTGCGACCCGATCGACGAGCGCCACCGAGCGATCCTCCCGCCGGAGATCTGGGGGGACGGCGATCCGGAGGGCGTCAGACAGCGCGCGGCCGCGCGCGTGGCCGACACGGCCCGTGCCGCGGCGGCGTTCGGCGTCACCCAGGTGAACGGCTTTACCGGGTCGAGCATCTGGCACATGCTCTACTCGTTCCCGCCCAACGACTGGGCGGCGATCGACCGGGGGTACGAGGACTTCGCCGAACGGTGGCTGCCCATCCTCGAGGTCTTCGAGACGGAGGGGGTCCGCTTCGGGCTCGAGGTGCACCCGACCGAGATCGCGTACGACTTTCCGACGACCGCGCGCGCCCTGGAGGCCGTCGGCCGGAACCCTGCGTTCGGGATCAACTTCGATCCCAGCCATCTGATCCACCAGTTCCTGGACCCGGCCGAGTTCGTTGCCGAGTTCGCGGACCGCATCTACCACGTGCACGTCAAGGACTCGAAGCGGCGGCTGGACGGCCGGCGGAGCATCCTCGGCTCGCACGTCGACTTCGGGGACCGCGCCCGCGGCTGGGACTTCGTCTCGCCCGGGCACGGAGACGTCGACTTCGAGGAGATGATCCGCGCGCTCAACCGGATCGGGTACGAAGGACCGCTCTCCGTCGAATGGGAGGACTCCGGCATGGATAGACAGTGGGGTGCGCAGGACGCGGTCGCGTTCGTGCGCCGCATCGACTTCGCTCCGTCTGCCGTCGCCTTCGATCAGCAGTTCAAGGCAGACGTCTCGTGAGCGGCCTGAAGGCCGACGTCGCCGAGCCCGCAGCCGACCGCGTGACCGACCTGCCCGACACGATCGGCGTCGGCATGCTCGGGTACGCCTTCATGGGGAAGGCGCACGCGCACGCCTACCGCGCGCTTTCCTACATGACCTGGCCGCCGCCGCTGCGCCCGCTGCTCGTCTCGGTCGCCGGGCGGTCGGAGGACGCAGTCGCCGAGGCGGCGCTGCGGTACGGCTTCGAGCGCTGGACGACCGACTGGCACGATCTCGTCGCCGACCCCGCCGTCCAGCTCTTCGACAACTCCGGCCCGAACTCGTTCCACGCCGAGCCGACCATCGCCGCGGCCGAGGCGGGCAAGCACGTTGTCTGCGAGAAGCCGCTCGGGCGCACGGCCGACGAGTCCTTCGAGATGTACCGCCGCGTCGCCGCGACGGGCGTCAAG
Organism: uncultured Actinomycetes bacterium; assembly: GCA_963830885.1. GTDB lineage: Bacteria > Actinomycetota > Thermoleophilia > Gaiellales > Gaiellaceae > JAIBJN01. Next base: position 123,769 of record CAWHOA010000022.1, on the reverse strand, counting down.
CACATGTGCGCGTTCAACTACCGCTTCGTCCCGGCCGTGCGGCTCGCGCGCGAGATGATCGAGGCCGGCGAGCTCGGCGAGATCTACCACTTCCGCGCCTCGTACCTCCAGGACTGGATCCTCGACCCGGCCTTCGCCAAGGTCTGGCGGCTCGACCGCTCGGTCGCGGGCTCCGGCGCGCTCGGCGACCTGGGCGCGCACATCATCGACCTCGGCCGCTTCCTCGTGGGCGAGGTCGAGTCGATCTCCGGCGTCCTGCGGACGTTCATCGACGACCGGCCGGGCGGCCGCGTCGACGTCGACGACGCCTTCGAGGCGATCGCCGAGTTCGACGGCGGCGCCGTCGGCACCTTCGAGGCCTCCCGCTTCGCGACCGGCAGGAAGAACTCCATGCGCTGGGAGATCAACGGCTCCAAGGGCTCGCTCGCCTTCGACCTCGAGCGACTGAACGAGCTGCAGGTGAGCCCGGGCCCGGACGCGACGACCGCCGAGGCGGGCCTGCGGACGATCCTCGTCTCCGAAGGGGATCACCCCTTCTGGCAGCACTGGTGGCCGCCCGGGCACGTGATCGGCTGGGAGCACACCTTCGTGCACGAGCTGCACCATTTCCTCGATGCGATCGCCTCGGACGGCGAGGTCGGCCCCTACGGGGCTACCTTCGAGGACGGGTACCGCACGGCGGAGATCTGCGACGCGATCGTCCGCTCCCACGAGACGCGCGCTCGGGAGACGCTGACCTACCGGACGCTCTGAGTCCAGCGGCGGCGCCAGCCGCGCGTGTAGGCGACGAACGACCCGGGCACCATCCGCGGGATGCGCACTGCAGTAGCCGCGAGGCTCAACGGCGCGAGGGCGATCGAGGCGGCGGCCGGCGCGATCCCCGGCTTCGCCGGGCGCTGCTCGTAGCCGCAGGCGCGCATGGCGCGGCCGGCGACGAGGTTCATCCAGAAGACGTCGGTCGCGCTCAGCGCGCGCTCTTCGCCTTCGCGGAAGCTCGAGTTCGCTCCCGCGGACCCGGTGAGGTCGGCCTCGGAGAGCTCGAGGAACGCCTGGATCCCCGCGAGCGTCTCCACGGTGCGGTCCTTCAGGTCTTCGTTGCGGACGAGCAGCGTACGGTCCGGGTACGCGGCGAGCGCCCGCCGGATCGACCTGGCGTACGAGCGCCAGAAGAGGGCCGCGATCAGCGGGTGGCGCCACGGGCTGTCGAGCGCGCGCCGCACCCGGCTGTCGAGCCGCCGTCCCAGGCGCTTGTTCGAGGCGGTGTACTCGTACGGGTTCCGCGGGGTGAGGACGAAGCGGGCGTCGGGGAAGCTCTCCGCCATCCGCGGGAGCCAGTGCACGTGCAGCGGCGTATTCTCGCTCGCGCGCTGCTTGGCCCCGCGCTCGACCACGCTGCCGCAATGGCCTCGAGCACCTGTGCGGCGGCAGGGGCGGCCCCAGGCCCGCGAAGACGCGTCTACGAGCTCCGCGTACTCGCCGGGCCGCCAGGGCGGGTCGCCGCCGGTCGGGTCGGTCGTCGTGGTCTCCCAGTCCCGCGTCCGCTGGATCTGCCGCACGCGCTCGAGCTCCTCCGCGCCGTAGAGGCCGTCCTCGCGCGGCTCGACGTACAGCCGGCCGTAAAGCAGGTCTCCCCGAAGGCGGCAACGTCCGGGTGCCGCCCGAGCGCGCGCCCGAGCCAGGTGCTTCCGCTCCGCGGCAGTCCCGCCACGAAGTCGAGCCGCGGCTGCGCGGGGGTCATCGCGCGGGCGTCCGCGCCTCCGCGACCTCAGCCTCCGTCGGAGTCATGAGGCCGGCGAGGACGCGCCAGGCGATCACGAAAAACGCCGCGACGGCGATGCCGAGCGGGAGAAGCTGGAGGCCGTCGAGCCGGTGCACGAGGATCGCGCCGATCCCGAGCATGGCGCCGCAGACCCAGAGGATGACGTCGGTGCTCCAGACGGTCAGCCCGGCCGCCTGGAGCCTGATCGCGGCGTGGTCGTCGCTCCCGAGCCACCACGAGAGGCCGCGGCGGCGGCGCGCCCACACGAGGAAGACGAGCTCGAAGAGGAAGACGCCGAGCACGAGCAGCACGGCGGTGAACTCGGCGAATCGATCCCGGCCCCCGACCGTCTGCATCGAGAGGGCGGCCAGGAGGAAGCCGACGAAGTGGCTGCCGGCGTCGCCGAGGAAGATCGAGGCCCTGGGGGCGTTGAGGACGAGGAACCCCGCGCAGGCGCCGGCCGCGATGATGGCGATCTCGCCGCGCGACGGGTCGATGGCGGCCAGTGTCAGGAACGCGATGGCCGCGAGCCCCGAGACGAGGCCGTCGCAGATGTCCGTCAGGTTGACGGCGTTCACGACGACGAGGATCCAGACGAACGCGAGCGCCGCGTCGAGGGCGCCGTTCCCCGTCACCTCGAGCTTTGCGCCGAGCGCGACCACGACCCCGGCGGCCAGCAGCTGCGGCAGGAGCTTCCCGCGGACGGACAGCTTCAGCAGATCGTCCATCACCCCGATGGCAAGGAAGAGGAGCGCGCCGATAGCGAGCTCGGCTCTTACCGTCTCCGTCAGGCCGATGACGGCGACTCCAGCGAGGCAGCCGAGCGCCACCGCGATCCCGCCGATGGTGGCCACCGGCCTCGTGTGCGCGGGGATGATCGGGTCCGGGACATCGACGACGCCGAGGCCGCGGCGCGCGGCGGCGCGCACGGCGACCGCCCGACGGCGGCCACGATGAAAGCTGCCGAGAGCGCGAGCCAGATCAGCAGGCCGTTCTCGCCGACGATCCCGTCGCCCCTAGACACGCACGCCCTCCCGGACCGTCGCTCCGGCGAGCCAGCCGGAGTCGAACGACTCCTCGATCGACAGGTAGTCCCAGGTGGCGAAGCGGCCGGCCAGGGTGACGCCCGCCTCCGCCAGGCGGCGGCGGATCTCCTCGAACTCAGGCCGGCCCGGCGAGCGGTTGACGACGTACGCGGGCTCGAGCAGGAGCTCGTTCACCGTGAGCACCTCTTCGACGGAAAGCCCAGGCGGTCGAGGTAGGCGATTTCCTGGTCGGCGATATCGGCGCCGGCGAGCGGCGCCCCGTCGCGCGGGTGCGTGTACTCGACCGAGATGCTCGCGCAGCCCGGCGGGCAGGTCTTCGGGTTCACGTTGCTCGGGAACCCGATGCGGTGGAACGGCAGCTCGGCGTCAGGCACGTAGACCCACTGGTGCGGCTTCCGCATGGAGCCGCGGAACCCGATCCTGACGTTGAGGATCTCGGACGCCTCGAAGAGCTCGGGCGATGGCTGCTCGCCGGCGAGGACGAGGAACGTGTCCAGGGGCAGGGTGGAGATCAACATCTCGTACGATGGTCTCCCTCCCGGTCTCGACGAGCCGCTCACTGAGTTCGATCGCTCGGACGGCGCACTCATAGCATGTTCGGTCCGCGAGCGGCGCCGCCAGTGCGTCCGCGGCGTCGCCAAGGCGGCCGCTGGAAGGATAGAAGAACGTGCCGTTGTAGCCGCCGTACTCCGTGAGGCCGGCCGCGCCGGCGACCGCCAGGTCGACGTCGATCGTGGGGAGATACCCCCCGACGCAGTCCGCGGGCAGGTCCGTCAGCGGCCGCCCCCAGAGCTTTTCGTTGTACGGCTGGAAGAAGATGTCGTAGAGCGTCCGGCCCCAGCTCCTGAGCATGAGGTCGGCGAAGGTCTCGGGCGGCTCGTCCGGGTGGCCGTCGCCGGTGAGCTCCGCCAGCGACGCCTGCGCGAGCTCCGGCGAGTCGAGCGCCCACAGGTTGTACTGGATGGGATAGGGGACGACGGCCTGCCCCGACCAGCACGGCGCTCTTGCGCTCGATGCGGTCGAACGGGACGCCCGTCTCCTGGAGCTGCTGCCAGAGCAGGTCGCCCTTGAAGTGCAGGAAGTGGCCGGTGCGGTCGAAGCGGAACCCGTCGACCTCGTCGGTCCGCACGAGACCGCCGGGCCCGTCCTCGAGCTCCAGCATGGTGAAGTCGCTTCCAGTTTCGGCCAGCGCCAGGCCAGCGCCGAGCCCGGCGATGCCGGCTCCCAGAATCACGGAGGTCACCTTAGCGTGGGTAACCAGAGCTCGGTCGCCGGAACCTCCGCACGGCGCGCAGTCTCACAGGGCCTCAGGACGATGCGCCGCGCCATCAGCTCACGACGCGGTAGACCTCGAACACCTCGGCGAAGTCCCGGTTGACGTTGAGGCCGTGCGTTCGGGCGAGGTTGCGGATGTACTCGGGGTTGGCGTAGTTGCGGTGCTGCTGCGAGGCGTAGTGCGCGAGCGCCGCGACCTTGCGCTCCACGTGGCGCTCCTCCAGGCCACGTACGCCTGGTGGTCGAAGTTGAAGTTGTTCCAGGGGATCTCGTAGCCGAGGACGGTCGTCCGCTTGAAGGCGCGCAGGCCCTCCTGGGCGACGACTTGGTGGTCCTGGTGGATGTCGCGCAGGCTCGGCATGAACACCGCGTCGGGCGGCCACTCCTCCCAGAGCTCGATGAGGAGTTCGAGGATCGCCTGGCGGTGGTCCGGAAAGGCGCGCACCTCGAAGTCCTGCACGACGAGCTGCCTCTCGGGGATCCCGATCTCCGCCGTGGCGGCGCGCACCTCGCGCGCGAGCGTGTCCGGCGGAAAGCCCTCCGGCAGCGACTTCGTGGCGATGGAGAAGGCGACGTAGCGCACCTCCATCCCCGCTTCGACCAGGCGGGCCATCGTCCCGCCGCAGCCGAACTCCCCGTCGTCCGTGTGCGGAGCGAGGACGAGCGCGCGTTTCCAGCCGTCGATCACCGCGTCACCCTACCGATGCCCGCGGGCGACCTCGGCCAGGCTCGCGAGGGCGAACGCGCCCGCGGCGACGAGGACGATCGCCCCGCCCGGCGGCAGGTCGGCGTAGTACGCGATCGTCAGGCCGGCGAAGACGGAAGCGAGGCCGATCCCCATCGCGATGACGATTGACGAGCGCATGCTCCAGGCGACGCGGCCGGAGGCGATCACCGGCAGCACCATCAGCGCGGCGATGAGGAGGATGCCGACGATCTGCATCGAGAGCCCGATCGTCAGGCCGGCGAGCCCGGCCACGAGCACGTTCAGCGGCGCGACCGGAACGCCGGCGACCTGCGCCCCCTCCTCGTCGACCACCACCCCGGCGAGCGCGCGGTACAGCAGGCCGATCACCGCCAGCCCGCCCAGCCCGAGCACGGCCACGACGACGAGGTCCTCGCGCGTGACCGTGAGGATCGACCCGAAGAGGAAGGCGAAAAGGTCGATGTTCAACGCGCCCGCCGAGGAGGCGAGCACCACCCCGGCGGCGAGCCCGGTGTAGAAGAGAAGCGCCAGTGCCTGGTCACCGGCCGTCCGGCGGCGGGAGCGCAGCCACTCGATCCCCACCGCACCGGCCACGGCGGCGAGCAGCGCGGTCAGCACCGGCGAGATGCCGAGCAGGTAGCCGAGCGCGACGCCGGCGAAGGCCGTGTGGCCGATCCCGTCGCCGACGAGGCTCATGTTCCGCTGGACGAGGAAGAAGCCGACCGCCGGCGCGAGGATGCCGATGACCGCGCCCGCCGCGAAGGCGAGCCGCATGAACTCAGAGTCGAGCATGGGCGTGCGAGGGGTCGTGCCACTCGCCGGGGAGCGTGCTCGGCGGCCCGTCGAAGACGATCCCGCCGCGCACGAGCACGAGGCGGTCGACGATGCTCTCGACCGCGCCGAACTCGTGCGAGACGTAGAGCGTCGTCACGTGCCGCTCGCGGTGGAGGCGGTCGAGCAGCCGCGCGAGCGACTCCTGGGAGCCGGCGTCGACGCCCGCCGTCGGCTCGTCCAGGACGAGGAGCGAGGGCTGCCCGGCGAGCGCCTTGGCGATGAAGGCGCGCTGCTGCTGGCCGCCCGAGAGCTCGGAGAGCTGCGCGTCGCCGAGCTCGCCGAGCCCGACGTCGGCCATCGCCTCCTCGACGATCGCGCGGTCGCGGGCGCGCAGCGGGCCGAGCAGGCCGCCCTGCGCGAGGCGGCCCGCAGAGACGACCTCCCGTACGGTCATCGGCCCCTCGCCGCCGATGCGCGCGCGCTGCGGGACGTACCCGAGCGTCGCGCGCCGGGAGAAGCGGTGCGCCGGCTCGCCGAAGAGGCGCACCGACCCAGCCGTCGGACGCGCGAGCCCGAGCACGAGACGGATCAGCGTCGTCTTGCCGCCCCCGTTCGGCCCCGCGATCGCCACGAACTCGTTCTCGGCGACGGAGAGGCTCGACGTCGTTCAGCACCGGCTGGCCCGGCCGGTAGGCGAAGGAGACGCCCTCGAGCTCCACCGGCGTCACCGGCATCCGAGCCCTTCGCGCAGCGCCTCCAGGTTGGCCCGCATCACGGAGAAGTAGTCCTCGCCGGCGGCCAGGTCCTCCTCCGTCAGCCCCTCGAGCGGATCGAGCACGGCGGTCTCGGCGCCGGCCTCGCGGGCGACCGTCTCGCCGACCTCCGGCGACAGCAGCGGCTCGACGAAGACGGTCGTCGCGGCGTGCTCCTCCACGAGCTCGGCAACCTCCTCGAGGTCGCGCGGGGCCGGCTCCGCCTCGGGGGAGAGGCCGGCGATCGGGATCGTGTCGAGGGCGTAGCGGTCGGCGAGGTACCCGAAGGCGTCGTGGGCGGTCACGAGCTCACGCCGGTCGCAGTCGGCGAGCCCCGCGCGCAGCTCCTCGTCGAGCGCGCGCAGCCGGGCAGCGAGCGCCCGGGCCGGCGCTTCGCGCCCCAGTTCCTCGCCGACCCGCTCGACCACGTGCGCGAAGCGCTCCGGGTCGAGCCAGACGTGCGGGTCGACCCCGCCGTCCCCCTCGCGCAGCTCCAGGCCGTCGAGCACGTCGACAACCACGCCGTCTGCGCCGTCCGCGGCCTCCTCGAGCGCGGGCTGTAAGCCGCCGGCATAGAGGACGACATCGGCCGAGCGGACACGCTCCACGTCCCGCGGCGTGAGCTCGACGTCGTGGGGCTCGGCGCCCGCGGGCGTGAGATTCGTCACCTCGACGCGGTCGCCACCGATCTCCTCCGCCGCGAAGGCGAGCGGGTAAAAGCCAGCCACGACCTGCGTCCCCCCGGAGCCGTTCCCGCCGCTCCCGCCGCAGGCGGCAAGACTCAATCCCAGAACGGCTGTAGTGAGAACGGTTCTCGTTATCATCGGTGCTAGCATACCCCGGTGGCCACGGCCGAGCAAGAACGGGCAGCCGAGCTGCTCCGGGACGTGGGCGTTAGGCCCACGCGGCAGCGCCTGACCGTCCTCGCCGAGCTGATGAAGGAGCACGACGACGTCACCGCGCAGGAGCTCCACGGGCGCCTGCGCGGACAGGGCGAGCGCCTCGGCCTCGCAACCGTCTACCGCACGCTCGGGCTCCTCGCGGACGAGGGCGTGATCGACGCCCTCTCCCACCGCCAGGGCGAGCTCTGCTACAGGCGCTGCGGCGACGGCCATCACCACCATCTCGTCTGTTCGAGCTGTCACCGGGTCGTCGAGCTCGAGGGCTGCGAGCTCGACCCCTGGCTCGAGCGGATCTCGGCGGCGCAGGGCTTCGTGACGACGGGCCACCGGCTCGAGGTCTCGGGCCTCTGCGCCGACTGCCGCTGAGCGGGGCCCGCGCCGTCTAGGCTTCGCGACCGATCATGGAGCGCGTCGAACTCGCCGAGGCGGCGGCCGTCGTGGGCGCAATCGGCGCGCCCGTGATCCTGCTTGCCCGCTCCCGCCTCCAGGTGCTCGCCGGGCTCGCGCTCCTGCTCGCCGCCGGCACAGGCCTTGCGCTCGCGCTCGTCCCCGACCAGCTCGAGCAGATCGTGCGCTCGCCGCTCCGGCTCGGCGCGGCCCTCTGCGGGCTGGCGGCCGCCGCGGGCCTCGCCGTCCTCTTCGTGCGCATCCCGGCTGCGCTCCCGGTGGCGCTCCTGGCCGTGGCCCCGGTGCGCGTCTCGATCACGCTCGAAGACGAGAAGGCGTTCCTCCTCGTCCCGCTTTACGCGGTGCTCGGGGCCGGCGCGCTCGCCCTGGCCTACGGGGCCTTCCGCGGCGAGTGGCGGCCGCTGCCGGTCCTGCTCGCCGCGCCCACGGCCGGGCTCGTCGGCTTCGCCTCGCTCTCGCTGGTGTGGTCCAGGGACCCGCGCGAGGGCGTGATCGACCTCCTCTTCTTCCTGCTCCCGTTCACGATGCTCGTTGTGCTCGTTGCGCAGACGATCCTGTCGGGAATCGTCTCGCGCGCGCTTGCCGTCGTGCTGCTGGCCGAGGCCGCCGTCGTCGCTCTGATTGGGCTCTGGCAGCAATGGACACACACGCTCTTCTACGCGGACGACCTCCAGTTTCAGTTCACGAATGCGTACAGGTCCTACTTCCGCGTCACCTCGATCTTCACGGACCCGAGCATCTACGGACGTTTCCTCGTGCTCGGGATCGTCGTGCTGCTCGTCCTCCTCTGGCTCGACAAGGTGCGACCCGCTCACGGCCTCCCGCTTCTCGGCCTCCTGCTGGTGGGCGTCTTCTTCTCCTACTCGCAGTCGAGCTTCGTCGCGCTCTTCGCCGCGGTGCTCGTCATCGGGATCCTCGCGGGCGACCGCGTCTCCCGCCGGGTCCTGGCCGCAACGACCGCTGCCCTCGTGCTCGCCGCCGTGGGTGTGATCGCCGCCGTCACGCACGACGAGTCGCTGCGCCGCGTGACGAGCGGCCGCGCGCCGCTTGCCTCCCTCACCCTCCCGGTCTTCCTCGACAATCCGGTCGTGGGCGTCGGCATCGGGGCGCAGCCACGGGCCAGCAGCCGCCTGGAAGACGCCCGCAAGCTCAAGCGGCGTAACGTCTCACACACGACGCCGCTGACGCTGGCGGCGGAGCTGGGCGCAGTCGGGCTGATCCTCTACCTGGCGTTCCTCGCGGCGACCGTGCGGGCGACGCTCCTCGCGATGCAGCGGCGGCCGGCGTTCGGGCTCGCGCTCCTGGCGGCTTTCACCGTGCTCTTCGTGCACTCGCTCTTGTACAGCGGCTTCTTCGAAGACCCGTTCACCTGGGGGATCGTCGGGCTGGCCGCGGCCTGCCTTTCGCTCGCCCTCCACCCCGCGCCCGCGGATCTGCCGGCCGTGTCTCCGGTGAAGGGGCCTGGGCCAGGATCGGGTGGCGCTGCCTCCGGAGAGGCGAGCGCCTGACACACGGCGCTCAGCGCGGCTCTGTGACGGTCACCTGGACGGCCGCGGAGGGCGGCGAGACGTTGCCCGCGCGGTCGCTCATGGCGACGGCGACCTGGTAGGTACCCGCCGCCCCCGGAATCCACACGACGCGGCGGTCCCCCGGCCGGACGCGACGCGCGCGCTCGGCCTCCGCGCCGCCCACGAAGACGACCGGGGTGCCGACCTCGTTCGTCCGGAAGCGGATCGCCACCTGCGCGCCCGCGGCGACCGACCGCGGAGAGACGCGCACGCCCCCGACCCGCGGCGGCTGCGTATCGACGTGGACTTCCACGGGGATGACGATCGTCCGGCGGTCGTCCAGCAGACGGACGCGGACGCGGTAGACGCCGTCGGGAACGACCGCCCCCGAGTCGTCTCGACCGTCCCACTCGTACTCGACCCGCCCCCTCGGCAGGCGCTCACCGGTCGCCAGCACGCGAACGCGGTCACCGTCAGCATCGACGATGTCCACATCGACCCGCTGCGGCTTGCGGAGCTGGAAGCTGAGGGCGACGCGCTCTTGAGGACAGTCGCAGCCCGGGTTCAGCCAGCGATCGAAGCGCGGGACGCCGACGGGCGAGCGCGTGACCTTCAGCTTCTCCGTATAGCTGAAGGCCGCGACCGAGCCGACGAGGAGCGCGACTGCGAGCACGAGCTTCCACCGGCGTGCGAAGCTCACCCAGGCGACCCGCATGGCTTCGCGATTGTAGGAGAGCGCTAGCTCCGGTACGCCTCGATCAGAACCTCGGCAACCTCCGGCCGCGTGAACTCCTCAGGCGGGAGCTGCCCCTCGGAGAGGAGCTCGCGCACCTTGGTGCCGGAGAGGAAGACGTGGTCGTCTCCTCCGTGCGGGCAGGTCTTCGCGGTCGCCATCTGGCCGCAGACCTTGCACCAGAAGGAGTGCTCGAAGAACATCGGCTCGATGTCGAGCTCGTGCGGCTCGAACTCGTCGAAGATGAGCTGCGCGTCGTAGGTGCCGTAGTAGCTGCCGACGCCGGCGTGGTCGCGGCCGACGATGAAGTGCGAGCAGCCGTAGTTCTTGCGGCAGATCGCGTGCCAGATCGCCTCACGCGGCCCGGCGTAGCGCATCGCGGCCGGGAAGGCCGAGACGACGACGCGGTCGGCGGGGTAGTAGCCCTCCGTCAGCACGTCGTAGGCCTTGACGCGCACGTCGACGGGGACGTCGTCCGACTTCGTCGCACCGACCAGCGGATGGATGAGGAGGCCGTCCACGGTCTCGAGCGCGCACTTCGTCAGGTACTCGTGCGCCCGATGGATCGGGTTGCGGGTCTGGAAGCCGACGACGCGCTTCCAGCCGCGCTCGGCGAACAGCGCGCGGGTGTCGGCGGGATCCCTGTGGAGCTGCGGGAACTCCGGCTCGAGCCGCTCGAAGATCGTCACCGAGCCGGCCAGGTACGAGCCGTGCTGCGCGTACAGGCGCGCGACGCCCGGATGCTCGCCGTCGGCCGTGCGGAAGCACTGCTCGGCCTCCCGCTCCTTGTCGTACGGGTAGACGTCCTCGACCTCGAGCACGGCGAGCCGCCTGCCGCTCTCGTCCGTAAGTGCGACGCGGTCGCCCTTCGGCCCCTCGGCCACGGCCAGGCAGACGGGTAGCGCCCAGGGCAGGCCGTTGGCGAGGCGCATCGACTCGACGACGCCCTCGTAGTCCGCCCTGCCCATGAAGCCGGTGAGCGGGGAGAGCGCCCCCGAGGCGAGCATGTCGAGGTCGGAGAGCTCGCGCGAGGTGAGCACGACGGCCTCCAGCGAGTCGACGTCGTCCGGCCGCTCGCCCGCGCGGGGGACGAGAACGCCGCCGTGCGGCCTGATCAACTGGTCGGTGGCCACGGCGCTCACGCCCGCACCTCGGACCCGATCAGGCCCAGCTCCTCGAGCCGGGCGACGACGATCTGCGCACTCTCCTCGGGAGTTTGCGCCTCGGTGTCGACCACGATCTCGGGGCTCTCCGGCGCCTCGTACGGGTCGTCGACGCCGGTGAAGCCCTTGATCTCGCCGGCGTAGGCCTTGGCGTAGAGACCGTTGGTGTCGCGGCGCGCGCACTCCTCGACCGACGCGTTCACGAAGACCTCGACGAAGGGGCCGAACGGCTCCACCATCTCGCGCGCCTTCTGGCGCGTCTCGATGTAGGGCGAGATGGCGGCGGTGACGGCGGTGCCGCCGTGGCGCGTGATGCGCGAGGCGACCCAGCCGATCCGCTCGATGTTCGTGTCCCGGTCCTCCTTGGAGAACCCGAGTCCCTTCGACAGGTGCGTGCGGACCGTGTCGCCGTCGAGGTACTCGACGACGTGGCCGCGCTCGTCCAGAGCGGGCCCGACGAGGTGCGCGATCGTGGTCTTGCCGGAGCCCGAGAGCCCGGTAAACCAGAGCGTGAACCCGCCGCCGCGCGCGCGGTCGGACTCGGGGTGCTCGTGGGCAAAGATGTTCTCGCTCAACCGTGTCTCCTTCTAGGTGTCCTTGTTCTCAACGTGGATGCCGCACTCCAGCTTGTCGGAGCCGGCCCAGCGGCCTGCGCGCTCCTCCTCGTCCGGCCGCGTCGGCCGGGTGCACGGGATGCAGCCGATCGAACGGTAGCCGACATCGTGCAGCGGGTTGTAGGGAATGTCGTTCTGGACGATGTACCGCCAGACGTCCTTCTCGGTCCAGTCCGCGAGCGGCTGCACCTTCCAGACGCCGTAGCGCTCGGAGCGCTCGACTTTCTTGGCGTCCGCCCGCGAGGGCGACTGCTCGCGCCGGATGCCCGAGACCCAGGCGTCGTAGGGCTCCAGCACCTGGAGCAGCGGCTCGACCTTGCGGATGTGGCAGCAGCGGTCGGGGTTCGTCTCCCAGAGGTTCGGGCCCTCCTGCTTGTGCTGCTCGGCGATCGTGATCACCTCGGGAACGATCAGGTTGAGCCCGTAGCGCGCGACGAGCCGCTCGCGGGTCTCGTAGGACTCCCGGAAGAAGAGCTGCGTGTCGAGCTCGACGATGTCCACGTCGAGCCCGAGCTCGGAGACCATGTGCACGAGGACTGAGGACTGCTTCTGCCAGGAGCACGAGAGGCAGAGGCGTTCGCCGAACTCCTCGAAGGCCCAGCGGAGGACGTCCTCCGCCGGCAAAGCCTCGATCTCGGCGTCAGTCAGCGACAGGTGCGGGCTGATCACCGAGCAGCACCTCCCTGAGGGTGTCGGCGCGGAGCCCGAGACGCAGCGTCTCGAGCGGGATGACCTCGTCGGGCGGGATGTTGCCGAGGTTGACCTCGGGCCCGAACTTGCGGACGAACCAGGCCTGGGAGGCCTTCAGCGGCGCCTCGAAGATGATGTCGGCCGGATCGATGTCGTGGACGATCTCGTCGATCAGGCCGGTGCGCATCTCGCCGGTCGGCCGGTAGATGCCGGCGTTCCCGCCCTCGCGGCCCTCGGTGATCACCTTCCAGGCGCCGGCGTCGAGCTCCTCGCGCATCCACTCGACCCACTGATAGGGCGCGTAGACGACCTCCTCGTCCTTGGAGCCGACCTCGGAGAGGACGACGAAGTCCTGCGCCAGGTCGGCGATCAGCTCGAGCTTGCGCTCGCGCGGGAGGTCGATCGTCCCGTCCGAGACCTCGACGTGCGCCAGGCGGTTCTCGGTCAGCCAGCTCTTGTACTCGTCGAGCTTCCCGCGCGCGACGACGGCCTCGAAGAGCGTGCCGCCGCAGACGACGGGCGTCTCCAGCGACCGGTAGAGCGCGATCTTCTTCTCGAGGTTGTTGGTGACGTACGACGTGCCCCAGCCGAGCTTGACCACGTCGACGTAGGCGCCCGCCGTGTCGAAGAGGCCCTCGATGTCGCGGAGGTTCAGCCCCTTGTCGATCACGTGCGTGAGCCCCTTGACGCGCGGCTTGGGCGAGCGGGCCGGCACGTCGAGGAAGCCGTCAGAGCCGGGCATAGAGATCCTCCAATCGCTTCTTCGCCTCTTCCTGGACATCGTGGTAGAGCGAGGCGCCGTGCGAGTCGATCGCGACGGTCAGCGGGCCGAAGTCCTTGACCCTGAACTTCCAGAGGCACTCGGGCATGAGCTCCTCCCAGTAGACCTCCTCGATCTCCTCGATCTGCGTGGTCTCGAGCGCGGCCGCGCCGCCGACGATCGCGAAGTAGACCATCCCGAGCCGCTTCATCGGCTCGATGGCCTCGTCGGGCAGGCCGCCCTTGCCGCAGATGGCGCGGACGCCGTAGTCGCGGCCGAGCGGCTCGGTGAAGCGCACCATGCGGGCGCTCGTCGTCGTGCCGATGCAGACCTTCTCGTACTTGCCTTCTTCGAGCTTGCGGACGCCGGGCGCCGTATGCAGGAGGAAGGCGCCCGTCAGGTCGATGGGCGGCGCAACCCCCTGGTCGAAGATGCGCACCTGCGTGCGGTCGCGGATGCCGATGATGTGCCCGTCCACGAGCACGGAGTCGCCCGCGCGAAGCTCGCGGATCGCTTCTTCGGACGCGGGGAAGGTGAGGCGGCGCTCCATCAGAACTCCCGGTCGTAGTCGACGACGCCGTCGGCGCTCACGTGGACGCTGGCACGCCGGGCCGCCCAGCACTGGTAGTTGACGGCGACCGGGTTCAGGGTCATGTGCGTGTCCGCATGCTCGATGTGGCATTGGAGGACGGTGACGTCGCCGCCGAGGCCCATCGGGCCGATCCCGGTCTCGTTGAGGAGGTCCTTGAGCTCGTCCTCGAGCTGCGCCACGAGCGGGTCGGGGTTGCGGGTGCCGACGGGGCGCGCGATCGCCTCCTTGGCGAGGTGCATCGCGTAGTCGGCGGAGCCGCCGATGCCGACGCCGACGATCCCCGGCGGGCACGGCTTGCCGCCGGCGCCGACGATCGAGTCGAGCACGAAGCGCTTGATCCCGGCAACCCCGTCGGCGGGGACGCACATCTTCAGGAAGCTCATGTTCTCGGAGCCGGAGCCCTTGGGAACGCACTTCACGTCGAGCCCGTCCCAGTCCGGCACGAAGTCCCAGTGGACGATCGGCACGCGGTAGCCGACGTTCTGCCCGGTGTTCTCGCGCGTGAGCGTGTGCACGGTGTTGGAGCGCAGCGGATGCTCGACGGTCGCGCGCTCGGTGCCGTCGTAGAGGGCCTCGTAGATCCGCGCCGGGTGGAGCGGGAAATGCTCGCCGACCCGGCAGTAGTAGACGGCGATGCCCGTGTCCTGGCAGACGAGGTTTCGCTCCTCCTCGGCCACCTCGACGTTCCTGAGGATGGTCTGGAGCACGCGCTGGCCCGGGACCGAGGTCTCGGTGCCGGCCGCCTCGGCGAGAGCGTCGCGGAGATCCTGCGGGATGTCCTTGAGCGCCCAGACGTAGAGATGGGCGGCGGCGTCCTCGACGACCTTCTGCAGATCGGTGGCGACGGCCATCAGCTCCTCCCCTTCTCCGCGGCTGCCTCGCCTGCTCGGCGTCCGAAGACGCAGCACTCGAGCAGGGAGTTGCCCATCATCCGGTTGCGCCCGTGAGTGCCGCCGGCGATCTCGCCGCACGCGAACAGGCCTTCCAGGGTCGTCTCCCCGTGCTCGTCGATCACGAGCCCTCCGTTCTGGTAGTGGAGCACCGGGTAGGTGAGGATCGGCTCCGCCAGCGGGTCGATGCCGTACGCCCGATAGCGGCGGAGCATGTACGGAAGCGAGATCTTGGCGTCCTCCTCGGCGATCCGGGTCGTGTCGAGCCAGACCGCCGGACGGCCGTCCGGCGTCTCGACGCCGAGGTCCTTCTCGACCTCGTCGACGATCGCCTGCGAGACCTCGTCGCGCGGCCCGAGCGAGTCCGTGAACTCCTCGCGCTCGGCGTTCAGGAGCACGGCGCCGTAGGCGCGCGTCGTCTCCGGGATGGAGTAGCCCTGCATGCCCTCCGGCCAGGCGCCGCCGTTCGGGTGGTACTGGAGCGCGTCGAGATCGCGCGCCTCGGCGCCGAGGTCGAGCGCGATCTGCGTCACCTCGCCGGTGGCGCCAGGGTGGTTCGTGGTCAGCTCGCCGCGCTCCTCGGCCTCGCGGAAGCACCGGCCCCCTGCCGCGAGCACGACGGCCCCGGCCTCGATCTCGTTCTCGCCGCAGCGGGCGCGCCAGCCGGGCTCGGTCGGCTCGAGGGCTGCCAGCGGCGACTTCGGGAAGGTGAGCGCGGTCGAGGCCTTGACGGCGCCGCGTAGAGCGGTCGTGATGGCAAGGCCCGTGCGATCGCCGACCTGGAGGAGGCGCTTGCGGCTGGCGCCGCCGCAGCGCGCCAGACGGTAGCCGCCGTTCGACCGGGTGAACTTGACGCCGTGCTCCTCGAGCCAGTGGATCGTGCTGGGGGCCTCGGAGGTGAGGACTCGGGCGAGCTCCATGTCGGCCGTCTCGTGCGAGCTCCGCCACACGTCCTCGGCGTGGATCTCGGGCGAGTCGTCCTCGCCGAAGGCCGCCTGGATCCCGCCCTGGGCCTTGGCCGAGTTGCAGGACTGGATCGAGCCCTTTGCAGCCAGCGCCACGCGGGCGCCGGCACGCTCGGCGGAAAGGGCGGCCGCGAGCCCGGAGGCGCCGCTTCCGACCACGAGCACGTCGACGGAGATGGGCTCGCCCATGACGGTCGGACTATACCACCGATCTCCTAATTCCACACATAGCGATTGCTTATGACTACGCGCCCGTGCTGCCGACGCCCTGCAGGCTGCCGTCGCGCTCCGTGTCGCGCACGCCGGGCACGAAGAGGAAGGCGATGGTGGCGAGCGCGGCGGCGATCCCGGCGACGACGAGGGTTGACTGGGCGCCGAGCGCGTGCGAGACCGGCCCGGTGAGGGCGAAGGAGATCGGCACGAGGCTCGTCGAGACGAACCAGTCGAGGCTCGTCACCCGACCGAGCAGCTCACCGGGTACGAGCGTTTGCAGCAGCGTCCCCCAGACGACCAGGCCCGCCGTGAAGAACGCTCCCTCGAGCAGGCTGATCGCCTGGAGCTGCCAGACCGCGCCGGCGAGGCCGAAGCCGACGAGCGCGAGCGAGCCGATCGTCCAGGCCAAGTACATGAAGGTGATGTGCCGTCGCGGCAGGCCGCGCTGGCCGAGGATCAGCGCCGCGAGGATCGAGCCGACACCGCCGCACGCCAGGACGAGCCCGAAGTCGCCGGCGCTCCCGCCCAGCTCGTTGCGCACGCGGTACGGGACGAGCACCTCGACCGGGCCCCAGTAGGCGAGCAGGAAGACCGCGGCCGCGAGCAGGGTCGCCCAGAGCCACGCGTGCGCCCGCACGAAGGCGAAGCCCTCCCGCAGCTCGCGGAGCATCGAGGTCCCGCGCTCGGACTCCTCACGCCCGGTGCCGCGATTCCGGATGAGAAAGATGGCGAACGCCGAGACGACGAACGTGCACGCGTCGAGGACGAAGGCCTCGCCCGGCCCCAGCGCCGCCACCAGCCAGCCGCCCAGGGCCGGCCCGACGAGGAGGAAGGCGAACGGCCGGATGAACTGGTCGAGCGAGTTGGCCTGGAGCAGCAGGTCGCGCGGCACGATCTGCGGCACGATCGACATGAACGCCGGCCCGAAGAACGCCTCGCCGGTGCCGAACACGGCCGCGAGGGCGATCAGGTGCCACAGCTCGACCTCGCCGGTGAGCGACAGGGCGCCGATCGTGGCCGCCGCGGCCGCGCGCACCAGGTCGGCGGCGATCATGATCCGGCGCCGCTCGAACCGGTCCGAGACGACGCCGCCGAGAAGGACGAAGAGGCCGACCGGCAGCGTCCAGGCGACGCCGACGAGCGAGAGCGCCGTCGGCGAGTCCGAGAGCTCGTAGACCTGCCACGCGAGCGCGACCACGTAGACGCCGTCGCCGGCGAGCGACACGGTCGCTCCGGCCCAGAGCAGGGCGAAGTCCCTGATCCTGAGCGGACGCAGGATGCCGATCCGCGACAGGCGGCCGGTGTCGGTCTCCGGGGTCGGGCCGAGCTCCATGGCAGGTCAGTAGGAGGACTTCCTCAGCGAGCGAGCGAAGCGGCGGCGCGCCCGGCGCGCTTCCGCGAGGGCCCGCGGGTCGGTCTTCAGCTCGAGATGGCGCAGCTCGCCCTGGAGCTTGCGATAGCTCTCCAGCCGCTCCTCGGCCAGGCTGCCGTCGGCGAGCCCGGCCTGCACCGCGCAGCCCGGCTCGCTCTCGTGCGCGCAATCGGCGAAGCGGCAGGCGGCCGCGAGGTCGGCCACGTCGGCGAATGCGTCGTCGACGCCGGCGCCGGCGTCCCAGAGCGCCAGCTCGCGCATGCCGGGAGTGTCGAGAACGAGCCCGCCGTCCGGTAGCACCACGAGCTCGCGGGAGGTGGTCGTGTGCCGGCCGCGCCCGTCGTCACGGATGCCCTGGACCTCCTGGCGCTCCCAGCCGATGAGCCGGTTCAGGAGCGAGGACTTGCCGACGCCCGACGAGCCGAGCAGGGCGACCGTCCGGTTGCCGGAGAGGTAGGCCTTCAGCTCGTCGAGCCCGTCGCCGGCGAGACAGCTGACGACGTGCACCGGCACGCCGAAGGCGACGGCGTCGACCTCGGCGACGTCGGCGGTGAGATCAACCGACAGATCGCTCTTGTTGAGGACGATCACGGGCTCCGCGCCGCTCTCCCAGCCGGACGCGAGGTAGCGCTCGATGCGCCGGGGGTTGAGGTCGTCGCCGAAGGCGCTGACCAGGAAGACCACGTCCACGTTCGCGGCCACGACCTGCTCGACGGTCTGCTCGCCGGCCGCCTTGCGGGAGAAGGCCGTCGCCCGGTCGAGTACGGCGTGGATCGTCGCGGCGCCGGCGCCGGGCGCGTCGTCGACGGCGACCCAGTCGCCGACGGCGGGGAAGTCGGATGCGGACACGGCTTCGTGGCGGAGGCGGCCGGAGACCTCGGCGGGGCGCTCGCCGCCCTCCGCGTAGACGACGTACGCACCGCGGTGCTGCGAGGCCACGCGCGCAGGCGCGAGCCCGCCGGCGGCGTGCGACTCGAACTCTTCCTGTCGGCCCGGGCTCCACCCGAGCGCGGTCAACTCGAACAACCTAAGTCTCCTTTGTGCTGGCAGGGGCTGAGAACGCGATCTCGCGCGGTCTCGAGCGTCTCGACGGAGGCTCGGCTGCCCTAGAGGAAGCCGTCGGGACCACGCGGGGAGGACGAACTGGCAACTTCCATCGTCATCCTCCTTTCGTCGCGGGGCCGGACGGGTCCAGGGTACCCGACCGGAGCGACCGTTGTCAGCCTCCCAGCCCGCCGAAGACGGCGAACGGGTTCTTCGGGCTGACCTCCCAGACCATCGCGCCGCCGGGCTCCACCTCGACGGTCGAACCGTCGGGCGCCTCGCCGCGAAGCCGCTCGGCGAGCGCGGTCGCCTCGTCCTGGTTCACCGCGCCGACGAGGAGAAACGTCGCGCGGCGCGTCACCGGAATGCCCTCGCTCTCGAGGCGGTCGGCCAGCTCGTCGGTGGCCTCGCGGCTCGGGAGCGAGACGCGCACCTCCCACTCGGCCTCGCCGGTGGCGAGGGACTCGGCGGCCTCGCGCTCCTGCTGCCTCCCCCGCTCGGCCTGGATCTCCTCGTCGCTCCCGGGGAGCGGGATCGCGGCGTCCTTCCAGTCCTGCTCGACGGGGTGCCAGCGCTCGAACGCGACCCGGGCCTGCCGGCCTTCCGAGGACAGGAGCGCGCGCACGATCCCGTCGGCGTCACGCGCCAGCTCCTCCGTGTCCGCGTAGAGGAAGACCCGCGGCCCGTCCCGGCTCACCGCCACCCGGCCGGCGAAGCTGTCGCGCTCCTCCGACTCGAAGCGGCGAGCCGCCAGCCATTCGACGAGCTGCGTGCCGTCCGCCTCGTCGTCGAAGTCGATCGTGATGCGCCAGTCCTCGGCCACCCGCGAATTCCTACCAGACTCCGCGCAGGAGCTCGGCGATCTCGGTCGGCGAGGCCGGCCGCGGGTTCGCCTTTGCCCCGCCGCGCTCGGCTGCGGCCTCCGCGACGAGCGGCAGCTCCGACTCGGGGACGCCGAGGTCGCGGAGGCGCTCGAACCCGGCCAGGCGGGCCAGCTCCTCGACCTTGCCGGGCGCATCGGCAGCATCGCCGATCGCCTCGCCGAAGCGGGCGATCTCCTCGCCCGCGACCGGCTCGTTGAACCGCAGCGCCGGTGGCAGGACGACCGCGTTGAGCGCGCCGTGGGCGATCCCGTAGCGGCCGCCGAGCGCCTGCGCCATCGCGTGGCCGAGGCCCAGGCCGGCGCCTGCAAGCGCCGCGCCCGCGTGCATTGCCCCCTCGAGCAGCTCGCGCCGTGCATCGAGGTCGCCGCCGTCGGCGAGCACGCGCGGGAGCGAGTCGGCGATGAGGGCGGCGCCCGCGAGCGCCTCCCGGTCCGCGTCCGGGTTCCGGCCGGCCACGTAGAGGGCCTCGGCGCAGTGCGCGAGGGCGTTCAGCGCGGTCCCGCCCGTCTCGCCCGCGGGAAGTCCCAGCGTCAGCTCCGGCTCGTAGACGATTCCCTCCACGTGCGCGCCGCCGCCGCCGAGCTTGAGCCCGCGGGCCTCGTCCCGGACCCCGAATCCCGATGTCCATTCGGCTCCGGAGTAGGTCGTCGGGATGGAGACCAGCGGTAGCCCGGTCTCGGCGCTCACGGCCTTGGCCGTGTCGATCGCGCTGCCCCCGCCGAGGGCGACGAGACCGTCGGCGCCCGCCGCCGCGGCGACCGCCTCGTCCACGGTCTCTCTGGGAACGTGCTGACGGCAGCCCGCGAACCGTGCGACGGCAGGGAGGTCGAGCTGGTCCCAGCGGCGCGTCGTGACGAGGAGCGGCCGCTCGATCCCGAGCTCGGCCAGCAGACCGGGGTAGGCATCGAGGCCCCAACGGACGATCACGCCGCGTGCTCCCTGGCGAACTCCAGGAACGCCTCGGCCGCTCGCGTGGGCGGGCGGCCCTTCGCGCGGACGACGTAGAGCTGTCGTGACGGGTCGAGCCCGGCGACTCGCGCGGTCGCGAGCGTCCCGGCCGCGAGCTCGCCCTCGATCGCCGTGCGCGAGATGAACGTGACGCCGTAGCCGGCAGCAACGGCGCTCTTCACGGACTCCTGCAGGCCGAGCTCGAGCTTCGGCTCCAGGCTGCGCAGCTTCAGGCCGGCCCGCCGCAGCTCCTCCTCGACGACCTGGCGGACGCCGGCGCCCTCCTGCATCACGACCA
This sequence comes from uncultured Actinomycetes bacterium, assembly GCA_963830885.1. Classification (GTDB taxonomy): domain Bacteria; phylum Actinomycetota; class Thermoleophilia; order Gaiellales; family Gaiellaceae; genus JAIBJN01. The sequence continues at coordinate 103,473 of CAWHOA010000022.1, read as the reverse complement.
GCGACTCGGCGCGAAGGTCGTCCGCCGTCAGCTCGCCCCCGGCTGCGGGATGGCCCGGCGGCACCGCGAGCACGATCTCGTCCCGCGCCAGCGGCTCGAAGACGAGCGAGCGGTGCCGCCGCAGTGCTCCCACGACGCCGAGCTCAACCTCGCGGCCGGCAACGCGCTCGATCACAGCGTGCGTGTCCCAGATGGAGAGGGCAACACGCAGATCGGGGTGCTCCCGCTGGAACTCGCAGAGAAGGAGCGGCACCAGGTGCGCTCCGGGACCGGTGGAGGCGCCGAGGGCGAGTGTCCCCGTGAGCCTGCCGCCGTCGGTCGCGGCAACGTCCTCCAGAAGGTGCTCCTCGAGCTGGAGCATCCGTTGCGCACTCCGGTAGAGGCGCAGGCCCGCCTCCGTCGGCTCGACCCGGCGACCCGAGCGGTCGAGGAGCTGCTGTCCGAGCCGCTCCTCGAGAGCGCGCACCTGCAGGCTGACGGCCGGCTGGGTGACCCCGAGCCGCTCCGCGGCCTGGGAGAAGCTCTTCCGGTCGACGACCGCGCAGAACGCGGCCAGCTGACGCGTGTCCATAAGGACGACTTATACCTGACAAGCAGCGACGGCAGGCCCCGGGCTGACCGGCTCCGGCGCCTAGACTCCGGAACCGATGCGAGTCTGGATCGACATCACCGGGCCGGCGCACGTGCTCGTGTTCCGGCCGCTCGTCGAGGTGCTGCGCGAGCGCGGGGCCGAGGTCGAGATCACGACGAGGGAGTTCAGCCAGAACGTCGAGCTGCTGCGGCTGCACGGGATGGAGGCGACCGTCGTGGGCACGCACGGCGGGCGCTCGCGGGTCGTCAAGACGGCGACGATGGTGACCCGCCTCGGCGCGCTCGTGCGCTGGGCCCGGCACCGCCGCTTCGACGTCGCCCTCGCGCACGCCTCGCATCACCTGACGATGGCGGCAAGGGCGCTCCGGATCCCCAGCGGCACGACCTTCGACTACGAGTACGCGACGGTGCAGCACCAGCTCGGGTGCCGCGCCGCCAACGTCGTGCTCGTCCCCGAGGCGATCCCGCCGGAGCGGCTCGCCCGTTACGGGGTACGGCCGCCCAAGCTCCATCGGTACCCGGGCCTGAAGGAGGAGTACTACCTCTCCGACTTCGAGCCGGACGACGCCGTGCTCGGCCGGCTCGAGCTCGACCGGGAGCGCGTGCTCGTGGTCGTGCGCACACCGTCGGACTACGCGCTCTACCACCGCAACCCGAGCCCGCTCTTTCCCGGGCTCCTCGAGCGGCTCGGCCGCGACGAGTCGGTGCAGGCGGTCGTCCTGGCGCGCACGCCGGAGCAGCGGGCCGAGATCGTCGCGCGTCGGCTCCCGTCCCTCGTCGTCCCGGAGCACGCGGTCGACGCCCAGAGCCTGATCGCGCTCTCCGACCTCGTGGTGTCCGCCGGGGGGACGATGAACCGCGAGGCAGTGGCGCTCGGCGTGCCGGTCTACACCACGTTCGGAGGCCGGATCGGCGCGGTCGACGAGGCACTCCTCGCCGAGGGCCGGCTCAGGCAGCTGACCGACCCCGGCGAGCTCCGGCTCGTCAAGCGCGAGGCCGGCGGCGGCGAGCGGGTGCGACGCGATCCAAGCGTCTTCCTCGACCTGCTCCTGCCGGTCTAGCCGTGCCTGGTCCCTTGCCGTGCCGGGTGCGAACCGGGGGCGCCCCGAGAGGCGCCCCCGTTCCTGTTGCCGGGCCGGCTATATGCCCGGGATACGGATCAGCGCCAGCTGCCCGCCTTCGCGCTTGTACGTGAAGTCGGGCTGACCGTCGCCGTTGTTGTCGTCACCCGGTGCCTTTTCCACCCAGAGCGTGTGCGCCTGGACGTTGATCAGGAACGCGCCGGGCCCGAATGCCGCCGAGGCATCGACGATCCCGCTCGACTCCCAGGCGCCCCAGTTCCCGGGCGCGCGGCCGTCGACGTCGGTCGGGCCCCCGTCCGCGGACTGGTCGACCTTGAGAACGACCTCGGGCGCACCCGTAAACGGGACGTACCAGAGCCGCGCCGTCGTCGCGTTGGCGGGATCCGCCGCGATCTGGGCGGGAGTGAACTGCTGGCTGCTACCGGGATCCTCGGTCAGGAGCAGCCCAGTCTGCGTCGTCTCGATGTTGTCGGGCTGGTGGACCTCGCCGAGCGTCTTGACGGGGTTGTCGTCGCCCTCGACGAACACCGTGAGCGACGTCACTTTCGTCGGGTCATTCTTGTCGAGCACCATCTTCCATACGCGGCCGTTTGTCGACCTGAAGTTCGTGTCGAGGCTCTGCGCGGCCGTCCGGCCCCGGCCCGAGTCGACGATGTACACGACGTTCTCCATGCCCGACCGCTTGTCATAGGCGATGTCCTCGACGCGGACGAACTGGAACACGTTGTTGAGATCGCTCCAGTACTCGAGCACCCACTGAGGACCGTCGATGCCGGGACCCGGAGCGACGGTCGCGAAGCGAAGGTCGAGTTGCCAGCTGCAGTCCGTCGGCGGTAGCGGGTAGCCCTTGTCGGCGGCCTTCAGCTCCGAGCCGTCGGGTTGATCCCGGTGGCGATGTCCTTCGGCACCTTGATGAAGTGCCCGCTGACTTCGGTTCCCGATCCGGGCGCGACGTCGTAGTAGTTCTTGACGCCCGGCGTGTCGGAGACGAAGGCCCAGAGGTCGCCCTCGTCGGCCAGCAGCTCGTCCGTGCTCGGTGCGATGTAGGAGTAGAGCTGCGACTGAGCAGGCGCAAGCTTCACGGATGTGTTGAGCGGATCCGTGAGGGGGCCGCTGGTGAAGGTGTCGTCACCCGAGAACACCACCGGGTGCCCATACCCTGGGATCGGAACGTTGTTCTCGTGGTTGTGCCTGCCCATCCCGTAGATCGGGTGGTGCTTGCCCGTCTTGACGTCGAGCGCGACGACAAGGCCGGCCTCCTCCTCTTCCGGGCTCCCCGGGGTAGGCGGCCAGGATGCCTCCTGGCGGTAGACGTAGTCCGGCGACTCCTCGTTCGTGAAGAAGATCTCCCGATCGAACCCCTCCTTCTCAGTCGCGAGGTAGTTGGAGCAGAAACGCTGGTAGCCGGAGCTGCTCTCGATGACGAACGAGCCGTTGAGCACCCCGGCCGAATGCTGATTGAGGATCAGTCGGCTCACCTGCGCGTTGTCGAAATCGTTCTCCCCGTTGGCCGCCGTGGGCGCCGTCGCGTTGTACGGGAACGGCACCTTGCTGGTCTCGTGGTTGACAAAGAGGTCGACTCTGCCCTGGCCCCGGGTGCGCACGGAGATCCCGTCCGGGATGGCCTCGAAGCGATAGCCGCTCGAAAGCACGTCCCCGACCGTCAGGAGCGGCGTGACCACCACCCCTGTCCTGGCGGCGGTGAGCATCGAGGGCTGCTCCGTCTTGAACCCACTGCTGTTATCGCTTGCGGGCGCGGCAGCCGTCACCGAGGCAGCGAGAGCAGCTGCGAGCGCCGCACAGGTAACGAACGTGCGTCTTCTCATATCCTCTCCCCTAAGTCGTGGCCGAGGTGGTCTAACAGATGCGTCGGCCCAGGTCTAGCCCGGAGGTGCCCCGGGTCTCGTTCGCGTGATCAGGACGCTGCAGGAGGGAGCGTGGCTGCGGTGGAGGCCTTCGCCTCGGCCGCGGCGGCCGGCTCGTCGAGCCGATGCGAGCTCCGGATCATGTCGGCCAGCTGGGCAACGACCTGGACCGTCTCGCCGGCGTCGACGAGGCGCTCGAGCTCGGCGATCTCGTCCTCGAGCCAGGCGGGGTCGATCGGCGCCGACGCGACGTGAAGGATCTTGGGGTGCGAGGTGGTGGTGGAGGACTCGCCCTCGCCCCAGAGGTCCTCGGTCAGCTTCTCCCCCGGCCTTATGCCGATGAACTCGACCGCGATGTCTCGCTCGGGCTCCTTGCCCGAGAGCCGGATCATGTTGTACGCGAGGTCGACGATCTTCACCGGCTCGCCCATGTCGAGCACGAAGACGTCTCCGCTCCGTCCGAGCGCGCCCGCTTGCACGGTCAGCTGCACCGCTTCGGGGATCGTCATGAAGTAGCGCTCCATGTCGGGATGCGTCACAGTCACGGGCCCGCCGCGAGCGATCTGGCGGCGGAAAAGGGGGATCACCGTCCCGGAGGACCCGAGCACGTTTCCGAAGCGAACGGCGATGAAGCTCGCGTCGTTGCCGTCGCGCGCGGCAGCCGACTGCACGACCCACTCGCAGATCGCCTTCGTCTGACCGAGGACGTTCTTCGGGCGGACGGCCTTGTCGGTCGACACGAGGACGAACTGCTGCACACCGTGCGCCGCGGCGAGCTCGGCCAACACCTTCGTCCCGAGGACGTTGTTCCGGACGGATTCGAGCGGGTTGGCCTCCATCATGGGGACGTGCTTGTACGCGGCGGCGTGAAAGACGACCGTCGGCCGGTGACGCTCGAAGAGGCGGCGGATCTTGACCGGGTCCTTCACGTCGGCCAGGGCCGGCACCGCCGAGGGATAGCGCCGCTCGTGCTGGAGCTCGTGGTCGATGTTGAAGAGTGCGTTCTCGGAGTGGTCGACGAGCACGATCTGCCCAGCGCCGAGAGCGGCTACCTGGCGACAGAGCTCCGAGCCGATGGATCCGCCGGCACCCGTCACGAGCACGGTCGACCCGCTGATGTAGGAGGCGATGGAGGGAATGTCCAGCTTGACGGCCTCGCGCCCGAGAATGTCCTCGACCTGCACCTCGCGGAGCTGGCGGGACAGGTCGATGTCGCCGGTGATGAGCTCGTGCACGCCCGGGAGCGTCTTCACCGGCACGCCCGCATCGCGGCACGCGTTCACGACCTTCTGCCGTACCTGTCCTGTTCCGGACGGAATGGCGATGATCACCTCGTCCGGGCGGTTGTCCGAGAGCAAACGCGGTAGCTGGTCGGTCGTCCCGAGGACGCGGACTCCGTGCAGACGCATGTTCTTCTTGCGCGGGTCGTCGTCGATGAGGCCGATCGCCGTGTAGCCGAGTCGCGGGGTCTTCAGCATCTCGCGGATGATGAGCTGCCCGGCGTCGCCGGCGCCGATGATCAGCGCCTCCCGGCCGCGGGCGACGAAGCGGCCGCGACCCGGGCGCTCGATCAGCGTCCGTGCCGCGAGGCGCGCGCCCGTGACGAACGCGAGCATGAGCAGCCAGTCGATCGCGACAACGCCGCGCGGAACGCGCCAGCCGTCGACCGGACGCCAGAGGTAGAGGGCGACGACGACCACGACCGCAGCGACGGTGACGGCGAGCACCGCCCGCCATATGTCTCGGATCGAGACGTACCGCCACCAGTGCTGGTAGAGGCCGAACGCGACGAACACCGCCAGCTGGATGCCGATGACGACGGCGAAGACGTCCCAGCCGAGGAACTCGTCGTAGCGGGCCGGTACGCCCTGATCGAACCGCACCTGGAAGGCGAGGTACCAGGCGAAGGCGGCGAGCAGGCCGTCGGCGCCCACCTGCCACATGCGGTACCGGCTAGGCAACCTCATGCGCCGCTCCCGTCTCGACAGCTGTCCTGATCGTCGCCACGACCTCCTCTTGCTGCGCTGCGCCGATTCCCGCCCAGAGGGGGAGGGCGATCGTCTCACGCGCGGCGCGCTCCGTCTCGGGCAGGCTACCGAGTCTGTGACCGAGACCGGTGTAGACCGGTTGCAGGTGGAGCGGCGTCGTGTAGTAGGTCGCGAAGCCGATGTCCGCCGCGCGCAGCGCTGCGGCGATGCGGTCGCGCTCGGGCGAGCGCACGACGTACATGTGGTAGACGTGCCCGGGCTCGTCCGCGGGGAGCTCGCAGAGCTCGCCGAGGCCGAGCTCCGCGTAGCGCGCGGCCGCCGAGCGCCGGGCTGCGTTCCATCCGTCGAGGTGGTCGAGGAACAGGCGCAACGCTGCGGCCTGGATCTCGTCGAGTCGCGAGTTCATCCCGATCTCCTCGAAGAGCTCCTTGTCGCGGGAGCCGTGAAAGCGCAGGAGCCTGATGCGCTCGGCGATGCCAGGATCGTTCGTGGAGACGAGCCCTCCGTCGCCGAGGCCGAAGAGGTTCTTCGTCGGGAAGAAGCTGAATGTCCCCGCAACGCCGACGGCACCGACCCGCCGGCCGCCGCTGCTCGCACCGAAGGCCTGGGCCGCGTCCTCGATCACGGGCAGGTCGGCCGGAAGCTCGGCGAGAGCCGCCGGGCGGCCGAAGAGGTGCACCACCAGGATCGCCTTCGTCCGCTTGCCGACCCGCTGCTCGACGTCAGCCGGATCGAGGTTGAGCGTGGCAGGGTCGATGTCGCAGAAGACCGGTGTCGCTCCGACGCGCGAGATCGCTTCCGCAGTCGCGTAGAACGTGAAAGCTGGACAGACGACCTCGTCGCCCGCGCCGACGCCGAGCGCTTCGAGGACGAGGACGAGCGCGTCCGTTCCATTCGCGACGCCGACTGCCTCGGCCGTGCCGAGATAGGCGGCGGCCTCCTCCTCGAAGGCGCGCACCTCGGGGCCGAGGATGAACCTGCCCGAGTCGAGCACCGCCGCAAGCCGTTCCTTCAGCTCGTCCAGCAGCGGCGCGTACTGTGCCTTCACGTCGACGTGCGGAATGGTCATGGGCTGCCACGGAGCCGAGGGAGGCTGCGGGCCAGTCTACCCTCCGGTCCCTTCGGCGGACCGCTCCTCGACCGCCCGCTTCCGCGCCCGGCGTCGGTACGTCCGGTAGGCCAGTGCCCCGACGGCCGCGACGACCAGGGCCACGATCGCGTAATCCGCGTAGCGGAAGCTCTCGTGGAACCGCTCCCACTGGCTCCCGAGCGCCACGCCGACGGCGGCGAGGCCGAAGCACCACGGGATGGTTCCGGCGAACGTGAACACGGTGTAGCGGACGAACGGCATCTCGGCGATCCCTGCGGGAATCGACACGAAGGAGCGGATGACCGGGAGCATTCGGGTGACGAGCACCGTCAGGTCTCCGTAGCGCTCGAACCACGCGTCCGCCCGTTCGAGCTTCTCCCGATCGACGTGCAGCCACCGCCCGTGTCGCTCCAGGTAGGGCCGACCCCCGTAGAGCCCGATGGCCCAGCCGGCGATCGACCCGAGCGTGTACCCGATCGTCCCCGCCATGGCGATCGCGAAGTAGGCCCAGCCCGTGGACTCGATCTCGTTGCCGAAGAGCGTCACCTCCGAGCCCGGAAAGGCTCCGACCGCGACCGCGCCGCCGTAGACCATGACGAGCTCGCTCGCCGCCGGCAGAACGGCATCCACGAACATGAGAATGAAGACGGCGTAGAGGCCGTAGTCCCCGATCGCCCCGGTGACGGCCTCGGTGATCGCGTGCACCGAGAGACTCTAGCCGGAGGGCGGCGCAAGCAGGACGCGCACCGGCGCTCGCAAGGAGACCTTTCCGAACTCGTTCCTGGCAGAGACCCGGACGACGTACGTCCCCAGTGGAATCACGCGGCCGGAGTCGGTGCGGCCGTTCCAGCGCCACCGTTTCGTTCCGGGGTCCAGCGCGCCCGTGAAGAGCGTGCGGCGCGGTCGCCCGTCGAGCCCGAGCACCGCCACGTCGAGCCGGGCGCGGTGGGCGAGCCGGACGGAGATGCCGAGCCTGCCGCCCGCCGGCGGGCGCACGTGCAGGTACGCGCGCGACAGGCGCAGGTGCCCGAGTGTCCGGTTCACGCGAAACGTGCGTGTCATCCGACTCGTCTCGCCGGTTGCCGCCTCCGTCGCCTCGGCGACCCACCGCCACAGGCCGTCGGGCATGGCCGGGTCGGAGACCGTGCGCGAGATCCAACCCGGCCCGACGACCTCCTCCCGACTCCACGCCTCCGAGCCGTCCGGGCGCACTAGTCGTAGGCGCACCGCGGCCCGGCGGACGACCTTGGCCGAGAGAACCTTCGACTCGCCGACACCGTCCCCGTTCGGCGAGAGCACGGCCGTACCGAGCGCGGGCGCGTAGATGCCGTAGTAGAAGAGGAAGAGCCCGTTGGCCACGGCGCGAGGACGGCCGTCCGAGGGAGTGTTGAGCACGCTGCCGTCGAACGCGATCGTCGACGACCCCCCGCCGTCGAAGCCCATCGCGGCGACGGCACCGAGATTGGCCATCGTCCGTGCCATTGCCCAGGCGGTGAGCCCGGCGCTCGCGGGGCTCCGGCCGTCGGCCACGACGAAGAGGAAACCTCCGTTCGCGAGCTGCCCGACTGCCGTGCGCGGGTGCCGCTTGGTGATCTGGTCGAGCGTGAAGTACTCGTCGGCCTGCCTGACCGGGCGCCCGTTTCTGACGAGAACGGGGCCTCCTCCGATCGCGTCGGGAGCACCCTCCGGGAAGTTGGCAATCCGGAGGCGCACCGTCACCCCCGTCCCAACCGTCGCCTCGGTCAGCAGGCTCCCGCGAATGCTGCCGCGCGCCTGCAACACAGCGCCGCCGGAGGGGATCGCGGTTCGGCCGCCACGGTTGACGGCTACGACCGTTCCGGTCAGGTCGGTCCCGAGCTTCGGCGGCAGGAAAGCCGGCCAGGACGACCTCGACCGCGCCGCGCGCTCGTGGCGTCAGGCCTCCCCACGCAGGCGTGAAGAGCGAGATGCCCGAAGGCGTCGTGATTCGCCGGTTCAGCTTCTGGAGGCGACGTTCTGCGAACGCACCGGCCTGCCAGGTGCCGGTGAGGCGAAAGACGTCGACGACGATCCGGCTGTCGAGCCCGAGCACGAGAGCGGACCGGTTCAGCGAAGGGGGCGACGACAGCACGCCGTCACGCAGGAAGATGCCGGAGCTCTCGCCCGTCTCCAGCGTGAAGAAGTCGCCGTTCACTCCCACCGTTGTCGCCCGCGAGCGAATGCGAGCCTGCATTCCCGGAACCGTTTGGCGGCCGAGCACGGTGCCGTGCGACAGGACCGGATCGAGACGGAAGAGGCCGCTCTGCGGCGGCGTGCGAACGACGTGGAGAACAACCGGCTGCCCGCCGCTCAGCACCACCTTTCGCTCGTAGGACACGCCAGGCAACAGCGCCTGCCGAGCGGCCCCGGCGAGCGCGGGGAGAACGAGGGCGACCGCAATCGCGGCGCACAGAAGACCCCTCTTCAGCACCCGGAGACACGAAAGCACACCCGCCGCCCGGAGGCAAGCGAGCGCTCAGCTCAGGCCCAGACCTTGACCTCGCGGTAGAGCGTGTCGCGCTGCACGGGGACCTTCCCGAGCGCCTTGATCGCGCGGACGAAGTCGTCGGTGTCGGCGCGGTGTGTCGTCCCCGCGGCGGAGACGACGTTCTCCTCGATCATGACCGAGCCCATGTCGTCGGCGCCGAAGCCGAGCGCCACCTGTCCGACCTTCATCCCCTGCGTCACCCAGCTCGACTGGATGTGATCGACGTTGTCGAGGTAGATGCGGCTGACGGCCTGCGTCAGGAGGTAGTCGAACGACGTCGGATAGTCGACGACCCGGTCGGCGAGCCGCGTCCCGTCGGGCTGGAACGTCCACGAGATAAAGGCGCGAAAGCCGCCGGTCTCGTCCTGCAGCTCCCGGATCCGGCGCATGTGCTCGACGCGCTCCTCGAGGGTCTCGACGTGGCCGTACATCATCGTCGCCGTCGAGGAGACCCCGAGCCGGTGAGCCTCGCGCATGACGCCCAGCCATTCGGCCGACTTCGTCTTCTTGGGCGCGATGATGTCGCGCACCCGGTCGACGAGGATCTCCGCGCCGCCGCCGGGCAGCGAGTCGAGGCCCGCGTCGCGCAGGCGGGTCAGCGTTTCGGGAATCGTCAGCTTCGAGCGGCGGGCGATGTGCTGGATCTCGGGCGGGGAGAGCGCGTGCAGGTGGATGCGGTAGCGCTCCTTGATCGACCGGAACAGGTCCTCGTAGAAGTCGATGCCGAGGTCGGGGTGATGGCCGCCCTGCATGAGGAGCGCCGTCCCTCCGATGGCGAGGGTCTCCTCGATCTTCTTGAAGATGACCGGCTTCGGCAGGAGGTAGCCCTCCTTGCGGTCGCCCGGCCGGCGGTAGAAGGCGCAGAAGTCGCAGTCGGTGTGGCAGATGTTCGTGTAGTTGACGTTCCGGTCGATGATGAACGTCACCCGCTTCGGGTCGACCTTGCGATTGCGGAGCTCGTCGGCGGCGCGCCCGACGCGAACGAGGTCGCGACTGCGAAGGAGCGCGAGCGCGTCCGCGTCGGCCAGGCGCTCCCCGGCCAAGGCGCGGTCGAGGATCTCGCCGATGAAGCCGTTCCCGCTGCCGTTCCCGCTGCCGGTCACAGGGAGACCGCCTCCGGGACGACGAACCGCAGCTCGGGCACCCGCTCGAGCTCGCCGACATCGCGCGCCATCTCGAAGAAGGTGATGAGGCCCGCGCGCTCTCGCGGCCCGAAGCTGTAGCGGAGCTTCTCGAAGTAGCGGGCCAGGAAGCCGGCTGGATAGCCGTAGCGATCGCTCGCCTCGAACGCCAGCTGCTCGGGCTCGGCGCGGGCCAGCCGCACCGAGGAGACGAGCGCCTCCTCGAGCTCGAGGACGCCGGCCGGCGGCGGGTCGGGACATGCCCAAACGGCGAAGACCATCGGAAGCCCCGTCCGCTCGAGCCAGAGCCGGCCGAGGTCGTAGTGAGGCGTCGGGTCCTCGAAGGCGCTGCGGAGGGCCGCGTCGCCGATGAGGAGCCTCGCCTCGGCCTTCTTGTCCTGCGGCACCAGCCGGACGTCGGAGAGCAGTACTTTCGTGAGCACGACCGACGTCGCGCTCTCGGGCGTCACCGCCACCGAGTCGATGTGCTCGAGCGGCGTCCGCGAGACGAGCTGGATCGAGTCGACGGCGCCCTCCGAGGAGACGCAGAGGCGCGGGAGGATCCGCAGCCGATCGGCGTTGCGCGCGTACTCGATGGAGGAGATCGGCGCCAGGTCGATCTCGCCGGCGAGGAGGCGGGCGTTCAGCTCCGTGGGGACGCCGTGGACCTCCTCGACGTCCACGGCGAGCCGGTGGAACACCGGCGCCATGTTCACGTAGGAGATGCGGCCGAGACGAATCATGCGGAAGGACTCTCGGAGCGGCGCGGGCTCTTGGTTAGACGCGAGTATCTTCGGGTCCCGGCCCGCCCCCTGCTCGGCTTCAGCCTATCGCCGGCTACCGCGCGTGTGTGTGGCCGGATGTGCCGAGACCGTGTCAACTCGCCTCGTCCCACTCGAAGAAGACGACGAGATTGCCGTCGAGGTCGAGCGTGGCGAGCTCGCATGCACCGCGGTCGGTGTCGGGCGCGCCGCCCCGCGCGACCGGATGAAGAACCTCCTGCAGCGCAGGAATCGTCTGGGTGAGCGTCACCATCGCCGCAGCTCGTTGTAGAGCGTGTCGCGCTGGACGGGAACCCGACCGGCCTCACGCACGAAGCGGACGAGCTCGTCGATCTTCTGCTCGGTCTCCGTGGTGGCGCCGGCGGCGTGGAAGATCTCCTCGCGCACGACCGTGCCCTGCACGTCGTTCGCGCCGAAGTGGAGCGCAACGGCGGCAAGCGGCATGCCCATCATGATCCAGTAGGCCTTCACGTTCTCGACGTTGTCGAGGAGCAGCCGCGAGACGGCGATCATCTTCAGGTCGTCGGAGCCCGCCGTGTGCCGCCACCCGCGCCGCTCGAACACGGTGTTCTCGGGATGGAACGCAAGCGGGATGAAGGCGAGGAAGCCGCCGGTCTCGTCCTGGAGGGCGCGCAGGCGAAGCAGGTGGTCGACGCGCTCCTCGTAGGTCTCCACGTGCCCGTAGAGCATCGTGCAGTGCGTCGGGATGCCGAGGCCGTGCGCCGTCCGGTGGGTGTGGAACCAGAAGTCAGGATGCTCCTTTCCGGGCGCGATCAGCCGGCGGACACGGTCGGCGAACACCTCGGCACCGCCGCCCGGGAGCGACCCGAGGCCCGCGGACTTGAGCTCGACCAGCACCTGCTCGTGCGTGAGCCCGGAGAGCTTCGTCATGTGGTGGATCTCGCTCGCGGTGTAGCACTTGAGGTGCACGTCCGGCATCGCCTCGTGCAGCGAGCGGATCGTGTCCACGTAGAAGTCGAAGCCGACGTGCGGGTTCTCTCCGTTGACCATGTGGATCTCGGTGAAGCCGGTCAGCTCGCGCTGGCGGAGCGCGTCCTCGACCAGCTCCTCCGCGGTCGTCGTGTAGGCGCCGGCCTGCTTCTGCGTCACCGCGAACGCGCAGAACTTGCATTTCACGCGGCAGACGTTCGTCTGGTTCAAGTAGAGGTTCTGGACGAAGAAGACCTCGTCCGTGCCGCCGCGCACGCGCCGAGCCGCGTCGGCCAGCTCGCCGAGCTGGAGCAGGTCGTCGGACTCCATCAGCGTGAGCCCGTCCTCGAAGTCGAGCCGCGCGTTCGCCTCGACCTTCTCCCAGATCGAGTCGAGCGCAGATTGCTGAGTGACGATCGCCATCAGTGGTGGGCCACCTATCCGTCCCTGTCGACGACGAGGTGGGTGAGCGCCTCGAGCGAGGCGCGGTCCGGCTCGCCGTCGAGGGCGGCGCGGGCGCGGGCCGCGTAGTCGAGCGCGAAGGCCCGGGCCGTCTCGATCGCCCCGGTCGCGGCAACCAGCTCGAGGGCGCTGTCATCGCGCTCGCCGGCCAGCGCGCGGCGGACCCGCTCGTCCTCGCGGGCGGCGAGGATCAGCGGCAGCGTCGGCGTGCCGTCGCGCAGGTCGACGCCCGGCGCCTTGCCGGTCGTGTCGAAGTCGCCGGTGCAGTCGAGGATGTCGTCGGCGATCTGGAAGGCGACGCCCAGCGCGAGCCCGAATGCGCCGAGGTCGGGCCGGCCGCCGCCGAGGAGGCACGCGGCCTCGAAGAGCTTGCCGGTCTTCAGGGAGCAGCGCGCCAGGTACTCGTCCACGGTCGTCTCCGGGCGGAAGGCCTGACGGCGCTGAAGGGCCTCGCCACGGGCGAGCGCGAGCGCGGCCTCGGCGAGGACGGCCACGCCCGGCGCGTCCCCGGTCGCGGCCAGCTCGGCGAACGCCCTCGCGAAGAGGTAGTCGCCGGTGGCCTTCGCAGCGCCGTCGCCGTGCTCGGCCCAGGCGGTCGGGCGGCCGCGGCGGAGATCGGCGCCGTCGAGCAGGTCGTCGTGCACGAGGGTCGCCATGTGCACGAGCTCGACCGAGGCGCCGCCGGCGACGGCGCGCTCGCCGGTGCGCTCGCCGGCCGGCGTGCAGAGGAAGACGAGCACGGGGCGCAGGCGCTTGCCCCCGGCCGAGAGCGTGTCCGCCCCGATCTCGCCGACCAGGCCGGGGTGCGAGCCGACCGACCGCTCGAGCCGCTCCTCGAGCAGCTCGAGGTAGGCGTCGAGCCCGGGCGCGGCGCGGACGGTGGCGAGCGCGCTCACTCGGCGCTCCTCGTCGCGGCATGGAGGGCGACGATGCCGCCGCCGAGCAGGCGCCAGCCGATCTCGCCGAAGCCCGCGCGTCGCATCGCCTCGCCGAGCTCCTCGGGACCGGGGAAGCGGCGGACGCTCGCCGGGAGGTACGTGTAGGCAGCTCCGCCCGGAAGCACCTTCCCGGCCACCGGCACGAGCCCGTCGAACCAGAGCGAGAAGAACGGGCGCAGGGCCCCGCGCGGACGGGTGATCTCGAGGCAGCCGAGCCGACCGCCCGGCCTCAGCACGCGCGCGAGCTCGCGCAGGCCGCCCTCGAGGTGGTCGACGTTCCGGATGCCGAAGCCGACGGTGGCCGCGTCGAAGCTCGCGTCGGCGAAGGGCAACGCAAGCATGTTGCCCCGCACCCACTCCACCGAGGACGACTTGCGGCGTGCCCGCTCGAGCATGCGCTCGGAGAAGTCGAGACCGGTGACGCGGCCTCCGGCCCGCTCCGCTTCCAGCGCGAGATCGCCCGTGCCGCAGCACGCATCGAGGACACGGTCGCCGGGGCGGACGACGGCCTGCACGGCCAGCCGCCGCCAGCGCCGGTCGAGACCCGCGGTCATCAGCCGGTTCATCGGGTCGTAGACCGGCGAGATGCGGTCGAACATCGCCTCGACGGCGGCCGGGGCGAGCGTGCCGGAGCTCACTGTCCCCACCGGCTGACGAGGGTCTGGTCGATTCCGAGTTGATCGAGGCATCGGGCCACCACGAAGTTGACCAGATCGTCGATGGTCTTGGGGGCATGGTAGAAGCCCGGCGCCGCCATGACGACCGTCGCGCCGGCGCGCCGCAGGCGCAGGAGGTTCTCCAGGTGGATGGTCGAGAGCGGCGTCTCGCGCGGGACGAGCACGAGCTTCCGCTCCTCCTTGATCGCGACCGAGGCGGCGCGGTGGACGAGGTTCGCCATCGCGCCGGCCGCGATGCTCGCCGCCGTCGACATCGAGCAGGGGCAGACCACGTACCCGTCGATGCGCGCGGAGCCGCTCGCGTACGGCGTCGTGTAGTCACGGAGGCCGACGACCTCGACCCCGTCGAGCCCTTCGACGAGCCGCGCCGTCACCTCCTCGCGCGGCAGCGAGATGTCCCCGTAGAGCTCGGTCGCGCAGACCTGGACGCCGGCCTCCGAGATGCAGAGGCCGACCTCGGCGCCCGAGGCCGAGAGGGCCTGGAGCAGCCGTGCCGCATACGGGGCGCCCGAGGCGCCGGTGATTCCCAGGAAGACCTTCACAGGCGCCCGGCGGGGCCGCTACTCGCCGCCGCCCTCGCCCTTCGACTCTGAGAGGAAGGTGCCCAGGAGCAGAAGGTTTTCCTCTCCCAGGTCCGCGTACGGAGGCATGACGGTGTTGCCGAACTCGGCGGGGTTGGCGATGTAGGTGGCGAACTCCTCGGGCGACTGCCCGTCGGCGCCGATCTCGGACAGGTCGGGCGCCCCGAGGTTGGACGAGCCCGCGCCGAGGTAGGTGTGACAGTTCATGCAGCCAGACTCCGCAAAGAGGGTCGCGCCCGCCACGCCCTCCTCCGAGAGGCCCTGGACCTCCGTCCACTCGCCGACGAGCTCGACGTTCTCCGAGGCCAGCGACTCCTCCGCGGTGGCGCCCTTGTAGGTGAGAATCCCCATCGAGGCGATGACGAGGAGCGCGGCGACGACCGCGACCGGCCGGCGCACGAGGCGCCGCTCGCGGCGGCGGTCGACGAAGGGGAGGAGGAACAGGAGGATCAGCAGGAGGGTCGGGATGCCGACGGTGCCGAGGACGACCGACTCCGGCCACTTGAAGATCCGCAGGAGGTAGAAGAGGAAGTAGAAGTACCAGTCGGGCCGCGGCACGAACGAGGTCGTCCCGGGATCCGCCTCCTCCGTGTAGCGCGGCCCCAGCAGGCCCGAGTCGCCGGCCTCCTCGCCGGAGGTGAAGTACCAGACGCACGCGAGCGCGACGATGACGCACACCACGACGAGGCTCATCACCGTGTCGTGGAACATCGCCTAAGGGAAGAACGGCTTCCCTTCGCGCTGGACGTCCTCCTTGTATCGCTTGAAGTAGGCGCGCTCTTTCTCGGTGCTCATCTCACGCCTCCGGTCGCCCTCGCGCTCCGGGAGCGCTTCCGCCGTCTCCGCGCGGCCTCGGCTCCAGGAGCCCTCGCCTGGCGGTGGTCACCTCTTCGCGCTCGGCGCCCGCCGCCTCCTTCGACCACGGCGGGCGAGGAGACGCCGAGGCGGATGACGAGGTAGAGGTGGAGGGTGATCAGGAGCGATCAGGCCGCCCGGTATGAGCAGCATGTGCATGGAGTAGAAGATTGAGAGAGTATTGGTGCCGATCTCCTGACCTCCGCGCAGGAAGTCGGAGAGGAACGGACCGAGGAAGGGCGCCGTCGCGTTGAGGTTGATGCCGACGACGGTGGCCCAGTACGCCGTCTGATCCCACGGAAGCAGGTAGCCCGTGAACCCTTCGAGCATCGCCAGGATGAGGAGCGTCACGCCGAGGAGCCAGTTCAGCTCGCGGGGGTACTTGTAGGCGCCGAAGAGGAAGACGCGCCCCATGTGCAGGAAGAGGAGGATGATGAAGACGCTCGCCCCCCAGCGGTGCATGCCGCGGACGAGCCAGCCGAGCGTCAGGTCGTTGGTGATGTACTGGATCGAGGCGTACGCCTCGTCCGGTGAGGGCTTGTAGTAGAAGGCGAGCACGACGCCCGTCACGAGCTGGACGAGGAACGCGGTCAGACGTGGCCGAGCCGAGCGTATGGAACCAATTGGAGTCGCGCGGGACGTTGCGGAAGAGGAAGTACTTCGTCGCGCCGACGAAGCCGGACCGCTCCTCGAGCCAGTCCAGCGGGACCATGACGGCGTGCATGAGCCGGTGCTGCGGCTTGGGTTTCGCCTGTGCCATCAGGCGTCCCTCACGGCACGTAGGGGTAGAGGTACTGCTCGGGCCCGTCCACGTGCACACCGGGATCGGAGGTGCCGTACTTCACGATAACCGCATCGGCGCCCTCGCCTTCGACCTCGGCGACGCTGTACGGATCGCCCGAGCCACAGGGCCCCGTCGATGATCGAGTACACGTAGCGGTCGAGCGCGCGGACGGGCGGCCCTGCCGTTCGGTTGCCCTCGACGTCGTAGGCGCCGCCGTGGCACGGGCACCCGTAGCCGGACGGCTGGGTGGGCGTCAGCTCGACCGGAATCGCCGAGGTCTCGACCTTGCGCGGCTCGCCGGGCGGTCCCTGCGGCTGCGTCGGGCAGCCCATGTGGACGCAGCGGTTGGAGATGATCGAGAAGCTGGGAACGCCGTCCTTGAGGCCGTTGTTGCGGATGAAGGCCGTGCGCCTGCTCACCTTTCCGTCGACGGGCTCCGACACGAAGGTGGCGATCTGCCAATCGCCCTCGGGGTAGTTGTCGAGCGGCCCCAGGTCGACCGTCGGGGTACTCCTGCCCGACGAAGGCCGGCGCGACGGCGAAGCCGAGCACCGGCAGCGTGACGATGGCGCCGATCGCTGCGCCGAGCCCGATCGTGGCCCCCTCGAGGAACTTCGAGCGCTCGTAGCGCGCGGGGCCTTCCTCTCCCTCCTCCTCGTCGGGCTCGGCCGCGGCAGCGACCGGCTCCTCGACGGGCTCGGGCTCGCCGCGCACCTCGCGCGTCACCTGGCGGATCCACAGGAATCCGAAGACGACCGCGAGGACGATGCCGATAACCGTCGCCCAGTAGCTGACGATCAGCCCGAGCAGGATGAGCGCGACAGCGCCGGCAAAGGCGAACGGCCAGATCGTCGGTGCCGGGAGGTGAGCCTCGGCGTCCTCGTGCTCGGGGGTCTCCCCCGGCCGCTCTAGCTCGTCGGCCACGCTGCTCCCTCCTGCCCGCTCTCGCTGTTACAAGCGTGGGCATTCTTTCGTCGGGCGCTCGTTCCTGTCAACGACGTACCTTTTGCCTCAATACCTGGGAAATTCTCCCGTTTGAAGCGGGCTCGGAGCCGATGCCGTATTCCTCCCAGCGCCGGTCCACGGTGTCACGAACCCCCGGCGTCATCTCGATGAGCTCCGGCCACTCGCGTGCGCCCTCCTCCGGCAGCTTGTGCGTCGCGTCGATGCCGAGCTTACCGCCGTAGCAGGGCAGCACGGCCGCGTGGTCGAGCTGGTCGAGCGGGCCCTCGCTCGCGAGGACGTCCCGCTTGGGGTCGACGTTGGCGCAGACGGTGAAGAAGACCTGCTCGTAGTCGTGGACGTTCACGTGCTCGTCGACGACCACGACGGACTTGGAGAGGCTCAGCATCCCGAGGCCCCAGATGGCGTGCATGACCTTCTTCGCGTGTCCGGGGAACGCCTTGCGGATCGAGACGATCACGCAGTTGTGGAAGGCGCCGGCGACGGGAAGGTCGTAGTCCACGATCTCCGGCACCGTCATGCGGATCGCCGGCAGGAAGATGCGCTCCGTCGCCTTCCCGAGCCACGCGTCCTCGGCCGGCGGGATCCCGACGACGATCGACGGGTAGACGGCGTCGCGCCGCATCGTCATGGCGCTCAACCGGAAGATCGGGAACGGCTCGGGGGGCGAGTAGTAGCCGGTGTGGTCGCCGAACGGCCCCTCCACACCCATGTCACCGGCCTCGATCGTCCCCTCGAGGACGATTTCCGCGTTGGCCGGGACCTCGAGGTCGACCGTCTTGCACTTGACCGTCTCGACCGCCTCCCCACGCAGGAAGCCTGCAAGCATGAGCTCGTCGATGTGCTTCGGGAGCGGCGCGCTCGCCGAGTACGCGGTCACCGGGTCGAGCCCGAGCGCCACCGCGACGGGGATCGAGCCCTCGGCGGCCAGCCAGTCGGCGCGCCCATCCTTGTGGATCTGCCAGTGCATGTAGGTCGAGCGTGAGTCGATCTTCTGCAGGCGGTACATGCCGACGTTGCGGACGCCGGTGCGCGGATCCTTCGTGATCACCGCCGGAAGCGTGATGAACGGCGCGGGGTCCCCCGGCCAGCAATGCTGAATGGGGAGCGCGTCGAGGTCGGGGTCGAGCACGAGCTCCTGGCAGGCGCCCTTCGACACCGACTTCGGCATCGAGTCGGCCAGACGCTTGAGCTTGCCGAGCCCCTTCACCTTCTCCACGAGCCCCTGCGGCGGCTGCATCTCGAGCACGTCCTCGAGCTTGCGCGCTACGGCGTCGAGGCTCTCCTCGCCGAAGGCGAGGCACATGCGCCGCTCCGTCCCGAACTGGTTGATCAGCAGCGGGTGCTGCGAGCCCTTGACGTTGCGGAAGAGCAGCGCCGGCCCACCGCCCTTGACGACACGGTCGACGATCTCGGTGATCTCGAGGTAGGGGTCGACCTCGGCCCCGACCTCCACCAGCTCGCCCTCCCGCTTCAGCAGGTCGATCCAGGACCGGAGATCGGCGGCAGGCACCGGTTCGAGTCTATCCGCGCGCGTCTCCGTCAGCGCTCAGTGAGCGGCGCCGCGGCGGCGGCGAAACCAGCGGCTGAACTCGCCGATCGCGATCACGCCGACGAAGATGAGCCCCGTCAGGAGCATCCCGATGATGATGTCGCGGCCTTCCTCGGCCGTGGACTTCTCGGCGGCGAGGACCAGGGCGGTCAGCATGGTGGAGATCTTAGAACACGTCTCAGAATGACGCCTCGCCGCCGGGGTGCGATGGTCGAGCAGCGCGGCCCGGCGGCACAGGGCGTTCTGAGACGTGTTCCTAAGCGACGAGACCGGCGTGCAGCACGAGGGCGCGCTCGACGGTGTCCTCGCCGGCCTCGAGCTGCGCAAGAGCGAGCAGCGGGCCCGGGTCGCGGTCGAGCCTGAGCGCCGCACGCGCCGCCTCCAGCCGGCCGTCCGCGGCCCCGAGCAGGCTGACCGTCCCCGCCCAGGCGGCGCCGTCGCCATCGCGCTTCTCCGCACGGAGTTGCGCGCACAGGGAGACGAGCTCGGCAAGGTCGGAGACGACGGCGACCTCGCCGTGTGCCGCGACGCGCACGAGCCCGTGCGCGTAGAGGTAGTCGCCGAGCAGGATCGCCGTGTCGGAGTCGGCGGGCGCGAAGAGCCTGGGCCGCCCATAGTGGAGGAGGTAGCCCTCGTAGATGGACTCGAGCCCGAGGGCGTAGGTCCCGCCGGCCAGCGAAGAGAAGACAGGCGTCTCGTCCCGCTCGCCGGACCGCCGAAGGGCAGCCGACCAGAGCACGCTCTCGCGCTCCGCCTCCTCGGCGATCGTCGCCCAGATGCCGAGATCAGCCGCGGAAGAACTCATGCGCCGCCTCCACGGTCGAGTCGATCTCGGCCTCGCCGTGCGCGGTCGAGGGGAACAACGCCTCGAACTGCGACGGCGCGACGTACACCCCTCGCGCGAGCAGGTGCCGGAACCAGGCGCCGTAGCGGTCGGTGTCGCTCGCGGAGGCCTCCTCGAAGCTCCGCACCGGCCCCTCGCGGAAGAACAACGTCGCCATCGCGCCGACGCGCTGGACGCAGACCGGCTCGTCGCCGGCGGCGGCTCGCAACCCCGCCTCCAGCTGCGCGCCGGTCGCCTCCAGCCGCTCATAGACGGCGGGATCGCGCAGGCGGCGCAGGACGACGAGCGCCGCGGCCGTCGCAAGCGGGTTTCCGGACAGCGTGCCGGCCTGGTAGACGGGCCCGGCCGGCGCGAGCTCGTCCATGACCTCCGCCCGGCCGCCGAAGGCCGCCAGCGGCAGCCCGCCGCCGGCGATCTTGCCGAGGACGGTGAGATCCGGCGCGACGCCGTAGAGCTCCTGCGCGCCGCCGCGCGCGACGCGGAAGCCGGTGATGACCTCGTCGAAGACGAGCAGGGCGCCCGAGGCGTCGCAGAGCGCGCGCAGCGCCTCGAGGAAGCCGGGCTCCGGCGGGACGACGCCCATGTTCCCCGCGACCGGCTCGACGATGATCGCCGCGAGGCGGTCCCCGTGCGCCTCGACCGCCGCGCTCACGCCCTCGGCGTTGTTGTAGGCGCAGACCACTGTGGCCGCTGCGGCGCCCGCGGGCACCCCCGGAGAGGACGGGATCCCGAGCGTGGCAAGCCCGGATCCGGCCGCGGCGAGCAGCCCGTCGGCGTGGCCGTGGTAGCAGCCTGCGAACTTGAGGACGAGGTCGCGGCCGGTTACGCCGCGCGCGAGGCGGAGCGCACTCATGGCCGCTTCCGTCCCCGAGGAGACGAGACGCACCTTCTCGACGGACGGGACGGCGTCGACCAGCTCCTCGGCGAGGGCGACCTCGCGCTCGGTCGGCGCACCGAAGGTCGTCCCGGCGGCTGCGGCCTCCTGCACGGCCTCCACGACCTCCGGGTCGGCATGCCCGAAGACCAGCGGCCCCCAGGACAGAACCAAGTCGAGGTAGCGGTTGCCTTCCGCGTCCCAGAGGTACGCACCCTCGCCCCGTGCGGCGAAAAACGGCTCCCCGGCGCCGACGGCGCCCCAGGCGCGAACCGGCGAGTTGACCCCACCTGGGATGACATCGACCGCCCGCCCGAACAGCCCGCTGGCCTCGAGAACCCGTTTCAGAGCCACTCCGCGAGCTCCCGCGCCCAGTACGTGACGATCACGTCGGCCCCGGCGCGCTTGATCGCGGTGAGCGACTCGAGCGCAGCCTGGCGCTCGTCGAGCCAGCCGCGCGCTGCCGCCGCCTTGACCATCCCGTACTCCCCGCTGACGTTGTAGGCGAAGAGCGGGGCGTCGAACCGCTCGCGGGCGGCCCGGATCACGTCGAGATACGGGAGCGCCGGCTTGATCATGATCGCGTCGGCGCCCTCGGCGAGATCGAGCTCGCATTCCCGCAACGCCTCGCGGACGTTGGGCGGATCCATCTGGTAGCTCCGGCGGTCGCCGAAGGCCGGCGTCGACTCCGCCGCCTCCCGGAACGGACCGTAGAAGGCGGAGGCGTACTTGGCCGAGTAGGAGACGATCGGCAGCTGCTCGTGGCCCTCGGCGTCGAGCGCCCCCCGGATCGCGCCGACCCGGCCGTCGAGCATGTCGCTGGGGCAGACGGCGTCGGCGCCGGCCTCGGCGTGGCTCACTGCCGTCCTGGCGAGGAGCTCGAGCGAGACGTCGTTCAGGATCTCCTCTCCCTCGACGACGCCGCAGTGCCCGTGCGACGTGTACTCGCACAGGCAGACGTCGGTGAGGAGCACGAGGCCCGGCGCCTCCTCGCGGAGCGCGCGCAGCGCCCGCTGGACGATCCCGTCCTCGTCGTAGGCGCCCGACCCGGCCTCGTCCTTCTCCTCGGGGATGCCGAAGAGGATGACCGCGCGGATGCCGGCGCGCTGCGCCTCGGCGGCCTCCCGGCAGAGCTCGTCCACGGAGCGCTGCGCGATCCCCGGCAGCCCTTCGAGCGGGCGGTCGACGCCCTCGCCCGGGCAGACGAAGAGGGGGTAGACGACGTCGTCGAGGTAGAGGCGCGTCTCGCGAACGATCGAGCGGAGCGCGGCCGTACGCCGGAACCGGCGCAGGCGCGTGAGCGGAAAGGTCGACACGTCGCCAGGAATCTTCGCAAACGCACGCCCGCGCCCGCGGCCCGGAGGGATTCGCCAAGCCCTCCCACAGGGTCGTCCGGGGCGCTTGGCAAGGTGAGAGCACGGCGAGCATGCCGCGAGGCCAGCGATGCCGGTTGGGCTTGACGTCTACGACCAGGAGCACGAAGCCCCTGCAAGGCGCGGGAACGTCGTCGACCTCTGGGGCGTCGAGGAGGACTGGGAGTTCGGCACGCAGGGGTCGCTGGCCCTCCAGCCGGAGCCCACGCGAGTCGAGGAGGTGCCCGAAAACACCCGCAAGCAGCGCTCCTTGCGTTTGCTAGCACTGGCAGCCTCCGTTACCGTGCCGCGGATGGCTACGACTGAAGCCCCCGGCTTTGCCGCGCGGGCAAGGCAGCGCCAGCGTGATGAAGCCCGAGCGAAGGCCCGACGAGCACGCCGGACCGCGGCGCTGGTCGTCGTGGCCGCCGGGTGCCTGGTCGCCCTGCTCCTGATCGTCTTCGGCCGCAGCGGCGAGACCGTCGTCTCCGTCACCGGGCCCGCCCCGGCCTCGCGCCTGCTTCCGGCCGGGCCGCCCAGGCCTCAGATCGTCGCCATGCAGGACGCCCTGCGGCTCCAGCTCCCCGTCAACCAGAGCCGGGTCACCGCAATCGGCTACCACGCCAGCGGCACCCTCGCCCTTCCGCTCCAGCCGGTGGGGACACAGGCGAATGCCGGTCTCGCCGAGCGGCTCTTCCGCAGGCTCTTCGGCGCGAGCGGCTCGGACGTCCGCTACTACCTGCTCGAGGGTGGGGTGGGCGCCGAGACCGGCGGCCTCGACATCGGCGCGCCGGTTGACACCGACGTCTACGCACCGGTGGACGGCAGCGTGATCTCCATCACGGACAACATCGTCAACGGCCGGGTCTACGGCGTCCGGATCGACATCCAGCCGTCCGGCTCGCCCGGGGTCGTCGTCACGTTGACGAACCTTCGGCCCGACCCGGCGCTGACGGTCGGCTCCACCGTGTCGTCGGCAAAGACGAAGATCGGCCGAGTCATCGACCTCTCGGAGGTAGAGCGGGCCGGGCTCGCCCGCTACACCCAGGACAACGGCCAGCACGTGCACCTCGAGGTGCACCCCGCCACGGCCCTGACGAGCCCCTAGATCGGCCCCGTCCGCTGAAGCTCCTCTTCATCGGCGACGTGTTCGGCCCGCCCGGCAGGAGAGCGGTGACCGACCGCCTGCCCGAGCTCAAGCACGAGCTCGACGTCGACTTCTGCGTCGTGAACGGCGAGAACGCTGCGGACGGCATCGGGCTCACGGCGAAGCTGGCCGCGCGGATCCTCGAGGCGGGCGCCGACGTGATCACGACCGGAAACCACGTCTGGCGGCACCGCGATCTCGTGCCCATGCTCGAGTCCGACCCACGCGTGCTCCGGCCGGCGAACTTCGGCGACCTGGGGATTCCGGGTCGTGGCCTGACGTTCGCTGAGGCCCGGAACGGCACGGCCGTCGCCGTGCTCAACCTCCAGGGCCAGCTCTTCCTGCCGACACCGGTCCATCCGTTCCGGGTCGTGGACGCGCTGGTCGAGGAGGCACGCGCGCAGACGCCGGTCGTCCTCGTCGACTTCCACGCCGAGGCGACGAGCGAGAAGATCGCGCTCGCCCGCCTGCTCGACGGCAGGGTCACCGCCGTGCTCGGGACGCACACGCACGTGCAGACGAACGACGCGCGCGTCCTCCCCGGAGGGACGGCGGCGATCACCGACGCGGGGATGACCGGCCCCCACGACTCGGTGATCGGCGTCCGGGCTGAGCTGGCGATCCAGCGCATGAAGACCGGGATCCCGGTCCGGTTCCACCCCGCCGACGGGGACGTCCGCATCGAGGGCGTCCTGGTGGAGTGCGACCCCGACGGCCGCGCTACGCGCTGCGAGGCTGTCCGCGTGCCCGTTCCATAGCCACGACGAGCACGACGGCGAGCGCCACCAGGAGCACGTTGCGGACGAGCGCGAGCCAGCCGACCGGCTGCAGGTCGACCAGGTCCCAGTAGCGGCTCGGAAACCAGAGCTGTGTGGTCACGAGCGCCGCGCCGAAGAGGACACCGGCTGCGACACCGATCGCCCCTCCCAGCAGCAGGGCCACGGGGACGAGCCAGATGAGGAACTGCGGCGAGAGCACCTTCCCGAACGCAACGAAGACGACGACGGAGGCCGCGCAGGCGGCGACCAGCCGCTCGGCCGTCGCCGGCCCGCGCGCGAACAGGATCCAGACCGCGATCAGCGCCGCCGCCTGCAGCACGGTCTGTCCTCCGGCCAGCGCGTCGGGGAGCGACCCGTCCAGGTTCTGCGACCCGTGCGAGGAGACGACCACCGGGTCGTAAAGGCCCAGCTGCTTGGCGGCGAGGAGCAGCGAGGCGCCCAGGCTCTCGATCTGGAGCGGCCGCCCGAGCTGCCGCTCGACCGAGTCGACGAGTCCCTCCGGCGCGATCAGCGCGAACGGCACGACGATCACGGCGAGCGCCGCCGCGAACGCGCCGAGGGTGATCCCCGCCTCTCTCCGGCCGCTGCGCCGCGCCACGTAGACGAGCAGCGGCGGCAGAAGGACGAGCGGGTAGATCTTCGCAGCGACGGCGATCCCGAGGACGGCCAGGCCGAGCCGCTCCCGCCCACCCAGGACGGCGGCGAGCGCCGCCGCCGTGAGCAGCGCGGGCCAGAGGTCGTAGCGCGTCAGCACCACCGTTCCCAGGGCGAGCGGGAAGAGCCCGACTGCGACCGCGGCGGCGAGCAGCCGACGAGGCGGCGCGTCGAGGGCCGCGGCGGCACGCACGAGCAGGACGAGCAGACCCGCCGCGCAGAACCACATGAGGAGCTCGAAGAGCGAGCGGTAGTGCTCGGCCGGCCCGAGCGTGGGCAGCCAGAACATCGGCAGGGCGCCGGGCGGGTACTCGAGGGCGAAGTCCCGGTAGGGCACCTGGCCGGACGCAATCGCCTCCCCATATTCCTGGTAGACCGGCGTGTCGATGATCTGGTACCCCTCGAAGGGGGGCAGGTGCAACGTGGCCCAGGACGCGGTCAGGACGCCGAGGCCGACGGCCAGCGTCAGGAGGACCAGGCCGACGTCAGCGGCTGGGGACGAGCTCTCCGACCTGGCGCTCATCGCCCGAATCCTCGGGGAGCGGCTCCGGCTCCGCCACCCGGACCGCAGCCGGCACCAGCACCGCGAACGCCACGAAGGGGAAGAACCAGGGGATGTAGAGGTAGAACCAATGCGTCAGGACGAGCTCGAAGCCGATCAGCAAGGCCGCGGTGAGGGCTGCGAGCTGGACGACGTTGCGCGTGCGAGGGATGAAGGCGAGCACGACCGCGGCCGCCACGAGCAGCCCCTTGAGGACGGTCTGCAGGACGTGGAGGTCGGGGAAGCCCGGGTACTCCTTCCAGTCCCAGATCGAGAAGGGTGACTCCCGCGAGAGCTGCCAGCCGAACGTCCGGTCCCAGAAGACGCGCGCGGCATGGATCGGGTCGGGCTCGAGCAGGAGCACCCAGAACGCCAGCACCGTGGCCGCGAGGAAGCCGGCCGCGAAGAGGAGCTGCTGCCGCGGCCACTTCCAGGCCTTCGGGTAGGAGGCCCAGAGCGGCAGGAGGAGCAGCGAGGCGAACTTCGTCCAGGCGGCCAGGCCGAGGAAGAGCCCGCGCGCGGGGGCCGAGGTCACGAAGACCAGCCCCCAGATCAGGAGCGCCGGCATGATCGCGTCGTTCGAGTTCGAGCTGGAGACGTACTGCGTGAAGGGGTACGCCGCCCAGGCGAAGGCGAGGGTCACCCCCAGGCGAAGGCCGCCGAAGCGGTAGCCGAGCGCCCCGATGCCGATCAGCGCCAGCGCGTCCCAGAGGAGCGACGTGAAGTGGGCAGCGGGTAAGTAGTCCCACTCGTAGTCGTAGCCCATCGTGACGAAGCCAGGGACGTAGGCGAGGTAGCCGACCGGACCGTAGGTGTCCCCGCGCCCGTTCGCCACCTCGCAGCGGCCGTTCGTCTGGATCCGCTCGCGGACGTAGCCGTCCGCGTCGGGCTCACCGCACTCCTCCCCTTCGTCCTCCGGCATGTTCCCGTACGGCGCCTGCCCGTCCTCGACGATCCGCTGCGCGCCGATCACGCCCGCGAGGCCGACGTCGATCACGTTCGACGCGCGCAGGTTCATGCCGAAGCGGAAGCCGGCGAGGAAGACCGTCGCGGCGAGGAGGACCCAGACCGGCCAGAGCGGCGTCCCCGGTGTCCCGCGGCCCTTCCAGCCGATCCAGGCCATGCGCCCCAGCAGGTAGAGCAGCGGCGGGTAGGCGAGCGGCATGGCAATGAAGATCTCGCCCCGGTTGAAGAAGTAGAGCGAGATCCCGAACGAGAGCAGGACGAGCAGGTCGAGATTCCGTACCGAGAGCGGCTTGCGGAGGTTGGCGAGGCCGAGGAAGAAAACGAGGCAGAGCCCGCTCCAGATCCACGGGTTGTTGATCTTGCGGCCGAAGGCGCCGTCGTAGCCGCGGGCCATCTTCCACGCGACCTGCGGGCCCGTCCACGCCTCCGTCACCGAGCCCGACGTGTCGTCCACCTTCGCGAGCGCGATCTGGCCGGCGTCCGGGAGGTCGGACCAGACCTTCACCGTCCAGACCTTGGCGTCCTCGTCGAAGGTGGCCTCGTCCGTCAGGCCGTCGGCCGGATAGCGGTCGAGCCAGTCGGCGACCTTGTCGAAGGCGAGCACGCGGCCGATCGCGTCCTCCTCCGTCAGGAGGGGTTCTGCAGGCGCGGGCGCGAACGGCGTCTCGATCAGGTTGCCGTGCGAGTCGTAGACCGGGGAGGTGGGAACGGTCGCGGCCGCGGTCCCCGCGAGGGCCAGCGCAACCAGAGAGACAGCGACTACCCGGAACGCCGTCGTCGGAAGCTCCAGAGCTTGTTGGCCACGAAGTTCCACGGCGTGACGAGCACGATCGCGATCGCCTGGGCCGGCAGCTTGGGGACGCCGAGGGCGACCAGCGCGCTCAGGAAGACGAGGTTCGCCGCGAGCGCGACCATCGAGACGAGCAGGAACCGGAAGCCCTGGAAGACGAGGTGGCCGCGGTGGCGCCGGAACGTCCAGGCGCGGTTCCACACGTAGTTGTTCGTGACGGCCACCAGGAAGGAGCAGACCGCTGCGAGTAGGTAGTTGACGTCGAGGGCGAGCAGCGTCGCGTAGACCGCGAGATTGACGACGTAGCCGGAGGCGCCGACGGCACAGAACTTCGCAAGCTGGAGCCAGTTCGCAGGCCGGCGCAGCGCGATCGTCGCAGCGTCCGTCAGCGCGTTCGCGCGCGAGGAAGTCGCCTCAGCTCCTTTCGCCACGGGAACAGAGTAGTTAGACGGCTGGCCGAAGAGCGTGGTTCCCGACGACCACGCCCGTTCCGGGATCGATCTCGGTCTGGCCGTGCGGCGTGGCGACCACGATCCTGACGACCTCGCCCTCCGGCCCGATGACGAGGTCGGCGAGCGTCCCCAGCGCGTCACCCGCGACGAGCACCGGCTGGCCGCGGAGCCCGGAGAGGGCGCTGCCGCCTACGCGGTAGAAGTCGAGCTCGCGCTCGAGGAGCACGAGCGGGGACTCGACGGCGAGCCGGTCCTCGAACACCTCGCACGCGGGATAGGGAAGGAAGCGGTTCGCCTCGTCGCGGCAGCGCACGTCGAGCCCGACCAGCCGGCCGAGGGCACGGTCGAAGAGCGCGTCGACCGCAACCCCGAGCCGCACGTCCTGGATGACGACGGGCCGGCCGACGAGCGAGCCGGTCCGAAGGAGAGGGCTCATTCCGCGGGAGACATGCCCTCGCCGCCGTGCGGCGAAACCCTCAGTAGCCCTCCTCGCCCACCAGCGGGACAAAGCGACACTCGACCGAGTGCGCGATCGCGGGGCCTTCCCGGCTCTTGACCACGACCTCGAGGCGCTGGCCCCTGCGGTTGCCGACCGGGATGACGAGCCGGCCGCCGGGGACGAGCTGGTCGTAGAGAGAGCGCGGCAGCTCGGGCGCGGCGGCCGCAACCGTGATCGCATCGAACGGCGCGTGCTCGGGGTCGCCCAACGAGCCGTCCCCGAGGTGAACCTGCACCCGCCCGTAGCCGGCCTCGTCGAGCTTCTCGCGGGCGCGCTCGGCGAGCTGGCGCAGGCGCTCGATCGTGTGCACCTCGCCCCCGAGCTCGGCGAGGACCGCCGCCTGGTAGCCGGAGCCCGTGCCGACGTCGAGCACGCGGTTGCCTGGCCAGACAGCGGCCACCTCGCAGATGAGCGCGACCATGTACGGCTGCGAGATCGTCTGGCCCCAGCCGATCTGGACGGGGATGTCCTCGTAGGCGCGCTTGCGGTCGTCGGGATCGGTGAAAGCATCGCGCGGCACCGTCCCCATGGCCTCGAGGACGCGCGGGTCCGAGATCCCGCGCCGTTCGAGCTGCTCCGCCACCATCCGCGCGCGGAGCGCGGGGAAGTCAGGCTCGGGCCGCCTCACGAACTCTCCGCATGGACTCCGGTGCCGGCACGCCGAAGTGGGCCAAGGCGAGCGGGGCCAGGTCGGTGATGGAGGGATCCGGCGGGAACGGGGGCTGGTCGAAGCCGGCGGCGATGAGCGGCACGTAGGAGTCCCCGGCCACGAGGGAGCCGTGGCTGCCTCCGCCGACGTGATGGCGGCCGCCCCCGTCGGCGAGCTCCCAGCCCTCCGTGGCTGAGATGAGCACGTCGCCCGCGGTCGTGGTCACGGCCGCATGCCAGGCGCGCTCGAGGCCGTTCGGATAGAGCACGGGGTCGAGGACGCCGGCGTCTCCCTCCAGGTGCCAGTCGTCACCCTCGAGCGCGAAGCGCAGCTCGGAGCCCTCGCGTCGCGCCACCGCCGCGCCGTCCTCGACGAAGAGCACGACGTCGGCGGCCGGGCTCCCGTCCAGGCGCTCCGCGAGCTCCCGCGCTCCGACTCGGCAGCCGGGGAGCCGGTACACCATTCCGGCGCGGTTCGACGCCAGCGCCAGGACGTTCTCGAGCGCGGCCGGATAGGCGTCCTGAAGCCGCGCCACACGCTCGACCGGGGTCTGCCCGTGGTCAGAGGTGACGACGACCGCGTAGCGCTCGAGAAACTCGTCCGGTCCGCCCGCCGCGGCGAGCAGCCGGGCGAGCGCACCGTCCGTGCGCTCGAGCGCGTCCAGCGAGCCCTCGGGCCCGGCGAGGTGCGAGGCGTAGTCGTAGTCCGGAAGGTAGAAGACCAGGAAGTCGAACGCGTCGCGCGTGACGAGCCAACGCCCGACCGCGGCCGCGTAGTCGTCGATCGAGCCGTCGGCGCGCGAGCGGATGGCGAGCGGCGCCCCGGTCCGCTCGGACTCGAAGAGGTTGAAGTAGAAGAAGTGGGTCGGCCCCGAGACGGCCTCGTACCAGCGGTTCCGCCGTGCGAGCGCGGGGAGCTTGATCGCGTGGCGCGTCCGGCCGCGGTAGCACGTGAAGTTGATCGCCGCAGGCTCGAGCCCGGCATCCTCCAGGGCCTCGAAGACGGTGGTGGCTCCCGGGGCGAGATGCTCGCCGCTCATCCCGAAGATCGTGTCCCGGATCGCGCGGCGGGCACCGACGGCGCGCATGGCCGGGAAGGAGGAGCCGTACTCGACCACCCGCTCCTCGCCGCGGTGGTACCAGACGAGGTGGGGGATGTGGTGGACATCCGGGTAGGCGCCGGTCGCGATCGACGTCAGGCAGACCGGGGTCAGCGACGGGAAGACGCTCGTCCCGCGACCGCTCCACCCGGCCTCCGAGAGCGCGGCGAGGGCAGGCAGGCGGCCGGCCGAGAGACCGGCGTCGAGCGCCTCGGGAGTCAGCCCGTCGATGACGACCAGGACGAGCTTGCGCTCCTCCGCGGTCGGGTCAGTCCTTGGCGAGGATCCTGAGACCTGCATGGCGCGACTCGGCCCGTCGGTTGAGGCGCGTGCCCGCCACGGGCACGGCGACGACGGCGAGATACCCGAGGAGCGGGATGGCGGCGAGCACCACAGCCACGAGGACGGCGGCCGGGACCGCCTCGGGGGACAGCCGTCGCAGGAACACGAACCCCACGATGAGAGCCGCCGCAAACGCCGCGATCGTCCACCACGGAAGGAGAGTGAAAGCGAGCACGAGCGCAGCCGCTCCGGCAACCACGGCGAGCAGGACCCAGGCCGGCGAGCGCAGCGCGCCGACGAGCGCGGCACCGGCCGCGATCCCGAGCCCGAGAACGACGCCGAGCACGTACCAGTCGAGAGCCCCGTCCATCGCGATGAGTGTAGTTGCTAGCCGCGCCCGACCGTATCCTCGCGGGATCGACCTCGGCACCGTCTTCGCGATCGGGATCTTCGTCCTGATCCTCGTCCTCTTCGGCGCCCCCGTGCTCGGGCAGCGTGCGCTGCGCGCCCAGCGACAGCGGGCGCTCACCGCGCTCGAGAAGGCGCGTGGCGCCCGGATCATCGCGATCATCCACAGGCAGGAGACGGTCGGCGTCTTGGGCGTCCCCTTCTACCGCTTCATCGACATCGACGACTCCGAGGCGGTGCTGCGCGCGATCCGGCAGACGCCTCCGGATGCCGCCATCGACCTGCTCCTGCACACCCCGGGCGGCCTCGTTCTCGCCTCCGAGCAGATCGCCTACGCCGTGCGCTCGCACCCCGGCAAGGTGACGGTGCTCGTTCCCCACTACGCGATGTCGGGTGGGACGCTGATCGCCCTCGCCGCCGACGAGATCGTCATGGACGAGGCCGCGGTGCTCGGGCCGGTCGACCCGCAGCTCGGCGACATGCCCGCGGCGGCGCTCGTCCGCATCGTGGCCAAGAAGCCGGTCGAGCGTCTCGACGACCGCACGCTGCTCCTTGCGGACGTAGCCGAGAAGGCCCTGCGCCACATGAAGCAGGTCGTCCGCGGGCTCCTGGCGGAGCGGGTGGGGGCAGAGCGCGCGGAGACGATCGCGGAGGAGCTGGCCGGCGGTCACTACACGCACGACGATCCGATCACCGTGGCGGAGGCGAGGGACCTCGGGCTCCCGGTCACCACCGGGCTCCCGAGCGAGGCCTACGACCTGATGGATCTCTATCGGCAGGAGGGACGGCGGCGCCCGAGCGTCCAGTTCGTGCCGCTTCCAGGCCCGGGCACCGATCCCGGACACCGCCCGTAGGAGCGTTTTGGAAGGGCCGAGTGCGGGCACCGTGTCCGCATGGCGACCGCGACCGCAACGCCGCAGCTCCTGTTCTTCACGACCCCCCGGTCCGGCCCCGGACGGCGTATGGAGAGCCTCCTGGCGCAGGTCGCACACCGCGAGCGCGGTCGCCTGCGCGTTTCCGAGGTGGACGTCGACGCCTCACCGAAGCTCTGCGACCTCCTCGGCGTGTGCGAGGTCCCGACCCTCGTTCTGCTTTCCGACGGCAAGCCGGTTGGGCGCCTGGAGGGCCGCGCGAGCGCCCCCGAGATCGAGCGCCTGCTGGCCGAGCACCTCCCGGCAGGCAATCCGGACAGCAGTCTCGCCGCGTAGTACCGGCTGAACTCGCGTGGTGCGGGTTGAACCAGTAGGGGGAACGGGAGGTTGCCATGCGAAGGCGCAGTGTTCTGTTGGCCATCGCCGTCCTCGCGGCCGGGTTGCTGGTCGCGTCTCTGGCGGGTGCCGCCGGCGGCAAGAAGAATCTGAAGGCCGACCGGCTCACCGGGTATCAGGAGAATCCGGACGTCTCGACGGCCGCGACGGGCTCCTTCACCGCAACGATCGACGACGACGCACAAACCATCAGCTACGAGCTGAGCTACTCCGGGATCGAGGGCGGGACCGTTTCCGCCTCGCACATCCACTTCGGCAAGCGGGCGGTTAACGGGGGCGTCTCGGCGTTCCTGTGCAGCGGCGGCGACAAGCCCGCGTGCCCGGCGACCGACGGCACGGTCAGCGGCGTCATCGACGCAGCGGACATCATCGGCCCGGTCAGTCAGGGCATCGGGGCGGGCGAGTTCGACGAGCTCGTGGCCGCGATGCGCGCCGGGCACACGTACGTGAACGTCCACAGCACGGGCGCGGTCCCGGAGTGGCCGGGCGGCGAGATTCGCGCCCAGATCAACGACCGGGACGCCAACAACTAGCGCTTCGGACCGTTCGGAATCGAGAGCCCGGCTTAGGCCGGGCTCTCGTCGTTTCAGGCCGGGCTCTCCAGTCGCCCGATGACGTCGAGCAGGAACACGCTCGCCCGAGCCCCGTCGACGACGCGGTGGTCGAAGGTGCACGCGAGCCAGCCGATCTCGCGGACGGCGAGCTCGCCGTCGACGACGGCCGGGCGCGGCCCGATCCGGTGCAGGCCGAGGATGCCGACTTCGGGATGGTTGACGAGCGGGGTGGCGAAGAGCCCGCCCAGCTTGCCCGCGCTCGTCACAGTGAACGTCGAGCCCCTGAGCTCCTCCGGCTTGAGCGTCCCGGCACGGGCACCCTCGGCGAGCCGGCGCGCCTCGGCCTCGAGCTCGTCCAGCGACTTCTCGTCGGCGGCGCGCAGGACGGGCACGACCAGACCCTCCTCCGTCTGCACCGCCAGGCCGAGGTCGTAACGGTCCCAGAAGACGATCTCCTGGCCGTCGAGCGTGGCGTTCAGCTCCGGGACCTCCGTCAGCCCCCCGACGACCGCCTGCAGGAGGTACGGGAGGTAGGAGCGGTCCCCGCGCGCGGCCGCAAGGGCTGTGAAGTCGCACTCCTCGACGACCGTCACCGCCGGGACCTCCTGGTGGGAGGTCGCCAGGTGCTGGGCGATCTGCCGCCGGACGCCCCGCAGCGGCACGCGTCTCCCCACGCCGTGTCCCGGGGTCGGACCCCCGGAGAACGTCGCGTAGCGCCTGACGTCCTCCTCGGTGATCCGCCCGCCCGGCCCGGTGCCGGCGAGGAGCGCCAGGTCGACGCCGAGCTCGGCCGCGATCTTGCGCACGAGCGGGGTCGCCTTGACGCGCTCGGAAGGCTCGGCCGAAGGCGCGGGCTCCGCAACGTCGGGCGCAGCAGGCGCGGCCGCGGTCTCTGCCGGAACGTCGCCGTCGCCGATGACGACGAGCGGCGTGCCTACCGGCACGAGCTCGCCCTCGGCGACGAGGATGCGCGCGACCTTTCCGCCGGCCGGTGAGGGGATCTCGACGGTCGTCTTGTCCGTCTGCACCTCGACGAGCGGATCGTCCTCCTCGATCACCTGCCCGACCTCGACGAGCCAGCGGGCGATCTCGCCCTCGGCGACTCCTTCGCCGAGGTCCGGCAGCTTGAACTCGTAGGCCACTAGTGCTCCTCCAGGTGATGCTGGTGTGCTTCTGCGTCGCGAGCACCAAGCCAGAGTTCGCACTCGACCGAAGTCAAGGCTGAAGAAGCCTTAGTGAGGGCGAGGGTGGGCTCTGGCGCTGCGTGATCGCGGGGCAGTAGTGCGGCGTGCATTTCCTGGAGGAGCACTGAACCTAGTAGGAGAGAACCGTCTGCGCCGCGGCCGCGACACGCTCCGGCGTGGGCAGGTACTCGTGCTCGATCGACCAGTAGGGGAAGGGCACGTCGTAGCCGGTGACCCGGAGGATCGGGCCCTGGAGGTCGAGGATCGCCTTCTCGGCGATGACGGCGACGATCTCGGCGCCGAAGCCGGCGACGCGCGGCGCTTCCTGGACGACGACGACGCGGCCGGTCTTGGCGACCGACGCGAGGATCGCCTCCTCGTCGAGCGGCTTCAGGGAGCGGATGTCGATGACCTCGGCGCTCGCGTCGAGCGCGTCAGCAGCCTCGAGGCAGACCTGCACCATCGCGCCGTAGGCCACCAGCGTGACGTCCGTGCCCTCGCGCGCGACGCGCGCCAGCCCGAGCGGGACGACGTGCTCGCCTTCCGGGACCTCGCCGCGCGGGCTGCGGTAGAGCGCCTTCGGCTCGAAGATCACGACCGGGTCCGGGTCGCGGATGGCCGCGGCGAGCAGCCCCTTGGCGTCCGCCGGGGTGGACGGGATCGCCACCTTCACGCCGGGCGTGTGCACGTAGTACGCCTCCGGCGAGTCCTCGTGGAGCTCGGGCGCACGCACCCCCCCGCCGGTCGGCATGCGAATCGTCAGCGGGAACTCCATCGCCCCCCCGGTACGCCAGTGGTAGCGCCCGACGTGCGTGATCAGCTGGTCGAGGCAGGGATAGCTGAAGGACTCGTATTGCATCTCGCAGACCGGGCGCCAGCCGGCCATCGCCAGCCCGACCGCCGTTCCCAGGATTCCGGCCTCGGCGAGCGGGGTGTCGACACAGCGGTCGGCGCCGAAGCGGTCCCGCAGCCCTGCCGTTGCGCGGAAGACGCCGCCGGCGCGACCGACGTCCTCGCCAAGGACCATGATCGCGCCGTCGCGCTCCATCTCCCCGTGGAGCGCCTCGTTCACCGCCTCGACGAGCGTCTTCTCAGCCATCGCGGAGGCTCGGCGGCGGATCGACGTAGGCGTGGGCAAAGACGACCTCGGGGTCGGGCGGCGGGAGCGCCTCGACGGCCGCGATCCCAGCTTTCATGCGCCCGAGCGCGTCCGCCTTGATCTCCTCGGCCAGCGCGTCGGTGAGGACGCCGGCGCGCCGCAGGTAACGCTCGAAGCGGCCGAGGCACTCGTTGCGCCTCTCCTCCTCGACCCGTTCCTCGTCCCAGTACGCGCTCGGGTCGTCCGCGGTCGCGTGCGGGGCGGCGCGGTACGTGAGCGCCTCGACGAAGGTCGGGCCGTCGCCGGCGCGCGCCCGGGCGAGAGCCTCGGCGGTCGCCTCGTAGACCGCCAGCACGTCGCCGCCGTCCACCCTTACGCCCGGCATCCCGTAGCCGACGGCCTTGTCGGCCAGGGACTCGGCGCGCGTCTGCGCGGAGAGCGGGGTCGAGATCGCCCACTGGTTGTTGTTGCAGAGGAGGACGGCCGGCGCGCGCATCACGGCCGCGAAGTTGGCGCCCTCGTGGAAGGCGCCCTCGGAGGTGGCGCCGTCACCGAAGTAGGCGATCGCGCAATCGCTCCTGCCCTTGAGCATTGCACCCCACGCGTAGCCCACCGCGTGCGGAACATGGGTCGCGATCGGCACCGTGATCGAGGCGACGCGGAACTCGGCCGGATTCCACCAGCCGGCCGGATGGCCGCGCCACCATGCGAGCACGGTCTCGGGCGGCATCCCGCGCAGGAGCCCGATCGCGGACTCGCGGTAGGACGGGAAGATCCAGTCCTGGTCGGCCAGCGCGAGCGCCGACCCGACCTGGATCGCCTCGTGACCCCAGAAGATTGCGTACGTCCCGATCCGGCCCTGCCGGTGGTAGACGAGCGAACGTTCGTCGTAAGTCCGGAGCAGGACCATCCCGCGATAGAGGTCGAGGAGCGCGGCGTCGCCGAGACCCTCGACCTCGCCGTCCGCTACCTCTTCCCCATCGCCGATGATCCGCCGAACGCCCGGTTCAGCCGGAAGCACCTGTGCCACGTCCTAAGAATACGTTCCGAGGTGACGCCTCGTCGCCGGGGTGCGATCCTCGTTCCCCGGCAAGGACGTAGTCCTAGGTGTCGCCGACGATGACCCTGACCGCGTAGCGTTCCGCCTCGAAGCGCGCTTCTTCGACGTCGCCCAGGTCTTCGCCGTCCACCTGGAGCGGGAGCGGGATGTCGCACTCCACCTCGATCTCATCCATGTCGTGAAGGTAGAGCGCATGCGGGGAGGAGGCCTGCCCGCGGCCGGCGAAGGCCCACGTGGCCAGGCGCGGCAGCTCCCACGCGGCGACCGAGCGAGGGGCAACGAGGTCGAGCCCGAGCTCGAAGCGAGCCTGCGGCGCGGCGTGCACCGGGAGCGGCCCGATGTAGGTGTAGGGGTCGCAGTTGGCGACGAGTGCGAGGGCGGCCCGGCCGTGGCCGGCGACGGTCAGGACGGCTGGCAGCTTCCCCCGGCGGGAGGCGAGCAGGCCGGCCAGCGCGCGGACGAACGTGGAGTCCCCGGGCCGCTTGCCGTCGCGGCGGCGGCCGAGGTCGTCGACGCGCCGGATCAGCTCCGCGTCGAGCCCGATGCCGGCGCTGAAGGTGAAGCGGCGGCCGTTGACGCGACCGAGCGAGATTTGCTGCTCGCGCCGCGAGCCGGCCAGGGCCCGCGCGCAGGCGACCGGGTCGCGAGGGAGCCCGAGCGCACGCGGGAGCACGCTGGTCCCGCCGCCGGGCACGAAGCCGACGGCGACGTCGGCCTCGACGCCGTTGACGACCTCGTTGAAGAGGCCGTCGCCGCCGAAGGCGTACAGCCGGTCGTAGGAGTGCGAGGCCGCCGCAGCCAGCTCGACAGCGTGGCCCGCGGCCTGGGTGAGGAGCGTCTCGATCGGCTCACCCGCGGCGGCGAGCGCCCGCTCGACCGCCACGCTCAGCTCCGGCGTGACCGCCGACGCCATCGGATTGACGATGAGGGCGCTCGGCACGCCGCCACTGTAGTGGGGTCGGAGGGGGCCCGGAGGCCCCCTCCGTGGTCGGGCGTCCCTGGGCCCTAGTCGGCCCTGGAGGAGGCGCTGAACGCCTGCAGCTCGGCCGCCCTGACGAACGCGCGCGAGTTGCCGGCAGGGACGTTCGAGTCGCAGTCGGCGTTGACCGCTGGATCGGCGTCCTGGTCGCCCTGGAAGAGCGGGCCTCCCGTGCACTGATTCGTCTTGACGACGAGCCGCAGGTGGGTCGCCGACGTGTCGGGGATGTCGAACGACCGCAGGATCATGTGCGGCGCGACGGGTCGCGGCGGATCGCCGGGGAAGGCGTCCGCCGGGCTCGTGTACGCCGGCGAGAAGCCGGCGTCCGTCGAGCAGTCGTCGCCTTCGTCCGCGTTACACGCCCAGATCTCGAACTGGCGCAGAGCCGCGAAGCGGTTGTGCCCGGGCCCGATCAGGGCGCTCACCTGGACGTGGCGGATCTTGCGCGCGCTGGTTCCGGCCAGGTCGACGGTCACCCGCTTCCCGTCCACGCTCAAGTTGCCCATCGTGATCGTGCCCAACGTCGCCCACGAGCTGGACTCCGTGTCGTCGATCAGGTTGCGCAGCGTGGCGGCCTCTGCGGCCGCGTCGGCCCCACTCGTGTCGCCGGTCGCACTCGCCCCGGCGTTCGCCGAGGCCCAGTTCGTGGCGAAGCTGAGCGTGATCATCCGGTTCTGCCCGCTCCGGATCTGCTCGCGGAAGCGCACGTGCCCGTAGCCGGGCGCGGTGGCGACGAACTCGTACGTCCCCGGCGCGAAGCGGGCGACGTCATCGAGGTTCGCCCCGGTCGTCGTGGGGTCGGTGTCGGCGATCGGCGAGGAGCGGCCCTCGTAGTGGCCCACGAAGATCCGCGCGGCCACCGGGGTGCTCGAGTTGCGCTCCTTCGCCCGGAAGGTGATCGTCCCCGGCGTCGTCCCGATCGGCTCGAAGTCCGGCGTCGGGTCCGTGTCCGTGTTCGCCGTCGTGTTCGTGCTCGTCGCGTTCCTGCCGAACCCGTGCCGGGCGAACTCGAGCCACAGCTCCTTCTGGTTCGCTCCGCCGAAGCGCATGAGGTCCGCCGCGAGCTGGGCGTCGCGCGCCTGCAGCATGGACGGGTTCGTGGGCATGAGCAGGTAGGAGTCGAAGACGAGCTGCATCCAGCGGCGGTTGCCCGGGCAGCTCCCGGCCGGCACCTCGCCGGCCGCGCAGGCTGCCTGGAGGTCGGCGTCGTCCGCAGGGAAGCGCTGGTCGTACTTGTTGATCAGCGCCTTCCTGATGGCGAAGTTCACCTTGCTCCAGATCTCGCCGTCCGCGTGCACCTGCGGGCCGGTCACGTCGTAGCCCATATCGCTGAAGTTGAGCGCGTTGACCATGAGCTGCTCGCTCGGCTCGGGCACCGCGCCGGAGCTCGGGAAGTTCATCCCGTAGTTCCGGATCGCCCTGACCTTGTTGCCGGTCGCGTACGTCCCGACGGCGTAGGCGTTCTCGTCGCCGGTGGGCACGAACCCGTTCTCGTTCAGGTACTCCATCGCCGTCAGGTCGGAGTGGCTCTCGCCCATCGCCCCGGCGTGGTGACCGGTACGGAAGGCCCCCTTGCCGATCATGCGGTTCTCGATCAGGTGCGTGAACTCGTGGCCGATCACGCCCATGTCGAAGTCGCCGTCGACGCAGGGGGAGTAGAACGCGCCCGCGATCGATTGCCACATGTACATGTTCGTGAAGGCCGTGAGCCCCTCAGGCATTGGGAACATGTTCGCGTTGTCCCTCGCCCCCGCATTGACGCCGGCCTGGGCGTTCCCCACGACCGGGTCGCGCTCGCGCCAGAGCTCGGTCAGCCCGAAGTTGACGTCCTGGGCGTTCCAGTTCCGCTCGGTGAAGCCCAGGTAGTACGCGAAGTCGTGCATGCGGTTGTGCGCGACGAACAGGTTGGTCACGGCTGCCGAGTCGTCCCAGGTCGCCCCGGGTGCGCCGGGCGTCGGCTCGCAATCGCCGGCCGCCCAGTCGTTCGTCCACGGGTACAGATAGTCCCGGCTCGGGCTCGTCGGCCGGTAGCCCGGTGGACTCGGGACGAACGGGTGCTGCCAGGACGTCGCCGTCACGGCGTTGTTGCCGATCGTCGTGAGCGTCGGCGCGTTCGCCCGGAGGTCGTGGTCCCACGGCGCCCGCGAGGCGAGGTTGCCGACCACGCGGTTGCAGTCGGAGGCGTCGCCGCCCTCCCAGCACCAGAGCTCCCGCGTGTCCGTGCTCGGGTTCCCCCACGGGTCTCCGAGCATCGTCGCGAGAGGCGGGTTCGCCGGGAAGACCTGCCAGCGCGCGAGGTACGGGTGCGGCGCCGGGGTGTCGTCGATGGTGAACGTCCCCGTGTACGTCCGCGGTTCGAGCGGCGTGCCGAAGACGCACACCTCGGCGAAGTAGTTCCCGGCCGGCACGCCTCCGGCCGGCTCGTACTGGATCGCCTCGGGCGTGAACCCGACGTTGAGCGACGTGGCGACGAGCGTCGTGTCGAGGTAGAGGCGCAGGAGGATGTCCTGGCCCGGGTTGTCGGCGTTGGCGAAAACGCGCAGGAAGCGAACCCCGGGCCCGACGGCGAACGGCCCGTGCCGAGGGGCGCAGCTGAGCGGCGGGACCGGGGGCGTCGGAATCGGGAGTGTCCCGGCGAACGGGATCGTCACCGGCGCGAGCGACTGCTCCGCCAGGTTGAAGACGGCGTCGAAACGGGCGAGAACGCGGCCGTCGCGCGCATCGACGAACACGCGCTCGGCGTGCGACGCCTCCCGGTCGACGACGAGCGACTCGTAGGCGGGCAGGACGCCCATCCGGGGC
This sequence comes from uncultured Actinomycetes bacterium, assembly GCA_963830885.1. Taxonomy (GTDB): domain Bacteria; phylum Actinomycetota; class Thermoleophilia; order Gaiellales; family Gaiellaceae; genus JAIBJN01. The sequence continues at coordinate 64,424 of CAWHOA010000022.1, read as the reverse complement.
GTCGGGAACGCCACGAGCCGCACGTGCTGGAGCGTTTCCGAGCCCTCGACCCGGAGCGCCTGGTACTTGCCTGCCCCCCTCGTCGGCGTGACGTCGGCTGCGGCGAAGTCCTCACCGGCGGCCCTAGCCGCGCGCGCCCAGCCTTCGGCAGGTGTGATCTCCACGCCGTCGGAGACGAGATCCGTCGAGCGCGTGAGCGACGACGAGACGTATGCGACCTTCCAGCCGGCGGCCGCGGAGCCGGTGATCCCGATGGTGAGGAGCCCGCCCTCCGAGGACTCGAGCCCGTCGAAGAACTGGCGGAAGTTGACGGCGTGGCCTCGGCTCCCGACAAGGCGGGTGTCGGAGTCCAGCCTCAGGTTCGCCGTCGAGCTCAGCCCGAGGAGCGTGCGGTTCCGCTCCAGCCAGGCCCGTGCGGCGGCGACCGCGTTCGCCCCGCGGACACCGGTGGCGAGGAACGTCCCCCGCTTGCTCAGCGAGGCCGGCGTTCCGAACCTGTTCCAGGTGACGGCCGCGCCCAGGTTCGTTGCGGCGGCGCGCTGAGCGGCCGTCGGCGGCAGCTTGCCCGTGCGGACGTCGAACTCGACGACATCATCGCCGTGCTGGACGACCGAGACGGCCGCCCCCGGCACGAGCAGCGACGCGAGCACGGCTGCGCAGGCGACCCACAGCAGTGGTCGGAGTGCCATGTCTACCTCCCCCTAATGAAACTGACAGTGCCCCCAAGACAGCGGCGCCGATCCTCTGCCTCCGGTGGGCCCTTGTCAAGGGCGCCGGTCGACCCTGTCAGGCGGGCGTCGCGTAGCCCCGCATGCCGTCCACGAGCAGAGCGTAGAAGGCATCCGCGAGGGCGTCCGTGTCGGCGCCTGGCCGCAGCCAGGTGAAGGCCCAGTTGGCCGCCGAGAGGAAGAGGAGCGCAGCCATGCTCTCGTCCAGGTCCGAGCGAAGCTGGCCGCCCTCGCGGCCCTCGCGGAAGAGCGCGCGCACGCGCTCCTCGTAGCGCCGGCGCTCGGCCACGAACTGCTCGCGCCGCTCGTCGTCCAGGTAGCGCCACTCCTGCACGAACACGGTGGCGAGCTCGAGCTGTCCGGCGACGACGCGGAGGTGCCCGCGCAGGGCCAGGCGGATCTTCTCGGTCGCGGGCAGCTCTTCGGGGATCTCGTCGAGCGCCCCGTGGAACGCCTCGGCGCCCTGCCGCATCGTCTCGTGGAGGAGGTCCTGCTTGCCCTCGATGTGGGCGTAGAGCGAGCCCTTCTGGACGCCGATCGCGTCGGCAAGGGCTCCGATCGACGTGCCGTGGTAGCCCTTCTCGGCGAAGAGACGGGCGGCCTCACGCGCAAGCTCCTCGCGGCGGGTCATGGTACCCTGCCTATACTAACGATCGTTCGGTTGGGAGGTTCTGCCAGTGCTCGAGCGCATGGCCGACGAGGAGTTCCGTGCCTACCTGCAAGAGGGCGGTCAGGTCGAGACCGGCGACCCGATGCCCGAGGACTACCGCAAGTCGCTGATCAAGTTCATCGAGATGCACGGGAACTCGGAGCTGATGGGCGTCCTGCCCGAGCGCGAGTGGATCCTGCGCGCGCCGACGCTCCAGCGCAAGCTCGCCCTGACCGCGAAGGTGCAGGACGAGGTCGGCCACGGCCAGCTCATCTACCGCGTCGTCGAGGACCTCGGCAAGCCGCGCGACGCGTGCTTCGACGACCTGATCGCCGGCAAGACGAAGTTCCACAACGTCTTCCACTACCCCACGAAGACCTGGGGCGACGTCGGCGTCATCGCCTGGCTCGTCGACGCGGCGGCGATCATCTCGCAGAAGGCGCTCCTCAAGTGCTCCTACGCGCCCTACGCGCGGATCATGAAGAAGATCTGCTGGGAGGAGTCGTTCCACATCCTCCACGGCCGCGACGTCGTGCTGACGATGATGACCGGGACCGACGAGCAGCGGGAGCTGGTGCAGGAGGCACTCGACCGCTGGTGGGGCCCGCTGATGCAGTTCCACGGGAACCCGATCCCGGCCGAGGACGACCCCATGTACCGGTGGCGCATCAAGAGCCAGGCCAACGAGGAGGCCCGTCAGCAGTTCCTCGACGGCTACGTCGACCAGATCTGGGAGCTCGGCCTCACCGTCCCCGACCCGGCCCTGCGCAAGGACGAGGCGACCGGAGTCTGGCACTACTCGGAGCCCGACTGGGACGAGCTGAAGTGGGTCGTCACCGGCCACGGCCCCGCGACGGAGCGGCGACTCGGCCTCCGGCGCGCTTCGCGCGACGAGACGGCCTGGGTGCGCCGGGCGGTTCTCGCCGACGCGGCGTGATCTGGGAGGTCTTCCGCCAGGAGCGCGAGGGCCAGCCGTTTCAGCACGGCGGCTCGCTCGAGGCGCCGAACCGCGACTTCGCCGAAGCCTACGCGGCCGAGTTCTACGGCCGCCGCGCGGAGTCCGTCGCACTCTGGGTCGTGCCGCGGGAGGCGATCCTGGAGATCGACGAGCCGTACGTCGCCGACGTCTTCGACCGTGACTACCGCCGGGTGGACGGCTACTCGCTGAAGGTCAAGCTGAAGGAGGCCCGTGAGCGCGCAGGCACCGCCTGAGGCAGCCGTCGCGGCCGTCCTCGCCTTCGCCGACGACGAGCTCGTCCTCGGCTGGCGCGACTCCGAGTGGACCGGCGTCGCCCCGTTCCTCGAGGAGGACGTCGCCTTCTCGTCGATCGCGCAGGGCGAGATCGGCCACGCGCGCGCGCTCTACGAGCTGGCGGCCGGCGTGGTCGGCGGCGACGCGGACGCTCTCGCCTTCGACCGCGAGGCGAGCGAGTACCGCTGCGCGCCCTTCGTCGAGCTCCCGCTCGCCGGCGACTGGGCGGCCACGGTCGCGCGCCACTGGCTCTACGAGACTGCCGACTCGATCCGGGTTGCTGCCCTCATGGAGTCTGACTGGCCCGAGCTCGCGGGCCTCGCGGCGAAGATGGACCGCGAGGAGGCCTACCACCGCATGCACGCGGGGATGTGGGCCGAAAAGCTCGGCAGCGACGAGCGCTTCGCTGCGGCGGTCGACCGGCTCTGGCCGTACGCGCTCGGCGTTCTCGAGCCCGGTCGGCGCGGGCGCCTCGCCGAGCTCGCGGGGCGGGAGGAGGTCGACGCGGTCGAGCGCGGCGCGCACGAGGATGGCTTCGTGGCGCTGCACGAGGAGATGACCATGGTGCGGCGCTCGATCCCCGGTGCGGCATGGTGACCGCCGCGAAGGTCTGGGAAGCGCTCGCGGAGGTCCCCGACCCCGAGATCCCGGTGATCTCCCTGGTCGACCTGGGCGTCGTCCGCGAGGTCGAGGTGGACGGCGAACGCGTGCGAGTCGAGTTCACGCCGACGTTCCTGGGCTGCCCCGCGCAGGAGGTCATGCGGCTCCAGATGGCCGAGGCGGTGCGCGCCCTCGGCGCCGAGCCGGAGATCGACGTCGTCCTCGACGACTCGTGGTCCACCGACCGGATCACGCCGGAAGGCCGCCGCAAGCTCGAGGAGTCGGGCTTCGCCCCGCCGCACCCGCGGACCGCGTCTGGCCCAACCCTGGTCCAGCTCGACGCGCAGGCGTTCCGCTGTCCGTACTGCGGCTCCACCGAGACGCGCCTGGAGAACCTCTTCGGCCCCACCCCGTGCCGCTCGATCCGCTACTGCGAGAGCTGCCGGCAGCCGTTCGAGCAGTTCAAGACGATCTAGGGCACGTCCTCAGCGAGCGGGGTGAGCTCGAACACGGGGTGACGGTCCGCTTCGGCGACGAAGTCGTCCACGGGGGAGTCCTTGCCGGCCCGGAAGTACGGCCGGGCTATGGCGGCGATAGCGACGTAGCGCTTGAGGACGGGTCCGGCTTCGTTGGGGGAAACCTCTCGGATGGCGTAGTCACGCGTGGTGCGTCCGTGGCGCAGACTGACCCTCCCGGCGGCGCGGGCGTTGTGCACCCACGGGACGGCTCCGTAGGGGGCGACCAGCCAGCGCTTCCCGGCGTGCTCGACGGGAAGCACGGGATTGGTATGCGCCTGGCCGGTCTTGCGGCCACGCGTCGTCAGCAGGTGGACCGGTCCAATCCCCACCCGTGCGAGCAGGCCGGTGATGACGTTACCCACGCGCCGCCACAGACCCGGTCCGTGCCATTGCTTCGCAGCCGTGGGCGGCCGCTGCTCGCCCGCCTCATTGGTCTGATCTGGCGCCGTGTCAGGCATGGGCTTCCGGGGCAGCGGGCGAAACCGAGTTCACTATTCGGCCAGCAGTCGCTTGACGGCGACCGCCGTAAGCGCGGCCGCCGCGACCAGCGCCACCAGGTCGGCCGAGCTGGAGATCCGCTTGAATTGTGCGGTGCCCTCGCGCACCTCGATGTAGCCGACCGGGCTCACGACCGCGCCCCCACCGCCGCCTCCCCCTGACCCTTCCTGGCTGCCGCGCGCTCCGCCGCCGCCGCCTCCGCCGAAGCCGAACCGCGCCTTCGCCACCGGGATCACCGTGATGCCCGCGCGTTCGACAGGGTCCCCGAACACGGTCGAGACGTTCGCCTTGTCTCCGACCGTCTGGCCGATCCGTTGCAGCAGCTCGTCGGCGAGCGTTGTCCCGCTCTGCATCTCCGTCACCTTGGCCTCCTCGTCGGTTTCAGCCCATTGTTGTCAAAGCGAGCTGCGCTCGGCGCCGGCCTCCACTTCGAGGCCAGCTCCGGATGCGCCCACACACTGCCGGCAGCTGATGCCTGCCCACGCCGGTCGAGAGCCCCCGGCGGGCTCGGTCAGAGAATGGGGCGCCTTTCGAGGCTTCGGATTCGACCCGCAAGCTCGGCCATGATCGACATCGCGATCTGGGGCTCCTGCTCGAGGAGCTTGAGGAATGGACGACGGGCGAGCTTCATCGTTTCGAGCTCGGCACCCGCGGCAATCGTGGCAGACCGCGGCTCTCCGTCGATCAGCCCCATTTCGCCGAAGTAGTCGCCGATCCCCAGCGTTCGGCGAGACTTTCCAACCACCTTCGCACGACCGGCGAGGATCAGGTAGAAGGCGTCGGCGGGCTCGCCGAACTGGACGACGATGTCGCCCGGCGAGAACCGCTGGATCTGCGCCAGGGATGCGATCTTCCGCAGGCGACGTTTGCTGACGCGCGCGAAGAGCGGCAGGCTCGCGAGCACTTCTGCCCAGTCACTCGCCGTCGGGCGAGTCCGTGGGCCGAGAATGCTCTGGAAGTCGAATGCGCGGGTCGACATGGAGCGCGAACACGCTACTCGGTGGACCGCTCGGTTTCAAACATGGGGCTCTCCTCGAATCTGGTCGCCCTTGACATGAATAGCACAGCCGCTATATAAATAGCGTACTTGCTATTGCTGGCCGAGCGAGCCGGAGGTGCCCGATGACTGCGCTGAGCCCGCACGTCGACGTCGAGGAGATCCAGACCACCAAGAGCGAGAAGCTTCTTGCCGTTGTTCTCGCCGCCTTTCTCCTCGTCGGCGGCATCTGGGCCTACCAGAAGATCGACGACTCCATCCGGGTCGCGGTCGAGCCCGCCGCGGCCGCCCCGGCAGACCGCGCCGCGGTCGACCGTCTGAACGTGGCCAACGAGCGGCTCGTCGCGGCCGAGGAGGCCGAGCGTCGGGCGCTCGAGGAGATGGAGCTCGCCCGGGAGGCCTACAGGACCGCCCTCGACGCCGGCGCACCCGCGGCCGACCTGCAGCTCGCGTACGAGGACGCCCAGGCCCAGTACGAGCAGACTCAGGTCGCGGTCGTCGACGCCCGCGACGAGATCGCCGCCGCCGCACCGGCGGCCGAGGCGGCGTACGCGCGGATCCAGGCCGAGCAGAACCGGGCCGCCACCCTCGAGTCGGTCGGGAGTTTCGCCGCCCGGCTCCTGCTCGTCGTCGCCGCGCTGGCGAGCGCCTACGCGCTCCTCGGCCGGCTCCGGAGGACGGGCTCGCGCTACCTACCGCTTGGCCTCGCTGCTGTCGGGTTCGCGGCGGTCCTCGCCCTGGTAATGGCGGGCGACTACGTCACCGACTACGTCGACCCGCTCGAGTTCGGCCCGCTGGTTCTCGCCGCAGTCGGCGTCGGCCTCACCCTGATCGCGTTCGTCGCGCTGCAGCGTTACCTGCAGAAGCGGATTCCGCTCCGGCGCATCCGCAAGGGGGAGTGCCCCTTCTGCGGCTTCCCGGTCCGGGCCGAGTCCCACTGCGAGGGCTGCGGTCACGTGGTTCTCGCCGAGTGCGCGGCCTGCGCGGAGCCCCGACGGATCGGGGCGCTCCACTGCGGCGCGTGCGGGTCGGCCTAGGCAGGCGGGCTCCGCAGCCGCTACCCGGGGTAGACGAGGGCAAGTTACTCCTAATACAATCTCAAGTCCCGTGTTGAGCAGACGTTGAGCACGCGCTCGTAGCGTGGGGCGGCGATGAGGAAGACGGTGTCAATCGTGCTGGTGGTGTCCGGGCTGGCCGCAGGCTGCATGGGCGGCGACGGCGAGGAGGCCGGACCGTCCGCCTCCGCCCCGCAGACGACGACGGCCGTGGAGGAACCGCCTGCGCCGGAGCCGCCTTCGAGCTTTACCGCCGAGGCTGCGCCGTTCGAGGTTGTGCTGACCTGGGAGCCGCCGACGGAAGACGTCCAGCACTTCGAGCTCTTCCGCGACGGCGCCCCGCTCGCAACACAGTCGGGGTCGGCGTCCTCCTACACGGACGACGACGTGGTTCCCGGACAGGTCTACGACTACCAGATCGCCTCGGCGACCGACGAGCTCGTCACGACGCGAGTCAACGTGAGCACCGAGACCCCGGTTCCCCCGCTCCGGGCCGCTCGGCTCGAGGGCACGTTCAACATCGCCACCCGCTTCACGAGCAAGACCGGCTACGGCGACTACACGAGGCCGAACTTCGGCTGGCGGTTCGTGCCCCGCTGCAAGGAAGGGCCCTGTGACGTGGCCTGGCGGGATATCCACGAACCCCGCTTTCGCGCTCGGCTCGAGCGCCGAGGCGCCCGGTACAGCGGCACATACACCGGTGTCTTCACGATCGAGTGCGAGGGCAACCGGTCGACGTCGACGGTCGACCTCGAGCTCAGCGTCGTCGCCGGAGCGGCGATCGACGGCGAATGGCTCGCCACGCGCGTCCGCGGCACGATCGACCAGAGGGAGGTCGAGCAGTTCGGCTGCCGCTCGGCCGAGGCGACGATGACGGTTCGCGGCCGGCTGTCCCGGTAGCGGGGAGGGCCCGCGGAAGCGGCTGGGCGCGCGCGGGCTCGGCGAGGGCTGCTGTACCGGAGCAGGCCGAGCGCCCGGCCGGCGCCCTCCTGAGTCAGCGACCAGAGGCATGGCAGGCATCCCGCCTTCATACCGCAGGCCGACCGTTCCATCCTCTGATCACCCATGGAGACCCGTACCCACCAAACGAGTTGCAACGAGGGACATGCGGCGACTCACCCCCACGAAGGATCGCCTCCGGAGCAGCCAGCGGCGGCGACCCCGGAAGCGAAAAGACGGCCAGCCAGATGAGCCGGCCGTCGCTGTTCCGGCGGCTCCTCGTACCGCACGCGAAGTACGCTCTGCCCACCGGATGAGAACGACTCTGATCACGCTGGCTGGCTGCCTCGCCTTGGCGCTCGCCGCCTGCGGCGGCGACGGCGACGCCGAGGAAAACGCCGAGTTCGCGGCGCAGGTCAACGCGATCTGCGCGGACTACGGGCCGAAGCTGGAGCTGATCCCACCTCCCGCGGAGGCTCTCGACGAGTGGGCGGCGATCGGGGCCGACCTGGCCGACCTGCTCGAGGCGTCCGTCAACGAGCTCCGCCTGCTCGCGCCGTCCGAAGGGCTCAGCGAGGACTTCGGCGGCTGGCTGGCGCTGCGCACCGACATGGCCACGGCGATGCGGGATGTCCAGGCGGCAGGCGGTCTCCACGACGAGCCCGCCCTCGACGACGCCCTCGGGCGCGTCGACGAGGCGGTGACGACCGCCGACCCCCTCGCCGAGCAGCTCGGCTTCGAGGACTGCTCGCCGACCGGCATCGACATGGGCGAAGCGCTCACCGAGGAATGAGACGGGTGCGCACCGCGGGGTGCGCGCTCGTCCTCGCGGCCGCCGGCTGCTCCGGCGGAAGCGGCGACGACTTCGCCGCGGAAGCCAATGCCGTCTGCGCCGACTACGACGAGCTGATCGCTGCGATCGAGACTCCGGCCGACCTCGACGCCCTCAGCGGTTCGGCCGAGGAGATCGCCGCCCTGATCGAGGAGGGCACGGCCGCTCTGCGCGAGCTCGAGCCGCCGGAGGACCTCGCCGACGGATTCGGCGAGTGGCTCGAGCTGAATGACGAGGCGGCGGCGAACGCGCGCCAGATCTCGGCCGCCGCGGAGGCAGGCGACCGGGAGCGGATCGTCGAGCTCGCCGCTCTCGCCGAGGAGAGCGAGGCGGACGCCGACGCGCTCGCCGAGGAGCTCGGCCTCGAGGAATGCCTGGTCGAGGAGGGTTAGAAGCCCTCCTAGCTGCCGCTGAAGCGCGGCTCGCGCTTCTCGAGGAACGCGGCGACGCCCTCGGCGAAGTCCTCGGTACGGGTGGCGGCGAGCTGGAGCTGGGCCTCGAGCTCGAGCTGCTCGTCGAGGCGGGAGGCGGCCGCGCGCTCGAACAGGCGCTTCGTCATCGCGATCGCGCGCGTGGGCAGAGCCGCGAACGCGGCAGCGCGCTCCTGCGTTCGCCCGAGCACCTCGTCGACCGGGACGACCTCGGAGACCAGCCCCCACTCCAGCGCCTCCTCGGCGCCGATCTTGCGGCCCGAGCACATCCACTCGAACGCACGGGCGTAGCCCAGAAGCCGCGGCACGAGCCACGAGCCGCCCGTGTCCGGCACGAGGCCGACATTGACGAACGCGGGAACGAACGCGGCCGAGTCGGAAGCGACGCGAATGTCGCAGGCGCAGGCGAGTGAGAGCCCGGCGCCCGCCGCGGCGCCGTTGACCGCCGCGAGCACCGGCTTCTCCAGGCCGCGCAGACCGAGGACATGGCGGTTCCAGCGCCCGCGCAGGAGCGCCGCGACGTCGCGGTCGCCCTGGCTCAGCTCGGACAGGTCCTGCCCGACGCAGAACCCGCGCCCGGCGCCGGTCAGGACGACGGCGCGCACCTCCGGATCGGCGGCCTCCTTCAGCGCTCCCGCAAAGGCCTTGTGGGTCGCCGAGTCGAACGCATTCAGCTTGTCCGGGCGGTTGAGCGCGATCGTCAGCACCGCACCGTCGCGTGTCGTCTCGACCTCAGCCATCGCGCTCCTCGGTAGACCTGTCCGCGTCCGGTAGCGTGACCGGATGGTCGATCTTACGTTCATTTCCTCCGGGGAGGTCGACGAGCAGGAGGCCCTCGACGCGTACTCCCTCGCCGTCGTCACCATCGCCGAGAAGCTCTCCCCCTCGGTCGCCAACCTCCGAGTCTCGCGGCGGGTTCGGGGCGGTCGCAGGGCGATCGGCGGCGGCAGCGGCGTCGTCATCACGCCCGACGGGTTCCTGCTCACGTCGGCCCATGTGGTCGCCGGGACCGACGGGAAGGTGGAAGCCTCGTTCGTGGACGGCCGGGAGATCATGGCCGAGCTCGTCGGGGCCGATCCGCTCTCCGACCTTGCCGTCCTCCGCTCCGACGCGGCCGACCTCACGCCGGCGGAGCTCGGCGACGCGGAGCGGCTCCGCGTGGGACAGCTGGTGGTGGCCATCGGAAACCCGCACGGCTTCGCAGGCTCCGTGACCGCCGGCGTCGTCTCGGCGCTCGGGCGCTCGCTGCCCGTGCGCTCCCGTACTGCCGGCCGGATCGTGGAGAACGTCATCCAGACCGACGCGGCGCTCAACCCGGGTAACTCCGGCGGGGCGCTCGCCGACGGGCGCGGCTGCGTCGTCGGGATCAACACGGCAGTCGCAGGGGTCGGGCTCGGGCTCGCTGTCCCGATCAACGAGGTCACCCGGAAGATCATCGGCGCGCTCATGCGCGACGGGCGCTTCACGCGCGCGTACATCGGCATCGCCGGCGGGTCACGGCCGCTGCCTCCGCGCCTGGCGCGAGAGCTGGGACGAGCTGCATGCGTGGAAGTGGTCGAGGTCGTCGAAGGCAGCCCGGCCGCGAAGGCGGGTCTACGGCCGGAGGATCTCATCGTCGCCGTCGGGGGCATGCCGGTGGAGGGAGCCGACGACCTGCAGCGGCTGATGGCCGGCGAGCTGATCGGCGAGCGGGTGACCACCGCGGTCGTGCGCGAGGGCAGGCGGCTCGACGTCGAGCTGGTCCCGGTCGAGCTCGACGTCTAGTCTCACCGGCGTGACCGCCCACGACTGGTCGCTCTTGCGGCCGCCGCAGCTCCGGACGCTGGACGAGGACGGGGAGCGCCACGCGAGCTGGCTCGAGCTCTTCTTCGACGTCGTCTTCGTGGTCGCCATCGCGCAGCTGGCGCACGAGCTCGCCCTCGACCACTCGCTGCGCGGCTTCCTCGTCTTCGGCGCGCTCTTCCTGCCGGTGTTCATCGCCTGGCAGGGGTTCACGATCTACGCCGACCGCTTCGACACCGACGACGTCGTCTTCCGGCTCGTCATCTTCGCGGCGATGCTCGCCATCGCGGCGCTTGCGGTGCAGATCCCGGACGTCGCCCACGGGGAGAGCACCGGCTTCGTCATCGCGTACGTCGTCCTGCGGTCGCTGATGGTCGGGCTGTACCTGCGTTCGTACCGGCACGTCCCGTCGGGGCGGCCGCTGATCGCGCGCTACGCGGCCGGCTACTCGTTCGGGATCGCGCTGTGGCTCGTGTCGCTCGCGTTCCCCGCGCCGGCGCGCTACCTCATTTGGGGCATCGCGCTCACGTGGGAGTACAGCCTGCCGGTCCGGTTCCGCCGCTTCCACTCGGCCATCCCGGTGAGCATGAGTCACGTGCCGGAGCGGTTCGGGCTCTTCACGATCATCGTCTTCGGGGAGACGATCGTCGCGGTCGCGCTCGGCACGGACCAGAGCGACTGGGCGGTCGAGGCGGCGATCGCGGGCGGGCTCGGCTTTGTCGGCACGGCGCTCCTCTGGTGGGTCTACTTCGGCACCGGGGCCGGCCTGGAGATGCGGCACACCGTGCGGGACAGCCTCGTCTTCACGCACGCGCACATCCCCGTGCTCGCTGCGCTGACCGCCGTGAGCGCCGGCGTCGCGCTCGCCATCAACGACGCATCGAACGACCACCTCGACTCCGGCGCCCGCTGGGCGCTCTGCGGCGGGGCGGCCCTCTACCTGGCGTGCCTCACCGTTGCGCAGCGCGCGCTCACGCGGGGCGTCTCGCGGCGGAAAGTGATTGCGCGCACGATCACGATCGCCGCCCTCGTCCTGCTCGCCGCGATCGGTGCCGCGCTCCAGCCGTGGCTCTTCGTCGCCGTGGCGGCCGCGTTCCTGCTCGCACTCGTCACCTTCGAGATGTGGGCCTACCGCCAGGCCCAGCTCGCGGCCGCCTAGCCGATCTCGATGCCGCCCTCGCCGTGGCTGTGCGACTCGTGGGTGGCCAGCTCGAGCACGACCTGAGCCACCAGCGCGCCCGCGAGGATGGCGAGCATCGGGACGATCCCGAGCTCCGGGCCGAGGGCGCCGAGCGCCAGGGCGAGCGCCGCCGTCCCGACGCGCAGCCAGAGGTCGACGTCGCGCCGCGAGTGCGTGGTGACGAGATGCATGACGGCGACCGAGGCCATGAACAGAGCGACTCCGACGCCGATGATCCAGGAGACCTCGTCCGTCAGGCCCGACTCCTGGGTCGCCTTGATCGCCAGCTTGATCCCGGCACCGAGCGCCGCCAGCCCGATCAGGAGGGGCAGGTGGGCGTACAGGAAGGTCTGGCCGGCCGCGACCGTCCCGCGCACGACCGACGTGTCGACGTAGTCGAAGTAGATCCACCAGAGCGCGCCCGCGATGACGAAGCCGAGCGCAGCGACCGCGGCCGACTCGAGCCCCCAGCTCACCGTGGTCGTCCCGATGACGACCGCGAGGATGCTCTCGCCGAAGACGATGATCGTGAACAGGCCGACCCGCTCCGGGATGTGGGAGGCGTGGATCGGCACGACCCGGATGCGCCTGCCGCTCGCGAGCGGCGTCCCCAGGTCGATCGCCAGCGCAAGCGCCCACAGCCAGTAGCGGTACGGCGGGGCCACCGCCGCGGAGACGAGGAAGAGCGCGATGCTCGCCGAGAACGCCGGGATGTAGATGTTCAGGAGCGGCCGCGCGGCCGGTAGATGCCACCACGCGCGCGCGTTGAGGAGGACGACGACCGCGCGGACCGCGGCATAGGCGAGCGCGAAGCCGACCGTCTCCCCGTGGAAAGCTTCCGGAATGACGGAGGCGAGCACCGCCACCATGAACATGCCGACGAGCATGAGGACTCGGTGCGGGGGGTCGTCAGTGTCGAAGCGATCCGCGTAGAACGTGTAGCCGACCCACGCCCACCAGACGGCGACGAAGAGCCCCGCGAAGATCAGGAAGCCGTGGAGGCTCGGATCCGCGGCGAGGCCGTCGGCGAGCTGGGCGATTGCGACGACGAAGACGAGGTCGAAGAAGAGCTCGAGCCAGGTCGCGTGCCGCTCGTCCCCGTCGTCGTCTTCGATGGTGCGGAGGCGAGGCGGATCGTGCCAGCGCGACGGGGTCGCCATGCTCTGGGAGAACGCCCTAACGGCCCCGGAATTCCGGCTTGCGCTTCTCGGTGAAGGCCGTCAGGCCCTCGCGGGCGTCCTCCGAGGCGAAGGCGAGGTAGAGCGCCTTGCGCTCGTAGTCGAGGCCGGTCTCGAGCGTGGACTCGTAGGCGCGATTCACCGACTCCTTCGCCAGGCGCTGCGCGACCGGGCCCTTCGACGCGATCGCGCGGGCGACGGCCTTCGCCTCCTCGAGCCACGCCTCCTTCGCCACGACGCGCGCGACGAGGCCGGCGCGCTCGGCTTCCTCCGCGGTGAGGAAGCGACCGGAGAGGATGACGTCCATCGCCTTCGCCTTGCCGATGGCCCGGGTGAGGCGCTGCGTGCCGCCGGCGCCGGGGATGATCCCGAGACCGGTCTCCGGCTGACCGAACTGCGCGGTCTCCGAGGCGACGATCAGGTCGCATGCCATCGCGAGCTCGTTCCCACCGCCGAGGCAGAAGCCCGACACGGCCGCCACCAGGGGGGTGCGGACTCGACGGATCGCGTCCCAGCGGTCGATCCGGCGCGCTTCGTACATCTGCATGGCACTGGCCTCGGCCATCTGACCGATGTCCGCGCCGGCGGCGAAGGCGCGCTCGGAGCCCCCGAGCACGATGCAGCGGATCTCCTCGTCGTCGTCCAGCGCGACGAGAGCGTCCACCAGCTCGCCCATGACCTCATCGTTGAGCGCATTCAGCGCCTCCGGTCGGTTGAGCAGGACGACGGCGATAGGTGCCTCCCGCTCGACGAGGACGACGCTCACTCCTTGCTCTCCAGGAACTTCTCGACGGCCGCCTTCGGCTCGTCGGTCGCCATCGAGAGCGCGAGCCAGTCGCGCGCGTGGTTGACCGTCTCGTGCCAGGCGAGGTCGCGCCAGAAGTTGAGCTGCTGTTTCGTGTAGCGCACCGTCTGCGGAAGCTTCGCGGCGAGCTTCTCGACGAGCACGTCCACGGTGGCGTCGAGCTCCGCGGCCGGCACGCAACGGTTCACGAGCCCCCACTCCTCGGCCTTCGCGGCCGGGATCTCCTCGCAGAGGAGGATGATCTCGCGGGCGCGGCGCTCGCCGACCATGATCGGCAGCCACTGGGTTGCGCCGCCGGCCGGGACGGAGCCGTGCTGCGGCCCGACGTGGCGGATGTACGTATCGCCGACGATCACGGAGAGGTCGCACGCCATCTGCAGCTCGTTGCCGCCGCCGACGCAGAGGCCGTTGATGCGGGCGAGCGTCGGCTTGCCGATCTCGCGGAGCTTGTCGTGGGCGTCCTTGAAGGCGCCGAACCACTTCCAGTACTCGTCCGGCTTGCCCAGGTAGTCGCGGCTCCAGGCCTTCAGGTCGGCGCCGACGCAGAACGCGCGGCCCGCGCCGGTGACCACGACGACGCGGATCGAGTCGTCCCATGAGGCGTCCTCCGCAGCCCGGGCGATCTCCCGCAGCATGCGGAAGTCGAAGGCATTCAGCACCTCCGGCCGGTTGAGGGTGATCGTGGCGCGCGGGGGCGCCTTCTCGTAGACGATGGCCTCGAAGCCGAGGTCGGCCGGATCGCGCGGCGCCGGGTACGACGGCTCGCTCATTCGACAGTGGCGAAGTGGACCTGGAAGGGGACGCCCATGTCCATGGCGTCCTTCCCGGTGGCCATGAACTCCTCCGTGCGCGCTGCCGCCCTGAAGGCCTCCAGATCGGGGAACTCCCACTCGGCGTAGTAGAGGTACCCGGGCTCGCCCATCGGCGCGCCGAAGACCTTCCCGTGCCGGAACGTCCCGCCCGGGACGGCGTGGCAGAGCTCGGCGTGGCGCGCGTAGCGCTCCGCGTCCGGCTCCGCCTCGTAGACCACGAACACTCTGACCAACCGGTCCCCCTTCCTCTCGGCAGCTGTCGCCGGAAGGATTCCCGATCCAGGCGTCAGGCGCTCGCCGAGGCGGCGGCGAGCGACTCCTCGAGGAGCTCGAGGCCGCGCGCGAGGTCCTCGTCGCCGATCACGAGCGGGACGAGGATGCGGATCACGTTCCCGTAGAGGCCGCACGAGAGGAGGATGAGCCCGCGCTCGCGTGCGGCGGCGACGGTGTCGGCCGCGAGGCCGCTCGCCGGTGCCTTCGTCTCAGGGTCCTCCACGAGCTCGAGAGCGAGCATCGGTCCGAGGCCGCGCACCTCGCCCACGGCGCCTGCGCGAGAGGCGATGCCGTCGAGCGCCTCCCGGATCCCCTCGCCGAGCTCGCGCGCTCGCCGCTGGAACGGCTCGCTCACGATCTCGTCCAGCACGGCGGCCGCAGCCGCACAGGCCAGGGGGTTACCGCCGAACGTTCCGCCGAGGCCGCCGGGTCCCACGGAATCGACCACCTCGCTCCGGCCGGTCACGGCGGCGAGTGGCAGCCCGCCGCCGAGCGACTTGCCGGAGACGAGGAGGTCGGGCTCGACGCCGTAGTGCTCGATCGCCCAGACCGGACCGGTCCGGGCGACGCCGCTCTGCACCTCGTCGTCGACGTACAGGATCCCGTGGCGGTCGCACAGCTCGCGCAGACGAGGGGGGAAGTCGCGCGGCATCGGCACGAACCCGCCCTCTCCTTGGACTGGCTCGAGCACGACGCAGGCGACCGCCTGGGGATCCACATCGGATTTGAAGAGCGCCTCGAGCCCGTGGATCGCGTCGTCGGTCGTGACGCCGCGGTACGGGTACGGGGCGGGCGCGCGGTACACCTCGGGGGCGAAGGGCCCGAAGCCGCGCTTGTAGGGAACGACCTTGCTCGTCATCGTCATGGTGAGCAGCGTCCGGCCGTGGAAGGAGCGGTCGAAGACCACGACCGCCTGGCGCCCGGTCGCAGCGCGCGCGATCTTGACGGCGTTCTCGACCGCCTCGGCGCCGGAGTTCAGGAGGAGGCTCTTCTGCTCCGCGCCGCGACACGGGGAGAGCTCGGCAAGCCGCCGGCAGACCTCGACGTACGGCTCGTACATCCCGACCATGAAGCACTGGTGGAGATAGCGGTCGACCTGCTCGTGGAGCGCGGCGACCACCGCAGGCGGGCCGTGGCCGGCGTTCTGGCAGCCGAGGCCGCCGGCGAAGTCGATGTACACGCGGCCGTCGACGTCCTCGACGCGCGCGCCCTCGGCTCGGGCGACCACGAGCGGCGGCGTCGCGACCCCGGCGGCAACGTAGCGCTCCCGTGCCGCGACGACCGCGTCGGTTGCGCTGCGAGCCTGTGTGGCCATGACGGCGAGTCTACCCCCGCACCGGCGCGGCTACCTTGGCCCGCGCGGCCCAATCCCGGCCGGTATCCTCGCCGCCGTGTCAGCGACCTCCGTTGCGGTGATCGTCTCGCTCGTCGCCGGCGTCGCAGGGTCGATCCAGGTCGCCGTGAGCGGCGCCTTCGGGAAGCGCATCGGCGTCCCCGAGGCGACCGCCTTCGGCTCGATCTCGGCGGCGCTCATCGTCTGCGCCGTCCTGCTCGTCTGGCGCCAGGGTCTCGGCAACCTCGGCGAGAGCGTGCGCGTCCCGCCGTGGCTCTGGCTCGGCGGCCTGATGGGCGCGATCGTGGTTCTGTCCATCACGTTCACGGCGCCCCGCATCGGCACGTTCGCCACCATCAGCCTCCTCATCGCCGGGCAGCTCGCCATGGGCGTCCTCATCGACGCGTTCGGCCTCTTCGGCCTGGAGAAGATCCCGGTCACGCCGGCCCGCGTGATCGGGCTCGTGCTTGTGGCCGCGGGGGCGGCGCTCGTGCTCAAGCGCTAGAGGGCCCAGGGATTCGACGGGCGGGCGCCCGTCGAGAGGAGGACGGCCTTCGTCTCCAGGTAGAGCTGCAGCGTCTCGAGCGCCTGCTCCCGGCCGAAGCCGGACTGCTTGTAGCCGCCGAACGGGATGCCCGGGAAGGCGCCGTACGGGAGGTTGATCGTGACCGTGCCGGAGGTGATGCGCCGCGCGAGCCGGTGGCCTCGGGCCGAGTCGCCCGTCCACACGGTCGCCATCAGGCCGTAGCGGACGTCGTTCGCGATCCGCACCGCGTCGGCCTCGTCCTCGAACGGGATCACGGCGAGCACGGGGCCGAAGATCTCCTCCTGCGCGACCGTCTGCTCGTTCCCCACGCCGGCCAGGACGGTCGGAGGGTAGAACGCGCCCTCGCCGTCGATCGGCTCGCCGCCGGCGAGGACCTCCGCACCCTCGTCCCGACCCGTCTCGACCAGGCCGTGCACCTTCTCGCGGTGGCGCCGCGAGATGAGGGATCCCATCTGGGTCTCCGGGTCGAGCGGGTCGCCGACCTTGACCGCGGCGGCCTTCTCGGCCAGCAGCGCCACGACGTCGTCGTAGGCGCTGCGCTCGACGAGGAGTCGCGACCGCGCCTCGCAGCTCTGGCCGGCCGAGTAGTAGATCCCGTAGGCGGTCGACGGGACCGCGTCCTCGAGGTCGGCGTCGGCGAAGATCAGCGACGGGCTCTTGCCGCCCAGCTCGAGGCTCACGCGCTTCACCGGGTCGGCAGCGAGCCGCATGATCTCGGAGCCTGTCGCCGTCGAGCCGGTGACGGACACCTTGTCGACGCCGGGATGGCTCACGAGGTATGCGCCCGTCGTCGGCCCGTCGCCGGGGACGACGTTGACGACGCCGGCGGGGATCCCTACCTCGGCCGCGAGCTCGGCCAGCCGTAGCGCGGTCAGCGGCGTGGCAGGGTCCGGCTTGAGGACGACCGTGCAGCCGGCGGCCAGCGCCGGCGCGAGCTTCCAGCCGGCGAGCATGATCGGGTAGTTCCACGGAACGATCTGCGCCGCGACGCCGACCGGCTCCTTCAGGGTGTAGGCGAGGATCGAGCCGCCGATCGGCCGCGTCCCGCCCTCGATCGAGCCGATCGCGGAGGCCATGAAGCGAAAGCTCTCAGCGGCGACGATCACCTCGGGCTTGGTCGAGGCGAGTGCCTTGCCGACGTTGCGGGTCTCCAGCTCGGCGAGCTCCTTGCGATTGGCGACGATCGCGTCGGCGAGCGCGTGGAGGAGGCGCGAGCGCTCGGTCGGCGGCGTCTTGGCCCAGGCGCCCTCGAGCGCCGTTCGGGCCGCTGTTACCGCGCGGTCGACGTCGGCCGGGCCGGCCGTGGCCGCCCTCGCCAGCGACGCGCCGGTCGCAGGCTCGATGAGATCGCGGACGTCGCCGTCCAACGGCTCCGCCGTCTCCCCGTCGATGAAGAGGCCGTGCTCCCGCCCTGTCGCCACCGCCATCGCGCAGGACGATAGCGCCTGCCGCGTCCACCGGGTCGCGTACAGTCGAGGGCGTGTCGCAGGGGAGAGTCGCCTTCTACGGCGTCGCGCTCGTCTACTTGCTCGGGGTCGTGATCCAGTTCTTCCTCGCGGGCCTCGCGGTCTTCGGCGTGAGGAGCTACGACGCCCACCGCGGCCTCGGCTTCGTGCTCGGAGTGATCTCGCTCGTGCTGCTCGCGCTCGCGATCGGGGCGAAGATGCCGCGCTCGGTGACCGCGCTCTCGACGGTTCTCGTCGCCCTGAACGCGTTCCAGATCGTCCTCATCCAGATCGACATCGCCGAGGTCAACGCGCTCCACCTCGTCAACGCGCTCGCGATCGCGTTCGTCGCGAACATGCTCGTGCATCGCTCTCGCCGCTACCTGGCGGCGCGGCTCGCAACGGACTAGGAGGGTTCGGTGGAACCTTGCTCGTCGCCGGGGTGCGATGGTCGTTCCGAAACAAGGACGCAGGGAGCGTTCGTAGCCGGTGGCTACGGGCGCGACTGAGGACGCAGTCTTCGGGGCGAGCAGCGCGGCCCGGCGGCACAGACTAGGTTTCGCCGAACCCTCCTACGAACGCTGGAAGAGGGCCGCCTGGCCCTGGCCGACACCGACGCAGAGCGTGGCGAGGCCGTAGCGCCCGCCGCGGCGGCGGAGCTCGTGCAGCAACGTCACGACCAGGCGCGCGCCGCTCATGCCGAGCGGATGGCCGATGGCAATGGCGCCGCCGTTCACGTTCACCCTCTCCGGGTCGAGCCCGAGCTCGCGGATCACCTGGAGGCTCTGCGAGGCGAACGCCTCGTTCAGCTCCACCAGGTCGAGCTCCTCGACGCCGACTCCCGCCCGGGCGAGGAGCTTGCGTACCGCCGGGATCGGGCCGATGCCCATGATTCGCGGGTCGACCCCGGCGACCGCGCTCGCCACGAAACGCCCGAGCGGCTCGATCCCGAGCTCGGCGGCCTTCTCGGCGCTCGCGAGCACGATCGCGGCGGCGCCGTCGTTGATGCCGCTCGAGTTCCCGGCGGTGACCGTGCCGTCGGGTCGGAAGGCGGGCCTGAGCGCCGCCAGCTTCTCCAGCGACGTGTCGGGACGCGGATGCTCGTCGCGCGCGACGTCGCCGACGGGCACCAGCTCGTCGTCGAAGCGGCCGGCCTCGACCGCGGCGGCGTGGCGACGCTGACTCTCGAGCGCGAAGGCATCCTGGTCCTCTCGGGTGACACCGAAGCGCTCGGCGACGTTCTCGCCGGTCTCGCCCATGGACTCGAGCGGGAACATCGCCTCGAGCCGCGGGTTGGGGAAGCGCCAGCCGAGCGTCGTGTCCCACGACGTCTGGCTTCCGCGCGGGTACGGCCGCTCGGCCTTCGCGGTCACGAAGGGCGCGCGGGTCATCGACTCGGCCCCGCCCGCGACGAAGAGCTCGCCGTCACCGGCCCGGATCGCATGGCAGGCGGAGACGACCGCTGACAGGCCCGAGGCGCAGAGCCGATTGACCGTGACGCCGGCGACCTCCTGCGGGAGGCCCGCGAGGAGCGCGGCCATACGGGCGACGTTCCGGTTGTCCTCCCCTGCCTGGTTGGCGGCGCCGAAGTAGACGTCCTCGATCTCGCCCGCCGGGACGCCGGCGCGCTCGACCGCCTCGCGGATGACGAGAGCGGCCAGGTCGTCGGGTCGTTCTGCGGCGAGGGCGCTTGCATATCGCCCGACCGGGGTACGGACCGCTGCGAGAATGACGGCCTCGGGCATCCATTCAGTGTATTCGCGGGTCTTCGCCGCCCTGCTGGTGCTGGTCGCTCTCGCCGCCTGCGGCGGCGGGGACGACGAGCCGGACGCAGTCGAGCCTCAGCAGACGGGCGAAGCCGACGGGTTCGCTGCCTACGAGGTCCCGAGCGGCGGGTTCACGATCAGCGTTCCGGAGGAGTGGAAAGCCACGAGCATCGACGAGGTCCTCGACGAGGGCGCCTTGGAGGAGCTCCGCGAGGAGAACCCGGTGCTGGCCGACCAGGTCGAGCGGTTCGCGCAGCCCGGCTCACCTGTGAAGTTCGTCGGGCTCGACCCCGACGTGCAGGACGACTTCGCCACGAACGTCAACGTCTACGTCGAGGAGACGCCCGCGGGGGTCACGCGCGACCAGTACTTCGACGCAAGTGTCGGTCAGATCACCGAGGCGCTAGGCGCGCCCGAGCAGGAGCCCGTGACCCTGCCTGCCGGGCAGGCCCTCCGCCTCACGTACGAGCAGCAGATCGGCTCCGGACCGCAGCTGGCCCTCCTGCAGTACCTCCTGTTCGAGAACGAGACGGGCTACGTGATCTCGTACACGACGCTCCCGGACCGCTCGGCCGAGTACGCCGAGACGTTCGAGGCCTCCGCGCAGTCGTTCGGGTTCCTCTAGTCCACGAACTCGACCAGGACCGGGCGCTCGAAGGCGCCCGCCTCCTCGCCGCGGCGAAGGAGCTCGGCGACGGCCTGGCGCCCCTCCTCGCCGTAGTCCTCGGTCAGCTCGTTCACGTACATGCCGACGAACTTGTCGGCGAGCTCGGTGGAGAGGCCCCGCCCAAACTGGAGGGCGTACTCGAGGGCCTCCTCGCGGTTGGCGAGGCCCGCCCGAATCGAGTCTCGAAGGACGTCGGACAGCTCGGGCAGGACGTCGTCCCCGAGGTCGCGCCGGGCGACGTTGATCCCGAGCGGCAGCGGCAGGCCCGTTTCGAGCAGCCACCACTCGCCCAGGTCGACAACGCGCTCGAGACCCCGACGCTCGTACGTGAGCTGTCCCTCGTGGATGAGCAGACCGGCCTCGGCACGGCCGTCCTCGACCTGCTCCATGATCTGGTCGAACGGCACCTCGCGGAAGCGGAACTCCGAGCCGAGGTAGAGGCCGAGCGTGAGGAACGCCGTCGTCATGCGCCCCGGGACGGCGATCTCGATCTCGCTCAGGTCCGCCTTCTCGAGCGGGCGCTTCGAGACGACGACGGGGCCGTAGCCCGAGCCCATGCTCGCCCCGTGCGGGAGGATCACGTACTTGTCCTGCACGAACGGGTACGTGTGCAGCGAGATGGCCGTCACCTCGAGGCGGCCCTCGACGGCCCACTCGTTCAAGATCTGGATGCCCTCGAGAACGTGCTCGAACTCGAAGCCGCGGGCGTCGACACGCTTGGCGGCGAGGCCCCAGAACATGAACGCGTCGTCCGGGTCCGGGCTATGTCCAAGGCGAATGCGCAGAGTGGGCGAGGCTAGCAAGCCCGCCGTGCCAGCCGTCAGCACAACGGACCGCGTTAGAATTGAGACGTGTCTAAACCTGTGCTCTCGGCGGCGATCCAGGACTATCTGAAGGAGATCTACAAGCTCGAGTCCGAGGGAACCCGCCCGACGACGACCGCCATCGCACGGCGGATGGGCGTCGCGCCCTCCTCGGTCACCTCGATGCTGAAGAAGCTCGCCGCTCTCGAGCTCGCCGAGCACTCGCCGTACCACGGGGTCGTGCTCTCGGAGGACGGGACGAAGATCGCGCTCGAGGTCATCCGCCACCACCGGCTGCTCGAGCAGTACCTCGCGGAGACGCTCGGCGTCCCGATCGACGCGGTGCACGCCGAGGCGGACCGCCTCGAGCACGTTCTCTCCGAGGAGCTCGAGGCGCGGATCGACGAGCAGCTCGGCTACCCCACCCACGACCCGCACGGCGACCCGATTCCGGACGCCGGCCTGCGTGTCGAGACCCGCCGCCTTCGCTCCCTCGACGCGCTCGAGCCCGGCGAGGAAGCCACGGTCCGCCGCGTGCCGGACACCGACTCGGAGCTCCTCCGCTACCTCGCGGGGCTTCGCCTCGTCCCCGGCGGCCGCGTGACCATGCGCCGCTCGGAGCCCTTCGACGGCCCGTTGACGGTCGCCGTCGACGGCCAGGAGCACGCGATCTCCCGCGACCTGGCGATGCAGATCGGCATCGCGTAGACGACCTTTCACACTCTCGGCACGCTGCGCGCGCCACGGGTGCGCTTCTTCTCGTTACGCTCATAGCGGGTGGAGGCACGGGGTGGCCCCCGCGGGGCGAGACGCACCGGCCATGGCCTGCCGCGACCGCGACCCACCGGCGGGAGACGCGTCAGGGCTTGTGTCCGAAGAACCAGCGCTCCAGCGGCTTCAGGAGCTCGTCCTCGGCGAACGGGGCGACTTCGTCCCTCAGGCCCTCCTCGGCCGAGACCTCGAGATCGTCGCTCAGAGCCGAGTTGGCGGCCGCGAGCGCGTCGCCCATCTCGTAGCCCTCGAAGACGTAGTCGTCGGGCCGCGGCTGCGGGATCCGCCGGTTCCCGAGGTCGATCGCACGCCCCACGGCCCAGAGCGCCCCCGGTCGCCGCTCGATCCAGATCAGGATGTCCTCACGCCCGCCGTCCTCGCCGAGCGCCTGCAGCGTCCGCGACGCGAATCGCATGCCGTCGGGCTCCACCGGGCCAAGGATACAATCGCCGCGTGGGATTCTTCTCCCGACTCTTCGGCAAGAGCGACGAGCCGACGACGACAGAGCCCGCGCGGGGGAGCTCCAAGGAGGAAGCACTCGCCGCGTATGTCGTCCGCGAGCACCGCCAGGGGCGCTCGCTCGAGGACATCCTCGACGACCCCTATCTCAAGAACCGCGCGACCGACGAGCAGCGGCTCCGCCTCCTCGAGCGGCCCGAGGTCATCCGCGCGGTCGGCGAAGACACGGCCGCGATGGCGGCCGAGCGCGTCCGCGACGTCAGCTAGCCGCCGGCCGTGACCGCCCCACGCCTTCGCGGCGAGCGCGTGACGCTCCGCCCGCTGGAAGCCGCCGACGTCCCGCGGCTCGCCGAGATCGCCGCCGAGCCCGAGGTGGCCCACTGGTGGCTCGGCCTGAGCGAGGAGGACCTCGTCGAGCTGGCCGGCTCAGAGGAGGAAACGGTCCCCTTCGTCGTCGAGCTCGACGGAGAGACGATCGGTCTCGCTCAGGTCGGCGAGGAGACCGACCCCGACTACCGTCACGCGAACGTCGACCTCTTCCTCACGTCCG
This sequence comes from uncultured Actinomycetes bacterium, assembly GCA_963830885.1. Classification (GTDB taxonomy): domain Bacteria; phylum Actinomycetota; class Thermoleophilia; order Gaiellales; family Gaiellaceae; genus JAIBJN01. The sequence continues at coordinate 41,554 of CAWHOA010000022.1, read as the reverse complement.
CGCGCCACGGGCAGGGGCTCGGCGCCGACACGGTGCGCACCCTCGCCCGCTGGCTCTTCGAGGAGCGCGACCACCATCGAATCACGATCGACCCTGCCGCCGCCAACGAGCGGGCGATCAGGTCCTACGAGAGCGTCGGGTTCAAGCGGGTCGGCGTGATGCGGCAGTACGAGCGCGGCACCGACGGCGACTGGCACGACGGCTTGCTGCTCGACCTCCTCCGGGAAGACCTCCGCTAGAGCTCGACGCCGAGCCCGCGCTCGCGCGCGCGGTCGTGGACGAGCGCCGCTACGGCGACGTCCTCCGCCGCGATGCCGAGGCTCTTGAAGACTGCGATGTCATCGTCCGCCTGGCGCCCGGCGGTCTCGCCCGCGACGACCTCGGCGAGCTCGTGCACCTCCAGCCAGTCGAGCACGCCCCGCTCGACGGGCTCGACGAGATCGCCCGCCTCGATGCGGGCCTGATCGAGCGAGTCGCAGCAGACGAAGCTCGCCCGTTCGAGCACGGCGTTGTCGAGCTCGCGCGCCTCGACCCGGTTCGCCCCGGCCGCGCAGACGAGCGCACCGGGCTGGAGCCACTCGCCGCGCAGCACCGGGTCGCGCGAGCTCGTGATCGTCACGACGACGTCCTGCTCGGCCGCGTCCCGGTTGTACTCCCCCGGCTCGCAGTCGTGGCGTGCGCAGAACTCCTGCAGCCGCTCCTCGTTACGGGAGTAGGCGACGACCTGCTCGATCCCCGGAAGCGCAGCCCGGATGCACGCGAGCTGGCTCTCCGCCTGCCAGCCGGTGCCGATCAGGCCGAGAGTCCGCGCGCCCGGCTTGGCCAGGTGGCGCGCCGCGACGGCGCTGGCGGCTCCGGTCCGCAGCTGCCCGAGCCGATCGGCCTCGATCAGGGCGAGCAGCTCGGGCTCGTCCGCGGAGAAGAGCGCGACCACGAACCGCGCGCCCTCGGCGAACCCGACGTAGGTCTTGACCCCGGCGCGCTGGAGCTCCCGGTCGGCGGCCGCCATGACGTGGAACCGCCCGGCCTCCAGCCCGAGCCGGCGGCGCGGCTCGTTCTCGACGACGCCGCGGGCGATGCGCGCGAAGCAGGCCTCCACCGCCTCGACGGCGTCGGCCGGAGCGAGGAGCTCCTCGACGTCGGCTTCGCGAAGGTAGAGCGGCACGGGGCGGGATAGTCTAGGCCGCATGACCGATGCGGCTTCCGGACGGGTGCTGACCGCGCGCGCAGACCTCCTCGCCGACGGCCGCGCAGTGGTGGACGCGGGCGACCGCGAGATCGTCGTCCTCGAGGTCGGCGGCGCTCTTCATGCCTTCGACAACGCCTGCCCGCACCAGGGGAACCCGCTCTCGGAGGGGGAGGTGCTCGGCGACGTGCTGGAGTGCGCCTACCACGGCTGGCGCTTCGACCTCGCCACCGGCGCGTGCCTCGTCGGCGACGAGGCGGCCCGCCGGTATCCCGTCGAGCTCGCCGGCGACGAGCTCCGGATCCGCCTGGGAGACGCTGACTGAAGCGCTTCTAGAGGCGGATGCGGCTCCAGGGCGCCCCGGCATCCGGGTATTCGCCGGGATGGAGCAGGTGCGCAAGCAGCTCGACGCCGTCGACGACCCGCGGGCTCGGGCGGGAGAACATGGCATTTGCGTCGACCGCGAAGACGCGACTCTCCTGGCGTGCCGGCGTGCCGAGCAGGTGCGCCGAGAGGTCGAGCGGGACGACCTCGGAGAGCGTTCGGTCGAGGTCGAAGCCGCACGGCGCGAGCACGACCACGTCCGGCTCGAGCGCGGCCACGTCCGGCCAGCGCATCCGGTGCGACGGCTCGCCGGAGGTTCCCGCCACGTCGATCCCCCCGGCCGCGGAGACCATGTCCGGCACCCAGTGGCCGGCGGAGTACGGCGGCTCCAGCCACTCGGTCACGAACACGCGCGGATAGGACTCGACGCCTGCGAGCGCCGAGGCCACCCGGTCGAGGCGGCTGCGCATGCCGGCGGCCAGCTCCTCGGCCTCCCCGTCGGTACCGAGCCGAGCGCCGACCGCGCGGATCGTCTCGCCGATGCCGTCGATCGTCGAAGGCGAGAAGTCCAGCACCTCCACCTCGAGCGGCCGCGCGCGCAGCACGCCCTCGACCTGGTCCGTGGAGACGGCGCAGACCTTGCAGAGCTCCTGCATGACGACGACGTCGGCCTCCACCTCGGCCCAGCGCTCCTCGTCGATCGCGTAGAGCGGGCCGCCGTCCCAGGCCGTCTCGGCCACCAGCCGGTCGATCTCCGCGCTCGTGAGATCGCCTGTCTGGATGAGGGAGGCGGTGACGACCGTCTTCGCGGCGGCCTCGGGAGGCCAGTCGCACTCGTGAGTGACGCCGACGACCTCGTCACCAAGCCCGAGCGCGAAGAGCACCTCGGTCGCTGCCGGGACGAGCGAGCAGATCCGCACGGGCTCAGGCTACCCGCGCTGCTGCGGAATGAAGCTGATCTTGCCGCTCGTCTCGAGCACCGCCCAGCGCACCTCCGCAAGTGAAGGGATCTGCTGGAGGCGAGCCTCGGCCGCGAGCTCCTGCGGGGTGAGCCGCTCGCGACGGAGGTTGCGGTCGATCACCTTGCCGTCCTCGACGAGGATCAGCGGCTCCGGCTCGAACAACGGCCGCACCCGGCGGAAGCGGAAGACGAGGTAGGAGACCGCGACCGTGAGGGCGGTGAACGTCCCGCCGGCGAGCACGAGGCCGGTGAAGGAGTAATCGCTCTGCGTCACGCCCTGCTGGATCAGGTCGCCGAGCACGATCAGGAGGATCAGGTCGAAGGGCTCCAACGACGAGAGCTCACGTCGCCCGATCACCCGCGTGACGATGATGACGAAGAGGAACGCGAAGAAGGCTCGGATGACGATGTCCATGGCGACCTAGGGGAAGACGGTGATCGCGCGGTCGTCGGTGGTGACGAGGGTCCCGCCGTCGTAGAGCGAGACGCTCGCATCGCGGTGGCCGACGTTCGTCGGGTTCACCTGGAACTGCATGTAGACGACCAGCCGCTCGCCCTCGCCCAGCGGTCCGAAGGAGAGGGCGAGGTCGCCGTCGCGGCTCGCCTCTTCGGCGGGCGCGGGCTCGATCGTGTTGATGGACATGCCCTCGAGCCACCCCGGAGCGAGGACGAGGGTGGCGTTCTCGAGCGACCGGCGCGCGTCCACGGTGAAGCGCCCCTGGAAGAAGAGGCCGCCGCGAAGGCGGGCTGGCGCAGAAACCCGGAGGTCGGCGGCGGCGGCGGTCGCGGCGGACTCCACCGGGCGCTGGCCGAAGGCACCGAGCAGCGCAGCGACCGCGAGCGCGGCGATCGCCGTCACTACGAGCCAGCGGGCGACGAGCTCGCCCCACGCGGAGGCGTCGCGATGCCGCCCGAGGTCGAGATGGTCCGGCAGCTCGGCCACAGGCATGGTTTCGGCGAGCGTAGGCTGCGTCCTGCGCGTCAGCCGACCGTCGAGAAGGGAGGAGCATGAGCGCGTTCGAGGACATCGAGGCGATCGGCCCTTTGCGGGTCTGGAACGACGTCGTGGCCAGGGAGGTCCACGGCGAGCAGTCGACCCTGGCGGTCGTGGAGCTGGCCCCGGGGGCTGTCGTCCCCGAGCACCACCACGCGAACGAGCAGCTCGGCCTCGTGATCCGGGGCACCGTCGAGTTCCGCGTCGGCGCCGAGACGAAGGAGCTGGCCCCGGGCGCGACCTGGTGCATCCCCGGCGACGTCCCGCACGAAGTGCGAGCCGGCCCGGAGGGCGCGGTCGTCGTGGACGTCTTCGCCCCGGCGCGCGCCGACTGGGGCGCGCTCGAGCGCTCGGAGCCGAGCTCCCCCGCCTGGCCGTAGCGGAGTGGACGCCCCAGCTCCACTTCGACTTGCAGCAGGGCACGAGATCGAGCGTGGCGGGATGCGCCCGGCACGATTCGAACGTGCGACCTCTGCCTCCGCAGGGCAGCGCTCTATCCCCTGAGCTACGGGCGCAGGGACGCCGTCAGTGTAGCGGCCGGGCTTTCGAGGAGCCCACGTCCAGCTCGGCTTCCGGCGGCACCTCAGCTCGCACGTAGGCGAGCGCGACGATGCCGCCGTTGGCGCGGGCGGCGCTCGTCACGCGGCCGACAACCTTCTCGCCGTAGGTGAGCTCGGCGTCCGGCTCCGGGAGCTGCTCGCCGTCCAGAACGAGAACGCGGAGGCCGCGGTTGGCATGACCGCGGTAGTGGAGGCGGGCGATCGGCTCCTGGCCGGGGTAGCAGCCCTTGCTCAGGCTGACTGCGCGCTCGACGAGCCCCGCCTCGGCGGGGAGGACACGGTCGTCGATCTCCCTGCCGAAGCGCGGCGTGCCGGCCGCGATCCGCATCGCCTCGAGCGCGTCCGCGTCCAGCGTCGCTTCGACCTCGGCGTCCAGCACCTCGACCGCCGGCCGGCCGTAGTCCGCAGTGGGAATCCCGTCGGCCCCGTCATCGAAGACGACCGTCGACGTGTGCTCCTCCAGTTCGATCTCCGCCTTCGCGGCGAAGCGCATGCGAACGAGCTGGTCGCGGAGCGTGTCGCCCAGCTCCGGCTCGGTGAGCAGTAGGAAGTCGTCGTCGCCCCGGCGCAGGACGCGCATCGGCGCGATCACGCGCGCCTTCGGCGTCAAGAGCAAGGCCTCGCAGGACTCGCCGGTCGCGAGCGCCGCGACGTCGTTGGAGAGCATGCGCTGGAGAAAGTCCTCGGCGTCCGGGCCGGCCACCCGGACGAACGCGCGGGGGCGAAGAGCGACGGTGTCCACGCCCTCAGTGTAGGCAGCGCGAGCAGGTCCACAGAAGCACGAAGGGCCGGCGTCGCCGGCCCTTCGTGCAGTGCCAACTTCCGAAGAAGAGGCCTGGTTACATCATGTCGGGCATACCGCCCGGCATTCCGCCGCCGCCGACGCCCGCCTTCTCGGGGGCCTCGGCCACGACTGCCTCGGTCGTGAGGATGTTCTTCGCGATCGAGGCGGCGTTCTGGAGCGCCGAGCGCGTGACCATGGTCGGGTCGATGATCCCGGCCTTGACCAGGTCCTCGTACTCGCCGGAGTCGACGTTCAGCCCATTGCCCTTCGTGCCGGTGCGGACCTTGTCGACGACGATCGAGCCCTCGAGGCCGGCGTTCTGCGCCAGCTGGCGAACGGGCTCCTCGAGCGCGCGCATCACGATGGAGGCGCCGGTGCGCTCGTCGCCCTCGAGCGTGTCGAGCTTGATCGCCTTCGTCGAGTTGAGGAGCGCGACGCCGCCGCCCGGCACGATGCCCTCCTCGAGGGCCGCGCGGGTGGCCTGCAGCGCGTCCTCGACGCGGTGCTTCTTCTCCTTCATCTCGGTCTCGGTCGCAGCGCCGACCTTGACGACCGCGACGCCGCCGGAGAGCTTCGCCAGCCGCTCCTGCAGCTTCTCGCGGTCGAAGTCCGAGTCGGTGGACTCGACCTCCGACTTGATCTGCTTGATCCGAGCCTTGATCGCCTCTGACTCGCCCGCGCCGTCGATGATCGTCGTCGTGTCCTTCGTGACGACGACCTTGCGCGCGCGGCCAAGCTGCGAGAGCTTGGTGTTCTCGAGCTTGAGGCCCATCTCCTCGGTGATGACCTCGCCGCCGGTGAGGATGGCGATGTCCTCGAGCATGCGCTTGCGGCGGTCACCGAAGCCCGGCGCCTTGACGGCGACGGCGGTGAAGGTGCCGCGGAGCTTGTTGACGACGATGGTGGCGAGCGACTCGCCCTCGACGTCCTCGGCCACGATCAGCAGCGGCCGGCCGGCCTGGATGACCTGCTCCAGGACGGGGAGGATGTCCTTCACGGCGCCGATCTTCTGGTTGGCGATGAGGACGTACGGGTCGTCGAGCACGGCCTCCATGCGCTCGGCGTCGGTGATCATGTACGGGGACAGGTAGCCCTTGTCGAACTGCATGCCCTCGGTGAACTCGAGCTCGAGGCCGAAGGTCTGGCCCTCCTCGACGTTCACGACGCCGTCCTTGCCGACCTTCTCGATCGCGTCCGCGATCACGTCGCCGATCTCGCGCTCGCGCGACGAGATGCTGGCGACCCGGGCGATGTCCTCCTTGCCCGAGATCTCCTTGGACTGCTTCTTCAGGTCGGCGACGACTGCGTCGACGGCGGTCTCGATGCCGCGCTTGAGGCCCATCGGGTTGGCGCCGGCCGCGACGTTCTTGAGGCCCTCGCGGACGATGGCCTGGGCGAGCACGGTCGCGGTCGTCGTGCCGTCGCCGGCCACGTCGTTGGTCGCCGTGGCGACCTCGCGGACGAGCTGGGCGCCCTGGTTCTCGAAGACGTCCTCGACCTCGATCTCGCGTGCGATCGTGACACCGTCGTTGGTGATCGTGGGCGCGCCGAACTTCTTGTCGAGCACGACGTAGCGCCCCTTGGGGCCAAGTGTGACCTTGACCGCGTCAGCGAGGATGTTGACGCCACGCTCGAGCGCGCGCCGCGCATCCTCGCTGAAGAGAAGCTCCTTGTGAGCCATCTACTCCTCCGTTTCGATTCCGTGACTGACGGGCGGGGACGCTAGGCGGCCGCGCCGGCCAGTTCCTTCTTCTTGCCCTTGGCCTTCGTCTCTGCGAGGACCTTGGCCAGCACGTCGGACTCGCGGAGGATGAGGTACTCGTCCGCCCCGAGCTTGATGTCCGTGCCGCCGTACTTCGAGAAGATGATCTCGTCGCCGGGCTCGAGATCCATCTTGACGTACTCGCCGTCCTCGTCGCGCGGGCCGGGGCCCACGGCGAGAACGCGACCGCGCTGAGGCTTCTCCTTGGCGGTTTCGGGGAGGACGATGCCGCTCGCGGTCGTCTCCTCCTCGTCCAGCGCCTCGACGATCAGCCGATCGCCCAGTGGCTGAAGATTCATCCAGCATTCCTCCTTGCGAAGTGACTTCGTGACTGGCACTCGGCTCAGCGGAGTGCCAGCGACCATCCTAGCGAAAGTCACCTCCCGGGATCAAGAACTCTCTGGCACTCGGGCAAGAGGAGTGCCAAAAAGGTGGCGCCCGCGCGTGAGCACGAGCAGCGTGAGACCGCAGATCCCGGACATGAGCGCGAACGTGACGGCGTCGCCGGCGGCGTCTGCAAGGGCGCCGCCGAACACCGGCCCAAACGAGTTTCCCGCCCCCCAGGCCGCGTTCATCAGGCCGAAGCCGAGCCCCTGGGCGAGCCCGATCCGGTCCGCCCCGTCGGAGAGCAGCGCCATCGCGGGCGCCCAGAACGAGCCGAACGCGATCCCGGCTGCGACGACGAGCGGGGCGATGAAGACCGGCCGGCCAGCGAGCGCGAGCCCCGCCGTCACGGCGATGGCGCCGCCGGCCGCGAGCCGGAGCGGGAGCAGGCGGCCGCGTCGGTCGGAGAAGCGGCCGAGGAGCGGTGCGACCACCATCTCGATCGCGGCTGCGCCAATGAACAGGGCGGCGATCGCGGCCGCGCTCCAGCCCGCATCCCCCAGCTCCAGCGGGACCAGCACTGCCATGACGCCGAAGAGGAGCGCCGGCAGCACCATCAGCCAGAGCGCTCCGAGGATGAGCGGCTGCCTGACGGCGCCGAGCAGCGCACGCGGCGACTGCGGCTCGGAGGCGACCGCGGGGGTGCGAAGCGCCCAGACGATCAGCACGGCGGACACGCCCGCAACACCCACGAACACCGGGCGTATGCCGATCGCCTCCGCAAGGGCGCCCAGGGCGGGGCCGAGGAGCGCGCCGAAGATGGCGGCGCCGATCGCCGTCCCCAGCATCTCTCCACGCCGCTCCCGCGGCGTCCCTGCGACGAGCCAGGCCAGCGCGCCGGCCCAGGAGAGCGCGCTGCCGAAGCCCTGCGCGAGCCGGGCGATCCCGAGCTCGGCCGCCGAGCCGGCGAAGCCGAAGGCGATGCTCGCCACCGCCATCAGCACGAGGCCGGCCAGGACCGCCCGGCGGGGCCCGAAGCGGGCGGCCGCGATCCCGCCCGGGATCGCCCCGATCAGGGCCCCGAGCGCGTAGGCGCCGACGAGCAGCCCCGCCTGGCTCTTCGAGAGCCCGAACTCGTCCGCGTAGTGGGGGAGCAGCGGCACGAGCGCCGCGTAGAGCACCGTGTCGGCGAGCGTGATCGAGCAGACGAGCAGGAGGAGCCGACGCATCGCCCGTGACGATACCGAGGTAGGCTCGGCACTCGTGAGGCGTGAGCTCTCGGCGGGCGGTGTCGTCGTCCGGCGCCTGCGCGGCGGCTGGTACGTCGCCGCCATCCGGCCCGGGCGGCAAGACCGTCTGGGCGCTCCCCAAGGGGCTGATCGCCCCCGGCGAGGACCCGGCCGCCACAGCCGTCAGAGAGGTCAAGGAGGAGACGGGCGTCGACAGCCGCCTCGTCGAGAAGCTCGGGGACGTGCGCTACGTCTACACGTGGGAGGGCGAGCGCGTCTTCAAGGTCGTCAGCTTCTACCTCTTCCGCTACTCGGGCGGACGGCTCGGCGACATTCCGCCCGAGCACGCGCACGAGGTCGACGCCACGCGCTGGCTGCCGCTCGACGAGGCGCCGCGGCTCCTCGCCTACCGGAGCGAGCAGGAGATGGCAGCCCGGGCCCGGGAGCGCCTGGCCGCGGAAGCCGTATGATGAGGCCCGCTCTGCACTGGCCGATGTACGCCCTGAACTTCTACTCGCCCATCGTCGCCGACCAGCTGCGGACCCGGCGGAAGACGGTCACAATCCGCCTCGGGGACAAGTCCGGGAAGTACAAGAAGGGCATGGTCGTCCAGGTGCTCGCCGGCCAGCGCTACGGCCCGCGCCAGAAGATCTTCGACGCCGTCATCGACAAGGTCGAGGTCAAGCCGCTGGGCGAGTGCTCCCCGCGCGAGGTCGAGAAGGACAACCCGGAGATCAAGCGCACCGAGGACATGGTCGTCTTCCTCGGCCAGCTCTACAACCGCGACGTGTCCGACGAGGACACGGTCACGGTCATCCACTTCTCCGAGATCCACTCCTAGCCGGCCGTCCGTGGACGTCGTGACGGGAGCGTTCTCCTTCACGGGAAGGTACATCGCCGCGCGCCTGCTCGAGAGCGGCCGCGAGGTGCGCACGCTGACGCGGCGGCCGCAGGCCGAGAGCCCGTTCGGCGACCGGGTCGAGGCGCTCCCGCTCGACCTCTCCGACCGCGCGGCCCTGGTCGACGCCCTACGCGACGCCGACACCCTCTACAACACGTACTGGATCCGCTTTCCCCACGGGAACACGACGTTCGCGACGACCGTGAGAGCCTCGGTCGGGCTCTTCGAGGCCGCGCGAGCCGCCGGTGTCCGGCGCGTCGTCCAGCTGAGCGTCACGCATGCCGACTCCGGCTCGCCGTATGCGTACTTCCGGGGCAAGGCGGCGGTCGAGGCCGCTCTCGCGGGCTCCGGACTCTCGTACGCGATCGTGCGCCCGACCCTCGTCTTCGGGAACGGAGAGGTGCTCGTCAACAACGTGGCGTGGCTGCTCCGGCGCCTTCCGGTCTTCGTCCTGCCGCGCGCGGCGTGCCGGGTGCAGCCGATCGCCGCGGACGACCTCGCCGAGCTCTGCGTGCAGGCGGGTGCGGGCGCGTCCGACGTCGTCCTCGACGCGGCGGGCCCGGAGACGCTCGCGTTCGGGGAGCTCGTGCGCCTCGTGCGGGCCGCCGTCGGCTCCCGCGCAGTTGTCGTGCACACCGGGCCGCGCGCGACCCGCGCTCTGACGCGGGGACTCGGGCTCTGCCTGCGCCAGACCCTGCTCACGCCGGAAGAGCTCGGCGCGCTCGGCGACGACCTGCTGACGTCGGACGAGCCGCCGCTCGGCACGAAGCGCCTCGCCGACTGGGTGGCGTCCAACGCTCCCCGGCTGGGCGACCGCCTCGCCTCGGGCGAACGCCGTCCCTGGCGCTAACGCTTGCGCTCGGGCCTGCGGATCGGCCCGCCGAAGAGCTCGGCCGGCCGTAGCTCGGCGTCGCACTCCTCGCAGGTCACTGCGAACGCCGAGGCGATCGGTGCGTTGCAGGCCGGGCAGCGGGCGCGCAGCTCGCCGCCGCAGGTGGGGCAGGAGGCAGGCAGCTCGGCCTCGTCCTCGGCGAAGTAGCGCTGCACGTGACCGCAGCCGAGACAGAACGCAGCCCAGTCGCCGAGCGTCCGCCGCCGCTCCTCCCTGAGCCAGTCGGAGGCCTTGCCCACTCCCTCAGACTAGACGCTCGACCGGGAACTCCGGCGCCCACGGATGGCGGCGTCCCCACAAGCACCGCAGTTCCCGGCCAAGCGTCCAGACGCTAGAGTTCGACGCGCGACATGGCGATCGCCAGGGAAGCAGAACCGGTCTCCTCACTCACCGAGGTCAGGGAGTTCGGCCTCGACCGCGAGGACCTCCTCGACATCTACCGCCACCTCCTCACGACGAGGGGCATCGAGGAGCGCGGCCACATCCTCTACAAGCAGGGGAAGATCCCGGGAAGCTTCTACACCGGCCGCGGAAACGAGGCCTCGGCGGTCGGGATCGCAACCGCGATGCGGCCCGAGGACGTGGGCACGCCGCTGCACCGGGACATGGGGGTCCACGTGGTGCGCGGGGTCGAGCCGTGGCGGGTCTTCGCGCAGTTCATGGGCCGGATGGACGGCCCGACGAAGGGCAAGGACGGCAACGTCCACATGGCCGACGACCGCCTCGGCCTGATCGCCATGGTCAGCCACCTGCCGGCGATGCTGCCCGTCGCGGTCGGCTGCGCGCTCGCCTTCCGGATCCGGGAGGAGAAGCGGGTCGCGCTCGGCTGGTTCGGCGAGGGCGCCTCCGCTCGGGGCGACACGCACGAGGCGATGAACTTCGCCGGCGTTCGCCGCCTGCCGATCGTGTTCATCTGCGACAACAACCAGTGGGCGTACTCGACGCCGACGCACCTCGAGTACGCGGTCGAGCACATTGCCGACCGCGCCAAGGCGTACGGCTTCGACGGCGTCGTGGTCGACGGCACCGACGTGCTCGCCGTCTACCGCGAGGCCAGGCTCGCCATCGAGAAGGCGCGCGACGGCGGCGGTCCAACCCTGATCGAGTGCCAGACCCTCCGCATGGAGGGCCACGCCGTCCACGACGACGCGTTCTACGTCCCCAAGGAGATGTTCGAGGAGTGGGCGAAGCGCGACCCGCTCGAGCGGTTCCGCACCTGGCTGCGCGAGAACGCCCAGTTCACGGACGAGCAGGAGGACGAGATCCGAGGCGAGGTCAAGAAGCTCCTGAACGACGCGGTCAAGCGCGCCGACGAGAGCCCGATCCCGGACGAGTCGACCCTCCTGGACGGCGTGTTCGCGACCCCGGAAGACCTGGACACGCCTCACCACAAGTAGCGACGTGGCGGAAAAGACTTACCTGCAGGCGATCTCCGACGGGCTCCGCCAGGAGATGCGGCGCGACAAGCGCGTCTTCGTGATCGGCGAGGACGTCGGCGTCTACGGCGGGGCCTTCAAGGTGACGCAGGGCTTCCAGGAGGAGTTCGGGCCCTGGCGTGTGATCGACGCCCCGCTGGCCGAGACCGCCATCGTCGGCGGCTGCACCGGCGCCGCGCTCATGGGCATGCGGCCGGTCGCCGAGATGCAGTTCGCGGACTTCGTCTCGTGCGCGTGGGACCAGCTCGTCACGGTTGCCGCCAAGCAGCGCTACCGCGCGGGGACACCGGTGCCGATCGTCGTCCGCTGCCCGTCCGGCGGCGGCTTCTCCGGCGGGCCGTTCCACTCCCAGAACCCCGAGTCGAGCTTCGCGCACATCCCCGGCCTGAGAGTGGTGTGCCCGGCGACGCCCGAGGACGCCAAGGGGCTCATCGTGACTGCCATCGAGGACCCGAACCCTGTCCTCTACTTCGAGCACAAGCACCTCTACCGGCGCATCAAGGCGGACGTTCCGGACGAGCGCTACACGATCCCGTTCGGCGAGGCGCGCATCCACCGCGAGGGCGACGACGTCAGCCTCGTCACCTGGGGCGCCATGGTCTACACGGCCGCCGAGGCGGCGGACAAGGTCGCCGAGGAGGACGGCATCTCCACGGAGATCATCGACCTCAGGACGATCATCCCGTGGGACCGCAAGGCCGTGCTCGAGTCCGTGGAGAAGACCTCCAAGGTGATCGTCCTCCACGAGGACACGCACACGGGCGGCTTCGGCGGCGAGATCGCGGCGACCATCGCCGAGGAGGCCTTCGAGCACCTCGACGCCCCGGTGCGGCGGATCGCAGCGCCCGACTCGCCGGTGCCGTTCGCCCCAGCGCTCGAGAAGGCTTTCCTCCCCCAGGTCGACGATGTCGTCGCCGGGCTCCGCGAGCTGGCCGCCTACTGATGGCAACGGGCACCCTCGTCGACGTCGTCATGCCCCAGATGGGCGTCTCCGTCTCGGAGGGCACGATCACGAAGTGGGCCAAGGCCGAGGGCGAGGCGATCGAGGCCGACGAGACGCTGCTCGAGATCTCCACCGACAAGGTGGACACCGAGGTCCCGAGCCCCGCCTCCGGGATCGTCCAGCAGATCCTGGTCCAGGAGGGCGAGACCGTCGAGGTGGGCACGAAGCTGGCCGTGATCGCGCCCGAGGGCGCGGCGGCTCCGGCGCCGACGCCCGCTCCGGCCGAGGCGCCGCCCGCGGCCGAGGAGGTCCCCGAGCCGGCGACCCAGGAGGCCGCCGCGGAGAGCGCCGCCGCCTCGGGCGCCGAGGGCGAGACGCCGACAGCGTCGGCTCCGGTCGAGACGCCCGCGGCGCCGGCCGTGGCGACTCCGGGGCCCGACGGCCAGGAGAACGGTGCGCGCTTCGTCTCTCCCGTCGTCGCGCGCATCGCGGCCGAGCACGGCGTCGACGTCGCGCAGGTTCCCGGCACGGGCCGTGGCGGGCGCGTGACCAAGAAGGACATCCTCGGCTTCATCGAGTCCGGCGCGGCGGCTCCGGCTGCTGCTCCTCCCGCCCCGGCCGCTCCGCGCTCCGGCCGAGGCGCCCGCAGCCGCGCCCGCGCCCACTCCCGCTCCCGCGCCGGCCGAGGCCCAGGCGGGCGAGTCGGTCGAGGCCATGTCCGCGATGCGCCGCGGCATCGCCGAGCACATGCGCCGCTCGCTCGACACCTCCGCGCACGTGACCAGCGCGATCGAGGTCGACATGTCGAAGGTGGCCGCGCTCCGGCAGAAGCTGAAGAAGGAGTGGCAGGCCGCCTACGGCGTCAACCCGACCTACCTCGCCTTCGTCGCGCGGGCCGCGGTCGACACGCTGAGGGACTACCCCTGGATCAACGGCGAGCTGCGCGGCGACTCGATCGTCACCCGCAGCTACGTCAACCTCGGCTTCGCGGTGGAGCTTGCGGACGGCAAGGGCCTGATCGTCCCGGTCATCAGGAACGCCGAGACGCTGAACCTGCTCGGGCATGGCCAAGGCGATCGCCGACATCGCCGCCCGCGCCCGCGACAAGAAGCTCCTCCCCGAGGACGTCCAGGGCGGCACCTTCACGATCACGAACCCAGGCGGGTACGGCACGTTCCACGGGACGCCGGTGATCAGCCAGCCGCAGGCGGGGATCCTCGGCACCTACGCGGTCGTCAAGCGCCCGTGGGTCGTCCAGGACGAGCTGGGCGACGACGTCATCGCCATCCGGTCGATCATGAACGTCACCCTCACGTACGACCACCGCCTGGTCGACGGCGCGCTGGCGGGCCGCTTCCTCCGCGACCTGCGCGAGCGGCTCCAGAGCCTGGGGCGAGTCGGACTACTAGTCCTTTCCGGCCGCGCCTGGGGCGTGTCCGCCGGGGACAGTTCGGTGCCAGGCACTTGGCCGTGTCCGCCGCGGCCGGGCCAGGTCGAGCCTTCCGCTCCACTCCGCGCACGGCACGGCGCCGGCGCGCACCGGCGCTGGGCGGGGCCGAGTCGCTTCTGGCCACGTCCCGGTGCCAGGCACTGGGCCGTGCCCGCCGGGGACAGCGGTGTGCCGACTACGCTTACGGCGTGAAGCGCGGCGCGTACCTGCTGAACCTGGGACGGGTGCCCTACAGGGAGGCCTGGGATCTGCAGCGGGCACTCGCGGCCGCGGTCTCGCAGGGCGCGATCCCGGACACGGTCGTCCTCCTGGAGCATCCGCCGGTGATCACGCTCGGCCGCCGCACGGACGAGGGCGCCGAGGTCCACGTGCCCGCCGCCGCGGAGGTCGACGTCGTCGAGACCGACCGAGGCGGGAAGTCGACCTTCCACGGGCCCGGGCAGCTCGTCTGCTACCCGATCCTCGACCTCAACCGCCACGGGCGCGACGTGAAGCGCTACGTCCGCGACCTGGAGGAGGCGGTGATCCGCACCGGAGCCGCGCTCGGCGTCGAGGCGACCCGCATCGAGGGGCTCACCGGGGTCTGGCTCGAGTCGCCGCCGCGCAAGCTCGCCTCCATCGGCGTGCACATCGCCCGCTGGGTGACGACGCACGGCTACGCGCTCAACGTCGACCTCGACCCGGCCCCGTTCACGGACTGGATCACGGCCTGCGGGCTCGAGGACGCAGCCTTCACGACGCTTGCGCGCGAGCTCGACCGTCCGCTGACGGTCGACGAGGTGCGCCCGCTCGCGGCGACGGCGCTGGAGGAGGTCTTCGGCCTGGCCTTCGAGGAGCTCCCGGCCGAGGACGGCGCCGGGCTCTGGCCCCAGCCGGCGCATGAGAAGATCTCGGCGAAGCCCATGCAGTCCTCGACGCGATCCGGGGAGGCGGTCGGCATTGAACAAGTCACTGCCGGTAGCTGAGCGCCCGCGGCGCCCGGAGTGGATGAAGGTGCGCGCGCCGAGCGCGGACTCGCGCTACTTCGAGGTGCGCTCGCTCCTGCACGGCCAGGGCCTGAACACGATCTGCGAGGAGGCCCGCTGCCCCAACATCGGCGAGTGCTGGGGCCGCGGCACCGCGACCTTCCAGATCCTCGGGGACACGTGCACGCGCGCGTGCCGGTACTGCTACGTCCACTCCGGCAGGCCCGGCTCGCCGCCCGACCCGCTCGAGCCGCTCCGGCTCGCCCAGGCGGCGGCGCAGATGGGCCTGAAGCACGTCGTCGTCACCTCGGTCGACCGCGACGACGTCCCCGACCGCGGCGCCGCCCACTACGCGGCGACGATCCGGGCCCTGAAGAAGAAGCTGCCCGATGCTTCCGTCGAGGTGCTTGACGCCCGACTTCCTCGGGGTGGAGGAGGACGCGCTGGCCACCGTGCTGGCCGCCCGGCCCGAGGTCTTCAACCACAACATCGAGACGGTGCGCCGGCTGCACAGGAAGATGCGCGGCGCGAAGGCGTCCTACGACAAGGCGCTCTGGCTGCTCCGCCGCGCGAAGGAGCTCGCCGCCTACCCCGTGCTGACGAAGTCCGGAATCATCGTCGGCCTCGGCGAGACGAACGACGAGGTCGTCGAGACGATGACCGACCTGCGCGAGCACGGCGTCGACGTGGTCACGATCGGCCAGTACCTGCAGCCCTCGTCGCGCCACGCGCCGATCGACCGCTGGGTGCACCCCGACGAGTTCCGCTGGTTCCGGGAGCAGGGCGAGGCGATGGGCTTCGGCTCCGTCTTCTCGGGCCCGCTCGTCCGCTCGTCGTACCGCGCCGACGAGCAGCGCCACGCGGCCGAGACCGGCCGCGGCGCGGTCGCCTACTGACCTTCTAGACGGAGGGAGCCGCCCTGACGACGGCTCTCCTCACGCGGCTCTCCCCCAACGGCCGACCGGGAGGTCGCGAAGGGCGAGCCCCGACGCCTCGTACGAGATCTCCCCTCGCGGCGTCCCGGTGCGCGCTGGGATCAGAAAGTCAATGACACCAAGACGGAGCTGTCAAGATCCGTGGGGCCGCGCCATCTTGCGGTAGTCGAGCGCAGCGTCCAGCGTCTCCTCGTCGATCCCGGCGTCGCGGGCGACCTCGCGGAGCGAGCGGCCGGACGAGGCGGCCTCCTTCACGATCTCGCAGGCCCGGTCGTACCCGATGTGCGGGTTGAGCGCGGTCGCGGCGGAGAGCGTCAGCTCGGCATAGCGCTCCAGCGTCTCGCGGTTCGGCTCGATCCCGTCGACGCACTTCTCCGCGAAGAGCCGCGAGGCCGCGGCGAGCAGGCCGATCGACCCGAGCAGGTTGCGCGCCATCATCGGGATGAAGACGTTGAGCTCGAAGTGCCCCTGAAGGCCGCCGACCGTGATCGCGGCGTCGTTTCCGATCACCTGCGCGGACACCTGGGTGACGACCTCGGGGATGACCGGGTTGACCTTGCCCGGCATGATCGAGCTGCCCTTCTGGAGCTCGGGGAGGGCGATCTCGGCCAGCCCGGCGCGCGGGCCGGAGCCCATCCAGCGAATGTCGTTGGCGATCTTCGTCAGCGAGACGGCGACGACCTTGAGCTGTCCCGACGCCTCGACGAGGGCGTCGCGCGCGGCCTGCGCCTCGAATGGATCGGCGGGAGGAAGGATGGTCAGACCGGTGTCCGCCGAGAGCTTCCCACGCACCCGCTCGGCGAACTCGGGGTGCGTGTTCAGGCCGGTTCCGGTCGCCGTTCCGCCGAGCGGGATCTGGCCGACGCGCTCGAGGGTGGACTCGACGCGGGCGATCCCCTGGCGCACCTGGGCGGCATAGCCGCCGAACTCCTGGCCGAGGGTCACCGGGACGGCGTCCATCAGGTGCGTCCGGCCCGACTTGACCAGGTCGGCGAACTCCTCTGCCTTGCGCTCGAGCGACTCGGCGAGCGTCGTCAGGCTCGGGACCAGGTCGTTGACCAGCCGGTCGAGCGCGGCAAGGTGGACCGCTGACGGGAAGACGTCGTTGGACGACTGGCCCATGTTGACGTCGTCGTTCGCGTGAACGTCCTCGCCGGCGAGCGCGGCGATCACCTCGTTCGCGTTCATGTTCGACGACGTGCCCGAGCCCGTCTGGAAGACGTCGATCGGGAACTGGTCGTCGAACTCTCCCGCGGCGACGCGGTCGGCGGCCGCCGCGATCCGCTCGGCCTTGTCGGCGTCCAGCAGGCCGAGCTCGGCGTTCGCCCGCGCGGCCGCCGCCTTGACGCGGCCGAGCCAGCGCGCGACGGGCACCGGGATCGGCTCGCCGGAGACGGGGAAGTTCTCGACGGCCTTGCGGGTCTCGCCTCCCCACAGCTCGCGCGGCGCGGTCTCGCTCACGCTCACGAGTCTAGTCGGAGACGGGTTCGGGAAGCTGCGGGAAAACACGGGGCGTGGATCCGGGAGGATCCTGATGGAACGGCGGCCCCGGTCGGGGACGATTGCCTCCCTTAGCGGCCCAAGGAGGTGCCACGATGTCGGCCATCACCAGGTTGCGGCTTCTGCAGATCGGAGCCGGAGCAGGCGCAGGCATGGTACTGGGCAACCGGCTCGGTCTCGGGAACGTCCTCTTCCCGAATCCGGCACTCGCCCAGCCGATCCTGGATCCAGGTTCGATACCCAAATACCAGACTCCGCTGCTCATTCCGCCCGTGATGCCGCGGGCGGGCACTCTCACCATGCCGGGCGGCAAGCCCGCCGACTACTACGAGATCTCCATGAAGCAGTTCGATGAGCAGATCCTGCCGGCAGGGATGCCGGCCACGACCGTCTGGGGCTACGGCGCCGTGGCCTCGGCCAGCAAGAAGCGGACTGCTCCTCCACAACGCGCCCTCGCTCACGATCGAGTCGCAGTGGAAGCGGCCGGTGCGGATCAAGTGGATCAACGACCTCAAGGACGCGAACGGGAACTACCTCCCGCACCTGCTGCCCGTGGACCAAACGCTGCACTGGGCCAACCCACCCGGCGGAGTGGCAGGCCGGGACTCGCGCCCCGGTTTCGGCTCAACCCCCGGTCCTTACACCGGTCCGGTGCCGATCGTGACGCACCTGCACGGCGCCGTCGGTGTGGGCGACGAGAGCGACGGCTACGCCGAGGCTTGGTATCTGCCGGCCGCGGCCAACATTCCCGCGGGCTACGCGACCGAGGGCACCTGGTACAACTTCTTCGCAGGGAAGGCCGCATCGAAGTTCGCCGTCAACTGGGGTCCGGGGTTCGCGACCTTCCAGTACCCCAATGACCAGCGCGAGTCGACGCTGTGGTACCACGACCATGCGCTCGGCATGACCCGGCTCAACGTGTACGCGGGCCCGGCGGGCTTCTTCCTGGTCCGCGGCGGCCCTGAGGGCGACAAGGCGATCCTGGACAGCCGCACCGGCACCACGGCCGTCCTCCCCAGCCCCGCCCCCAGCGAGGGCGACCGGTTCCCGCCCAACAAGACCTACTACGAGATCCCGATCGCCGTCCAGGACCGCTCGTTCAACGACGACGGGTCCCTGTTCTACCCGGACACGCGGGCGTTCTTCGACGGCATCACGGGACCGTACATCCCCGAGACCGACATCTCGCCGATCTGGAACCCCGAGTTCTTCGGGAACACGATCATGGTCAACGGCGCCACCTGGCCGTTCCAGAGGGTGGAGCAGCGCCGCTACCGGCTCCGCTTCCTGAACGGCTGCCAGTCACGCTTTCTCATCCTCGACTTCAACGAGATCCCCGGCGTCGAGGTCTGGCAGATCGGCAACGAGGGCGGGTTCCTGGCGGCGCCGGTCAACCTGACCGACACCAACGGCAACCGGCTGCTGATGGGCCTGGCCGAACGGGCGGACATGATCGTCGACTTCACCAACGTGGGGGTCGGCAACTACGTCCTCGCCAACGTCGGCCCCGACGAGCCATTCGGCGGCGGCGTCCCGGGGGTCGACTTCCCGGTCGCCGACCCGGGCACCACCGGCCAGGTCATGGAGTTCCGCGTCGTGCCGGCGGTCGCTCAGGATCCCACCACTCCGCCCATGTTCCTGCAGCTGCCGGCGATCACTCCACTTCCACCGGCGACCGTCACGCGCCCGCTCGCGCTCCTGGAGAGGCCCTCGGCCTTCTTCGACGGCCCCGCGGTAGCCTTGCTCGGCACCGTCGCCGGCGATCCCAATCTCGCACCAGGCGTTTGGATGGAGCGGGAATGGGCGGACCCAGAAACGGAGAACCCGGCCGTGGGCACCACGGAGGTCTGGGAGCTGTACAACGCCAGTGCCGACGCCCACCCCATCCACATCCACGAGGTGGCCTTCGAGGTCGTCAACCGGCAGAACATCTTCATCAACGAAGACACGAGTGAGGTTCAAGTCGATCAAGGATCGGTGCCGACGCCACCCGAGTCCTGGGAGACCGGCCTCAAGGACAGCGTCGTGGCCTACCCGGGTCAGGTGACCAGGCTGCGGCTGCGGTTCACCAATCCCGGCCAGTTCGTCTGGCACTGCCACATCGTCGAGCACGAGGACAACGAGATGATGCGGCCCTACCGCATCGGCCCGGTGCAGCCGGGCCAGCCCACGTAGCCCCGGGCTGCGGGGAATCACGCACTCCCGATCGTGGCGCCCGCCGATGCCGGCGGGCGTCACGGCCGTAAGGCTGAGTCCGAGCAACCGAAAGGAGGTGCCGTCATGAAGGCACTCACCTATGGAGGCCCCGGCGTCCGGACGTGGGAGACCGTCCCCGACCCGGCGGTCAGGGAGCCCACCGACGTCGTCGTCGAGATCGGCTCCTCGACCATCTGCGGAACCGACCTCCACATCCTCAAGGGCGACGTCCCGACCGTCGAGCCCGGCCGGATCCTCGGCCACGAGGCCGTCGGCACGATCGTGGCCAAGGGCGACGCGGTCACGACGGTCGCCGAGGGCGACCGCGTCCTCGTCTCCTGCATCACGGCCTGCGGACGCTGCAGCTTCTGCCGCGAAGGGCACTACGGGCTCTGCACCGGCGGAGGCGGCTGGATCCTCGGGCACCTGATCGACGGGCTCCAGGCGGAGTACACGCGGGTGCCGTTCGCGGACACGTCCGTGTACCCGGTGCCCGAGGGCCTGAGCGACGAGCAGGTGCTGTTCCTCGCCGACATCCTCCCGACGGCCTACGAGGTCGGGGTGCTGAACGGCAAGGTGCAGCCCGGCGACACCATCGCGGTGGTCGGAGCCGGCCCGATCGGGCTGGCGACGATCATGACCGCGCGCCTGCTCACCCCGGGCCGCGTGATCGCGATCGACCTCGCCGACGCCCGCCTCGAGCAGGCGCTCGCGTTCGGCGCGGACGTGGCCGTCAACAACGGCACCGAGAATCCGGTCGAGGCGGTCCTCGAGCTGACCGGCGGGCTCGGCGCCGACGTCGCCATCGAGGCCGTCGGCGTTCCCGAGACGTTCGAGCTCTGCGCCGAGCTGATCCGCCCGGGAGGGCGGGTCGCGAACGTCGGCGTCCACGGGCACGCGGCGACGCTCCACCTGGAGAAGCTGTGGATCCGGGACGTCACGATCACGACGGGCCTCGTGGACACGTTCACGACGCCGCAGCTCCTGCGGCTGATCGAAGGCGGCCGGCTCGACCCGACCGTCTTCGCCACCCACCGCTTCCCGCTCGGGGAGACGATGGAGGCCTACGACGTCTTCGCGGCCGCTGCGGAGACGAACGCGCTCAAGGTGGTGCTCGAGGGCGAGCGCGCCGTCCGGGAGACCCCGGCGGCGCTCATGGCCTCGACCGCCTGAGCGAACCGGAACGGGCCGGGCGTGGGATTGCGCCCGGCCCGACCGCGCTAGTCCGTGGAGTACTTGGGCTGGACCTTCTCGCCGCGGATCTTCGCCACCGCCTGGTTCGCTGCGATGGCCGCCTCGCCGAAGCCGACCGAGATGAGGGTGATCTTCCCCTCGTAGCCGGCGACGTCGCCCGCGCCGTAGACGCACGGGATCGTCGTCTCCATGTTCGCCGGGTTCACGAGCACCTGGCGCTTTCCGTGGAGCTCGAGCCCCCAGTCGGCGATCGAGCCGAGGTGGGAGTGGAACCCGAGCAGCGTGATGAGCGCGTTGCACTCGACCTCGAAGCTCTCGCCTGACGACGTGTCCTCGATCGTGACCGCCTCGAGCTCGCCGTCGCCGCGCACGGCGCGGACCTCGGCGGACGTGCAGATGCGCACGGCGCCCTCGCCCTCCAGCGCGCGGGCCTCGTTGACGGAGGACTCGAGCGCGCGGAAGCGGTCGCGGCGATGGACGAGCGTGATCGGCAGGCGCGCCGTGTCCTGCAGGCCGAGCGTCCAGTCGAGCGCGGAGTCGCCGCCGCCGACGATGACGCAGGTCTTGTCCTTGAAGACCTCCTTGCGCCGCACGAAGTAGTGGAGCCCGCGCCCCTCCCAGTCGTCGATGTCCTCGATCTCCAGCTTGCGCGGCTCGAATGCGCCGTGCCCGGCGGTGACGATCAGCATGCGCGTCGGGAAGGCCTCGCCCTGGTGGGTCGTGAGGATCAGGTGCTCCTCGCCGTTCGAGCTGACGCGCTCGAGGTCCTTGACCTCCTGCGCCAGGAAGACCTCGGCCCCGAACTGGAGGCCCTGCTCCATGCAGAGGTCGACGAGCGCCTGGGCCCCGATCTTGGGGTGGCCGGCGACGTCGTAGACGTGCTTCTCCGGATAGACCGCGGCGGGCTGGCCGCCGATCTGGCCGAGGCTCTCGACGATGCGGACGGAAGCGTCGCGATGCCCCGCGTAGTACGCCGCCGCGAGGCCGACTGGGCCTGCGCCGATGATCGTGATGTCGACGAGATGGTGCTCGCTCACCGCGGCCTCAGATTACCCGCGAGGAAGCGGCGGGGATCTAGTGGGAGCAGCCCGAGCCGCAGCCGCCGCCCGCATGGGCCGCGGCCGGCTCGTCGCCCGCCTCGTCCTTCGCCTGGAAGGAGGAGCCGCAGCCGCACGCCGCCTGCACGTTCGGGTTGTTGATGGCGAAGCCCGCGCCCATGAGGGCGTCGACGAAGTCGATCTCGGAGCCCGCGAGGTACGGGGCGCTGAACGGGTCGACAACGACCTTGACGCCGTGCATCTCGACCTCGTTGTCCCCGTCCTGGGGACCGCGGTCGAAGCCGAGCGCGTACTGGAAGCCCGAGCACCCGCCGCCCTGGACGGCGATCCTGAGCACGCTCACATCGCCTTCCGGCTCCTGCGCCATCAGTTCCCTGATCTTGGCGGCGGCGTTCTCGGTGACGGTGACCATCCTGGGTCTGAGTGTAGCAATGGCTCCCACGGTGCCCAAGGCGCCGACTTTGTGACGGCGGTTGCACCCCGTTTCCCCTGATGTGGAGCCGGTTTCCGCCGATCCGCGCAGACCGCTTGTGAGCGCTAGGATGCCTGGCGTGGAGGCCGTCCTCTTCGCGACGCTCGACGACTGGTTCCCGTTCCTCGTCTATGCGCTTTTCGCGGCAGCCATTCCGGCCACGATGCTGTTCGCCTCCTTCGCCTTCTCGACCCGCCGCAAGCAGGCTCGGCCGAAGGCGCAGCGCATGCCGTTCGAGTCGGGCGTCTCGACCGGGCCGCCGAAGCAGCAGCGCTTCACGGTGAGCTTCTACCTGACGGCGATGCTCTTCATCGTCTTCGACATCGAGATCGTCTTCCTCTACCCGGTGGCCGTCGTCCTCGACCAGATCGGGGCCTTCGCGCTCGCCGAGTTCGGCTTCTTCATCGGCATCCTCGCGATCGCCTACGTCTACGTCTGGAAGCGGGGTGCGCTCGAGTGGCGGTGAAGAAGCGCCTGGCCGACTACGGCCTCCAGTCCGAGCGGACGCTCATGCGCGCCAAGGGCCCGAGCGTCTTCGAGCAGGAGCTCGGCGCCGACGAGCTCGCCGAGCGCCTGGGCCTGACCACCGTCGAGAAGGCGGTCGCCTGGGCGCAGGGGTACTCGATCTGGCCCGACACGTTCGGGCTCGCCTGCTGCGCGATCGAGATGATGTCGATCGTCTCCTCGCGCTACGACGTCGCGCGCTTCGGCGCCGAGGTGTTCCGCTCCTCGCCGCGCCAGGCCGACCTGCTGATCGTCTCCGGCCGCGTCTCGCACAAGATGACGCAGCCGCTGCGCGAGATCTACGACCAGATGCTCATGCCGAAGTGGGTCATCGCCATGGGCGCCTGCTCGAGCTCCGGCGGGATGTTCAACAACTACGCGATCCTCCAGGGCGTCGACAAGATCGTCCCCGTCGACATCCACGTGCCCGGCTGCCCACCTCGGCCGGAGGCGCTGATCGAGGGGATCGTCCGCCTGCAGGAGAAGATCCAGGCCGGCGTGCCTCCCGCCTACGAGATCCGCGGAGTCGCCGAGTGACCCAGGCGCTCTCGGGCGTGCCGGGGCTCGTCGAGGAGCGGACCGGCCACGGCGAGACGACGGTGGTCGTCGAGCGCGAGCGCCTCGTGGAGGCGGCTCTCTGGCTGCGCGACGAGGCCGGCTTCAACTTTCTCTCCGACATCGCAGCCGCCGACTACCTCGGCTGGGACGAGCCGCGCGTCGCCGGCTACTGGGGCGACCCGCGCGGCCGCGACCTGAACAGCCCGGGCTCCTGGGGCCTGCAGAAGCAGCCGGAGCCGAAGGCGCAGCGCTTCTCCGTCTCCTATCACCTGCTCCGGGTCGAGTCCGGAGCCTCCGAGGCGCCGCGCATCCGGCTGCAGGTGTGGTGCGAGGACGGCGAGGCGGTGCCGAGCGTCGTCTCGGTGTGGCCGACTGCCGACTGGCACGAGCGCGAGGCCTGGGACATGATGGGCATCCGCTTCGACGGCCATCCCAACCTCGTCCGGATCCTGATGGAGGACGACTGGGACGGGCATCCGCTCCGCAAGGACTACCCACTCGGCGGGGAGCCGGTGCGCTTCTCCGGGGAGGAATAGTGGCCGTCAGCGGAGTCGAAGACGCCGATCTACGAGGAGACCCGGATCCCCTCTCCGACGCCGACGATCCTCGAAGTCGACCCGGCGCTCCGCGTCGAGGACGACATCCTCGAGGTCAACTTCGGCCCGAACCACCCCTCCACGCACGGCGTCCTCCGCCTGGTCGTCGAGCTGAACGGCGAGAAGGTCGTCGGCCTGCGGGCCGTGGTCGGCTACCTCCACACCGGCTTCGAGAAGAACATGGAGCACAAGACGTGGTGGAAGGGGATCACGTACCCCGAGCGCATCGACTACGTCTCCTTCCAGAACAACGAGCTCGTCTTCGTGCTGGCGATCGAGCAGCTCCTGGGGGTCGAGCCGCCGCCGAAGGCCCAGTGGATGCGGATGCTCCTGTGCGAGCTCAACCGCATCCACTCGCACCTCGTCTGGCTCGGCACGGCCGCGCTCGAGCTGGGGGCGATCTCGATGTTCTGGTACTGCTTCCGCGAGCGCGACGCCATCCTCGACCTCTTCGAGCTGGTCACCGGCGCCCGCATGCACACGCGCTACTTCCAGGCCGGCGGGCTCGCGGAGGACATCCCGGCCGGCTTCTACGACGAGTGCCGCGCCTTCTGCGACACGATGATCAAGCGGGTGGACGAGTACGAGTCGATCCTCTCCGGCCAGGCGATCTGGCTGGAGCGGACGAAGGGCATCGGCCTCCTCTCGGCGGCGGACGCGATCGCGCTCGGCCAGTCCGGCCCGGTGCTGCGCGCCTCCGGGGTCGACTGGGACCTCCGCAAGACGCAGCCGTACCTCGCGTACGACCAGGTCGACTTCGACGTCCCGGTGTACCAGGCCGGAGACGTCTTCGACCGGTACAAGGTGCACATGGACGAGATGCGCGAGTCGACGCGCATCGTCCGCCAGTCTCTCGAGGGGATGCCCGAGGGCGCGTGGATCGTGGACGACCGCAAGATCGTCCTGCCGCCGCGCAACGAGCTGCACACCTCGATGGAGAGCCTGATCCACCACTTCAAGCTCGTGACCGAGGGCTACCGCGTCCCGGAGGGCGAGGTCTACGTGACCATCGAGTCCCCCCGCGGGGAGCTCGGCTGCTACGTCGTCTCCGACGGCGGCTCGAAGCCGTGGCGCGTGAAGTTCCGCGCGCCCTCCTTCGTCGCGCTCGAGGCGACCGCGACCTGCATGAGCGACGCGCTCGTCGCCGACCTGATCGCCATCGTCGGCTCGCTCGACACCGTCATGGGCGAGGTCGACCGGTGACCGCCCTCTACGACCGCATCCAGGAGGTCGCCGCGCAGTACCCGGAGAGCCGCTCCGCGGTCCTGCCGGCGCTCAGGCTCGCGCAGGAGGAGCACGGCGGCTGGCTCCCGCCCGAGGCCTTCCGCGAGGTCGGCGAGGCGCTCGAGCTGACGCCGGCCTACTGCAAGGCGGTCGCGAGCTTCTACGACATGTTCCAGCTGGAGCCGGTCGGCCGGCACATGGTCGAGATCTGCACGAACATCTCCTGCGCGCTCGTCGGGGCGCAGCAGGTGCTGGAGGCCTTCGAGCGCGAGCTCGGCGTCCACGCCGGGGAGACCACCGCGGGCGGCGAGGTGACCCTCCGTACGGTCGAGTGCGCAGGGGGCTGCGGCTGGGGGACGGTGGTCGCCGTCGACCACCGCTACCGCGAGCCCGTCCGGCCCGAGGACGTGCCGGCGATCGTCAGGGAGCTGCGCGATGCCCCTTAGGGAGCTGCTCCTCGAGGACGCGGACACCCATGACCTGACGAAGCTGGCCGAGTACGAGGCGGTCGGCGGCTACGGCTCGCTGCGCAAGGCGGTCGGCATGGAGCGCCAGGCCGTGCTCGACGAGCTGCTCGCCGCCAACGTGCGCGGGCGCGGCGGTGCCGGCTTCCCCATGGGCCGGAAGGCCAGCTTCCTGCCGAAGCCCGAGGACACGCCGAAGCCGATCTACCTCGTCGTCAACGCCGACGAGTCCGAGCCGGGGACGTTCAAGGACCGCGAGCTGATGCTCCGCGTCCCGCACCTGTTCATCGAAGGCGTCTTCATCGCCTCGTACACGATCGGGTCGAGCCTGGCCTTCATCTACGTGCGCGGCGAGTACCTCACCGAGTACGAGATCCTGATCGCGGCGCTGGAGGAGGCGCGCGAAGCCGGGTTCGTCGGCAAGGACGTGCTGGGCTCCGGCTGGGACCTCACCGTCGTCGTGCACCGCGGCGCCGGCGCCTACATCTGCGGCGAGGAGACCGGCCTGCTCGAGTCGCTCGAGGGCAGCCGCGGCCAGCCGCGGACGAAGCCGCCGTTCCCGGCCATCTCCGGCCTGTACGCCTCGCCGACGCTGATCAACAACGTCGAGACGCTGGCGACGGTCCCGAAGATCGTCGAGATGGGCGGCGCCGCGTACGCGGCGCTTGGCGTCGAGAACTCCGCCGGCACGCGTGTCTTCTCGCTCTCCGGCAACGTCGCGAACGGCGGGAACTACGAGCTCGAGCTGGGCACGACGCTGCGCGAGCTGATCTACGACCTCGGGGGCGGGATCCCGGACGGGCGCGAGCTGAAGGCGGTCATTCCCGGCGGCTCGTCCGTGCCGGTGCTGACGGCGGCAGAGGTGGACACGCCGCTCGACTTCGACTCGATGGCGGCGGCCGGGACGATGCTCGGCTCCGGTGCCGTGATCGTCATCGACGACCGCTGCTGCATGGTGCAGCTCGGCCTACGGGTCGCGCAGTTCTACATGCACGAGTCCTGCGGGAAGTGCACGCCCTGCCGCGAGGGGACGCGCTGGATGGTGCAGCTGCTCAGGAAGATCGAGGCCGGCGAGGCGACGCAGGGCGAGCTCGACGTGCTCCTGAACGTGTGCGACCGGATCCTCGGCAACTGCCTCTGTCCGCTCGGCGACGCCGCCGCGATGCCGATCGCCAGCTACGTCGCGCGCTTCCGGGACGAGTACCAGCGCCACATCGACGAGGGAGGCTGCCCCTTCGGCGGCGAGTCGTCCCTCGAGGGCGTGCTCGCGCCGGTCGACCAGCACCACGCGCACGTGCGCAGCGAGATCGAGGTGCCCGTCGGGCCATGACCCACGCCCGTCCCTTAGTTACTTCGGGGCACCCCAGCCCACCACCCGCTTTCGAGCCTAACGCGGAAAAGCGCACCCGTGGTGCGCGGACCGTGCCGGAAGCGTGCCGATGAGCGCACAGCCCGACCTGGTCACGGTCACGATCGACGGGCAGGAGCTCCAGGCACCGAAGGGGCAGGGCCTGGTCGAAACGGCGGCATCGGTCGGGATCGAGATCCCCGTCTTCTGCTACGAGCCCCGCCTCGGCCCGCCGGTCGGGGCCTGCCGGATGTGCCTGTGCGAGGTCGAGGGCCTGCCGAAGCTCCAGGCCGCCTGCACGCTGACGGCCACGGACGGGCTCGTGCTCAAGACGGCCGCGACGAGCGAGAAGGCGTCCGAGGGCCAGAACGCGATCCTCGAGTTCATCCTGCTCAACCATCCGCTCGACTGCCCCGACTGCGACAAGGGCGGCGAGTGCCCGCTCCAGGACTTGACCTTTCGCTTCGGACCGGGCTCCACCCGGATGCTCTTCCCGAAGCGCACCTTCGACAAGCCGATCCCGATCTCGCCGCTGATCGCGCTCGACCGGGAGCGCTGCATCCTCTGCTACCGCTGCACGCGCTTCTCCGAGGACGTGTCCGAGGACGGCCAGCTCGTCGCGGTCAATCGGGGCGCCTCGTCGATGATCGCGACGTTCGAGGACGAGCCATACCGCGCGCACTTCTCCGGCAACGTCGTCGAGCTCTGCCCCGTCGGCGCGCTGACGTCGACCACCTACCGCTTCCGCGCACGGCCGTGGGAGATCCAGAACGTCCCGACCGTCTGCGGGCTCTGCCCGGTCGGCTGCAACGTCTGGGCGACGACGCGCGAGGGGAAGGTCGCGCGCATCCTCTCGCGCAACCACCCGGAGATCCACGAGGGCTGGCTCTGCGACAAGGGCCGGTTCGCCTACGACCACCTGCGCGCCGAGGACCGCATCCGGGAGCCGCTCGTCCGCGTGCGCCGGCGCGGCTTCGAGGCGGTGACGCACGAGGAGGCGCTCGACGCTGCCGAGACCGGCCTCCGCGAGGCAGACGGCTCGGTCGTGGTCGCGTTCTCGGGCGGCGAGACCGTCGAGCAGGCAACCGCCCTCGCCCGGATCGTCCGCGAGGGGCTCGGGTCCGACACCGCCCTCCTCCCGGACGACTGGGAAGGCGGCCTCGCCGCCTTCCGCGCCCCCCTCTCCGCGATCCAGGACGCCGATGTCTGCCTCGTGCTCGGCGACGACCCCGTGATCGAGCGGGCGCCGGTCGTCGACCTCTGGCTGCGCGCAGCCCGGCGCCGGGGCGCCGAGGTGATCACCCTCAACCCGGCCGGCGACGTCCAGGTCGCGCCGGGCTCGGCGCCGCAGGTGTGCGCCGCTCTCCGCTCGGGCGCGCAGGTCCCGGCCGAGCTCAGGGAGACGGCCGAGCGCGTGCGCGGGGCCGCCCGCATCGCGCTCGTGTGGTCGGAGGACGACCCCACCGGCGGCCGCCACGTCGGGGCGCTGGCGAGCGACCTGGCCGAGACGGCCGGGGCGCACGTCGCCGTGTACGCGCTGCCTCGCACGCCGAACGGCAAGGGTGTCGCACAGGCCTGGTACGCGCTGGGCGAGGGACGCTCCGACCCGCTCGCCGAGGGTGAGATCGGCGCCCTGATCGTCTCGGGCGACGAGGCGGGCTCCGACCCGCGGGTCGCCGAGCTGGCCGCCCGCGCCCGCTTCGTGCTCACGACCGCGATGTTCCAGAGCGACCTCACCGCGTGGTCGCACGTCGTCGTCCCGGGTACGAGCTACCTCGAGCGCGAGGGCACGTTCGTCAACCTCGAAGGGCGCCCGCAGCGTCTGCGCCGCGCCGTCGTCCCGGAAGGCCCCGACGAGCTCGAGTGGCTCGCGCGACTCGCTGAGCGCTTCGGCGTCGCCGTCGATCCCTGGGCGGCACCCACAGCCGCGGAGAAGGCCGAGCTTCCGCCCAGCGACGAGTTTGCGTGGACGCAGCCCGACCCGCAGGCGGCGACCGGCAAGGCCGCCGGTCCGGGGCTCGCGCTCGTCCGCTACAGCACGCTCTTCAGCGGCGCCGCGGTCGAGCGCGTGCCGCAGCTCCAGTTCCAACGCCCCCCGGCGGAGGTCGAGCTCGCCTACGACGACGCCGCGACACGCGAGATCGCCCCGGGGGAGACCGTGCGGGTCAGCTCCAACGGGACGACGAAAGAGCTGCGGGCACGCCTGAGCCGCAAGCTCCGCGTCGGCGTCGTGCGGGTCGCGGCCGAGCACGCCGAGGGACTGGCCGACCGCGTTCAGGTGGAGAAGACCGGTGCCTGAGCAGCTGAACCAGCCCTGGTGGATCGACGTCATCAAGGCGTTCATCGTCATCAACCTCGTGATGGTCTGCTTCGCCTATGCGACCTGGCTCGAGCGCAAGCTCCTCGGCCGGATGCAGCTCCGCTACGGGCCGAACCGCGCCGGGCCGTACGGCCTCGGCCAGCCGATCGCCGACCTCGTCAAGCTGATCCGCAAGGAGAGCTTCTCGCCGACCGGGGCCGTCGACCTTCTCTACTTCGCGGCGCCCGTCGTCGCCGCATTCACGGCGCTCGCGGCCTTCAGCGTCATCCCCTTCGGCCCCGTCTGGGAGATCGGCGGCTACGACGTCACCGGTTGGGTCGCCGACGTCTCCATCGGCGTGCTGCTCATCTTCGCTCTCGGCGCGATCGGCATCTACGCCTTCCTCGTCGGCGGGTGGGCGAGCGACTCGAAGTACTCGCTCCTCGGCTCCATGCGCACCGCGGCGCAGCTCGTCTCCTACGAGGTCGCGCTCGCGCTCTCCGTGCTCGGCGTGGTGATCATGGCCGGAAGCCTCTCGCTCGTCGACATCGTCGGGAAGCAGCAGGAGACGACGTGGTTCGCGCTCCCGCAGCTCGTCGGCCTCCTCGTCTTCTTCGTCGCCGGCGTCGCCGAGACGAACAGGCCGCCGTTCGACCTGCCCGAGGCCGAGACGGAGCTCGTGGCGGGCTACCAGACCGAGTACAGCGGCATGCGCTACGGCCTCTTTGCCATGGCGGAGTACGTCAACATGATCACGCTCTCCGGCCTGGCCGTGACGCTCTTCTTCGGCGGCTGGAGCGGTCCCGTGCTTCCCGGCCCGCTCTGGTTCGTCATCAAGCTGGGGCTCGTCGTGTTCATCTTCATGTGGCTGCGCGCGACATTGCCGCGCCTGCGCTACGACCAGCTGATGAAGGTCGGCTGGAAGATCCTCCTTCCGGTCGCCACGCTCAACGCGGTCGTGACGGCCGTGGTGGTGGTCTACGCATGAGGGTCGCTCGCCTTCGGCTCGCTCGCGTGGGGGAAACCATGTTTCCCCCACGGACCCCCTTCTTCGATGCAGTGAAGGAACCTCTCGGTTCCCTCACACACCCTCCCACTCATCGGCCGGGGGCCGGCCGATGAGCCCCCAGCCGTTCGACAGCTTCAAGGGCTTCGCCGTCACGTTCCGGCAGATGTTCAAGAAGCCGATCACCCAGCAGTACCCGGACTACAAGCGGCCGGTGTACCCGCGCTTCCGCGGCCGGCACCGGCTCTGGAAGCACGAGAACGGGCTCGAGAAGTGCGTCGGCTGCTCGCTCTGCGCCGCCGCCTGCCCGGCGGACTGCATCCGGGTCGTGGCCGCCGAGAACACGCCGGACAACCGTGTCAGCCCGGGCGAGCGCTATGCGCGCATCTACGAGATCAACCTCTCGCGCTGCATCTTCTGCGGGTACTGCGAGCTCGCCTGCCCGTTCGACGCGATCACCCTCGAGGCCGAGTTCGAGATCGCGGAGTACTCGCGCGACGACCTCATCTACACGAAGGACATGCTCCTCGCGGAGCCGGTCAAGCGCATGCCGGTTGCCGACCGCGACCTCTACGACACGCCGATCCCCGCCTGGAAGGCCGAGTCGTGACAGACCTGGCGGGGCACTGATGGAGCTCGTCCTCGCCGCCTCGGCCTCGAACATCCTCGTCTGGATCGTGTGGATCGCGGCGGCGCTCGCGCTCCTCGCCTCGGGCGTCGCGGTCGTCCTCTTCGCCAACCCGTTCTTCAGCGCGCTCGCGCTGATCGGGAACCTCGCCTCGCTGGCGGTCCTCTACCTGCTGCTCGCCGGAGAGTTCGTCGCCGGTGCGCAGGTGATCGTCTACGCGGGCGCGATCGTGATCATGTTCGTCTTCGTCCTCGCGTACCTGGGAGGACGGGCTGACGCGCCCTGGGCCGGCGGGCCGACGCTGCAGAACGTGACCGCGATCGTCGCAGCGGCCGCGATCGCGCTCGAGGTGATCGTCGTCATCGCCCTCAAGGCCGGCGACGACCTGAGCAACACCGCCCAGGTCAGCGGCGCCTTCGGCTCGCCGGCACAGATCGGCGAGCTCTTCCTCAGCGACCACCTGCTCGCCTTCGAGGTGACCTCGATCGTGCTGCTGGTCGCCGCGGTCGGGGGCGTGATCCTCGGGAGCGCCATGCCGACCTCGGACGACGAGGAGGAGGCCGCCTGATGCTCGGGCCGGGGATCGCCGCCTACCTGATCCTCTCGGTCGTCCTCTTCGCCACGGGGGCCTTCGGCGTGCTCATCCGCCGCAGCCCGCTGATCATCCTGCTCGCGCTCGAGCTGATGCTGAACGCCGGCAACCTGGCCCTGATCGCCTTCGCACGCCAGCTCGGGAACGCCGACGGGCAGATCTTCGCGCTCACCGTCATGGTCGTTGCCGCCGCCGAGGCGGTGCTCGGCCTGGGCCTCATCGTCGCCGTCTCGCGCAAGCGGGTCGAGCTCGACGTCGACCGCCTCACCTCGCTCCGCGGCTAGCGCATGGACGTTCTCGCCTGGACCGCGCTCTTCTCGCCCGCCGTCGCCGTGGTCGCGATCGCGCTCCTCGGCGAGCGAATCGATCGCCGCAGCGCCGGGCTGCTCGCGTCCGGCGCGACGTTCCTCTCCTTCGTCTGCACCGCCGCGCTCTTCTTCGAGCTGCTCGGCCGAGAGCCGGAGAACCGCTCGATCCTCTCGACGCCCTGGACCTGGCTGACGGCCGGCGACCTGAAGATCGGGGCCTCGGTCCTGATCGACCCGCTCTCCGTCTTCATGATGCTCGTCGTCACCGGCGTCGGGTTCCTGATCCTCGTCTACGCGATCGGCTACATGGACGGAGACGAGGAGGAGCGGCGCTACCACGCCTACAAGGCGCTCTTCATCTTCTCGATGCTCCTGCTCGTCATGGCCGGAAACCTGCTCCTGCTCCTGGCCGGCTGGGGCATGGTCGGGCTTTCCTCGTACCTGCTCATCAACTACTGGCACCAGCGCCGGGCCCCGGTCGAGGCGGGCAAGAAGGCGTTCGTCATGAACGCGGTCGGCGACGCGACGTTCGTCCTCGCGCTCTTCATCCTCGTCCAGCAGACCGGGTCGCTCGACTTCTCGACCGTCTTCGCGGCCGCTCCCGAGGCGCTCGGCGACGGATCGACGCTGGCGGTGCTCGTCGCGCTCGGGCTGCTCGGCGGCGCCGTCGCCAAGTCGGCGCAGGTGCCGCTCCACACCTGGCTCCCGGACGCGATGGAGGGCCCGACCCCGGTCAGCGCGCTCATCCACGCGGCGACGATGGTCACGGCCGGCGTCTACCTGATCGTCCGCACGAGCCCGCTCTTCGAGCTGGCGATCGACGTGCAGGAGCTCGCCGGGATCCTCGGCGCGGTCACCCTGCTCATGGCCGGCCTGATCGCGCTGGTCCAGACCGACATCAAGCGCGTCATCGCCTACTCGACCATGAGCCAGATCGGCTACATGTTCGTCGGCGTCGGGCTCGGCGCCTACGGCGCCAGCATGTTCCACCTGATGACGCACGCCTTCTTCAAGGCGCTGCTCTTCATGGCCGCCGGGCTCGTCATCCACGCCCTCTCCGGCGAGCAGGACATCCGCAAGATGGGTGGCCTCGCGCGCGAGCTGCCGTGGACCTACCGGGCGTTCCTCATCGGCGCGCTCGCGCTGGCGGCGATCCCGCCCTTCGCCGGCTTCTTCTCCAAGGACGCCATCCTCTCGAGCCTGATCGACCAGGGCTCGCTCGGCTGGATCCTCTGGAGCGTCGGCATCACGGGCGCCTTCCTGACCGGGCTCTACACCTTCCGGCTCCTCTTCATCGTCTTCTTCGGGGAGCAGACGCCCTACGCGCGCGAGCACCTGCACAGGGAGCGCTTCGAGGGGCCGCTCGCGATGATGTGGCCGGTCGGCGTCCTCGCCGTTCTGTCGATCATCGCGGGCTTCCTCCAGGTACCGGGGCAGTGGGCGCTGGTGGACACCTGGCTGGAGCCCGTCGTCGAGTCGGTCGAGGAGGCGAGCGGCGGGCTGGCGGTCTTCTCGATCCTCGCCTCGCTGGCGGCGGCCACCGGTGGCATCGCGATCGCCTGGGCGCTGTACCGCCGACCCGGCGACCGGCCGGCCGCGATCCGCGCACGGATCCCGTGGGCGGCGAACGCGCTCGAGCACAAGCTCTGGTGGGACGAGGCCTACAACGCCGTCTTCTACCGGCCTACCTCGGCGCTCGCCTCCTGGCTCCTGGGAAGGATCGAGGGGCCGATCGTCCTGCGCTCCCTCGGCGGCCTCGGCACCGGCGTCCGCGACGTCTCGGACCGCGTCGCCGCTGCCCAGACCGGCCGCGTGCGCGGGTACGTGCTCGCGCTGGCCGTGGGCCTCGCCGTCCTCGCGATCGTCTTCCTGGTGGTCGCGTGATCACCACGATCCTGATCCTGCTCCCGATCGCCGCGGCGCTGGCCATCTGGGTCTTCCCGTGGCCCTCGACGCGGGCCGCGGGCAGCTTCGCGCTCCTGGTCGCCCTCGCCGAGCTGGCGCTCTGGGTGGGCACGGCGCTCAACTTCGACTTCGGCGCGACGGGCCTGCAGGCCGAGGCCGACGTCACGTGGTTCTCCGACCTCGACGTTGCCTACCAGGTCGGCCTCTACGACTACTCGCTCTGGCTGATCGGCCTGACCGCGGTGGTCACGGCGGCGGCCGTCGGCTACGGCTTCTGGAGCGGGCGGGAGCGGCTCGGCGTCTACCTGAGCCTGCTGCTCTTCCTCGAGGGCGCGACGATCGGCGTCTTCGCCGCGCAGGACCTCGTCCTGTTCTACGTCTTCTGGGAGGCCATGCTCATCCCGCTCTACGTGCTCATCGGCGTGTGGGGCGGGCCGGGGCGGCTCGGGGCGACCTACAAGTTCGTCGCCTACACGGTTGCGGGCTCCCTGCTCATGCTCGTCGCCATCATCGCCACCGGACTCGACGCGGGCACGTTCGACATGACGCAGCTCGGCGGGCAGGGGACGAGCACCTGGATCTTCCTCGGCTTCGCGGCGGCCTTCGCGGTGAAGGCGCCGCTCTGGCCGTTCCACGGCTGGCTGCCCGATGCTTACCGAGAGTCGCCGCCCGAGGTGGCGGCCGTGCTCTCGGGCGTCATCTCGAAGACGGCCGCGTACGGCTTCCTCGCCATCGCGATCCCGTTCTTCCCGGGCCCGGCCGAGGACTGGCGGACTCGACCCGGAAGATGCGCGCGACCTGACGCAGGGGTTCTTGACATCGCTCATCGAGCGCCAGGACTTCGAGGGGTTGCGTCAGGATCGAGGCCGATTCCGCGCGTTCCTTCTGGCGCTCCCGCCGATCTCGAGCGCGCCTATGCCGCAATGATCCAGTGGTTCGAGCGGCATCCTGGAAGCGCGGCGAAGTAGAACCTTTGGACCAGGCCGGCACGCGCCCTGATCGAGTCGCACAAGCGAATGCTTGATCGCTTATCAACGGCGGTGCACTAGCCAGATCCCTCCATTGGGATGGCTGGTACGAATGGCCAATCCGTGCCGCGCGACGGCGATCATTTCGGTCGACAGGGGGATCAAGTGCGCCTGGCCGTCGAACTCGGTGACTTGAAAGGGCGCTCCGGCCTTGCCGGAGGCGAGGTCGAAATCCACGGCCCAGACGTTCAGAACGCCGCGGCGCGCAGAGACGAAGTACAACAACCGGCCATCGGCCGACCAGTGTGGATCGTACATGGCCAGTGGATCGAGGTAGCGCCAGCCGCTTTCGCCCTGGGTCTCCTGCCACAGGCCGTCGGCGGATCCGACCACTGCGATCTGAGCGGTGTGGCCCTGCACCTCGAACGCAATCCACCGCCCGTCTGGCGACATCGATGGCCGCAGCAGACCGCTGTCGCCCTGGCGTGTGGTGACCACTTTCATCTGCGCGTCGGCTTTGGGCGCTGCTGCAATCGGAAACAACGCGATGCTCATGCTCTGATTCGGAGTGGGTCGTAAGTCGACGCTCGCCACAACGAATCGTCCGTCCGGCGTGAATCCGCCTGGCATGATGAAGCGCGAGGCGGTCTGGGTCAGCTCCGATTCCTGGGTGGTCCCGATATCGAGAAGGCGAAGTTGTTGCGGCAGCAGAAAGTTGTGCGTGCCGCTCACCCCGGTGGACTCCGGATGGACGTATCGGTAGACGACGTGTCTGCCATCGGGAGATACCAGCGGTTGCTGCCGGCGTTCGCCGTGCGTCGTGGACGTGACCAGCAGCGGCCGCTCGGACGGCTCGGCGAGCAGTCTGGTTCTGAGCTCCACGGTCGTGCCACCCGGACGCCTGACCGTGAAAATCAGGCGCGAGCCATCGGGTGTCAGATCGGCGTCGGCCGGCGGGAGCTCGCGAGACGTGAGCGACTCCGGTGGGCCGGTGATGCGCCGCCCCGACTGGTCGAGGCGATACCAGGAGATGCGCGGAATGGACGATGCGGCCGCAAACGCCAGCGCGCCGGATGTGCGTGCGACGGAGACGCTGGTCCCGACTTCCGCCGTTGCCGCAACCCGATGCGGCCCACCGGTCAAGGAGCGGGTACCGGGTCGA
Organism: uncultured Actinomycetes bacterium; assembly: GCA_963830885.1. Classification (GTDB taxonomy): domain Bacteria; phylum Actinomycetota; class Thermoleophilia; order Gaiellales; family Gaiellaceae; genus JAIBJN01. The sequence goes on along the minus strand of CAWHOA010000022.1, from coordinate 5,926 downwards.
CGTCCACCCTCCAGATCGCCGACGTCCCACCGGAGAAACCCGCGAAGTAGAACGCGCGCCCACTCGGATCCCACGCCAGGGTCGTCCGGCCGACCGACACGCCGAGGTCTAGAAAGCCCTTGTCGACCGACCGGCTCGTCGACCAGGTGTGGACGCTGCCGCTGTCGAGATCGATCTGCCGGAGCCGCGGCTGATACTGGCGCTCTTGACCGGTTGAGAACGTCACGATGTGCGCGTCACCGAACCATCCATACGCACCGCCGAAGCACTCCTTGCACCCTTGCGGCGGAGCGCCGTCCAATCCGACGGTGTGGAGCAGCAACGACGGGCCGTTGCGGAACAGGACCTTCGTTCCGCCCGGCGACCAGACAGGCCACTCGCCAAACCCGGCGACCCGCTGCTCGTGGCCCCCGGTCGGACTGACGACGTAGAGCCCACCATCGTCGCGTTCAGAACGGAAGACAATCTGGGCATTGACCGACCAGTCGGGTTGCCAGTCGTGCGCCGGATGGTCCGTGACCCGCACGGCGTTGCCGCCGCCGACCGCCTGCACGTAGAGATCGAAGTTGCCCTCGCGGTTCGACGCGTAAGCCACGACCTGACCGTCGGGTGACATCGCGGGATTGGTCTGCAGCCCCGGTTCGTAGGTCAGCCGGCCTGATCTGCAGCGGCAGGTCGGCGGGCCCTTGTCCAAGCCAGACCCACCAGAGCACCGCGAGGATCGACACAGCCGCACCGCTGCCGAACACCCGGCCGTGTGCGCGGTACCGTCGCTCCGGTCCCGGCTCGCGGACTGGTGGTGGCGGAGGCTCTGCTGGCTCGAGCTTCTGCTGCGCTTCGGCGATGTCACCCAACCGGTGAGCCGGTTCTTTCTCGAGGCAGTGGCGCAGGAGGGTCCGTACCAGATTCGGGAGTAGTGCTCGGAAGAGCCGCCCAGTCCGGCTCCCGTTCGAGGATGGCGGCCACCGTATCGGCCGGCGACGCGCCGTCGAACGCCCGTTTTCCGCTGAGCATCTCGAAGAGCAGGCAGCCATACGACCAGATGTCGGTACGGGTGTCGACCCTGTGCCCACGCGCCTGTTCCGGGCTCATGTACGCCGGCGTGCCGAGAACCCGTCCGATGGCCGTGCTGTATAAAGTCGCCGGCGCCTCGAAGCCGTCGCCGGCGTCGGTTTCGTCGGTGGACTTGGCCAGCCCGAAGTCGAGCACCTTCGCCCAAAAGTCGCGAGCGCGGTCGCCGCTCCGGGCCGGGCGTTGCAGGACGACGTTGGCGGGCTTGAGAATCGCGGTGGATGATACCCCCCTTGTGGGCGGCCTCGAGTGCCTGGGCGACCTGCCGGGCAATAGTGAGCGCGTCGGCGATCGGCAGTGGCCCGCGCTCCAGGCATTCGGCCAGCGTCGGGCCCTCGACGAGCTCGAGCACCAGGGCGGTGATCCCGGACGACTCCTCGAGCCCGTAGATCGCGCCGATGTGCGGATGATTGAGCGTGGCCAGCGCTCGCGCTTCCCGCGCAAAACGGCTGCAGCGTTCGGGATCACCGGTGAACCGCGGGGGCAGGATTTTGATCGCGACGTCCCGCCCCAGCTTCGAGTCGTGGGCGCGATAGACCTCTCCCATGCCACCGACGCCGAGCGGCGCCAGGATGGTGTAGGGCCCCAATTGCCGACCGCGCACATCGGGCGCGACGCGGACCGCCGGCCGTTCGAGAAACTCCACCGACGCGTTCTCGAACCTGAGCAGCGACACGACTTCCTGCCGCACCTCCTCGTCCCCGTCGCACGCAGAGCTCAGGAACGCGTCGCGCTCGTCACTCGAACGGCCGGCGGCGGCGTCGAAGATGTCCGAAACTCGCTCCCACTGAGTGCGCTCCATAGGTTTCGCCCGTCGGAGGACGATTCAGGCAATCCAGACGCAGGTCCGTCGGATTGACTCGTCGTATCACCCGGTTCTGACTCCTATCGAGAGAGGCGAAAAATCGGGGACCAACTGTCATGGTCAGCCGCGAGGCGGGTTCCCACGAGACATTTCCCGCATGAGCCAGTTCTTCGCAAACTTCCAGTCCCGCATGACGGTTTCTTCGGAGATCTTCAGGACCGCGGCCGTCTCCTCGACGCTCAAGCCGCCGAAGAACCGCAGCTCCACGACCTTTGCCTTGCGGTCGTACTGGCCCGCCAGCGCCTGCAGCGCGTCGTCGATGGCAACGAGATCGTCGGGACTGTCGCCGGCGACCGGCAGGTTCTGATCGAACGTGATCCGCTGGAGATCGCCGCCGCGCTTCTGGTTCTTGGTCGCGCGGGCGAAGTCGACGAGGATGCGCCGCATGAGGCGGGCGGCCACGGCAAAGAAATGGGCGCGGTCCTGCCACTGCACCCGACGGATGTCGACCAGGCGCAGGTAGACCTCGTTGACGAGCGCTGTGGCCTGGAGCACGTGATCGGGACGTTCGCCAGCCATGTGCCGCCTGGCGAGCTGTCGCAGTTCCTCGTGCACCAGCGGGACGAGCCTGTGGATGGCCTCGTCATCGCCGCCTCTCCAGTCCATCAGGAGGGCAGTCACGTCGTCGGGCATGGTCACCGGAATTCGCGCCTCCGCGATGCCCGGACCGGGCAACCCGCCTCCGGCTGTTGCCGGGAGCGTTGAAGGAGAGCCGATCTTACGCCTGAACCGGCGGTGACAGCTGCGGCCCTCGGTTTCCGCCTCTTTATTCGAGAGCGACGCTCGTCCATCCCGTATACGTCATTGGCCTCGTGGCGATGCTGACGATGCGGTTGGTGTTGCCCCTTGGCAGTTCGCAGCCGTGGCTAGCGATTGCAGGCAAGATCACAGCCCTGTACCGAACATCAATCAGCAGGGGCCCGAACTGAGCTGTGGCGCGATCAAGTGTTTTCGGCCTCGGAGCGATCGCTCGGTGTGCGTACATAGACCCCGATGTTCTTCGGATATTTTTGAGCTGGACGTATCACAGTCCCGTCACAAACGACGCCAATACTTACGCGAGACTATCAGCACCATGGGAGCAGCAACTGCCATCGTCGGCGTACTGGCATTTGTCGGCGTCACGCTGGCAGCGCAGGATCCACCAATCACCTCGACCATCACCGGTTCCATTCGTGGTCCGACACTCGCCGCGGGCGGCGCGGTATTCAAAGGCATCCCGTTCGCTCAGCCGCCAGTGGGTGATCTCCGCTGGCGCGATCCGCGGCCGCTTCCAAGTTGGGCGGGCACGCGCGAGGCGACCAGCTTCGCGCCGCCATGTGCCCAAAGCGCGATGCTGAGACCCGAGTTGGCTCGGACCAGCAGCGAAGACTGTCTGTATCTGAACGTGTGGACGCCGTCGTGGCCTGCGAGCGGCGCACTGCCTGTGATGGTTTGGATTCCTGGCGGCGGGAACTTCGGTGGCACGTCGAATACTCCGGCCATGGACGGCGAGCGTCTCGCGCGTCACGGTGTAGTGGTGGTGACCACGAACTACCGATTGTCGATCCTCGGTTTCCTCGCGCACCCCGCGCTCTCGAAAGAGTCGGCGCACGGAGTGTCGGGAAACTACGGGCTGCTCGATCAGATCGCCGCGCTGAGATGGGTACAGGCGAATATTCGACAGTTCGGTGGCGACCCGGGAAACGTGACTATCTTCGGAGAGTCGGCTGGTTCTTTCGACGTCAGCTTTCTGATGGTGTCCCCGCTGGCCAAGGGATTGTTCCATCGCGCGATCGCTCAGAGCGGCGCGGTGACGACGCTCGGGGGCGCGTTGACCTTGACCCAGGCGCAGCAGAATGGCGCGACGATGATGGCTCGACTGAATCCGCCGTCCGATCGCGTGCTCGAGCGGCTGCGTGGGGTGCCGCCAGTCGACATCTTCACGGTCGAGCCGTCGTATCTGACTGCGCCGCCGCCTTCCCTTCTCGCCATTGTCGACGGTCACGTCCTGCCGGAGCAGCCGGCCGAGTCATTTGCCAAAGGACACGAGCATCGCGTGCCGATGATGATTGGCAGCACCGCGCGCGAGCGCGTACCTGGGACGACGCTGCCGAACGATCTCGCGGGCGCGATTCGTTCGGCGTACGGGTCGCTCGCCGCGAAGGCGATGACGCTCTACAAACCGGCGACTGGTGCGCCGGATCCGCGCTACGGATCGGCCGAAGAGCAGTGGGCGACGGATACATCGTTTCGCTGTTCGTCGGTGCTCCAGGCTAGCTGGCATGCCGCGGCAAACAACCCGACCTATCAGTATGAGTTCGATCGGGTCGCCAAGGGGCGTGAGGCATTTGGCGCGACACATGCCAGCGAGTTGCCCTATCTCTTCGGCACTTTCGGCGCTGCTCGCGCGGTCGCGGAGTACGACGCGGTCGACCAGGCGGTGTCGGACACGATTCAGCGCTACTGGACGAACTTTGCCAGAACCGGCGACCCGAACGGGAGCGGCCTTCCTGCGTGGCCGAGGTTTGACCAAGCCGCGCGACGTCATCTTGCATTAAGGGACTCAGGCCCCATCGCGCGCGAAGCGCTGCGCCGCGAGTTCTGCGACATCTACATCGAACACGTCACCGGGCCCGGCCGAAATCAGCCGGGAATCTGGGTAGGATTGCGTTAGCGGAGGATCTCACCTCAGTTGACCAGGCTCAGAATCGTGAGCCACCGACAGCGCAACAGACTGGAGGCGACCGATGCCAACCAACAAGAGCGTGTTGATCATTGGATTCGATCCAAAATTCCTGGATTTCTCGTCGCCCGAGCTTGCCCCCATGAACCTGACCGACGAAAGGTCAACGCGGGCACCGCCGCCGAGCTCGAACGCCTTCGAGGTCTTGGCTACGAACCTGATGGATGCTTCGTGGATCTCGGCGAGACGGCAGAGACCGTCGTGGCGTCCCAGCTCCGCGCAAAAGATTACGGCTGCGTGATTATCGGCGCCGGAGTTCGCGCCAATCCAAAGTACTTCCTGCTCTTCGAGAAGCTCCTGAACGTCGTCCACGAGCTCCCGCTCAAGGCTCGGATCGGCTTCAACACGAAGCCGACGGATACGGTAGAAGCAGTTCGACGTTGGCTGTAGGAGTCGTTGACGTACCTCGGACTGGCTCGGTGTCGCTCGACGACGCCTGCGACGGCAAGCCTTCGATCGCCAGGCCTGATTCTAGCGCTGCGCCCGAGGCGTGACGTCAGCGTCGACGATCTTGAGCACCCACTTGATCGCTTCGACGATCATCGTCTGCATCTCGGGTTGTCCCAGTTGGCTTCGACGTGGCCGAGCGTGGAATAGAAGACCGTCCCTTGCCGTACATCTTGGCCCACGTGACCGCGAAGTCGCCGTCCTTGCGATGAACGCGCGGGTTGGTGAGGTCCAGCTTCGACGCATCGAGCCGCATCAGCACGCGCGTCGTCGTCCTCGAGAAGTCCTTGATCTGATAAATCTCGTCGTTGATCGTGAACGCCGACGGCCATTGCTTCATACCGGGGAACGCCGGGTCTTCGACGATGACAGGCGCGTCGAATGTGTTCCACGGGTGCTCGTCGAAATAGCCGCCGACATCTCGCCGTACGCGGGCCATTTTATGAAGGTGATCGTCGCGCTGTGAATGCCGATAAAACCCTTGCCGTCGTCATGGACGAAGGACACGAAGTCGGCCTGCTGGCTGGCGTCCATCTCGAGCGTGCCGCCGGTGTAGAAGACGACCGCGTCGAAGTCCTGCAGATTCTTCGCGTTGTATTCGAGCTTTTTCTTCGTCAGCGCCTCGGTGTCGGTGCGGATCACCGTGTCCCACAGGCCGGTCTCTTTGCCCAGGCGTTCGACCGTCACCATCGCGTGCGTAATAGCTTCGTGTCGATAGCCCTTTTCCTCGCCGATCACCAGCAGGCGCTTGCGCGGCGCGTGGACCTGTGCGACGACCGGTGTGCCGGCCACAAGGCCCACCGTCACGCAGATGGCTG
>CAWHOA010000021.1:0-50294 GCA_963830885.1 uncultured Actinomycetes bacterium | reverse complement strand
AGCTGCTCGAGGATGCCGACGGCGTCGCGACGCGGGCGATCGGGATCGACGCGCCCGCGGCCGCCGTCTGGCCCTGGATCGCGCAGATGGGGCCATCACCGCGGGGCGGGGCGTACACCTACGACTGGATCGAGAACCTCATGGGCCTCAACATGCACAGCGCCGACCGCGTCCTGCCCGAGTTCCAGCACCCCGAGGTCGGCGAGACGATCGGGTACGGCTCGAACCGGATGCGGGTCGAGCGGGTGGAGCCGGAGCACGTGCTCGCCTGGCGTTCCGAGGACGGCAACTGGGTCTGGACGTTCGTCCTCGAGGAGCACGGCGGCTCGACCCGGCTGATCAGCCGCAACCGCTTCCGACTACCGACCTTGGCCGCACGCATCGGCATGATCCCGATGGAGCCGGCCTCGCTGCTGATGGAGCGGAAGATGCTGAACGGGATCAAGGAGCGGGCCGAGAAGCTCGGCACGGCGTAGGATGCCGCTGCCGGTCTCGACCATGACCGCCGAGAGCCCGACACCGCAGCCCCACACCGGCACGAACTGGACGGTCGGCCGGATCCTGCTCGTGATCCTCGGGAGCATCGTCGCGCTGCTCGCCGTAGGAATCCTCGTCGCGGGCGGGACGCTCCTCTGGGCCGACCGGACGCAGCGCGAGGACGGCTACCTGACGACGCCCACCGAGCGCCTCGAGACCGAGTCGTACGCGATCACGTCGGAGAGCATCGACCTCTTCGAGACGGACACGAGCGGGGACTGGGTGCTGACCGAGGGCGTGCTCGGGGACATCCGCATCACCGCCGAGGGCGCCGGCAAGGACATCTTCGTCGGGATCGGGCCCACGGACGAGGTGGCGAGCTACCTGGACGGCGTCGAGCGGGCCGAGGTGCGCGACGTCGACTTCGACCCGTTCCGCGTCCGCTACCGGATCTTCGCCGGAGCGGAGCCCTCCGGGCCGCCCGGGGAGCAGGCCTTCTGGGCCGCGTCGGCCTCGGGATCCGGCGAGCAGGTGGCGACCTGGGACACGGAGTCGGGCGAGTGGACGATCCTGCTCATGAACGCCGACGGCTCCGACGGCGTGGCCGCGGACGTCAGCATCGGCGCCGAGGCGAACTTCCTTCCGTGGCTGGCGATCGGGCTCCTCGTTGCCGGCCTCCTCGTGCTCGCGGTCGGCGTCCTCCTGATCGTGCTCGGCGCGCGCAAGGCCACGTCCGCTGCTCCGGCCGCGGCCGCGGGGGTGCCGGCGGCCGCCGCAGGAGCGGCGCCCGGCAGGACGACCGTCTACCCGGTTGGGGTGCGCGGCGAGCTCGACCCAGGAGTCGGGCGCTGGCTCTGGCTCGTCAAGTGGCTGCTCCTGATCCCGCACTACATCGTGCTCCTCGTCCTCTGGTTCGTCTTCTGGGTCCTGACCGTGGTCGCGTTCTTCGCGATCCTCTTCACCGGCCGTTACCCGCGCGGGATCTTCGACTTCAACCTCGGCGTGCTGCGCTGGACGTGGCGCGTCCTCTTCTACTCCTACTGGGCGCTCGGGACCGACCGCTACCCGCCGTTCTCGCTCGACGAGGAGCCCGACTACCCCGCCACGCTCCACATCGACTACCCGGAGCGGCTCTCGCACTGGCTCCCGCTCGTCAAGTGGCTGCTCGCCATCCCCCACCTGATCCTCGTCGCGCTCTTCGTGGGCGGCTGGGGGTGGGGCTGGGACTGGGTGAACGACGACATCTGGGGGCTCGGGTTCGCGGGGCTCGTCGGCATCCTCGTCGTCATCGCCGGGGTCGTCCTCCTCTTCACCGGCAGCTATCCGCGCTCCCTCTTCGACTTCGCGCTGGGCCTCGACCGCTGGGTCTTGCGGGTCGTCGCCTATGTGGGCCTGATGCGGGACGAGTACCCGCCGTTCCGGCTGGACATGGGCCCGACCGAGCCGGGCCGACCCGCCGAGCCGGCGGAGTCGCCCCCGCCGGCCGCGTAGCGGGCAGGGCTCAGGCAGGCGCCCCCGCAGGCGTCTTCGCGGTCTTGACGATGAGGACCGGCCGGCGGGCGTGGCGGAGCACGCCGAGCGAGATGCTGCCGAGCAGCGCGGTGGTAATGGTGTGGCGGCCGCGCGAGCCGATCACGATCATGTCGGCGTCCTTCTCGTCTGCGAGCGCGACGATGGACTCGACGGTGTTGCCGGCGATGCGCTCGAGCGCGTAGGAGACCCCGGCCTCCTCGGCAGCATGGCCGGCCGCCTTCAGCACCGTCTCCGAGTCGTCGACCTCCTCGGTATGCGTGATGGCGTGGGTGCCGCCGCGCCCGCCCTTGAACTCGTCGGGATCGGTGACATGGACGAAGGTGACGTCTGCGCCCTGCTCCTTCGCGAGCTCGAGGCCGACGCCGACGGCATCCTGCGCGGACGGGGAGCCGTCGGTCGCGATCAGGATCTGCTTCATGGGAATCCTCCTTTGGGACTAGCTCGTGCTGAGGGTACGCCCGGCGCGAGCTCCGGCCATCGGGGAATCTACCTTTCGTTCGCTGCGGCGTTTTGCGGATAATGCGGCGTGCGCACGCCGGAACGGGAATCGTCCTTCCAGGGCCTTGTGGAGGCCGGCATCGCGCTCAGCTCGGAGCTGACGCTCGAAGCGCTCCTCCAGCGGCTGACGGAGACGGCCGCGGAGCTGACCGGCGCGCGCTACGCCGCGCTCGGCGTGATCGACGTGACCGGCAGGGAGCTCGAGCGCTTCGTGACGCATGGCATCGACCCCGAGACCCAGGCGGCCATCGGCGACCTGCCGCGCGGGCGGGGCATCCTCGGCGTGCTCATCCGCGACGCGCGGCCGCTCCGCCTGCACGACATCGCCGAGGACGACCGCTCGGTCGGCTTCCCGGCCAACCACCCGCCGATGCGGACCTTCCTGGGCGTCCCCATCCTGCTGCGTGGCGTCGCCTACGGGAACCTCTACCTGACCGAGAAGGAGGACGGCGCGGACTTCACCGGCGAGGACGAGGAAGTGGTGACGCTGCTCGCCTCCCAGGCCGCGGTCGCGATCGAGAACGCGCGGCTCTACGAGTCGAGCCGCGAGTGGGCGCGCCAGCTCGAGTCGCTCGACGAGATCACGAACGCGATGCTGAGCGAGATGGAGCCGGGGCGGCTCCTGCAGCTCGTGGTCGACCGCGCAAGCGCGCTCCTCGACGCGCGCTTCGTCGCCGTCTTCGTGGCGACGCCGGACGGATTGCTCGAGATCGCGGCCGCGAAGGGCGAGCAGGCCGAGGAGCTGGTCGGGTTCCGGCTCGCCGCCGACCGGTCGAAGAGCGGCCGAGTCTTCGAGGAGGGCGCCGGCGTCCGGGTCGACTCAGTCCTCGACGACCCGGATGCCGACCCGGACCTCATGCGCCGCGTCGGCGCCCGGGCGGGGCTCTGGGCCCCGCTCGTCGCTCGCGGGGAGTCCATCGGCGTCCTCATGGCCCTCGACCGGCGCGGAGACGACCCCCGCTTCACCGACGTCGACCTCCGGCTCGTGCAGCGGTTCGCGTCCCGTGCGGCCGTGGCCGTCGACCTCTCCAGGCGGGTCGCCCGCACGACCGTCCAGCGCATCGTCGACGGACAGGAGCAGGAGCGGCGGCGCCTCTCGCGCGAGCTCCACGACGAGACGGGGCAGGCGCTGACCTCGATCCTGCTCGGCCTCAAGAGCATCGAGGACGCGCAGGGAACGGAGCGCTTTCCCGCCGCGCTGGCCGACCTCCGCGAGATCGCGGTGGCGACCCTCCAGGATGTCCGCCGGCTGGCGGTCGAGCTGCGGCCGAAGGCGCTCGACGACTTCGGCCTCGTGGCGGCGCTCGAGCGGCTCACGACCACCTTCTCGGAGCAGACCGGCATCGCCGCGCACCTCGAGTCGCAGCTTCCCGACGCCCGCCTCCCGAGCGAGATCGAGACGGTGCTCTACCGCGTCGTCCAGGAGGCGCTCACCAACGTCCTCAAGCACGCCCGGGCCCAGAACGTCAGCGTCCTCCTGCACGCGCGGCCCGGTAGGGTCGCGGTCGTGATCGAGGACGACGGGCGCGGAATCGCGGAGAGCGACGGCAGCGGCGACGGCATCGGGCTCGTGGGGATGCGGGAGCGGGTCGCCCTCGTCGGCGGCAGGCTCGAGCTCGAGTCCTCCGGGAACGGCACGACGATCGTCGTCGAGGTGCCGACGGAGTGAGCGTTCGCGTCCTCATCGTCGACGACCACGCGGTGGTGCGGACCGGGCTGCGGCTGCTCCTCGACACGGAGGACGACCTCGAGACGGTCGCCGAGGCGGGGACCGCGCGAGACGCGGTCTTCGAGGCCCGCAAGCACAAGCCGGACGTCGTCCTCATGGACGTCGTCCTCCCCGACCGCAGCGGCATCGAAGTGACGCCCGACGTCCTCAAGGAGGCCCCCGAGGCGAAGGTGCTCGTGCTCTCGATGGAGGACGACCCCAGCTATGTGCGAGAGGCGTTCTCGGCAGGGGCCTCCGGCTACGTCCTGAAGGAGGCCGCCGACAACGAGCTCGTGGCGGCGCTCCGGCAGGTGGCGGCCGGCGAGCGCTACGTCCACCCGGCGCTCGGCGCGCGCATGGCCACCGCCGAGGCCGAGGCGGCTGCACGCGCCGACGCCGACCCGCTCTCCGACCGGGAGCGGGAGGTGCTGCGCCTGCTCGCGCTCGGGCACACGAACCAGGAGATCGCCAAGATGCTCTTCATCTCGGTGCGGACGGCGGAGACGCACCGGGCGCACATCATGCAGAAGCTCCGGCTCACGACCCGGGCGGAGCTGGTTCGCTACGCGCTCGCGAACGGGCTGCTGGACGACTGACGCGGTCCGCCGGCGGGCCCGTACGCGAGCCCTGCGTGCTCGGCGAGATACGGGCTGAGATGGCGGGCGGCGATCTTCGCCGCCGGCCACCAGAGTGCCTCGGTCCCCGCGCTGGAGGCGTCGCCCCGGCCGCCGCCGAGCTCCGTCCGCAGGAACAGCGGCGAGCTCCCGAGCACGAGCCCGCGCAGCACCGGGTCGAACGGCTTCGGCGTCACGTCCGCACCGGCCTCGGCGGCGATCGTCTCGGCCGCCGCGTCGGCCTGCTGCGCCGCCAGGCCGCCCTGCTTCACCGGGAACGTCGTGATGTCGCCGGCCGCGTAGACGCCTTCCAGCCCCGTTACCCGGCAGGTCGCGTCGACGGGCACGAAGAAGTCCTCGTCCTGCGGCACACCTGCGAGCGGCACGCCCCGAAGCCGCGGCAGCGCGACGACGGCGTCGGCCGGAATCGACGGGTCGGGGACGACGCTCAGCTCACCCTCGCCGACCGCCTGGGGATAGGTGCCGGTCAGCAGCCGGATCCCTAGCTCCTCGAGGCGCTCTGACACCGCTTTGCTCGCCTCGTGGCCGAGGATGGCGAGCGGCGCGTCCTCCGGCGTGGCGATCGTGAGCTCGGCGGTCCGGCCCCGATCGGCCAGGTGCTCGGCGGTCAGGATGGCCAGCTCGTACAACGGCAGCGGCCAGGTGACGCCGCCCGGGACGGCGAAGACGACCTTGCCGACGAGCCCGCGGTCGAGGTCGCTGAGCAGCCCCTCGAAGAGCCTGACGTCGGCCTCGCCGCGGAAGGTCAGGGCGCCGGGAAGCGCCTCGCGTGGACGCGCGCCTATGGCGATCAGCAGCACGTCGTAGCCGAGCAAGGCGTTGCGGCCGGTGCGGACGCGCCTCGCGTCCGCGTCGACGGCGACCAGAGTGCCCGGGCTGAGGCGCGCGCCGCAGCCGTGTGCCAGGGAGGCGAGATCGAAGCGGAGCACGGTTCCGAGGCCGAAGGGCTCGGCGACCGAGAGCGGCCGGTAGAAGAAATCCGCGTCCGGTGAGACCAGCTCGATGTCCACGAGCTCGCCCGCGAGCTTCCGAAGCGCGACCATCGCCTCGAGCGCCGCGACACCTCCGCCGGCGACGAGGACGTGCAGCTTGTCGGAGCTCCCGGGCACGCGCTCATCCTCGCCCCCGCCGCGTGGGCGGGCATCCGAGCCTACACCGAGAGAGCTGCGGAAAATCCGCAGCCCTCTCGGGAGCCACACTGATGCGGCCGGGCTCGCGGGCGCCGAAGCTGAGCCGATGAGGAGCTACGCGGTCATCTGGCGCACGGGCGACGGCCCGGTGAGCGCCGGCAAGCTCGTCCTGGGCACGGTCGGCTTCCGGCTCGAGACCGGCGCGCCCGGGGGCCGCCTGTCGGCCCTGCTCATCCGCTACGCGGACCTGGCGTCCGTCGAGAAGGCAACGCCCGCAGAGCGCCTCCACGGGCGACCGACCACCGTCGTCCGGCGCAAGGAGCGCGCGCCGCTGGCGATCTGCGCCCTGGACTGGCCTGGCTCGGCCCACGAGCTCGGCGAGCGGCTCGCCGAGGCGCTGCCGGACCGGGACGCTGCGTGAGCCGTCTCGTTCTCGTCGTGCCTTTCACCCACCTCGAGCGGCACGCCGGCCGGGTCAACCATGGAGGGCACGCAAGGCATTCAGGATCACGGCGACGTCGATCGCCTCCTGCAGAAGCGCCCCGAAGACCGGCGGGATGTAGCCCAGGGCGGCGAAGGCCATGGCGATCAGGCTGAGGCCGATGCCGGCGAGGACGCTCTGGCGGGCGATGGCGAGCGAGCGCTTCCCGATGCGGACGGCGTCGGCCACGCGCTCCACCCGGTCGACCAGGATGACCGCGTCCGCGGTCTCGGACGCGACCGTCGCTCCTGCCGCGCCCATGGCGATCCCGACGTCGGCGACGGCGAGCGCGGGCGCGTCGTTGACGCCGTCGCCGACCATCACGACCGGCCGGAGGACGCCGTCGGCCTGGAGCGAGCGCACGAGCTCGAGCTTCTCCTCGGGCGACTGCTCGGCGTAGACCCGGTCGACGCCGACCTGGCGACCGATCTCCTCGGCGACGGCAGCGCGGTCGCCTGTCGCGAGCGCGACGTGGCGGATCCCCGCCTCGCGCAGCCCGTCGACCAGGCCGCGCGCGTCGGGGCGCAGGTGGTCGGCCAGGACCACGGCCGCCGCCAGCCGACCCTCGACTCCGACGAGCACCTTGGCGGCGCCGGCGCCGTTCTCGGCGTCGAGCTCGATCACGGCGGCCTCGGGGACCTCGTAGCCGCGGAGACGGAGCCAGGCGGCGCTCCCGACGGCGACCCTGCTCCCGTCGACCAGGCCCTCGGCGCCCTGGCCCGGCCCTTCCACCACCTGCTCGGGAAACGTCAGCGTGAGCCCGCGGCCCTGCGCGGCGTGGACGAGCGCCTCCGCGAGCGAGTGGGCGGAGAGCTGGTCGACGGAGGCGGCGAGCCTGAGCGTCTCGTCGGGAGCGAGGTCGCCGAAGGTGACGAGGCGCTCGATCTCCGGCGTTCCGAGCGTGAGCGTGCCGGTCTTGTCGAGCACGACCGTCTGCGCCTCGCCGAGCTGCTCGACCGCCGCGCCGCCCTTGACGATCACGCCCGCGCGGGCCGCCCGCGAGACGCCGGACAGGATGGCCACCGGCGCCGCGAGGATGAGCGGGCACGGCGTCGCGACGACGAGCACCGCCAGCGCGCGCACCGGGTCGCCGCTCAGGGCCCAGGCCAGCCCCGCGACGACGAGGGTCACGGGCAGGAAGAAGGCCGCGTAGCGGTCGGCCATGCGGACGAACGGCGCCTTCTGGCTCTCCGCCTGGCGGACGAGCCGGACGATGCCGGCGTACGCGCTCTCGGAGGCGGGCCGCGTCGCCCTCAGCTCGAAAGCCTCGCCCGCGTTGGCAGTACCGCTCCGCACCGGCCCGCCGCGCCGGTGGGACGCAGGCAGTGGCTCGCCGGTCAGCGCCGACTCGTCGACGACGGCCTCCGCGCTCGTGACGATCCCGTCCACGGGGACGACCTCGCCCGCCCGGACGACCACGCGGTCGCCGACGGAGAGCTCCTCCACCGGCACCTCCTGCACAACGTCGCCGACGCGCCGGTGGGCGATTCGCGGCGCCCGCGCGACGAGGGCGCTGAGCTCCTTCCGCGCGCGGCCGGCCGCGGAGTCCTCGAGCGCGTTCCCGCCGGCCAGCATCAGGCCGACCACGGCGCCGGCCAGGTACTCGCCGAGCGCGAGCGCCGCCGCCATCGCCACCAGCGCGATCGCGTCGACCCCGACATCGCCCCGCAGAAGCGTGCGCCCCACCGACCAGGCGAGCGGGACGAGGACGACGGCCGTCGCCGTCGCCCAGACGGCGTCGCCGAGCTCCGGCTGGGAGACCAGGTGGAGGAGCCCGCCGACACCGATCGCCACGAGAACGCCCGCGGCGAGCAGGCGGTTGCTCACGGGGCGGGGCGCCTGACGACGAGCACCGAGCAAGGCGCCTTGTGGGCCACGCGCTCGCTCACGCTCCCGAGCGCGCGGACGCCGTGCAGGCCGCGGTTGCCGACGACCAGCAGGTCGGCCCGCCCGGCACCGGCAACGAGCGCGTCCACCGGGCTCGCGTCCTCGACGAGGACGTTCGTTGCGATTCGATCCACCGCGGCGAGGTCGAAGTCCTTGCCGCCGCGCGCGGCGATCGGCCAGACCTCGACGCCGAAGCGCTCGCCCAACCGGAACGCCACGGCGGCGGCGAGCTCGGACTCGGGCGACCCGTCGACACCGACGACGATCGTGCGCGGGAAGTCTTCGTGCGGCGGACGCCCCCTGGCAACGAGCACCGAGCACGGCGCCGAATGGAGGAGCATCGTCGCGACGCTGCCGAGCGCGATGCCGACCGCTCGGGAGATTTCGTGCGAGCCCACCGCCACGAGGGTGGCTTCCGTGCTCTCGGCCTCGGCCATGAGCACCTGGTCGGCGCGACCCTCGACGAGCCGAAAGGTCGCGTCCGTGAGCACCTCCTTCGCCGCGGCCAACGCCGCGTGGGCGTCCGCCTCGAGGTGCGTCGCAGCCTCGGACGCCGCCCAGCCGGCCTGTGCCGACGAGGCGAGCTCGAGCGCGGTCACAACCGCGAGGCTGCCGCTTGGCTCGCGCAGCGCCTTCGCCTGGCGGGCCGCCTCGAGGCTCTCGGGCCTGGAGTCGACGCCGACGAGCACGCGTTCGAGAACCGCGCGGCCCGGCTCGAGGTCGATCCGCGGCTCGGACGGAGCCGAAGCCGGCCAGCCCGCCTCGGTCGTGTCGTTTCCGCTCATGTTGGTCTCCACGATCTCTCCTTCCGAGTCGACGGCGCCAGTGTGCCTCGCGAGCGCACCCCCCGGAATCCGGGCCGGCGCGGAGCCGGATGCGGGGAAAGCCGCAGTCCCGTGGTTACCAGGTCTTCGGCGTGGAGACGGGCGGCGGGCGGCGGACCCGGATGCGCGCGTCGACCGCGACGTAGCCCTCCGAAAGGGCGAGCACCGGGTTGAGGTCGAGCTCGGCGAGCTCGGGGAGGTCTTCGCCCAGGCGCGAGAGGCGGCCGAGGAGGTCGACGAGCGCCGCCGCGTCGGCGGCCGGCCCGCCACGGAACCCGGCCACGAGCCGCCCGGCCTTGCCCCCTTCGACGAGCGCCGCGGCGTCCACGTCTGTGAGCGGGGCCAAGCGGAAGCGGGCCTCGCCGATCAGCTCCGCGAGGACGCCGCCCGGGCCGAAGGCGACGAGCGGCCCGAAGACCGGGTCCTGGACGATCCCGGCGAGAAGCTCGACGCCGCCCTCGACCATCGCCTGCACGATTACCGGCCCGCCGATCCGCGCGGCGGCGGCGCGAACCGCGTCCTCGTCGGCCAGGTCGAGCACGACGCCGCCCGTCTCGGTCTTGTGGGCGCCGGCCTCGGCGGTCTTCACGACGACCGGGAAGCCGACCTCGGCCGCGGCGGCGGCGGCCTCGTCCGGCCCCGCTGCGGTGCGCTCGGGAACCAGGAGCACGCCGTAAGCGCCGAGGAGCCGCCGCACCTCCTCCGGCTCCAGCCAGGCGTCGTCGGCCCGGGCGAGGGCCGCGGCGACCACGTCTGCAGCGGCCCTGCGGTCGACCCCCTCGACGACGAGCTCGGTGCCGACCGGCCGGCGGAGCCAGGCCGAGCGCTCGGCGGCCCGGCCGAGCGCGCGCGCGGCGGACTCGGGGTAGGCGAAGGAGCCCGGCTGGCGCTCCGCGGCCATCAGCACGGGGAGCACCGGCTTCGCGGCGCCCTCGGAGGCCCGCGCGACCGCGGCGGCGACGTCCTCCACCCGCACGCGCGCGGCCGGGACGAAGATGACGACGACCGCGTCGACGCCAGGGTCGGCGAGGACGTGCGGGAGCGCGAGCTCGTAGAGCTCCGCCGAGGCCGAGCCGAGCATGTCCACGGGGTTGGCGGTGCTCGCCTCGGGAGGGAGCACCGCCGCGAGACTCGCCCTGGTCTCCGCCGCGAGCTCCGGCAGCTCGAGCCCGGCGGCGTCACAGGCGTCGGCGCAGAGGATCCCCAGCCCGCCGGCGTTGGTGAGCACGGCGACGCCGGTCCCGCGCGGGAGCGGCTGGGACGAGAGGAGCGCAGCCACGTCGACCAGCTCCTCCAGCGTGGCGCTGCGGATCACGCCGGCCTGCCGGAACAGCGCCGCCACGGCGGCCTCGGAGCCGGCGAGCGCGGCCGTGTGCGAGCTGGCCGCGCGCGAGCCCGCGCGCGTGACGCCGCTCTTCATCGCGAGAATCGGCTTCGTCCGCGCCACCCGGCGGGCGATTCTCCCGAACCGCCGCGGGTTCCCGAAGGACTCGAGGTAGAGCAGGACGAGGCCGGTCGCGGGATCGTCCTCCCAGTACTCGAGCAGGTCGTTCGAGGAGACGTCCGCCTTGTTCCCCACGGAGACGAAGGCGGAGAAGCCGAGGCCGCGCGCCTTCGCCTGCTCCAAGCAGCGCGAGCCCGAGCGCGCCGCTCTGGGAGGAGAAGCCGATGTTGCCCGGCGGGAAGGCGTACGGCGCGAAGGTGGCGTTCAGGCTCGCGGCGGAGCTGGCGATTCCCAGGCAGTTCGGCCCGATCAGGCGGGCGCCGTGCGTGCGGACGAGCGCCAGCAGCCGGTCTTGCCGCTCCGCGCCTTCGTGCCCCAGCTCGGCGAACCCCGCCGAGATGACGCAGAGAGCGCGCACGCCCAGGCCGAGCGCTGTCTCGGCCGCCTCGAGGACGACCTCCGCGGGGAGACAGACGACGGCGAGGTCGACGCGCTCGGGCACCTCCTCGATCGAGGCGTAGCCCGCGACTCCCGCGACTGCTGCGCCGGCCCGGTTCACGGGATAGGCGGCGCCGGCGAACCCGCCCTCGACGATGTTGCGGAAGAGCTCCCCTCCGATCGAGCCGGGACGCGGCGAAGCGCCCAGCACCGCGACGCTCGCGGGCCGGAAGAACGGCTGCAGGGACGCGACGACCGCCGCGTGGTCGCGCTCGTCCACCCGCGCGCGGTACGCCTCGCCGGCGGCGATCGGGAACTCGAGCTCCACCGTCCCCTCGGCGAGCCGCCGCGTCACGTCGAAGCCGGCGTCGCCGAAGACCCGCAGCATGGCCACGTTCCCGGGCAGCACCTGGGCGACGAACCGCTCGACGCCCTGCGCGGCGGCGAGCGCCGCGAGCTGTTCGAGCAGGCGCGTGCCGATGCCGCGGCCCTGGAGCTCGTCGGCGACGGCGAAGGACACCTCGGCGGCCGCCGGGTCGCGCAGGCGGTCGTAGGTCGCAACCGCCACCACGCGCTCGCCTCCGTCCGCCGCGAGCGTTCCGATCAGCGCGCCGCGATCGGCCCAGTCCGGGTCGAGCGCGTAGCCGACCAGCGCGGGGGTGAGCGCGGGGAGCCCGTGGAAGCGCAGGTGGAGGCTCTCCGTCGAGAGGCCCTGGAAGAGCGCCAGGAGCGCGGGCCCGTCGACCTCGGCCGGCGGGCGGAGCCGGAGCGTGCTCCCGTCCTTGAGGATGACGTCGAGCACCTGCGGTTCCGCGGCCACGGCCGCATCATGCCGCTCCCAGCGCCGGGCCGGGGTCCGTAGTTCCCCACACGCCGGATCGTTGCCGCCGCTGATGCGACCGCGCGGCTCGGCTCGGAGGATGGAGCCGGAAACAACTGCACTGGACAGGAGGTTGGCATGGACACAAACACCGCACCTGATGCGAACGGAGCAGGTGTTCGGCCAGACTCGTCCGGGCTGAAGCGGTCGCTGGGCATCTGGATGGCGACCGCCCTCGTCATCGGCAACATGGTCGGGTCGGGAGTCTTCCTCCTGCCCGCTGCCATGGCCGGGACTGCAGGGCCGGTCTCGATCCTCGCGTTCGTCTTCACGGGGATCGGCGCCATGCTGCTCGCGCTCGTCTTCGCCACGCTCGGGCGCGCCTACCCGAAGACCGGAGGGCCGTACGTGTACGCCCGCAAGGCCTTCGGCGACTTCATCGGCTTCCAGACCGCGTGGAGCTACTGGATCAACGCCTGGGTCGGGAACGCAGCGATCGCGATCGCCTTCGCCGGCTACCTCACCGTCTTCTGGGGCGACGCCTCGAAGAACTGGATCGCGGTGGTCGTGGCGATCTCGCTCATCTGGATCCTGACCTTCGCCAACATCCTGGGCGTCCGCGAGGCCGGGAGGATCCAGGTCGTGACGACCGTCCTCAAGTTCGTGCCGCTGCTCGTGATCGGGGTGGTCGGGCTGTTCTTCATGGACACCGGCAATTTCGAGCCCTTCACGCTCTCCGGCGGCTTCGACTGGGGCATCAGCGCCGCGGCCCTGCTCACGCTCTGGGCCTTCATCGGCCTGGAGTCGGCGACCGTCCCTGCCGAGGAGGTCAAGAACCCTGAGAGGACCATCCCTCGGGCCACCATCATCGGCACGGCGGCAACGACCATCCTCTACCTGATCGCCACTCTGGCGCTCTTCGGGATGATCGCCAGCTCGGCGCTCGCGGGCTCGAGCAGCCCGTTCGCCGACGGAGCGAACGTCATCTTCGGAGGCACCTGGGGTGGGAAGGCCATCGCGATCGTCGCGATGATCTCCATCTTCGGCGTCCTGAACGGCTGGATCCTGCTGCAGGGTCGAGCCGCCCTCGGAGCGGCCCGCGACGGGCTCTTCCCGCGGCAATTCGCGCGGGTCGACGCCCGACGAGGGACCCCGATCTTCGGGCTCGTCGTCTCGTCCGTGCTCATCACCGGGCTCCTGCTCCTGAACCTGCAGGGCTCCGGGACGATCGTCGAGATGTTCACGGACATCATCATCCTCGCCACCCTGACGGCGCTGGTTCCCTACCTGTACGCAGCGTCGGCGCAGCTCTACCTCTTCTTCACGGATCGCGCCTCGTTCTCCGGCGTCCACCTCGCCCGCTACTCGGTGATCGCGTTCCTCGCGCTCGCCTACTCGAGCTGGGCGGTCTGGGGCGCGGGCTACGAGTACATCGCGAAGGGGTTCATGCTGCTGATCGCCGGCATCCCGGTGTACCTGTGGGTGCGCTGGCGGGCCAGCAGGGAGGAAACCCTCTACCCGCCGCTCCCGGGCGAGCTTCCGCCCGCGCCGGCCGAGCGGCCCACCGTCGAGGTCGGTCGTGGCGGCTAGCGTCGACGCGGAACAGGCCACGCGCCTGTACGTCGGCTCCGAGGTCGGGACGCTCCGGAGGGTCATCCTCCACCGTCCCGACCTCGAGCTCCGCCGCCTGACGCCCCGAAACAAGGACGAGCTGCTCTTCGACGACGTCCTCTGGGTCAAGCGGGCGCGCCAGGAGCACGACGCCTTCGCCGACGCGCTCGCGGAGCGCGGCGTCGAGGTCCTCTACCTCGAGCGCCTCCTCGCGGAGGCGCTCGAAGACCCCGCCGTGCGCGAGGACGTGCTCCTGCAGACCCTGCGCGCGGGGAACCTGAAGCCCCAGCTCGGGCCGGCCGCGCGCGCGTGGCTCGAGGGCCTCACCTCCGCCGAGGCCGCGCACTGGCTCATCGGCGGCGTCGCCTGGGAGGAGCTTCCCTTCGAGACCGAGTCCCTGGCCGCCCTGGTGGCGCGGACGGGCGACGGCGGCTTCGCGCTGCCGCCGCTCCCGAACCACATGTTCACCCGGGACACCTCCGCGTGGATCTACGGCGGCGTCTCCGTGAACGCGATGGCGAAGCCCGCGCGGACGCGCGAGGCGATCCACCTGGACGCGATCTACCGCCACCACCCGCTGTTCCTGGGGCGCGAGTTCGAGCGCTGGAGCGACGGCTGGCCGCTGCCGCCGCACCTCGAGGGCGGCGACGTGCTCGTCATCGGCAACGGCGCGGTGCTCGTCGGCATGGGTGAGCGGACGACCCCTGTGGCGGTCGAGCTCCTCGCCGAGCGGCTGTTCGACGCCGGCGCGGCGCGGGAGGTGATCGCGGTCTCCCTGCCGGCCCAGCGGTCGGCAATGCACCTCGACACGGTGCTGACGATGATCGACCGCGACGCGTTCACCATCTACCCCGACCTGCGGGCGGCGCTCGTCCCCTACGTCCTACGCCCCGGCCGGAACGGGCTGGACGTCGAGCAGCGGGAGGATCTCTTCGCGGAGATCGCCAGGGCCCTCGACCTGCCCACCGTCCGGCTCGTGGAGACCGGCGGCGACCGGTACGAGGCGGAGCGCGAGCAGTGGGACGACGGCAACAACGTCCTGGCCGTCGCACCCGGCGTCGTCGTCGCGTACGAGCGGAACGTCGAGACCAACACGCGGCTCCGCCACGAGGGCATCGAGGTCATCACCATCGCCGGCTCCGAGCTCGGCCGCGGCCGCGGCGGGCCGCGCTGCATGTCCTGCCCGATCGAGCGTGACATGCTTCCCGCCGACGCTTGATGACCACGATCGTCGTTGGCACGGACGACTCTCCCGGCGGCCGCCGCGCGGTGCGGTGGGCGCTCGACGAGGCGCGCATTCGCGGCGCCGAGCTGGTCGTCGTCCACGCCTGGATCATGCCCCTCGTCGACGCGCTCCCCGAACCGTGGGTCCTCGCGACCCCGGTCGGGCACACGGACGACCGGCTGCACGAGCGGCTCGCGCAAGAGGCGGGGGCGCTGCTCGACGGAGTCGTCGCCGCAGCGAAGGAGGCCGAGCCCGGCGTGACCGTCCGCGGCGAGCTCGTCGAGGGCCGCCCCGCGGCAGCGCTCCTCGAGGCCGCCCGCGGCGCCGACCTGCTCGTCGTCGGGTCGCGAGGGCACGGCGGCTTCGCCGGCCTCGTGCTCGGCTCTGTGAGCAGCCAGTGCGTGCACCACGGGCCCTGTCCGGTGGCGGTCGTCCCCGGCGAGCCGGCCGGCAACTGACGCGCTGCGGAAAAACCGAAACGGCAAAGCAGCGTAGCCCCCGATGGCGTTCGGGCCCCGGCCGTCGAGGCTGCAGGCATGAGCAGTCAAAACGGACATCTGCCCACGCCCCTCGTCGAGGCGAGGGACGTTCACAAGATCTACGACACCGGCAAGGTCAAGGTGCACGCGCTCAACGGCGTCAGCCTCTCGGTGGCCCGCGGCGAGATGGTCGCGATCATGGGCCCGAGCGGCTGCGGCAAGACGACGCTCCTCAACTGCCTCTCCGGCCTCGACGCCGTTGACGCCGGTGACGTCCTCATCGAAGGGACGTCGCTCGCCTCCATGTCCGACCGCGAGCGCACCGACTACCGGGCGCTGCGCATGGGCTTCGTCTTCCAGTTCTACAACCTGATGCCCGTCCTGAGCGCAGTCGAGAACGTCGAGCTGCCGCTCCTGATCGCGCGACGCTCGCAGCGGGAGGCCCGCGAGCGGGCGCTCGAGGCGCTCGGCCTCGTCGACCTCGCAGGGCGCGCCCACCACCTTCCGGACGAGCTCTCGGGCGGCGAGCGGCAGCGAGTCACGATCGCGCGGGCGCTGGTCAACGACCCGGCGGTCGTCTGGGCCGACGAGCCGACCGGCGACCTCGACAGCGAGCGCGCGGCCGAGATCGTCGACCTGATGCGGAACCTCAACGAGGAGCGTGGGCTGACCTTCCTGCTCGTCACACACGACCTGTCGGTCGGCGAGAAAGCCGACCGGATCGTGCGCATGCTCGACGGCCAGGTCGCCACGATCGCGCAGCCCGAGCTCGTCGCCGGCTGACGATGCAGAAGGTCTTCGGCATCCCCATCGACACACTGCTCGCCGTCCTCGTGGTCGCGCTCGTGGGCGCCCTCGGGATCGTGGCGGTGCTCGCGATCCGGCACCCGGTGCTGGTGAAGCTCGGCGTCCGCAACGTCGGGCGCAGGCGCGGGCGGACTGCGCTCATCGTCGTCGGGCTGATGCTCGGGACGACGATCGTGGCCACGGCCCTGACGACCGGCGACACGATGAGTCACACGATTCGCGGAGCGGCCGTCAGGACCCTCGGCCAGACGGACGAGCTCGTCTCCGCGAAGGGCACCGAGGTCAGCCTGGGGACGAACCTCGGCTCCGCCACCGGGGTCGAGTACTTCGACGAGGACGTCGTGGCCGACATCGACGCGGCGCTCGCCGGCACCGCCCTGGTGGACGGCATCACCCCGGCCGTGATCGAAGAGGTCGCCGTGCAGGCGCCGGCACAGCGCCAGAACGAGCCCCGCGTGACCCTGTTCGCGGCCGACCCCGACCGCATGGAGGGGTTCGGCGCCATCGAAGGGAGCTCCGGCGAGGTCACGCTCGACGGCCTCTCGCCCGGTGAGGCGTACCTGAACGAGGAGGCCGCCTCGGAGCTCGGGGTCTCGACGGGAGACCGCGTCCTCGTCTTCGCCGGCGGCCGCCCGCCCCTCCGGGTCACGGTGAAAGACGTCGTCAGCTACGAGGGCGCCGGGACCGACGGCTCCGCTGTCCTCATGCCGCTCGTGCAGGCGCAGGCCTTCCTGGGCCGATCCGATCGCGCGCGCCACATCCTCCTCTCCAACAGCGGGGACGAGTGGTCGGGCGCCGGGCTGAGCGACGAAGTCGTGCAGACGCTCGAGCCCGTGCTCGGCCCGCTCGGCCTGGACATCGACGAGTCGAAGCAGGACGCGATCGAGGCCGCGGACCTCCAGGGCAACTCCTTCATGGCCTTCTTCACGACGTTCGGCTCCTTCTCGATCGCCGCCGGGATCCTCCTCATCTTCCTCGTCTTCGTCATGCTCGCCACGGAGCGGCGGGGCGAGCTCGGCATCGCGCGGGCGATCGGCACGAGGCGCGGGCATCTCGTCCAGACCTTCACCTTCGAGGGCGCCGCCTACGACCTCATCGCTGCGCTCGTGGGCGCGCTCTTCGGGGCCGCCGTCGCGTTCCTGATGGTGCTCGTCATGTCGCGGGCGTTCAACACGGCCGCCGGGGGCGACTTCGAGATCGAGTTCGCCGTCACGCCGCGCAGCCTCGCCATCGCCTACGCCCTCGGCGTCCTGCTGACGCTCGCGGTCGTCGCGGTCTCCGCCTGGCGCGTGAGCACGATGACGATCTCGGCGGCGATCCGGAACCTGCCGGAGCCGCACGCCCCGCGCCGGCGGCGCAGGCTCGCCCTGGCAGCGGCCGGGCTCGCCCTGGGCGGGCTGCTCACCCTCTCCGGGGTCACGGGCGACGCGGCCACGCCCGCGATGATGGGGGTCTCGCTGATGATCGTCAGCCTCGTCCCGGTGCTGAGGGCGCTGGGGGTCTCCGAGCGGATCGCGTTCACGTCCTGCGGCCTGGCCGTGTCTGGTCTCCTGCTGCTCCCGTGGGCGCTCTGGGAGCAGGCGCTGGGCCCGCTCTCGATGAACTTCTCGACCTGGATCGCCGCCGGCCTCATGATCGTCGTCGGCGCCATCTGGGTGATCGTCTTCAACGCCGACCTGCTCCTCGGGCTCGCCATGAGGATCTTCGGCCCGATCCGCAGCCTCGCGCCGATCCTCAAGATCTCGATGGCCTACCCGCTGGCCAACCGCTTCCGGACGGGCACGACCCTCGCCATGTTCACGCTCGTCGTCTTCACGCTCGTGACCGGCGTGGCCTCGAACGGCTCGTTCATGAACGCCATCCGGCAGGAGGAGACCTTCGGCGGCGGGTTCAACGTCCGGGCGAGCACGGGCGGGACGACGCCCATCACCGACATCGAGCGGGCCGTCGCCGTTGCCCCGGGGCTGCGGGACGAGGACATCGCCATCGCGGCCTCGCAGTCGTTCCTGCCGATCGAGGCGACCCAGAAGGGCACCGGACGCTCGCTCGAGCCGTACGTCGTGCGCGGGCTCGACGACGCCTTCCTCGGGCACACGAGCTTCGACCTGGGCAAGGTCGCCGAGGGCTACGGCTCCTCGCGCGACGTCTGGAACGCGATCGCGTCGCAGCCGAACCTCGCGGTGGTCGACAGCACGATCGTCCCGCGGCGCGACAACTTCAACTTCGCCGTGCCCTCCGACTTCCGCCTGAGCGGCTTCTACTTCGACGAGGGCACGTTCGAGCCGATCCCGATCGAGGTACGCGACCCCCAGACCGGGCACACCGTCGAGCTGACCGTGATCGGGATCCTCTCCGACACGACGCCGCTCGAGATGGCGGGGATCTCGACCTCGCAGAGGACGCTCGACCTGGCCTTCACGGGCCGTGCCTACCCGACCATCTTCTACTTCGACCTCGTGCCCGGGGTCGACCCGGCCGAGGCGGCCACGGGCCTCGAGTCGTCCTTCATGGGCTACGGGATGGAGGCAGAGTCGATCCAGCAGGTGATGGAGGACGTCACCGCCGGCTCGGTCACGTTCAACCGGCTCATCCAGGGCTTCATGGGGCTCGGCCTCCTGGTCGGGGTCGCCGCGCTCGGCGTCATCAGCGCCCGCTCCGTCGTCGAGCGGCGCCAGCAGATCGGCGTCATGCGCGCGCTCGGCTTCCGCCGGCGAATGGTGGAGGCGTCCTTCCTGCTCGAATCCTCGTTCCTCGCCCTCACGTCGATCGTGGTGGGCACGGCACTCGGGCTGATCCTCGCCTGGAACATCATCGCCGACCAGCGGCGCGAGCCGAGCTGGGCAGGCCTTACGCTCGACGTCCCCTGGATCAACCTGCTCGTCATCTTCGTGCTCGTCTACGCGGTCGCCCTCGTGGCCACTATCGCCCCGGCCCGCCGGGCCTCCCGCGTGCTGCCGGCCGAGGCGCTGCGCTACGAGTGAGCGCTGCGGGAAACCCGTAGGGGCGGTCGGCGCGCGCCCCGATGGCGTGCCGGGGCCGGCGCTGCAAAGCTGCCGCCAGCGACCACGGAAGGAGACGGAACGATGAACATGCGCAAGCTGCTCGAGTACGGGGGCCTCCTGGCAGGAGTCGTCCTCATCGCCTTCGGCATCGGAGCGCTCTGGCTGAGCTTCGACGCCCGCAGCACCGTCCAGGACGAGCTCGCTCGGGAGCAGATCGTCGGCAGCGAAGACATGTCGCCGGAAGGCATCCAGCCCGGGATCGACGAGGCCGGTCTGGACGTCTCCGCTCCCGATTGCGACGTCGCCGGCGAGGAGATCACCACCGGTGACGAGGCGCGCTGCTTCTCGCAGTACATGCGGATTCACGCGCTCGAGTCCTCCGGCGGGCTGACCTACGCCCAGATGGGCCGCTTCCTGGCAGCCGACGACCCGGAGAACCCGGCCGGCACGAGCGACGAGGAGGCCGCGCTGACTGACGAGGAGGGCAACCCGGTCCCGAACCAGGCGCGCAACACCTGGGTGACCGAGACCGCGCTCTCGACGGCGCTCAACCTCTCCTACATGGCCGAGCAGCTGGCGCTCTTCGGCATCGTGGTCGGCATCGCGCTCATCCTGGCCGGCATCGGCTTCCTGGTGCTCGCGCTCGGCGGCGCCCTTCGCCACTCCGACGACGCCGAAGCAGCAAGCGTCAAGAAGGCGGCTACCGCGTAGCCGCACGGTCTCGCCACCCCCCGGCGAGCGCGCCGGGCCGCCGGAACCCCCGACCTGCGGCCCGGCGCTTCTCTGCCCGCTAACGTGGGAAGGGTGAGCGCCGAGCCCGACACTCCACGCCGCGTCCTCTTCGGGGAAGAGGTGGGCGGGGAGCCGCCGCTGCTCGCGCTCCTCGCCGACGCCCAGCGGCACCTGCGGGAGCTCGCGGACCAGTTCGGGCCCGAGCTGCCGGCCGGGGAGCAGCTCGAGCTCCTGGACGAGGCGCTCGACGAGCTCGACGCCGCCCTGGAGCGCGTGCGCGACGCGCGCACGAAGCTGGCCCGCATCGAGCTCCGGCTGGCGACCAGCTACGACAACGCGGTGGCCCGGGCGCGGCAGGCCGAGCGGGGCGACGCCTAGGAGGGCTTGGCCCAGTCGGAGGGGACGTCGCCGCCGCCCTCCTCGCTGACCCGGGCGCCGAAACGGAGCAGCGCCGGGTGCGAAGAGATCTTCCCGGCGGCGAGCGACTCGCCCTGCTTGAAGTCCGTCGCCCGCTCGAGCAGGCTGCGCGGCACGAAGGAGAAGACGTCGCCGACGAAGCCGAGGTCGGCCGTCGAGTTCATCCGCATGAGGAGCAGGTTGTCGCACTGGCTGAGCACGTTCTCGTGCACCTTCTGAGGCCGCTGGGTGGAGACGAGCAGGTAGAGGCCGAACTTCCGGCCCTCACCCGCGATGCGAACCGCGTACTCGGTGGCGAGCGCGGTGAGCGGATCCTCGGGATCGGCGGGGCAGACGTTGTGCGCCTCGTCGATGACGATCAGCACCGGCGCGCGGTCGGCGCGACCCTCCCAGAGCCGGGCCAGGACCGCCTCGGCCGCGAGCGCCTGCTCCGCCCGCGTCCCCAACGAGCCGAGGTCGACGACCAGGCAGCGTACGGACGGGTCGGTCGCCTCCGGCAGTATCGAGCCCTCTGCGCCCCGTGACCAGAGGTCCCACTGGAGCACGCCGAGGTTCTGGGCCCGGGCGACGAGCCGCCGCCCGTCCTCGCCCCCCGAGGTCGCCAGCTCGGTGAGGACCGTCGGCTTCCACTCGTCGAGAGCGCCGATGAGCGCGCTGTACTCCTCACGGTCGGCGATGGGGTCGAGCCGGAGCACCGCCGCCTGCGTCGCTGAATCGAGCTCGGGGAAGGCGAGATGCAGTCCCGTGCCGCGGGAGCGGATGCGGACGGCGTCCTCCATGCCGCCGTAACGCGAGGCGAGCCCCGCGTCGGCGCCGTCGCGCACGGTTCCGAGGCGGACGAAGTCGGAGTTGGGGTCGAGGATGACGATCCGGAGATCGGTCTCGAGCAGGAGCTGCTCGAGGACGAGCCCGAGCGAGTACGTCTTCCCCGAGCCCGACTGACCGCAGAGGAACGTGTGCCGGTCGAAGCCGCCCGCGTCGAGCGCGAAGGGCACGCCCGAGGCGAGCACGAGCTCGCCGACCTCGAGGGCCGCCCGGTGCGGGCGCGTCCGCTCGAGCCAGGCCTCGACCTCCGCCGGCTCGGCGGGCCGGGCGCTCGCGTCGTGGAACGGAGTGCCGTCGCCCTCGAGCACGACCCCCTCGCCCTGCGCGTAGCGTAGGAGCACGCTCGAGTTGACGGAGAGGTCGTCGCCGAGAGCGACCGCGAGGTCGGGTCCCTCGCGACTCGCAGCCTGGAGAGTGATCACCTGGCCGAGCCGCGGCTTGCCCTCGCCCTCGAGCACGACGTAGCCCCCGGCCTGGAAGGCCAGGTCGTGCAGGGAGGCCTGAAACGTGAAGCGGCGCCCGTCGACCGAGGTCGCCAGCGGGACGATCGCCCGCTCGAGGTCCCGCCGCATGTCGCGGTAGCCCTCGAGCCTGGTCTCGAGCGTCCTCGGGTGTCGAGCTCATGCCACCTCCCGGCACTCGTCGATGAGCACGTCGAGGCCCGCCGCGCCCTCCTCGAGCTCGACCGTACAGGCGTCGTCGAGCACCTTGTAGCCGGTGACGACGCCCTCGCCGTGCGGCGTCTCGACGCGCCGCCCCACGCGGGGCGCGCGGTCGCGAAAGCTCTTGTAGAGCGGGTGCTCGAAGGCGAGGCAGCAGCGGAGCCGGCCGCACAGGCCGGTGATCCTGCCCGAGCTCATCGGCAGGTCCTGGTCCTTGGCCATGCGCAGCGTGATCGGCTGCTCGTGCGTCGGGTAGCGGCGCGAGCACTGGCCGCCGCCGCAGAGACCGACGTCGCCGCAGAGCCGGGCGCACTCGCGCGGGCCTACCGAGCGCAGCTCGACGCGCCGGTGGAGCCGGTCGCGGAGCGCAGCCTGAAGCTTGGCCGCGTCCGGCCGGCGCTCGGACTCGTAGGAGAAAACGACCCGCGAGCCGTCGAAGACGAGCTCGGCCGCGACGGGCTTGAGCTCGACGCCCTCCTGCTTGATCACGTCGCGGAAGACGCGCATCGCCCGCCTCGCCTCTTCTCGGTTCGAGGCGGCCGTCTCGTGGTCGACCTCGGTTGCCCGGCGGACGACCCTCTTCAGCGGCGTTCGCCGGCTCGCCGTCGAGCTCGTGGTTCGCCTGCACCACGCGCCCGAGCTCCTGGCCGCGGGACGTCTGGCAGACGACCTGCTCGTTCCAGCCCAGCTCGAGCGCGCCCGGATCGAAGGAGTAGACCTTTCCTCCCGGCGAGAACACGACCCCGACCGCGACCGTCATGCGGGAAGTGTGCCTCCCAGCTCGCGCCGCAGGCGAATGAAGAGCGCCTCGAGCGTCAGGCCTGGCTGGACGTTGAACTCGAACGAGCGCCACACGTCGCGCACGGTCGCCGCCGCGCGCTCGGCCGCCGGGCCGCGCTCCGGGAGACCGTCCGCGGAGAGCTCGGCGAGCCGGTCGGTGTTGAGGACAGCGCCGTCGGCCCCCGCGGCCACGACCATGAGGTCGCGGTACCAGCTCGTGAGCAGGTCGAGCGCGTCCAGCACCTCCTCGCGCTCGGCACCCCGGCCCGCGCGCTTGCCGCGCTGCTCGGTCTCGCGGGCGGTCTCGGAGGGGAGCGGGTCCTTCTCCACCGCCGCCCGGGCGCGGCCGCCCCGCTCCTGCGCGAGGTCGGTGACGGCGCGCGAGGCCCGGCCGGGATCGAACGCGGAGTCGAGGTACACGGAGCGCGCGAGCTCGATGAGGCCGTCCCGCCGCTCCCCCGCGTCGGGGTCGAGCAGGCGCTCGGCACGGTCGAGCCGGCCCGCCGCCACGCGCGCGAGCGCGTCGAGCGGCTCGCCCTGCAGCCCGCGCGAGGAGAGGAACGCCTTGATCGCGCGCTGCGAGAGCCGGCGGAAGGGGACGAGCTGGCAGCGCGAGCGGATCGTCGGCGGCAGCAGCCCGAGCTCGTCGGCGACGAGCACGATGACGGCGTAGGGCGGCGGCTCCTCGAGATCCTTGAGGAGCGCGTCGGCGGCGTCCTCGTTCAGCAGGTGCGCGCGCAGGACGAGATAGACGCGGCGCTCGGCCTCGAACGGGCGCATGTGCAGGTCGCGGCGAAGGTCGCGGATCGGGTCGATCCGGATCTGGTCGCCGAGCGGCTCGAGGACGTAGAGGTCGGGGTGGACCCCCCGCACGACGCGCTCTGAGTCGCCCAGCAGCTCGGCCGCGAAAGCGACGGCGGCGCGGCGCTTCCCCACCCCGCGCGGCCCGTGGAAGAGGTAGGCGTGCGCCGGCCCCTCCGCGACGGCCGCGCGGAGCAGGCGCTTGGCCTCGTCCTGCTCAGGGAAGGTCTCGAAGCTGTCCACGGACGATCTCGGCAATATCTTCGGAGTTTGCGCGGCCGTCCACCAGGACGATGCGCTTGGGGAAGACCAGGGCGATCTCGCGGTAGGCGCGGTCGACCTCCTCGGCGAAGGCCGTGCCCTCGCTCTCGATGCGGTCCGGCTCGCCCTCGCGGCGGCCGGCGGCCTCGTCGGGAGGCAGCGCGAGCAGGAAGGTGCGGTCGGGCAGGAGCCCGCTCGTGGCCAGGAGGTTCAGCTCCAGCACGCGCTCGACCCCGAGCCCGCGCGCGATGCCCTGATAGGCCAACGACGAGTCCAGATAGCGGTCGGACACGACGTCGGCGCTGCGCGCGAGGGCAGGACGGATGACCTCGTCGACGAGCTGGGCGCGCGCGGCGGCGAAGAGCGATGCTTCGGCCCACGGCGCCAGGCTCTCCCCGTGCAGCAGCAGCTCGCGGATCCGCTCGCCGGCGTCCGTCCCTCCCGGCTCGCGCGTGAGCACGACCTCGCGGCCCTCCGAGCGGAGCCTCTCGGCCAGCAGGCGTGCCTGCGTCGACTTCCCCGAGCCGTCCACTCCTTCGAAGGTCACGAACATACGAGCGCCGTAGGATACGCCCGTGCGGGCGATCGTCACAGGGGGCGCGGGCTTCATCGGCTCGCACGTCGTCGACCTGCTCGTCGCGCGCGGCGACGAGGTCCTCGTCCTCGACGACCTCTCGCGCGGGAAGCCCGAGAACGTGAACGAGGGCGCCGAGCTGGTCGTCGCGGACATCCGCGATCCGGACGCGGTCGGCGAGGTCTTCGGCGAGGCCCGCCCCGAGGCGTGCTTCCACCTCGCGGCGCAGGCCGACGTCCGCGTCTCCGTGCAGCGGCCCGACTTCGACGCCGAGGTGAACGTGCTCGGGACGCTCCGGCTCCTCGAGGCGGCGCGGGAGCACGGGACGCGCATCGTCTTCGCCTCGACCGGCGGCGCCATCTACGGCGAGTGCGCCGAGCCGGCCCTGGAGAGCGCGCCGCGCGCGCCGCTCTCGCAGTACGGCACGTCGAAGCTCGCCGGCGAGGAGTACCTCGCCACCTACAACCGGCTGTACGGCAGCGAGCACAGCGCCCTGCGCTTCGGCAACGTCTACGGCCCGCGCCAGGATCCTCACGGCGAGGCGGGCGTGGTGGCCATCTTCCTCGGGAAGCTGGCCGAGGGCGAGGCGCCCCACATCTTCGGCGACGGGACCCAGCAGCGCGACTACGTCTACGTGGGCGACGTCGCCGCCGTCACCGCCTCGGCCTCCGCAGGCCCGGCCGGCGTCTACAACGTCGGCACCGGCGTGGCGACGTCGGTGCTCGACCTCTTCGAGGCTTGCGGGCACGCCGCGGGCGTCGAGGTCGAGCCCGTGTTCGACCCGCCGCGGCTCGGAGAGCTGCAGCGCAGCGTCCTCGACGCGAGCTTGGCGAAGCGCGAGTTGAGCTTCGCAACGACCACCTCGTTCGCGGACGGGATCGCGGCCACATGGAAATTCATTACGAACCCGAACCAGAATGACGCTTCGTCGGCGCGACGCTCTGGGTGAGTGCGATGCAAGGACGATTTCCTACGGAACTCGTCCTTCTGATGCTGTCCCCGCCCACCCCGCGTTCGTAGCCGGAGGCTACGGGCGCAACCGAGGACGCCGCAGCGCGCCGCCCAGGGCGTTGCGACGGCTCAAGGCTTCGTTCTGGTTCGGGTTCTGAGAGAGGAAGGAGAGGCTGGCCACGGGGCGAACTAGTCCGGCCCGTGGATCATCGCGCAGACCTTCCAGCTACCCCGCCCTGGCGCTCCGCAGCATTCATCGCGGTCTCGGTCGCCACCGTCGAGCTCCTGATCCTGCTCGTCGTGGGCATCTGGCTCTTCGGCAAGTTCTTCTCGGACGAGGTCGCCAAGGCGACCGACCCGACGACGGTGGCCCGCGTGGCCGTCGAGCGCGAGCTCAACGAGCGCGGCCAGCTGCCGCAGAAGACCGAGCCGGGCGCGAAGCCCGAAGCCAAGCCGGTGCTCGCCCGCGGTGAGACGTCCGTCCTCGTGCTGAACGGCAACGGGGTCTCGGGCGCGGCGTCGGCGACGGCCGAGGAGGTCAGGAGCCGCAACTACATGATCGCCGGCACCGGAAACTCGGCGCGCTCGGACTACCCGCGCTCGATCGTGATGTACCGGCCAGGCTTCGCGCGCGAAGCGCGGCGCCTCGCGAAGGACTTCGGCATCCACCGAATCGTGCCGCTCGACGGCATGCGGCCTGCCGAGCTCCAGGGCGCGCACGTCGCCTTCGTGGTCGGCGGCTAGCCCTAAGAACCCGTTTCAAAACGAAGCCCTGTGCCGCCGGGCCGCGCTGGCCGGCACGATCCGGTGTCCTCGGTTGCGCCCGTAGCCTCCGGCTACGAACGCGGGATGGGTGGGGATGGCATCAGAAGGACGAGCTCCGCGAGAGCTCGTCCTTGCCTCGCACTCGTCCAACGCACCCCGGCGACGAGGCGTCATTTCGAGACGGGTTCTAAGCCTCACGCTAGATTTCAGGGGCATGACCGAGCCTCTGCTGACCCGTGCCGCCCGGCGCGAGCACGTCGAGCGCACGCCGGTCTGGTTCATGCGCCAGGCCGGGCGCTCGCTTCCCGAATACCGGGAGATCCGCGAGCGGTACACGCTCTTCGAGATCTGCCGCCAAGCCGAGCTCTGCGCGGAGGTGACCCTCCAGCCGGTCCACCGCCACGGCGTCGACGCGGCCGTGATGTTCGCCGACATCATGCTTCCCGTCCTCGGCATGGGGATCGAGGTCGAGCTGGTGGACGGCGTCGGGCCGGTCGTTCGCAGCCCACTCGAGAGCCTGGACGACGTGGAGCGCCTGCGCGTCCCCGAGCCGGAGGAGGCCGTGCCGTATCCTGCTGGAGGCCGTCCGCCTCGTCCGCGCCGAGCTGGACGGAGACCGGGCGGTCATCGGCTTCGCCGGCGGGCCGTTCACCGTCGCCGGCTACCTCGTCGAGGGCAAGCCGACGCGCGACTTCGTGAAGACGAAGACCTGCATGTACCGCGCGCCCGACCTCTGGCACACGCTCATGGACCGGCTGGCGGACACCTTCGCCGCCTACGTCCGCGCGACCGTGGACGCCGGCGCGGACGCGATCCAGCTCTTCGACTCCTGGGTGGGCGCGCTCTCGGCCGCCGACTACCGGGAGTTCGTCGCTCCCTACTCCGCGCGCGTCCTCGCGGCCACCGAGGCGCCGACCATCCACTTCGGGACCGGGACGACGCACCTGCTCCGCGAGATGAAGGCGGTGGGCGGCGACGTCATCGGCCTCGACTGGCGCGTGCCCATCGACCGCTGCTGGGAGTCCCTCGGCTCGGGCCGGGGCGTCCAGGGCAACCTCGACCCGGCCGTGCTGCTCGGCCCCTGGGAGCGCATCGAGAGCGCGACCGTCGGCATCCTCGACGCGGTCGCCGGCCGCCGCGGGCACATCTTCAACCTCGGCCACGGCGTCCTCCCGGACACCGATCCTGCCGACCTCGGCCGCCTCGTCGAGCTCGTGCGCGAGCGCACCTCCGTCGAAGTCACCGCTTGACGCCGGCAAACCCCAGCACGGCGGTCATCCTGATGGCCTACGGGAGCCCTGAGCGCCCGGAGGACATTCCCGCCTACTTCTCCGACATCCGCGGCGGCCGGCCCGTGCGCCAGGAGGCCGTGGACGAGCTCGTCGAGCGCTACCGGCGCATCGGCGGCAGCTCCCCGCTGAACCGGATCACGGAGGCGCAGCGCGCCGGGCTCGAGGAAGCGATGGGGCTGCCGGTCTACGTGGGGATGAAGCACTGGGAGCCCTGGATCCAGGACGCAGTCGAGCAGGCGCTCGCGAACGGAACCGAGCGGCTGGTCGGCCTCGTGCTCGCCCCGCACTACTCGCGCCTGTCGATCGGCGGCTACCGGGACCGGCTCGAGGCCGCGCTGGACGGCCGCGCCGAGCTCGCCTTCGTGGAGAGCTGGCACGACCACGAGCCGTACGTCGAGCTCCTCGCCGACCGCGTTCGCGGCACCGACGCGCACGTTGTCTTCACCGCGCACAGCCTCCCCGAGCGGATCCTCGCCGAGGGGGATCCCTACCGCGACCAGCTCCTGGAGACCTCGGCGCTCGTGGCCGAGCGGGCGGGAGTCGGCGACTGGTCGTTCGCCTTCCAGAGCGAGAGCGCGACCGGCGAGCCGTGGCTCGGGCCCGACATCCTCGTCGAGCTGGAGACGCTGCACGAACGCGGCGTCGGCAAGGTGCTCGTCGCTCCGGTCGGGTTCGTGTGCGACCATCTGGAGATCCTCTGGGACCTCGACGTCGAGGCCCGCGAGAAGGCGGCCGAGCTCGGGCTCGAGCTCGACCGCATCGAGTCCCTCAACGCCGACCCCGAGTTCATCGACGCGCTGGTTGCCCTCGTGAAGAAGGCCTCTTGTGCCGAAGCCCGAATCGGAGAGTCCGATGAGTAGCACCGCACGCAGCTGCCCCGACTGGCCCGTCCTCCTCGAGGTCGCGCCCGACCTGCACTTCAAGCACTACACGCTCGGCGAGGCCCGCCTGCCCGCGGAGGTGCTGGTGAGCCTGCCGGACATCCCCATGGAGGCCGTCGCGATCTGCGCCGACCTCGAGCACAACGTCTTCAACCCGAACCACACCGACCCGCGGATCGCGGCCGCGCTGAAGGAGAGCTACTGGTACTCGCTCTCCGAGTGGTCACAGCAGGCCCCGCGGGCGTAGCCTTACCCGCGTGGGCAAGGGTTACGCCGAAGGACCGGCCGCCGAGGAGCGGTTCGCCGACCTCGAGCGCGCGGAGCGCGGAGTCGCCGAGGAGGCCCCGGCGGAGCGCGCCGCCGTCTACGGCTCCACCGACGCCGATCCGGAGCGCCACTTCCTCGGCTGGCTCGGCGAGGTGGACCCGGACAAGCTCTTCGCCGCAGGCGAGGCCTGGGGACTGACGGTCGTCAGGCGCCGCGAGCCCTAGTCCAGAAGGCATCAGTCCGGTACGGGAGCTCGATCTCGTCGCGGCCGCGTGTCTGGGGGTCCGTGGCCAACAGGTTGCGGACCTCCATGAGGACGGCCTCGCGCTCTCCCTCCGGGAGCGCGGCGACGAAGCTGACGGAGGCAACGCGGGCGACGACCCCTTCGGGAGGCAGCCGGTGGACGAGCCCGGCCGTCGGCGTGGCCGAGCCTGCCGAACAGGGTCGTCCGCTCGAACGCCTCGCGCCACGCGCCGGAGCGGTACGCGGGCGCGTCGCGGCGGTGCGGCTCCATCAGCTCGGAGAGCCGCGCGACCCAGGGAACCGACGTGTCCCGGACGTTCCAGAGGAGGCCGAGCCCGCCGCCGGGCCGCAGGACGCGGTGGATCTCGCGCAGCGCCTCGTCGCCCCGGAACCAGTGGAACGCCTGGCCGACGGTGACGGCGTCCACAGTGCCGGAGCCGAGCGGGATCGCCTCGGCAGTCCCGGGTAGCGCCCGGACGCCGGGGAGAGCGGCCTCCAGCACGGCCCGCATCTCCGCCACCGGCTCCACCGCGACGACGCACGCGCCGGTGCCGACCAGGAGCGCGGTCAGCTTCCCGGTCCCGGCGGCGAGGTCGAGCACGGCGCGGCCGGTCCCGAGGTGGAGCTCACGGGCGAGCCGCGCCACCGCCTGGGGCGGGTAGGTCGGCCGGCCCGCCTCATACGAAGCGGCCGCGCCGGGGAATCCCTGCGCGGCCGCCTCGTGAAGCTCGGAGCCCATCGGCTCCTGGAGCCTAGTGCTCGGCGGAGCCCTTCGGATTGCCCACCTTCAAGAGGCCAACCTGGCCCAGGTCCACGCTCGCGAAGGAGTGGGAGACGAAGGGGTAGACCCCGGGCTCGTCGATCTTGACGTCGAAGACCGCGCCGCCGCCCGCCGGGACTTCGACCGTCTGGACGCCGGTCTGGAACCGGGTCATGTCCTGGTTCACCCAGGCACGGTCGAAGATCGTGCCGACCACGTGGAAGGCGGTGTCGAGGCTCGGGCCGGCGGCCACGACCCAGAAGCGGACCGTGTCGCCGGGGTCGGCGGTCAAGGGATGCGCGACGTACTGGCCCGCGTACCCGTTCCAGGTCACCCAGTCGGGCTGGACCGCGTGCGCCTTGGGCATGTCGTAGGCGGCCGGCTCGTCGACGCCGGGCCCGTTCAGGTACCACTCGCTCGAGACGAGGACGAACTCGCGGTCGGCCCGCGGGAGCGGCTTCTCGGCCGGCTCGATGACGATGGCCCCGTACATGCCGTTGGCGATGTGCGCGAGCACCGGCTTCGTGCCGCAGTGGTACATGAAGACGCCCGGGTCGGTCGCCTCGAAGGTGTAGGTGATGGACTCGCCGGGCGCGACGTCCCGAAACGCCTTGTCGGGAGCGATCCGTGCGGCGTGGAAGTCGATCGAGTGCGGGATCGCGCCGCCATTCGTGAGGGTGATGCGAACCTGCTGACCCTCGCGGACATGGATCGCCGGACCGGGCGCGCCGCCCTCGAAGCCCCAGGCGGTGTACTTCACGCCGGGCGCGATCTCGACGACGACGTCCTTGAGCGTGAGCTCGACGTCGACGACGTCGCCCTCGGGAACGGGGGCGAGCTCGGCGGGGAAGGGCTTATGGGCTGCGACGAGGTCCTCGGCGTTCTCGCCGGTCTGGCCGGCGTAGCTGACGAGTCCTGCGCCCTCGGCGGCCGGCGCCGCGGCGGCATGTGCCGACGGCGCGCCGGTGGCGCCGTTCGTGGCCGCCTCGGCGTCGTCCTTCGCCTTCTGCGCGACATCCGCGGACACGACGGCGGTGGTCGTCCCGACGAGCGCTGCGAGGCTGAGGAGTGCTACTAGGACGGCGATGGCGATGGTCTTCATCTCGGATCCCTCCCGATCTCTTGGTATCTACGACGAGGATCGGAGAAATGCGCCGCGGTGCCATCGGGGAACCACGCCGCTTCGCATGCGGGTTTTCCGCAGATCCGCTCAGCGCCCTACCGGATGCCGAGACGGGCGCTGGGCCGGAGGCTTGGGATTGACCCGAAACCTGTTGGAGATTCATGGACGCCACCGGACATAGAGCTCTGGCCGACCCGAGCCGGGCCCGCATCCTCAGGACGCTGGCCGAGGCCGGCGGGCCGCTCGACGCCCACCAGCTCGCCGCGCGCGTCGGGCTCCACCCGAACACCGTGCGCTGGCACCTCGGCGTCCTGGCCAACGCGGGGTTCGTCAGTTCGAGGACCGAGCCGCGCACGCGGCCGGGCCGGCCGCGCGTCGTCTTCACCGCGACCGAGGAGGAGGCCGAGGGGCGCGAGGACTACCGCCTGCTCGCCGCCATCCTCGCCGGCTCGCTCTCGGGCACGGAGAACGGCACCGCCGCGGCCGAGCGGGCCGGCGAGGCCTGGGGCCGCTTCCTCGTCGAGCGGCCGCGCCCGTTCGCGCGGCTGAGCGCCGGCGATGCGGCCGACCAGGTCGTCCGCCTGCTCGACGAGCACGGGTTCGAGCCCGAGCGCGAGAACGGCGACGTCCTCATGCACCGCTGCCCCTTCCGGGATCTCGCCGAGCAGCACGGCGACGTCGTCTGCGCGGTGCACCTCGGCCTGATCCGCGGCGCGCTCGCCGAGATCGGCGCGCCCGTCACGGCGACGCGGCTGGAGCCGTTCGTCGAGCCCGGCCTCTGCAGGGCTCGACTCCGCTAGCGAGAGCCGCTCCGGAACCCGTACGTTTCCGGGACTCGCACCTCGAGCCCAGGAGGCACACAGCATGAGCACCGATGCGACGGCCCCGGACACCATCGTCCTGATCCACGGCTTCTGGGTCACGCCCAGAAGCTGGGAGCACTGGATCGACCGCTACGAGCAGGCCGGCTACCGCGTGATCGCGCCTGCTTATCCCGGCTTCGAGGTCGAGGTCGAGGCGCTCAACGCGGACACCTCGCCGATCGAGGCGCTGACGGTGCCGGCGGTCGTCGAGCATCTCGAGACGGTCGTCGGCGAGCTCGAGTCGCCGCCGATCCTGATCGGCCACTCCGCCGGCGGGACCTTCGTGCAGCTCCTCCTCGACCACGGCTTCGGCGCCGTCGGGGTGGCCATCAACTCCGCTCCGACCGAGGGCGTCCGCGTCACCCCGCCCTCGCAGATCAAGTCGCTGTTCCCCGTCCTCAAGAACCCGGCCAACCGCCACCGCGCCGTCGGCTTCACGCCCGAGCAGTGGCACTACGTGTTCACGAACACCTTCAGCGAAGACGAGTCCCAGGCGCTCTACGAGCGCTATCACGTACCGGCCTCGGGAGCGATCCTCTGGGGGATCGTGCTGGCCAACCTGGAGCCGGGCCACCAGGCCTCCTGGGTCGACTACAAGAACGACGACCGGGCGCCGCTGCTGTTTATCTCGGGCGGCGAGGACCATCTCATGCCGCCGAGTGTCCAGCGCTCGAACGCGAAGCACTACAAGTCGAACACGATCACCGAGGTCAAGGAGTACGAGGGCAAGGCGCACCTCCTTCCCGCCCAGGAGGGCTGGGAAGAGGTCGCCGACTACGCGCTGGACTGGGCGCTCGCCAACGCGACCCAGCCGGCCGCGACTCCCGCGGATCCCGCGTGACGCGTCCGGGGTCGTGAAGGACGTACGCCTCACGCACATCGGCGGGCCGACGCTCCTGCTCGAGGTGGACGGCTGGCGGCTGCTCACCGATCCGACGTTCGATCCGCCTGGTGGGCGGTACACCTTCGGCTGGGGCTCGAGCTCACGCAAGCTGGTCGGGCCGGCGATCCCGGCGGACGCGCTGCCGCCGCTCGACGCGATCCTGCTCACGCACGACCATCACGGCGACAACCTCGACGCCGCCGGCCGCGAGCTGCTCCCCGCGGCCGGCGTCGTCGTCACCACGGCGTCCGGCGCGGAGCGCCTCGGCGGCGGCGCGCGCGGGCTCGAGCCCTGGCAGTCGACAGTGCTCGAGGCGCCCGGTCGGCCGACCATCGAGATCACCGCGACGCCGTGCCGCCACGGCCCGCCGTTCAGCCACCCGCTCGCCGGCGACGTCGTCGGGTTTGCGCTGCGCTGGGACGGCCAGGAGCACGGTGTCCTGTGGATCTCCGGGGACACCGTGCTCTACGACGGCGTCAAGGAGGTGGCCGGCCGCCTGGAGGTCGACACCGCGATCCTGCACCTGGGCGGCGTCCAGTTCCCCGTTACGGGACCGGTGCGCTACAGCATGACCGCCCGGGACGCCGTCGAGCTGTGCGGCCTGATCGATCCGCGCACCGCGATCCCGCTCCACTACGAAGGCTGGAAGCATTTCAAGGAGGGCCGGGAGGGCATCGAGCGCGAGCTCGCGAAGGCGCCGGAGGACATCAGCCGGCGCTTCCGTTGGCTGCCGATCGGGACTGCGGTCGACCTCGGCGCCTGAGCACGTGGACGCACCCGAGCTTCGGGCCCGCCGGGCGCACGCCCAGCTCCTCGGCGAGCCGGCCGAAGACGCCGTTGCTGTGGTCGAGCGCCTCCTCGCCGTGCAGGCGCAGGAGCTCGGCTCGGCCCGGCTGGCGATCCGCGCGCGCACGCGCGGGCTGATCGCGGCGGACGTCGACGCCGAGCTCGAGCGCGGCGCCCTCGTCGTCGGCTGGCTCCTGCGCGGGACGCTCCACCTCGTCCGCAGCGAGGACTACCACTGGCTGCTCGCGCTGACCGCGCCCCGCCGGCTCGCCGCCAACCGCCGCCGGCTCGGGCAGGAGGGCGTCACACCGGACGAGGCCGAGCGCGCCGTGACCGTTGTCGAGCGGGCGCTCGCGGGCGAGGGCCCGCTCACCAGGGCGCAGCTTGGCGAGCGCCTGGCCACGGCCGGCATCCGGGCCGAGGGCCAGGCCCTGCCGCATCTCCTCGCCCTCGCCGCCTTCCGGGGCGTCGCGGTTCTCGGCCCCGTGCGGGACGGCCGCCCGGCCTTCGTCCTCGCCCGCGACCGCCTCGGGCCGGCGCCGCAGGTGGAGCGCAGCGCAGCGCTCGCCGAGCTGGCGCGGCGGTACCTCGCCGGCCACGCGCCCGCCACCCCGGAGGACATGGCCCGCTGGGCCGGCCTGCCCCTCCGGGAGGCGCGGGCGGGGTTCGCCGCGGCGCCTTCGCCGCCGCGGTCGGTTCCGCAGATCCCTCCCGCCCGGCTCCTCCCCTCCTTCGACCCCTACCTGCTCGGCTGGCGGGACCGAACGTTCGCGGTCCCGGCCGAGCACGCGCGCCGCGTCCATCCCGGTGGGGGCGTGCTCCGGCCCGCCGCGACCGTCGCAGGACTCGTGACCGGAACCTGGAGGCTTCGCGCCGGCCGTGTCGAGACCGAGCCCTTCGCCAGGCTCGCCCAGGAGGACGTCGCCGCGCTCGCGGCGGAGGCCGAGGACGTCGCCCGCTTTACCGGGGGCTCGCGCCGTGAGCGCTGAGCTGTTCTGGCGCCCCTAGCCGCGCGCGGCGAGCTTGCGCAACGCGTAGAGCAAGATCCCGCCGTGGCGGAGGTACTCGCGCTCGCGGGGCGTCTCGAGCCGCACGCGGGCCGTGAAGGCGACCGGCTCGCCGCCGTCGTCGGGCGCCGCAGTCACCCGCACGGAGCTCGCCTCGCCGTTCTCGAGGCCATCGACGGCGAACACTTCCCGGCCGGTGAGCCCCAGCGACTCGGCCGTCTCGCCGTCCGGGTACTGGAGCGGGACGATGCCCATCCCGATCAGGTTCGACCGGTGGATGCGCTCGTAGCTCTCGGCGATCACGGCGCGCACGCCGAGCAGGTTCGGCCCCTTCGCCGCCCAGTCGCGGGAAGAGCCCGAGCCGTACTCCTTGCCGGCGAGCACGACGGTCGGCACGCCCTCGGCGCGGTAGCGCATGGCGGCGTCGAAGATGGTCGTCTCCTCGCCGTCGGGCAGGTGCACCGTCCACGTGCCCTCGCTACCGGGGACGAGCAGGTTGCGGAGGCGCACGTTCGCGAACGTCCCGCGCACCATCACCTCGTGGTTCCCGCGGCGGGAGCCGTACGAGTTGAAGTCCTTGCGCTCGACGCCGCGCTCGACGAGGTAGCGCCCCGCCGGGCTGTCCGGCTTGATCGCGCCGGCGGGCGAGATGTGGTCGGTGGTGACGCTGTCGCCGATCATGACCAGGCAACGGGCGCCGGCGACGTCCTCGACCGTGCCGGGCTCCGGCGACATGCCCTCGAAGTACGGCGGCAGGCGCACGTACGTCGAGTCGGGATCCCACGCGAAGAGATCGCCCTCGGGAACGGGCAGCGCCGCCCAGTTCTCGTCGCCGGTGAAGACATCGGCGTAGGTGCGGCGATACATGTCCACGTTGATCGCCTCGGCGATCGTGTCCTTGATCTGCTCCGGCGTCGGCCAGAGGTCGCGCAGGAACACCTCGTGCCCGTCCTGGTCGCGGCCGAGCGGCTCGGTGGTCAGGTCGAGGTCGATGCGACCCGCCAGCGCGTAGGCGACGACGAGCGGCGGCGAGGCGAGGTAGTTCGCCTTCACCTCCGGATGGATGCGCGCCTCAAAGTTGCGGTTCCCGGAGAGGACGGCGCAGACGACGAGCTCGCCGTCGTCCACCGCCTCGGAGATCTCGGGCGGGAGAGGCCCCGAGTTGCCGATGCAGGTCGTGCAGCCGTAGCCGACGGTGTGAAAGCCGAGCGCCTCGAGGAACGACGTCAGGCCCGCCTTGTCGTAGTACTCGGTCACGACCTTGGAGCCGGGCGCGAGGCTCGACTTCACCCACGGCTTGCGGGCGAGGCCGCGCTCGACCGCGTTCTTCGCCAGGAGCCCGGCTGCGACCATGACCGACGGGTTCGACGTGTTCGTGCAGCTCGTGATCGCGGCGATGACGACCGAGCCGTGCTCCAGCTCGAAGCTCTCGTCGCCCATGGAGACCGGGACGGCCCGCCGCTCCGGCGCGGCCCCGGCGACGGGCTCCGGGTCGTCGTCGGGGAGGGGCTGGTGGCCGGGCTCCGTGAAGTCGGGCGGGTCGCTGGCAGGGAACGAGTCCGCGATCGCCTTGTCCTCGGAGCCGTTGCGATACGGCACGCCGAAGGTCGAGAGCGACTCCAGGAAGGACGCCTTCGCCTGGGTCAGCGGCACGCGGTCCTGCGGCCGGCGCGGGCCGGCGAGGCTCGGCTCGACGTCGCCGAGGTCGAGCTCGACGACCTGCGAATACTCGGGCGTTGCGTCCGGGTCGTGGAAGAGGCCCTGCGCGCGGCAGTACGCCTCGACGAGCTCGACCTGCTCCGCGCTTCGCCCCGTGAGGCGCAGATAGCGGAGCGTCTCCTCGTCCACGGGGAAGAAGCCGCACGTGGCGCCGTACTCCGGCGACATGTTCCCGATGGTCGCGCGGTCGGCGAGCGGCAGCCCGACGAGGCCGTGGCCGAAGTACTCGACGAACTTCCCCACCACGCCGAGGCTCCGCAGGATCTGCGTGACCGCCAGGACGAGGTCGGTGGCGGTTGCGCCCTCCGGCAGCGTGCCGCTGAGTCGAAAGCCGACCACCTGCGGGACGAGCATCGAGACGGGCTCGCCCAGGAGCACCGCCTCGGCTTCGATCCCGCCCACGCCCCAGCCGAGCACGCCGAGGCCGTTGACCATCGTCGTGTGCGAGTCGGTGCCGATCAGCGTGTCCGGGAACGCAAACGGCCGTCCGCCTTCTTCGCGCACTTCGACGACGCGCGCGAGGTACTCGAGGTTCACCTGGTGGACGATCCCGGTGTTCGGCGGGACGACGCTGAAGTTGTCGAACGCGCTCTGCCCCCAGCGGAGGAAGGCGTAGCGCTCGCGGTTCCGCTCGAACTCCCGCTCCGTGTTGCGGAAGATCGCGAGGCGCGAGCCGAACTCGTCCACCTGCACCGAGTGGTCGATGACGAGCTCGGCCGGGATCTGCGGGTTGATCGCGGCTGCGTCGCCGCCGAGCGCCACCATCGCCTCGCGCATGGCGGCGAGGTCGACGATCGCCGGGACACCCGTGAAGTCCTGCAGCAGCACGCGCGCAGGACGGAAGGAGATCTCGTGGCTGGGGTCCGCGTGGGCGTCCCAGCCGGCGACCGCGCGCACCTCCTCCTCGCTCCCCAGCCCGAGTGCCTCCGCCCGGAGGACGTTCTCGAGCAGGACGCGCAGCGTGTACGGGAGCCGCGCGACATCGGTCTCCCCGGCGAGCGCGTCCAGCCGCGCGATCGCGTGCGAACGCCCACCGGCGTCGAGCTGTCCGAGTGCTGAGAAGCTGTCCGCCACGCCTCGATTCTAGGAGGGATTGGCGGAATGTCGCTCGTCGCCGAGGCGCCACAGCCGTCATTCCCTTCAAGCCCTCCGGGATTGCGGGCTTCCCGCAGGCCGTCTGCGGCCGGAAACCGATGCGCGGCCGGCACGTGGGCAGCCAGGATGAAGGTCGTGGCCAAGCGGAAGAAGCCCGCGCGCGTCCCAGTCGCGCGCCGATCACAGCCCAAGCAGCAGACGGGATCCTTGCTCACCCGCCGCCGCGTGCTCGTGGTCGGCATGATCGCCGCCGCGGTGGCCGTCGGCCTCGTCGGCGCGAGCCTTCTGAGCGCGCAAAGCGGAGACGATGGCGGCGGCGGCAGCAGCGGGACCACCGCGATCACCGGCGGCCCGGATGTGGAGGCGATGCTCGACGGCATTCCCCAGGACGGAATCGCGCTCGGCGAGCCCGACGCGCCCGTGACGCTCGTGGAGTACGCCGACCTCCAGTGTCCCTTCTGCGCCGAGTGGGCGCTGCAGACCTTCCCCGAGCTGGTCGCCGACTACGTCCGCGACGGGCGGCTCCGCATCGAGTTCCGCGGCCTGACCTTCATCGGGCCGGAGTCCGAGGACGCCCTCCGCGCGGCCCTCGCCGCCGGCGAGCAGGGCAAGCTCTGGAACGTGGTCGACCTGATCTACGTCAACCAGGCCGCCGAGAACAGCGGCTGGGTGACGGACGACTTCCTGCGCGGGATCGGCGAGGCAGTCCCCGGACTGGACGTCGACCGGATGCTCGAAGCCCGCGACTCCGCCGAGGCGACGGCCACGATCGAGGAGGCGGCGGCCTCCGCTCAGGCCGACGGCGTGACGGGCACCCCCGCATTCCTGCTCGGCGAGACGGGCGGTGAGCTCGCCGCGCTCGATATCGGCTCGCTCGCCCCCGAGGAGTTCCGCGCCGCGATCGACGAGCTGCTCGGCGAGTGAGCGACCGCGCGCTGCGGATTGCAGTCGCCGTGCTCGCCCTCGCGGGCGCCGCGATCGCCGCGTACCTCACCTACGCCAAATACGCGGACGCGACGATCGCCTGCTCCACCGGCGGCTGCGAGACCGTGCAGAGCTCCGAGTACGCCGAGATCCTCGGCCTACCCGTGCCGGTCCTCGGCCTCATCGGGTACCTGGGCATCTTCGCGACCACCTTCGTCGCCGGCGAGACGGCGCGCCTTGTTGGTACAGCCCTCGCCCTCGGCGGGCTCGCGTTCAGCATCTACCTCCTGGTCGTTCAGATCGTGGCGATCGGCGCCCTCTGCCAGTGGTGCCTGGCCAGCGACGTTGTGATGCTCCTGCTCACGGTCGCCGCGGTCGCACGCCTGCGACGGCCCGCGACAGGTTGACGCTTTCGGCACACCGCGTCACACACGCATGCGCTGAAACTCGTTAGCGTCGACAGCGGGTGGTGGCCCGGGGTGGCCCCGAACCGAGCGGCTACTCCGGCTTGGCGGACATCGCCCACACCGCGATCACGTAGGCGATGACGAGAAGCACCGCGAGGACCGTCGCGACCCGGACAAGCGTCGCTCCCTGCTCCCCGTTGCTCCGGCCGAGACGGCGGGCTCCGATGCCGGCCAGGATCGTCGAGATCAGGAGGAGGAGGCCGCCGGCCTCGGCCGTGAGGTACCCGATCCCGAGCCAGGCCGGCTCGGGCTCGACGTCGTTCCAGCCCTTGGAGGCGATCCACTCGCCGGCGATTCGCATGAGGAACCAGGCAGGGATCGCCACGAAGAGCAGCGTTCGGAACGAGAGCCGGGCATACGGGAGCACGTCGGCGGGCGAGCGACTCTTCCAGGCGAGCAGCTGCGCAGTCGCCGCCGTGATCAGCGCGCCCAGCAGGATCGAGGCGCCGAGGACGTGGAGAAGGAGCGGGAAGTTCCAGTCGTCCGGGCGGATCGCAGCGAGCATCGGCTAGGCCCCCGGCTTGTAGATCATGACCACGAGGATGGCCAGGGTGACCAGGACAAAGAGCGTGTGGAAGACCGCCCCGCGCTGCGAGCGGAGCATGGCATTGAGCTCGGGGCTCGGCTCGTCTCGACCCTCGTCCAGCATGGCCTTCGCGCGGTCGCGCGCAGCGTTGTAGACCTTGCCCGACCCGGCCTCCGAATGCAGCGGCCACGACCCAGAGGATCAGGGCGGCAATGACCCAGCCGTCCCAGATCTCGTACTCGTCCAGGGCGAGCCAGATCCCGAAGACGATGGTGCCGATCATCCCGACGGCGATGAGCACGTCGCCGACGCGCGCGACCCGGAACATGCGCACGACGTCACTGGGAACGCTCAGCCGCCTCCCAGCGACGACGACCACGGAGAAGACCACGAGGGCGGCGATCCACGCGAACGCCGAGAGGACGTGCAACGCGAGCAGCCAGTCGTACAGCTCCACGGGGCGGCAGC
This sequence comes from uncultured Actinomycetes bacterium, assembly GCA_963830885.1. Taxonomy (GTDB): domain Bacteria; phylum Actinomycetota; class Thermoleophilia; order Gaiellales; family Gaiellaceae; genus JAIBJN01. The sequence continues at coordinate 11,223 of CAWHOA010000021.1, read as the reverse complement.
CTAACCGGAGTCGCCGACGTCCGTGATCTGAAAGACCTTGCGGAGCGTCTCGTGGATCCGCCAGACGGCCCGGTCACCCGCCCGCAGGACGCCGACCACGCCCGGCTCGAGCTCCAGAGTCGGCCCGCCTTCGACCTCGACGGTGGCACGCCCGGAGACGACGACGAAGAGCTCGTCGGCCTCGACGTCCTCGATCACGCCTGGGGTGATCTGCCAGACGCCGCGCACGACGCGCCCGTCGGGCGAGGTGGCCAACACGAGCTCCGAGACCTCCGGCGAGCCCTCGACGATCGCGCTCGGGTCGAGCGGTGCCGGCTCGAGCTCGAGGTCCGCGACGCGGTGCGTGAACGGCGCGCTCACGGCCGGGAGACTAGCCGCTCAGGGCGCCGGGTCCTCGATGAAGAAGAACCACGTCCCGTCCGCGAGGATGCCAAGGCGCGGGGCGACGTACCCGGTCTCCGAGTTGAACGCCCGCTCGAGCCCGCGCTGCCCGAGGAGCGCCGTGAGCGCCTCCCTCTCCGCCGCCGACATGTCCTCGGGATCGGAGTCTGGCGTGAGCCTCGGCCACTGATAGAGCGCCCCCTCGTTCGTCTCGCGCACGGTGTGCGGCAGCGCCAGGAGTGCCGCCATCGCCTCGAGCGGCCCCGTGCCCCGGTCGCGCCAGTGCGCAACGGGATCCGCGCCGAACCCCGCGTCGGAGAGGAAGCTCTCGGAGTCGACGAGCGGCTCGAGACCGTCGTAGTCCTGCGCGGTCGCCGCCGCGAGGATTCTCGCGCGGGTCCCGGCAACCGGGTCCGGAAGGCCTTCCACCGCAGGAACGGGCTCGGTCGCCACCACGGTGTCCGGCGAGCCCTCGGTCGCCGACTCCGAGCCCGAGGAACCCTCGTAGCCGGTGCACGCCCCTGCCAGGACGAGCATCGCCCCCGAAACCGCGGCAGCCATGACGCTCCTCGCCACGCTCGCTCCTTCGCTCACGCCGAAGGTAGCACCGGCCGGCTCAGCTGTCGAAGCCGAGGCCGAGCCGGTCGAGCGTGCGGAGCCAGAGGCCGCGGCGGCCGGCGTTGCGGTCGGCGGCGTCGAGCCGGTTCCGCGTCAGCTGGATCACCCCCGAGCGCAGCGGCTCCGGCGGGAACGGCACGGGCTTCGAGCGGACGTACCGCAGCCGGGTCGCCTCGGTGTCGCGGCCGTCGAGCAGGTCGAGCCCGACGCGCGCGCCGAAGCGCGTCGAGACGACTCCGAGCCCCGTGTAGCCGACCGCGTACGCCACGCGGCCGCCGTGCGCCGTGCCGAAGAAGACCGAGAAGCGGCTGCATGTGTCGATGGCGCCGCCCCAGCGGTGCGAGAAACGCACGCCCTCGAGCTGCGGGAACGTCGTGAAGAAGTGCTGGGAGAGCATGGCGAACGTCTCCTCGTCGTCGTCGAGCTCCGGGCGCACGTGCCCGCCGTAGCGGTACACGGCGTCATAGCCGCCCCAGAGGATGCGCCAGTCGCTCGTCTGCCGGTAGTAGTGGAACTGGTTCGCCATGTCACCGACGCCCTGGCGGCGCCTCCAGCGGATCGACTCGCGCTGCGCAGGCGTGAGCGGCTCCGTCATGAGCGCGTAGTCATAGACCGGAGCGACGTAGCGGCGAATTGCCCGCAGGAGAGGCGGATAGGCGCTTGTCGCCAGCAGGACGCGGCGGGCACGGACGTGTCCGGTAGGGACGAGCACGCGCACCGCGGCGCCGTCGTCGACGATCCTCGTCGCAGGCGTGCGCTCGTGGATGCGCACGCCCGCCGCGCGGGCGGCGGCCGCAAGCCCAGCGACGAGCTTGCCGGGGTCGACGAGCGCCGCGTCGGTCTTCTCCCAGATGCCGCCGAGGTACGTGGGCGAGGCCACCTCGGCCTGCACCGCCTCGCGGTCGAAGATCTCGTACTCGTGGCCGAAGCGCTCGAGCAGCTCGGCGCTCTCCTCGATCCAGGGCAGCTCGTGCTCCTCGAGCGCGACGCCGAGGTCGCCGGTCAGCTCGAGGTCGCAGTCGATGCCGAGCCGCTCGATGTCGGCGACGAAGCCCTGGAAGCTCTCGCGACCGAGCCGCTCCAGCTGAGGCATCTCCTCGGCGAAGCGCGCGAGGCCGTTCTCGATCCCGTGCGTGAGCGAGCCGAGCGCGAAGCCGCCGTTGCGCCCACTCGCACCGAAGCCGACGGTGTCCGCCTCGAGCACGACGACGTCGCGTCCGGGGTCGTCAGCCTTGGCGTGCAGCGCCGCCCAGAGCCCGGTGAAGCCGGCGCCGACGATGCAGAGGTCGGCCTCGGCCGGTCCGTCCAGCTGGGGCTCGGGCTCCTGCGCCGGAAGCGCGTCGAGCCAGTACGGGCGCACGGTGGCGTCTGTAAAGGCGGCGCGGTGCGCCGCCGTCGGCGCGGTGTCGGGCCACGGAAACGCCATCGGTCGCGAGTCTACGGAGCGGTGAGCGCTGCCACGACGAGGTCGGACGTGCGCTGCGTCAGCTCGCCGCCCGGATCCTTCTCCGGATTCAGGCAGCCGATGCTGAGGCCGGCGGCGGCCGGAGAGGCGCAGAGCGGCGGCAGGAGCTCGGCCAGCTCCTCCCACTGGAGCCCGCCCGGCATCAGGTAGTCCGTCGCCGGCATCGCCGCCTCGTCGAGAACGTCGACGTCGAGGTGGATCCAGAAGCGGCCCGGGCCGGCGGCGAGGCGCTTGGCCGCCAGGTCGCCCGCCTCACGCAGGCCCTGCGCACGCAGGTCGTCGGGCGAGAGGACGAGCAGGTCGGCCAGCTCGCCCTCCAGGAGCCCGGCGATGTGCACCGCCTCCTCAGGGTCGCGCGCCCCGAGCACGACGCTCTCGGCCGGGGTGGCCGAAGAGCCGCCGGCCGCTCCCACCCAGTGCTCGGGCCCGAAGCCGAACGCGACCGCGAGCGGCATGTCGGCGCCCTCGCCGGTCGGCGACGTCCGGCCGTCGTAGACGTCCACGTGGCCGTCGACGCTGGCGATCCCGATCGTGCCGGCCGCGTCCCGCATCCCGGCGAGCGCTCCGGGAACGAGCGCGCAGCACCCGCCGAGGACGAGGGGGCGCTGGCCGGCCGCCACCATCGAGCGGACGGCGGAGCGCACGGTGATGGTCATCTTCAGCACGTCGTCGGAGCCGACGATCCCCGTCTCCGGGTCGCGGGTCTCGCCGCGGATGTGGACGCTGACGTCCCCGCGATCCGTGATCCCGAGCCGCTTGACCAGCCCGGCCTCACGCAACGCCGCCGGCGCGAGCTCGGTCCCGCCCGCGCGCCCGACCGAGTCGATCGGCACTCCGAGCACCGCCCACTCAGACACGGCGGGACGCTATCAACGTACGGCGAAAGGGGCGGGAGCCGTAGCCCCCGCCCCGCCGGCCGCAGGTCAGACGTCCGCCAGCTGGCCGCGGATTGCTCCGCCGCGGAAATCTGTCGTGTGGTCGTTGAGACCTCGCCAGGATCTACGCGGGGGAGCCGACTCCGGTTTTGGCTACTTCTCGGAGTAGGCGAACAGCAGGAACTGGGTGAACTGCGCCGGGGCGAAGTTGTTGTCGCTGACGAGGACGAGCGAGCGCCGGCCGTCGGCGAGGTCCGGCCCGAACGTCATGCCCTCGACGTTGTCGAGCGGGATGCCGAGCGAGTCCAGGTTGAGCAGCAGCGTCTTCTCCACCGGCTTGATCGAGCCGAGCTGGCCCGCGAGGCTCTCGCGGCCGCCCACGTTCCGGGCGCCGTCGATCTCGGTCGTGTAGAGCTTGATCGTGTTCCCCGTGCCGGGGACGCCGACCGAGAACGAGCGCTCCATCGAGAGGAACGAGTGCTTGTCGAGCGCCAGCAGCTCCACGAGCCCGCTGACGGCGAAAGCCGTCGGCGGCACCGGCGGCACGGCGATCGGGTCCGTCCAGTAGACGTATTGCCGGTCCGGCTGACCGGTCTTCAGGTTGTAGCGAAGGAGCCGCGCCGGGCTGGGGACGCCGACCCCGGCCGCGGGCCCGTCCTGGACGAGCGCGCCCTCGGAGCCTGTATAGAAATACGGCCCGACCGTCGTGGCGCTCTCGAAGCCGAGGTTCTGGCGGACGCCCATCGTCTGCGGGCTCCCGGCCGGGATGAACTGGTCCGGCACCGGCAGGTTGGCGAGCTGGTGGCCGTCGAGGGCGAAGAGGCGCACCCACGGCGCGATCAGCGCGTTGGCAATCCCCTCCGAGGTGATGACGAGCTCGCCCTCCTTCGTGAGCGCGAGCCCCTCGGGGTCGAACGACGCGGCGGGGAAGGGCAGGCCGGACTCGTTGAGGAGCGTCGTAACACCGGTGATCACGACGTCTCCGGAGTCGAGGTTTCCGTCCGCGACGTCGAGGTCGAGGGTGTAGTAGCGCGCCGGGTCGATGACGCTCTGGTCGTCGGAGATGACGTAGTAGCTGTCGCTGTCGGCGTCGTAGGCGATGGAGGAAAGGCCGCCTACCTCGGTCCCCATGAACTGAAGCCCCGTGGGCAGGATCTCCTCCCCGAGGAACTGGAGCGTCGGCGCCGCGGTCGCAGCGGCCGGCGTGACGAGAAGGGCGAAAGCGGCGAGCGCGGCCCGGAACATGACGACCTCCCTTGGGTCGAGGAGCCGCGAGCCTAACCGGACTGGGGAGCGGCCGCCACGCGGCGGCCGCTCCCCGTTGTTGGTCTAGCCGGCCGGGACGGTGGCAGGCTCGGTGGTCGCCGCCGGGAGGTCCTCCTGGCGGAGGACGACCAGCGTCGTGATCAGGGAGGCGAGCGCGAAGCCGGCGGCAGCGTAGAAGCCCCAGCTGAAGCCGGAGGTGAGCGCCTCGGGCTCGGCCGTGCCCGACTCGAGCAGGCTGGTCGTGTGCGTCGTGGCGATGGTCGTCAGGACGGCAAGCCCCAGCGCACCGCCGATCTGCTGGCTCGTGTTGATGAGCCCGGACGCGAGCCCGGCCTCGGGCCCCTGCACGCCGGCGAGGGCCGCGATCGAGATCGGCACGAACGAGAAGCCCATGCCGACGCCGATGATCAGGAAGCCGGGGAACAGGTCCGTCCAGTAGGAGCCGTCCACCGACACCTGCGCGAAGAAGAGCATCCCGATGGTGAGCAGCGCCATGCCCACGACCAGGACCGGCTTGACGCCGACCTTCGTGACGAGGCCCTGCGAGATCGTGGCCGCGACGACGACCGTCAGCGCGACGGCGAGGTAGCCGAGGCCCGTCTCGATCGCCGAGAACCCGAGCACCTGCTGCATGTAGAGCGAGAGCAGGAAGAAGATCCCGAAGATGATCGTCCCCAGGCCGAGCCCGACCAGGTTCGCCCCGGTGAGCGTCCGCTTGCGGAAGATGCCCAGCCGCACGAGCGGCGAGCGCGACCGCACCTCGTTCCAGAGGAAGAACGCCATCAGGACGGCCGAGGCGCTGAAGACGAGGATCGTCTGCGCCGAGTCCCAGCCGACCCTGTTGCCCTGCGTCAGGCCGAAGACCAGGAGCATCAGGCTCGCGGTGACAGTCACGGCGCCGATCGTGTCGAAGTGCCGCGCAAGCCCGTCCGCCTTGCTCTCGCGCACATAGCGCGGGACGAGAGCGAGCGCGAGCGCCGCGATCGGGATGTTGACGAAGAAGATCCACTGCCAGCCGATGTACTCCGTGAACACGCCGCCGAGCAGCACGCCGATGGCGGCCCCCGAGCCGGCGATGCCGCCGAGGATGCCGAGCGCCTTGTTGCGCTCCGCGCCCTCCGCGAAGGTAACGAGCGTGATCGAGAAGACGGACGGCGAGAGGATCGCGCCGGCGGCGCCCTGCAGAAGCCGCGCGACGATGAGCATCTCGGACGACGTCGAGAGCCCCGCCAGGAGCGAGGTCACGAGGAAGAGCGCGAGGCCCGCCATGAAGACGCGCCGCCTCCCCAGCAGGTCGCCCATGCGTCCGCCGAGCAGGAGGAACCCGCCGAAGGTGAGCGCGTAGCCGGAGACCACCCACTGGAGGTCTTCGGTCGAGAAGCCGAGATCGCTCTGGATCGTGGGCAGCGCTACGTTCACGATCGCCACGTCGAGCACGACCATGAGGTACGCGATGCCCAGGACTGCCAGCGCCTTCCAGCGCCTGGGATCAGCCATGGTTTCAGTCATTTCAGTCTCCCGTGCTTGGTGCTTGTGAGTAGTCACTCAGGCTGCAACGATGCCGGCCCGGCGGTCCATTCCGGGATGCGGGGAGCGCGAGTCCTATGGTGCGGTTAACCGCACCATCCACGGATGGATAGAGAAGCCCCCGCCGACCGTACTCCTTTCATGGAGTCGGATGAACGCCGGCTCGTCTCCCAGGCGAAGCGCGGGGCGCCCGAGGCCGTGAGCGAGCTGTTCCGCCGCCACTGGCAGGGAGCATGGAGAGCGGCGTTCGCGGTCTGCGGGCGACGCGACCTGGCGAACGACGTCGCGCAGGAGGCCTTCGTCCGCGCCCTCTCCCGACTGGACGACTTCGACGAAAGCCGCCCGCTCGGCCCGTGGGTGAGGCGGATCGCCGTCAACGCCGCGATCGACGAGCTTCGGCGCGAGCGCCGGCTCGACAGCGACACGAGCTCCGAGCCTTCGCACGAGACGGAGTGGCCCTCCGACGACGAGCTCGTCCGCACGGTCGCGCGCCTCGCGCCCGAGAAGCGGCTCGTCGTCGCCCTGCACTACTGGCTCGACTACTCCACTCCGGAGATCGCCGAGCTCCTCGACCTTCCGCTCGGGACCGTCGCCTCGAGGCTGAGTCGCGCGCTTGCCGAGCTACGAACCGAACTGGAGGGACCATGTCTGGATTCGAAGACCGTCTGAGGGACGCCCGCGACGCGTTGGGCGACCCGGACCGTGCCACTACCGAGCGCGCTCACGAGGCGGCACTGGGCTCCGCCGGCGACGGGCGCGGCCGGTCGAGATGGCGCATCGCCGGTGCCCTGATCGCCGCGTCAGCAGCTGTCGGCGCCGCGTTCGCCATCGGGTACTTCGTCGCGCCGAGCGGAGCGTCGGGCGACACGACCGAAGCCGCCGGACCCGGGTTCCTCCCGGCCTCGGGCTGGGAGACCTTCCAGACGGGTGCTACGAGCCCTCCGCAGGCGCCCTCGGCGACGACGGCGAACGTCGCCCTCGGCCCCGACGTCTTCTCGGGCACGTTTCCCTGGGAGACGATCGGCCGGTTGGAGACGGGAGACGTCCTCCTCCAGGCGACCTTCCTCCCGACCGGCGAGAGCGAGGCCGTCGACGCCCAGTTCCCCCGCCGGGAGCTCCCGCTCTCGTTCGCCGACGCACAGTCCGGAGCTCAGCTGGAGGGTCAGCCGCCCAACATCACGGCGCTCCGCCTCCTCGCCCGCCTGGGCGACTGGAACGTCGACCTCTTCGTCTTCTTCGGCGGCGAGGCCACGGCCGATGCGCGCCAGGCCGCGGAGGAGCAACTCGCCCGTCTGGTCGTTCCCGAGTAGGGCTCGCCAGGACGGCGAAGCTCGGCGCGACCGCGATTCCCGCTTCCCGGCAACCACTCGAGCCGCTCGAATTGTCTGCCTTGCGTGGGTCTGACATCGTCCGGGCGTATCGTTCGATTCGGCCCATGAGCAGAGCGGGGGAGGAAGGGGTGGAGCACGGCGCCCACGAATCGAATCCCACCTCGCGGCGCCGTTGTGCGGCTTGCTGAGGCTGCCTCTGCTCGCATTCTCGCCGGACCCAGGAAGCTGGTGCGCGCCACCAGGCCACGCCCGGAGGGCCCGGAGAGCGAAGCCGAGAAGGCGAACGCCGAGCGCCTCGCGAGAACGCCGGCGTTCGTCTGGGCCACGCTCCTCTCCTTCTTCGCGGTGCTGGTGGGCGTGCTGGTGCTCAACACCGTCGTCGACCCATTCGCGCGGGCGGGAACGGATCTCCTACCGCCGGCCGTCGAGAACGACCGAGCGATCAAGCTCACGCTGATCGACCACCTCGAAGAGCCTCCAGGCATCCTCATCCTCGGAAGCTCGCGCGCTCGTCAGGCGGAGCCCGCGTACCTTCAGAGGCTGACCGGGCGCTCCGGCTTCAACGCGGCGGTGACCGGCGGGGGCGCGTCCGACGCCTGGGTGATGACCAACCACCTCGCGCGGAGGCTCCCGCTTCGGAACCGCGGGTTCATCTGGTTCGTCGACGTCGGCATCGCGACCCACGGGGTCAGCCCTCAGCTCTCCGCGGACCCGCGAGCAGAGCCGTACCTCCCCGGCGAGGACGGGTTCGGGCTCGACGACGTGGGCGCGTACCTCGGCACCGAGGCCACGGGCGCGTCGCTTCGGGTCCTCGAGGGCTGCGCTCTTCGCCGCTGCGAGCCAGAGGACGGGCCCGTCTACCTGCCGGACGGCTCGATCGAGGCGAGCTCGCTGCTGAACCTGCCCGAGTACGAGAGGTCGGCCCTGCGCGAGGACTCGGTCGAAAGGCTCGTGCAACGCATCAGGGCGAAGCCGCCTCGGGGAGGGACGATCGTTCCCCGGCGCCTCGTGTACTTCGAGCAGACGCTCGCGCTCATGAACCGGAGTGGGTCGACGCCGGTCATCGTCCTCAACCCGGTCCATCCCACGGTCCTCGCCGAGCTCCGGAAGCACGGCCACCCCGAGCGCAAGACGGCCCTCGAGTACCTCCGCGGCCTGCGCACGCGTTACGAGTTCGTCTTCGTCGACGCCGAGGACATACGGACCTGGGGCGGATCTCCGAACGGCTTCGCGAACGCGACCCACGTCAACCGCCGGAACATGCGCCGGCTGCTGGAGCACATCGTGGCCCACTCGCAGGGCGCGCTGGACTGAGCCGTGCTGTTCACGACGTACGCCTTCCTGTTCGGCTTCCTCCCGATCGTCCTGCTGGGCTGGTGGACTCTCAGGCCCCGCAACGTGCGGCTTGCCTTCCTCACCGGTGCGTCGTGGGTGTTCTACGCGTGGTGGGACTGGCGCTTCCTGCCGGTGATGGTGGCAGCGACGACCGTCGACTTCGTCGCCGCCCTCGCGATCGCGCGGTCGCAAAGGGTGCAGCTGCGGCGCGCCCTGCTCGCGCTCTCCCTGAGCGTGAACCTCGGCATTCTCGTCTTCTTCAAGTACACGACGTTCTTCCTGACGTCGTTGAACGGGCTCGGATCCCTGGCCGGCCTCGACGAGCCGCTTCCCATCCTCTACGTGCTGCTCCCGATCGGGATCTCGTTCTACACGTTCAACTCCATGTCGTACGTGATCGACGTCTTTCGCGGCCGCGTGGAGCCGACGCGGAACATCCTCGAGTACACGACCTTCGTCGCGCTCTTCCCGCACCTCATCGCCGGCCCGATCGTCCGCTTCACCGACATCGGAAAGACGCTCCGGCGACCTGCGCTCCGGCTCAGCTCGGGCAACGCGGCCGCCGGGCTCTTCTTCCTCGCCTGCGGGCTGGTCAAGAAGCTGCTCATCGCCGACCGGCTCGATCCCTTCGTCGACGGGCTGTTCGCAGCGCCGGACAGCCTGGGCCTGCTCGAGGGATGGGGAGCGGCCGTCGGTTGGACGCTCCAGCTCTACTTCGACTTCTCCGCCTACTCCGACATGGCGGTCGGGCTCGCGCTCCTGCTCGGGTTCCAGTTTCCTCAGAACTTCAACTCACCGCTGAAGGCGCAGAACATCGCCGATTTCTGGCGGCGGTGGCACATGACCCTCTCGGCCTGGCTCCGCGACTATCTGTACATCCCGCTCGGCGGGTCACACCACGGCATGCGGCGCACGGTGCTCGCGCTGGCCGTGACGATGTTCCTGGGCGGTCTCTGGCACGGTGCCGCGGCGACGTTCGTCGTCTGGGGGATCATCCAGGGAGTCCTTCTCGGCGGCCATGCGGTTCTCCGCGACGCGGGTCTGACGCCGCGAAGCGTGGCGTTGAATCGCACCCTCACGTTCATGGCGGTGGTTGCCGCCTTCGTCGTCTTCCGGGCGCCGGACCTGAGCGTCGCGGGCTCGATCCTGCAGTCGATGGTCGGGCTCAACGGGGTCACCGGAGCAGACGCGAGCCTCCTGCTGCCGGTCGAGTTCCTCCTTCTGGTCGGCGTGTTGCTGGTCTTCGTCAACGTGGCCCCGAACACGTGGGAGGTACGCGAGAACGCCAGGCCCCGAGTCCGGTACGGGCTGGCGATGGGCGTCGCCGCCGCAGTCGCGGTGATGACGATCGCGGCTCCGCAGCCGTTCATCTACTTCCAGTTCTGAGCGCGGCCGTAGAGTTGGGCCGATGAGGCTCGACCTGCCCGACTTCCGGCTCGAGGTCTACCTCGGCGAGTGGGAGTTCAAGGCCAAGTACCACCTGACCGCCTCGGACGCCGAGACGATGACGGTCGCCGAACTCTTGGCACTGGCGACGGAGGAGGAGCGTGAGGCGTTCGAGCGCCTGCCGCTGAGCTACGTCCCCGTGCCCGGCGGCGAGGAGCTGCGGGAGGCGATCGCGTCCACCTACGACTCGGTGGACGCCTCGCAGGTGCTTGCGTTCGCAGGCGCGGAGGAGGCCATGTTCTGGGCGCTGCAGGAGCTCGCCGGCCCGGGCGAGCACGCGATCGTGACGGTGCCGAACTACCAGTCGACGGAGTCGGTGCCGCTGGCCGCGGGAGCCGACGTGAGCGGGTTGCTCCTGCGCCCGGAGAACGGCTGGGGCCTCGACCTGGAGGAGCTCGAGTCGCTGCTCCGACCGGAGACGCGGCTCGTGGTCGTGAACTTCCCGAACAACCCGACCGGCGGGGTCGCCTCCCGGGAGGCGTTCCGCGGACTGGTCGAGCTGTGCGACGAGCGCGGCATCCGGCTTCTGAGCGACGAGGTCTACCGCGGCGTCGAGCTCGACCCGGCGCGAACGCTCCCGCAGGCCGCCGACCTGTCGGAGACCGCGCTCTCGCTGAACGTGATGTCGAAGGCCTACGGCCTCCCCGGCCTCCGGATCGGCTGGCTGGCGTGCCGCGACCGCGAGCTCCTGGCCCGCCTGGAGCGCCGGAAGCACTACACGTCGATCTGCAACGCCGGCCCGAGCGAGGCGCTGGCGACGATCGCGCTCCGCAACGGCGAGGCGCTGCGTGCGCGAACGAGGGCGACGCTGGCGGAGAACCTGCCGCTCTTCGAGGCCTTCTTCGCCGAGTGGGAGGAGCTGTTCGAGTGGGAACCGCCGGCAGGCGGGTGCGTGTGCTTCCCGCGCTATCTCGGCGACGACGGCGTCGAGGCCTTCTGCCGGGCGCTCCTGGAGGAGGCCGGCGTCGTGCTTCTGCCG
>CAWHOA010000020.1:0-83420 GCA_963830885.1 uncultured Actinomycetes bacterium | reverse complement strand
ACATCGAGCCATCGTAGCGGCGGGCCATGCACCCGCCCGCCTCGCCAGATCAAGCCGCTGCTGTAGCCTCGGCCTGCAGAAATGACGTTCCTCCAACGCACCCGGGACATCGTGCGACCCGTCCTCCCGATGCGCGTCAAGCGGGGCGTGAAACGGATCGTTCCGGCCCGGCTCTACCGGCATGTCGAGCCCGGCTGGCACCGGAAGGCGGTGGGCGGAATGTGGGAGGAGCTGGGACGGCTCCAGCTCGACTTCCTCGTCGGCCAGGGCCTTCGCCCCGACCATTACTTCCTCGACATCGGCTGCGGCAGCCTCCGCGGCGGCGTGCACTTCATCCGCTACCTCGAGGCCGGGCACTACTACGGCTTCGACCGGAGCCCGGAGCGGCTCGAAGCGGGCCGCGACGTCGAGCTGCCGCGCTACGGCCTCGTCAGCAAGCAACCTGTTCTCGAGGTGATCGACGACTTCGGCGTCGGGCGCTTCGACCGCGCCTTCGACTTCGCGCTCGCCCAGTCGGTCTTCACGCATATCCCGCTCGACGCCATCGAGCTCTGCCTGCAGAACGTCGGCGAGACCCTCGCGCCGGGCGGGCGCCTCTACGCGACCTTCAACGAGCGGAGCGGCGAGGCGGCGGATCACGTCGACCGCTCCGACCTGCCGTACGGCAAGGATCCAATCGTGCGCTACGAGTTCTCGGCCTTCGACGAGCTTTGCCGGGCCGGGCCGCTGTCGGTCGACTACATCGGTGAGTGGGGCCATCCGCGCGGCCAGAAAATGCTCGTCTTCGCGAAGCGACCGGCGCCGGGCGCCTGACGCCCGCTAGCCTGAAGCCCCGTGAGGTTCCGGGGGGGATTGGTTGCGGCGACCGTTGGACTCTTCCTTGCGGTGGCGGGCGGGGCCTCCGCAGCATCCCCGAACGTCGTCGTGATCCTGACCGACGACCAGCGCTGGGACACGCTCTCGACCATGCCGACCGTCCAGGCCGAGCTTGTCCGCAAGGGCGTCACCTTCACCAGATCCTTCGCAGTGAACCCGCTCTGCTGCCCGAGCCGGGCCAGCCTGCTTTCCGGCCGCTACTCGCACGGCACCCGTGTCTACCTCAATCGCGGACCGCGCGGGCTCCCGTCTTTCGACGAGAGGTCGACAATCGCCACGTGGCTCCGCCGGGCCGGGTACCGGACGGCCATGGTGGGCAAGTACCTGAACGGGTATACGACGACGAGAGTGCCCCCGGGTTGGGATCATTGGGTCGCTTTCACCGGCTCGGTCGAGGAGGGCCAGCCAAACGGCTACTACGATTACGAGCTGTCGGTTAACGGGACGCGCGTCGCGCACGGCTCGGACCCCAGTGACTACTCGACCGATGTGCTCGCCCGCGCCGCGGTCAACTTCATCCGTGGCGCCGAGACGCCCTTCTTCCTGCTTTTCGCGCCTTTCGCTCCACACTCTCCGGCGACGCCCGCGCCTCGCCACCGCGGCGCGTTCCGCGGCCTCGCCCCGTGGCGGCCGCCCAGCTACGACGAGCCGGACGTCTCGGACAAGCCGGCCTGGCTTCAGAGATGGCCGCACATCGGCGCCGAGACCGCCGAGTGGATCGACGACCTGCACGCGAACCAGCTGCGGTCGCTGCTCGCCGTCGACGACGCCGTCGGATCCATCCTGGACGCTCTCGAGAATGAAGGGAAGCTCCAGGACACCCTCGTCCTCTACACATCCGACAACGGCCAGTTCTGGGGCGAGCACCGGCTCCGGGCAAAGATGGCGGCCTACGACGAGAGCATCCGCGTACCGCTCGTCGCTCCGCTACGACGCCGTAACAGCGTCGGCGCCCCGCAGCCAGGGAGGTGCCGTGGCGAACATCGACATCGCGCCGACCCTCGCCGACCTCGCGGGAATCCGGCGGCCCTTCGACGGGCGCAGCCTCCGCCCGCTGCTCGCCGGTGCGCCGGTCACGTGGCGGCCGAGCTTCTTGGTCGAGAACCTCCGTCTGAACCCGGCCAACGTTCCCACCTACTGCGCGATCCGAGCGCGCACGTGGACCTATGTGGCGATCAGGACCGGCGAGGAGGAGCTCTACGACCTTCGCTCCGATCCGTATCAGCTCACGAACGTGGCCGCCGATCCGAACCGTCGCTCGCAGCTCCTCGCGATGCGGAGGCGGCTCCGGGAGCTCTGCGACCCTCCCCCGCCAACGATGACGCTCGACTGGGTTTGCACCAAGGTGGGCTCGGGCGCCGCGGACTCGCTCATCGGAACGCCGAAGCCCGACGGTCTTTGCGGCAGGGCCGGCAGAGACCTCCTCGCGGGCAAGGAGGGAGAGGATCTCCTGCGCGGCGGACCCGGGCAGGACCGTATCTTCGGCGGGCCCCGATGCCGACCGGATCTTTGACGAGGACGGCGTTCGCGACAGGATCGCCTGCGGCCCAGGGCGGGACATCGTACGCGCCGACAAGCGCGACGAGGTCGCGCCGGACTGCGAACACGTCATCCGGTGACGCTCCCGCGCGGGGGTTTACAGGGCACCCGCGTTCCCGTAGCGTCGGTCACCCTGTCTGAAGGAGGTCCCATGCGCGTGTTCCTGCTCTTCCTCTTAACCCTGCTCCTGCTCCCCTCGCTCGCGTTCGCCCACGGCAAGGTGTGGACCGAGGACTTCGCATCCGACCACAACTGGCGCGTCTACACCCAGGTTCCGAGCTCTGCGACAAAGCAGGGCCCGACGTTTCTCGGCAACGCCCAACGTGTCTGCCTGAACGTCACGTCGCCGACACCGTGTCCCGCCGACGCGACGCGCTACGGCTGGCGCGGCACGAACGCCTGGAGGGCCAATCTCGCCCCGATCCCGGACGCGCGCTGGATCTGGGCGTCCGGTGTAACCGGCGCCACCACCCCCTCCGACCTCGCGCAATACGTCTTCGCGCACGACGTCTCCATTCCGCGGCGCGCCGTCGTCACCGAGGCCTGGCTCTGGGTGTCGACCGACGACCTCGCGACCGTCTACGTGAACGGGGTGGCGATCGGGACGGTCGGCAGCATCACCGACGCGGCCCTCTCGATCATGGCGCAGAACGCCCTGACGCGCTTCAACATCGCGTCGGCGCTGACCGGCGGCCGGAACACGGTCGCGGTGCTCGGCCAGAACGGCCCAGCCTCGTTCGTCGGCTCCTGCCCGGATGATGCGTGCTCGTACGCGGAGAATCCGGCCGGGTCGGTCTTCGGCGGCTACGTCAAGTACGTGTTGCCCAGGAAGCCCTAGGTCACTGTCATACGACTCTCAGGAGGCGTCGGAGTGCGCACTCTCACGCTCGTGCTTCGCTCTTCTGCTGTCCCCCGCGCCGGCGCCTCCGCGCCACTCAACGACGCATTCGCCGACGCCCTCGACCTGGGCTCGCTCGGGGCGGAGTTCTTCGAGGGAACGACCGTCAACGCGACCAAGGAAGCGGGCGAGCCCGCCCACGCCGGCAACGCCGGCGGCAAGTCGGTGTGGTTCAGCTGGACCGCGCCCGGTGACAGCAGCGTCCCCCACCTCGCCCTGAGGACGTTCGCGAGCTTCGACACGCTCCTCGGCGTGTACACGGGCCCGACGGTCGACAACCTCGTCGAGGTGGCGTCGAACGACGATGGCACGTCCGGCGGCTCCACGGTCAGCTTCGAGACGACACCCGGCGTGACCTACCGGATCGCTGTCGACGGGTTCGCCGGCAAGTCGGGCGTCTTCTTCCTGACCGCCGAGCCGTCGCCCGGCAACGACAACTTCTCGGACGCGATCGCCCTGACGGGAGCGGACGGGACACGGACGGGCGACATGCTCGCCGGGGCGACCTCCGAGCCGGGGGAGCCGCCGTTCGGGATCGAGTCGACCGTCTGGTACTCGTGGCAGCCGCCCGCGGACGGGACCTACAAGCTCTCGACCTTCGGGACCACCGGCGTCGACACCGTCCTCGGCGTGTACGAAGGGATGAGCGTCGAGTCGCTCACGCAGCTGGCCTTCAACGACGACGATCCCGACCGCGGCTGCTGCTCCAGCTGGGTGGCGCTCGTGGACGCCGAAGCGTCCACGACCTACATGATCCAGGTGGCGCCCCTGGACGGCTTCGCGAGCGAGGGCGAGATCGTCCTCAGCTGGAGCCCGCTGGTCCTCGGCACGGACGGCCCGGACACCTTGACCGGGACGCCCGCGGTCGAGGAGCTCAGGGGGCTCGGGGGCAACGACGTCATCTTCGGCAGCGGCGGCGCGGATGCGCTCTTCGGCGGAGCCGGCAACGACATGCTGGGCGGACAGGGCGGCGCGGACGTCATCTTCGACCACCACGCCCGAGACGTCCTGCGGGGGGCCGGCGGGCCCGACTCGCTCGACGCGCGCGATCGCACGCGAGGCGACCGGCTCCTCGACGGCCCGGGCCCCGACCTTTGCCGCAGGGATCGCGGGGGACGGCGCGAGGAACTGCCCCTAGACGGCTCCTACTCGTCCAGGCCCAGCTCGTCTGCGTAGGCCCGCTCGTAGACCTCCTGCGCCTCGAGGACATTCTCGACGAACTCCCGGGTCTCCGGGAAGGGAATCTCCTCGCGGTCTTCCGCAACCCACTCGTCGACATTGGCCTGGCCCGCGTTGTATGCGGCCAGCGCCAGGCGCACGTCCCCGTACTTCTGCAGGAGCCGGCGCAGGTAGAAGGAGCCGTAGCGCACGTTGATCTCCGGGTCGTAGAGGTCGTCGACCTCGAAGCGGCTCCCGCCGGTGAGCTGGGCGATTCCCTCCGCCGTGCTCGGAAGCAGCTGCATGAGCCCGATCGCGCCCGACGACGAGCGCGCGTCCGCGTCGAACTTGCTCTCGCGGTAGATGACTGCCGCGAGGAGCGCCGCGTCGAGATCGTACTGGCGCGCGTGCCCGCGCACGATGTGCTCGTACTCGAGCGGGTAGCGCAGTCGGGCGTACCAGGACGGCTTCGTGTCCTCCACGTAGTAGAAGCCGGCCACGAGGGCGGCCAGGAGCACGACGCCGCTGAGGACGAACCTCATGACGACAGGGTGGCCACGACGCCGGACACGAACTCGTCCAGGTCGGCGAGCGTGCCGTCGTTCACGTAGACGAAGTCCGCCTTGCGGATCTTCTCCTCTTCCGGGACGAGCCGCTGCTCGCGCTCGCGCAGGGGGCCGATGCGGCGCGACACGCGCACCTCCGGCGAGGCGGTGACGACGACGACCTTGTCGAAGCGCGACTCGCCGCCGACCTCGTAGAGCAGCGGCACCTCCGTCACGCAGAGGGCCGGCGGGTCGGGGAGCGCCGCGAGCTCCTCGCGCCAGGCGAGGTAGCTGCCGACGACACGCGGGTGGAGGAGCTGTTCGAGCCAGGCGAGCGCCTCTCGGTCGGAGAAGACGATCTTCCCGACCCTCCCCCGGTCGATCTCGCCGTCGGCGCCGAGGATGTCCGTGCCGAAGCGCTCGACGACGGCGCGCTTCACCTCGGGATCCTCCCGTAGCAGACGATGCACGATCTCGTCGCTCGAGATCGTGGCGACGCCGTGCCGGGCGAACGCGTCGAGCGCCGTTGACTTGCCGGCGCCGATACCGCCCGTGATCGCGACGGCGACCGGGCGCCTAGCGCGGCTCGTCGTCAGGCTCGCCGGAGGCTTCTGCCTCGGGCGCGGCCTCGTCCGCGGAGGGAGCCTCGTCGTCATCGGTTGCGGCGGCCTCGGGGGCGGGCAGCTCCTCCTCGGCCTCGACCTCGGCGGCCTCGGGCTCGGCTGGATCCGCCTCGGCGATCTCGGCAGCCTGGGGCTCGGCGGCAGCCTCGGGCTCGGCCTCGGCGGCCTCGGGCTCGACCGCGTCCACCTCGGCGGTCTCGACCGCCTCGACCTCGGCCTCGATCACGTCCGGCGCGACGGCCTCGCCCTCGATGAAGACCTCCTCGGAGAGCCCCAGCTCCGGCGCCTCGCCGTCGACGCCCGGCCGCACTGACTCGCCCTCCTCGACGCGCTTGAGCGAGAGCGAGAGGCGCCGGCGGTCGGCGTCCATCTCGATGATCTTCGCGCGGAGGGTTTCGCCCTGCTGGACGACCTCGCGCGGGTTCTCGACGTGGTGCGCGGCCAGCTCGGAGATGTGGACGAGGCCCTCGACGCCGGGGATGACCTCGACGAACGCTCCGAAGGTGACCACCTTCGTGACGCGCCCCTCGACGACGTCGCCCTGCTGGTAGGCGTCGATCACCTGCTGCCAGGGGTCCGTCTGCGTCTGCTTGAGGCCGAGCGAGATCCGCTGGCGCTCGCGGTCGATGTCGAGCACCTTCACACGCACCTCCTGCCCGATCTCGAGGAGCTCGGACGGATGGTTCACGTGACTCCAGGAGAGCTCGGAGATGTGGATGAGACCGTCGATGCCCTCGAGGTCGACGAAGGCGCCGAAGTCGACGATGTTGGAGATCGTGCCGGTGACGATGTCGCCCGGAGAGAGCCGGTCGAGGATCGCCTGGCGCATCTCGCGCCGCTCCTCCTCCAGCACCGCGCGGCGCGAGAGGACGACGTTGTTGCGGCTGCGGTTGAGCTCGATCACCTTGCAGCGCAGGGTCTGGCTCATGAACTCGTCGAGGTCCTGGACGCGGCGGATGTCGACCAGCGAGGCGGGCAGGAACCCGCGGACGCCGAGGTCGAGGATCAGCCCGCCCTTGACGACCTCGATGACCGTGCCCTCCACGGGCTCGCCGCTCTCGGCCGCTCCCTCGATGCGCTTCCAGGCCATCTCGAAGCGCGCCCGCTTCTTGGAGAGGATGAGACGCCCTTCGGCGTCCTCCTTCGTCATCACGAGCGCGTCGATCTCGTCGCCGAGGTTGACCTCGTCCGCGGGGTTGACGGAACGACGGATCGACAGCTCGGAGACAGGGATGACGCCCTCGGACTTGTAGCCGATGTCGACGAGCACCTCGTCCTTGTCCACGCGCACGACCTTGCCGCGCACGACCTCCCCCTCGTTGATCACGGGGAAGGTGCTGTCATAGTCGGGGATCAGCTCGCCGTCCGGACCACGGGTCCAGACGCCGTCATCTGTCTGCGGGATGTCTGCTTCGGTCGTCGTGTCGTTCGAAACCATGCGGGATCGCGCATTATAGCCAGCACTTCGTGAAAGGCCGCGACCTCCTCATCCTCGCTGCCGTGCTGCTCGTGATCGGCCTTGCAGTGGCGGACTCGCTCCGCTCCGACGAGAGCCGGGTCGAGTCGCGGCCGACGACGAGCGGGCCGGAGGCCCCCCCGTCAACCACAACCGCGCCCGTGGAGGAGGACGTCCTCGGGCGCGAGTCCTTCCCGCCCGTAGAGGGAGCGGGGGGCGCGATCGTCCTCGTGCAGACCGGCTCCTGCGCTGTCCGCGAGTTCGACCTGCCGACGGGGCTCGAGTTCCCGAACGTCGTCGCGCGCTCGACGTGCGAGCTCTGGGCCGCTCCCGTGACCGCCAAGGTCGCGGTCGGCATCGGAGAGCCGGTCGGCGACGCCGTGCCCTTCCGCTTCGTCGACCTCAGTCGGCCCAACCGGGACCTGGGGAGCTCCGAGGCGGCCTTCGGCTTCCTCGTCTGGAGCGACGACGGCCAGCGGGCGGCGTGGTGCAACCGCAGGCTCGAGGGCATCGATCTGGAGGTGGGGCGTTCGCGGCGGCGGCTGCCGGACTGCCCGGCGGCCTACACGCCGGACGGCGAGGTCGCCTACGCGCTGGAGGATCGGCTCGTCACCGAGGAACGGGAGCTGCTCCAGGCCTCCGGAGGGATCACGCACGTCCACTTCGGAAGCGACGGCTCGGCGGGAATCGTCGTTGAGGGACGTCGGATCGAGCGCTACGCGGACGGCAGGCTCGCCGACGCCCTCGATCTCTCCGACCGCTTCCAGGGGCAACTGCCGGCGCTCTCGCCGGACAACTGCTCGGCCGCCTTCCGCGCCGGCAACCGCATCCGCATCCTCGACGTGGGCTGCTCGGACTACGGCGGCGAGGTGCTTCGCGGGCGCGTGGCCGCATGGTCACCCGACGGCGATTGGCTCGCCGTCGGCGAGCCCGACCAGGTCACGTTCGTCAACCTCCCGACCGGCGGCACGATCCGGTGGCCCATCGGCGCCGTCCAGCTCGCCTGGCGCCGCGGCTGAGCCGGGGGCGTCGCAATCCCTCCACGGACGCGTCCCCGCCGACCACGTCAGGGGTCAGACCCCGGCCGTGGCCGGAGAGGACGGTGGCCGGCTCAACCATGCGGCGGAACGTGTCCGCCGGCGACACCATTGCCTGTGGATCAGCGGTCGATGGCGTACCAGACCACGTCGTGGCCGTGCCAGCGGGTCTCGCCGCGCTCGGTCAGGCCGAGGCGCTCCATGACCGCGCGCGAGCGGCGGTTGGCGGGAGTCGTGATCGAGATGAGCTGCGGGTCATTCAGGTGCTCGCGCCAGCACTCGAGCCCGGCGCGACCGGCCTCGGTCGCGAGCCCGCGCCCCCACCAGTCGCGGTGGAGCACCCAGCCGACCTCGACCGGGCTCTCGGACTCGGGCCAGTCGTGGTGGCGCAGGAGGCCGATGCGGCCGATGAACCTCCCGCTCTCCGGATCCTCGACGGCCCAGAGGCTGAAGCCCGTCTGCTCCCATTCACGCGCGAAGCGCGCAACGTGCACTTTGGGGTCGCGGCCCGGGTTGTGCTCGAGGAACTCCGGCTGCGCGTAGATCTCCCCCAGCGCCTCGGCGTCCCCGGCACGCCACTGCCGCAGGAGCAGCCGCTCGGTGCGCAGCTCGCGCGGGATCACGCCTTCGCTTCGTTCCAGTCGTCGCCGACGCCGACGTCCACGGCCAGCGGCGGGTCGAGCGGGTAGGCGCCGCACATCTCCTCGCGGACGAGGTCACGCACGGCGGACGTCTCCACCTCCGGCACCTCCAGCAGGAGCTCGTCGTGCACCTGGAGGACGAGCCGGGCGGCGCGCCCCTCCTCGCGCAGGCGGCGGTGGATCGAGACCATGGCCGCCTTGATCACGTCGGCGGCCGTGCCCTGCATGACGAAGTTGACCGCGAGCCGCTCGCCGAACCCCCGCGTCTGTCGGTTTCGCGCCTTCAGCTCCGGCACCGGCCGGCGGCGGCCGAAGAGCGTCGTCGCGTGCCCGTCGCGCTCGGCCTGCTCGATCGTCCGCTGGATGAAGTCCTGAACGTGCGGGAAGCGCGCCAGGTACGTGTCGATGTACGTCTGCGCGTCTTCGCGCGGGATGCTGAGGTTCTCCGAGAGCCCGAACGCGGAGATTCCGTAGATGATCCCGAAGTTGACCATCTTCGCCACGTTGCGCTCGTCCTTCGTCAGCTCCGAGCGCTCCTTGCCGAGCACCTCGGCGGCGGTGGCTGCGTGGATGTCCTCGCCCGCCGCGAAGGCCTCGCGCAGCTTGGGCTCGCCGGAGACGTGCGCGAGGATGCGCAGCTCGACCTGCGAGTAGTCGGCCGAGAGCAGCCGGAACCCCGGCTCGGCGACGAAGGCGCTGCGGATCTCTCGCCCCAGCTCGGTGCGGATGGGGATGGCCTGCAGGTTCGGGCTCGAGGTCGAGAGCCGCCCCGTCGAGGCGACCGCCTGGTTCAGGTTGGTGTGCAGCCGGCCGTCCTCCGGCGAGATCAGGCTCGGCAACGGCTCCAGGTAGGTGTTCAGGAGCTTCGAGTACTCACGCCACTCCTCGATGACGGGGACGATCTCGTGGTCGTCCCGAATCGAGCGCAGCACGCGGGCATCGGTCGAGTAGCCGGTCTTCCCCTTGCGCCCTGCGGTCAGGCCGAGCACCTCGAAGAGGATGCGCGCCACCTGCTGGGTCGAGCCGAGCACGAACTCCTCGCCGGCCAGCTCGTGCGCACGCGCCTCCAGCTCCTCCACCCGCTCGGCGAGCCGGGCCGTGATCTCCCCCATGCGGTACGTGTCGATCCGGACGCCCACGTCCTCCATCGCGGCCAGCACGGCGCTCAGCGGCAGCTCGACGGTGCGGTAGAGCGGGTCGAGGCCGCGCTCGGCGATCCGCGCGCGGAGCTGCGGGTCGAGGCGGAGCGTGGCCGCCGAATGGCGGACGAGCGCGGAGGTTTCCTCGTCCGTCGCCGGCGTGGGGACGAGCTCGACCCCGTACTCGGCCGCCAGGTCGTCGAGGAGGTACGACGACCGTCCGGGGTCGATCAGGTAGGCCATCAGGAGCGTGTCGTCGACCGCTTCGAGCCGCGCCGCCTTCGCGTCGTGGAGTACGAGCGCGGCGTCCCGGAGTCGCGCGGCCAGCTCGCGACTCCAGGCGCCGACCACGACCTCTTGCCCGTCGCGCGCCATTGCGAAACGGTCGTCGGCCAGAGCCAACGCTACCGGGCCGACGACCGGCTCCAGCTCGCCCTCGCGCCAGGGCACGTCGACGCCGGCCACCTCGACCTCGGCGGCCGGCAGCGCCTCGTCCAGGTCGTCGACTCGGCCGAGCAGGTTGCGGAACTCGAAGCGGCGGAAGATCTCCTTCAGCTGCGAGCGGTCGGGCGGGGCGAGAACGAGCGCGGCCGGATCGACGTCGAGCGGCAGGTCGCGCCGCATCGTCGCCAGCTCCTTCGAGGCCCGGGCCTGGTCGGCGTGCTCGCGCAGCGACTTCGCGCGGGCCGGCGAGAGCTCGTCCACGTGCTCGAGGACGGCCTCGAGCGAGCCGTACTGCGCGATCAGCTGGCCGGCCGTCTTGTCGCCGATGCCCGGGACGCCGGGAATGTTGTCGGAGGTGTCGCCCTTGAGCCCTATGAAGTCGGGCACCTGCTCGGGCGTGATGCCGTAGCGCGCCTGGACGCGCTCGGGGGTGTAGACGTGCACGTCGGCGACGCCGCGCGGCGTCATCATCAGGCAGACGTTCTCCGTGCAGAGCTGGAACGCGTCGCGGTCCGTCGAGACGACGCACGTCTTCACCCCGGCCTCGTCGGCGAGCGTGGCGAGTGTGGCGATGACGTCGTCGGCCTCCCAGCCCTCGAACTCGAGGTTCCGGTAGCCGAACGCCTCGACGATCGGCCGCAGGTGCGGGAACTGCTCCCGGAGCAGGTCGGGCATCGGCCGGCGCTCGATCTTGTACTCCGGCGAGAGCTCCTTGCGATGCACGGGGCTCGTGTCCCAGGCCACCGCGACGCCCTTCGGCCGGTAGTCGGAGAGCAGCTTGAAGAGCATGTTCGTGAAGCCCAGGAGGGCGTTCGTGGGGAAGCCCTCCGTGGTCGCAAGCTCCTCCGGGAGGGCGAAGTACGCGCGGTAGGCGAGGTTGTTGCCGTCGACGAGGAAGAGCTCGGACTCCCGCGCCGGCGCGTCGTCGACCTGGAGCTCGGCCCCGGTCAGCGTCTTGGGCATGGCCCGAGTCTAGTCTCGGTGGCGGGGCGCGCCGGCGCCCGCTAGTCCATGCCGAGGTAGGACTTCTGAACCCGCTCGTTGCTGGCGAGCGCGCTCGCCTCGTCGGTCAGGGCGATGTGGCCCGTCTCCATCACGTAGCCGCGGCTCGCGACGTTGAGGGCCATGAGCGCGTTCTGCTCGACGAGGAGGATCGGCGTGCCCTGCCGGTTGATCTCGATGACGATCTCGAAGATCCGCTCCACGAAGATCGGCGCGAGGCCCATGGAGGGCTCGTCGAGCATGAGCAGCTTCGGCTTCGCCATGAGCGCTCGGCCCATCGCGACCATCTGCTGCTCGCCTCCGGAGAGGGTGCCGGCATGCTGGGTCTTCCGTTCCGCAAGGCGCGGGAAGAGCGTGTACACGCGCTCGAGGTCGTCCTTGTAGGTCGAGCGGTCCTTCAGCTGGAACGTGCCCATCTCGAGGTTCTCGAGCACGGTCATGCGGGGGAAGAGCTTCCGCCCCTCGGGCGACTGGGAGATCCCTTGAGCCACGACCCTGTGCGGTGCGGCGTTCGTGATGTCCTGTCCCTGGAAGCGGATCTTGCCCGTCCGCGGGTGGTTGAGGCCATTGATCGAGCGGAGCGTCGTCGACTTGCCCGCGCCGTTGGCGCCGATCAGCGTCACGATCTCGCCTTCGCGGACGTCGAGCGTGATGCCCTTCAGGGCGTGGATCGCACCGTAGTACACGTGGATGTCTTCGACTTCCAGGATGGCCCCGTTGCGCGGCCCACCGGCGGCCTGCGCCTGCGCGGGCTGGGGCGCGGGCTGGGCAGGCGCCTGCGCGGGCTGCTGGCCGGGCTCGTTCGGCGACTCGCTCACGCTGCCCCTCCTGCCGTCGCAGCCTTCCCGAGATACGCCTCGATCACGCGCTCGTCGCTCTGCACGTCGGCCGGGGCGCCCTCGGCGATCTTCTCGCCGTAGTCGAGCACGGTCACGCGGTCCGAGATGCCCATGACCACCTTCATGTCGTGCTCGATCAGAAGCACGGTCAGCCCCTGCTCCTCGCGTAGCTTCGAGGTGAACTCGGTGAAGGCCGCGGTCTCCTGCGGGTTCATGCCGGCAGTCGGCTCGTCCAGCAGAAGGAGCTTCGGGTCCGTGGCGAGGGCCCGCGCCACCTCGAGGCGGCGCTGGTCGCCGTAGGGAAGGTTGCGCGCAAGGCGAGTTCTCGCGGCCCTTGAGCCCGCAGAAGGCGAGGAGCTCCCGGCCCTTCACGATCGACTCCTTCTCCTCGCGGCGAACCCGGGGAAGCCCGAAGATCGAGCCGAAGATACCGCCCTTGAGCAGATGGTGCATGCCGACCTGGACGTTTTCGATCGCGGTCATGTACTGGAAGAGGCGGATGTTCTGGAAGGTCCGCCCCACGCCGAGCTTCGTGATCTGGTGGGGAGGCTTGCCCGTGACGTCGGTGCCGTCGAACTCGATCAGGCCGGACGTCGGCTTGTAGACGCCCGTGAGCATGTTGAAGAACGTCGTCTTGCCGGCGCCGTTCGGCCCGATCAGGCCCACGATCCCCTTGCGCGGAATCACGAAGTCCACGTCGTTGACGGCGACGAGGCCGCCGAACTCCTTCCGAACCTGCTGCACGATGAGGAGGTTGTCCTCGGCCATCACTCGTGCCGCTCTCCGTAGAGCGTGTCGGCGGCGAGACCGCCCTCCTCGAGCTCGCGCTTGTGGCGTGATTCCGGTATCAGCCCGACGGGTCGGAAGAGCATCATCAGCACGATGATGACGCCGTAGAGCCCGAACTGGACCTCCGTCACCTCGAACCTGAGAGGAGTCTCACGGTTGAGCCAGCCGCCGATGTTCGCCAGCCCCTCCTGGTTCAGCCACGTGAGGATGGCGCCGGCGACGACGACGCCCCAGACGCTCCCCATCCCGCCGAGGATGACCATGCAGAGCAGGAACACGGAGATGTTGAAATAGAAGTCCGCGGGGAAAGCGCCGCTCTTGAAGCTGGCGTAGTAGGCGCCTGCGACACCGCCGAAGAAGGCGCCGATCGCATACGACCACGTCTTCGTGCGCATGAGCGGCACGCCCATGGCCGCCGCTGCCGTCTCGTCCTCCCGGATGGCGACCCAGGCGCGGCCGAGTCGCGAGTCGCGCAGCCGAACCGAGCAGAAAATCGTGATCAGGAGCAGCGCAAGCGCGCTCCAGTAGAAGAGGTTGACCCGGTCGAACGACTGCTGGAAGTTGATCGGCAGGCCGAGCGACGAGTTCAGGCCCTCCCCGAAGCCCGGCGCGTCGATCGGGTTTATCCCGAAGCTGCCGGCCGTGAGATTGAACACCCCGGGCCCGGGTCGAACGTCGTCGCCGTTGTTGACGACCTGCGGGATGATCTCCCCGAAGCCGAGGGTCACGATGGCCAGGTAGTCGCCGCGGAGTCGCAGCGTCGGGAGGCCGATCAGGATCCCGGCGAGCGCGGTGAGCCCGCCCGCGATGAGGAGGACGATCCAGATGTTGAGGTGGATGCCGCTGCGTCTCGGTCGAGATCCCGACGGAGCCGAGATGGAGCTTCACCTGCTGGAAGTGGCCGGACGCGAGCCACCCGGCGGTGTAGGCGCCGACGGCGTAGAACGCCACGTAGCCGAGGTCGAGCAGCCCGCAGTAGCCGACGACGATGTTGAGGCCGACGGCCATCATGATGAAGACGATCATGATCACGGCCGTGCCCACGCTCGGGAAGTTCTGGATGACGGGCACGCTGCTGGGGAGGCTGTCGTAGTAGACGGGGTAGAGCGCCGCCAGCGAGAGCACCACGATGCCGGGAATGAGGCTGCGCGCGCGTGGAGGCAGCTGATTCCAAGCGCCGCTCACGCGGTGCCCGAAGCCGGTGGGAGCGGTGCCTTCCGTCGCCATCAGGCTCCTTCCGGCGTCCGCTCGCCCAGGAGCCCCTCCGGGCGGAAGACCAGGATCGCGATGAGGATGCCGAACACGAGCGAGCGGGTCCAGGAACCACCGGCTGTCCAGTGCGTCAACCCCTCGTTCCACGACTGGATGAGCCCGATGAGGATGCCGCCCAGAGTGGCGCCGGCCAGGTTGCCGATGCCACCGAGCACGGCGGCCGTGAAGGCGATGAGCCCGAGCTCGAAGCCGGTGTTGTAGCGCATGTTGAACAGGAGCAGGAAGAGCAGGCCCGCGGCTCCGGCAAGGGAGCCGGCCAGAATGAACGTGAACGAGATCGTTCGGTTGACGTTGATCCCCATCATCGCGGCCGCGTCCTGATCCTGGGCGACGGCACGCATTCCCTTGCCCTGCTTCGTCGACCTGACCAGCCAGGTGAGGATGAGCAGAACGGGAATGGTGATCAGGATGACCACCAGCTGGTTCCACCGCACCGAGATATCGCCGATGGTGAACGCCGCGCCCGACTGAATCAGATCCGAGGCGCTGTAGAAGCGCACGCCGTAGAAGTAGAGGGCGATGTTCGAGACGATGAACGACATCCCCACCGCGGTGATGAGCATCGTCAGGCGCGGCTGGTCCCGCAGACGCCGGTAGGCGAGAAACTCGATCGTGAAGTTCAGGCTCGCCGCAAAGGCCGCCGCCAGCACCAGCGTCAGGGCAAGCCCACCGATCAGCGCGATCGTCGCGGTGTCCGCCGTCAGGTTGAGCAGATTGATCGAGATCGAGTACGCAACGAGGCCCGAGAGGGCGAAGACGTCGCCGTGCGCGAAGTTGATGAGCTGGAGGATTCCGTAGACGAGCGTGTACCCCAGCGCCACGAGCGCGTAGACACATCCCGTGGTGAGCCCGATGAGCGAGATCTCGATGAACAGCTCCGGGTTCGAGATGAAGTTGCGGAGGAGCCAGGCGGCGATCAAGGCGACGAAGAGGAGCCCGATGATCGACGTCGCGCTCGGCCGTCGCCGCCTTCCGAGCGCTTGGCGGGGCGATGGCTGTTCCGGTTGCGCCTCGACTGTCATCTCACCTCGTCCTCGTGATGGTCTCGGGGGAGGGCCGAAGCCCTCCCCCGAGCCGCCTTAGTCGGTGCTAATCAAAGACCAAGTGCAGCGTCGACCGTCTCCTGCGCCGGCGCGATGGTCTCCAATGGTTCGATCTCCTCCTGGCCCACGCCGATGCTGATGTTGACGATGTCGCCGCTCGAGATCGGGTCGCCCTCGGGACTGAATGTGAAGTCACCGAGGAAGCAGCCCCTGGCAGTCCGTCGCGAACATCTGCGTCGATCACGCTCGCCCGGGTTCCGTCCGAGGCCGCGATCGCGTCCAGGAGGACCTGGGCGGCCTGCGCCCCGTAGATCGAGTACGGGTCGACGGGCTCGCCGCCGAGCGTCGCCTCGAAGGTCGTGATGAACTCCTGGGCCGCCTCGGACGAGAACTCGTCGACCGGGAGACCGGCGACCGAGAAGTAGGCGTTGCGCGTGTTCTCGACACCCGCCTCGTCGATCGACGACTGCTGGTAGAAGCCGTCCGGCATGTACAGCGCGACGTCGCCGTCGTTCGGGCCGAGCACCTTCACCTTGTCCTTGATGAGCTGGGCGCCGTTCTCGTCGGTCAGGCCGCCGAGGAACAGAGCGTCAGCTCCCGACTCCTTGACCTGGTTCATGAGCGCCTCGTAGTTCGAGGCCTTCGCATCCCACGCCTCGAAGCCGACGACCTCGATACCGAGGAACTCCGCCGCGTCCCGGGTGTTCGAGGCGACGCCGAGGCCGTACGCCTGCTCATCGTTGAGGAGGTACAGCTTCGTGACCCCGTTCGCCTGCATGAACTCGGCCACGGCCGCGCCCTGGTAGGCATCGTTGGCCACGACCCGCGCGTAGTTGCGGGTGCCGGTCGGGTAGTACTTGTCCGGCTCGTCGTCCGCGCAGGCAGGGGCGGTCTGCGTAATGCAGACGTACGTGTTCGCCGGCGAGACCATCGCCATGGCGCCGCCCGGCGCCTGATTCAGGATCGGGATGATGATCTGCGGCGCAGCCCGAGTTGAACGTGCCGATCAGCCCGAGCATGCTCGGCTCCGCCGCGTAGGAGTTCCCGTTCGAGCTGCACTTGGCCGAATCCCACGAGGCGGCCTGGGCCGTCGCATCGTCGCACGACTGGTAGCCGATGTTGATGTTCCCGGCCTTCCAGTTGCTCGAGTCGAGGTACTGCCGAACCGCACCACTGACCTGCAGCGACTGGGTTCGCGAGGATCCCTGCAGCGGCATGTCCGTCGCGATTATGGCCTGGGGATCGCCTTCGCCTTCGTATTCGACATCGGTGCACGATGCCGACGGCAGCGGCGTGACCGGCGGGAGATCAGCCGGAGCAGCCTCGCCGTCGGTCTCCCCACCCGTCGCGGCCGGTGTCGTCTCGTCGTCGTCGTCGCCGCCGCAGCCCGCTGCCGCAAAGGCGAACGCGCCGACCAGCAGACACGAGTAACGCCAAAATCGTCCTTCGTTTCACCACTCCTCCTCTTCGCCCGATTCCATTTCGGCGCTGCGCCCGGCGAGCACCGTCAGAAGGTGCCCGCGATTATGAACCCGGACTCAACGCCCTTGCAACCCCCTGCCGATACGATGGACGCCATGGAGCGCGCCGAAGTGGCGGAACTGGCAGACGCGCTGGACTCAAAATCCAGTGGGGCATGGCCCCGTGCGGGTTCGATTCCCGCCTTCGGCATCCGTCACCACCTCCTCACCACGCTCTAACGGTCGCATCGATCAGAATGGGTTCGTCCAAAGAGACGACCGTAGGGAGCTGAAGTTAGACGAATGGGCAAACGAGTTGCGCTCCTGACCGGTGGAGGCGACTGCCCAGGGCTGAACGCGGTCATCAGAGCGGTGACACGGCGCTCGCTGGATCGCGGGTACGAGGTCGTCGGAGTGCGCGAAGGCTGGCGCGGCCTGGTGGACGGCAAGCTCCAGCCGCTCGACGACCGCGCGATCTCGGGGATCCTGCCGCGGGGCGGCACCATCCTCGGGACGACGCGCACCAACCCGTACAAGATCGACGGCGGCGTCGAGCGCGTGCTCGAGCGCTTCGCCGGGGAGGGCCTCGACGCCCTGGTCGCCATCGGCGGCGAGGACACGCTGGGCGTCGCCTCGCGGTTGTTCGAGGAGCACTCGTTTCCGGTGGTCGGCGTTCCCAAGACGATCGACAACGACCTCTCGGCGACGGACTACACCTTCGGCTTCGACACGGCGCTCACCGTCGCCACGGAGGCGATCGACAGGCTGCACACGACCGCCGAGTCGCACAACCGCGTCATGGTCGTCGAGGTCATGGGCCGCCACACGGGCTGGATCGCCGTCATGAGCGGCATGGCCGGCGGCGCCGACGTGATCCTCATCCCCGAGCATCCGATCACGATCGAGGAGGCCTGCGCGGACATCCAGCGCCGCCACGAGCGCGGCAAGGACTTCTCCATCGTCGTCGTCAGCGAGGGGTACGAGCTCACCTACGCGTCGGGCGAGAAGCAGCAGATCGCCCAGGCGCCCGCCGCCACCGACCAGTTCGGCCACGTCCGCCTGGGCGGCGTCGGCGACGTCCTCGCCGGGGAGATCGCGGAGCGCACCGGCTACGAGACCCGCGTCACCGTCCTCGGGCACGTCCAGCGCGGCGGGACGCCGACCCCGCGCGACCGTGTCCTCGCCACCCGCTACGGGCTCAAGGCAGCCGACCTCGTCCACGAGGCGCGCTGGGGGACGATGGCGGCCCTCCACGGCGACGATGTGGTCGAGGTCTCGCTCAAGGACGCGGTCGCCGAGCTCAAGACCGTCCCGCCCGAGTTCTACGAAGCGGCGAAGACCTTCTTCGGCTAACGGCACGGTTTCGGCACGCTTCCGTGCCCCACCGGTGCGCTTCTTCTCGTTACGGTTGCAGCGGAGGGAGGCCAGCGGCCGGCCCCTCCGCGGGCGCCCGTGTATCAGCGGCGGTGGAGCGAGCCCGACTGGCGCTGGAACGCCGTTGGCACGCAATCGTCCTCCCAGCGGCCTTGACGGAGAGGTCCGCGTCGGCCGCGGCCGGGCTAGAGCCCGGCTTCGGGCCCGTGGACGATCTCCTCGAGCGCGGCCCGGAAGGCGGCGTCGCCCGGCAGGCCGTGCACGAGGATGGCGTCGACCCCTGCCCGCTCGAGCGCGAGCACCTGCTCGTGGGAGACGATCCGCGCCTCCGAGACGACGAGCTTCCCGGCGGGCACGTCGGCGAGCAGGTCCAGCGTGAGCTCGAGATCTTCCACCTCGTCGTCGACGCCGCGCTCCGAGATGAGCACGATCTCCGGGTCGATGCGCTCGAGCACGTCCTCGAGCTCCTCCTCGTCGCGCACGTCGACGGCGAAGTCGAGGTCGAGCTCGTAGAGCAGCTCGAGGCGACCGTCGTCCCCGGCAACCTCGTACGGAACGACCACGGCGTCCGCCCCCGCTCCGGCGGCCGCCTCGGGGTCGCCGTCGCGCACGAGGATCGGAAGCCCGGTGTGGGCCCGAACGCGCTCGACGTCCGCCACGCGCACCGCGACCCCCTCCGCCCCCGCCTCCTCCGCGATCGCGGCCAGGGTCTCGACGTCACCCTCGAGCACGGGGATGACGGAGATGCCGTCGCCCTCGGAGATCGCCTCGCTGAACCGGCTCACGAAGGAGGAAAGCTTAGACGCACCGGCCAGGCATCTATACGCCGATCGGGTGCCAGACGGTCTTGAGCTCGAGGAACGCCGCAGCATGCCACGGCGACTGCCCCTCGCCGTTGCGGACGACGCGCTTGACGTTGTCGGCCGCGAGCCGCTCGAGCTCGGCTGCGTCGCCGTCCACCCCGGCCAGGTCGAGCGCGTTCACGTCCATGTGCCCGGCGAGGACCGGGGCCAGCTCCCGCTTGCGACCGGTGAGGAGGTTGACGACGCCGCCGGGGACGTCCGAGGTCGCGAGCACCTCGGCGAGCGTCACCCCGGCGAGCGGGCGGTGCTCGGAAGCGAGCACGACGGCCACGTTGCCGCCGACGAGCGCGGGCGCGAGACGCGAGACGAGGCCGGCAAGCGGCGGCTCCTCGGGCGCGACGATCCCGGCGATCCCCATGGGCTCGGGCACGGTGAAGTTGAAGTAGGGCCCGGCCACCGGGTTCGAGGCGCCGAGCACCTGAGCGAGCTTGTCGGCCCAGCCGGCGTACCAGACCCACCGGTCGATCGCGGCGTCGACCTCGGCGGCGTCGCCGGTCAGCTCCGCGAACTCGGCCTTGCGGCCTTCCATCATCTCGGCCACGCGGTAGAGCACCTGGCCGCGGTTGTACGCGGTCGCCGCCGCCCAGCCGGGGAACGCGCCGCGCGCGGCGCGCACCGCGTCACGAACGTCCTTGCGCGAGGCGAGCGCGACGTTCGCGCCCTCGACCTCGTAGGTGCGCCCCGACTCCGAGCGTGGGAACTTGCCGCCGATGGCGAGCTTGTAGGTCTTCCGGACGGGCAGGCGGCTCATTCGCCGAGCTCCAGGTACGGCGCCAGCCCGTGCAGGCCGCCCTCCCGGCCGAAGCCCGACTCCTTGTAGCCGCCGAACGGCGAGGTCGGGTCGAAGCGGTTGTAGGTGTTCGCCCAGACGACGCCCGCGCGCAGGCGCTGCGCCATGGAGAGGATGCGCGAGCCCTTCTCCGTCCACACCCCGGCGGAGAGGCCGTAGGGCGTGTT
Source organism: uncultured Actinomycetes bacterium (assembly GCA_963830885.1). Lineage (GTDB taxonomy): Bacteria > Actinomycetota > Thermoleophilia > Gaiellales > Gaiellaceae > JAIBJN01. Next base: position 63,465 of record CAWHOA010000020.1, on the reverse strand, counting down.
GTTCGCCTTCTCGACCGCCTCGTCGGGCGTGCGGAAGGTCAGCACCGAGAGCACGGGGCCGAAGATCTCCTCCTGCGCGATCCGGTAGCTCTGCGCGACGTTCGTGAAGACGGTCGGCGGGAACCACCAGCCCTTCTCCGGCAGCCGGCAGGGCGGCTGGTAGATCTCGGCGCCCTCCTCCTCCCCGGTCGCGACGAGCTCCTGGATCCGCTCGAGCTGCGCGCGCGAGTTGATGGCGCCGACGTCGGTGTTCTTGTCCAGCGGGTCGCCCACGCGCAGCGTCTCCATTCGGCGCTTCAGCTTGGCGACGACCTCTTCGTACACGGACTCCTGCACGAACAGGCGCGAGCCGGCGCAGCAGACGTGGCCCTGGTTGAAGTAGATGCCGTTGATGATCCCCTCGACCGCCTGGTCGAGTGGGGCATCGTCGAAGATGATGTTGGCCGCCTTGCCCCCGAGCTCGAGCGTCAGCTTCTTCCCGGTCCCCGCGACGGCGCGCATGATCTCCTTGCCGACCTCGGTCGAGCCGGTGAACGCGATCTTGTCGACGCCCGCGTGCTGCACGAGCTCGGCGCCCGCGCGCCCGTCGCCGGTGACGATGTTGACCACCCCCGGCGGCAGCTCGGCCTGGCGGAGCACGTCGGCGAAGAGCAGCGCCGTGAGCGGCGTCGTCTCGGCCGGCTTCAGCACGACGGTGTTCCCGGCCGCGAGCGCCGGCGCGATCTTCCAGGAGAGCATGAGCAGCGGGAAGTTCCAGGGGATGATCTGGCCGGCGACGCCGATCGGCTTGGGGCGGCGGTTGGGGAAGGCGTACTCGAGCTTGTCGGCCCACCCCGCGTAGTAGAAGAAGTGCGCTGCCGAGAGCGGGAGGTCGACGTCCCGCGACTCGCGGATCGGCTTGCCGCCGTCGAGTGACTCCAGCACCGCGAACTCGCGCGAGCGCTCCTGGAGGACCCGCGCGATGCGGAAGAGGTACTTCGCGCGCTCGCTCGGCGCCAGCTCGGACCAGCCGTTGGCGAAGGCGTCGCGGGCAGCTCCGACGGCGAGGTCGACGTCCTCGGCGCCCGCGTAGGCGACCTCCGCGAGCGGCTCTTCGTCGCGCGGGGCGACGCTCGCCTGGAACTCGGCCGAGCGCGGCTCCACCCACTCCCCGCCGACGAAGAGGCCGTAGCGATCCTCGAGCCGGACGATGTCGCGCGACTCCGGCGCCTCGGCGTACTCGAAGGCGGAGGGAACGGGCGAGCGGTCTTGCCGCTTCTCGACCTCGGCCATCAGTCCACCGTGAAGTAGTCGGGGCTCTGGTAGTTGCCGGTCTTTTGCTTGCGAATCTGCATGAGCACGTCGTTCAGAAGCGAGGAGGCACCGAAGCGGAAGCGGTCGGGCGTCAGCCACTCGGGCCCGAGCGTCTCGTTCACGACCACGAGGTACTGCACAGCCTGCTTCGCGTGGCGGATGCCGCCCGCGGGCTTCATGCCGATCTTCCGCCCGGTCGCCTCGTGGACGTCCCGGATCGCCTCGAGCATGACCAGCGTGACGGGCAGGGTCGCAGCCGGCGAGATCTTGCCGGTGGAGGTCTTGATGAAGTCGGCGCCGGCGGCGATCGCGAGGAGGCTCGCGCGGCGCACGTTGTCGTACGTGCCGAGCTCACCGGTCTCGAGGATGACCTTGAGGTGCGCCTGGCCGGAGACCTCCTTCACGCGCCGCACCTCGTCGTAGACCTTGGCGTAGTGGCCGGAGAGGAAGGCGCCGCGGTCGATCACCATGTCGATCTCGTCGGCACCGAGCTCGGCGACGCGCGCCGCCTCCTCGACCTTCAGCTCGGTCGGCAGCTGCCCGGAAGGGAAGGCGGTCGCGACGGAGGCGACCTTGACACCGCTCCCGCGCACGCCGCTCGAGCGCGTGCGGAACCATGTTCGGATAGACGCAGACCGCCGCCACCGGCGGGATCGTCAGGTCGGCGGGATCCGGCCGCATCGCCTTGGAGCTGAGCGCAGCGACCTTGCCCGGCGTGTCGGCGCCCTCCAGCGTCGTCAGGTCCATCATCCGGACGGCCAGGTCGAGCGCGAAGAGCTTCGACTCGCGCTTGATCGACCGGGTGGCGAGCGCGGCAGCGCGCTGCTCGACGGCGACCTGGTCGACGGAGCCGATGCGCGGGAGCCTGGGCTCGAGGGGCAGCTCGAACCCGCTCGGCAGGGCGGGCGCTTGAGCCATGGCGCGAAGTGTAGCCCTCGCGTAGTCTCGCTCCGTGCCGCCGCTCGCCCTCGCCGCCGGGCTCACCCAGGGCGTCAACGTCCTGCGCGAGACGGGCAACCGCATCGTCAGGATCCCGGAGATCGCGGGCACCCTTGCCGGCTCGCGCGGCGCGAGAAAGCTGCGCATTCGCGTCGCCATCCTCTGCGACGAGCAAGGGGAGCCGGTCGCAACGCCCGAGGAGGTGGAGCCTAGCCTCACCGAGGCGACGCGCGTCCTGAAAGAGACGCTGGCGATCGACCTGACCCCGGCGGCGGAGCCCGTCGTGCGCACGATCGACGTGCCGGCGCCCCCCGCCGCGCTCGACTCGCCCTGCGCCGAGGGCTCCTACCGAGCCGACTTCGGCGACGGCGGCGCGTTCTTCCGCCGCCACCGGGAGCCGGCGGGGGTCACGGGCTCCGGCAGCCCGATCACCGTCTTCGTCGTCCGCGACGTCCTCGGCAAGGCCGGCTGCTCGCTCGGCCCGCTCGTCGACTACGTCACGGTCGACATGTCCGCGTTGAAGAGCCGCCGCCTCCGTGTGCTCGCGCACGAGCTCGGGCATGCCTGCGGCCTTCCTCACTCGAACGAGCCCGAGAACCTCATGCTCCCGGCGCGCATGGGCGTCCGCCTGCAGGCGTGGCAGATCGCGGTCTTCCGCAGCTCCCGGCACGTCACCGCCAAGTAACCCTCTGGTCCTCGAATTGGGCCTCAGGCCGGCCCGACTTCGTGCCGATGCTCACTGCATGAAGCGCACGATGAGCACCCGGGCCGCCGTCGTCGGCCTCGCGGCCTCCCTCGCCGGGTTCGCGGTCGCGTCGGTCGCGTTCTTCGGCCCGCGCCGCTAAGAGCGCCCTCACGGCCCGTCCGTAGGATGACGGTCGTGCTCTGGACCTTCGTCCCCGTCGCGGTCCTCCTGAGTCTGACGCCCGGGCCGGGCATGGCGCTGGTCGTCCGCAACGCGGCCGTCGGCGGCACGGGCGCCGCCTTCCGCACGACCGTGGGCAGCTCGATCGGAGTCGGCGTCTGGGCAGTGCTCTCCGCGCTCGGCATCTCGGCGCTCGTCGCCGCGTCCGAGACGGCCTTCGTCACGCTCAAGATCGCAGGCGTCGCGGTGCTCGTCTGGTTCGGCGTGCAGGCGCTCCGCGGCAGGAAGAATGCCGCAAGGGAGCCCGGCGGGACGCGAGACCAAGCGTTTTCGAGCGGCCTGCTGACGGCCCTCGCGAACCCGAAGCTCGCAGTCTTCTTCGTCGCGCTCCTGCCCCAGTTCATCCCGCGCGGCGCTCCGGCTCTGCCGTACGCGCTCGCGATGGCCGCGATCCTGATCGCCGCCGACTTCTCGATCTACGTCTCGCTGGGCGCCGCCGTGTCGCGGACGAAGCGCATGGTCGCGAGCACCCGGTTCGCGCGTCGGCTCGAGCAGGCGACCGGCGCGGTGCTGCTCGCGCTCGCCGGCCGCCTCGCAGTGGAATCCCGCTAGGCGACGACCAGCTCCTCGACCAGGGGTGCCGTGTCGAGCGGGTCGTAGCCGATCCGGTCGGCGATCTCCTCACTGGTCGGGCGCGTCCCCTCGGCGAAGAGCGCCCGCAGGAGCTCGCCCGTCTCGGGCCGCCGCCACCAGTCCTCGCCGATGGTGCGGCGAAGGTGTGCCCGGAGCTGCGCGGCGCGGATCCAGGCCCGGAGGTAGTCGGCCGAGTAGAAGTCGCCGTCCATGTCGGCCAGGTAGCCGTCCGCCCGGTAGTGGAAGCCCACCGCGGCGCGCAGGTTGTCCTCGTAGGTCTGCGCGTAGTCGTTCGCGTTCTCGAAGTCGCCCCAGAACTTCAGCTCGTACGCGAGCTTGGCGGCGTAACGGCGGAAGAGGAGCACCTCGAGGAAGCGCGCGGCCTCGGCGCGCTCGGCAGCCTCCTCCTCGCTCGCGCCGAGGTGGCGCGTGTGCCACGCGGGCTCGCGGGTGATCGACTCGATCAGGAACGAGTAGATCTCGGTCAACGCGTGGTCGCGCGAGAGGCGCCGGAAGGTGTACGGGAGCTCCGGGTCGAGCCCCGCGTAGTGGAGCGCGTGTCCGGCCTCGTGCAGGAAGGCCTGGTAGTCGTGGAGACCGCCCTGGGCGCGGGTGATCAGATGGACGACGGCCGGCGGGTCGGACGCGATCACGCACGCGCGAGGGCTCTTCTGCGGCCGGTCGTCGAGGTCGAGCCTGATGCCCTGGTTCGCGGGCAGGTCGAAGCCGATGCCGGCGAGCGTGTCCAGGCAGACGGGCACGCACCGGTCCTTCGGGTAGAGGTCGGCGAACGGCGACATCCGGCGCAGGTAGGAGACGTGGTAGGAAGCCGGCTCGGCGTCGTGCTCGGGACCGAGGACGCGGTCGAGCCACTCCTCCCGCATGGAGCCCCAGATGCTGTCCTGCTCGCGCGCGGCCTCCTGGAGCGCAGCGGAGAGCGCCTGGAGCTCGATGTTCTTCCGCGCCGCGCTCCGCGCGACGGGGTCGGGCTCGCCGGAGAGCTCGGCGTCGAGCGCCTCGCCCTTCTGCATCAGCCCGTAGCGCGGGCAGTTGAAGCGCGCGGACGCATCGGCGGCGAGATCGCCGAGCTCGTCGCGGCCGGTGTAGTCGTCGAGGACCGCCAGCTTCGCCTGAGCCGAGCGCAGCGGCAGCGACTCGCCGCGGAAATCGACGCGCTCGGCGAGGATCGCGTTCTCGAGCTTGTCGGACTCGTCGGCGAGCTCGCGGACGATGACTCCGCCGGCCGCGGCCTCGCGCAGGCGGTAGAGGCGTTCGCGCTCCTCGCCGCGTGAGCCGTCCTCGGCCTCGCGCAGCGCGTCGTGCTGCTCGCGGGTGAACAGATCGTCGTAGCGCGCGACGATCGCTGCCTGCTCGCTGATCTCCTTCTCGCCGACGCGGACGGCGCGGCCTTCCTCGGAGCGCTCGTACAGATAGCGCGCCAGCTCCGCCTCGAAGCCGTCCGGTGTCCTGATCAACCCCATTCCTCAACCCCCCATTGCTCATCTAGATGCCGAGTCTCTCGAGCGCTCCTTCGTCACGGCGCCACCTCGGCCTCACCTTTACCCGGAGATCGAGGAAGACGGAACGCCCCAGAAGCGATTCGACCTCCGGTCTGGCGCGCGTGCCGATGGCCCGGATCATAGCCCCGCCCTTCCCGACGACAATCCCCTTCTGGGACTCCGTCTCGACCCAGACCTGCGCGCTCACTCTGCCGGCCTCGGCGTCGAGCTCGTCGACCTCCACCGAGATCGCATGCGGCACCTCCTCCCGGGTCAGCTCGAGCGCCTTCTCGCGCACGATCTCGGCGATGCGCGCCTCGAGGGGAAGGTCGGTGCGCTGCCCCTCCTCGAAGTAGCGCGGCCCTTCCGGGAGCAGGGCTGCGAGATCGGCCCGCAGCGGCTCGAGGCCGTCGCCGGTGAGGCCGCTGACCGGGTGCAGGGCGAGGAAGTCGCCGAGCGCCGCAGCCGTGACGATCTGCCCGGCGATGCGGGCGGGGTCGACCCGGTCGACCTTGTTCACCGCGACGACGACGGGCGGGCCGGCCGCGTACACGCGCTCGGCGATGAAGCGGTCGCCGCCGCCGATCGCCTCGTCGGCGGCGAGGACGAAGAGGAAGCCGTCGACGTCGACCAGCGCCTCGTCCACGGTCCGCTGCATGCGCTCGGTGAGCGCGTCGCGCGGCCGCTGGAAGCCGGGCAGGTCGACGAGCACGAGCTGGTACGGATCGGTGTCGAGCTCGCCGTCCACCACCGCCGAGATCCGCCGGCGGGTCGTCTGCGGCTTGTCCGAGACGATCGCCACCTTCCCCCCGGCCAGCGCATTCACGAGCGTGGACTTGCCGACGTTCGGCCGGCCGGCGACCGCGACGAAGCCTGACCTCACAGCACGAACGAGTCCGGCAGAAGCTCGTCCGGCCGCCGCGTGAGCACCTCGCCCTCGTGCAGGAAGATCACCCGGTCGACCTCGAACTCCGCGAGCCACTGCCGGCACCCGCCGCACGGCGAGGCGGTGATCGCGACCGCCTCGACGTCGCCGGGCCGCACACCGTCCGCCACCGCGCTCGAGAGGACGCAGCGCTCGGCGCAGATGCCGAGCGGATACGCGGCGTTCTCGACGTTCACGCCGGTGACCGCCCGCCCGTCGCGCAGGAGCGCGGCCGCGCCGACGTGGAACTTCGAGTAGGGCGCATACGCGTTCGCCGACGCCTCCTGGGCGAGCTCGAGGAGCTCCTGGTCGGTCACGCGAGCACCTGGAAGAGGATCATGGTCACGAGCGTACCGATCACGGCACCGAGGGCGACCTCCGTGACCGAGTGGATCCCTGCCTCGACGCGCGTCTGCGCGACGAGGAGCGCCATGATCAGCGCAACGAACGCGACGACGACGCGCTGCTCGTCGACGATGAACGTGATCGCCGTGAAGCCGCCGAAGGCCAGCGCGGCGTGCCCGGACGGAAGGCCTCCCGACAGCGGCGTCCCGCGGCCGGTCAACGCCTTCGACGCGATCACGATCAGGATGATCAGGATGAGCGCGATCACCGTGAGGTTGCTGGGAGCCTCCCGCAGCCGGTCGACCAGCCGCGAGCTCGGCTGAGAGAGCCGGTCGGCGAACACGAGGTAGCCGATCACGACCGCGTTGACCGCGGCGATGAGGACGGTGCCGGCGGCGATGTCCTTGGCCACCTTCGCCAGGGGATCGAACGAGGTCGACGCCAGGTCGATCGTCGCCTCGACCGCGGTGTTCACCATCTCCGCGATCAGCACGAACGAGATGGCGATCAAGAGCGCCATCAGCTCGAGCTTCGTGACGCCGTACGAGAACGCGAGGACGAGGACTGCCGTCGCCACCGCGAAGTGGATGCGCATGTTGCGCTCGTGCCGGAGGACGTGGATGACGCCCTCGAAGGCCCAGTTGAAGCTCTGGAGGACCCGCGGCGTCCGCCGCGTGCGCGGAGTCTCGCGTTCCGGGGGCGCGGTCATTCCAGGTGAATTCGCTCTCGGTGCTCCATCTCCGTTCCATGCTCGTACCCGAGCAGATGGAGGAGCCCGTGGACCAGCGGCGCCTGCCATGCCGCCCCGACCACCTGCGGGCAGAGGACGACGTCACCGAGCTGCCGCGGCACGCCGTCCGGAAGCCTGTCGCGCCCGTCGATCGGAAAAGAAAGGACGTCGGTCGGCTCGTCGATTCCGAGGTGCTCGCGCTTCAGCTCCCGCATGCGGTCGGGGTCGACGAACGCGAGGCCGAGGTCGCCGTCGTCCACCAACTCGGCGGCGAGCACGCGCCGGGCGAGCTCGACGGCCGGAGCCTCGTCGACCGCAACGCCGCTCTCGTTGGCGACCTCGACGCGGATCACCGGCGGCGCTGCGTGCCCGTCTGCTCGGCGTGGCGCTTGTACGCCTCGACGATGCGCTGCACGAGCACGTGGCGCACCACGTCCTGGTTCCCGAACTCGACGAACTCGATCCCGTCGATGTCGCCGAGGATCTGCCGCACGTGGATCAGGCCCGACGCCTGGTCCTGCGGAAGGTCGATCTGCGTGACGTCGCCGGTGACGACCACCTTCGAGCCGAAGCCGAGCCGCGTCAGGAACATCTGCATCTGCTCGGGCGTCGTGTTCTGCGCCTCGTCGAGGATGATGAACGAGTCGTTCAGCGTCCGCCCGCGCATGAACGCGAGCGGCGCGACCTCGATCGTCCCCCGCTCCATGAACGCGTTCAGGCGGTCGGCGTCGAGCATGTCGTAGAGCGCGTCGAACAGCGGGCGCAGGTACGGGTCGACCTTCGCGAGCATGTCGCCGGGCAGGAAGCCGAGCCGCTCGCCGGCCTCCACGGCAGGGCGCGTGAGGATGAGACGGTTGACGTCCCGGTCGGCGAGCGAGGCGACGGCGAGCGCCATCGCCAGGTACGTCTTGCCGGTGCCCGCCGGACCGATTCCGAAGGTGATCGTGCCCGGATCGGATCGCGTCTACGTAGTGCTTCTGGTTGACCGTCTTCGGCGTGATCTTCTTGCCGCGGTGCCGCCAGACGACGTCCTCGAAGATCTCGCGCGGATCCTTGGCGGCGTCGAGCGCGGCCAGCACGGCGTCGACCGTGCTCGGCCCGATCGCGTGGCCGCCCTCGACCAGCTCGACGAGCTCGTCGATGACGAGCCGCGCCTCGTCCACCTTGCCGTCGTCGCCCTCGAGCGTCAGCTGATTGCCGCGCAGTCGGATCGCGCAGCCCATCCGCTCCCGCAATGCTCCGAGGATCCCGTCGTCGACGGTGGCGAGCTCGGCCGCGACCTCGTTGGAGACGGAGAGAACCTGCTGCAACAGCTCGAATTCTAGTCGCCTGGCCGATTCTCTCCGAGTCCCCGCCGGCGTGCCGGCGGGCGCGGCGCGCGTACGCGAACGCCCCGCTCCGACCCGGGTCCCCCCACCGGGGGTCCTACCACCGGCGCGCGCGCAAGCGGCGCGCGCAGTGTGCCCGAAGCCGCGCCGATCAGGCGAGCTTCTCGCGCACGAGCTGGCTCACCTCGGAGCCGTCCGCCCGGCCGGCTACCTGGGGCATGACGTCGGCCATCACGCGGCCGAGGTCGCGGAGCGAGGTCGCCCCGGTCTCGGCGATCGCGTCGTCCACGATCCGCTCGATCTCCTCCTCGTCGAGCGGCTCGGGCATGAACTCCTCGATGATGTCGAGCTCGTCCTCCTCCTTCTCCGCCTGCTCCTCACGCCCCGCGGAGCGGAAGGCGTCCGCAGCCTCGGCGCGGCGCTTACGCTCGCGTTGCAGCACCTGGAGCTCCTCGTCGTCGCTCAGCGGCCGGCCGAGCTCCTTCTCAGCCGCGCGAAGGGCGGCCAGGGTCAGGCGCAGCGTGTCGGTGCGCAACTGGTCGCGCGCCCGCATCGACTCCTTGATCTCGTCCTCGATCTCCGCGATCAGGCTCATTCGAAACCAGCCAGGGTCGGCGTTCCGCCGAGAATATGCCAGTGGAGGTGGAAGACCGTCTGGCCGCCGCCCCCGCCGACGTTCACGATCACGCGGTAGTCCTCGAGCCCCGCGTCGCGCGCCGTGGCCGCGACGAAGTCCAGCATGCCCTTGGCCTCGTCCGCGCCGAAGGCGCCGACGTCGCGGAACGTGTCGACATGCCGCTCCGGGATGACGAGCAGATGAACCGGCGCCTTCGGGTTGATGTCCCGGACGGCCGCAAAGCCGCCCTCCTTGCGCACGTGGTCGCCGTCCGCGTACAGGCGGCAGAACAGGCACTCAGACTGGGACACCGACGACTCCTTCTTCGCTCACGTCCACCGCTCTGACGCGCACGATCCCGCCCAAAGGAGCGTCCACGAGCCAGGGAGTGTAGTCGTCCCCATAGCCGCGGCCAGGGCGGTCGACCAGGACGGCGTCGACGGCGCCGAGCTTCCCACGCCACCGCGTTCGGCAGGCCTCCGCCGAAAGCGCGCGCAGCCTCGCGCTCCGCGCGCGCTTCACCTCCGGTTGGACCGTGTCCGCGGCCGCGGTGCGCGTCCCCGGGCGCGGCGAGTACGGGAAGACGTGCACCTTCGTGATGCCTGCCTGCTGAATGACCGCGAGAGTCCGCTCGAAGGCAGCGTCGTCCTCGGCCGGAAAGCCGACGATCACGTCCGCGGTCAGATTGAACCCGTCGGCCAGCCCGACCCGGCGGAGGTACGTCGCGCTCGTGTAGCGGCGGCCCATCGCGGCGAGCACGCCGTCGTCGCCGGACTGGAGCGGCACGTGCAGGTGCGGCGAGACCGCCGGTGTCTCGCGCATCGCCGCGATCAGCTTCTCGTCGAGGTGGTTGACCTCGATCGACGAGAGTCGCAGACGCTCGAGCCCAGGCGTGGCGCCCACCTCACGGACGAGTCGAGCGAGATCGAACCCGGCGGCGCGGTCGCGGAAGCAGCCGAGATTGATCCCGGTGAGCACCACCTCGCGGTGGCCCTGCTCGACGCGGCGCCGCACCTCGGCCAGGACTGCGCCGGCCGCCCGGCTGCGGGAGGCCCCGCGGACCTGCGGGATGACGCAGAAGGCGCATGAGAAGCTGCACCCGTCCTGCACCTTCACGAACGCGCGCAGGCGGTCGAGGCCGACGTCCGCCCGGACGCAGCCGATGGCGCCGACGTCCCGCGCGACGAACTCGGGCGTCCGCTCGCCGGGCAGCCGAACGACGGTCACGTTCTCGGGCAGGTCGCCGAAGGCGTCGCCGGTCAGGTTCGCCCCACAGCCGGTCACGTAGACACGGCGCGCCGACCGCGCGGCCCGGCGCACAGCCTGCCGCGACTTGCGCACAGCCTCGTGGGTGACGCAGCACGTGTTCACGATCGCAACGTCGGCCGACTCACCCGACTCGACGTGCCCGTCGGCCACGAGCCGCTCCCGGATCTCCTGGGCATCCGTCTGCGAGACCTTGCAGCCGAGGAAGTCGGCGGTGAACGTCGCCATGGGAGCGACGATGCTAGTCGACCCGCACGAAAAGGTCGGCCGCCCATCCGTCCGCCGTCCGCCTCGCGGCGCTCCGCCAGCCCGCCGGCGCCGGGTCGCTCGGGCTCGAGATAGCCGGAGGCGACCACAACCTCGCCGCCGAAGCGCTCGGCGACCCCTTCCACCGGGACGCGCGCAATGTTGGCGACCGCGACTCGCACGTCCGGAAGGGGATCGACCAGCGCGTCGGCGAGCCGGACGTCGACCTCGACTCCGTTGGCAGCAGTGTTCGCGCGTGCGACCTCGACGGCCGTCCCGTCGTCGTCGAGCGCGATCACCGGCGCGAAGCCGAGCTTCGCCGCAGCGACGGCGAGCACGCCCGAGCCGCAGCCGACGTCGACGAGTCCCCCGTCTCGAGCTCGAGAAGCAGCTCCAGGCTGAGCCGCGTGGTGGCGTGAGCGCCCGTTCCGAAGGCGCGGCCCGGGTCGATGACCACCGCGAGCACCTCCGCGTCGGGCAACTCCCAGGACGGCCCGATCCAGAGAGGCCCGACCCGCACGGGCCGGTGGAACCGCTGCCACTCGTCTTCCCAGCCGCGAGCGACCTCGAGGTCGCGCACCGGCCCGAGCGCCCCGAGCGCGGCGGCCGCGTCGTCGCGCTCCGTGTAGGCGGCGAGCTCGAGGAAGCCTCCGGCATCCCGCTCCTCGAACCCCTCGGGGAAGAGCGCGATCATCGCCGCCCTGGCCTCCTCGGCCCGCGCGGCCGGGACGGTCACCGCGAGGCGCCGGAGAACGCTCAGCGGAACGCGGAGCGCAGCTTCTCGAAGAAGCCGACGTCCGTCCCGTAGTTCCGCTCGTGCTCGCTGCGGCCGAAGTCCTCGAGCAGCTGGCGTCTGTTCGTCGGTGAGGTGCGCCGGGATGCGGACGTCGATGAGCACGCGATGATCGCCGCGCCCGCGCCCCTGGAGGACGGGCATGCCCTTGCCGCGGAGGACGCGGACGTCACCTGGCTGCGTTCCCGGCTCGAAGTCGAGCGCGAGCTCGCCGTCGAGCGTCTCGACCTGCAGGCTTGCGCCCAGAGCCGCCTGCGTCATCGTCAGCTCCACTGCGGAGACGATGTCGTTGCCCTCCCGCACGAACCGGTCGTCGGGCTGGACATGGACGAGCACGTAGAGATCGCCCGACCGCCCCCCGAGAGAGCCGGCGTGCCCCTCCCCACCCAGGCGGATGCGCTGCCCGTCGTGGATTCCCCGCGGGATCTCGACCTCGAGCTCGCGCTCCTCCGTCAGACGCCCCGCACCGTCGCACTCGGGGCACGGGCTCTCGACGACCTCGCCGAGGCCCCCGCAGCGAGGGCAGGCCTGCGTCCGCACGATCTGGCCGAGGAACGAGCTCGAGACCGTCTGGAGGCGACCGGTGCCTCCGCAGCCGACACAGGTCGTCGGCGATGTCCCGGGAGCGGCGCCGGAGCCGTGGCAGGTCGCACAGTCGACCACCGCCGGGAACGGGACCGCGCGGGTGGCGCCCTCCGCAGCCTCGACCAGGGTGACCTCGACCTCGGCGAGCACGTCCGCCCCCCGTGCCGATCGCCGGCCGCCGCGGCCCCCGACTCCGCCGAAGAGGTCGTCGCCGAAGAACGCGGAGAAGAGGTCGTTGAGGCTCCCGAAGTCGAAGTCCGTCGGCCGGAAGCCACCGGTGCGGAGCCCGTCGTGGCCGTAGCGGTCGTAGAGCTCACGGGTCTCGGCCTTCGAGAGCACCTCGTAGGCCTCCGCGGCCTCGCGGAAGCGCTCCTGGGCCTCGGGGTGGTCGGACACGTCGGGGTGCAGCTCGCGCGCCAGCCGCCGGAACGCGGACTTGATCGCGCGTTCGTCGGCGTTGCGCGGGACGCCGAGGATCTCGTAGTAGTCGCGTCGCGTCGTGGCCACGGTCTCAGCTCTCGTAGAGCTCCTCGACGAAGCGCGAGAGCTCATGTGCGGCAGCACGCACGACTGCGATTGCCTTCTCGTAGTCCATGCGCGTCGGGCCCAGAAGGCTGACCGTCCCCAGGTTCATGTGCTGAAGCCCGTAGGCGGCGCCCACGAGCGAGACGCCGGCGAGGTCCGGATCGTCGAGATCCGGCCCGACACGGACGAAGGGACGCTTCGAGCCGAGGCTCGCCCGCAGGAGGTCGAGCACGGCAGCCCGCTGCTCGAGAACCTCGAGGAGCCGGCGGTACGTTCGCAGCTCGTCGGTGCGAAACTCGTCGAGCACGCCGGCCGTCCCGCCGACGTAGAGCGTCTGCTCCTCCGCCTCGAGGACGTCGGTGAACGCGGGACGCACTCGCTCGAGGAACGCCCGCTCGCGGTCCGAGAGGGCGGCGTCCTCGAAGCGCGCGCGCAGCAGCCGCGCGCCGAGGCGCAGGCCGGCGAGTGTCTCGTTCAGGTACTGCGCCGCCCACTCGGCAAGGCCCGCGTCGACCGGCTCCTCGAACGTCAACAACCGCTTTGTCACGCCTCCCGTGGAGGTGATGACGACGACCATGACCACTCGCGGCTGCAGCAGCAGGACCTCGACGTGGCGCAGCATCGTCGTCTCGAGCGGCGGGGCCGAGACGAGCGCGAGCAGGTGGGTCAGGTCCGCGAGCACCTCCGTCGTCGCGCGCAGCGCCGAGTCGACCTGGCTCTCCGCGCCCGAGAGGTCGAGCTCGAGGTCGGCAGGACGCGGCTCGAGCCGGTCGAGCAGGCGGTCGACGAACACCCGGTAGCCCGCGTCGGTCGGCACGCGCCCGGCGGACGTATGCGGGTGCGTCAGGAGCCCCTGCTCCTCGAGCACCGCCAGCTCGTAACGGACGGTCGACGAGGACACGTCCAGTCCGGTGCGCTCGACGAGCGTCTTCGAGCCCACGGGCGTCCCTGTCGCCACGTACTCCTCCACCGCGCGCGCGAGGATCAACTCCTGTCGCGGGCTGAGGCGTAGGTCCTGTGCGTCCGCCATCGTTCTAAAGTGTACTTTTTGCAGGGCTTTCGGCCATCAGCTCGGCCGTGACGCCGCCGCCGAGGAACCGGCCGCGGCGCGTGAGGGCCAGGCCGCCGTTCCGGCGCTCGGCGAGCCCGAGCCGCTCCATGCGTGCGAGGGCGTCCGAGTCGACGGCGCCGTCCACGCTGGACAGCTCCACCGGCTCGTCGAGGCGCAGCCCGAGGAGCAGCCGCTCGCGGAGCACGACCTCCGGCTCGAGAGCCTCCTCCTCCCGCGGCGGCCGCCGGCCCTCGGCGAGTGCCCCGAGATACCCGGCCAGGCTCGGCCGGTTCCGCCAGCGCAGCCCGGCTACGGTCGAGACCGCCCCGATCCCGACGCCGAGGTAGTCCTGGCCGAGCCAGTAGCCGAGGTTGTGCCGCGCCTGGCGGCCGGGCCGGCAGAAGTTCGCCGTCTCGTACCAGCGATAGCCGGCGCCGACGAGCGTCTCCACGACCAGCTCGAAGTAGCCCTCCATCGCCTCCGCCTGCGCCGCCAGCTCGTCTCCGTGCGCGACGGTGAAGCGGGTGCCGGGCTTCGCCTCGAGCTCGTAGCAGGACAGGTGCTCCGGGCCGAGCGCGATCGCCTCTGCAAGGTCGAGATCGAGGTCGGCGGGGCTCTGGCCGGGGATGCCGTAGACGAGATCGAGCGAGATGTTGTCGAATCCGGCATCACGAAGATGGTAGAACGCGGCCCGGACGGTCTCGGGCTCCGCGCGGCGCTCGAGCACGGCCAGCAGCTCCGGCTGGAAGCTCTGCGCGCCGAGGGAGACTCGCGACACGCCGCCGCGGCGAAGAAGCAGCGCCAGTTCGGGCGTCACGGTCTCGGGGTTCGCCTCGACCGTGACCTCGGCCGCCGAGGGCAGCACCGCGAGCAGGCGAACGAGCTCGGCCGGATCGGTGAACGTCGGCGTACCACCCCCGAGGAATACCGTTTCGACGTCTGGGGCCAATGCGCCGCTCTCCAGCTCGAGCTCGGCCAGGAGAGCGTCGACGTACGCCCCATGGCCGTCGCGCCGGCCGACGAGCGTCACGAAGTCGCAGTAGCCGCAGCGGTGCGCACAGAACGGCAGGTGGACGTACAGGTGCCGGACGGCGCCGTTCACTTCCGCTCCCCGTCCAGGTTGAGGACGGCGAGGAAGGCCTCCTGCGGCACCTCCACAGCGCCGACCTGCTTCATGCGCTTCTTGCCCTTCTTCTGGCGCTCGAGCAGCTTCCGCTTGCGCGTGATGTCGCCGCCGTAGCACTTGGCGAGCACGTCCTTGCGCTTCGCCTTGATCGTTTCCCGCGCGATGATGCGCGAGCCGATCGCGGCCTGCACCGGCACGTCGAACATCTGCCGCGGGATCTCCTCTCGGAGCCGGTCGACGAGCGCGCGGCCGCGGGCATACGCGCCGTCGCGATGGACGATGAGGCTGAGCGCGTCGACCGGGTCGCCGGCGAGCAGCACGTCGACCCGGACGAGCTCGCCGGGCTCGAAGCCGATCACGTCGTAGTCGAAGCTCGCGTAGCCGCGCGTGCGGCTCTTCAGCTGGTCGTAGTAGTCGTAGACGATCTCGGCGAGCGGCAGGTCGAAGACGAGCAGGACGCGGTCCTCGCTCAGGTACTCCATGTGGTGGAAGCGGCCGCGGCGCTCGTTGTTCAGCTCCATCACCGACCCGACGAAGTCCTTCGGCACGATCGTCGTCGCGCGGATGTACGGCTCCTCGACCAGCTCGACCTCGCGCGGCATGTCGGCAGGGTTGTGCACCTCGGACTCCTCGCCCGCCTTGGTCAGCACGCGGTAGGCGACGTTGGGCGCTGTGACGAGCAGGTCGAGGTCGAACTCCCGCTCGAGGCGCTCGCGCACGATCTCCATGTGCAGGAGGCCGAGGAAGCCGCAGCGGAAGCCGAAGCCGAGCGCCTGCGACGTCTCGGGCTCGTAGAACAGGGAGGCGTCGTTGAGCTTGAGCTTCTCGAGGGCGTCGCGCAGGGCCGGGTACTCGTCGGAGTCGGTCGGGAAGAGGCCTGCGAAGACGGTCGGCTTCACGTCCTTGTAGCCGGGGAGCGGCTCCGCGGCCGGGCGCTCCTGCGCTGTCAGCGTGTCGCCGACACGCAGCCGGCTGACATCCTTGAGCCCGGTGACGACGTAGCCCACCTCTCCCGCCTCGAGCGTGGGCGTGGGGCTGCGCTCGGGCGAGAAGAACCCGAGCTCCTCGGCCTCGAAACGCGTTCCCGACGCCATCGCCCGCACGGGCTGGCGCGTCGTGAAGCGGCCGTCCACCATGCGGACGAACGCGACGACGCCCCGGTACTGGTCGTACGAGGAGTCGAAGACGAGCGCCCGCGGCGGGGCCTCGGGCTCGCCCTCCGGCGGCGGGATGCGCTCGACGATGGCGTCCAGGACCGCCTCGACTCCTTCGCCGGTCTTCGCCGAGATGCGCAGCACGCGGTCCGAGCTCTCGCCGACGAGCTGCGCAACCTCCGCGGCGGCACCGTCGGGGTCGGCCTGCGGCAGGTCGATCTTGTTGACCACCGGGATGATCTCCAGGTCGTTCTCGATCGCGAGGTAGGCGTTGGCGAGGGTCTGCGCCTCGATGCCCTGCGCTGCGTCGACCACGAGCAGCGCGCCCTCACAGGCCTGCAATGCGCGCGAGACCTCGTACGTGAAGTCGACGTGGCCGGGCGTGTCGATCAGGTTCAGCTGGTGTCCCGCGCCAGAGGACACGCACCGCCTGGGCCTTGATCGTGATCCCGCGCTCGCGCTCGAGCTCCATGCTGTCGAGCACCTGCTCCCTCATCTCCCGGCGGGACAGCGTCTGCGTGACCTCGAGGATGCGGTCGGCCAGCGTCGACTTCCCGTGGTCGATGTGGGCGACGATGGAGAAATTGCGGATGGAGTCGAGGCCGCTCATGGCTGATCGCTAGTCCGTTGTACCGGATCGGCGGCGGAGCGAGCGGAGCGTCTGCAGCTCGCGGACGCGGAGGAGGGCGGCTGCGGCGAGGAAGACGGCCGTCCCGGCGAGGACGCCGATGCCGACGGAAAGGATCTGTGCGCCCAGCGAGCGTCCCAGTGTCGCGTCGAGCCCGTACCAGATGCCGAAGGCGGCAGCGGCGGCCGCGACCGAGGCAGCTGCGATGCGCGCGTACGAGGAGAGAATCGCTCCGCCGTCCAGCCGCCCCAGTCGGCGGCGGAGGATCGCGACCAGCGCCAAGGTCCCGGCGATGTTGACGAGCGAGGTCGCGAGTGGAATGCCCCAGACCCCGACGCGGTAGAGGATCGCGGCGAGCACGCCGTTCAGCACGAGGTTCCCGAGCGCGACCCAGGTCGGTACCCACGGCGCCTGCAGGCTGTAGAAGGAACGGTTGAGCATGAGCATCGTCCCGTTGAACGTGAGCCCGACCGCGAAGGCTGCGAGCGCCCCCGCGACGACGGGCGTCTGCTCGGCTGTGAACTCGCCGCGTTGGTAGAGCAGCCGCACGATCGGCTCCGCGAGGACGGCGGCGATCGCGCTCGCGGGCAGGAGCAGGAAGCCGATCTGCCGGAGGCCGAGCGAGACGGTGCTGCGGAAGCCGTCGGTGTCGTGCCGGGCGGCGAGCCGCGAGAGGAGCGGGAAGAGAACCGTCGCCACGGCGACGGAGAACATGCCCTGCGGAAGCATGTAGATCCTGAAGGCGGCGTCGATCGCGCTCGGCGCAAGCAGGGGGTCGACGAACCTCGACGCGAAGAACGTGTTCACGACGAGGTTGAAGTTGATGAGCCCGACCCCGAGGGCCACGGGCAGCATCAGCGTCAGCACGCGCTTGACTGCCGGATCGCGAAGGTCGAGAACGGCCCGGATCCGCCCGTCGCGCCCGCGGAGCCACCAGACCGGTGTGACCGTCTGGATGACGGTTCCCACCAGGACGCCGCCGGCATAGACATAGAGCTGCGCTTCCTCGCTCTCGAACCGCGGCGCGACAAACAGGAGCGAGGCGATGATGGCCACGTTCCAGAGGACGGGCATCAGCGCCTGGACGGTGAACTCCTCGTACGAGTTGAGGATGCCGACCACGACCCCCGAGACGCCCATGAGGACGACGACTGGAAAGAGGATGCGCGAGAGGGTGGTCGCGAGATCTTCGAGGTCGCCCAGCCCGAAGATCCGCATGATCAGCGGTGCGAAGAGCATGAGGAGGCCGGTCAGCGCGCCGAGCACGATCAACACGAGCCAGAAGAGGGTCGAGGCCACATGCCAGGCTCGCGCGCGCTGCTCCTTCTCGAGCAGCTCGCTGAAAACGGGCACGAACGCAGCGCTGAGGGCCGAGTCCGCCGCGAGCGAGCGCACGAGGTTGGGGAGCTGGAACGCGACGGTGAACGCGTTGATGTCGCCCTCGACGCCGAAGGTGCGGCGCGCGACGATCTCGCGAAAGAGGCCGAGGACCCGCGAGATCCCGGTGATCGCCGCGAAGATCGCAGTCGAGAGCGCCAGGCGCCGCCGTGGCCGACCGGGCGTGCGCGGCGGGTCTGCCTCGCTCACCGGGCCGAGGATAGGGAAGCGGCCAGAGCAACCGGCCTCCTGCTACGATTGCCGACGGCCCCGAGGGGGCCATTTTCTCGGTATGCCGAACATCAAGCAGCAAAAGCGCCGCGTCTCGATCGCCGCCCGTCAGCGGCTCGAGAACCTTCACTACCGCTCGACCGCAAAGACGCTCTACAAGCGGCTCGAGACGGCGGTCGCCGAGGGCGACAAGGAGGCGGCATCCGTCGCTCACCGCGACCTGGTTCGCTGCCTCGACCGGGCCGCTGCCCATCGCGCGATTCATCCGAACCGGGCAGCACGCAAGAAGTCCCAGGCGGCTCAGCTCGTCGCCGGCGCCTCCTAGCCGGATCTCGGTAGAGATCCGGTACGAGTCTGTGACGGATTCGTCACGGTTCGTGCGCCACGCGCGCGGACTTTCGCGTTAGGCTCGAAAGCGGGTGGTGGGATGGGGTGCCCCGTAGTAACTAGGGAAGGGCGGCCACGCGGCGCTAGCGATGCGCGCTGGCTCCGGGGCGCGCACGAGCTCGACGATCGTCCGCTCGAGCTCCAGCTCGCCGGCCAGCCGGCTGGCGCCCTTGAGCGCGGCGTCCAGGGCGGCCAGGCGGATGACCGCCTCGTCGAGCTCGTCGCGCGTGTAGTTCTCCGCATGGCCTAGGGCCTTGCGCACGCGGAACTCGTGCTTGCGGAGACGCTTGGCGATGTCCTTGGCCGCCAAGCCCTCCTCGCGGAGCGCCTGAGCCTGCCGGACGAGAGTGACCTGGGACGAGAGGCGCATAGCGATCGCGAAGGGGTCGGTGTCGTGCTCGAGCTCGGACTGGCACGCGGTCAACGCACCGGGGAGGTCGCGGGCGCCCCAGGCGTCCATGATCGCCCAGGCCGAGGCCTCCTGGGCTGGCGCGGCGAGCAGCTCCACCTCGCGTCTCCCGATCTGCTCGCCGGCCGACCAGGCGGCGAGCTTCTCGACCTCGGTCGCCAGGGCGGTGGCGTCGTCGCCGACGATCTCGACGAGGGCGCGCGCGGCCTCGCCGTCGGCCTGGACGCCGACCCGCTCGAATTGAGAGCGCACCCAGCTCGGGAGGTCGCGCGGCCTCGGCACCTCGAACGTGAGCACCTCCCCCGCCTTGGCGCAGAGCGCGGGCAGAGACGAGCCCTTCAGCTCGCCCGCGACGAGCGCGAGCACCGCGCCCTCGACCGGGCGGGCCAGGTAGCTCGCCACCGCTTCCTCGTCCTCCTTCTTCCAGCGCTCGACGTCCTCGACGATGACGAGGCGCCCGCCGTCGTCGGCGAAGAGGCCCAGTGCGTTCAGCGCGGCGACGGCCTCGTCTCCGGCGGTGCCCTCCGCGGCGTAGGTGTCGACCGACTCGGCGCCGAAGCGGGAACGGAGGCGCTCGAGCGCACGGCGGATCTTCGGACGGTCGCCGCCGGTCAGGAGGTAGATCGGGCGGAGCTCGCTTTCGGCCACCGCGCGCAAGCATAGTCAGCCGCCCTCCGCGACCGAGATCCGGCGGCCGTCCGTCTCGATCGTCACGCGCCCGTCACGATCAGTCCGGTACACGGCGAGGCCGGGAAAGGCCGCTAGCGCCGAGATGGTCTCGGGAGTCGGGTGGCCGTAGTCGTTCCGGCTCCCGACGGAGACCACCGCGACCCGCGGGCGCGTCAGCTCGAGCAGCTGCGGGAGAGCCGGGTCGGCGGAGCCGTGATGGGCGACCTTGAGGATCTCGACCGGCGGCGGGCGGATGGGCACCGTCACGTTTCCCTCCGCATCGGCGGTCAGGAGTGCGTCGACCGAGCCGTAGGAGACAAGAATGACGACGGCGTTGTCGTTCGGATCCTCACCCGGCGTTCCAGAGCCATCGGGCCAGAGGATCCGCACCCTCAGAGCGCCGACCCTGAAGCTCCGACCTGCGCGCGCCGCGACCACCGGCACCTTCCGCTCGCGCGCCATTGCGACTGCGGCGTCATGGTCCTCGCTCGCCACGGGTATGAGCGGGTCGAGGACGGCACCCACGTCGAGCTGCTCGAGCACCTCGGCCGCGCCGCCGATGTGGTCGCGCTGCGGGTGGGTGAGCACGAGCGCCGTGAGCTCGTCCACGCCCAGATCGTCGAGCTGGGCGGCCACCTCGGCCTCGGGCGGGCCCTGGTCGACCAGTACTGCACCCTCCGCGACCTCGAGGAGGATGGCGTCGCCCTGGCCCACGTCGAGCACCGTGATCCGGAGGCCGTCGGGCGGATCGAGCGGGTCGTCGTCCGAGGCAACGCGCCACGCGACGGTGAGAGCCAGAACCAGGCTTCCCACCGCGATCCCTCTCCGCATGACCGGACCTCGCATACGCATGAACAGGAGCGCGCAGGCGACAAGCGCCGTCAGGAAGCCGAGGGCCAGGAGCGAGCCGGCCTGCGCGTACGGGAGCCCCCCGACCAGGCGGGCGCAGAGCGCGAGATAGCCGGCGAGCCAGGCGTCGAGCCACACGAGCGCCGCAGCGGCCTCCGGGAGCGCAGGATGGAGCGCCGCTGCGGCGAGCGCGAGACCGAGGAGCGGCGCCACGACCGGGGCGGCCAGCGCATTCGCCGCGACGGCGTAGACGGGGATCGCGCCGAAATGGAGCCAGAGAATCGGCGCGGTGACGAGCCCGCAAGCGGAGGAGACCGCGATCGCCTCGGCCAGGAGCCGCGGCAGCGGATAGCCCTCGAGCCGCCGACTGATTCGAGGAACGAGTACGAAGATCGCGGCGACGGCGCTGAACGAGAGCTGGAAGCCGGGCTCGAGGAGGCTGTACGGATTCCACGCCAGCAGGACTGCGGCGCCGACGAGCAGGAAGTACCACCGGTCGCGCGGTCGGGACGCGAGCCACGCAAGCGAGGCCAGCCCGCCGGCGACCCCGGCCCGGATCACAGAGGGCTGCCACCCGACGGCGAGCACGTACGCCGCGACGGTTCCCAGAGCGGCCAGCTCGCCGATTCGGCGCGGGAGCCCGAGCGTCCAGACGAGCAGGATCGTCCCGGCGATCACGTACGCAACGTTCTGACCCGAGACCGCGAGCAGGTGGTAGAGGCCCGACGCGCGGAAGCTGTCGCGCAGGTCCGCTTCGAGCCCTTCGTCCTCGCCGAGCACGACGCCGGCAAGCACGGCGCGCCGCTCACCCGACGGAACCGTCTCCAGCGACCGAGAGACGCCGTGGCGAAGGGTGTCGGCGACCCCGCCGAGCCCTCCGCGGCGGCCGAGCACCCGGAACCCGCTGGCCTTCAGAACCACATGAACGCCCTGCCGGCGGAGGTAGCCCGCCTCGTCGAAGTCGCCTTCCTCCTCCGGCGCCCGCGGGGCGGCGACGGTCGCCACGAGCTCGAGGATCGCGCCCTGCTGGGGCACGGCTTCCGGCGAGAGGTCGAGTCGTGCGCGCTCGTCGGGCTCCAGCTCGCCGAATCTGCGCACCCGCACGGGTACGCGCACGGCGAACTCCGTGCGACGCGCCGGGCCGGTGACCTCGACGACGGCGAGCGCGGCACGGCCGATTTCCGGCTCGAGCAGGCTCCGGTCGAGGGCGGCCAGCCGAAAGCTGCCCCACCAGAGACCGGTGAGGAGGAGCGCGCAGGCGAGCAGGGGCACGACGGCACTCCGGCCGAACGGGGAGCTCAGTCCCAGGCCTGCGGCGACCAGGAGCAGGCCAGGGTGGGCGTCGCGGAGGAGGAGGGCGAGCGCGAGGCCCGCGCAGAAGGCGCCGGCGAGCAGGTGCGCCGGCGGGATGCGCTCGAGGCGCTCGCCGATCACGGAGCACGCTCACAGGTCGACGAGCGGCCGGAGCTGCTCGAGGCGGGCCGGCCCGATCCCGGGCACCGCGTCCAGCTCGTCCACGGAGCGGAAGGCGCCGTTCGCCGTCCGGTAGTCGACGATCTGCTGCGCGGTCACCGGGCCCACGCCGGGCAGCTCGTCGAGCTGGTCGAGCGTCGCCGAGTTGAGGTGGACCATGCCGCCTGCGGCACCCGGCTCGAGAGAACCAGGGCTGCCCGTCGCCGAGGCACTCCCGCGCACCGGGACGACCACTTGCTGGCCGTCGGCGACCGGGGCCGCCAGGTTGACGAGGTCGAGCGCGGCCCTCGGCCGGGCGCCGCCGGCCTCGGCGATCGCGTCGTCGACCCGACTGCCCTCCGCGAGCCGGTAGAGCCCCGGCTGCAAGACCGCGCCGGCGACGTGGACGACGAGCTCCCGCGGCGGCGCCTCCTCCACGTCCAGGGCGACGGACTGCCCGACCGCCGCGGGCTCGGCCTCGCCGCCGTCGAAGGCGACCCGGCCGGCGAGTGTGAGCGCAACCAGCAGGACGATGGCGTAGGCGAGTGCCCGTGCCCGTGAGATCGACGGCATGCGCACGGGCTAGCGCGCGGGCCCCGCGTAGGAGACGACGAGCCTCGGCTGCAACGCCGCGTCCGGGTACGAGGAGGACGGGAGGTACGGCCCGGGGACGTCCGGCGCCTCGTCACCGTCCTGGAGCTTCAGCAGGAGGCCGTTGTTCGGAAGGACTCGGAGGTGCCAGGCTTGCACGAGCGGCGTGACGTGCCAGACGAGCCACTGCGGCTCGGACGGGGCGAAGACCACCGCCGTGTCGACGACCCGCTCGTCGAGCTCGGGCTCGCGCTCGCGGAACCAGCTCGCCGAGAGGATGCGGTGGGCATCGATCACGGCACCCGGAGGCACGCACGGTTCCCATCCGCGGGCCGGCGCGACGCAGGTGCCGTCGTAGTGGAGGCGGAGCTCGGCCGAGGTCACCGTCGTCCCGGCGGGGATGCCGTCGAGCGAGAAGCGCAGGCCCGCCCGCCACACCTTGTCGCCGGCGCCGCCGACCGGAAGCCGGGCGCCGTCTTCGCGGAAGCAGCGCGACTCCCAGTCGTAGCTCCAGTCGCACCAGAACGGGAAGCCGACGTCGGCGCTCGGCGGGATCACCACCGTCGATGCGGCCGCCGCGGGCGCCGCAAGCACGGCCGCCGTCAGCACCGCGAGAAGGAAGGCTCGTCCCATGCCTCCGATGCTGGCGGGAGAAAGCGCACGCGTGGCGCACGAAATGCGGCAGGTCCGTGACGGGACCGTGACGAAAAGGGCTAGTCCACGATGCAGGGCCCGGACGGGACCCGGCGCAGCGGTTCCTCGGCGGCGTCCAGGACGAGGTCGACCGGAACCGCGTAGCCGCCGACCCGGTCGCGGGTGCCGCCGAAGATCATCGCCACGACCCGGCCCTGGCGGTCGACGACGGGACCGCCGCTCTCGCCCGGCCGCACCGGCCCCCGCAGCGGCACGACGACCCGCGGACGCGTACGCCGGCCGTAGGCATCCGGCGACAGCACGGTGCGCGAGGCGCCGGCGGTCGCCGCCGTGGCGGTCAGCGGCCCGTTCTGGGGATAGCCGAGCAGAGCGACGGGTCGCGAGCGATCTGCGCCCGTGTTCGTGGCCAACGGAGTCGCGTCGAGCCCGGGAACCCGTAGGAGCGCGATGTCGTTCGTCGCATCGACGTAGACCGGCCGCGCCCGCAGCACCTGGCCGCTCGGGGCGAGGACGTGGGTCGCCTCGTGGCCGGCGATGACGTGAGCGTTGGTCGCCACCAGGCCGGTCTCGACCACCCAGCCGGAGCCCTGCGTTCCGATGTCGCAGGCCGTGCCCTGGAGCTTGACGACCGACCGCGACGCCGCGCGGGCGCCGGGGCTCTCGAGCACGCTCGGGTCGGGCGGCGGCAGGGTCTCCTGCAGCCCCGGCAGGAGCGGGAGCGGGTCGAAGCGGTTCAGCGCCTGGAGCACGCGGTCCGGGGGCAGGGCACTGAGCAGGCGCGGCAGGATCGCGGAGGAACGGATTTCGGCCCGAAGCCCCAGCGCCGGCTGGTGGAGCGCGAAGACGGCCAGAAGCCAGCCGATCGCGAGCGCGATCAGCCCGCCGAGGGCGATCCCTCCGGCCCGGTCGACCGTGGCGAGCGGAGGATGCGCCGAGAGAAAGAGCCGCACGGGCCGTCCGAGCACACCGGCGAGCGTCCCGAGGAGGAACGCGCCGACGACAGCGCCCATGAGCCCGGCCACGGGCAGCCACGCCGAGTTGTCGGGGAAGAGGTGCGGAGCCACCAGCGACCCGAGCACGGCGCCCAGCGCGAGGCCCCCCAGCGAGAGCGCCTGGGCGGCGAGCCCGCGATGAGCCCCCAGGATGGAGAAGGCTGCGACCCCGAGCAGCAAGAGAACGTCGACGACGTTCACTCCGACAGGGTACGGATCGTGCCTGTCTACACGACGAGGTTGACGAGCTTGCCCGGGACGACGATCTCCTTGCGGATCTCCTTGCCGTCCACGTGCGCACGCACGCGCGGGAGGTCCTTGGCGCGCGCGAGGAGCTCGGCCTCGGACAGGGCGACCGGAACCTCCACCTTGTCGCGCACCCGCCCGTTCACCTGCACGACCAGCTCGAACGTGTCCCGCTCGAGCAGGGCGGGGTCGGCCTCCGGCCAGGGCCCGTCCCACAGGCGCGTGCGGCCGAGGCGCTCCCAGAGCTCCTCGGCGAGGTGGGGCGCGTACGGCTGAATCAGGCTCACCGCGCTCTCCGTGGCGAAGCGAACCTCGCCCGCGCGCTCCGGGTCGTCCTTGACGTGGTAGATCTCGTTGACGAGCTCGATCACGGCCGCGATCGGTGTGTTGAACTGAAAGCGGCGCGTGATGTCGTCGCCGACCTTGGCAATCGCCTCGTGCGCCCGCCGGACGAGCGGGCCGTCGGCGGGCACGTCGACCGCACCGCGCTCGGCGACCTCCAGCCCCAGCCGCCACAGGCGGCCGAGGAAGCGCGCCATGCCCTCGATCCCGGTGTCCTGCCACTCGATGTCGTCCTCGGCCGGGCCCATGTAGAGGATGTAGAGCCGGACGGCGTCAGCGCCGTAGCGGGCGATCATCTCGTCCGGCGAGACGACGTTCCCTTTCGTCTTGGACATCTTCGCGCCCTGGTAGTGGATCATCCCCTGTGTGAAGAGGCGCAGGAACGGCTCGCGGAAACCGAGCATCCCGAGGTCGTTCAGCACCTTCACGAAGAAACGCGCGTAGAGCAGGTGCAGGATCGCGTGCTCGACCCCGCCGATGTACTGGTTGACGGGGAGCCAGTAGTCGGCGATCTCGCGGTTCCACGGCTCGGCCTCGTTCCTCGCGTCGCAGTAGCGGATGAAGTACCAGGACGAGTCGACGAACGTGTCCATCGTGTCCGTCTCCCGGTGCGCCGGCCCGCCGCAGCGCGGGCACGTCGTGTGCACCCAGTCCTCCGCGGCGGCCAGCGGCGAGCGGCCCTTCGGCAGGTACTCCTCCACCTCGGGCAGCAGGACGGGCAGGTCCTCCTCGGGGACGGGGATCATCCCGCACGCGTCGCAGTAGAGGATCGGGATCGGGCAGCCCCAGTAGCGCTGGCGCGAGAGCAGCCAGTCGCGCAGGCGGTAGCCGACGGTCGCGCGCCCCAGGCCGCGCGACTCGAGCCACTCGACGATCGCCCGCTTCGCCTCGTCGGCCGGCAGGGCGGTGAACTGCGCCGAGTCGACCAGGCGCTCGCCCTCCGAGTGCGGGACGTAGGTGGCCTCTTCCCACTCCTCGTCCTCGGGCGCGACGACCACCTTCACCGGCAGCTCGTACTGCCGGGCGAACTCGAAGTCGCGCTCGTCGTGGGCGGGGACGGCCATGATCGCGCCGGTCCCGTACTCCATGAGGACGTAGTCGGCGACCCAGATCGGGATGCGCTGGTCGTTGACCGGGTTCGTGACGAACGCGCCGGTGAAGACGCCGGTCTTCTCCTTGTCCGGGTCGGCGCGCTCGCTCGAGGAGCGCGCGGCGGCCCCGCGCGCGTACTCGAGGACGTCCGCCTCGTGCGGTGTCCCCTCGACGAGCCTGGGGACGAGCGGATGCTCGGGCGAGAGCACGAAGAACGTCGCCCCGAAGAGGGTGTCCGGGCGGGTCGTGAACACCGGGATCTCCTCGTCCAGCTCCTCGATCCGGAAGACGACCTCGGCACCCTCGGAGCGGCCGATCCAGTTGCGCTGCATCGTCAGGACGTGCTCGGGCCAGGACTCGAGCAGGCTCATCTCGTCCACCAGGCGGTCGGCGTAGGCCGTGATCCGGAAGAACCACTGCTCGAGATTCCTTCGCTCGACCTCGGCCCCGCAACGCTCGCAGTGGCCCTCGATCACCTGCTCGTTGGCGAGCACGGTCTGGTCGTTCGGGCACCAGTTGACCGGCGCCTCCTTGCGGTAGGCCAGGTCCTGCTCGAAGAACTTGAGAAAAAGCCACTGCGTCCAGCGGTAGTAGGACGGCTCGTGGGTCGAGACCTCGCGGTCCCAGTCGATCGCCCAGCCCATGCGGTGCATCTGCTCGCGAATGGCGGCGATGTTCCGCTCGGTGACGAGGCGCGGGTGGCCCCCCTCGCGGATGGCGGCGTTCTCGGCCGGGAGACCGAAAGCGTCGTAGCCCATCGGCCGCAGGACGCGGTACCCCATGCGCCGCCGCACGTGCGTGAGCACGTCGCCGAGCGTGTAGTTCTTCACGTGGCCCATGTGCAGCTCGCCGGACGGGTACGGGAGCATCTCGAGGACGTAGGTGTGCTCCTTGTCCATCTCCTCGGGGTGGGCAGGGTTGGCGACGTAGAACGCGCGCTCGCGCTCCCACGCGTCCTGCCACTTCAGCTCGATCGTCTGGGGGTCGTATCGCTCCACCGACCTGAAACTTAGCGCCGCGCGCGGCGATGGCAGAATCGCCACATGATCTCCACGTACTCGATCGTGGCCTGCGACCTCGAGGCGCGCGAGTGGGGCGTCGCCGTCCAGTCGAAGTTCCTGGCGGTCGGCGCGGCCGTGCCGGCCGCGGAGCCGGAGGTCGGGGCGATCGCGACGCAGGCCTGGGCGAACCTCGCCTACAGGCCTAACGGGCTGGCCCTGCTCCGCGAGGGGTACTCGGCGGAGGACGCCGTGCGGGCGCTCGTCGGCGCCGACGACGGGCGCGAGCACCGGCAGCTCGGAGTCGTGGACGCGCACGGACGCGCGGCGACGTACACAGGCGCGGAATGCATGGACTGGGCGGGCGGGACGACCGGGCCGGGGTACGCGGCGCAGGGGAACATCCTCGTCTCCGAGGCCACGGTGGAGGCGCTCGCCTCGGCCTTCGACGGCTCGAGGGGCCAGCCCCTTGCGGAGCGGCTACTCGCCTGCCTCGCCGCCGCGGAGGCGGCAGGAGGCGACCGACGGGGCCGGCAGTCCGCTGCGCTCCTCGTCGTCCGCAAAGACGGCGGCTACGGCGGGACGAGCGACGTCGCCGTAGACCTCCGCGTCGACGACCATCCGGAGCCGATACCCGAGCTGGAGCGCATCTACCGCCTCCACGACCTCCTCTTCGGGCAGACGCCGGACGAGGAGTGGCTGGACGTGGACTCCACGCTCGCGGCCGAGCTGTCGCAGCGCCTGGCCACCCTCGGCTACGACGGACCGCTGACGGACGCGCTCGCCGCCTGGGCCGGCACCGAGAACCTCGAGGAGCGGGTGCGCGGCGCCGACCGGATCGACCCGG
Organism: uncultured Actinomycetes bacterium; assembly: GCA_963830885.1. Classification (GTDB taxonomy): domain Bacteria; phylum Actinomycetota; class Thermoleophilia; order Gaiellales; family Gaiellaceae; genus JAIBJN01. The sequence continues at coordinate 35,782 of CAWHOA010000020.1, read as the reverse complement.
TCGTCCTCAGGGAGCTGCGGGCGCGGTAGCCGCGCTGCGATCATTCCGGGATGGACGCCGAGGTCCCGCGGGAGATCGAGCCTGAGGTCGAGGCCGAAGAGGAGTCCGAGCATCCCGTCACGCCGCTCGAGCTCTTCTTCGACCTCGTGTTCGTCTTTGCCCTCACGCAGGTCACCGGGTTCATGTCCGACGACCCGACCTGGGAGGGGATCGGGCGCGGGATGCTCATCCTGGCGGCGCTCTGGTGGGCCTGGGGCGCCTACGCCTGGCTGACGAACGCGATCGACCCGAACGAGGGCTCGGCCCGCATCGCGGTGTTCGGCTCGATGGCGGCGATGTTCGTCGCCGCGCTGGCCGTCCCGCACGCCTTCGACACCGACGCCGTCCTCTTCGGGCTCGCGTACTTCGCGGTCCGGGTGCTCCACATCGTCCTCTTCGCGGAGGCGACGCCGCACGTCGACGTCCGGCAGGCCACGTTCCGGCTGGCGCGGACGGCGATTCCCGGGCCCGCGCTCCTCATCGTTGCCGGCTTCCTCGACGGCTGGGTGCAGATCGCGGTCTGGCTGGCCGCGCTGACCATCGACTACTCGGGCCCGTACGTCTTCGGCGTCCGCGGCTTCGTCGTTTCCGCCGGGCACTTCGCGGAGCGGTACGCCCTGATCGTGATCATCGCGCTGGGCGAGTCGATCGTGGCCATCGGCATCGGCGCCGCCGGGATCGAGCTGACTCCGACCGTCGTCGCTGCGGCGATCCTCGGCATCGCGCTCGTCTGCGCGCTCTGGTGGGCCTACTTCGACATCGTCGCGATCGTCGCGCGGAGGAAGCTCGTCGAGGCGCGCGGCCACGAACGCGCGCGGCTTGCCCGCGACTCGTTCAGCTACCTGCACCTCCCGATGTTCGCGGGCATCGTCCTCGTCGCCCTCGGCCTCAAGAAGGTGCTCGAGCACGTGGACGACCCGCTCGAGACAGTGCCGGCCTTCGCGCTCTGCGGCGGCGTGGCCCTCTACCTGCTGAGCCACGACGCCATCCGCTACCGCAGCGTCGGCAGCGTCAACCCCCGCCGCTGTCTGGCCGCGGCGGCCTGCGCGGCGCTGATCCCGGCGGCGACGCGGGTCGACGGGGTCATCGCCGTCGCGCTCGTCGCCGGAGTCTGCGTCGCGCTGATCGCCTACGAGACGGTGCGCTCCAGGGAGGCCCGTGCGCGTCTGCGCACGGCCGTCTGAGGCGCCGCTTCCAGCCCTGCGGCTCGAACCTCTCACGGGATGAAGAGCTGTGCCGCTGAGCGCGCCGTTCGCCCCGAGAGCGGCGTCCTCAGGCGCAGCCCGTAGCCTCGGCTACGGCGCTACCTGCGGCCTTGCTCGGAACGACGCAGGCGCGCGACCACTCGCGCGGCCGGCGGCCAGCGCGTGCTCGCGCTCGAGCTCGGCCTCGATCTGGCGGCGGCGCGTCTCGAACTGGGTGACGGAGAGATAGGTCACGAGGAAACTCCTGCGGGGCTTGTGTGCAGGCATCGTGCCGCCGCCGAAGCGCGGTCGCAGTAGGGCGGCCAGGCGTCTCACCTGGCGGTTATCCGCACCGCAAACGCGCGAGAGCCCGCTACGGCCAGCGGGCTCTCGCCTTCGTGTAACCGGAGCACCGCCTGCGGCAGCGGGCTCCTTGGAAGCTGAAGCTAGGGCTTGTATCGGACGGAGCGAGCGCCTCCCCAAGCCTCCGAGAGAGGGACTCGCCTGAGAGGCGCGAAACAGCTGTTCATGCACCTTGACGTCAACAAGCGCTTCGAGCTCTGGTACGAGCGCCTGACGCTTCCTCGGGCCGTGGCCACGGTGATCTCCGTCGCGTTCATCCTCGTCCTCGTGGCGGGAGCTCTGCAACGGATCGTCGAGCCCGAGGTCTACACGGACCTCGGAACCGCCTACTATTGGGCGGTGGTCACCGTAACCACGGTCGGTTACGGCGACGTCGTGCCCGAGTCGACCGGGGGCCGGCTGGTGGCCACGGCGCTGATGCTGACAGGGCTCGGGCTGATCCCGACCTTGACGAGCGTGACCGTCGCCGTCCTGATCGGCAAGCGGACGCGGGCGCAGCAGGAGCAGCTCGATCAGCAGGGGAAGGAGCACGCGGCCGCACTCGAGCGGATCGAAATCCAGCTCACCGAGATCGGCGCCGCTCAGGGCGGGCGCGCGCCGGAGGCTGGCTAGACTCGCGAGCGAGCGCAGGGGCGCTTGCGGAGAACCTTGAGAGACGTCGACCCACGGATCACCCGGCGCGAGGCGAGGCGGCGGCAGATTCGCCGTCGCCGGCTGACCGCGCTCGCAGGCGTCGCCGTCACGCTCGCCTTCGCGAGCGGGCTGGCGGTCGCCTGGGCGGGCCAGGGCCCCGAGTCGGACGCCGCCGGCTTCGCGGTCTCCGAGACCGAGTCGGCGGCCGAGACGCAAGAGACCCCGGCGGCCAGGCCGGGCAAACCCTCCAGCCGGACGACGCTCGTGCTCCTGGAGACTCTCGGCGGCGAGATCTCGCCGAAGTCGGTCGTCTCCTCGGGTACCGGGCTGATCTTCGCCCAGAACATGATGTACCGGCACTCGGTGACTGTGTACGACGCGAAGACGCTCGAGCTCCGGAAGACGATCTCCGACTCGGTGAACCTCGCCGACTTCGGCTACAAGGACTATCCGGAGACCAACCAGGGAGCCCCGGTGGAGGCGGCCTTCTCACCCGACGGCGCCTACGCGTACGTCTCCAACTACTCCATGTACGGCCCCGGGTTCGGGCCGGAGGGCGACGACGAGTGCACGCCCTCCTCCGGCTACGACGACAGCTTCGTCTACCGCATCTCGCTCGAGACGCTCGAGATCGACGACGCTTACCGCGTCGGCTCGGTCCCGAAGGTCGTCGCCGTGACCCCGGACGGACGCTTCGTGCTCGTCGCCAACTGGTGCACCTGGGACCTCAGCGTCATCTCCACGAAGAAGGGCCGCGAGGTGCGCCGGATCCCGATGGGCGAGTATCCGCGCGGGATCACCGTCTCGCCGCGCGGAGACGCGGCGTACGTCGCGATCATGGGCGGCGACTACCTCGTCCGCGTCGACCTTGACACGTGGGAGACCTCGACGGTCCCGATCGGCTCCGGCCCGCGCGCGCTCGAGATCGACAAGTCGGGTCGGAAGATCTACGCGACCCTGAACATGGAAGGCCGCGTGGCCAAGCTCGACCTGCGGACGGGAAGGGTGACCAAGGTCACGACCGGCGAGCGCCCTCGGAGCCTGGCCATCGCCGACGACCGGAAGGCGATCTACGTCGTCAACTACGAGTCCGGCACCGTCACGAAACTGCGGGCGTCCGACATGAAGATCCTGCAGACGATCGACGCCTGCTACCACCCGATTGGGATCACGTACGACGCCCCGACCAGTCGCGTGTGGGTCGCGTGCTACGGCGGCGCGCTGCTCGTGTTCGACGACAAGCGCTGAGAGAAGTGGAGCCAGCGGGATTCGAACCCGCGACCTCTTGGCTGCCAGCCAAGCGCTCTCCCAGCTGAGCTATGGCCCCGCGCGGGGCACACTGTAGCGAAGCGCCGCTGCGCGGCTACCCGGCGACCGCGAGCTCGACCGACGGGACGTCGCCCCAGAGCTCCTCGAGGCGGTAGTACTCACGCGCCTCGGGGGTGAAGACGTGCAGGACGACGTCCAGGTAGTCGGCGAGGATCCAGCGGGCCTCGCGCTCGCCCGCGGCTGTGCGCGGAACGAGTCCCTCCTCCTTCTTCAGGCGCTCGCGGACCTCGTCGTAGATCGCCTTGGTCTGCCGGGGGCTCTGCCCGGTGCAGACGACGAAGAAGTCCGTGTACGAGCACACCGGCCGCATGTCGAGGATGACGACGTCGGCGGCGAGCTTCTCCTGGGCGAGGGCCGCGATTCTGCGCGCGTGGTCGATGGGCGTCAGCGGCCTGGCATCTCCTGATTCAACGCTCTCAGCGTAGCTCGCCTCTCCTCGGACGGTCAACGCCTCAATGGTAGAGGCCGCGCTCGACGACCCGGCTGGCGACCGCGGGGGGAACGAGATCCTCCACGGGCTCGCCGCGCTCGAGGCGGGCGCGGACCTCCGTCGACGAGACGTCGGCCGCCGGAATCTCGAAGAGCTCGACGCGCTCGGGGCGCCGCAGCGCTGCGAGCACGGGCCGCAGGCGATCGACCGGGTAGCCCGGCCGCGTGGCGACACCGAGCCGCACGTGGTCGAGGATCGCGTCCGGCTCCTTCCAGGTCGGGAACGCAGCGAACTCGTCGGCGCCGACGAGGAAGACGGTCGTGGCCGGGTCGAAGCCCCCCGCCCGCAGCGAGTCGACCGTGTAGGCATGGTCGTCGCGGCGCACCTCGGCGAGCGGGACGTCCGCGAAGGCGGCGCGTGCGAGCTCCACCCGCTCGTCCACCGGCGTCTCGACGGGCTTGTGCGCGGGCTCCGCGACGACGAGCACGAGCAGCCGGTCGAGCCCGAAGCGGTCCACCGCCTCCCGGGCCAGGACGACGTGGCCGACGTGCGGCGGGTCGAACGCGCCGCCGAGGAGGCCCGTGGTCACGCGTCCTCGAACTCCACGACGGCGTCGGGCTTGATCCCGGCGGCCCGGAGCTCCTCCTCGGTGGCCTCGCCGCGCACGCGGTAGCCGCCCGGCGTGCGGAAGATGCGAAACCGCCGGTGCTGCGGCGGGCGCGGGCGGTAGACGAGGTAGTCCGCCAGCTCCCGCTCGTCGACGCGGGCAGGCGCGCTCTCGGGAACGAGCGCGAAGAGCATGGTCTTCAGCCGGTCGATCCCCTCGCCCGTCGCCGCGGACGTGTGCACGATGTCGAGGACGCGCGGATCGTCCACGGCGAACGGGGGCGGCTCGGTGACGAGGTCGACCTTGTTGAGGACGACGATCTGCGGCCGCTCGGCGAGGCCCGCCCCGTAGGCGGCGAGCTCGCGGTCGATCGCGCGGAAGCGCGCCTCGGCGTCCTCCTGAGCGTCGATCACGTGCAGGAACAGGCGCGCCCGCTCGAGGTGGGCCAGGAACTCGTCGCCGAGGCCCACGCCTTCGCTCGCCCCCTCCAGGAGGCCTGGCACGTCGGCGACGGTGAGCTGGCGTCCGTCCGGCGCCTCGACGGTGCCGAGGACGGGCGCGATCGTCGTGAAGGGGTACTCGGCCACCTTCGGCTTCGCGTTCGAGATCCGGCGCAGGAGCGAGGACTTGCCGGCGTTGGGGAAGCCAAGGAGGGCGGCGTCCGCCAGCAGCTTCAGGCGGAGCTCGAGCGCGGCCTCCTCCCCGACCGCCCCGAGCTCGGCGAGGCGCGGCGCCTGGTGCGTCGGCGTGGCGAAGCGGCGGTTCCCCGCGCCGCCGCGGCCGCCGTGCGCCGCCACGAGGCGAGCGCCCGGGTGCGCGAGGTCGGCGAGAAGGCGCTCGTCCTCGTCGAGCACCTGTGTGCCGACCGGTACGCCGAGCTCGACGTCCTCGCCGTCGTGACCGCGCTTGTTCGAGCCCTCGCCGTGGCGCCCGCGCTTCGCCTCGAAGCGGCTGCGGCGGTGGAAGAAGCCGAGGTCGCGCAGGTCGGGATCGGCCACGATCACGACGTCGCCGCCGTGCCCGCCGTCGCCTCCGTCAGGGCCGCCCTTCGGCACGAACTTCTCGCGCCTGAAGCTGAGCGACCCGTCGCCGCCGCGCCCGCCCTTGACGCGGATCCGCGCGCGGTCATGGAACACGGCTAAGGAGGGATCGGCGGAACGCCGCTCGCGTTCGGGGCGCGATGGTCGTTCCGAGACAAGGACGCAGGGAGCGTTCGTAGCCGGAGGCTACGGGCGCGACTGAGGACGCAGCTCTCGGGGCGAGCAGCGCGGCCCGGCGGCACAGGCTGCGTTTCGTCGAGCCCTCCCTTAAAGGACCGAGATGACCCGACCGGCTCCGCCCGTGTGGAAGGAAACCTTCCCGTCGCGGGTGGCGAAGATCGTGTGGTCGCGGCCGAGACCCGTGCCCGGGCCGGGCCGGAAGCGCGTGCCACGCTGGCGGACGACGATCATGCCCGCGGTGATGTCCTGGCCGTCGAAGACCTTGACGCCGAGCCGCTTGGACTCGGAGTCGCGGCCGTTCTTCGACGAGCCCAGTCCTTTCTTGTGAGCCATTCCTACTCCTCGGTCTTCTTCCTCGGCGCGCGCGTGCGGGCCGGGGCCTTCTTCTCGCTTGTCGCCGCCGCGGGCTTGCGCGCCGCGGGCTTCTTCGGCGCCGCCGGCTTCGCCTCGGTCGTGCTCGCCTCCGTCTCCTTCTTCGCGGCCGTGGACCGCGTCCGGGTCGCGCCGATCGACTGCACCTCGATGCGTGTCAGGCTGGCGCGGAAGCCGTTGCGGCGCTTGTAGCCGGTCCGCCGCTTGTGCTTGCCGACGATGATCTTCTTGCCCTTGACGTGCTCCGCGACCTTGACGGTCACCTGCTGACCCTTGAGGTCGGAGCCGAGCTTCGCGTCGCCGTCCCCGCCGAGCATGATCAGGTCGGGCTGGAACGTCTTGCCCTCGTCGTGGGGCAGGCGGTCCACGAGCAGCCGCTGGCCTTCCCGCACGCGGTACTGCTTGTTCCCGATGGAGATGACGGCGTAGCTCATAGACAGGAAACGAGCGGGCCTCGCCCGCTGCGGCAGACAGTCTAGCCAGCGTCCTCCGCGGTCGCAATCGGCTCGGCGGCGCCCTCCGCGGGCTTCTTCTTGCGTCTCCGCCCGCCGCGCGAGCCCCTCCTCGTCTTCTTCTTTGGCTTCTCCTCGGCGGGGGCCTCGCCGTTGGCGCTCGGCTCGGGAAGCTCCGCGACCTCCTCGACCGGCTCGGGAGCCTCCTCCGGCCCGGCTTCGTCCGCGGCGGCCTTGGGCGTCGTCCCATCGACCGGGGCCTTCTTCTTACGGCCGCGGCCGCCGCGCGAGCCGCGGCGCGTCTTCTTCTTCGGCGTCTCGGCCGGCTGGTCGCCGTCGGCGGCGGCCTCGGCCGACGCAGCCGGCTCGACCGCGGGCTCCGCTGCCTCCTCGACGCCCTCGATCAGCGTCTCGTCCAGCGCGACCACGGCCTCGACGGGGGCCTTGCGCGGCCGAGCGCCGGCCCTGGCGCGTGCCGGCTTCGGCGTCAGGCCCTCGATCTCGGCGGCCTTGCCTTCGGCCAGGATCCCGAAGCGATCGAGGCGGAACGACTTCTTCGTCTTGAAGGCGAAGCGCCTGCCCGTCTCCTTCTCCAGCTCCTCCAGGTGCTCGCCGTTCGGGCCGACGAGGATCGCGGCGACGTCGGAGTGCAGCTCGACCACGAAGGCCTCGGCCTTCGTGGCGGCGATGTGCGCGCGGAGCTTCCGCTCGACCTCGACCGCGCGCGTCTCGGCGGAGACGACGACGCCCGTCGACGCGCACGTCGGACACTTGTCGGTGAGGATCTCGCGCGGGCCGTCGGTGACGTTCTGGCGCGTCATCTCGACCAGGCCGAGCGGTGAGATCTCGACGACGTACGTCTTCGTCCGGTCGCGGGCCAGCTCGGCCTCGAACGCGTTCTCGACGAGCTGGCGGTTCTTCGGGTTCGCCATGTCGATGAAGTCGATGACGATGATCCCGCCGACGTCGCGCAGCCGGAGCTGGCGCACGACCTCGGTGACGGCCTCGAGGTTGTTCTTGGTGATCGTGTCCTCGAGCCTGGCGTTCGACGCCTTTCCGCGGCCGCCGACGAAGCGCCCGGTGTTCACGTCGATGACCGTGAACGCCTCCGCGTAGTCGAAGATCAGATAGCCGCCCGAGGGAAGGTCGACGCGGCGGGAGAGCGTCGAGTTGATCGCCTCGGCGACGCCGGACTTCTCGAGGAGCGGCTCCTTGCCGCTGTAGCGCTCGACCCGCGCGGCGAGCTCGGGCGACGTGCGCTTCAGGTAGGCCACGATCTTCCGGTAGGTGCGCTCGTGGTCGACGACCACGCGCTTGAAGTCGCGGATGAAGAGGTCGCGCACGATCCGGAGCGGAAGCTCGGCCTCCTGGTAGACGAGTGCCGGCGCCTTCGTCCTGCCGGCGCGACCGCGGATGGTCGACCAGAGCTTCAGCAGGAGCTTGAGGTCGCCGGAGAGCTCCTCCTCGGAGGCGCCCTCGGCGGCGGTGCGGACGATCAAACCGCCCTCGGGGAGCTCGAGGCCCTTGCAGATCGCCTTGAGGCGCTCGCGCTCGTCGTCCTCCAGCCGGCGCGAGACACCGATCCCGTCGCCGTACGGCGTGTAGACGAGGAAGCGGCCGGGGAGCGAGATCTCGGTCGTGAGGCGCGCCCCCTTGGTGCCCATCGGGTCCTTGACGGCCTGGACGAGGACTTCCTGGCCGCGGGAGATGAGCTCCTGGATGCGCTTGCCGTGGCGCTTGCCCTCGAGCTCGGGCACGACGATCTCGTCCACGTAGAGGAAGCCGTTGCGGCCGAGGCCGACGTCGACGAATGACGCCTCCATGCCCGGCAGGACGTTGTCGACGACGCCCTTGTAGATGTTCCCGGCGATCGACCGGTGCGAGGGACGGCCGAGATAGACCTCCGCGACCTGTCCGTCCTCGACGACGGCGACCGTCTGCTCGAGCACCTCGACGGAGACCAGGATCTCCTTCTTGACGTCCGGCACGACGATGCGCGCCGGGGCCGGCTTGCGCGCGGGTGCCCGCCGCCGCTGCTCGCGCTTCGGCTCCTCGCGCGACCGCTCCTTGGCCGGGCCGCCGGTTTTCTTCGGCCGCGGGCCCTGCCTCGGCTTCGCCGGGACTGCCGGCGCCTCCGGCTCGGCGACGGCCCCGTCGGTCGTCTTCTTCTTGCTCCGGCCGCGCCCGCCGCGGCTCCCACGGCGGCGGCGTGCCGGCGGCTTGCGCTCCGACTCAGCCGCGTCGGGCCGAGCCGGGCCTTCCTGCTCGAGCGTCGCAGGAGCGGCGGCCTCGGCCGGCGCCGCCTCCTCGCGCTTCCTCAGGCGAAACCATTTCACGTCGTTGGACTCCTTTCGGGCGCACGCCGCGCTCGGCCGGCTGGCCGAGCCGCAGGGTGTCTGCCTCAAATCTCATGTGATCTCCGCGCCGGACTTCGACTGCCCCACTCGGGGCTGGACCGTCCATGCGCATCTGCCTCAGGGTAGCAGCCGCCCTGGAGGCATCGCCGGAGCGTTGCTCGTCGTCGGGGTGCGATGGTCGTTCCGAAACAAGGACGAAGGGAGCGTTCGTCGCCGGAGGCTACGGGCGCGACCGAGGACGCAGTCTTCGGGGCGAGCAGCGCGGCCCGGCGGCACAGCCGGCGCTCCGGCGAGGCCTCCCAACTACGCGGCCGCTGGGCTGAGGCTCCGGCGCTTGCGCTCCACGGCTCGCAGGCGCTGGTTCAGCCGGGCCCAGGCCCAGGGCTCGACCTCGTCGTAGCGCCCCGTCGCGGCCTCCGCCTGGGTCGCCTCGAGATACTCGAACCAGGCGTCGGCCTCCTCGATGAGGAGCGCCTCGTAGCGTTCTTCCCTCTCCATGCGCGGAAAGGCTAGGACCGGGACCGGACGGACCGCTCGATCGCCCTCGTGCCACCCGCTGCAAAGTAGGCGGTGGCCGCCTCGCCGACTGCGAAGGTCGCGCCGTACGCGATGCCGCCCTTGACCGCCCAGCCGAAGCCCGGGACGGCGCCGACGAGGTGGCGGGCGACGGTGCGGAAGCCGAGCCCGGCGGCGATTACCGAGAGGACCTCGAAGGCACGCTCGCGGTCGAGTTCCTCACCGTGTGCGGCGGCGAGGCGGAGCACCATGCGGATCTGGTTCAGCGTAAGTACCGGGAAGTCGGCGCCCGGAATGAAGATGGCCACCCCCAGGACGCCGTTCTGGCGCGCGAAGTGCTTGACGATCGCGTCTCCGACGGGCTTCCGCAGCGCCGGAATCCTTCGAGCGAGGAGGTGGGAGCCTTCCCCCGCACGATCGGCGACGCGCTCGGCGATCTTCTCGACCGGGAGCGGCGCCCCGGCCGGGACCACGATCACGTCCGTGTCGAGCACGTACGGGAAGCTGGGCGGGTCGTCCGGCGACGCACCTGCGACGACACAGACGGTGCCGACGCGCTTGCGCCCGGCCAGCTGGAAAACCTTCTCGTCCTCCTCGCCCGCAGCCTCGCCGGCGACGGCCCAGACGAGCACGTCGGCGCCCTCGAGGTCGTACGCGGTCGGCGTCTTGCCGGAGAGATCGCGGACGGCGTCGGGCTCGGCCCCCTCGGCGAGCGCGGCGTGGATCGCCCGTGCCTGCTCCGGCGCCCCGCCGACGAGGAGCGGGCGCAGGTCCTCGTCGCCGACGCGCATCTCCTTGACGACGCTCCACACCGAGGTGGGGCTGAGCGGGAGCTTGGGCATGGCTTCGGGAACGCTACCGGGTGCCCGCCAGGCGACCGCGGACGTGGACCGCCTCGAGCAGCCCGATGAGGATGAGCGTCGTCAGGAGCGAGCTGCCGCCGTAGGAGACGAGCGGGAGCGGGATGCCGGTCACGGGCGCGATCCCGATGGTCATCCCGACGTTGATGAAGAGCTGGATGAGGAGCGCGAACACGACCGTTCCGGCGAGAATCGCGGAGTAGAGGTCCTTCGCCACCGCCACGATCTTCGTCCCGCGCCAGATGACGATCCCGTAGAGGAGGAGCAGGATGGCGGCGCCCATGAAGCCCCGCTGCTCGGCGAGCGAGGAGAAGATGAAGTCCGTCGAGTGCTCGGGCAGGTAGTTGAACTTCGTCTGGGTCGCGTTGTCGGCGCCGCGACCGTCGAAGCCGCCCGATCCCACCGCGGTGATGGACTGGTTGACGTTGTAGGTCGACCCGCTCGGGTCGATGTCCGGGTCCACGAACCCGGTCAGCCGCTCGCGCTGGTACGGCTCGAGGACCTCGATCCCGGCCGAAGGCAGGAACCAGAGGAGGGCGCCCGCGACGAGCCCGGCGATGATCGCCAGCACGGCGAGGTGCCGCCACGGGGTCCCGCCGAAGAAGAGCGCGCCCAGGACGATGGCCGCGTAGATCAGCGTCGTGCCGAAGTCGGGCTCTTTGAAGACCAGCGCCATGAGCGGCGCGGCGAGCCCGATCACGCCCAGCGTCGTCCCCCACTCCGCCAGCCGGTGCCGGCGCTCGGCGACGAACCCCGCGAGCACGACGATGAGGACGATCTTCCCGAGCTCGGACGGCTGGAAGTTGAAGAAGCCGATCTGGATCCAGCGCCTCGAGCCGCGCACCTCCTCGGCCAGGACGAACACGGCGATGAGCAGGACGATGACGGCGCCGTAGAGCGGCCAGCGGACACGGCGGTACACGTTCGGGTCGACGGCCGCGACCGCGGCGAGGAGCAGGACGCCGGCGACGACGTAGATCGTCTGCCGGAAGACGTAGTAACCGGGGTCGCCCGCAACGTCGTTCTGCGTCACGGACTCGAGCACCCAGAGCCCGTAGGCGAGCAGGCCGCCGGTGGCCGCGAGCAGCAGGTAGTCGAGGTGGCGCAGGAACGCGCCGAGCTCCCAGGCGAAGGCCTGCGCGCGGGTGGGCTGGTGGACGCGGGTGACGGGGGTGGCCATCTGGAGGGGTGTCTAGTCGCTTTGCTGGACCACGGCGCTGTAGCTGCCCGGCTCGACGTTGAAGTACTTCTCGAAGACCTTCAGGGCGGTCGGCGCCGCCGCGGTGCCGCCGTGCCCACCGTTCTCGATCAGGGCGCAGACGGCGATCTCGGGCGCCTCGTAGGGCCCGTAGCCGCACCACCACGACTGGTCGCGGAGACCCTCGAAGCCGGGGAGCGTGACGAACTTCTCGGCCGTGCCGGTCTTGCCGGCAATCGGCACCGGGAAGCTGCCGAAGACCGCCTGTGACGTGCCGTAGGTCGCGTGCGTCGCGTCGTACAGCGCCTGCTGGACGACCTGCACCCCGTTCGGGTCGAGGCCGAGCTCGCGCGCGGGCTTCGGCGTGTACGGGCGCAGCACGACCGGCGGCTCGCCCTCGTTTCGCGGCTCCTCGACGCTCTTGACGAGGTGCGGCTCCACGAGTTTCCCGCCGTTGGCGATCATCGCGTAGGCCCGCGTCATCTGCAGCGGGCTGACGAGCAGGTCGCCCTGGCCGATGGCGAGCTGGACGGAGTCGCCGCTCGTCCAGATCTTGTCGATCTCGGTCTTGAACGTCCTCCGCCGCCAGGCCGGCGTCGGCACGAGCCCCTCCGCCTCCGGCCCCAGATCGATCCCGGTGCCCGCGCCGAAGCCCATCGCGCGCGACCAGCGCTGCAGCGGCGAGTCCTTCCGCTCGTAGAAGCGGAGGGCGACGTTGTAGAAGAAGGTGTCGCAGGAGTTGGCGAGCGCGGTCGAGACGGTCATGGGCTCGTTCTTGTACGGATCCCAGTTGGAGAAGGTCTGCCCGTCGATGACCTCCTCGCCGGTGCACTGGATGTACTCGTCCCGCCCGAGCAGACCCTCCTCCAGCGCCGCGAGCGCGACGAACGGCTTGAACGTGGAGCCGGGCGGGTAGAGGCCGGCGACGGCGCGGTTCAGCGTCGGGTGGTTCGCGCTCTTGGCTGCGAGCGCCTTCAGGTCCTTCTCCTCGACGCGGCCGACGTAGATGCCCGGGTCGAACGTCGGGTTGGAGGCCAGGGCGAGGATCTCCCCGGTGTTCACGTCCAGCGCGACGAGCGCGCCCCCGTCCGCGGCCCACTCGTCCTGGTCGTGCGCCAGGCGGATCCCGTACTCCAGCGCCTCCTCGGAGGCGCGTTGGAGGTCGGCGTCGATCGTCAGCCGGATGTTGTCGCCGGGCTCGGGCAGCTGGCTGAACTCGCGCTCGCTCGTGATCCGGCCGAGTGCGTCGACGAACACGCGCCCCTCGCCGCGCACCCCGCGCAGGTACGTGTCGTAGACGGCCTCGATCCCGGTCTTCCCGATGCGGTCGCCCGACCGGTAGCCCTGATCGGCCTTCGCCTCGAGCTGCTCGGCGTCGATCTCGCCGACGTAGCCGAGGATGTGCGGGGCCAGGACCCCTTGCTCGTAGCTCCGCAGGTACGTCTCGGTGATCTGGACGCCGGGGAAGTCGCCCTGATGCTCCATCAGGTAGGCGGTCTTGAGCTCGCCCACGCTCGTGTCGATCGTGACGGGAGTGAGCGGGTCGCTCTCCAGGCGCTCCTCGACCTTGTCGCGGACGGCGGGCACCTTGAGCTCGAGCAGCCGCGCCAGGCGACGCAGCATCGCGTCACGCTCCTCGACGGGGAGCCGCTCGAGGGCCGCCGGCCAGATCTGTATCTGCGTGCCCGGCTTGTTGGAGACGAGCGTGTCTCCGTCACGGTCGACGATCGAGCCGCGCGGCGCGGCCACGCCGAAGCTGCGGATCTGGTTGTTGTTCGCGTTCTCCAGATAGCGCTCGCCGGAGATCACCTGCAGCGCCCACAGGCGGAAGAAGAGCGCGCAGAAGACGACCACCGCGAGAACGCCGAGGATGCCGACGCGCAGCGCCATCTGGGGGTTGAAGCGGTAGGGCTCCTCGACGCGCGGGTCGGGAGGCAGGAAGCCGGGCCGGCGGCCGTGGTCGTTCACCGTGCTAGACAGCCGGCTTCACCTCCCGGCGCACGACCAGGCTCGGCGGCAGGATGCGGGCGCAGAGCGCGTAGAGCGGATAGGCAAGGAGCAGGTTGAACGCCAGGCCCGGCAGGAGGACGGCGAGGAAGAGCTGCGAGGCGGGGATCGAGACGCCGAGCATGAAGTGGAGGACGGCGGAGCCGAGGGTGAAGCCGATCGACGCGAGCGCGACCGCGATCAGGAGCGGGTGCGCGGACGAGCGGGTCGTCGCCTCGCCGAAGCGGCCGGTCGCGTAGCCGATCACGGTGAGCAGGAGCGAGGTCAGGCCGAACGTCCCGAACGAGGCGGTGTCGAGCACGAGACCGGCCAAGAACCCGAGAACCGAGCCGTACATCGGCCCGCGCAGGAGCGAGACCGCGACCAGCGTGACGAGGACGACGTCCGGGTGACCCTCGCCGATCTCGATCCATTCGGCCAGCGAGATCTGAACGAGCGCAGCGAGTAGGACGAGCCCTCCCGCCTTCAGGGGATCGAGAGCGCTCACGGCCGCGACGTCGTCTCCTGCCGCCTCCCGGCGCCGTTCCCCTGCTGGCCCTGGCCAGTGTTCTGCCGGCTCTGCGCGGGGCGCTCCTTCTCGATCAGGACGACCACCGCGGCGAGCGAGTCGAAGTCGACGAGCGGCGCGATCTGGATCCGCTTGAAGAGGTCGACGTCCTGCTGGCCGACGGACTCGACGACGCCGATCGGGATCCCTGGCGGGAAGAGCGACTCGAACCGGTCGGTCGTCCACCCTGCCGTGATCACGGTGTTGCGCTCCTCGACCATCTCGTCCTTCTCGACGCGGTCGAGGATGAGCGAAGACGCGCTCGCGCCGTGCCTGACGACGCCTGAAGCCTCGGTCTCGTCCACGACGGCGGAGACCGAGCTCGACTGGTCCGTGATCAGGGTGATCCGAGCCGTCGAGTCGGTCACGTCGGTGACCTTGCCCACGAGGTTGCCTTCCTCCGACACGACCGGCGCGTTCCTGCGGATGCCGTCGTCCGAGCCCGCCGAGACGATCACTTCCTGCTGGTAGGGCGTGGGCGGCCGACCGATGATGCGCGCGACCACGGGCTCGAAGTCGGTCGGGAAGCGGGGGCCGGAGATGTAGGCGGCGATCGTGCCTTGAAGCTCGAGCTCCCGAGCCGCCGAGCGGGCCTCGATCACCTCACGACGGAGCTCCTCGTTCTCCTGGCGCAGCTCCTCGTTCTCGTCCTTGGCATCGAGGAGGTCGGACATCCACGCCCAGCCGTCACGGAACGGCCGGGCGACGCGCTCGCCGGCGACCTCGAAGGGCATGAGGACGGACACGCCGATGCGCTGGGCGGCGTGCAGGGGGCCGTCGTTCGCCTCCCGGAAGTAGACGGTGATCAGGCCGAGCGACACGAGCACGAGGACAGCCGCGACGAGCCGCGCTCTGAAAGCGCGTCCCGGTCGCGAGGGAGGGCCGTCACCGCGCCGGACGGGAGCGTCCAGCACTGGAAGCCGTGCTGTTCGTTGCCGAGGCACGGGAACGAGACCAGTGTAGTGAATCGCCCGGCGTGCGTGAACCGGCAGCAGGCGTGCGTTCTAGCGGCGGCGGCCGTTGCGCTGCCGCGCCTTGGCGGAGCGGTGGATGACCTCGAACTCTTCGAGGCTCCGGCCGGAGCCGACCGCCACGCAGGTCAGCGGCGACTCGGCGAGCTGGACGGGCATCTGCGTCTCGTCGCGCAGACGGTCGGCGAGGCCGTTGAGGAGCGCGCCCCCGCCGGCGAGGACGATGCCCCGGTCCATGATGTCCGCAGCCAGCTCGGGCGGCGTCTTGTCGAGCGTCGACTTGATCGCGTCGATGATCTGGCCGACCGGCTCGTCGAGGGCGCGGCGCGTTTCCTCGGAGGAGATGACGACCGTCTTCGGGAGACCGGTGAGCATGTCCCGCCCGCGCACCTCCGCGGAGCGCTCCTGTGAGAGCTCCCACGCGGAGCCGATCTCGAGCTTCAGCTCCTCGGCGGTCTGCTGGCCGATCAGGAGCTTGTACTCCTTCTTGATGTGGGCCATGATCGCCTCGTCCATCTCGTCCCCGCCGACGCGGATGGACTGGGACACGACGATGCCGCCGAGTGAGATGACGGCGACCTCGGTCGTGCCGCCGCCGATGTCCACGATCATGTTCCCGGTCGGCTCGGAGACGGGGAGACCGGCGCCGATCGCGGCCGCCATCGGCTCCTCGATCAGGTAGGCCTGGCGGGCGCCGGCGGAGAGCGTTGCCTCCTCGACGGCGCGCTTCTCCACGCCGGTGACGCCGCTCGGGACGCAGACGACGACGCGCGGGTGCGCGAAGCGGTTGTGGTGCACCTTCTGGATGAAGTGCCGGAGCATCTGCTCGGTCACGTCGAAGTCGGCGATGACCCCGTCCTTGAGCGGCCGGATGGCGGAGATCGTGCCGGGCGTGCGGCCGAGCATGCGCTTCGCCTCGATTCCGACCGCGTGCACCTCCCCGGTGCGCTGGTCGATGGCGACCACGGACGGCTCGGACAGCACGATCCCGCGCCCACGCACGTAGACGAGCGTGTTCGCAGTTCCCAGGTCGACGGCCATCTCACGCCCGCCGAACCCGCTCAGGTAGCCCCAGAAGCTCATGAAGACCTCGATGAGTGTAACGACAAGCCTGAAAGCGTCCACCGCGGCCACGTCCGGGTGCCTGGCACCGGGCGTGTCACGAATGGCCCCGACCGCTCGCTGCCAGATCGCCGGACAGCGCCATGGATTTCCCTCGCCGCGAACGGTCGTACGCTCGATCGTGTGCCCCGACCGCCGCGTCCTCAGACCGCCGATGCCTTCTGCCACATCACTTCGACCGAGGGAACCGGCGGCGAGCCGATCTTCTCGGATGCCAGCAGACTTCGCGTCGCTTTCCTCCTGATCCTCGACCAGGCGCGGCCGCTTTCGGCTGGCAATCGGCCTCGCGTACTGCGCGATGACGAACCACTACCACCTGTCGTTCGCGCCCCGGAGCTGAACGTCTCTGCCGGCAATGCACCACCTCAACGGCACGCTATGCGCGAGGTTCAACCGCCGCAACGACCATCAGGGGCATCTGTTCCAGCGCCGGTTTCACGCGGCGACATCGAGAGCGACTGGCACCTGCTAGAGGCCTGCAGGTACGTCGTGCTGAACCCGGTGCGCGCCGGTCTGGCCCGGCGGCCATCCGACTGGGCATGGAGCAGCTACCGCGCGAGTGTGGGGCTCCCGTCGAATGCGGCCAAGCTCGCTCTCGACGAGCTTCTCGGCTACTTCGGCCGCCCGCGCTCGAACGCCCGCAAAGCCTTCCTGGCGTTTGTCGAAGACGGCTTCGCCCATCGTCCCTTCTGACCACGGCCAAGTGCCTGGCACCCGGGCGTGGCCGGACTAGCCGATGCCGTAGGCGCCGGGGAAGCGCTCGGCGAGGAGGCTGACCAGGAGGGCGGCCGGGAGGCCGACGACGTTCAGGTAGTCGCCTTCAACGCGCTCGACGAGGGCGGCGCCTCGGGACTGGATGGCATAGCCGCCCGCCCGGCCCTCCCACTCCCCGGTGGCGACGTACGCGTCGATCTCCTCTTGGGACAGCCGCCGGAACTCGACCCACGTCTCCTCGTGCTCGACGGCCTCCCAGCCTGCGCCGAGCAGGCAGAGCCCGGAGACGACCACGTGCGGGCGCCCCGAGAGGAGCGCCAGCATCTCGCCCGCCTCGCGCCCGTCCGCGGGCTTCCCGAGAACGCGCCCGTCCACGACCACGGCGGTGTCGACGCCGAGCACGACGCGGCCCGCCGCCTCCCCGGCCACTGACCGCGCCTTGCCGGCGGCGTGCGCGCGCACGAGCTCCGCGGGCGCCAGGCCGTCGTCGTCCCGCTCCTCGTACCTGGGTGCGACCACCTCGAAGGGGAGCCCGAGCTCCTCGAGGATGGCCCGCCGCTGCGGCGAGGTCGAGGCCAGGAGCAGCGAGGGCGCCGGAGCCGGATCCTGAAGCTCAGACAAGCTCGCCGTCGGAGAACCAGAGCGCGATCTCGCGCTCTGCCGACGTCGGCGAGTCCGAGCCGTGCACGAGGTTGTCCGGCATCGCGAGCGCGAGGTCACCGCGGATCGTCCCAGGAGCCGAGTCGACCGGGTTCGTCGCACCCATAGTCGTCCGCACGACCTGGATCGCCGAGGCCCCCTCGAGCACGAGCGCCAGCGTCGGCGAGGAGGTGATGAACTCGACGAGCTCACCGAAGAACGGCTTCTCGCGGTGTTCCGCGTAGTGCGCGTCGGCCAGCGCCTCGTCGACCAGGACGAGCTTCGCCGCCCGCACGGTCAGCCCGCGCTGCTCGAAACGGGCGAGGATCTCGCCCGCGAGCCTGCGCTGCATCGCGTCCGGCTTGATCAGGACGAGCGTGCGTTCCGCCATGCGTCCTGTTTGCGGGCTTGCGCGTCGTCGCGCTTCTTGGCCTTCCAGAAGATCCAGGAGATGTACCCGAGCACGAACCAGGGAACAAGCATTGCGACGAGCGCGACCAGCGTGATCGCGAGCGACCCGCTGTCCTCGTCCATCGCGTGCTGCGCGAGGAGGACCACCACGCGGTCAGGTTATCTCAGCCCGAGAGGTTCTCGACCGCGCGCGGAGACTCGACCGGGGTCTCGCAGAAGGGGCACATCTGCCAGAGCGGCTCGAGCGGGGCCTTGCAGCGCCGGCACGACTCCTTCAGCTTCGTCGTGCAGACGGGGCAGGCCAGGAAGGTCGGCTCGATCGCGGCCCGACAGACCGGGCAGCGCTCGGCCACGTCCATGCTGTCCTCCATCGCCCGGATCTCGAGGTCGCGCTCGCGGACGTCCTCGAGGTACTCGGGCGGGCGGAAGAACATGTACAGGAGCGGACCGACGAACGGCGGGAAGATGCCCAGCGCCACCGCCATCGCCAGGAGCCACGGGTCCTCGATGCGGCGGCGCGCGTCCTTGTAGACCCAGTACGCCGACGCCAGCCAGAAGACGACCAGGAAGAACAGCGTCACGTTGCGGACGACGAGCCACTCCTCCGAGTCGAAGAAGTCGCTGGCGAAGTCCAGCGGATCGCTGTCGTCCGTGGTGGTCGTCTGCGCGAGTAGGAGGTGTAGACGCGTCACAACAAGATCTTCCCAACGAACCACCCTGCGCCGAACGCAATCGCCACGATCGCGAAGAGCACGATCGCGGCGAGCACGAAGACGCTCAGCCGCTCGCCGACGCTTGCCATGGTAGACACGACGGGCGGACGGAGGCCAGGTCCGCAAGGAAGTAGAGGGAGCCGGTGACGAGCAGGGCGCCGTCCTCGCCCGCCAGCTCGCGCCCGCGCGCGAGCGCCGCGGCCGGCTCCGAGACGGCCTCGACGTGCCCGAAGAACGGCCGCCCGAGCGCGGCGAGCTCGCCCGCGGGAAGCGCACGCGGGCTCGACGACGACGTCGCCACGAGCCGCCCGCCCAACGGCGACAGCGCCGCGAGCATCCCGGCGGCGTCCTTGTCGGCCAAGATCGAGGCGACGACCACCCAGTCCGCGCGCGGGACGCGCGTGAGGAGGTAGCCGGCCGCGGCGAGGTTGTGCGCGCCGTCCCAGATCTCCAGCGGCGCCTCGCCCACGCGCTCGAGCCGGCCCGGGACGACCACTCCGTCGAGCGGCGCCGGGTCGACGGTGCGGCCGAGGAACGACTCGACCGCCGCATGCGCGAGCGCGTTGTCCGACCCCGCGACGACGGTGACGCCGCCGGCCCCGGCAGCGCGCGCGGCCTGCTCCCACTCCGGCTCGCCGAGCACGACGAGCGCGCCGGGCCGGACGACCGCGAGCTTCTCCGCCGCGATCTCCTCGCGCGTGGAGCCGAGGACATCCGTGTGCTCCAGGGAGACGTTCGTGAGGACGACGACGCGTGCGTCGAGGACGTTGGTCGCGTCGTGACGCCCGCCCAGGCCGGCCTCGACGACTACGACGTCCACTTCGGAGGCCGCGAATTCGGCGAGCGCGGCCGCGGTCAGCGCCTCGAACTGGGTCGCGCCGACCGCCTCCGCCTCCTCGCGCACGCGCGCGAGGACGGCGTCGAGGTCCGCGTTCTCTCCGCCCACGCGCACCCGCTCGGCCCAGGAGACGACGTGCGGCGACGTGTAGACGCCCGGGCGGATGTCCTCGGCGAGGAGCAACGCCTCGGCCGCGCGGGCCGTCGTCGTCTTGCCGTTCGTCCCCACCACGTGGATCGCCCTGAGCCCGCGCTCCGGGTTGCCGAGACGCCGCAGGAGCTCGCGCATCCTCCCGACCCCGAACTCCTCCGGCCAGGGGCTCAGCGCCTCCAGCCAGGCGACGTGCTCACCCGCCGAGCGCATCGAGCTCGCGCCGGTAGCGGGCCAGCTTCTCGCGCTCGCCCTCGACCACCTCGGACGGCGCGTTCGCGACGAAGTTGTCGTTCTCGAGCATCCCCTCGGAGCGGGCGACCTCCTTCCGGAGCCGCTCGATCTCACCCTCGCGGCTGCCGTTCAGAGGGAGCTGCTCCTTGCGCACGACGGCGTCGAAGATCCGGCGCTCGTCCTCGGGAAGATCGACGACCACGCCGCTCCGCCTGGCGATCTCGGCCGCCTCGCGGACGCGCTCCAGGGCGCTTGCGTCCTCGGCGAAGCGGGAGTCGGGCTCCGGCCAGGGCGAGACGATCAGGCGCGCCTCGCGGCCGGGCAGCTGCGCCCAGATCTCCTCGGTGACGTGCGGCATGACCGGATGCAGGAGCGCGAGCAGCCGCTCGAGGGCGAACAGCGCGGTGGCGGCCGCGTCGCGGTCGTCCTCGTAGAGCCGCGGCTTGATGGCCTCGGCGTACCAGTCGCAGAAGTCGTCGAACGTGAGGCCGTACAGGGCCTTCACCCCCGCCGAGAAGTCGAACCGGGCCCAGGCCTCCTCCACCGCGGCGCGAGCCACGTCGAGGCGGGCGATGATCCAGCGCTCCTCGAGAGACCGCGGCCGCGCCTCGGGCTCGGCCCCGGCCGCGTTGGCAAGGACGAGCCGCGAGACGTTCCAGAGCTTCACGGCGAGCTTCCAGCCCTCCGCCAGGGCGCCTTCAGAAAAGCGCACGTCCTGGGTGGACGAAATCTTCAGGAGCCCGTAGCGGGTCGCGTCGGCGCCGTGCGCGTCGATCATCTCCAGCGGGTCGATGCCGGTGCCAAGGCTCTTCGACATGCGGCGCCCGTCGGGCGCCAGCACGGTCGAGTGGACGATCACGTCGTGGAAGGGAATGTCGCCGACGAGCTCGATCCCGGTCCAGACCATGCGGTTCTCCCAGAGGCGGATGATCTCCCTCGCTGTCGAGTTGACGTCCCCGGGGTAGTAGCGGCGGAGGTCCTCGGTGTCCTCAGGCCAGCCGAGCGTCGCGAACGGCCAGAGCGCCGACGAGAACCACGTGTCGAGCACGTCGGGGTCGCGCGTGAGCTCGCCGGAGCCGCACTCCGCGCACGCGTCCGGCGGCGGCCAGGCGCAGGAGGCGTGGCCGTCCGGGCAGTACCAGATCGGGAGCTGATGTCCCCACCAGAGCTGCCGCGAGACGTTCCAGTCCGGGATCTCCTCGAGCGAGCGCACGGCGAACTGATGCTGCGACTCCGGGTGGTAGCGAACGCGCCGCTCGACGAGCGCGGCAAGCGCCGGCTTGCGCGGCTCCTCCATGGCGAGCCACCACTGGAGCGAGACCAGGGGCTCGATGCGCGTGTGGCAGCGCTCGCAGGTGCCGACGTTGTGGCGATAGGGCTCGCGCTTCTCCAGCAGATCGCGCTCCCTGAGCCAGGCGACAACGGCCTCGTCGGCCTCCTTCTGCGTCAGGCCGGCGAGCTCGCCGGCGGCCTCGTTCATCCGACCGTCCAGGCCGATCACGGTCAGCACCGGCAGGTCGTGCCGCCGCCCAATCTCGAAGTCGACGGGATCGTGGCCCGGCGTGACCTTGAGCGCGCCCGTGCCGAACTCGGGCTCGACCAGGTCGTCGGCGACCACCGGCACGGCCCGCTCCACGAACGGCACGACGACCTCCCTTCCGACGGCGTCGCGATAGCGCTCGTCCTCAGGGTGCACCGCCACCGCGACGTCGGCGAGCATGGTCGCCGGGCGGACGGTGGCAACCGTGATCGAGCCCGATCCGTCCGCGAAGGGATAGCGCGCGAAGACGAGCGTGTCGTCCATCGGCTCGTGGACGACCTCGAGGTCGGAGATCGCAGTCTCATGGAAGGGGCACCAGTTGACCACGCGGTTCGCCCGGTACATCCAGCCGCGCTCCCAGCAGTGGACGAAGAAGCGCATCACCGCCTCGACATAGCTGGGATCCATGGTGAAGCGCTCGCGGTCGTAGGCGAGCGAGGCGCCGAGGCGCCGGTACTGCGCCATGATCGTCCTGCCCGTCTCCTCGAGGTGCCGCCACACGCGCTCGACGAAGGCCTCGCGGCCGATCTCCTTGCGGGAGGTGCCTTCGGCGACGAGCTGCTTCTCGACGACGTTCTGCGTCGAGATCCCGGCGTGGTCGTAGCCGGGCTGCCAGAGCGTGTCGAAGCCGCGCATGCGGTGCCATCTGATGAGCACGTCCTGGAGGGACCCGTTCAGGGCGTGGCCCATGTGCAGCGCACCGGTCACGTTGGGCGGAGGCACCGCGATGACGAAGGTCTCGTCCCGTCGCTTTCCGGCGCCGGCCCGGTAGAGACCTTCGGCCTCCCAGGCCTCCTGCCAGCGGCGCTCGACGTCCTCCGGACGGTAGGTCGGCTCCATGGCGTTGATTCTAGGCGGCAGCTTCGTGGCAGACTTCGAGCATGAGCATGACGGTACGCCCGTGAGCCAGGTCGTCCAAGATCCGCTCGATGCCGGCCGCGAGGCGTTGAGGCGTCGTGACTGGGCCGGGGGCTATGACCTCCTGAAGGCCGCCGACGAAGCGGACGAGCTGGGGTCCGAGGACCTGCTGCTCCTGGGCGAGGCCGCCATGTTCACCGGGCGCATGGAGGAGCTGATCGCGTACCTCGAGCGGGCCTACCGCGGGTACCTCCAACAGGGCAACACCCTGCGGGCGGCGTACGTGGCCACCTCGATCGCCCACGACCAGAAGA
Organism: uncultured Actinomycetes bacterium; assembly: GCA_963830885.1. Taxonomy (GTDB): domain Bacteria; phylum Actinomycetota; class Thermoleophilia; order Gaiellales; family Gaiellaceae; genus JAIBJN01. The sequence goes on along the minus strand of CAWHOA010000020.1, from coordinate 13,164 downwards.
ACAACCTCCAGACAGCCGTTGCGAACGGGTGGATGGGCCGTGCAAAGCGGCTGCTCGACCTCGAGGACGAGGCTCCCGAGCACGGGTACTGGGCGCTCCAGCGGAGCCTGATGGAGCTCGGTGACGGGAGCTTCGACGAGGCGTTCCAGCTCGCCAGGCGGGCCGAGGAGCTGGGGCGCCGCTTCGGCGACCGGAACCTCGAGATCCGTGGGCTCCAGCGCCAGGGGAACGTCCTGATCGAGCAGGGCGAGGTGGCCGAGGGCAAGCTCCTGCTCGACGAGGCGAGCGCGGCCGCACTGGCGGGCGAGCTCGACCCCCAATCCACCCTCACCGTCTATTGCAACACGATCGGCGCGTGCCGCGACGTCGCCGACTTCGAGAGCGCCGGCGAGTGGACCGACCGGGTGGACGCGTTCTGCGACACGAATGCGATGAGCGCCTTCCCTGGGCTGTGCCGGGTCAACCACGCCGAGGTGATGAAGTTCAAGGGCCGGCTGGCCGAGGCCCAGGAGCTCGCGGACCGGGCGAGCGCCGAGCTGAGCGTCTGGGCACCGCGAATCGCGGGCGCGGCCTTCTACGAGCTCGGCGAGGTCCGGCTCCGGCTGGGCGAGCTGGCCCAGGCCGAGCAGGCCTTCCGCGAGGCGGACGAGCTCGGGCGGACCCCCGAGCCCGGCCTCTCGGTCTTGCGGCTCGTCCAGGGGAACGCGAAGGGCGCGCTCGCTTCCATCCGGCGCGCGGTCGGGAACGACTCGCTCGGCCTCCCCGCACGGGCGCGGCTCTTACCGGCGGCAGTCGACATCGCCGTCGCGGCCAGCGAGCCCGACGAGGCAGCCACGTACGCAGAGCAGCTCTCGGGGATTGCCGACACGTTCGACAGCTCCGCCCTGCGCGCCGGCTCGGCGTATGCGCGCGGCCAGGTCGCCCTTGCACGGGGCGAAGCAGACACCGCCTACCACGAGTTCAGGCAGGCCCGGATGACCTGGGACTCGACGGGAGCGACCTACGACGTCGCCCGCGCGCGCGAGCAGCTCGGACGGGCCCTGCGCGCTAGCAGTGACGAGGACGCCGCGCTCTGGGAGCTGCAGGCGGCCGCGGCGCGGTTCGAGCGCCTCGGCGCCGTCCGCGATGCCGATCGCATCGCCGAGCTCCTCATGCGGGATACCTCCACCGACGTGATGAAGACCTTCCTCTTCACCGACATCGTCGGCTCGACGGAGCTGGCGACCACCATCGGCTCGGACCGCCATTGGGTCAATCTCCTGCGCCGTCACGACGACGCGCTCCGGGCCGTCTTCTCGGACTTCCGCGGACAGGTCGTCGACCACACCGGCGACGGCTTCTTCGTTGCGTTCGACGAAGCCGAGGACGCGGTCGGGGCCGCAGTGGTCGTCCAGCGGCTCATCGACCAGGACTTCGAGTTCGACATCCGCATCGGCGTCCACACGGACGGCGCCCTGCAGACGCGCGAGAACTACCACGGCAAGGGCGTGCACGCCGCCGCCCGCATCGGCGCCGCGGCGGAGGGCCGGGAGATCCTGACCAGCGAGGCAACGGTCGGGGAGCTCCGTCAGTTCAGGATCACGAGCCCCCGCTCACTGACCCTGAAGGGCTTCCGGGAGCCCGTGGACGTCTGCTCGGTGGAGTGGGCTTCCACGGACTGAGAGCGCTCGCAGCGGCGGCACTCGCCGTCACGCTTCTCCTCGCGTCATGCGGCGGCGACGAGCCGGATCCCGCCGCAGTCTCAACGGTGACGAGGACGGTCACCACGACGGCGACCGTGACCACGACGGTCACCGAGACCGAGCCCACCGACACGTCCGGAGCCGATGACTCCGGCGACTCCACGGTGACCTTCCAGATGCCCTCGGGGAACATCGGCTGCCTGTTCGGGTTCCAGCGGCTGCGCTGCGACATCCTCAGCGGCCTCGAGCCCGAGCCGACGGAGGCCTGCGAGTTCGACTGGGTCGGCGTCGACCTCGGCGCGACCGGGCCGGCGGCGGCGAACTGCGGGAGCGACACGGTCTACGACGGCGACGCCCCGACGCTCGCCTACGGCTCGAGCTGGAGCCGGGGCGGGATCGTCTGCGAGTCGGACGAGAGCGCGCTCTCCTGCACGAACAGCGAGGGCCACGGGTTCACCCTCGCCCGCGGCAGCTGGTCGGCCTCCTAGACGGACCCTCCTTCGGCGGCTGGATCCGTCGGACATCGAACCCTCCGCGGGTCGGTTGCGAAGTCCTGTCAATCCCCACCGCATCGACCCAGGAGGATCACGATGTCCAAGCTCACACGCTGGGCGATCACCGTCGGCGCAGTCGTCGCACTGGTGGTCCCCCTCGGAGCCGCCGCCGACGGCGACGGCGACGGGACAGGCAAGGATCGGCGCGTCTTCTACGCGACCGACACCGGAGGCAACCTGCTGCGCTTCGACTCGCGCTCGCCTCGAGACGTGCGCTCGAAGGCCATCACCGGCCTGCCGTCGGGCGTTGCCCTCAACGGCATCGACTTCCGCCCCGCGACCGGCGATCTCTACGCACTCGGGAGCGACAAGGTCGTCTACCGCGTCAACGTGAAGACGGCGATCGCAGTGGCCGAGGGCCCCGCATTCGAGACGGCTCCGGCCGCGCTCAACAGCGGAAACAACGGCTTCGACTTCAACCCGACCGTGGACAAGATCCGCGTCACGAGCGACGTCGGCGACAACATCCGGCTCAATCCGGACGAGGGCAACCTGCTCTCCAAGGACACGAGCCTGACTCCGGCCGGCGTCCAGGTGGTCGGCTCCGCGTACACCAACTCGTCCTTCACGGCGTTCGCCACGCGGCCGACCGTGACCGAGCTGTACGCGCTCGACATCGCACCGACCAAGGACCTGCTGTGGATCCAGCGCCCCGCCAACAACGGGACGCTGATCATGCCGGTCTCGCTCGGCTTCGACCTCGGCCCGAACGCCGGCTTCGACATCGTCGGCAGCGACAGCGTCGGAAACGTCGGCTACGCCGCGGGCACCCAGCTCGGACGAAGCTCGGCCCAGCTCTGGTCCGTCGATCTCGCCACGGGCAAGACGCGGTCGCTCGGCCGCATCGGCAATGGCGTGACCATCACCGGTCTCGCCGCCTGGCAGGACCAGTAGCGCTCCTGCGGCTGCGGGGTGGGCCCCGGCGGGCCCACCCCGCGAACCTCAACGTCACCGCCGAGCCGGCGGACGGCGATTCCCGCCGCACCGGTCCCGAAGTCCTCCGCTCGGAGTAGCGGGCCTAGGCGGACTCTTCTTCGAGCTCGTCGTCCAGGGCGAGCGCGGCGCCGCCGCTCGTGACGAGCGTCGGCCGCAGGTTGCGCTCGATCGTCTCCTTCGTGATCACGCACTTGGAGACGTCCTTGCGGGACGGGAGCTCGAACATGACGTCCAGGAGGGCATGCTCGATGATGGAGCGAAGCCCGCGGGCGCCCGTCTCGCGCTCGAGCGCCTTGTCCGAGATCTGCCAGAGAGCGTCCTCGGTGAAGACGAGCTCGACGTTGTCGTACGAGAAGAAGCGCTGGTACTGCTTGACGAGCGCGTTCTTCGGCTCGAGCAGGATCTGGACGAGGTCCTCGCGCGTGAGCTGGTGCACCGCGGAGACGACCGGGAGCCGGCCGATGAACTCCGGGATCAGCCCGTAGGAGAGGAGGTCCTCCGGCATCACGGACGACAGCAGCTCCGTCGACTCGACCGACTTGCGCGACTTGATGTCGGCGCCGAAGCCGACCTGGTTCTTGCCGATGCGCTTGGCGATCAGCTTCTCCAGCCCGGCGAACGCGCCGCCGCAGATGAAGAGGATGTTCGTCGTGTCGATCGAGAGGAACTCCTGGTGCGGGTGCTTGCGGCCGCCCTGCGGCGGGACGCTCGCCACCGTGCCCTCGAGGATCTTGAGGAGCGCCTGCTGCACGCCCTCGCCGGAGACGTCGCGCGTGATCGACGGGTTGTCCGCCTTGCGCGCGATCTTGTCGACCTCGTCGATGTAGATGATCCCGGTCTCGGCCTTCTTGACGTCGAAGTCCGCGGCCTGGATCAGCTTCAGGAGGATGTTCTCGACGTCCTCGCCGACGTAGCCGGCCTCGGTCAGCGCCGTCGCGTCCGCGATCGCGAACGGGACGTTGAGGATCCGCGCCAGCGTCTGTGCCAGGAGCGTCTTGCCGCAGCCCGTCGGGCCGAGCAGCAGGATGTTCGACTTCTGCAGCTCGACGTCCTCGCCCTCGTCGGCCACCATCTGCACGCGCTTGTAGTGGTTGTAGACGGCGACCGCGAGCGTCCGCTTGGCCTCCTCCTGGCCGACGACGTAGTCGTTCAGGATCGTGTAGATCTCCTTCGGCCGCGGGAGGTTGTCGAGGTCGAGCTGCGCCGGGGAGGTGAGCTCCTCGTCGATGATCTCGTTGCAGAGATCGATGCACTCGTCGCAGATGTAGACGCCGGGCCCGGCGATGAGCTTCTTCACCTGCCGCTGGCTCTTGCCGCAGAAGCTGCAGAGAAGCTGTTCGTTACCGTCGGTCGCTCGGGCCATGTCTCTCTACCTTGTACCTCGAAATCGCTCGGCTGACTAGGACCTAGGACGCCGCCGCCATCGCGGGAGTGCCCCGATGGGCGATCACTGTGTCGATGATGCCGTAGTCGAGGGCTTCCTGCGCGGTCATGAAGTAGTCGCGCTCCATGTCCCGCCCCACCTTCTCCAGCTCCTGCTTCGTGTGCGTGGCGATGATTTCCTCGAGCAGGCGCTTCATCGCGAGCGTCTCGCGCGCCTGAATCTCGATGTCGGTCGCCTGTCCCTGGAAGCCGGCCGAGACCTGGTGGATGAGGATCTTCGAGTGCGGCGTCGCCATTCGCTTGCCGTCGGTCCCGCCCGCGAGGAGCAGCGCGCCCATCGACATGGCGATGCCGACGCAGATCGTCTGCACGTCGGGCTTGATGTACTGCATCGTGTCGTAGATCGCCATGCCGGCGTAGACGGAGCCGCCGGGCGAGTTGATGTAGATCGAGATGTCCTTGTCGGGGTCCTCGGACTCGAGGTGGATCAGCTGCGCCACGATCAGGTTGGCGATCTGGTCGTCCACGGGAGTCCCGAGGAAGATGATTCTCTCGTTCAGAAGTCGCGAGTAGATGTCGAAAGCGCGCTCGCCTCTCGACGTCTGCTCGACGACCATTGGGATCAACGGGCTCATGTGCCTCCCTCGCTTCCTGGCGTCCATATCTTCATCTCGGTAGGTGCGTTCTCCTTCTCGGGCGTCCAAAGCTTCTCGCGCGCCCGGGCGAGGTCGATCGGGATCCGCTCGACTCCAGCGACGACCTCATCGAGGGCCTTGCGCATCCGCAAGTCGCCCCGCAGCTGCTCGAAGCCGCCGCCCTCGCGCGCCGCGACGAGGAGCGCGTCGGGGTCCTCCCCGGCCTCCTCGGCCTCGCGGCGGACGAGCTCCTCGACTTCGGCCTCGCCGATCTCGATCTCGAGCTTGTCGGCGACGGCGTCGAGGGCGAGCTCGCGCTTCAGCGCCTGCTCGGACTCGCCGCGGAGCCGGCCGGCGATCTCCTCCTGCGTCTGACCCGTCATGGCCAGATACGTCTCGAGACCGATGCCCCGCCGCTCGAGCGAACGGACGAAGCCGGTCGCCAGCTCGGCGGTGCGCCGCTCGACGAGCGGCTCGAGCGAGTCGAACCTCGACGCCTCGACGAGGGCGTCCACCGCGTCCTGGCGGAGCTTGAGCTCCAGCTCTCCTTCGAGCTGCTCGCGCAGCTGCGCCTCGATGTCGGCGCGCAGCTCCGCGAGCGTCTCGAACTCGCTGACCGCCTGGGCGAGGTCGTCCTCGAGCGGCGGCAGGACCTTCTCCCGGATCTCGTTGGCGCTCACCGTGACCGTCGCCTTCTGCTCGTCGGCCAGCTCGAACTCGACCTCCCGCGTCTCCCCGGCGGACATGCCGACGAGGGCGGCTTCGATCTCGTCGACGAGCCGGCCGCTTCCGATCTCGACGACGTAGTCGCGCTGCGTGGCGCCGATCTCGTCGCCCTCCAGGTCGAGGAGGACGACGTCGCCGGGCTGCGCCGGGCGGCCGTCGACGGGCGAGAGCTCGGCCGCGACCTCGCGGAGCCGGTCGAGCTCCGCGTCGACGATCTCGCCGGGAACCTCGGCCTCGGGAACGCCGACCTCGAGCGTCGTCCAGTCGGCCAGCTCGGGCGTCGGAACGACGGCGACCGTGGCGGTGAAGCGGAAGGTCTCGCCCGCCTCGGGGGGCGGACCGTCGCCGAAGTCGACCTCGGGGTTCGCCACGGGCCGCACGCCGGAGGACGCGGCCGCATTCCAGAACCAGCTGTCGAGATGACTGCGCACGGCCTCCTCCCAGAGAGCCTCGCGCCCCACCCGCGCAGCCACGACCTGGACGGGCGCCTTGCCCTTCCGGAAGCCGGGTATCCGGAGCGAAGCGGCAAGGTCCGACGCCGCGTGCTCCATGGCGTGCTGAACGTCGGCCTCCGGCACCTCGACCTCGAGGCGCACGCGGCTTTCGGGCAGCTCTTCGACCGTCGTCTTCACTGGAGGCCATTCTGTCAGAAGCATGTGGGTCTCCCGGGCGTGGCCAGGATCGAGCTGACCGTCTCGCCGGGCGCCGCCCGGAGCGAGCTGGTCGGCCGCCACGGCGACGGCTGGCGAGCGCGCGTGGCCGCCCCGCCCGAGCGCGGGCGCGCGAACCGCGCGCTCGTCGAGCTCCTCGCCGAGGCCCTCGACGTGCCCCGCGACACGGTCACCGTCGTGGCCGGGAAGACCGCCCGCCGCAAGGTCGTCGAGGTCGACGGCCTTGACGTGGCCGAGATCGACCGCCGCCTGGAAGCCGCTCGCAGAGCCGGCTAGCGCGGTTCTCCACCTCTTCCGTCTTGACACTCTGATAGGAGTGCTATATCACTCCTACTCATCTAGTAGAGAAAGTGGGGTAACCGAACCAGTGACACACACTCGCACGCGCATCGCCCTCTTCAGCGCCCTGGCGGCGCTCCTCCTCCCCGTCTTCCTGGTCGCCGGGTGCGGCGGCGGGGACGACGCCGACGCGGCCGGCGAGGGGCGGCGGCGGCGGGACCCTCTCCCTCGTCGCGTACTCGACGCCGCGCGAGGCCTACGAGGAGATCATTCCGGCCTTCCAGGAGACCCCCGAGGGCGAGGGCTGGGACTTCGAGCAGTCCTACGCTGCCTCCGGCGAGCAGCGCCGCGCCGTCGAGGAGGGGCTGCCCGCCGACGTCGTCCACCTCTCGCTCGAGCCCGACGTCACCGCGCTCGTCGACGCCGGCCTGGTCGACGCGAGCTGGAATCAGAACGAGTACGACGGGATCCTCACGAACTCCGTGGTCGTCTTCGCGGTCCGCCCCGGCAACCCCGAGGGCATCGAGACGTGGGACGACCTCCTCAACGAGGGCGTCGAGGTGATCACGCCGAACCCGTTCACCTCCGGTGGCGCCCAGTGGAACATCATGGCCGCCTACGGCGCCCAGCTCGAGCAGGGCAAGTCGGACGAGGAGGCGATCGCCTACCTCCGCGAGCTCTTCCTCGAGCACGTCCCCGTCCAGGACAAGAGCGCGCGCGAGGCCCTGCAGACGTTCGCCGGCGGCAAGGGCGACGTCATGCTCGCCTACGAGAACGAGGCGATCTTCGCCCAGCAGGCCGGCGAGGAGCTCGAGTACGTCGTGCCCGCCGAGACGATCCTGATCGAGAACCCGGCCGCGGTCGTGTCGACGAGCGAGAGCCCGGAGGCGGCGCAGGCGTTCCTCGACTACCTCTACACGCCCGAGGCGCAGGCGGTCTTCGCCTCGAAGGGCTACCGCCCGGTCGTCGAGGGAGTGGAGACCGAGTTCGACTCCTCGGGCCCGGCCGGCCTCTTCACGATCGCCGACCTGGGCGGGTGGGCCGACGTCCGCACGCGCTTCTTCGACCGCGAGGAGAGCATCTTCCTCGACATCGAGAACGAGCTGGGAGTGCCCACTGACGACTAGTCCCGAAGCGGTCACGCTGCCGGCGCGCACTGGATCCTCCAGGCGCGCCGGCGGCCTCGTTCTGGGGCTCTCGACCGCGTACCTCACCCTCATCGTCCTCATCCCGATCGCGGCGGTGATCGCGACGTCGTTCGAGGGCGGCGTCTCCGCCTTCTGGGACGAGGTGACCGCGCCGGCGGCCGTTGCAGCGCTCAAGCTCACGTTCGTCGCCTCGCTGGTGGTCGTCCTCGTGAACGCGCTCACGGGCACGCTCATCGCCTGGGTGCTCGTCCGGGACGACTTCCGCGGCAAGAGCGTCGTCAACGCGATGATCGACCTTCCCTTCGCCCTGCCGACGATCGTGGCCGGGCTGACGCTGCTCGCCGTCTACGGGCCCGAGAGCCCGCTCGGCGTCAACGTCGCCTACTCGCGGGCGGCGATCGTCGTCGCGCTCCTCTTCGTCACGCTCCCGTTCGTCGTCCGCGCCGTGCAGCCCGTTCTGCTCGAGCTCGACCGCGAGATGGAGGAGGCGGCCGCGTCGCTCGGCGCGCGCCCGTTCACGACTTTCCGGCGCATCGTCCTCCCCAACCTGCTCCCGGCGATGCTCTCGGGCACCGCGCTCTCCTTCGGGAAGGCCGTCGGCGAGTTCGGCTCGATCGTGCTCATCTCGGGGAACATCCCCTTCGACACCGAGGTCGCCTCGGTGAACATCTTCAAGTCGATCGAGAGCGACGAGCCCGCGGCGGCAGCCGCGGTCTCGGTCGTGCTGCTCGTCTTGTCGTTCGTGGTCCTCGCGATCGCCGACGTCCTCGAGCGGCGCAGCCGGAGGCACGATGGGTAGGTACGCGCTGCGGACGGCCGCGCTCGGCTACCTCGCGCTGATCCTCGCGCTCCCGTTCTCGATGATCGTCTACTACACCTTCCGGGACGGCCTGGCTCCGGTGTGGGAGGCGCTGACCGATCCGGCGTTCATCTCGGCCTTCAAGCTCACCCTGATCGCGGTGGGGATCGCCGTCCCGGCCAACACGATCTTCGGCGTCGCCTGCGCGATGGCGCTCGTCCGCCGGCCGCCGAAGCACGGCGCCTGGCTGATCAACACCATGATCGGCCTCCCGCTCGCGCTCTCGCCGGTCGTCGTCGGCCTCGCGCTCATCCTCGTCTACGGCCAGGACGGCTGGTTCGGCGGGTGGCTCACCGAGAACGGGATCCAGATCATCTTCTCGACGCCCGGGATCGTGCTGGCCACGATCTTCGTGACGCTGCCGTTCGTCGTCCGCGAGGTGATCCCGGTGCTGCGCGAGGTCGGGACCGACCAGGACGAGGCGGCCTGGACGCTGGGCGCCTCGCGCTTCCAGACCTTTCGCCGCGTCACCCTGCCGGCCATCCGCTGGGGCGTCGCCTACGGCGTCGTCCTGACGACGGCCCGTGCGCTCGGCGAGTACGGCGCCGTCGCCGTGGTCTCGGGGCGGATCGCCGGCAAGACCGAGACCCTCACGCTCCACGTGGACGAGGAGTACCTGCGCTTCAACGAGGTGGCCGCGTACACGACGTCGCTCGTGCTCGCGCTGCTCGCCGTGCTCACGCTGATCGCCATGAACGTCTTCAAGCCCAGGGAACACAAGGAGGTTGCGGATGTCGATCGCCGTCCGCCAGGTCACGAAGCGGTTTGACAACGGCTTCGTCGCCGTCGACAACGTCTCGCTCGCCATCGCGGGCGGCTCGCTGACCGCCCTGCTCGGCCCGAGCGGGAGCGGTAAGTCCACCCTGCTCCGGATCATCGCCGGGCTCGAGCAGCCCGACACGGGCGACGTCTCGATCCTCGGGGAGAACGTCACCGGCGTCCCGCCGCAGAAGCGCGAGGTCGGCTTCGTCTTCCAGCACTACGCCGCCTTCAAGCACATGACCGTGCGCGACAACGTCGGCTTCGGCCTGAAGATCCGCAAGCGCCCGAAGGCGGAGATCCGCGCCAGGGTGGACGAGCTGCTCGGACTCGTCCAGCTCGATACCTTCGCCGACCGCTATCCGGCGCAGCTCTCCGGCGGCCAGCGCCAGCGCATGGCCCTTGCCCGGGCGCTCGCCGTCGAGCCGAAAGTGCTCCTCCTCGACGAGCCGTTCGGCGCGCTGGACGCGCGCGTGCGCAAGGAGCTCCGCGCCTGGCTCCGCCGCCTCCACGACGAGGTGCACGTGACGACCGTGCTCGTCACGCACGACCAGGAGGAGGCGATGGACGTCGCCGACCGCGTCACCGTCATGAACGAGGGCCGCGTCGAGCAGAGCGGCAAGCCGCGCGACCTGTACGAGCACCCTGCCAACGAGTTCGTCATGAGCTTCGTCGGGCCGGTGAACCGCCTCGGCGAGGAGTGGATTCGCCCGCACGACCTCGAGCTGCGGCTGGAGCCGAACGGGACGACGAGCGAGGCGATGGTGCAGCGCATCGTCCACCTCGGCTTCGAGGTCCGCGTCGAGCTGATCCTCGACGACGGCCGCCACGTCTCCGCCCAGGTGACGCGCGCCGAGGTCGAGGAGCTCGACCTGCTCGAGGGTCAGATCCTCTACGTCAGGCCGAGCCGCACCACGGTCTTCGAACGCGTTTCAGGGTGAAGCCGGCACAGGGCTTCGCTGTGACACGCGTTCTCTAGTGGGACTCCCACGCCTCAGGCTGTGCCGTGATCTCGACGATCTCGGGCGGTAGCTCGCCCGAGGCGACGTCGGCGAGCGTCAGCTCCTCGAGCACCGCCCGCATGTTCGCCCTGAGCGCGACCCAGACGTCCTGGAGCTTGGCGGCCGGGCCGGCGTACTCGACGACCTCCGGCCGCGAGCCGCGCACGTTGGCGAGCGGGCCCTCGACGGCGCGGATGACGTCCGCGAGCTTGATCTCCTCCGCGGGCCGAGCAAGCCAGTAGCCGCCGTCCGCCCCGCGCTGGCTCTGGACGAGCCCGCCGTGGCGCAGCTCGAGCAGGATGTTCTCCAGGAACTTGAGCGGGATGTCCTGCGCCTGCGAGATCCGCTCGCCCTTCGTCGGCCCGTCGCCGGCGGCCGCGAGCTCGAGCGCGGCGCGCAGGGCGTAGTCCACCTTTGCCGAGACCCGCATCTCTCTATCTTGACGCCCGCGCGCGTCGGCGGGACGATCGGGCGGCTGTCGACGACGGAGGAAGGCATGCCCGAGCTGAGAGCGGAGATCGAGAGCGGCCCGTGGCCGCCCAAGCCCGAAGAGGTCTGCGATCTGGTGATGAAGGGAGGCGTCTCGAGCGGCGTCGTCTACCCCGGCGCCATCCTGGCGCTGGCGAAGCGCTACCGCTTCCGCAATGTCGGCGGCACGTCGGCGGGCGCGATCGCGGCTTCCGTCACCGCCGCCGCTGAGCTCGGCCGGCGCGAAGGCGGAGACGGCGGCTTCCAGGCTCTGCGGGAGCTCGCGGACGACATCGGCCGGCCGAAGCGCGTGCTCGGCCTCTTCCAGCCTCGCCCCGAGAACCGCCCCTTCTTCGACCTCGCGATCCGGATGATGGACGCGAGAGGACAGGGCCCTCGCGCCCGGCGCCGCGTCGTGCTCCAGGCCCTCGGCTGGCTGTGGCTCCCGCTGGCCGTCCTCGCCCTGATCTGGCTGGCGGCGGTCTCGCTCTCGGGCTACGCGCTCTTTCTCTGGGTCGGCTGGTGGTCCGCCCTCGCGTGGCCGGTCCTCGCGGCGGCAGCCGCAGTGGGGGTGATCGTCCTCGTTGCCGGCGCGGTGACCCTGATGCTCGTACCCCAGGCGAAAGCGCTTGCGACGACGCTGAGCAGCCGGAAGACGGGCTTCGGGCTCTGCCCCGGGACGACGCAGACGGGCTTCGACCACCCTGGCCTCACCAACTGGCTCCACGCGCACATCCAGGCGTGCGCCGGCCGTAAGGGCGGCGACCCCTTGACGTTCGCTGACCTGAAGGACAAGGACGATGACTCCCGCTCCATCGCCCTGCAGCTGATGACCACCGACGTGAGCGCGGGACGCCCGGTGCGGCTACCCCTCCCCGACGACAACCACTTCTACTTCGACCCCGACGAGATCGCGAAGCTCATCCCGAAAGAGGTCGCCGACTGGATGCGGGACAGAGCGACAGAGACCATGAAGATCGGGGAGCGGACGGTTCACCGGGTGCCGGGCGAGGGGATGCCGGTCATCCTCGGAATCCGGATGAGCCTCGCCGTCCCGGGCCTCATCGCCTCAGTGCCCTTCTACGAGCGCCGGGAGGGCTACAGACCCGAGTACGTCGAGCACTGGTTCAGCGACGGCGCGATCACGAGCAACTTTCCGGTGCACTTCTTCGACGCGCTGCTGCCGGGCCACCCCACGTTCGGCCTCGACCTCATGGGTGCGCCGGACCCGGAGCTGGCCGCCGTGATCGACGACGAGAGTGAGGACGAGACGCTGCGCCACGTCTACATCCCGGCCGGCCCGGATGCCGACGAGCCGCTCCGATGGGCCAGCATCCACGGGTTCGGCGGCTTCGTGGGGCAGGTGCTCGACACAGGACTCAACTGGCGCGACACGCTGCAGATGGAGATGCCGGGCTTCCGCGAGCGGGTCTGCCACATCCGCCTCGACAAGGCCGAGGGCGGGCTCAACCTGAGCATGGACGCGGAGGCGGTCCAGGGTCTGATGATGCGCGGCGCCTACGCCGGCGAGTCCTTCTCGCGGTTCAGCTTCCCGCTCCACCGCTTCACGCGCTACCTGACGCTCATGCAGATGCTCGAGACTGAGCTGAAGCGCGCGCGCGAGCGGTTCGGGTTCGACCGGGAAGGCGGCGACGACCCCGCCTGGTTCCGCGACCGGCTCGCTGCGACGGTCGGCGACGACGAGTACCCGTGGGACACCGCCAAGGACGCCGAGTGGTGCGCGCAGGCGCGCGCGGCCACCCAGGCGCTCCTCGACGTCACGGCCGAGTGGGGCGCGGCAGACCCGCCCAGCCTGGGCTTCGACCGCCCGCACCAGACCCCGACCCCGCGGCCGGCGCTCAGGATCGTGCCGCCGGTCTAGCGTGCGCGTCAGTGCGGGCGAGAGGACTCGAACCTCCAAGGGGTTCTCAGGGGGGAAGGCGGGTGAGGGGCCGAACTGGCGCGCACTGGCTTGGTTCCTAGAGTTGCGGGCGCTGGGGTACCCCGAACTCCGCATCGCTCCGTGACCGGGTTCTCGGACGTTTGGGCGCGGATTGGCCACC
>CAWHOA010000019.1:0-85109 GCA_963830885.1 uncultured Actinomycetes bacterium | reverse complement strand
TCAAGTTGCGCGGCCTGCTGACGGAACCGGGCACTCCCACGATGGCCACATCCACGTGCAGCCCGCGCATGGGCGGTCACTGTGGCAGCACCTGCAAGTGCTGCTCGCGCGGATCGGCTAACCACGCGAAAGAGCCGGATGTTGAACTCGCGATAGGGACAGGCCAATCATGGATCAAATGCCTCTTGCAAACGACCCGGTCAAAGTCGCGGTTGATGGAAGCGTCGGGGGCGGCCTGGGCCGCCGAGGTGTCCGCACGGCCCCTTCCGCCGACTTCTGCGTGGTTTTCTTCACTTCTTTTCCTATCACCTGATTCTCGCCGCAGAATACCCGGGTCACGCGGGCGGCCGGCTTTCGCCTCACCGTACGCCCGACGGTGTTTCACCCGCGCTATTTCATCAGCAGTGAGCGCTTCGCCGAGTTCATTGGCAGCCTCGACCTAAGTGGCAAATACGTGGTCGATATCGGAACCGGGTCAGGCATCCTCGCGCTCGCGGCGGCACGCGCCGGCGCCAAAAACGTTCTGGCAACCGACATCAATCCAAATGCTGCTCTCACAGCCGCCGAGAACGCACGCGCCAACGGCGTGGGGGACCGTGTCACCGCCTTGTGCACGAACCTGCTCTCGGCACTTGCGCCCCGCCCGCTCTTCGATGTGATCCTGTCGAGCCCGCCCAAGCATGCGGGCGAACCGCGCAATCTCGCCGATCGCGGTTGGCACGCCGGTCCAGCCTACCGCGACATCGCGCCTTTGTTTGACCAGGCTCGTGAGCGTCTTAAACCCGGTGGGCGGCTGTAAGTCATGGTCTCGTCGGATTCCGACCTCGATCTATTCAGTACGCTGATCGATCGGGCCGGGTTCCGCGCCCGCCTTGTTCGCGAGCATTCGCTTGTCGTCGAGTCCCTGATCATCTACGAGTTGTCCGCTCGAGCGGGCGTGAGGAATTGCGATAATCGGGATGTCCGTTACTGGCACATCGCTACAATTCGGTCTGATGCCTTGAATGGTCGCTATCCGAGGTGCACGGGACGTTGGGCGGAACTGGCGCTGATTGCATCAGTCGTGAATGACATCAGTCGTGAATGACCCGATCCAGAAGTCGTCGAGTTCGCGAGAGCGAGAAATCGGGCGCAGTAATCGGTGCGATGGGCTTCGCCCTTGCGTCCCACCTGCTATGGTCCTGTTTGTCTCTCGGTGTTTCGCTATGGACCTTCGTCTTCATCATGCACCCCGCCGCCACGTTCATCGGCTTGAGCACGATTACGACGTTGATATGGGGGCAATTAGAAGAAACTTCTCGCGGTGACTGACGAGATTGCGAAGTGCAGAACGAGATCATGGCAAAGAAGCGCGTCGGCATTCTCACGGGTGGCGGCGACGTCCCCGGCCTGAACTCGGTCATCAAGACCGTGACCTACCGCAGCAGCGAGGATGATATCGAAGTCGTCGGTCTCCGGCGCGGCTGGGAGGGCCTCACGCACCTGAACCCTGATGACCCGGCCAGCAGGCGCCGCTACGTCATCCCCTTGGACCGCGAGAACACCCGCACCATCGATCGGCGCGGCGGCACCGTTGCTGCATTCGAGCCGCACCAATCTTTCTGGCGCGCACCGATCTTGTAGCGACTGACCCACACCGGACAACCGCTCCTGTGGTGGTAGCAGTGCGGCTACCGCACCACTGCAATCTCGCCCGGCCGCCATTCCTTCGTGAAGAACGGTTCAAGCGGGCTGTAAAGACGGAGGATGACAAACCAACCTTTGCCGGGCGTGGTCTAAATCCAGTTGCCCTGCTTGACCCCCGCAGGCTGTTGGATGCCCCATCACCGACAAAGGCGCTGGTACCCAAGGGGAGAATCGAACCACCGACACCGTGAGCGGGAGGAAATTTTGATTGAGTGATGATTGACATTGCACCGCACAAATGCCTGCCACCTCGCGGCGTGATACGCCCGTGACCTTTACAACCTGCCTCCTCACGCTGTTCGATTACGAGGAAGCCCCAAGTGAGAAACGAAATCATTGAAATCGACACAAGTTTGCCATTCTGCCGGGTTCGCTTGGGCAATAAGGACAACCGTCCTGGCTGTTCACAAAGAGGGAGACCTTCGATGTGCGATTACAGTCTTCACGACGTTGCAACCCGCCCCGCAAAGGTCGGAGATAAACTGGTAACGACGCGCTTCAGCAATTCCTGGACGCGTGGCTTTGCTGCAATCGGAGAACCGAATGTTGCAGTCTGCCTGCGTCCTGGCACGGAGCTGGCGCTCGAGAAAGAGGTGGAATGTGACCATGCCTTTGGCCGGCTCTGGCCAAGGCGGTTTGGGCGATCGGGTGGCGGATCGAGGAAAAGGTAGCCCGATTCCGGCAGGTCAACATGGACTACCCCAACGTTCACCATGACGCGCTGGAGTTCCCCAACGGGCAGATCGTGCTGATCACCCGGCTGTGCGAAGGTCAGCGCGCGACCGTGCTGCAGTTGCCAGCTTCTCCGCATGCTGCAACCGAAGCGCAAGAGCAAGAGACAGCACAGGAGCAAACGCAAGCGCAGGAGCAAGCGCCAGCTCTCTGACTGATTGAGCTGCTCGCCACCAGACTTGACCAGGTGGAAACAAAAAAAGAGCCACCGGAGTGCCGATGGCTCTTAACTTACGCGACCGTCGAAATCTCGCGGCTCTTAGAAGCAAAACAAAAATGAACGCAGCGTAGACCGACTAACCGCGCTGGACGAAAAAAAGCCCCGGCACGGGCCGGGGCTAAACTGGACGCCAGGGAGCGGGTCCAGTATTACTAATCGCTATTGAATGTTCGAACGAGGGTCTGACCGCATTCCATGCATTCATACGTCCGAATTTCCGAGTGCTGGATGGTCGGATGAGGTTTGATCCGCGCGAGGGCCATCGTCGCCCCGCACAAGCAAAGCGGCCTGCCGAATAAGTCAGTCATCCATCGTTCGTCGGTTGTGACCATTTGAATTTAAATAGCACCTAAAACTGTCCGCTTCCGAACGTCAAAACAACGCGCGCAAATCATCCAGTGCTCGCTCGATCATGTAACCCGCAATCCCACCTTTTGTTTCGTCCGCGAGAGCGAGCGCGGCTGGGTGCTCGATCATCTGGGCAGCTCGAACAACCTAACTGCAACGCCGTCCCGCTCAGCGCCGAAAGCCGTTTGCAACAAGCAAAAGCTAAGGCCGCGGAAAACCTGCCCCCATCGTTAAGCTTGACGCCAATTCGTTCTGTCATCCCCGCCTCGTTCACGGTTTCACCGAACCGGCGGCGAGTAACCTCTCCCAGTTCACTTTGAATGCCCCTCTTTCGCTTTCGCTGCCTTGAGATCGTCGGCAAAAACACTGCACCTCTACGCCTGACGGCAGCGGCCCGCGCAGGTTGATGCCGTAGATGGACCCCGTTCGGAGTGCCATCGCGTAAGTGCGCCCAACATCGCGGCCGTTGAAACGAAAAACGAAATCGTCTGGGCTGCCGAGATCAGTCGCCCGAAGCGTGTACTCCACGGACATCACTCGCGCTTCCTCGCCCGCGTC
The DNA here is from genome assembly GCA_963830885.1 of uncultured Actinomycetes bacterium. Classification (GTDB taxonomy): domain Bacteria; phylum Actinomycetota; class Thermoleophilia; order Gaiellales; family Gaiellaceae; genus JAIBJN01. Next base: position 81,565 of record CAWHOA010000019.1, on the reverse strand, counting down.
ACTGCGGCGGGCTTTCTTCGTCGTAGCCGTCTAATGTAAAATCGGCGTGCGCATTGGGGTTCTGCCGACTGAAGTACGCGGCTATCTGGCCGGCAAGTTCATCACTCCCTTTGCCATTCACAACGATCAGAAATCCCGGATTGCGCCCGATTTGCTCGAGAGCGTCTAGCGCCAACACACCTTCGACAATTACCGGGCGTCGATCGAGCCGGTGCGAAACGGTGCGTGCCAAATCTGCTGTGCGCCACTGAATTGGATGGTTGCTGATGTTGTAAAGATCCAGATGGACGACGGGTATTCCGAGTTGCCATGCCAGCCAGGACGCGAGGCTCGACTTCCCGCATCCGTCCGCACCGTCGATCACAATCAGCAACGGCCCGACGCTTGGGCGTCAGCGCTTGCTCGACACGTTCAAGGAGTTCATCTGAGCGCGGAAGCGGCAATTTCAAATGGAAACGTCCCATTGTTGGCGCGCTTCGCATCCAACACGGCGGCTTTTTATGGAAGCCAATTATTAGTCTGTAATACGCACCATGTAACCCCACACGGGGGAGCTTCAGATGACAGAAGGCGCTTCGTTTGAAGTTGGGGCAGCAGCGAACTTGGGCCGGCACGTCGCCGTGTCCTTGACGGTCAGGACGCGGTAGTCGCCGGCGCTGTGGGGCAGGCCGTTCGCCGTGTCGAAGCTGGCAGCCGAGTAGTCGATCCACGGGTCGTAGGCGAAGGAGCCGTCGCCGCCGGCGTAGGGGGCATAGCCGCCCCACTCGGACAGGCCGGCGTACTGCAGGCAGGCCAGCTTGGCCTCGACCTTCGCCACGCGCTGCGACAGCGTCGCGGCGTCGGCGGTAGCAGGCGCTGCGATCGCCACGGCGGCGAGCGCAAACGCAAGCAACTTCTTCATCTCGTTCCTTTCGTTGGTGGAGGGTGGGATAAGGCCGGCGGCTCTCCGCCGAGTTCCGCTCCGCTCGACCTCCCCTAGGCCAGTGAGAGGCCGGGCGCAACGGGGATCCGCGGCGACTATCCGTTCGCCGGATCCATCCTCACGGGCGCTCGGTGACGAACCGGGCTCGCGGTAGTAGGGGTCCTGCACCTACGGGCGGTCCTCCGTCGCAACGGCGACGGGGCGCGTCCCGTCAGTGTGTCTCTGGCCGGCCGCGGTTACACCGGCGCCGACAAGGATAGCCGCTTTCAACCGCAACCGCAAGTGTCACTTGCATAGCAAGCGGAAGTTGCGCCTGCTGTATGATGCGGGCATGGCACACAACACCGAAGTCAAGGCGATGATGCGCGCCTATCAGAAGGCACTCGGCATGCTCCAGCGTCTCGACCGTGACCGGCGCAACTTCCGCAGCGCCCTGCTGACCGCGCACGAGGCGGGCGCCAGCAAGGCCGAGCTTGCCCGTGCGGTCGGGGTCTCGCGTCAGCGCGTGGACGAGGTGCTCGGCCGTGCCCGTCACGAACGGGCCGCAGGCGTCGCGGACGTGACCGACTAGAGCCGGTGTCGCCTCGGCAGGAGAAGGGGGCCGGGGCGTGGGGCCGAAAGGTGACCCTAGGACTACCCTGACCCACGCCCCGGCAGGGTCAGGCTACGACGTGGCGGCGCGGCCGCCTAGATGGCTCTTTCCGACAGGTTCCTTGTTCCCTCGGGTAGTGCCGGAGGCTCCGGCGCTTAACACGAACTTCAATTAGGGTAGAGGTGCGGCATAGCCGATTTGTGATTGTGAGGGGACGCTGAGGCATGACGTTCGAGCGACTGGCCGCCCTCCCTGGCGGGCCTTCGGAGCCGCATGCGAAGTCCACTATCGACATACACACGGGAGGAATGCAAAGAGATGAGCCGCAGGAAGAAGGTCGTTGTCGCCGTGATTGCGGCGACCGTGCTTGGGATCGCTGCCGTCGGTTGCGCGGAGGCACCCGCCGCGCAGTCGGCCGAAGCCGCCGAGGCGACGCAGCCGCAGCCGCAGCCGAAGGAGCAGCCGGCGCCGGAGTCGGTGAAGAAGCAGCTCCGAGAGGAGCAGCTCGAGAACCCGGAGGAGGACATCGAGATCACGGCCGAGATGGTCGTCGACCTGATGTTCGCCGAGCCGGGGCAGATGCGCCCTGTTCTGCTCGGCGTACCGCATGACCGGCGAGGCGGGCTTCAAGCAGTTCGCGAAGTCGTACGGCAAGCCGGTCGAAGGCCCCCCGTCGGCCCGCGAGGTCTTTGAGGAGTCTGCCAGTCGTTGTTGAGCTGAGCAGCGGCGACGCCGCTCCGAGGGCCAGCGATGGCCGCTCGGAGGAGCTTTGCACTGGCGCTCGTCCCTGTTCCTGTTTGCTGCGAGTGCCCGCCCATGCGGTGGCGGGTTGCTAGGAGTAGACAAGACCCGGGGCGCGGGCCGCAAGGTGACCCTAGGACGCCACGCCCGCAAGAGTCGTTGCGTCCGATCTTGCTGGGCCGGGCGGTTAGCTGAACCCGATCGGCTGCACCCCTGCCCGGCCTGACTCGAGCCTAGGGCGTAGTCGCGCCGGCGACAAGATGGCCGTTTGAGACGGGTCGGGCTTCGCTACTGCCCGCCCGGAACGCTGATTGCACCGACCGGAGGCTGCGCGAGGTCGGTTGTTCGCACGATCTTCTTGCCGAACGGAACCAGAGCGGCGCCCGCCATCTTGAAGTCGGCCACGCCAAGGGGAATGCCGATGATCGTGATGCAGAGCAGGATGCCGGTGAGGAGATGTCGGAGAGCAAGCCACCATCCCGCAAGCACGAACCAGAGGATGTTCGCGACCGCGCTCAAGCCCTTGTGCCGGGTAGGGCTCGGGACAAGCACGCGGCCGAAGGGCCAGAGCGCATACCCGGCGAGCTTGAACGACTGCACGCCGAAGGGGATACCGATGATCGTGATGCAGAGGATGACTCCAGCGAATACGTAAGCGATCGCCAGCCAGACTCCCGCCAAGAAGAAGCCAGAGGATTTGAGGATCGTTCGCAGGCGTGAAGCATCGCGCATCGTTGCGCATGCGTCTAGTGCGTCAAGGAGCCGGGGCGCGGGCGGCGAAGTGACCCTAGGACTACCTGCCCGCGCCCCGGCAAGGTCAGGCTACGACGCAGCCGCGCGGTTGCCTAGATGGCCGAAACGGCCGCGGCCTCGCTGGCCGAGCACGTTCGTCGGCGTGGACTCGAGCGGCGAGTGAGGCACTGATTCGATGGGCGCGCTGAGCCGCTACTCGGCCATGCGGCCGGCGACGGCCGCGACCAACTCGTCTCTCAACTCCGGGTCGAACGGGGTGGCGATGTCGGTGGTCGTCACCGCGTGATCGTGTCGCCGGAGTGGAGCATCACTTGGTCGCTGTACGCGGTCACCGACAAGCCCTCGTCCTGGCTTCCAGCCTTTCCCTCGATCGTGACCACCAATTGCCATGCGTCGGCCGTGTCAACGCCGGCTGGGGGCGAGAAGCTGGCTCGTCGCCTCGGCGCTGGTGAGTTCGGTATCCCCGGGGGCTCACCGAAGAGCTGCGGAAGGCACGTGTCGGCGTCCTCACCGTCAAAGCCGGCGGCCCTCTCCGCAAACGCCTGCGTGGCCGTCTGCTCGCTCTCAAACACCACCACGCTCCCAGGACACGACGGCCTCGCCCATCAAGAAGTCATCCGAATGCGCCTCTCCGATGATGGTGAGCCCGGAGTAGTCGGCACCGACGCACTCGTTGAAGGCCTCTTGATCAGCGTCGTCTTCCGCCGTATCCGCCTCGGCCTGCCAGCCGTCGGGAAAGTCCGAGAGGGTGAGAACGATCGACTCTGCGCGTTGCTGAGCCTCCGGCTCGATTGCGCGCTTGATGGCTGCCGCCGCTGTTGCCATTGCCGTCCCCACCGCAGGCCGCGAGCGCGAGACAACCGAGAATCAGAGCGAGGGGGTGTCTCATCGAGGGGAGGATCCCTCGCATGATCCTCCGCCCAGGACAGATTGTCTATCAGTGCGCCGCGAGGAGGCCGAGGCGTGGGGCCGAAAGGAGACCCTAGGACTACCCTGTCCACGCCCCGGCGAGTCGAGGCTAAGACGGGGCGGCGCGTTCGCCCAGACTGGGGTCCTCGGCCCTGTCAGACGAAGGCGAGCAGGATCTCCGGCTCGGCCGTCATTACGGTGTCCAGAGTGTGTCCCGCCAATAACCGGAGTTCCGTAACACCGAACGAGAAAAGCCCCGCTCGGACCTGGGGCTTTTAGTTCCATCGGGGCGCCGCGGGTTGAACTCCCTGGTCCTCTAAGCCCCCCAGACTAGTCCAGCGATCGGGCTTTGTTGGCCGAAGGTGGCGCGAACTGGCTTCACACCTAGCGCTGCGGGCTACCAGGAGCCTGGTAAGCCGCATGGGTTCCCGGTAAGCGGGTTCTCGGAACGTTTGGGCGCGGATTGGCCACCGAGCCGCGGGGAAACGCTGCCCGCTCCCCGCCGGCTTAAGACGGCGATAGAGCCTGACTGTCAGTACACCGAGCCCGGAGCCTCGATCGTGGCGCCCTGAACGGCGAGCGCGAGCGCCACGGCCGCGTCTATCGGGCGCGTCCCGGTCGAGCTTCCGCAGCCGGCGCACGTCGCCGCCGACCACCCACGACCTCATCGCCTACGGCACCGAGCTGCTTTGTCCCTCGTCGCGTTCCATCGTCGTCGGCAGCAAGCTCGTAGCCCGCCGCCTTGTTCGACTGAGTTCGTCAAGCTCGTCCCGTCGGCGCGGGCGCAGGGCCGCGCCCCGGTGGTGGTCGAGCTGGGCTGACTAGCCCCCACCTGGGAGAGAGAGGCGCCTAGCCTCAGGGTCCGTGGCCGGTCTCGCTGCGTACTCCCGAGGAGCATGAAGCCTCGACGCCCCAGGTGCGTGTATCTGGAGAAGCTAGGGGCCGTTGCGCCATGCTGGCTTCTCAGTTGAGACACCGCCCACCGACACAACCGAAACATTTTCTCAAGCTCCTTCCGCTTGTTGTCACCGCAGGCAGTGCCGTTATCGGTGCAGGGTACGGCGTCATCAGTTCGTAGCGGGGCGAATTGGCACACGAGAGGTCACTTCAACGGAGCCTGTCCCTCCCCCCAGTCCGAGGCGTGCGCGGCGTTACGACTCGGGAGGTGTATCCGACTGAGATGGAACTAAAATCGAGGCACAAAAGGGATCTCTTTATCGCTTGGTACCTGATTCTTGCCGCTGTCCTATCGTGGATCTATGGCGTCGGCTTTTTGGTGTGGTGGGTGATAGACGATGAAGCCTGGGCCTTTGGCGGCAGCCTCGTCGTGTTGGCGTTGGCTTTCATCCTTACCTCCTTCGGGGTCTCCATGCGGGGCAACGCCCAAAAACTCGAAGGCAAACGAGAAAAGGACCCGATCGAAAGCCAGCAGGCGACGGTCTTGGTGGAGAGCGACTACGAAACCATCGTCAGCGACTGCACTAGGGCGCTTCTGTCCGTCGGTGCCATCCGGGTCACCCCGGAGCTCGGGCCCAGCTCATGCCACCCATTGGCAGCTCCCTTGAGGGTGGCATCCACGGCTGGCCAACGCGTCGTGATGGAGAGCAGATCAGGATTAGCATTTCTCGCGAAGGAGATCCTTCTCTCTACAGGATCTCCGTGGTTAGCTCATCCTTCTGGCCGCGATTGCGGAGACGCAAACACGACGAGAACTTGGGAAGGGTCCTGGAAGTTCTTCTCGCCACCAGTGATGGGGGGACTTCTTCACCGTAGGCGAGGCTGGTGCAACCAGGCGAGCTTGCCGGCTCACCCTATGCCGAAGGACTCAGGCGCCTAGTGGCCGTTTAGGCAAAGAGCGAGAAGACAGTCTCCCTCAGAAGACTGCGCAACAACCTCGCGGTTTCGGCTCACCATCGCCTGCTCGTCTTCCGCGCACGATAGGTCGCCGACTTCCGGTTGCAGGACTGGTGGGAAGCGCCCAGGTAGCTGCTTCTATCCGGCGCATGATCGAGATCCCAGAACTCCCCAGGCGCAATCGGCTCGCCGCAGCGGGCGCACGTCGCGAGGCCGGCAGCCACAAGCGGGGCAGCCGGCGCCGCCGCGCCTGATGAGCCGCCCCATAGCCACGCTGAGACGTACTAAGCCGAGAAGAACCCAACAGAAACCCTCCGAGTTGCCAAACCAGGCGTCATCCGGCCTTTAGAGAGGGATTTCTGACTGGGGAAGCGGTCAGCCCAAAATCCCCTGTCAAAAAGCAGGTTGCCTTTGCCCGGTCATTGCGCTCGAACGGTTGGCGTTGCGCTCGACCTCGGCCTCGATGGCGGGCGCTTCCGGCTCGGGCTCGTCCTGGCTGTTGGCGAGAGCGTCACCGAGAGCCTGCTCGTCGCGGCGCTTTGGCGAGCTCGAGCTCCTCGCACAGGTGAACAACCTCGGCGTTGTATCTCGCCTGCTGAGCGGTCAGGTTGTCGAGCCGCCCCATCGCTTTGTCGAGCGGCTTCCAGAGCTGGCGGGCGCGTGCGGGCGGCTCGCTCAAAGGCTCGTCGATCAGCCGCTGAACGTCTGGAGGAAGAGCATAGGCTGGTTCATGAAGCAATCCGTTCGACGTGCCTCGATTCGAGCCAGGCATCGAGCTCATTGGCCGGAACCCGCAGTGGCGCCCGCCGGCCGCTCCCAAGGCGCAGACCGGTTAGCTCACCGGTTCGGATCTTGCGGCGCACGACCTCGGGGGTGCAGCGCAGGCGTTCGGCGACCTCGGGGACGCGGAGAAGCTCGGGTTCGACGGTATGCCCCTTCATACTTTGTAAAGCGTATAGATGCGAGCGGATAGTCATACGCTATCGCCTCTACGCGGGCGAGACTCGAGTGTTTAAGAGGGTCGCCGCCACTTGCGGATCGTCGCGACCCCACTCGGCGACGAAAGAACCTGGCCTGGCGTCGTCGGCCGAGGCAACGAATCGTCAGCGGAGACAGCGCGCTCGCCAGCGTTCGTGTTCGACAGCCGCTCCAGCATCACGCCGTTCTCGGCGGCACCCTGTTCGAGCGCCTCCACCGCCTGCGCCGTCGGATCGTCCACCTCGAGGACGACCGAGATGATCGCCTCGCTGCCGTACGCCTCCGCGAACTCGAGCGCCTCTGCCGGCGTCATCGGGTTCACGACGAGCCAGCGGGCCCTCATACTTCAGAGCCAGTCGAAGACGAACCAGCCGGCGCCGGCGCTCGCGAGCGCCCAGCCGAGAAGGACAATCGCGGAAAGAGCATGGCCGCACCGTGGTAGCTGTCGCCCATGTCGTCTACTACCCAGCCGTCGAGTTGCGAGCCACGCTTTCGGGGGATTGCGGGCCGCGTGCTAACGGCTTGCTAACGGGAGCGTTAGCACCGGCCGATACGGGCCGTCACGCAGAAGTCGCGCCGAGACGGCAGGAAAGCCCTGCTAATGCGGCACTTCACGATATGAGCCAGTCATGGGCCGTCACGGGCCTAATAGAACCAGTAGAAGTACCCGAACAGCGGATGCTTGAGGCCGTGCCAGCCGTGCACCTTCCTGCACTTGATGATCGTCCCGGCCAGCGTGGCGACCGGATCCGCCGTGAGCTGGGAGACCTCGACCAGGATCTCGCCGTTCTCCAACACGACCGGTTCCTCGGTCGTGATCGTCTCCGCCGACGCGACGGTCGCCGCGGCGAAGAACCCAGCGCCGAGAGCGAGCGTCAGCCCTACTTTCCAGATTACGGACGCGAGCGACGTGCGCATGTTCGACCTCCCCCATTCGAGAACTGAGTCGAGGCCGCGGGCTGCGCCGCTCGAGTTCGATTTCTCTCCAGGATAGCGCCGGGTTGCCGTGCTCGACAACGGCTCTTTCGGCCACGTCCGCAGGCGACGCGCTCTAAGCTGCGGGCGCGCGAAAGCGCATGACTCCATGGGAATCCGCAAGCTCCTCGTAGCGAACCGCGGCGAGATCGCCGTGCGTGTCTTCGCCACGTGCCGTCGGCTCGGCATCGGGACGGTGGCGGCGTTCGCGCCCGACGACGCCGGCGCCTTCCACACGCGGGAGGCGGATGAGGCGGTCGCGGTCGGGAGCTACCTCGAGCCAGCCGAGCTGATTCGCGCGGCCCAGAAGGCGGGAGCCGACGCGGTCCATCCCGGCTACGGCTTCCTCGCGGAGAACGGCGACTTCGCCGAGGCGGTCGGAGCCGCCGGGCTCGTCTTCGTCGGGCCCTCGCCGGCCGCGATCCGGGCTGCAGGGGACAAGCTCGAGGCGAAGCGGCTCGCGCGGGAGGCCGGAGTGCCAGTCGTCGAGTCCGGCGAGCCTGGCGAGCTCGGCTTCCCGCTGATGGTCAAGGCGGCGGCCGGAGGCGGCGGGCGAGGCATGCGCGTCGTCCGCTCCGCGGAGGAGCTCGACGACGCCCTGGCTTCGGCAGCGCGCGAGGCGGAGGCCGGTTTCGGCGACGGGCGCGTCTTCGCCGAGCGCTACATCGAGCGCCCACGCCACGTCGAGATCCAGGTTCTCGCGGACGGGCACGGCGCGACCGTCCACCTCGGCGAGCGCGAGTGCTCGATCCAGCGCCGCCACCAGAAGGTGCTGGAAGAGAGCCCCTCCCCCGCGCTCGACGCCGACTTGCGCGCCGCGATGGGCGAGGCCGCGGTCGCGTTCGCCCGCGCGGTCGGCTACGAGAACGCGGGCACTGCCGAGTTCATGCTCGACGGCGACCGCTTCTGGTTCCTGGAGCTGAACGCGCGGCTCCAGGTCGAGCATCCCGTCACCGAGCTCGTGACCGGGATCGACCTCGTCGAGGAGCAGCTGCGGATCGCGGCCGGCGAGCCGCTCACGGTGGGCTCGCGCGAGCCCGAGGGTCACGCGGTCGAGGTGCGCCTGTACGCCGAGCACCCGCTGACGTTCCTCCCCCAGGCCGGGCGGCTGGAGTTGCTCGAGCTGCCGGATACCGTGCGGGTCGACGCGGGGGTCGAGGCCGGGGACGAGATCCCGGTCGCCTACGACCCGCTGATCGCCAAGCTGAGCGCCCGCGGCGAGACGCGGGAAGAGGCGTTCGACGACCTCTCGCGCGCGCTCCGAGCGACCCGGGTCGCCGGCGCGACGACGAACCTCGGCTTCCTCCGCTGGCTCGTCGACCACCCGGCGGTGCGGGCCGGCGAGACCACGACCGCGTTCCTCGACGAGCATCCGCCGCTCACCCAGCCTGCGCGCCCCGACCGCTCGTGGGCGGGCTACTGGCGCCTGAACCGCGACCGGACGGCGGCCGCGCCCGAGCCACGGCCCGCGCCGGCGGTCGAAAGCGCCGCGCACGCGGCCGACGGCCTCCACGAGACGAGCGCGCTGACTGCACCGATGCCCGGAGTTGTCGTGCGGGTTCTCGCCGCCGAGGGCGACCGTGTCGAGCCGCGCCAGCCGCTCGTCGTGCTGGAGGCGATGAAGATGGAGACGCCGCTCGTCTCGCCCTACGAGGCGGTCGTCAAGCGCGTCCACGTGGCCGAGGGCGACCGCGTCGCGGGCGGGGCGCTGCTCGTGGAGCTCGAGGACTGATGGACGCCGCCGACCTCCTTCCCGACCCGCTCGCGCAGTTCGCGCTCTGGCTGGACGAGGCGCGCGCGGCGGGCATCGAGATGCCGGAGGCGATGACGCTGGCGACCGCCGACGCCGCCGGGCGCCCCTCGGCGCGGACGGTCCTGCTGAAGGGCGCGGACGCCGACGGGTTCCGCTTCTTCACGAACACGGAGAGCCGCAAGGGGCGCGAGCTGGCGGAGAACCCGAGCGCGGCGCTCGTCTTCCACTGGCCGCAGCAGCCGCGACGGCAGGTGACGGTCTTCGGCGCGGTCGAGCCGCTGCCCCGCGACGAGGCGGAGGCGTACTTCCGCACCCGCCCGCTCGGGAGCCGGCTGGGCGCGTGGGCCTCCCGCCAGACCACGGTGATCGCACGCCGCGACGAGCTCGACATCGCCTTCGCCGACGCCGAAGCCGCCTACGGCGACGATCCGCCGCTCCCGCCCTGGTGGGGCGGCTACCTGCTGCGCCCCGAGCGCCTCGAGCTCTGGCAGAACCGCGACAACCGGCTGCACGACCGCTTCCGGTACGACCGCCGCCCGGACGGATCGTGGCTGCTCGAGCGGCTGGCGCCCTGACGCAGCGCGCTAGCCCAGGAGGTCCTTCAGGCGCATCGCCAGCCCGGTGTCGCCCTCGACGCGGATCTTCCCCATCAGGAAGGCGCCCATCGGGCTTTGCTGGCCGCGGACGATGCGGAGAAAGAGGTCTTCCGGCGCGGAGATGACGCAGTCGGCGGCTCCGTCGCTCTCGCTCACCGTGACGGCGCCGTCGTCGACGACGACGCGCCAGCTCCCGGCGTCGGCGACGTCGAAGCGGTACGTGGCCGTCAGGCCGCGGGTGCGCTCGGAGCCGCCCGCGGTCCGGGCGGCCAGCTGCTCGAAGAACTCTCTGGCGGTGTCGGGCATCAGTAGGAAGGGCTCGCCGCGGCGGCGGGCTCCAACGGGCGTAGCGTACGCGGCGGCGGGAGCAGGAGCGTGAGGAAGATGCAGAGCGCCGGCCCGAGCGTCGTCGCCAGCACGGCAGCTTCGAGGTCGAGCGCGTCCGCGACGGCGCCCAGCGCGACCGCCGCCACGCCGCCGAGCCCGATGGCGAGGCCGATCGAAAGCCCCGAGGCCACCCCGACGCGGCCGGGCATGTACTCCTGGCTCATGACGAGGGTGACGCCGAACGTCCCGATCACGGCCATGCCCGCGAAGAAGAGCGCGACGGTGCCGGCCGGCCCGCCCACGAGCGCGTAGACGAGGATGAGCGGCGGCGACACTATGAAGCTGCCGAGCAGCACCCGGCGGCGCCCGACGCGGTCGGCGAGCGGCCCGCCGATCAGCGTTCCGAGCGCGCCGGCGAAGAGGAAGACCGCCAGTATCTGCGTCCCGTAGGCGGCGCTGTTCCCGCGCGAGAGCTCGTAGAGCGGGATGAAGGTGAAGAGGCCCATGTGGGCGAGGCTTCGCAGGCCGACGATGGCGAGCAGCATGAGCGTCCCGCGCCAGTCGTTACCGGCGGCCGAGCGCTGCGCCTGGCCGACCTCGTCGGGGGCAAAGCGCGCCAGGTGCGGCAGGGCGAAGAGCAGCGCCGCCGCGACGATGAGGCCGGGCACGACGATGAGGACACCGCCGTCGAGGCCGAGTCCCAGGGTGATCACGAAGAAGGAGGCCAGGAGCGGGCCGAGAGCGAAGCCGACGTTGCCGCCGACCGAGAAGAGCGACATGCCGCTTGCGCGCCGCTTCCCGCTCACGAAGCTGGCGAACTTCGAGCCCTCCGGGTGGTAGGCGGCGACCCCGATCCCGGAGACGAGCACGCCGAGCAAGACAAGCGCGTAGCTCGGCGCGATCGAGGCGAACGCGATGCCGGCGCCGGCCACGACCACTCCTGCCGGGAGCAGCCAGAGCGCCCCGCGCGCGTCGGACCAGAGGCCGAAAAACGGCTGGATCAGTGACGAGCTGATCGTCGCGGCGAGGACGAGGGCGCCGACCATCGTGTACGTGAGGTCGAAGCGGATCGTCAGGAAGGGCAGGAGCGCCGGCAGCGAGCCCTGGGCGAGGTCCGTGGCGAGATGCCCCGAGGAGAGGGCTGCCATGCCTCGGGAATCGACGCCTGCGAGCACGCTCGAACGTTACCCCGCACGAGGAAGCCCTCCGAAGAGGAGGGCTTCGATGGGGAGAGGTATTCGCCCGCGGAGGGGAGGTGCGGGCTGGGGGGAGAGGGTGAAGCTGCGCTCTCGCGCCCTCTCTGTATCGGGCGCCTACGGAGCGCGGCCGATCCCTCGAATGGGGCAGCCTGTCGAGCCGCTCTCCGATAGCATCCCGCCTCGCTCATGCACATCGACGTCGTCGAGGCGCCCCCCGGAGGGGTCGAGGCCGACGTCCTCGTCTTCGCCGTTCGCGACCCCGTGGTGCTGGCAGGCGCCGCCGAGGGGCTCGACCGGCTGGTCGAAGGACGGCTGGCCCGGCTTCTGGACTCGGGTGAGCTGAAGGGGGACGAGGGCCGGGTCACGCTTCTGCACGCGGACGGCCGGCTGGCCGCCGCACGGGTCGGTGCGGTCGGCCTCGGCAGCAAGGCGCTCGACGCCGACCGCCTCCGCACCGCCGCCGCTCGCGTGGCCGCCCGGACGCTCGAGGTCGGAGGGACGTCCATCGCCTGGGTGGTCGAGGAGAACGGCCTCGCCGCGGCGGAGCAGGGGCGGGCCATCGTCGACGGCACCGTCCTCGGCCCCTACGCGAACGGACGCTGGAAGACCGACGCGGAACGCCGCGAGATCGAGCGCCTCGTCCTCTGCGGGCCGGGAGCGGGCGCGGCCGCCGAGGCTGCCCGGCGCGCGAACGTCGCCGCCGCCTGGGCGAACCGCTGCCGGGACGCCGTCAACGCGCCCGCGAACGAGCTGAGCCCGGAGGCACTGGCCGCCTGGGCGGAGGAGATCGCCGGCGGCAGCGAGCACCTCCGCTACGAGGCGCTCGGGCCGGAGGAGATCCGCGCCGCGGGCATGGGTGCGTTCGCCGCCGTCAGCCAGGGGAGCCACAAGCCGGCACGGCTGATCACGCTCGCGTACGAGCCGCCCGAGCCTGCGCGGTCCGAGCAGCGCGTCGGGCTGGTCGGCAAGGCGATCACCTTCGACGCGGGCGGGCTCTCGCTGAAGCCCGCCTACCGCATGGACGAGATGAAGTCGGACATGGGCGGCGGCGGCGCCGTCCTCGCCGCGATGGGCGCGATCGCCGAGCTCGAGCTCCCGGTCCGCATCCTGGCCGTCGTCCCGTCCTGCGAGAACCTGCCGAGCGGCCACGCCTTCCGGCCCGGCGACATCGTCACCGCGCTCTCCGGGAAGACGATCGAGATCTCCAACACCGACGCCGAAGGGCGGCTGATCCTGGCCGACGCGCTCTGGTACGCCCGGGAGTCCGGCGCCACGCACGTCCTCGACCTGGCCACGCTCACCGGCGGGATCGTCGTCGCCATGGGCGACCTGTACGCCGGCCTCTTCGGGAACGACGAGGCCTGGTGCGCCGAGATCGCCGCCGCGGCCGAGGCGAGCGGCGACCACGCCTGGCGCCTGCCGCTCCATGAGCGCTACCACCGCTACAACGACTCCGCCTTCGCCGACCTGAAGAACTCGTCCGACTACCGCCAGGCCTCCCCGATCCTGGCCGCAGCCTTCCTGGAGACCTTCGCCGGCGAGGGGCCCTGGGCGCACCTCGACATCGCCGGCACCTCCTTCCTCGAGCGCGGCCGCGGTGACTACTACTCGCGCCTGGGCGCGACCGGCTACGGCGTCCGGCTACTCGCCGAGCTGGCCCGCCGCCTCGCGGAGTAGCGTGGACCTCGACCTCTCTGCCGAGCACGAGCTCCTGCGGGAGACTGTGCGCTCCTTCGCCGTGGAGCGGGTCGCGCCGGTGGCGGAGGAGCTCGACCGCGAGCACCGCTTCCCCTACGAGATCGTTGCCGAGCTGGCCGAGCTGGGGCTGATGGGCATTCCGATCCCGGAGGAGCATGGCGGCGCCGGGGGCGACACGCTCGCCTACGCAATCGCGATCGAGGAGCTGACGCGGATCGACTCCTCCGTGGCGATCACCGTGGCCGCGCACACCTCGCTCGGCACGATGCCGTTCCTCCTCTTCGGCTCGGAGGAGCAGCAGCGCGAGTGGCTCCCGGACCTCGCCTCGGGGCGGCGCCTGGCGGCGTTCGGCCTGACCGAGCCCGGCGCCGGCTCGGACGCGGGCGCGACCCGCACGACCGCGGAGCTGCGCGACGGCGAGTGGGTCGTGAACGGCTCCAAGATCTTCATCACCAACGCGGGCACCGACCTCACCGCCTGCGTGACGATCACGGCGCGCACCGGCCCGGACGAGATCTCGAACATCGTCGTCCCCAACGGGTCGCCGGGCTACGTGATCTCGGCGCCGATGCGGAAGATGGGCTGGCGCGCCTCCGACACCCGCGAGATCTCGTTCGAGGACTGCCGCGTTCCGGACGGGAACCTGCTCGGCCCGCGCGGCGCCGGGTTCAAGCAGTTCCTGGAGATCCTCGACGGAGGGCGCATCTCGATCGCGGCGATGGGCCTCGGGCTCGCGCAGGGCGCCTACGACCTGGCGCGCGCCTACGCCGCCGACCGCGAGCAGTTCGGAAAGCCGATCGCGCGCTTCCAGGCGGTGCAGTTCGCGCTCGCCGACATGGCCACGGAGATCGAGGCCGCACGCGGGCTCGTCTACCGGGCCGCCTGGCTCAAGGACCAGGGCCGGGAGTTCGCCAAGGACGCGGCCATCGCGAAGCTCTACACCGGCGAGCTCTCGAAGCGCGTGGCCGATCGGGCGCTGCAGCTCCACGGCGGGTACGGCTTCATGGACGAGTACGCGATCTCGCGCCTCTACCGCGACCAGAAGGTGCTGGAGATCGGCGAGGGGACGAACGAAGTGCAGCGGATGGTGATCGCTCGGCACCTCGGGCTCTGACCACGCAGGAGCTGAATCGCACGCTGCTCGGCCGGCAGCTCCTGCTCGAGCGCGTGGAGCGGCCGGCCGCGGAGACGATCGAGCACCTCGTCGGCCTGCAGGCGCAGGAGCCGAAGGATCCGTACGTCGCGCTTTGGACGCGGCTCGAGGGCTTCCGGCCGGAGGAGCTGGAGGGTCTGTTGGGCGCGCGCGAGGCGGTGCGGCTGACGCTCATGCGCGGGACGATCCACCTCGTCACCGCACGGGACTGCCTGGCGCTGCGGCCGGCGATCCAGGCGGTGACCGAGCGCGTCCACTGGACGGCGAGCCCGTTCGGGAAGCGGCTCGGCGACGCCGATCCGAAGGAGGTCGTCGCCGCGGGCCGCACGTTCCTCGAGGAGGCGCCGTGCACCCGCGCGGAGATCCGCAACCACCTGGCCGAGCGCTGGCCGGACCGCGATGCGGAGGCGATGGCCCATACGGTCACCTACCTCCTCCCCGTCGTGCAGATCCCGCCGCGCGGACTCTGGAGCCGTAGTGGGCGCGCCACGCTCGCGACCGTCGAGAGCTGGCTGGGCCGGCCGCTGGACGGCGACCCGGCGCCCGACCGCGCTGTGCTGCGCTACCTGGGCGCCTTCGGGCCGGCGAGCGTCAAGGACGTGGCCATGTGGTCCGGCTTCACCCGCGTCCGCGAGGTGGTCGAGCGCCTGCGCGGCGAGCTGCGCACGTTCCGCGACGAGAACGGCGTCGAGCTCTTCGACCTCCCGGATGCGCCGCTCAGCGAACCCAACACGCCCGCGCCGGTGCGCTTCCTGCCGGAGTACGACAACGTCTTCCTCTCCCATGCCGACCGCACGCGGATCGTGGATCCCGGCGTCAAGCCGCGCCTCGGCTTCGGCGACGACCGTTTCTTCAAGCTGCTCCTGGTCGGCGGCTTCGTCCGCGCGGCCTGGCGCGTCGTCGACGGCGACGTGATCGTGAAGCCGGCCCGCCGCCTGTCCAGGAAGGACGCAGCCGCCGTGGAGGCCGAGGGCAGCCGGCTCGCTGCCTTCCTCGGCGTAGGCGGCGTGCGCATACTCCCGGCGTGACCGGCCGGCTCTACGCAGGCGCCTCCGGCTTCTCCTACCCGTCCTGGAAGGGCGGCTTCTACCCTGCCGACGCGCGGAACGATGACTTCCTGCGCCTCTACGCCGAGCGTGTGAACGCGGTCGAGCTCAACAACACGTTCTACCGAGTGCCGCCCGAGGACCAGTTCGACCGCTGGGCCGCGCAGGTGCCGGACGGGTTCCGCTTCGCGGTGACCGCGAGCCGACGGCTCACCTCGTTCGGGCGGGTCGAGGGCGTGGACGAGTTCTGCCGCATGGCGCGGCGCATGGGCGACCGGCTCGGCCCCCTGCGCTTCAAGGTGCCGCAGGCGCGCGACGACGGGTTCCTGCGGCTCCTCCTCGACGCACTCGATCCGGAGGTGGCGGTCGCGCTCGACTTCCGCCACGACTCCTGGGACGACCCGGAGGTGACGGCGCGCCTCGAGGAGCGCGGCGTCGCGCGGGCCGGCGCCTGGGAAGGGGCCGTTGCCTTTCGCTACCTCCGGCTCCGGGAGCCGCCCTACGACGAGGAGGCGCTTGCGTTGGTCGCCGCCCAGATCCGGCCCCAGGTCGCGGCCGGCGTGGACGTGTACGCCTTCTTCCGCCACGAGGACGAGCCGACCGCGCCGCTCTACGCGGAGCGGCTGTGCGCGCTGGTCGAGGAGTAGAGCACTGCGGCCGAGCGGCTCCTTT
This sequence comes from uncultured Actinomycetes bacterium, assembly GCA_963830885.1. GTDB lineage: Bacteria > Actinomycetota > Thermoleophilia > Gaiellales > Gaiellaceae > JAIBJN01. Next base: position 65,397 of record CAWHOA010000019.1, on the reverse strand, counting down.
AGGCCCGGCTACTTCGCGGCCGAGGCCACGCGAGCGCCGAGCTGTGAGTCGGGGTGATAGGACATGCCCACCCGACGGGTGGGACGGCTTTCTTCCGCTTGGGCGGAGGGAAGACAACTCGCCGCCCGCCCGTCCTGCGGGCATGCCAACTCAAGCAGTCACGCAGCTCGCGCTCTCGCAGGCCCGCAGGGCCGAGGCCAGGCGCTATGCCGTGCGGCGGCGGGAGGCCCGAGGCCTTCGTGCCCGTCTCACGGCGCTCCTCGCGCGCGCCCGCTAACGAAGCCGCTCGGCCGCGTAGCCCTGCTCGCTGAGCTTCGCCAGGAGCTCGTCGCAGTGCTCCTCGTCGCGCATGACCAGCGTGAGCTCGATCTCCGTGCCAGTGACCGGGAGGTCCATGCCCTCGCGATGGTGGTCGACGCCGAGGACGTTCGCCCGCTCCTCGGCGACGAGGGCCAGCAAGTCGGCCAGGTTGCCCGGGCGGTCGTCCACCCGCGTGCGGACGACGAGGTAGCGACCCGCGCGCGTGAGGCCGTGGCGGAGAACCTCGATGAGCATGCTCGCGTCGATGTTCCCGCCCGAGAGCAACGCGCAGGCGGGCCCCTCTCCGCCGACCTTCCCGGAGACGAGCGCGGCAACCGAGGCCGCGCCGGCTCCCTCCACCGTGAGCTTGCAGCGCTCGCTGACGAGCAGGATGGCGCCGGCGATCTCGGCGTCGGTCACGGTCACGATCGCCTCGAGCCGACCCTCGAGCAGGGTCTGCGTCAGCTCCCCGGGGTGCTTGACCGCGATGCCGTCCGCGATCGTGCTCCCGGTCGGAGCCAGGCCGGCGAAGGGCGCGCACGCAGCCGGCTGGACGCCGACGATGCGCAGCTCCGGGCGCACCTCGCCCAGCGCGAGCGCGATGCCTGCGGCGAGCCCGCCGCCGCCGATCGGCACGACCACCGTCTCCACCTCGGGCCCGAGCTGCTCGGCGAGCTCGAGGCCCAGCGTCCCCTGACCGGCGACGACGAGCGTGTCCTCGAAGGCGTGGACGTAGGTCTCCCCCGCCTCGACCCGCTCCTGCGCGGCCGCCGCCGCCGCATCGAACCCGAGCCCGGCGAGGACGACCTCGGCGCCGTAGCTCTTCGTCGCCTCGAGCTTGGCCGTCGGCGCGTCCTCCGGCATGAACACGGTGGCGCGCACGCCGTTCTCGCGGGCGGCCCAGGCGACCGCCTGGCCGTGGTTTCCGGCGCTCGCCGTGACAACGCCGGCGGCCCGCTCGGCGTCCGTCAGGCTGGCGATCCGGTTGAAGGCGCCGCGGATCTTGAAGGAGCCGGTGCGCTGGAGATTCTCCGCCTTGAGCCAGACCGGGCGGCCGGACAAGCGGCGCAGCGTCTCCGAGGAGATGACCGGGGTTTCGCGCGCGACCCCCTGCAGCCGCCTACGCGCCTCCTTGATCTCAGCGAGTGTGGGGCCCGTCGCCGTCGCCATGGTCATTGCTTGACCCTGAATACCCGCTCCATGATCTCACGCACGGCGGTCAGGGGATCGAGCTCGCGCCGCTGCACCTCGTCGAGCAGCCGTCGCAACTCCTCGTCCTCGGCGACGGCCTCCTCGAGGCGTACCTTCGCGCGGGCGCTGGCGACGGCGAAGACCTCCCCGGCCAGGTTCGCGGCGCGGCGCTCGGCCAGCGTGCCACTCTCCTCCAGGTGCGCCCTGTGCTCGACGATCTTCTCCCAGAGCTCGGGGACGCCCTCGCCGGTCACCGCCTCGGTGAGGACGATTGGCGGCTTCCAGTCGCGCTCCGTGTCGAGCGCCAGGATCGAGCGCACCTCGTTCAGCATCGTCTTCGCCGCCGGATGGTCGCGCTTGTTCACAGCGATCACGTCGGGAATCTCCATGATCCCGGCCTTGAGCGCCTGGATCGAGTCGCCCGAGCCGGGCATGAGAACGAGCAGGACTGTGTCCGCGATCCCGATCACCTCGACCTCGCTCTGACCGGCGCCGACCGTCTCCAGGAAGAGCAGCTCCTTCCCCGCCGCGTCGAGGATGAGCGCGGCCTGCAGCGTCGTCTCGGCGAGGCCGCCGAGATGCCCTCGCGTCCCCATCGAGCGGATGAAGACCTCCGGGTCGAGGAAGTGGTCGGCCAGGCGGATGCGGTCGCCGAGGAGCGCGCCCTTCGTGAAGGGGCTGGACGGGTCGACGGAGATGACGCCGATGCTTGTCCCCTGTTCCCGGACGAGCCGGACGAGCGCGCTGATGAGGCTCGACTTGCCGACGCCGGGCGGGCCGGTGACGCCGACGGCGTAGCCGCGGCCGGTCTCCGGGTAGAGCTCCCGGATCAGCTCGTAGGCGAGCGGGTCGCCGTTCTCGACGAGGGTGATCGCGCGGGCGAGCGCCCGGCGGTCGCCCGCGCGGACGCCGTCCACGAGCTCGTCCAGCGACCAGCTCCGCGGCATCTAGCCCGTGAGCGCGAGGACGCGGCCGAGCGCCTCCACGAAGGCGGCGTGGTCCTCCTTCGACCCGACAGTGACCCGGATCCCCTCGGGCGCGCCGAACGGCGCGAGCGGGCGCACGATCACACCCTCGAGGAGCATCTTCTGGAAGACCTCCCGCGAGTCGCCGCCCACCTCCGCGAAGACGAAGTTGGCGACGGGATCCGGCGCGATCGTCAGGCCGAGGCTGACGCTGCGCTCGACGAGGTCGGCGCGCAGCTCGGCGGTCGCGACTCGGCGGCGCCCGATCTCGTCGTAGTCGTCGAGACTGGCGAGCGCGGCGACCTGCGCCGGAGTGGAGATGTCGAAGGAGTTGCGGACCGTCTTGATCGCGTCGACGACCTCCTTCGGGCCGATCCCGTAGCCGACGCGCATGCCGGCCAGGCCGTAGATCTTCGAGAACGTCCGCAGGACGAGCACGCGCCGCCCCGCCTTGACGTGCTCCTCGATCCCGTCCGGGTAGTCGGGCTCGCCGACGTACTCGTGGTAGGCCTCGTCGAGGACAGTGAGGACGTGGTCGGGGACGGCGGCGAAATAGCGGTCCACCTCCTCCCGGGCGATCATCGTCCCGGTCGGGTTGTTCGGGTTGCACAGGTAGACGAGCTTCGTCCGGTCGGTGATCGCGCCGAGGATCGCGTCGACGTCGTAGCGGTAGTCGGTCAGCGGAACGGCGACCGGGATCGCACCCATCCGGATCGCGGCCAGCGGGTAGATGGCGAAGGAGGGCCAGCCGTAGACCACCTCGTCGCCCGGGTCGAGGGTGACGAGCGTGAGGTAGGTGATGATCCCGTCGGCACCGGCCGCCACGGCGACGAGGCTCGGGTCGACGCCGTGCTTGTCCGCGAGCGCGCGGACGAGTAGATAGGCGCCCCCGTCCGGGTAGTTGTTCAGCTCGGGCAGGCAGCGCTCGATCGCCTCGACCGCCTGCGGGAACGGCCCGAAGTAGCCCTCGTTGGAGCCGAGCTTGACGACGCGGTCGAGGCCGAGCTCGCGCTGGACCTCCTCGATCGGCTTGCCGGGCTCGTAGGCGACGAGGCCGTCGAGCGCGGGCCTGATTAGATCGCGGGGCACGCGGAAACCTTAACCTTTCGGCTCATGGACGAGATCGGCCTCTTTCCGCTCAACCTCGTGCTCGTGCCCGGCGAGCAGGCGCCCCTGCACATCTTCGAGCCGCGCTACCGCGAGCTGATCGGCGAGTGCCTCGACTACGGCAACGAGTTCGGGCTCGTGCTCGAGGACGAACAGGGCATGCGCGACGTCGGGGTCAGCTGCGCCGTCGTCGAGGTGATCGATCGCTTCGACGACGGCCGGCTGGACGTCGTCGTCGAGGCGCACGAGCGCTTCCAGCTCTTTGGTCTGACGGAAGGCCGCTCGTACCGCACCGGCGAGATCGAGCTCGTCCCGGACGAGCCGGACTCGCCCGACGAGGACGAGATCGAGGAGTGCCTGGCCGCCTATGCGCGCGTTGTGACCGCCGCAGAGGCGGACGTCGACGACCTCGACCTCGACTCGGACTCGATCGCCTACCAGATCGCATCCCGCGTCGACTTCGGCACCGAGATCAAGCAGGGCCTCCTCGAGCTGCGCTCCGAGCGCGAGCGCGTGATCCGGCTCGCGCCGATGCTCGCCCAGGCCGCCGAGGTGGTCGAGCGCGAGACGGAGATCCGCCACCGGGCCTCCGGCAACGGCCGGGTCGAGCCCGTCTAGGCCTCTAGGCGGGGCGCCGGACGCCGTGAACGGGGCGGCCGGAGGCCTCCCAGGCGTAGTACGACGCGCTCGGGCCGAAGGAGCGCTCGTACTCGACGATGCGCGGGTTGCGGCCGACCTCCTTCGCGCGCTGGGCGTGCCAGAGGAGGTTCGTGTCGTCGCGCTCCGCCCAAACGAGGATCAGGTGGACGGCGGTCATGAACTCGGCCACGTACGTGCAACCGGCCGCCGGGCACGGAAACGGGTCGGTACGGACGCAGAACCACCCCGAGTGATCCTCGCCGGAATCGTCGGTCCACAGCTCCTCCTCTTCGACGAGCGCTTCCTCCTCGAAGAGGACGGAGCCGGGCTGGCTGGGGGCGCGGGGCTCGGTCATCCGATCATCTTGGCCATCAGGATGGCGTCGACGAAGCCGTCCGGGCGCCGGTAATGGTCGCGGCGGTAGCCCTCGCGCTCGTAGCCGAGGCCCTCGTAGAGCGCGATCGCGGCGTCGTTGTGAGGGAAGACGTGGAGCTCGAGCTTGCGCACCCCCACCTCGCGGGCCCACGACTCGGCCGCCTCCATGAGCGCGCGGCCGATCCCCTGCCGGCGGTGGGAGCCGGCGACCATCAGGCCGAGGTCGGCGACGTGCTCGCTCGCCGGGTGCGCGTCGCGTGCGAGGGAGATGCGGCCGACGATCCCGTCCGCCGTCTCGGCGACGAACACCGCCGCGTGGGTGTGCCGGCGGACGGCGCGCAGGTAGCGCCGCTCCTCCGACTGTGTGCGCCATTCGCCGTTGGTGATCAGCCAGCCCCCCGGCTCGGCGCCGACGGCGCGGGCGAGCTCGACGAGGGCGGCGGCGTCACCGGGGGTCGCGCGGCGGACGAGGATCGTCACGCTCCCACCACGACGCCGGCGCCGCCACGGCGAGGGTCACCCGCGGCCTCGAGCTCGCCGCCGGCGCCGACCGCGACGGCCGCCGCTCCACCGAAGTAGAGGTTGCGATCCGACCAGAGGTTCACCCGATAGCCGGCCTCCTCCAGACGGTCGGCGGCGACTGCCCCAATACCGCCCTCGAGCTGCAGGACGTCCTCGTCGAGATGGACGCGGGGAGCGTCGATCGCTTCGGGCGCGCCGAGCCCATGGTCGATCACGTTCACCACAATCTGCAGGATTGCCGCACGGAGGCGGATCGAGCCGGCGCTGCCGACGACGAGCCGCGGGCGGCCCTCTGCCAGGACAATGGACGGCGCCATCATGCTGGTGAGCCGCACCCCGGGGCGGAGACTCCGTTCCGGTGGGTTCAGGTCGGGCTCGCCGAGCATGTTGTTCATCTGCACCCCGGTGCCTGGAACGACCAACCCGGAGCCGCTGCCCGTCGTTGCCGAGAGCGAGGCGGCGTTCCCGCTGCCGTCCACGACGCTGATGTGTGTCGTCGAGGGCGCGCCGAGCGGCTCGGGCGCTCTTTGGCGAAGCGCGGCGCGGGCCGACGCGGCGGCCTCGTCCACACGGCCGTCGGCCAGCAGACGGCGGGCGGCGCCCCCGCGGTAGAGCTCCCCCACGAACCCGGGGGCGCGGAGGCGCGCGGCCTCGCGCATGGCCTCGGTCAGCACGGCGATCCCCGCGGGGCTCCCCGGCGGGGCCATCGGCCCCAGCCGGTCGAGGACTCGCAGCGCGAAGGCGATCAGGAGGCCCCCTGACGAGGGGGGCGGATTCGAGACGAACTCGCAGCCCCGATAGGCGGCGCACACGGGCCGGCGGTGGATCACGCGGTAGGCGGCGAGATCGGCCGCGGTCAGCGACCCTCCGCCCGTCAATACGGCCTCGCTCAGGCGCCGGCCGAGCTCACCGCGGTAGATCGCGTCGGTCCCGTCGGCCGCCAGCTCCTCCAGCGTCCCCGCGAGGTCGGCCATGACCACGGGCTCCCCCTCCCCGAGGGAGCGCTCGGCGCCGTAGATCTTCCGGCTCTCGGCCTCGTTGCGGAGGATCGGCTCGAGGATCCGGTGCAGGAACGCCTGCTGCGGGTTCAGGGGAACCCCCGCCCGAGCGAGCTCGACGGCCGGAGCGGCGAGCTCCGCCCAGGGCAGCCGGCCGTAGCGCCGGTGAGCGGCCGCCAGGCCGGCCGGCATCCCCGGGACGGCGACCGCAGCGGGCCCGATCAGGAACACCTGCTTCGTGTGCTCGTCGAAGACGACGTCGACCGCGAGCATCTCGCCGCGCTTCGCCGGGCGGCAGGCCCTCGCCGGGCACGGCGACGAAGAAGTCGAGCAGGCGGTCGGCGCCGTCGCGGGCCCGGTGGACGAGCATGAAGCCGCCGCCGCCCGGACCGGTGAGCGGGCTCTCCGCCACCCAGGACACGAACGCAGCGGCGACGCACGCGTCGACAGCGTTCCCGCCCTCCGCGAGGATTCGCGCTCCCGCCTCCGCTGTCAGCGGGTGGCCGGCGGCGACGGCGCCCTTCATGGGGAGAGGGTAGCCCGGCCCGGCGCTAGAGGTCAGTCAGGAAGCTCGGCGGCTCGAGCGGGTCGGGCTCGCTCGGCCGGGCGGCCGCGCGCGCCGGCTCCCCGACGCCCGTGGCGATCACGGTCACCCAGACCTGGCCCGCGAGGCGCTCGTCGATCGTGGCCCCGAAGATGATGTTCGTCTCCTCCGTGGCGCCGCGCCGGATGACCTCGGCTGCCTCGTTCACCTCGAGCAGCGTCAGGTCCTCGCCGCCGGCGATCGAGAGGAGGATCCCCCTGGCGCCCACGAGCTCGGTGTCGATCAGCGGCGAGCGGAGGGCCCGCTCGGCCGCCTCGTGCGCGCGGTTCTCGCCGGTGGCGAAGCCGATGCCCATGAGCGCCGTGCCCGCGTCGGACATGACCGTGCGGACGTCGGCGAAGTCGAGATTGATCAGCCCGGGCATCGTGATCAGGTCGCAGATCCCCTGGACGCCCTGACGCAGGACGTCGTCGGCGATGCGGAACGCGTCCAGCATCGAGGTGGAGCGGTCGAGCACCTCGAGCAGCCGATCGTTCGGGATCAGGATCACGGTGTCGCAGACCTCGCGCAGCACCTCGGCCCCGACCTCGGCCTGCACGCGGCGGCGGGTGCCCTCGAAGCGGAACGGCATCGTGACGATGCCGACCGTGAGCGCGCCGACGTCGCGCGCGAGCTTGGCGACGACGGGCGCTGCGCCGGAGCCGGTGCCCCCGCCCTCGCCCGCGGTCACGAAGACCATGTCGGAGCCGCGGAGAACGTGCTTGATCTGGTCCTCGGCCTCCTCGGCGGCGCGGCGGCCGATGTCCGGGTCGGCGCCCGAGCCGAGCCCCTGGGTCAGGTCGCGGCCGATGTGGAGCTTGATCGGCGCCTCGCACTGCTTCAGCTGCTGGATGTCCGTGTTGACCGCGATGAACTCGACCTGGGAGATCCCGGCCTCGATCATGCGGTTGACCGCGTTCAGCCCCGCACCGCCGACGCCGACGACGCGGATCACGGCGAGGTAGGCGGCCGAGTCGGGGCGCGGCGTCGTCCGCATGCGCGGTGTGGGCTCGATCAGCCGGCGCACGGGCTGTGTGGCCTGGGGCCGCGCGCCGGGATCGGCATACGGGCGCTCGGGCCGAGCAGGTGCCGAGGGCGGCTCGGGGGCGGCGGGAGCCTCGCGCTCGGGAGCGGCGGGCGCGGCCGCGGCGGGAGGAGGCTCCGGAGCCGACCCGGGCGGCGACCCGGCGAGGGTCACGTCCTCGGACGGAGGCGTGCCGCCGGCGGGCTCGCGGGGAGCCTCGCGCTCGGACTGGTCGAATGGCGCGGCCGACTCGACCGTGGCGTCGGGATCGGGAGCCTCCGGCGCGGAAGGATTGGCGCCGGGCTCACCTTCCTTCTCGGACTGGCGCTGAGCTGCCTCGGTCGCCCGGAAGAGCTCGGCGAGCGGGCCCTCACGCATGCTGGCGCGGCGTCGCGCCATCGAGCACCTCCTTCGCGAGATCGCGATACGCGGCGGCGGCGGCCCCCTCGGGCTCGTACTTCAGCACGGAGCTTCCCTGGACGGGGGCTTCGGCGTAGCGGACGGTCTTGCGGATCCGCGTCTCGAAGACGAGCTCGCCGAAGTTCTCCTTCAGCATCTCGACGGCTTCCTTCGAGTGGAGCGTCCGGCCGTCGTACATCGTCGCGAGAATCCCGCGGATCTCGACGGTCGGGTTGAGGTTCTCGCGGATCATCGAGAGCGTGTTCTCGAGCTGGACGAGCCCGCGGAGCGAGAGGTACTCGCACTGCACCGGGACGATGACGCTGTCCGCGGCGGTGAGCGCGTTGATCGTCAGGAGACCGAGCGACGGCGGCGTGTCGATCAGGATGTAGTCGTAGCGGTTCCGCACCGGGAGCAGCGCCTTCTGCAGCGCGCGCTCGCGCCCGATCATGCTCGACAGGGCGAGCTCGGCCCCCGCGAGGTCGATCGACGACACGGCAAGGTCGATCTCGGTCCGGTGGATGACCTCGTCCACGGGCAGGCTGTGGACGAGGACGTCGAACATCGAGCGCTCGACCGTGTCCGGGTCCATGCCCTGGCTCATGGTCAGGTTGCCCTGCGGGTCGAGGTCGATCCCGAGCACGTCGAAGCCCTGCTCGCGAAACGCGACGGCAAGGTTGAGCGTCGTCGTCGTCTTCGCGACGCCGCCCTTCTGGTTGGCCAGCGCGATGACCTGACCCAGCGTGACTCCCTGTGAAGTAGACGTCCGCTTCCGCGGACGAGTGAGGATTCCGGAAAGGCCCATTGAGGGCTCCTGTTTCGTGCCAGAGTAGCACAATCCTTCTCGCTACCTGAACCCGCAATCCGGCTTGGGGAGCGGCTCTGCGGGGCTTCCGCCGGCGAGTGCCGCCGGTCGGCTCGAGCCTTCTCAGCGACGCACTGCGAGCAGCGAGAGCATCTCGAAGCACGCGTTCGCGGCGACGAGCGCGGTGACGCCCGCGGGATCGAACGGCGGCGAGACCTCGACGCAGTCGAAGCCGCGGAAGTCCAGGCCCGCGAGCGAGCGCACGTACGTGAGCGCCTCCCGGCTCGACGGCCCGCCCACCTCCGGCGTCCCCGTGCCGGGTGCGAACGCGGGGTCGACGAAGTCGATGTCGAAGGAGAGGAAGCACGGAGCCGAGCCGACGCGGTTGCGCACCCGCTCGGAGAACCTCCCCGGACCGAGCGCGGCCAGCTCCTCGTACGTGAGCGCGTCGAGCCCCAGCTCCCTCGGCATGGCCGCGTCCCCGGCCGCGTTGAGCGATCCGCGCAGCCCTGCCTGGATCGACCTGGCAGGGTCGATCAGGCCCTCCTCGAGCGCGCGCCGGACGACGCTCCCGTGAAAGAGCTTCTGCCCGAAGTACTCGTCCCACAGGTCGTGGTGTGAGTCGAACTGCACCAGCGCCAGCGGCCCGTGCACCGCGGCGAGCGCCCGCAGCTCGGCGAGCAGCACCGTGTGGTCGCCGCCGAGACAGACGGTCGTGACGCCGGCCCGTGCGATCTCCTCGAGCGCGGCAGTCGAGCGCGCGAGCGAGTCCACCGTCGAGCCCGGCACCGTCGGCACGTCGCCGTAGTCGACCAGGGAGAGCCGCTCGACCACGTCCACGCCCAGCAGCGGGTTGTAGTTACGCAGGGTCACGGAGACGCTGCGGATTCCCTCCGGGCCGAACCGGGCACCGGATCGGTACACGACTGCCCCGTCAGTCGGGATGCCGACGATCGCGACGTCGACGCCCTCCAGGTCTCGAACGTGCGGGAGCCGCATGAACGTCCGCGGACCCGAGAAACGGGGCGTGTCGAACGCATCGGGCGGCCCGTAGCGCGGCATCGGGGCGCGATTCTAGTCTGTGGCGCAGGCCGTCTCGGGCATCACCTCCCGCGTCGCCGTGATCGTCTCTCGGCAATCCGCGAGCGCGGCCGCGGCCCCGTCGGTCGCCCGCCCGGCCTCGCCGCCACGGCCGTTCCCCGTCGCGGCGCCGGTTCCGCCGCGTTCCGCCGCCAGCCAGGCCTCGCCCTCGGAGAGCAGCTGGCGCACCTCTCCGAGGAGCTCCTCGGCTGGAGCCTGCGAGCTCTGGAGCGCCTCGATGCGCTCCAGACGCTGGATGACCTTGCGTGCCTCGTCCACGCGCCCGAGGCTACGCCTCAGGACCGCGCGGGTGTGTGTCGCTTTGTGTCGAATCCTGCGCCGAGCAGCCCGTACATTCGCGCCGGTAGACGAGTAGGAGCACGGCGACGCCGCCGAGGCCTGCGGCGAGCGTGATCCAGCTCCACTCGAACACCGGAAGAAGCGCACCGAGCACCATGCCGACCACGAGCAGCCGGCAGCGGCGGCGGCGCAGGAGCTCCGCCCGGCTCGGGAGCGTCATCCCGCGGCCAGGACCCGGGAGGACGAGTGCACCTGCGGTCGCGGGCGCAAGCCGAGGAGTGCCTCGTCGAGAGCGATGACGAGATCCTCGCGGGAGCCTTCGAGCAGCGTCTCGACCAGGGCTCGACGCACCGCGTCCTCGGCGTAGGCACCGGGCCCGTCGCCGTCGAGCAGCGCGCGCAGCGCAACGAGGAGATCCTCGCGCTCGCGCGCTGTCTCGCCCAGGAGCACGGCCGCGCGCATCGCGGCCGCCCAGGGGCCTTCGTCGCACCCGAGCAAGGTCTCGAGCGCCTCGCGCAGCTCATCCGATCGGTGCGCGCCCGCGTGGAAGAGGGCGAGCTCCCACCGGTCGAGCGCCTCGAGAAGCTCGTCGGGCGCGTCCGCGAGCCGCGTCTGCAGCTCGACGACGAGAGGAGCACGGAAGACGTCGAGTCGAGTCGCCTGACCGGGCGGAACCTGCGCGGCCGTCGCCGGCATCGGGCGAACGCCGTAGGGCCGGAAGTCGAGCCGCTCGAAGACCACGGGTCCGGCGGCGATCGCGCCCGGCGTCGCGAGGCGAAGGGCACTGACCGCCCTGCCGAACTCGCCCGGGGCGTCGGGAACACGACAGGCCTGCGAGTCGAGCTCGGCCTCCAGCTCGAGGACGAGCGTCCGGTCGATCTCGCGGCCCCAGTCCCGCGGGAGGAGCCGACCCGCGTCGGGCCAGGCGGCGGTGAGCTCGTTCGCGGCCGCCGGCCGAACCCGCACGCCGCGGCCGAGATCCGTCGTCCCGCCCGCGGTGAGGCCGACGAGCGGCGCCAGGGCGGCGTAGGTCCTCCGGTCACCGTAGAGGGAGCCCTCGAGCTGCGCATAGGCGCGCTCGAAGGCATCGTCGTCCCAGTCGAAGCCGCCGCAGGCCTCGGCGGTCGCGACGAGCAGCGGGATCAGGATCGTGCGCCGGAGGGCCTCGTCCTCGCCCACCCGCTCGTCCGCGTGGGCGCTTGCGAAGATCCCGGCGGCGGGCTCGTCCTTGAGCGCCGCGAGCGCCTCTCGGGCATCCTCGCGCAGCGCCAACCGGCCGCCTCGCTGCTCGATGAACGAGCCGACGAGTGGGCGGTACTCGTACAGGGTCGGACGGTTCGGGCCGGCGTGCTCCTCCAAGGCAATCGGGAGGTCGGCGCCACCCTCGAGGTCGAGCCCGAGGTCGAAGAAGGCGCCCAGGCAGAAGCCCCGGAGCGCGGTGAACAGGCGCGGAGAACGCGGCGCTTTGCCGGCACCCTCGCGCGGCTGCCGGTCGTCGAAAGGCCGGTCGGACACGCGGAACGGTTACGCCCCCGCCGGGCTCGTTCCTGCCTGGCAGCCCGGACACCAGTAGGCGATCCGCGCCTCGTCGCCCTGCGGAAACGAGCGAATCCGCGCGCCGCAGAGAGCGCAGGGGCGACCCGCGCGACGGTAGACGCGACGCTCCGGGCGACCGGCATGCATCAACCGCGCCGCCTCGCAGAGCACACGGCGCAGTGCGGCGTCGTCGAGGTCCGACAGCGGCCGCCACGGCGACGTCTCGGAGACGAAGAGCACCTCCGCCTTCCACATGTTCCCGATGCCGGAAACCAGGCGCTGGTCGAGCAGGGCGTCGCCGACGGCACGCGACTGGGGCCCGGCCCGGAAGCGCGCGACCATGCCGTCGATGTCGGGTGGATCCGCCATCACGTCGGGGCCGAGCCTGGCGACCGCCGGCGAGCGGCCGCGCGTCAGCTCGAGCACCGGCCCGTTCCACAGCACGGCCTGGCGGGTGCGCCCGCGCAGAACGAGCCACGGCGTCCCGCGCGGCTCCGTGCCCGCGTCCTCCACCCGCCAGCGCCCGTGCATCCGGAGGTGGCTGCGGAGGGTGAGCCCACCTTCGAAGCCGAGGAGGAGGTTCTTGCCAACGGCCTCGACGCGCTCGAGCCTGAGCCCGTCGAGCCGTTCGGAGAGGCGGAGGACGGCGGCGCGCGGGTGCGGCGTCTCGACGGCCACGACCTCTCCCTCGAGCGCGCGCAGGCGCTCGGCCGCCCGGTGGAGCGCGTCGCCCTCAGGCACCCTGCGACCCGTGGGAGAAGACGCGCTCGGGACGAAGCTCGAGCATGGCCGCGGCCCAGTCCGGCGGGTGCCCGTGCCGCTCCGCCCATTCGCCGTCACGGCGCTCGCGAACGGCGGCGAACGCGGCCCCCTCGTGGATCGCGACCGGTCCCTCGACGGTCAGGGCGCGGTGCTCGCCGCGCCCGCCGGCGAAGACGACGAGCGCTCCCCAGGGCGTCTCACGCAGGTTCGCCAGGCGCCGCCCCTCGACGCTGCCGATCCAGAGCGCTCCCTCGGAGAGCGAGAAGGCGACCGGCGTCGCGTGGGCGCGGCCGTCCGGGCGGGAGGTCGCCAGCACGCCGTAGTGAACGTCGTCGATCAGCGCGCGGAGGCCGTCCCGGTCGAGCGCGTCATCCTCGGGCCAGGATTGCCTCAGCCCCTCGCCGGCGACCCGATAGCTCCGGCTCTGGACCTCGAGCAGCGCGTCCAGGTCGGAGTCGGTCATGCCCGCAGGACGGCCCGCCGTGGGCCCGCGAGGAACCCTGCCTCGACCAGGAGCGGCATCGCCTCGGTCTCGCCGACCGGCTCGCCGTCGAAGCGCTCGACTGCCAGCCGCTTCACGCCGGTCCGCCGCGCATGGCCGACCAGGGCGGCGAAGGCGGTGCGGAGCCAGGCCTCCTCGGGGTCGCGGAGCGGCACGAGCGAGCGCCCGCCGCGCTCGGCGAAGAGCGCGGGCTCGCCTCCGAGGAGGACGACGTAGCGCGCCGGCCACGCGCGCCGCGCGGGCGCCGGAGCGCCTCGGCCAGGCAAGAGCGGCGCCGTACGGCTGGGCCGGGTCCGCTGCCGCGAGGACGAGCGCGACCTCGTCCTCCGGCCGTTCGCGCAGCCGCTCCACAGCGCCCGGCAGGGCGAACTGCGCGCCGCCGAGGCCCTCGACGAAGTAGCCGCGCCGGCAGACGCCGAGCGTCTCCAGCTTGCGCAGCTCGTGGTAGACGGGCGCGTAACCGCCCGGAATCCCCTCGGCGCGCACGCCGTCGCGGGTGACGATTCCCTGGCGCTCGAGCAGGAGCTCTGCAAGCGCGCGCGGGTCGGGCTCGCCGGGGAAGAGGCCGCCGGTCGAAGACCAGCGGCCCTGCGTGGCGGTGATCGCGTTCGCCCGCGAGCGCGAGAAGCGCCGCGGCCGCTTCTGCGCCCGGGGAGCCTGGAACCGGCGGCTCGCCCGGAGCGGCTGCCACGCGTCGTTCGTGACCTCCCCGGCCCAGACGAGGTCCCAGAGCGCGGGCAGCGCGATCTCGGCGTCGAGCCCGGTGGCGGCCAGGAGGTCGAACCAGAAGACTGCGCCGCCGGCAAGCGCTGCGCGGACGGCCTCGTGGGCCTCGCCTTCGGGCGGCGGGAGCGCCCCGGGTCGCCCGAGCGCGGGAGCGTCCTCGCGGAAGTAGAGCGCCACGCGCTCGAGCCCTGCCCCGACCCAGACGACCTCGCCCGACGCGGTGAGCTGGTCGAGCGCCGCCGGCTGGTACCCGGGGACGCGGCGGGGCAGGACGTCGCTCTCCCAGAGGGAGACGGGGAGGGACAGGCCCTGCAGGGGCACGAGCGCCTCCCGCAGCGTGGCCCGCCGGTCGACGCCCTGCCAGGCGGGGAGGAACCGTCCGAGCGCTCCCTTCTCGGCCGGCTCGACCTCCTTGCGGAGCCGGGCGAGGCTCGCGCGGCGAAGGCGGCGCAGGACGTCAGGGTCGCACCACTCGCGCTCGGTCCCGCCCGGGCGGAGCTCGCCGCGAACGAGGTCGAGGCCGGCGAGCAGCTCCTCCATCCTCTGCGGCTCCAGGCCGAAGTAGGCGCCGGCCTCCTCGGTCGTGAACGGACCGCGACCGCGGGCGAACCGCCTCAGGATCCAGCCGAGCGGGTCGTCTCCGGCGTCGAGATACGCATCAGGGAGCCCGGAGGGAGGCATGGCGCCGAGCGCATCGCGGTAGCGGCCGGCGTCCTCGACGGCGATCAGGCGCTCCTCGCCGGCGACCCTGACCCGGACGGCCCGGCGCTCGTCCTCCAGCGCGCGGCCCAGCTCGGAGTCGACCCCGGTGGGTGCCAGGTCGCCGCGGCGGAGCAGAAGATCGTGGAGCGCGTCCGGGCTCGCGGGCGAGCCGCGCAGCTCGCTCTCGACCTGCTCGAGCGCGGCCGGATCGATCAGCTCGCGCAGCTCCTCCTGGCCGAGCAGCTCCTTCAGCAGGTCGCGGTCGAGGGCGAGCGCCTGGGCGCGCCGCTCGGCGAGCGGCGTGTCGTCCTCGTACATGTACGTGGCGACGTAGTCGAAGAGGAGTGACGAGGCGAACGGCGACGCGCTCGGCGTCTCGACCTCGACGAGGTCGACGCGGCGCTGCCCGAGCGCCTCGAGAAGGCCGCGGAGCGCGGGCAGGTCGAACACGTCCTGCAGCACCTCGCGGTAGGTCTCCAGCACGACGGGGAAGTCCGGGTACCGGCGGGCCACCTGCAGGAGCCCCTGTGCCTTGAGCCGCTGCTGCCAGAGCGGCGTGCGCTGGCCCGGCCGCCGGCGGGGGATGAGGAGCGCGCGGGCTGCGTTCTCGCGGAAGCGTGCGCCGAACAGGGCCGTCCCGCCGACCTCGGCGACGACGAGGTCCTCCAGCTCGTCCGGCCCCACGAGCAGCTCCTCCTGGGAGGGTGGCGCGTCCGCGTCGGGCAGATGGAGCGCCACGCCGTCGTCCGACCAGATGAAGTTGACCTCGAGCCCGAGCGCCTCGCGCAGGCGGGCGGCGAGAGCGAGGGCCCAGGGCGCATGGACGCGGGCGCCGAACGGCGTGAGGATGCAGAGGCGCCAGTCGCCGATCTCGTCGCGGAAGCGCTCGACGACGATCGTGCGGTCCGACGGGAGCACGCCGGTCGCCTGCTCCTGCTCGCGGAGGAAGACGAGCAGGTTCTCCGCGGCGCGCTCGTCCAGCTCGTTCTCACTCGTCAGGCGCTCGCGTGCGCGCACGTCGTCCAGTCCGACCAGCTCGCGCCCGGCGCGGCCGATCGCCTCGCCGAGCTCGTACGGGCGGCCGACGCCCTCGCCCTTCCAGAACGGCACCAGGCCCGGTACGCCGGGAGCCGGCGAGACGAGCACGCGGTCGCGCGTGATCTCCTCGATCCGCCACGTCGAAGCACCCAGGAGGAACGTCTGGCCGGCGCGCGCCTCGTAGACCATCTCCTCGTCGAGCTCGCCGACGCGCCCGCCGCCCTCGACGAGATACACGCCGAACAGCCCGCGGTCCGGGATCGTCCCGGCGTTGGTCACGGCGAGCCGGCGCGCGCCTTCGCGCCCGCGCAGGAGACCGGCAACCCGGTCCCAGGTGATGCGGGGCCGCAGCTCGGCGAACTCCTCGGACGGGTAGCGGCCGGCGAGCATGTCGAGCACGTTCTCGAGCTGCTCGCGCGAGAGGTCGCGGAAGGGCCATGCCCGGCGGACGAGGTCGTGGAGGTCGTCGACCGCGATCTCCTCCTCCGCACAGACGGCGACGATTTGCTGGGCGAGCACGTCGAGCGGGTTGCGCGGGATGCGCGTCTCCTCGATCAGCCCCTCCTTCATGCGCCCGACGACGACGGCCGACTCGAGCAGATCCGCCCGGAACTTCGGGAAGATGCGGCCCTTGGACGCCTCGTCGAGGCGGTGACCGGCGCGGCCGACCCGCTGGAGCCCGCGCGCGACCGACTTCGGCGACTCGACCTGCACGACCAGGTCGACAGCGCCCATGTCGATGCCGAGCTCGAGGGACGACGTCGCGACGAGGCAGGGGATGTCGCCCTTCTTGAGGAGCTCCTCCACCTCGACGCGCTGCTCCCGCGCGAGGGAGCCGTGGTGGGCGCGAGCAATGTCCTCCTCGGCGAGCTCGTTCAGCCTGCAGCGCGAGCCGTTCGGCGAGGCGCCGGTTGTTGACGAAGACGATCGTGGAGCGGTGCTCCCGCACGAGCTCGAGGAGCGCCGGGTAGATGGAGGGCCAGATCGAGTTGCCCTCGCCCGGCTCGCGCATGTCCTCGAGCGGAACGACGACGCGGAGGTCGAGCTCCTTGCGCGTGCCGGCGTCGACAAGCTCGATCGGCCGGCCGCCGGAGACGAAGCGGCCGATCTCCTCCAGCGGACGCTGCGTCGCCGAGAGGCCGATGCGCTGGACCGGCTCGCCGACGAGGCGCTCGAGGCGCTCCAGGCTGAGAGCGAGGTGCGCGCCGCGCTTCGTGCCGGCGACGGCATGCACCTCGTCGACGATGACGACGCTGACCGAGCGCAGCGTCTCGCGGGCGCGCGAGGTCAGCAGCAGGAAGAGCGACTCGGGCGTGGTGATGAGGATGTCCGGCGGGCTCTTGAGCATCGCGGCCCGCTCCTTGGGCGGTGTGTCCCCCGTGCGGACGGCGACGGACAGCCTGGAGTCGATGCCGGCCAGCGGCCCGCGGAGGTTCCGCTCGACGTCGTAGTTCAGGGCCTTCAGCGGGCTGACGTAGAGCACCTGGGTGCCCTCGCCGGGGCGGGCACGGTCGAGCGCCCAGAGGAACGCCGCGAGCGTCTTCCCCGACCCGGTGGGCGCCTGGATGAGGACGTGGCTGCCGGAGGCGATGGCCGGCCAGCCGTGTTCCTGCGCGGGCGTCGGGCCGGCGAAGGTCCGCTCGAACCAGCCGCGCACATCCTGGCTGAAGGGCGCCAGCGCGCTCATCCGTCCAGCGTACCCCTACGGCGTCGGGCTACGGCTGCGGCGTGCGCCGCCTCCCTAGTTACTACGGGGCACCCCATCCCACCACCCGCTTTCGAGCCTAACGCCGAAAAGCGCACCCGTGGCGCGCGCATCGTGCCGGGATCGTCACGACCTGTGCCGAACCTGGCGGCCGGCCGGCGGGTGGCGCCCGCGACTAGAATCGGCGCATGGCCGCAACCCGCCCCACGCACCTCTACTTCACGGGCGACGACGAGGCCGACCGCTTCCTGGCCGAGGAGCCGCTGGCACTGCTGGTCGGGTTCGTCCTCGACCAGCAGGTGACAGTGCAGAAGGCCTTCTCCGGCCCGCTCGAGATCCGGCGCAGGCTCGGCACGTTCGACGCCGCGGCCATCGCCGCGACCGACCCGGGCGAGCTGGCGGAGATCTTCCGGCAGAAGCCGGCCATCCACCGCTTCCCGGGGAACATGGCCGGGCGCGTGCAGGAGCTCTGCGCCGCGGTCGTCGAGGACTACGGCGGACACGCCGAGCGCGTCTGGCTCGACGCCGAGAGCGGCGAGGACCTCGAGCGCCGCCTGCTCGGACTCCCCGGGATCGGCCCGATGAAGGCGCGGTCGCTGCTCGCGATCCTCGGCAAGCGCTACGGCGTGCGGCCGCCGGGCTGGGAGGACGTCGCCCCGACGCACCCCACCCTCGGCGACGTCGATTCCTACGAAGCGCTCGAGGACTACCAGGCGAAGAAGCGCGCCCACAAGGCGGCCATGCGCGCCGCCGGAACCGCCGGCTAGCCGACGCCGGCGAGGAGCGAGGCCCGCGCCTCGCGCACCATCTCGCGCGCGATCACGAGGCGCTGGATCTCCTGCGTGCCCTCGTAGATCTGCGTGATCTTCGCGTCGCGCATCATGCGCTCGACCGGGTACTCCTTCATGTAGCCGTAGCCGCCGAGGATCTGGACGGCCTCGGTCGTGACCTCCATGGCCGTGTCGCCGCAGAACAGCTTCGTCATCGCCGAGAGCTTGGTGAGCGGCTCGACGCCCTCGTCGATCGCCAGGCCGACCTTGTACAGGAGCCCGCGCGCGGCCTCGCACTTCGTCTCCATCTCGGCGAGCTTGCCGGCGATGAGCTGGTGCTCGGCGATCGGCTTCCCCATCGTCTCGCGGGATTTCGCGTACTCGAGCGCGTAGTCGGTCGCGCCCTGCGCGATCCCGAGCGCCTGCGCCGCGATGCCGGGGCGGGAGCGGTCGAGGACCCGCATGGCCACCTTGAACCCGTCGCCCTCCTCGCCGATGCGGTTCGCCGCAGCCACCCGGCAGTCCGTGAAGAAGACCTCCCCGGTGGTCGAGCCCTTGATCCCCATCTTCGGCTCGATCCGCCCGACCTCGAAGCCGGGAGCGTCCGCCTCGACGATGAACGCCGAGATCCCCCCGTGGCCCGCCGCCGGGTCGGTCTTCGCGAAGACGACGTAGAGGCCCGCCACACCCGCGTTCGTGATGAACCGCTTCGAGCCGTTGAGGACGTACTCGTCGCCCTCGCGCCTGGCCTCGGAGCGCATCGCGGCTGCGTCGGAGCCCGAGCCCGGCTCGGTGAGCGCGTACGCCGGGAGCCACTCGCCGCTGGCCAGACGCGGGAGATAACGCTCCTTCTGCTCCTCGGTCCCGTCGTTCTTGATCGCGAGCGCGCCAAGCTCCTGCATGGCCAGGATCAGCCCGGTCGTCGCGCACGCCCGGGAGATCTCCTCGATGGCGACGAGCACCATGAGCGCCCCAGTGCCGGTGCCGCCGAAGCGCTCCTCGAAGGGGAGGCCGAGGATCCCGTGCTCGCGGAACAGCTCGACGTTGTCCCAGGGGAACTCGCCCGAGGAGTCGATCTCGGCGGCGCGCGGCGCGATGCGCTCGCGCACCAGCGTCCGGACGAGCTCGCGGATCTCGCGCTGCTCGTCGGAGAGCGGCTCGTACCCCACGCCGCGGATTCTAGTTCGCCCCGAATCCGTCACGAAGTCAGCACGGTCCGCGCGCCACGCGTGCGCTTTTCGACGGTACGCTCGAAAGCGGGTGGAGGGCGGGGTGCCCCTTGAGTTAAGGAGAGCTTGCGAGCCCGGTCTCGGCCCAGGCGAGGTCGTGGGCGTTCAGAGGGATGCGGATCACCGGGCCCCGAGGGCGCTCGCTCGGAAACACCCAGACGCCGTCGCTCGCGGCGAGAGCTGTCCACCGCTCGTCCGGAGACCAGGCCACTGCCCACGCTCGCGGTGTGCCTTCGGTGGGCTCGACGGTGCGCCCGTCGCGGGTGAACACCCGAACGCTTCGCGGCTCGCCCCGGAAGATCGCGTAGTAGCGCCCCTGCGGGCTGGGGCGAATCGCCCGCGCATTGTCGGCCTGCCAGCTCAGGTGCGCGAACCGAGCGCGCGGCCCGTCGAAGGCTGCGACCACGCGCTCCCCGAGCCCGCGGGAGTCCGCGAGCACGAGCATGCGCCCGTCGTCCAGCCGCACTGCCTGCACGGCGCGGAACCCGCCATCGGCACCCGGTGCCCCGCCCAGGATCGCACGCGAGAGCTCCTCGCTGGAGAGCACCACCTGGGCGAACCTGTAGCCGAGGCCCGACCAGACGACGTCGCCGTCCAAGACGCCGAATCCTCCGTTCGAGATGGCCGGCCGGCACATCTCGAACGACGGGGCCTCCACCGGCTCGAGCTCCGGCAAGGAAACCGCGTGCAGCCGGCAATCCTGATCGGAATACGTGAGCACCCCGGACACCCCGGCCTGCCGAAGCTGCGCGACGACCTGTCCCGAGTCCGCGCCACGCCTGGAACGGTCGCCGTCTCCGCTTCGGTCCTCACCGCTCTCGGCGCCTCCCGAAGCGCGTCCACGGCTGCGGCGAGACCGATCGCCGACAGGCCGGCGACGACCAGCCACGTCAGCCCGCGCCGCCCCGTCATCGGCACACCGGGTCGCGGGCGGCGATCGGAATCTGCAGGAGCTCCGGGCTGGGCTCGTCCACACGCACCGGTCGGCGTTTGCCGCGCATCGCAGCCACGGCCGCAGCGAGACCAAGGGCTACGACGAGCCAGGTCGAAGGCCACGTGGCGATCCAGCGCACTCGCGTTCTCTGGGGAGTGGTACCACGGAGCGAGAAGGGAGACCGGAGCCCCCGGCTCCGTACCGTCTCAGCCCGCCCGACGTCGGGCGACAACCCGGATCAGCTGACGGGCGACCCGTTGACGGGGCGCAGGCCCTCGTTGTACGCGACCGAGACCGCCTGCGCCCGGCTGTGAACGCCGAGCTTCTCGAGAATGTGCTGGATGTGGGTCGAAACCGTCTTGGAACTGATCACCAGGCGGTCGGCGATCTCGCCCTGGTCGAGGCCGCCCGCGAGGAGGCCGAGCACCTCCCGCTCGCGCGGCGTCAGAGCCGACATCGGCGTCTCGACCGGCGTGGTGCCCGGCCCGGGAGCGAGGTACTTGCGGATGCGGGCCATGAATTCGTCCACTTCGAACGGCTTCACGAGGTAGTCGTCCGCGCCCATGAGGAGCCCCGCCGCCCTGTCGAACGCCTCCGTCCTAACCCCCGACACGAAGACGACAGGGAACCCGTCCCCGAACGCATCCTTGAGCTGGCGGCACACCTCGTAGCCGCTGACGCCGGGAAGCTTGACGTCGAGCACCACGACCGCGGGCCGCTCCAAACGCGACAGGGCGAGCGCCTCTTCCCCGCTGCGTGCCAAGGAGATGCGGTAGCCGGCACGCTCCAGAGTCGTGCTTACGAGTTCGAGGTACTGCTCGTCGTCATCGACCAGGAGTACCGAGCCGCTGAAAGCTGCCAATTTCGTTACACCGCCGCAATCGGGTTCTACAGTAAATGCCTGAAGAATTCAAGGTTCTCAGGCCGCGAGTCTCCGTCGACGGCCCTAGTGGCGACCTGACCTCGTACGGCCATCGGCCCATGTGAAGATCGGGCGTTCGCCGTCTTCCACAGGGCTGTGGACAACCGTAGCCTCGTGCCTCTGGCGTTATAGCGGCTGCGGCTCCGGTGGACAGGGTGAGAATGCACTCCCCTGCACGCTCTCCGAGGCGATCGGAGCCGGGAAAGGAGCTTTATGAGGGAACCACAACGGTTGGCGCGCCCGCCGAACTGCGGCGACACCGCGCATCAGATTCCCTTTTTCCCGCTCAACAGGGCTTATCAAGGAGGAAATTAGTCGATGACACGCATTGTCGGGCCGCCAGGGAGTCGGCGACGCCGCCGGTTCCTGGCCGTGCCCATTCTGCTGACCATGATGGTCGGCCTTCTATTCATCGGGACAGCCGCCGCCGTGCACGACGAGGCATTCGAGCTCGACGGCAACGTCGACGACGCCAATCCGGTCGGCGGCCCAGAGGTGGACTGGGACAACGACATCGTGGGGATCAATGCAAACGGCTTCTCCACGCCACAGGCCAGCCTGCCGGCCGGCTTCTCGGCGGCGACGGCGGGCCCTGACTTCACGACGGAAATCCGCCGTGGCGTCGAGGTTCCGGTCACCGCCGACAACACGACGTTCACGACCAACAGCAAGGACATCCTGGACATCAGCGCGGAATGGCGCTGCGTCCGCGCGAACAACGTCACGGACAAGGGTGACCTCGTCAACACGTACGCAGTCGCCTACGTGAACGCGGACGGGGATCTGATCCTCTACTTCGGCGCCGAGAAGAACGACGCGAGCGGGGTCAACGACATCGGCGTCTGGTTCCTGCAGGACGAGAACGTGAACTGCGCGGGCGGGGGCACAGGCCCCGGCAATCCGTTCACGGGCAATCACGTGGTCGGCGACATCCTCCTCGTCTCCGAGTTCTCCAACGGCGGGAACACGGCCACCATTGCGGCCTTCACCTGGGATCCCACCAACCCTGCCGCGGAAAACAACCTCGTCCCGCTCGCGACGAGCGGGAGGTGCGGCGATCCCGGCATCGATGACCGGCTGTGCGCCATCACCAACGCGGGCGCCCAGGTCAATCCAGCGTGGAAGACCTGGGACAAGGACAGCGGTAGCCTCGACTTCGTCGCTGCACAGCAGTTCTACGAGGGCGGGATCAACGTGTCCGCCTTCGGGCTGGACCCGTGCATCAACAAGCTGCTGACCAACACCCGCTCTTCGATGGAGACCTCGGCCACGCTGTACGACTACTCCCTGCAGCCCTTCAACGTCTGCATCGCCAAGAGCGGGACGAAGTTCAACGACCTGAACGCCAACGGCACGAGGGACTCCGGGGAGCCTGGTCTCGCGGGGTGGACGATCAACCTCTACACCGACACCGGAAAACATCGACGTTGTCGAGGCGCGGCCAAGCTGTGGAAGCCACGGTCATGACGCGGAGCTGAACGGTAGCTACTCGTTCGAGGACCTGCTCATCCGGCAACTACATCGTCTGCGAGGTGCAGCAGACCAGCTGGATCCAGTCGAGCACCGGTCGCCGGCCAGACCTTGCCGAGCGGGGAGACGCTGGCGACGTGCCCGGGCAACACGACCGGCTACGCCTTCAGCGCGAGTGGTTCTGACCTCGAGGGCAACGACTTCGGCAACTTCCAGCGAGGAGCGATCCGCATCCTGAAGAACAGCACCAAGGGCGGTCCGGTCTCGGAAGCTGGCGCGGTCTTCTCCTACAACGGCTCCAGCGTCACTGACGACACAACCGCTACGGCCCCCGACGAGGACGCCGACGTCGGTGAGGTGTGCGTTTCGGGGTTGATCCCCGGCAACTACTCCGTCACCGAGACGTCGGCACCGCCCGGCTACGGTCTTCCCGTGAACCCCGGCCCCGTGACGGTAACGGCGGTCGCCGGGACGAACTGCACCGACAACCTGCCTACAGGTGCCGCTGTGGTGACGTTCACGGACCCGCCGCTAGCGGATATCCAGGTGAACTTCCGTGACGGTGGCTCCGGCGAAACCAGCGTCACCTCCATCGACTGCGCCGGCCTTGGCACCACACCGGACACCCCGGACGCCAACCCGGCGACAGGGTGGGACACGTCGGTGACCCACGAGGACATCAGGATCGATCCCTCGCCGCGAACCGTCGTCTGCACGATCGTGATCGATCCCTAGACCGAGAAAGGACTGAACGCACCGAGAGGGTGGGCCTCGGCCCACCCTCTCTCTTGCTTCGACCCCGGCTTGGAGGGCTAGTCGCCGCGGCCCACGGTGACGACCAGGGCGCGCCAAACGGGTGTCAGTCGCGGGAGTTCGAGTGTTGGCGAGTCCGGACGTGCAGGTGGTTGTCGTGGTTCCAGAGCACCTGCACGACGCTGCGCGGGCCGGTGAAGCCCGTGTTCGGGCCGATGTAGACGAGATCGGCGCCGGCAGCCACGAAGCGGTCGAGGAGATCCTGGGCGAGGCGGCGGTCGATCTGGGAGACCTTGGTCGGCGGGCGCTCGATGCGATCTCGCCGCGGGTAGTAGATGTCGGCGTCGAGGCCGTTCTGGTGCGTGAAGTGCACCGGGCCGAACGGGCCGCCCCAACGCCTGCTGAGATCACCGATCCCGACCCGCGGCGCACCGGGGTTCGCCGAGGCGAAGTCCTCGACGACCCGAAGCACGAAGCGCACGAGCCGGTCGGTGCCCCAGCGCCGCGACGAACGGTTCGGCACGCGGTGGAGGACGGGATCCCACGTGAAGAAGTGCTCTCCCTCCGCGGGGAGCCTGACGCCGCGAACGAGCCGGCCTGCCCCGGGCTCGCCCACGGCGATGGAGCGGCGCCAGGCGATCTCCGGGCCGGGCGTCGGGGGCTCCCAGTCGACCGGCCCGCCGGTCCCGGAATCTACGTAGGCGGCCGCCGGCCCGGCGAGGCCGAGCGCGAGCAGCGAGAGGATCACGGCCGTTCGCACGGAGACCACTACGGGCGAGATCCCCGGCCGGGTCCCGGACTCGCGTAGGGCCTCGTGCCGTATCTGCTGCATGCTCGCTGAGCTCCTCACGGTCGCCGTGCTCGCCGCGCCGCCGCCGGCAGACGGTTTGCAGGAATGGCGAGGCGTGGTCGGGCGGTCGGCGGGCGGCCGTCCGATCGGCGCGCACCGCCTCGGCGACTTCTCGAGCCCCCGGACGATCCTCGTCGTCGGCTGCATCCACGGCGACGAGTGCGCCGGGATCGAGGTCACGAGGCGGCTCGTGCGGGGGCCACGCCCCCGCGGGCTCGACCTCTGGGTCGTGCACGACCTCAACCCAGACGGCCGCCGCCGCGGCACCCGCCAGAACGGGCGCGGCGTCGACCTCAACCGCAACTTCGGCTCGGAGTGGAAGCCCATCGGCCGGCGCTGGGGCGACGACTACGCGGGCCCGCGGCCCTGGTCCGAGCCCGAGGCGCGAGCTGCGCGGCGGCTCGTCCGCCGCATCCGGCCGGACGTGACCGTCTGGTACCACCAGCCCCAGCACGTCGTCCGCGCCTGGGGCGGCAGCCGCGCGGCGGCGCGCCGCTACGCCCGCCTCGCCCGCGAGCCGTACCGCTCGATCCGCTGGCTGCCCGGTACGGCGCCGAACTGGCAGAACCGGCGCTTCCCCGGCACCGCCTCCTTCGTGGTCGAGCTGCCGGCGGGGCGTCTCGGTCCCGCCGCGGCTGCACGGCACGCGCGCGCAGTCAGGCTGCTCCTGCCGGCCGGCTAGCTCGTCGCCTGCTGATCGGCGAGCCGGGCCGTCTCGGCGAGGAAGCGGGCCAGCCGCTCGGCCTCCTCCTCGGAGAGCGAGACGGCCGCCTCGGCCCGCGGCGTCCCGCCCCCGCCCCAGACGCTGAAGCGCACGTGCCGGCTCTCCTCGTCCTCGCCCAGGTAGCGCGAGACGCGGAGAGCCTTCTCCGGGTCCTTCTCGAGCAGCGGGTGGCCAGCGAAGAGCTCGACGACCTTCATCCGTTGCGCGGCGCCGCACCACGGGCAGAAGCGGAAGCGCTCCTCCACCTCGCTGCGGCAGCCGGCGCAGGCAGGCATTTCCCCGCAAGGGTACGACGGCGTGCCGGACCTCCGCAACCCGCCCGGCCGTATGCCTCGGCGATGGACCGGATCGGGACGCTCGTTCGTATAGTCGGCACGCCATGGCGGGCGCGGGCCGCGACGAGCGCGCCTGGGTGCGCGGCGCCCAGGCTGGGTCGGTCTCCGACTTCGAGGCGCTCTTTCGCGCTCACTGGCCGCGCGCCTACCGCGCCGCCTACCTCGTCGTCCACGACGCCGGGGCGGCCGAGGACCTCGCGCAGGAGGCCTTCCTCGCGGCCGTGCGGGCACTCGACCGCTTCGACAGCGGACGTCCGTTCGGCCCTTGGCTCCACCGGATCGTCGTCAACAGGGCGATCGACTGGGTGCGCGCCCGTGCTCTCCGCCGAGAGGTCGGGGCGGGCGAGGCGATCGAACACTTTGCGGGCGAGGAGCGGCAGAACACCGCCGCCCCCCTCCCCGCGGACATGGTCGCGGCGCTCGCCTCCCTCTCGCCCGAGCACCGGGCGGTCGTCGTCCTCCGCTACGTCCTGGAGTACACGCCAGGCGAGATCGCGCGCATCCTCGAGCTTCCCAGGGGTACCGTGAACTCGCGCCTGCGGCGCGGGCTCGACACGCTCCAGGACGCCGTCGGGCCGAGGGAGGAGCGGTGACCGAGGCGAACGTCCGCGACGCCCTCCTGAGCACGCCCGTGCCGGACGAGCTCGACGCCCAGCGCCGCGCCTGGGCGGTCGTGCGAGCCGCCTACGCCGAGCGCGGGCCCGTCCCGAGGCGCAGACGCCGGCTGCGGCTGCTCGTGGCGGTCGCCGCGGCCGCGGCGCTCGTCGCCGCGGCTCTCTCTCCTCCTGGCCGCTCCGTCGGCGGGTGGATCCGGGACCGGGTCGCCGGCGTCGACGAGGCGGAGCCCGCCCTCGTCTCGCTGCCGAGCGCCGGACGCCTGCTCGTCGTTTCCGAGCAGGGCCCGTGGATCGTGAGGCCGGACGGATCCAAGCGCCTGCTCGGCGACTACGACGACGCGTCGTTCTCTCCCAATGCACTCTTCGTCGTCGTCACGGAGGGGAGGCGCGTGGCGGCGGTGGAGCCCGACGGCGACCTGCGTTGGACGGTGACGCGCCCGACGCCCGTGGCGGACGCGCGCTGGGCGCCGAGCCCCGGTTTCCGGGTCGCCTACCGTGAAGGGGACACCCTGCGCGTCGTCGACGGCGACGGCGCCGGCGACCGCTTGCTCTCCGAGGACGTCGCCCCCGTCGCGCCCGCCTGGCTTCCGGCCGCGGGGCGCACCGTGCTCGCATATGCCGACACCGCGGGCCGTGTCCACGTCGTCGAGGCCGACGGCGAGGAGCTCTGGACCGCCGACCCCGGCTCCAAGCCCGAGCAGCTCCTCTGGTCCGACGACGCCGCCCTCCTCTTCGTCGTCACGGAGGGAGACCGGCACCCGCTCTACCGTACGAGCGGAGCCCCCGCGCGCGTGCTCGAGTCACCCGCGGCGTGGGACGTCCTCGACGCTGCCTTCGCGCCGGGGGCCCGGTCGATCGCCTACACAGCCGCCGACACGGCCGCAGGCCGAAGTGTGCTCGTCCTCGGCGAGGAGCGGCTCCAGGCGGTCGAAGGCCACCTCGAGGACCTCGTCTTTTCCCCGAACGGGGCTTGGCTCGCGACCAGCTGGCCCGAGGCGGACCAGGTCCTCTTCGTCCGCCTCCCCGGCGTCAGCCGTATCGTCGCCGCGAGCGACATCCGCCGGGAGTTCGCGCCGGGGAGCGCTGGCCCGGTCGAGTTTCCCCGCCTCGCCGAGTGGTGCTGCCCGGCGCGCTAGCCGGGCTGCGCGCTAGTACCCGTAGCCGCCGGAGTCCTCCTCCGTGGTCGTCTCGTCCGGCGCCATCCCGCCACCCTCGCCGACGGTGATCGACCCCTCCATGCCCATGCCGCGGTGGTCGTCCACCGGGCAGTACATCTCGAAGGTGCCGTCCTCGGAGAAGTCGACGGTCAGGTCGGCCGACTCGCCGGGCTCGAGGTCTCCCGTCTCCACCTCGCCGCTCGGGCCCTCGATCTCCAGGGCATGCACGACGCTCCCGTCGTTGACGACGTGGAAGGTGTGGGAGCCCGGCTCGACCGCGATCTGCGCGGGCTCGATCATGAAGTCGGCGAGCGAGACGTCGACGACGCTCCCGCCGCCCGACCCCGCGTCGTTCCCCGTCGTCTCCTCCCCCCGCCGCACGCCGGGAGGAGGACGAAAGCGAGCGCGAGGAGGAAGAGACGACGCATCGCGGGTCTATACGCAGCGCCGGATCGGGCGGTTTGAGCACCTCGGGGCGAACCACAGCGCGCCGGCCGGCGAACCAGGCGTGCCCAGACCTCGATCAGGGAGACACAATGAGACTCAGGACACTCTTCGCCCTCCTCGCCGTTGTCGCGAGCGCCGCCTTCGGGCTCGCCGCGTGCGGCGGAGACGACGACAACGCCGCCGACAGCCCGGCCTCCGCTCAGATGGCGTCGACCGGCATGACCGCCATGGCCATGAGCGAACCGGACACGGCGACCCCGGCCGCCGACCTGCGCGTCACGCTCGACACGCTCCTCGGCGAGCACGCCCTCCTCGCGGTGGCGGCCGCCCAGAAGGGCTTCGACGGCGCCGCGGACTTCGAGGCCGCCGCCGCGGCACTCGACGCCAACAGCGTGGAGGTCTCCGAGGCCATCGGCTCGGTGTACGGCGACGAGGCCGCGCAGATGTTCCTCGACGGCCCCAGCCTCTGGCGCGACCACATCGGCTTCTTCGTCGACTACACGGTCGCGCTGGCCGAGAAGGACAAGGCCGCCCAGCAGGAGGCCGTGGACAACCTCACCGGCTACACGGGCGCGTTCTCGGGCTTCCTCGCCGAGGCGACCGGCCTGCCGCAGGCGGCGCTCCAGGAAGGGCTGACGATGCACATCACGCAGCTCAAGGGCGCCATCGACGCCTACGCGGCCGGCGACTACGAGCAGGCCTACACGCTCACGCGCGAGGCCTACGACCACATGGTGGCGACCGGGGACACGCTCGCCGCCGCGATCGTCCAGCAGAGCCCCGACAAGTTCGAGGGGTAGGCGAACCGCTCGCCGCCCGGCCGCGAATCACCTGCGGCCGGCGGCGAGCCTGCGGCTCGCGCCCGACGCCCCCGGCGACCTCCCTGCCGTCGCCGGGGGCGTCCTGCTGCTCGACACGGCTCCTGCCACTATCCTCGCCTCGTGATCCTCGAGAACGGCGTCGTCCGCACGCTCGATCCGGCGCTCCCGAAGGCGGCGGCCCTCGCCATCGCCGGGGAGCGGATCGCGGGCGGGGTCGGCACCCACGAGACGGCGCTTGCGAGCCCCGACCGGGTCGACCTCGGCGGCCGCTGCGTCCTCCCGGGGTTCACGGACTCGCACGTCCACTTCCCCACCTGGGCGCTCGCGCAGCGCCAGGTGCGGCTCGAGGGCACGGCCTCGCTGGACGAGGCGTTGGCGCGCGTGGCAGGCGCTGTCGCCGACGTCGCGAGCGGACGCTGGCTGCGCGGGCTCGGCTGGCGGAGCGGCGACTGGGCTCCGGCCGCCGAGCCGACGAAGGAGGCGCTCGACGCAGTCGCGGGCGACGTGCCCGTGGCGCTCATGTCCAAGGACTACCACTCGCTCTGGCTCAACTCGGCCGCGCTCGCGCGCGTGGAGGGCGAGCTGCAGGTCCCGGGCGGTGTCGTCGAGCGCGACGAGCGCGGCGAGCCGACGGGCGTCCTGCGCGAGGAGTGCGCCTGGCACTTCCGCGACACCTACGTCCGGCCCACCGAGGACGAGATGGTCGACGCCTGCCGCGAGGCGATCCCGCTCGCGCTCTCGCGCGGCGTCGTCTCCGTGCACGACAAGGACGGCTGGCTCGGCGCCCTGCGCGTCTTCCAGCGCCTGAAGGACGAGGGCGCGCTCGACCTGCGGATCTGGCAGTCGCTGCCGTGGAACCACCTCGAACGCCTCCAGGAGATCGGGCTCGCCTCCGGCCTCGGGGACGACTTCCTCCGCGTTGGGTACATCAAGGCGTTCCTGGACGGCACGCTCGGCTCGCGCACGGCGCTGATGCTCGACGGCTCCGGCGTGGAGATCGTCGGCTACGAGGAGTTCGTGGACATCGTCCGCCGCAGCGCCCGCGCCGGCTTCCCGGTGGCAGTGCACGCGATCGGCGACCTCGCCAACCGGCGGGCGCTCGACGCCTTCGAGGAGACGCAGGACGAGTGGCGGCCGCGCGGGCTTCGCCAGCGGATCGAGCACGCGCAGCTGCTCGCGCCGGAGGACGTGGGACGCTTCGCGGAGCTCGGCGTCGCCGCCTCGGTGCAGTTCAGCCACGCCGCGTCCGACCGCGACCTGGCCGACGCCTTCTGGGAGGGCAAGACCGGCGGCGCCTACGCCTTCCGGTCGCTCGTCGACTCCGGCGCGCTCGTCGCGAACGGCTCCGACGCGCCCGTCGAGGAGCTCGACCCGCTCTTCGGCATCCGGGCCGGCGTCACGCGCACGCTCGACGAACGCGACGCGTGGCATCCCGAGCAGGCGGTCACCGTGGAGCAGGCCCTGCACGCCACCTGTGTCGCGCCGGCCTGGCTCACCGGTGACGAGCGCCGGCGCGGGAAGCTCCTCCCCGGCTACCTGGCCGACCTGGTCGTGCTCGACCGCGATCCGCTCGAGACCCCGGCCGACGAGCTGGGGGAGATCCAGGTGGTCGCCACCATGGTCGGCGGCCGCTGGGCGCATCGCCCGCCCCCCTGGGACTCGTAGAACGCGTCTCAGAACGAAGCCCTGTGCCGCCGCGGCATTCTGAGAAGCGTTCAGGCACCCGGCTACAATGGGCATATGCGCACGATGAAGCCCGTGCACGACGAGGAGTGCGCGGTCGCCTGTACGGCCGACATCATCGGCTCGAAGTGGACGGCGATCATCGTCCACGACCTGTCAGAAGGCCCCCGCCGCTTCTCCGAGCTGGAGCGCTCCTGCCCCGGCATCAGCCCGCGGACGCTGTCCGAGCGCCTGCGCGTGCTCGAGCATGACGGGATCATCGAGAAGCACGCGAGCGCCCGCCGGGCCGAGTACGAGCTGACCGAGAAGGGCTCGGCGCTCCTCCCGATCATCGACGAGATGAGCCGCTTCGGGCACGCCTGGCTCGTCGACGACGAAGCGCACATGCACGCCCACGGCGGCAAGCGCGCCGTCCCGGCGACCTAGAGAACTCCTAGCGCCTCACCAGGTTCCGCGCGACGAAGAGCAGGTTCGCGGGCCGCTCGGCCAGACGTCGCGTGAAGAACGGGAACCACTCGGGGCCGAACGGGGTCGCCACCAGCACCTTGTAGCCGCGCGCGAGCAGGTCGAGCTGGAGCTGCGGGCGGACGCCGTAGAGCATCTGCAGCTCGAAGCGGTCGCGGCCGATTGCCTCACGCTCGGCGAAGGCGAGCGCGCCTTCGATCATGCGCTCGTCGTGCGTGGCGATCGCCGTGTAGCCGCCGCCGGTGAGCGAGCGCTCGACCAGTCGGAGGTACGCGGCGTCCACGTCGGACTTGGACGGATAGGCGACCGACTCGGGCTCGAGGTAGGCCCCCTTGACCAGCCGCAGGTTGGGCTCGAGCGGCAGCAGGCTCTCGAGGTCGTCGAGCGTGCGGTAGAGGTAGGACTGGAGGACGGTGCCGACGTTCGCGTGCCCGGCCTCGCGCAGGCGCCGGTAGAGGCGGAGCGTCGGGTCGACGAGCGCCGAGTACTCCATGTCGATGCGGATGAAGTTGCCGAGCTCGCCGGCGCGCGCAACCACGCGCTCGAGGTTCTCGTAGGCGAGCTCTTCGTCGAGGTCGAGGCCGAGGTGCGTCAGCTTGAGCGCCACGTTCGCGCGCAGCTCCTCCTCGTGCAGGCGCGCGAGGATCACGAGGTACTCGTCGGCGACGGCGCGCGCCTCAGCCTCGTCGAGGACGTCCTCCCCGAGCAGCGTCGTGTTCGCGTGGAGGCCCTGGTCGTTCAGCCGGCGCAGGACGGCGACGCACGCGTCGAGGTCCTGGCCCGCGACGAAGCGCGAGGCGCCGAGACGCAGCCCGTGCTTGTCCGCGAAGCGGCGGACGCGCGGGCTCGACGACGACGCGAGGATCGTCTTGCGGAGCGCCCCGTTGACGGCCTGCCCGACCGCCACGTCAGTGCAGGCCGGCGAGCGCGACCAGCGTCTCGCGGGCAGCGTCGACGCCGAGCGGGAGGTAGCGGGCGAGCAGGCGCTCGTTCGGTGAGTGGACGTTGGCGCCCGGGAGGGCGAAGCCAGTGAGGATCGTCGGGATGCTCGCGCTCGGCGAGCGCCGGGACGAGCGGGATCGTCCCCCCGGTGCGGAGCAGCAGCGGCCGACTGCCGAGGACGCGCTCGAAGGCGTCCTGCGCGAGCCGCACGGCCGGCGCGTCGGGCGGAATCAGCCCGGCCGGCGAGGACGAGCGCCGCTCCACCTCGAGCTCGGCGCCCGGGAGGCGCGGCGTCGCGGAGCAGCCGCTCGAAGGCGGCGCTGATGCCCTCGACGTCCTGGCCCGGCGCGAGGCGGATGGAGACGTTCGCCTCTGCCGCGACGGGGAGCACGGTCTTCTGGAGGACCGCCTCGCCGCCCTGGAGCCCGTTCACGTCCACGGCCGGGCCGGCGTAGATGCGCGGGTAGAACTCGGCCGCGGCCCCGGCGTCCATGGGCACCGCGCCGGCGTCGGCGAGCACGGCCGCGCCGGGGTCGAGCTCCTGCCAGGAGCGGAGCTCCTCGTCAGTCGGCGGGATGACGCCGGCGCGCAGCTCGTCCGGCATCGCCACGACGGCGTCGAGCGTCCGCATGAGCGCGTGGACGGCGTTCAGCGCGGCGCCTCCGAACATGCCCGAGTGCAGGTCGCGCTCTCCGGTGCGCAGGCTTACGTGGAAGTAGACGAGCCCGCGCACGCCCAGGTCGAACGCAGGCGTGTCTTCGCGAGGCATGCCGCTGTCGAAGATGAGACAGGCGTCGGCGCCGCGCTCGTCCGCGGCGAGGAAGTCGACGATCGAGTGCCCGCCGATCTCCTCCTCCCCGTCGAACGCGACCCGCACGTTCACGGGCAGTGCGCCCTCCTCGGCGAGCAGCCGGGCGGCCTTGAGCAGCAGATAGGAGTTGCCCTTGTCGTCGACCGCGCCGCGGCAGTAGAGCCAGCCGTCCCGGATCTCGGGCTCGAACGGGTCGGACTCCCAGAGCTCGAGCGGCGCCGGCGGCTGGACGTCGAAGTGGCCGTAGAGGAGGACGGTGGGTGCGTCGGCGGCGCCAGTCGAGGCCCGGATCTCGCCGACCGCCAGCGGGTGCGTGTCCGTCTCGACGAGCCCTGCGTCGCCGCCGGCCCCGCGCACGAACTCACAGACCCACTCCCCGGAGCGCCGTACGTCACCCGCGTGCGCCGGGTCCGCGGAGACGCTGGGGATGCGGAGCCATTCGGAGAGCTCCGCGAGCCAGGCGGGATCGATCCGGTCCGTCACCGCGCGGAGTCTACGGCCCGCTCGTTCTGAGACCGTGGGAGTACCCTCTCTCCGTGGCGGGCGAGCGCTGGCACGTCGAGGCGCGCGAGGGGACTCGGCTGTGCTGCCTGGATCACGACGGTCGCGGCCAGGCCGTTGTACTGCTGCACGGGCTCGCCGGGTATGCCGGCGAGTGGCACGAGACCGCATCCTGGCTGTCGGAGACCTTCAGGGTCGTGGCGGTCGAGCAGCGAGGTCACGGACGAAGCGAGCGCGCACCGGCGAGCGTCTCGCCGGACGCCTTCGTCGCCGACGTCGAGCTGTGGATCGAGCAGCTCGATCTGGCTCCCGCCGTGGTTGTGGGGCAGTCGTTCGGCGGCTTGATCGCTTTCCTGCTCGCGGCCAGGCGGCCGGAGCTGGTCCTAGCCCTCGTGGTGGTGGAAGCTAGCCCGGCGGCAGACCCGAGGGCGCCGGAAACCGTACGCCGCTGGCTTGAGTCCTGGCCTGTGCCCTTCGCCTCCCGCAACGATGCTCTTGCCTTCTTCGGCGGCGACACGTCGTGGTCGCGTGCGTGGGCCGGCGGCCTCGAGGAGCGCGACGACGGGCTGTGGCCGAGCTTCGAAAAGGACGTGCTCCTTGCCGCGCTCTCGGAGGCGAGCGGGCGGAGTTGGTGGGACGACTGGTCTCGGATCCGCTGCCCGGTGCTTGTCGTCCGAGGCGAGCGCGGCGCGCTTCGGGACGAGACCCAACGCATGGTCGCTGCGCTTCCCGCGGCTCGGGTCGTCGAGGTCGAAGGCGCCGGGCACGACCCTCACCTCGAGCAGCCGCTCAGGTGGCGCGAGACGCTTGAGGGGTTCCTGGGCGCCGTCGGCCGTTGATGGGCGAACCGGTCAGGCGACGTCGCGGAGCTTCTGCGTCTCGGCCAGCGCCTGCAGCTTCTTCAGGCACTGGTTCTCGATCTGGCGGACGCGCTCGCGCGTGACGTTGAACGTGCGGCCGACCTCGTCGAGGGTGCGCGGGTGCTGGCCGTCCAGGCCGTAGCGCATCTCGAGGACGCGGCGCTCGCGCAGCGAGAGGGTCTGGAGGACGCGCGAGAGCGTCTCCTTGCGGAGCTGGGTCTCGGCCGCCTCGTCCGGCGCCGGGGCCGTCTCGTCGGCGAGGAAGTGGCCGAACTCGGACTCCTCCTCGTCGCCGACGGGCTTCTCCAGCGAGACCGGGGCCTGGGCGCTCCGCTTGATGTGCTCGACCTCGTCGGGCTCCAGCTCGAGCTCGCGGGCGACCTCGTCGATCGTCGGCTCGCGGCCGAACTCGCTGAGGAGCTTCCGCTCGATGCGGCCGATCTTGTTCAGCTTCTCG
This sequence comes from uncultured Actinomycetes bacterium, assembly GCA_963830885.1. Lineage (GTDB taxonomy): Bacteria > Actinomycetota > Thermoleophilia > Gaiellales > Gaiellaceae > JAIBJN01. The sequence goes on along the minus strand of CAWHOA010000019.1, from coordinate 31,390 downwards.
ACGACGTGGACCGGCATCCGGATCGTGCGCGCCTTGTCGGCGAGCGCGCGGGCCACCGCCTGGCGGATCCACCAGGTCGCGTAGGTGGAGAACTTGAAGCCCTTGCGGTAGTCGAACTTCTCCGCCGCCCGGACGAGCCCGATCGTGCCCTCCTGGATCAGGTCGAGGAAGGGCAGGCCCTGGTTGCGGTAGTTCTTCGCGATCGAGACGACGAGCCGGAGGTTCGACTCGACCATCTTCTGCTTGGCCGGGTGGTCGCCGCGCTCGATGCGCTTGGCGAGCTCGACCTCCTGCGCGGCCGTGAGGAGAGGCACCTTGCCGATGTCCTTGAGGAAGAGCTGCAGTGCGTCCGTGGAGATCTCGCGCGCCTCGGGCTCGAGGTCGAGCTCGGCCGCGTCGGCGGCCTCGTCGACGACCTCGATGTGGAGCTTCTCGAGCGCCGTGTAGAACTCGTCGAGCTGCAGGGGCTCGAACTCGTCGCCGAGCGCCAGCGCAATCTCCTCGTGCGTTAGGAAGCCAGCCTCCTGGCCCTGGCGCACGAGCGCCCTGGCGTCCTCATGGTCGAGCATGACGCCCACTCAGCTCCCCTCCCTCTCCTCGAAATCCCCTATCCCGTCTCTCAACGTAGCCGGGACAGACGACTTGTCAACCGCCGCTCTGCCGCAAATCTCCTTCACAACCGCCGCGACTCTTGCACGGCGACCGGACATCCGGCTTCCCCCTTTTGGGGGACTGTGTCAATCGACGTCCTCAAGACGGTCCAGCAGGCGCTCCGCTTCCCTCGCGTAAAAGCCGTCCGGATCGGCCTCGCGGGCCAGGCGAAGCTGCCGAGTCGCCTCCTCGACCTGCCCGATCCAGGAGAGCGCGAGGCCGAGGTGGTAGCGGACGACGCCGGTCTCGTCGGCGTCGGCGAGCGGGCCCAGCCGCGAGAATGCCTGCGACGGATCGTCCTTGTCGAAGCGCCCGAGCGCGGCGGCGACCTTTGCCGGAACGCTGTCTGGGTCGGCTTCGGCGGCGCCGGCGAAGGCCTCCTGGGCTGACACCGGACGGCCCGCCCGCTGGAGCACGATGCCGTAGAAGAGCCGCTCGTCGACGCCTCCCTCCTCGGCCAGGCGCTCGAGCTCGGCGAGCTGCTCCTCCGCTGAGAGGCCCTCGAGACCGGGCGGCGCCTCGAGCGGCGCCACGAACGGCGGGCGGCCGGGCGCGAACTGCGGGTTGAGGAGGTCCTCTGCACGCAGCGCCGCAGGAGTGTCCGGATCGACCTCGCCGACCTTCGCCCAGGCGCTCCGCGCTCCCTCCTCGTCGCCGCTCGCAAGCAGGGCGAGGCCGAGGTGGAGCTGGACGAGGCCGCTCTCGGGCTGCTCGGCGGCGAGCGCCTCCAGGCGCTCGACCGTGCCCTCCGGCCAGGCGGCGATCGCCGCACCGACGGCAGCTTCGACCGACTCCGGATTCTCCGCGAGGATCTCGTCGAAGCGGGCGAGACCGCCGGGCCGGTCGCCTTCGTCGACCAGTTCCTCGGCCGCCCGGAGGGCGTCCGCCTCGGCGTCGCTCCGCACGGCAAGGCCCAGCTCCAGCGGGGGCGGCGGGCGCTCGGCCTCGGTGGTCGCTGCCGGCGCGCTCTCGTCCCCGCCCTGGAGGACGGACACGCCGACGACCAGCGCGGCGGCGCCGGCCGCCGCCAGGCCGACGAGGGCGCGGGCGCGACGCGGGGACACGCGGCGAGCGTAGCTTCCGGCCCTTGCCAGACGCCGCCTACAGGTAGCTATACTTCGTGAAGCAATGTCGACCTATCGCGAGCTGCTGCAGCAGGTCAAGAGCGAGATCGACGAGATCGGCGTGCCTGACGCGGCAGAGCTGCGCGAGTCGGAGCCGGCCGTCTTCGTCGACGTCCGCGACCGCAACGAGTGGGACGAGGGCCACATCCCCGGCGCCGTGCACGTGCCGCGCGGGAACCTCGAGTCCCGCATCGAGGGCGCCGTTCCCGACCGGGACGCACGGCTGGTCGTCTACTGCGCCTCCGGCGCGCGCTCGGCCTTCGCCGCGAAGGCGCTCGAGGAGCTGGGCTACGAGAACGTGTCGTCGCTGGCCGGCGGGTTCAACGAATGGAAGCGCAACGGCTTCGGCTTCGACCTGCCGCGCGCGCTCGACGAGCCGAAGCGCCGCCGCTACTCGCGCCACCTCCTCATCCCCGAGGTGGGCGAGGAGGGCCAGCTGCGCCTGCTCGACTCCCGCATCCTCCTGATCGGCGCCGGCGGCCTCGGCTCGCCCGCGTCGCTCTACCTGGCGGCGGCGGGCGTCGGGAAGCTCGGAATCGTCGACGACGACGTCGTGGACGACACGAACCTCCAGCGCCAGATCGTCCACTCGACCGAGCGCCTCGGCGACTCGAAGGCCGAGTCCGCGAAGCGGACGATCGCCGCGCTGAACCCCGACGTCACCGTCCAGGTCTTCCAGGAGCGCCTCACCTCCGAGAACGTCGACCGGATCCTCGGCGAGGGCTGGGACGTGATCGTCGACGGCGCCGACAACTTCCCCACGCGCTACCTCCTGAACGACGCGTCGGTGTGGCACGGGATCCCGGTCGTCCACGGCTCGATCTTCCGCTTCGAGGGCCAGACCACGGTCTTCAAGCCGAAGGAGGGGCCGTGCTACCGGTGCCTGTTCCCGCAGCCCCCGCCGCCGGAGCTGGCGCCGAGCTGCGCCGAGGGCGGCGTGCTGGGCGTCCTGCCAGGCATCGTCGGCTCGCTGCAGGCGAACGAGGCCCTGAAGCTCGCGCTCGGGATCGGCGAGCCGCTCGTCGGCCGCCTGCTCCTCTTCGACGCGCTCGAGACGCAGTTCACGGAGATCAGCCTGCGCCGCGATCCCGACTGCCCGGTCTGCGGCGACAGCCCGACGATCACCGATTACATCGACTACGTCGAGTTCTGTGCCGGGCCCGCACGGCAGGTGACGCCGTGATCAAGGTTCGCATCCCGCCCACGCTGCGCTCCGAGGTCGGCGGCGCCCGCGAGGTCGAAGCCAGCGGCTCGACCATGCGGGAGGTGCTCGCCGACCTCGCCGAGCGCTTCCCCGGGCTGGGCCGGCAGGTGCTCGACGGTGACGAGGAAGTCGCGCCCTTCGTCAACGTCTACCTCGACAGCGAGGACGTGCGCACGCTCGACGGGCTCGAGACCGAGGTGAGCGCGGGCTCCACGGTGATTCTCCTGCCCGCAATGGCAGGCGGGGAGCAGACGCTCACGCCGTCGCTCCTGGAGACGATCGGCTCGACGCCGCTCGTCGAGCTGCCGAGGCTCGCGCCGCACGCGGGCGTCAAGCTCTACGCGAAGCTCGAAGGGCAGAACCCGACGGGCTCGATCAAGGACCGCGTCGCGAAGACCATGATCGAGGCTGCAGAGGCGGCCGGCGAGCTGGAACCGGGACGCGAGCTGCTCGAGCCCACGAGCGGCAACACCGGCATCTCCCTCGCCATGGTCGCGAAGCTCAAGGGCTATCCGCTGACCTGCGTCATCCCCGAGAACGCCACCCCCGAGCGCATCAAGCTCCTCGAGCTCTACGGCGCGCGGCTCGTCTTCTCCCCGGCCTCGGAGGGCTCGAACGGCGCTGTGCGGCTCGCTCTGCAGCTGGCGGAGCGGGACGCGCGCTGGTTCATGCCCTTCCAGTACGGCAACGAGGCCAATCCCCGCGCCCACTACGAGGGTACGGGCGCCGAGATCGCAGACGCCCTCCCGCATGTCGACGCCCTCGTCGCCGGTCTTGGCACCGGCGGCACCCTCATGGGTGCCGGGGACCGGCTCCGGGAGTCCCACCCGGAGCTGATCGTCGCGGCGGCGGAGCCGCTCCAGGGCGACCTCGTCTACGGCCTGCGCTCGCTGGCGGACGGCTACGTCCCGCCGATCCTCGACGTCTCCAAGCTCGACCGGAAGCTGCTCGTGACGAACGAGGAGTCGGTCGAGGGCCTGCGCCTGCTGCTCGAGCGCGAGGCGATCTTCGCCGGCGTCTCGTCCGGCGCGGTCATCCACGTCGCCCGGCGCATCGCCGAGGACCTGGACGAGGGCGTCGTCGTCGCCGTCCTCGCCGACGGCGGCTGGAAGTACCTCTCCGCCGACTTCTGGACGCGCCCTGCCGCCGAGGTCGGCGCGGCCATGGAAGACCGCCTCTGGTGGTGATCCCCGCCGAGGTGCGCTCGGCGCTCGTCGAGCACGCCGAGGCAGAGCTCCCGAACGAGGCCTGCGGCTTGATCGCGCTCCGCGACGGCGTGGCGGAGCGCTTCTTCCCCGGCCGCAATCGAGCGGCCAGCCCGTACCGCTTCGAGCTCGAGATCGATCCCGAGGTCTGGTTCCTGGAGGACGACGGCTACGAGCTCGCCGTCTTCCACTCGCACCCGTCGAGCCCGCCGCGCCCCTCGCGAACCGACGTCGAGGCGATCGGGCTCTGGGAGGGCAAGCCGTACGTGATCCTCTCGCTCAGGAGCGGCGAGCTGGCCGCCTGGACGATCGCCGACGAGTCGGTGAACGGCCTGGAGCTCTCGTAGGGTTCGGGAACCTTCCCGGCGAATCCCCGGTCTGACCGGACATGAAGACCACGATCGGCATCCTCGCCGCCCTGCTCGCGGCCGCCGCGCTCGCCGGGTGCGGCGGCGACGACTCCGACACCGCCGCCGGCGGGAACACCATGCCCGGCACGACCCAGTCCGCGGGTGCCGGGATCTCCATCGAGGAGGCGCTCGAGTCCGACTCCTCCGAGCCACTCCTGGTGAACGGGAACCTCCTGGTCACGGATGGGCAGGCCAGGCTGTGCTCGGCCCTGGCCGAGTCCTTCCCGCCCCAGTGCGGCGGTGCTTCGCTCCTCGTCACCGGGCTCGACGTCGCCCAGGTCGAGGGCCTGATCATGGAGGGCGACGTCATGTGGACCGACCGGCCGACCCAGCTCGCCGGCGTCGTCTCGGATGGGATACTGACGGCCAGTGGGGGCTAGGCGCTACCCAGCTGGGCTCGCGGTGCTCGCGGCGCTGGTCGCGCTGCTCGCCCTCGGCTGCGGGTCGGACTCCGGCGACGACGACGGCTCGGCAGGAGGTGGCGGCGGCGACTCGACCGAGGCCCGGCCAGGGCCGGCGACCGAGGTTACGGTCACCTTCTGGCCCGAGGGCGCCGACGGTGCGTCCGTCGAAGCGACGCTCACGTGCGAGCCTGCCGCCGGCACGCATCCCGACCCGGAGGCTGCGTGCGCCGCGCTGGCCACCGACCCGGCGGCCCTCGAGCCCGTCCCCGCCGACAGCGTCTGCACGATGATCTTCGGCGGCCCCGAGCAGGCGACCGTGGTCGGGGTCGTGAACGGCGAGGACGTCGACGCGGCGTTCGAGCGCTCGAACGGCTGCGAGCTCGACCGCTGGGACCGCATGGCCGCTCTCCTCCAGATCGGGGATTGACCGGCGCTCACGGCGGGCGTACGTGTACCCGGCGCGGCATTTTCAAGGGCTCGGACTTCGGGGTCGTGAACACCTCGAAGCTGCGGCCGTAGCTACCCGAGGCCGGCGAGCTCCTCGGGGGTGAGCTCGAGGTCGAGCGCAGCCACGTTCTCCTCGAGATGGCGGAGTGAGGACGTGCCGGGGATGGACACGGTGACCGGCGAGCGCGCGAGGAGCCAGGCCAGCGCCACCTGCGCCGGGGTGGCCCCGCGGGCGCTCGCGGCGCGGCCTACGGTGCCTCCCGGCTGCGCCAGGTCGCCGGCGGCCAGCGGGTACCAGGGGAGGAAGGCGATGCCCTGGCGCTCGCACTCGTCGAGCACGTCCTCCGAGGAGCGGTCGGCCAGGCTGTAGCGGTTCTGGACGGAGACGACCGGGACGAGCTCCTGGGCGCGGCGGAGCTGTTCCACGCTCACGTTCGAGAGCCCGACGTAGCGGATCTTCCCCTCGTCGCGCAGGCGCACGAGCTCGCCGACGCTCTCCTCGAACGGCACGGTCGGGTCGGGCGCGTGGAGCTGGTAGAGGTCGATGCGGTCGAGCCGCAGCCGGCGGAGGCTCCCCTCGCACGCCTCGCGGAGGTGCTCGGGACGGGCGTCGCGCGGCCATGCTCCGGAGTCCGTGCGGAGCAGCCCGCCCTTCGTGGCGATCAGCAGAGTCTCCGGGTAGGGGTGGAGCGCCTCGGCGATCAGGAGCTCGCTCACCTCCGGCCCGTAGGAGTCTGCCGTGTCGATCAGGTTGACGCCGAGCTCGACGGCCCGCCGAAGCACGCGCAGCGCGTTCTCCCGGTCGGCGGGCCAGCCGAGGATCTGCGGCCCCGTGATCCGCATCGCCCCGAAGCCGATCCGGAGCACCTCGAGGTCACCGCCGATCCGGATCGTCCTGGGCGTGGCCATGCCTTCACCACCCTAGCGCCGGCCGCGTCCCCGCCGGCCACGCCCAGGTGCCAGGCACTTGGACGTGGCCGTTCCGATCGACCGCCGAGCTCCCAAGCGTCGCGGAAGCCATTTCGCCCGAAGGCGGGAAGTCGCGCGAGGACATGTCCCGGTGCCAGGCACTGGGGCGTGGCCGTTCGGGTCAGGCGCAGAGGTCGCGGGCGACGGCGGTGTAGATCTCGGCGCAGCGCTCGGCGCTCGCAAGATCGACCCACTCCTCGACGGCGTGGGCGCCCTCGCCCGCCGGGCCGAAGACGACAGTGGGGATGCCGGCCGCGGAGAGGAGCGCCGAGTCGGCCCAGAAAGGGACACCGACCACGTCCGGCCCGCCGGCGTGGCGGGAGACGAGCTGGGCGATCGGCGCGTCCGCCGGCGTCTCGAACGGCTCGCGCGCAACGACGACGCGGATCTCGCCGTCGACGTCGCCGAGGAGCTCCCGCAGCTCGCCCTCGACCACGGCCTCGGTCTCCCCCGGAATCGTGCGCCGCTCGCCCTTGAGCAGGCAGCGCTCCGGGTAGCTCGAGAACTCCTGGCCGCCCTCGATCACCGATGCGTGCAGGGAGCCGCTGCCGAGGAGCGGGTGCGTCGGGTCTGCGCGCAGCGTGCGGTCGAGCTCCTCGATGCCGACCAGCACGTGGCCCATGCGCGCGATGGCGTCGATGCCCAGGTCGGGCCGTGAGCCGTGCGCCGCCCGCCCGCGGGCCTCGATCTCGAAGCCGACGAAGCCCTTGTGGGCGAGCGCGAGGCGCATCTCGGTGGGCTCCGACACGATCGCCGCGTCCGCCCGGTAGCGCTCCGCGACGCGCGCCGTGCCGATGCTCGCCACCTCCTCGTCGCAGACGGCCGTGACGACGACGTCCCCGGCCAGCCCCGCGCCTGCCGCCTCGGCCCCGGCGATCATGATCGCGGCGAGCCCCGCCTTCATGTCGTAGGCGCCGCGGCCGTGCATCCGCCCGCCCTCCACCACCGGCTCGAAGGGCCGCTCCATGCCGGCGACCCCGACGATGTCCATGTGCGCGTTCAGGAGCAGCGTCGCCCCGCCGCCGGACCCGCGCGCGATCCCGACGGTGTTGAAGCGGCCTGGAGCCACCTCCTCCACCTCCACGTCGAGCCCGGCGCGCTCGAGCCACTCGGCGACGAACCGCGCGATCTCGCCCTCGCCGGCGCCGCCTTCGATCAGGTCGGGGTTGACGGAGTCGATGCGGACGAGGTCCGCAAGCAGCTCGGCGAGCGCGCTCAATTGATGTTCGGCCGGGGCGCGGAGGCCTCGTCGGGGGCGTCTGAGACCAAGCCGGGCGTCGCGATCGGCCGCGGCCCGTACCGGCTGGTACGGGCAAGGGCGAGCGTGACGATCCGGCGCCGTGTCGCAGGCGCCAGCCGCGAGGTCGTCGCGCGCCGGCCGAGCATCAGTAAGGCTGCACGAACTCCACGGGGGCGCCGTCCACCTCGATGAAGCCGACGCGCACCTGGCCGAAGACGTCGAACGGCTCCGCGATCACGTTCCCGCCGGCGAGTGCGTCCTCGAGGCTCTCGACGAGATAGGCCACGTGAGGAACGGTGCGAATCAGCTCCGCCTCCGGGCTGTCCGGCTCGTACCAGAGCCACTCGACCCGATATGGGTGGTCGCCCGGGCTCGTCAGCCAGAGCCCCTTCGACTCGAGGAAGCGCATGCCGTCGCGCTTCGCCGGCGCGGGCACGCCGATGTGGTCGAACTGCACCCCGCGATCCTACTGAGCCACTTCGGCCGGGTCCTCGAGCTCCCGCTCGACGAACTCGACCTCGAGGCGCTCGATCCGCTGACCGTCCACCTCCACCACGGTGAAGCGGAGCCCGTCGTAGTGGACCTCGTCGCCCGGCTGGGACGCCCGCCCCAGCTCGCCGAAGACGAAGCCGGCGACCGTGTGGTAGTCCTCCTGCGGCAGATCGGTGCCGAACTGCTCGTTGAAGTCGTCGATCGTGAACGTCCCGTGGATGCGGATGCGGCTTTCGTCGAGCCGCTCCACCGACTCGTCGGGCAGGTCGTATTCGTCCTCGATCTCGCCGACGATCTCCTCGAGCAGGTCTTCCAGGGTGACGATCCCCTGAACGGCGCCGTACTCGTCGACGACGAGCGCCATGTGCTGGTTCTGGCGCCGGAACTCGGCCAGGAGCGAGGCGAGGTCCTTCGTCTCCGGCACGACGTACGCCGGCCTGACGATGTGCTCGATGACGACGTTCTCGATCCCGCGGTCGTACAACGCGCCGAAGAGGTCGCGGACGTGGAGGATCCCGATGACGTCGTCGAGGTTGCCGCGGTAGACCGGGTAGCGCGTGTACGGCGAGTCGATCACGGCGGCAAGCGCCTCGGCCGGGGGCAGCTCGACGGAGAGGGCCACGACCTCCGGCCGCGGGACCATCACGTCGTGGGCCTCCTTGTCGGCGAAGTCGAAGACCTTGTAGAGCATCTCCTCCTCCGCCTGCTCGATCTCCTCGGTCTGCGCGACGATCAGGCGGATGTCCTCCTCCGTGTGCATCGTCATCCCGGCCGGTGCCGGCCGGACGCCGAAGAGCCGCGCGATGCCGCTCGCCGACTTCTGCAACACCCACACGAGCGGATAGGTGATCCGGCCCAGCCAGTCGAGCGGCACGGCGAGCCAGAGGGCCAGACGCTCGGCGCGCTGGAGCGCGATCGACTTCGGCACGAGCTCGCCGAGCACGACGCTCAGGTAGGTCAGGATCAGGAACGAGAGCAGGAAGGCGACGCCGCGCGAGACCCAGTCGCCGAAGAAGCCCGAGAGCAGCGGCTCTCCCAGGGCACCGAGGAGGATCCCGAAGACCGTGATCCCGACCTGGACCGTGGAGATGAAGCGCACGGGCTCGTCGAGCAGCCCGAGCGCCGTCCTCGCCCGGCGGTTGCCGCGCTTCGCCAGCTCCTCGAGGCGGGTGCGCCGCGCCGTCACGAGCGAGTACTCGGCGGCGACGAAGACCGCATTCCCCAGCACGAGCAGGAGAATGATGAACAGCCTGAGAGAGTCGCTCACGCCCCGCTCTCCGGGGCGCGGGTACTAGGTGGTAGCTCGTCGTCCAAGGTGCGCTCTGAGGATAGCGGAGAGATCAGAGGTCCACGCCCGCGACGATGGTTCGGACCGGCGCGAAGTCAGGCGCGAGGAGGGCCAGGTCGGCCCGGTAGCCGGGGGCGAGTCGGCCGCGGTCGGTGAGCCCGAGCGCGAGCGCCGGCACGAGGCTCGCCATCATCGCGGTCTCCGCCAGCCCGAAGCGGGCCATCCGCTCGACGACCTCTACGCCGGCACGGTTCCCGCCGAGCAGAGAGCCGTCGGCCCGCTCCTGCGGCGGCGGGACGCGGTCGCTCGTCAGCGCGATGCGCCGCGGCCCGGCCACCCGCACGGTCAGATCCTCGACGAGGGGGTGCAGGTGGCGCCCGTCCGCGATCAGACCGATCGTCACGCGCTCGTCCAGGAGGAGCGTCAGGACGGGACCGGGCGAGCGGGCGCTCGGCGGCTTCGTCGCGTTCCACAGGTGCGTCGCGAAGGTGGCGCCCGCATCGAGCGCGGCCTGTGTCTTCAGGTCGTTGGCCCGCGTGTGGCCGAGCGCTGCCACGATCCCGGCGCCGGCCAGCCGCTCGATCGCCACCTGCGCGAGCGGAAGCTCCGGCGCCAGCGTCACCAGGCGGACGAGCTCCGGCGCGGCCGTCCACTCGGCAACCGCGCCGAGATCGACGGGGGTCAGCTCCTCGACCGGTATGGCCCCGGCCGCCTCCGGGTTCAGGAACGGCCCCTCCAGGTGCAGGCCCAGGCAGAGCGGGTCGTCGACCTCCTCCACGGTCCGCGTGGCGAGGAGATAGCCGGTGACGCCGGTCGAGCCGAGGTCCACCGGGTCGTAGACCTGGAGGTCGATGAACCCGGGAAAGACCAGCGGCTCCACCGCCCCGCCCTCCACGCGGCGCACTTCTGCGATCGTTCCGCCCTCGACGACGAGCTCGCCCGTGAACGCGCCCTCGATCGGGTCAACGACAAGTCCCTCTAAAGTGTGACGCCTTCCCACCCGATCTATCATCGTGCCTGGGGAGTGAGCCGCACTATGTCCAACGAAATCACCTGCCTGATCGCCGACGACCACGAGGTCGTGAGGGAAGGCCTGCGCCTCTCCCTCTCCCGTTCCTCCACGATCCGGGTCGTGGGCGAGGCCTCCGACGGCGCGAGCGCTGTCGCCGTCGCGGAACGTCGACGTCCGAATGTCGTGATCATGGACGTCCGCATGCCGGGCATGGACGGGCTCGAGGCCACGAAGATCCTGGCGGAGCGCCTCCCGCAGACGGCCGTGCTCATCTTCACCGCATACGGTGAGCGAAGCCTGCTCGGCCGCGGTCTCGAGGCGGGCGCCAAGGGCTACATCTTGAAGGAAGCGCCTCACCAGACGCTGCTCCGGGCGATCGAGAAGGTCGCGAGCGGCGAGGGCTACGTCGATCCGGCCCTCATGCCGGCGCTCCTCACGCGCGAGCGCGAGGAGATGCTGACGGTGCGCGAGCGCGAGATCCTCCAGCTGCTCGCCGACGGCATGTCGAACGCGGACGTCGCGGCGAGGCTCTTCATCAGCCAGGAGACGGTGAAAAGCCACGTCCGGCACATCCTCGCCAAGCTCGAGGCGGACACGCGCACCCATGCTGTGGCGATCGCGCTGCGGGAATCCATCATCGACTGACCGCAGCGCTCGGGTGTGAGCGTGCGCGGTTGGGTCTCTGGCAACGCGCGCGGAATCCTCGTCGCCTGCACGGTCGGCGCGGCCCTCGTCGGCGCGCTGGGACTGGCCTTCGGCGAGACGGAGGTGGCCGCGGGCGGTCTCGTCGCGTCGACGGCGTTCTTCGGCGGCTTCGCCCTCTACCTGATCGTCTCCGAGCGCCGGCGCCACGAATCCGCCGAGGACGAGCTGCAGGCGCAGGCGACCTTCCTGGAGTCCCTCGTCGACTCGATCGGCGCGGTCTCCTCCACGCTCGACGCCAGCGAGATCCTCGACCGCACCTGCGACGAGGCCCGGCGGCTCTTCGACGCGCGCAGCGCGCGGATCATCCCCGCGGGCCGGGAAGGCGGGCGCGACACCGCGCCCGGAGGCGAGCGCATGATCGTGCCCCTCGCGGTCCACGGCGAGCGGCTGGGCGACCTCGAGCTCGTCCGCCCCGAGCCCTTCCACCGCTGGGACCACATGCGCGCGACCGTGCTGGCCGACTTCGCCGCTCGCGCGGTCGAGAACTCGCGGCTGCTCGAGGAGGCACGCGACCGCGAGGCCGAGCGCGAGCGCCTCACCGAGCGCCTCATCACGGCCGAGCAGGACGAGCGCCGCCGGCTCTCGCTCTTCCTCCACGACGGGCCGCTGCAGTCCATGTCTGGCATCGCCCTCATGCATGACGCGGCGATCGCGGCCATCGAGGACGGACGGCCCGAGGACGCGGAGAAAGTGATGCGGAACTCGCTCGAGAAGGAGCGCGACACGATCCGCGTGCTGCGCGACCTCTCGTTCGCCATCGAGCCGCTCGTTCTCCGCGATGCAGGCTTCTTCGCGGCCGTGCGCGCGCTCGGCGACCAGATCGAGAGCACCCATCGGATCACGGTCCTCACCGACATCGATGCGGGAGAGCGACTCGGCGAGAAGACCCAGGTCGCGCTCTACCAGATCATCCGCGAGTCGCTGAACCAGGCGGTGCGGCGCCGGCCGCTGAAGATCGAGGTGGCCGTGCGCGAGCGGGAGGACGGAGGCTTCGAGACGGAGATCGCCGACGACGGCGTCGAGGAGCGCCGGCGCGCGTCCATCGAGGCGATCGACGAGCGCGTGAAGATCCTCAACGGTCGGCTCTCGATCGACAGCGGCGAGCACGGCGGCACGCTCGTACGGGTCGTCGTCCCTCCGTACGTCGCGGCCGCCCGCGGCGGTTAAGATCTCCGCCGATGCCGGACACTCACCTGCTTTTCGTCTCCAAGCCGTCCGGCTACGAGCTGGTCGAGCGGGACGGTGAGCCCCCGGCCGCGGGCGACGCGGTCGAGCTCGAAGAGGGCGCGCGCTTCACCGTCGCCAAGGTCGGCCCCTCGCCGCTCCCGGACGACGCGCGGCCCTGCGCGTACCTGCAGGCCGCCTAGCGAAGCGCGTCTTCGGCGGCGGTCTTTCCGAGGACGAGCGCGGCGGCGAGGGCGCTCGACCAGCCGCCCGTGGAGATGCCGCCGGCGTCGGCGCCGGCGGCCCAGAGTCCGTCGGCGGCGCGCCCGCGCTCGTCGACCCGGATCCCGCCCAGCGTCGTCGTGATCGCGGCGACGACCTCGATCCGGGTGGCGCCGTCGCGGCGTTCGACCGGAGCGCCGGCCTCCCGCGCCGCCTCAACGATCTCGCCGACGGTGCGCTCCCGCACGGGCTCCCCGAGCGCCTCGTCGGGAACCACGTACCAGGCCCGCGCGCCGGGCTGGCGCGCCGTCCACTGCACGACGTCGAGGTCGGCCCAGTGCGCCGGCGTGAACCGCTCGCCGCGGGCGTTCTCGACGACCGCGTGGCGGGCGTAGACCTGGGCGAGCCGCACGAAGTCCTCGGGCTCGAGGCTCGGCGCGGCCGCGAGGTTGCGGCCGTAGAACTCGTCCAGCCCCGCAGTGAGCAAGGCGCCGCGGCCCAGCGCCAGCCGCAGGCCGTCGCCGGTGCTCCATGGGTTCGCGCGGAGGACGAGCGGCTCCGGCGTGACGTAGCGGCGGACGAGCTCGGGGTCGCCCTGGAAGCCGCCCGTGGCGAGGATCGTCGCGACGCCGTCGTGAACCCCGGGCAGCGGCTCTCCGAGGCGGACGTCCTTCGCGAGCGCGCGCGTCAGCCCGAGCGGGTCGAAGCGAACGCCCGTCGTGCGCGGGTTGCCCGTCTCCCGCGCAACCACCGGTGCCCCCAGCGACTCGAGCCAGTCGAGGGCATCGTCGAGCCCCTCCCAGACGGCGCGCTGGAGGGCCGGGTCCCCGCCCGGGCACTCGGCGCGGAACGTCTCCCACTCGCGGTAGCGCCAGACGACGCAGCTCGAGAGGAGCATGGAGCCGCCGGGCCGGTCGCCCTTCTCGTAGACGACGACGTCGGCGCCCAGCTCGCGCGCCCGCGCCGCAGCCGCGAGCCCGGCCATCCCGGCCCCCGCGACGACCAGGTCAGCCACGCCCGCCCACCCGCTTGTGTTTCACCAGCACAAGCGCAGGATCCACGTTCTCACCTGGTCCGGCGCTGCCGAAGAGGGAGCGAAGCTTGTGCGCGTGGAACACAAGCGCGGTCGCGCGGGGTCGGGGGCAGCCGCGACGGGGCCCGCGCTCAGGTGAGCGAGAACGTCGGCTTGTGCTCGACGTACTCGAGCTTGATGCGGTCGGGGCCCCAGAGGAAGACGGCGTACGTGTTCGCCGCATCGACGATGTCGGCGATCTCGAGGCCGCGGCGCTCCGCCTCCTCGATGTGCTCCTCCGCCGACTCGACGCGCAGGCCGAGGTGGTTGAGGAGCGGCCGCTCGCTCTCGCCCGGGTCGCCCTGCTCGAGCAGGATCCAGGAGTCGCCGGCGCGGAGGCGCCCGTTCTCGCTCTCGAACCCGAGCGCGGCGAGCTGCGCGAAGGTCGCGTCGGGGTCGGGAACGCGGAAGACCACGTGGTCGAGGTCGTAGGCCACGCCCTCGTCGACCTCGACGAAGGCCAGCCTGAGCCCTTCGCCGGCGTCGAGCTCGGCCCGGCCGTTCACCCGCTCGACGTCGGCGTCGGAGGGCAGGGCCGCCAGCGCCTCGTCGAGGTCGAAGACCCGCAGCCCGACCCTGGCGAGCACGCCGGGGTCGCGGGGGCCGTCCGCCGCGAAGAGCGTCAGCTTCCCGCGCCGGGCGTCCGAGCCGACCAGCGTGAACCGCTCGGTGCGGTCGACGACGTGCATGCCGGCGTGCGCGACGAGAAACTCGGCGAGCCGGTCGCGGTCGCCCACCCAGAGGGCCACGTGGTCGAGGGTCTCGATCTGCATCGGCCGGAGGGTACCCATCTCCTGTTCGTGTCGAACGCCCGAGCCTTCTTACGCATTCCGGCGACCAACGGCAGGCGGCGTAGAATCGCTCCCGTCCCCAGCGCAGGAGGTCCAGCCCGATGCTCACGTTCGGCGTCACCGTTCTCCCCGACCCGCCCCACACTCGCTTCCTCGAGCTGATGCAGCTGGCCGAGGAGAACGGCTTCGAGTACGGCTGGACGTACGACTCGCACATCCTCTGGCACGACGGCTATCCACTGTTGACCCTGCTCGCGACGCAGACGGAGAAGCTGAAGTTCGGGCACTGCGTGACGAACCCGGGGACACGCGAGCCGACGGTCACGGCGAGCGCCTACGCGACGCTGCACGCCATGTCGGGAGGCAGGGCGGTCATGGGAATCGGCCGCGGCGACTCCGCGCGGCGAGTCATCGGCCAGCAGCCGGTGAAGATGGCCGAGTTCGAGGCCTCCTGCCGGATGATCAAGGACCTCATGAACGGCCGCCCGGTCGAGTGGAACGGGAAGGAGCTCGAGCTGACCTGGGCCCAGGGGCGCGAGCGGATCCCCATGTACGTCGCGGCCTACGGGCCGCGCGCGCTCGCCGTCGCGGGCCGGGTCGCCGACGGCGTGATCATCCAGCTCGCCGACCCGGTCATCATCCAGTGGCTCATGGAGCATGCTCGCGCCGCCGCCGTCGAGGCCGGGCGCGACCCGGACGAGCTCGAGTGCCTCGTCTGCGCGCCGAGCATCGTCACCGACGACCTCCAGGAGGCCCGGGACGCGGTCCGCTGGTTCCCGGCCATGGTCTCCAACCACGTCATGGACCTGATCGAGCGCTACGGCGAGGACTCCGAGATCCCGCACGAGCTGACCGACTACGTGAAGGCGCGGAAGTTCTACGACTACAAGGACCACAGCCGCGAGGGCGCCGCGCACGGGGAGTTCGTCACCGACGAGATCGCCGACCGCTTCAGCGTCATCGGCAGCGCCGACGCAGTGACCGCGAAGCTCCAGGAGCTCGAGTCGATCGGCGTCGACCACTTCAACATCTACCTCATGACCCACGGCCAGGAGGACATCCTCGAGGCCTACGGCGACACGATCATGCCCGCGGTCCGGCAAACGGCGGCTTGATGGGCGGGATCCAGCAGCACCTCTTCGACGTCGAGGCGGCCAAGCGCCGGCTGCAGGAGGGGACCGGCGGGTACGAGGTCGTGCACACCTCGCCGGGGCTCGAGGTCGGCGTCTACGTGCTCGTCGCCCCGGAGCCCGACCGCCAGCAGCCGCACGAGGACGACGAGGTCTACATCGTGCTCGAGGGCACCGGCACGCTTCAGGTCGAGGACGAGGAGATCGACCTCGTCGAGGGCCAGGCGATGTTCGTCGCCGCCCACGCCGAGCACCGCTTCACCGCGTACGAGCGGCTGAGCCTGCTCGTCATCTTCACCCGCCCGACGTGACGCCCGTCGTCGCCGCCACCGGCGCGGGGGTCGCACGGCTCGACCTCGGCGGAGACACCTGGCAGGTCGAGCTCGCCGCGCACGGCAGCGGCATCTCCTGCCTGGCCCGCGATCCCCGCGACCCCGACTTCCTCGTCGGAGGAGGTCGCGGGACCGGCGTCTGGGAGAGCAGCGACGGCGGTGGGAACTGGGAGCGCGTCGACTTCCCGCACGAGGACGTCTTCTCCGTCGCCGTCAGCGGCGCCGACGGCGCCATCTATGCCGGCTGCGAGCCGAGCATGCTCTTCGTCAACCGCGATCGCGGCGGGGAGTGGACGGAGCTCGCGAGCCTGCGGGAGATCCCCTCGGCGCCGACCTGGAGCTTCCCGCCCCGCCCCTGGACCTCGCACGTGCGCTGGATCGCGCCGAGCCCCCACGACGCGCACCTCCTGCTCGTCGGGATCGAGCTGGGAGGCGTGATGCGAAGTGAGGACGGCGGCACGACGTGGAGCGACCATCGGCCCGGCGCCCAGCCGGACTGCCACTCGCTCGCCTGGCATCCGAGCACTCCCGGCAGGGCCTACGAGGCGGGCGGCGGCGGCGCGGCCTGGAGCTTCGACGGCGGGGCCACGTGGAAGGCGGCCGACGCCGGCCGCGACCGCCACTACACGTGGGCGGTCGCCGTCGATCCACAGGAGCCCGACTGCTGGTTCGTGTCAGCGAGCACCGGGCCGTACGCCGCACACGGCAGGGGCTCGGCCGAAGCCATTGTCTATCGCTGGCGTGGCTCCGGCCCGTGGGAGCCGCTGGCCGGCGGCTTGCCGCAGCCCCTCGACGAGATGCCTTACGCCCTCGCGTTCGCCGACGGCCTGCTCCTCGCCGGACTCGCGGACGGGGCGATCTACGCCAGCCGGGACTCCGGCGACTCCTGGGAGCACGTCCCGCTCAAGGGCGAGTCGCCGGAGCGCATTCTGGCCTTCGCCTAGGACGCGGTCCGGGCGGCCGGCTCGAACTGAGCGGACGCGTCCTTGGAGACGACGAGCACCGGGCACGGCGCCTGGTGGACGAGTGCTTTCGACACGCTCCCGAGCAGCAGCTCGCCGACGGGGTTGCGGCCGCGCGAGCCCGCGACGATGAGGTCGTAGCCGCCCTCCTGGGCGACCCGCATGATCTCGCTGACCGGGTCGCCGTTCTCCATCTGCATGGTCGACTCGATCCCGCGCTCGCGCAGGTACGCGTGCGCCCGCGCGACGTCCTCGTGGGCGTGCGGGCGCAGGCCGACGTGGCCGCCGGACTTCGAGCCGCGCGCGTCCGGTGGAACGACGCTCAGGATCGTGATCTCCGCCTGCGAGGAGCGGCCGAGGTCGGCCGCGGTCGCGAGGGCGTTCTCGCTGTGCGTGAAGCCGTCGTAGGCCAGCAGGATCTTCATGGTTCCTCCTTTTCCCGGAGGTTCGCCCCGCGTCGTATCGCCCGCATCGGCGAATCGCCGCAGGGCGGTTGCGGGCTCTCCGCAGCTAGCGGGCGGCCGCCCGCAGCGCCAGGCGCACGGCGCGCTCCAGTGGCGCCGGCACCGTCACGCCCTCGGCGGCGAAGTGGTTCCAGGCGCGCTCGGGCTTGTTGGCATGGCCGCGGAGGCCCGTGACGCCCTCGAAGTCGGGCTCCAGCACCACCGTCCGGTCGCGGCCGGCGATGCTCGCGATCAGCCGGTTGAGCACGACCTCCGCGGGGATCGGCTGCTCCCCGGGCGGCGCGTCGCGGTCGTGGACGACCACGAAGGGGATCCGGCAGGCCTTGCAGGTGCGGGCGAACACCGGGATGTTCGACTTGCCACCGCACTCGACGATGGAGATCTGCGCCCGGTCGGCGTCGTAGCCGAGCGCCGCGAAGACCGACGGGAGCACGAGCTTCTCCGTGCGGCCCTCCACGAGGATGGCCGCCCGCGCGAGGAAGAGCTCGCTCCGCTCGGCGTCGAACTCGCTGACCACACGGAACGCCTCGTCCGCGTCGAGCGGCTTCGGCTGGACGATGTGGGTGCCCCGGCGGGCGCTGTAGCGGACGAGGACGAGCTCCTCCAGCCGGGCGACGTTGAGGAACGCCGGGGCGTGGGTCGAGTAGAGCACCTGGTTCCCGCGGCCGGCAAGGGCGCGCAGGCGACGGTACAGGTAGCGCTGCGTGTGGGGCCGCAGGAAGAGCTCGGGCTCCTCGACGAGAAATACCGCACCGGTGATCTCCGCCTCGCAGCAGGCGTCGATCCCCGCCACGAGCGCCGAGGCCCCGGCCGAGTCCGACCGGCGCTCGGGCGGGTCGCGGAGCGCCGAGCGGAAGCGGCGGACGGCGTCCTCGGCCGCGTCGGAGTAGCCGTCGAGCTCGAGCAGCGGCCCCGAGCGCCGGGCGGCCGGGAGGAAGAGCACCGGCGGCGCGCCGCGACGGCGGATGCGCGGCTGCGCGGGCGGTTGCGCGGCGAGCCCGATCCGGCGGCCGTCGGAGAGAAGCGCCTCGATGGAGAGCTCGTCCGCCCGGCCGCGCAGGTCCTCACGGCTCGGCGGCGGCGCGTCCGGGTCGAGCAACGCGCGGACCGCGCGCAGGAGGTTGGACTTCCCGGAGCGGGCCTCCCCGACGAGCGCGGTCACCGCACCGAGCTCGAGCTCGACGTCGCGTGCCGAGCGGTAGTCGCGGACGCGGACGGTCTTCAGGAACGCCACGGCCCGACCCTAACGCCGGGCGCGCTGTGGCTACTGGACCGTGCGCGCCGGCCTGGGGTCGGGCAGCGGCGTCAGGACCTGCTCGAGGCGCTCGCGCAGCGGCTCGAAGGCGGGCGGGAGCGAGAGCGCCTCGCCGAGCGAGTCCAGCGGCTCGTCGGCGGTGAACCCTGGGCCCAGGGTGGCGATCTCGAAGAGGACGCCGCTCGGCTCGCGGAAGTAGATGGAGCGGAAGTAGAAGCGGTCGATCACCGGCGTCGGCCTCGCGCCGCCCTGCGCCGCGCGCTCCCGCCAGGCCTCGTGCTGCGCCATCGGCGAGGACCAGGCGACGTGGTGCACGGTGCCCGCTCCCGAGAGCCCACGCTCGGCGGGGGGCTCGTCGTAGATGTAGAAGGAGCCGCGCTCCTCGCCCCGTGCCTCCCAGGCCCGCTCGCCCCGGGGCTCGAAGACGAGCGTCTCCTCCAGGAAGGCGCGGCTCGCTTCGGGCTCGGTCGAATACGCACGAACGCCGTCGAAGCCCTGGAGCGCCAGCTCGGCCGGAATGTCGGGATGGACGGCGGCCAGCGGCTCGTCGTCGGTCTCGACCGCCCGGAGCTCGAGGCCCATGCCTTCGGGGTCGGCGAAGCGAAGGCTGTCGCCGTCGCGCTCCGCGTCGATGCCCTCGGCAGCCAGCCGCTCGGCCCAGAAGGCGAGCGCCTCGGGCGAGCCGACGCGCCACGTCACGGTGTGGACCATGCCGGCACCGGCGCGGCCACGCGGCAGGCCCGGATACTCGAAGAAGGTGATGTCGGAGCCGGGGCTCCCCTGCTCGTCGGCGTAGAAGAGGTGGTAGACGGTCGGGTCGTCCTGGTTCACGGTCTTCTTGACGAGCCGCAGCCCGAGGACACGGGTGTAGAAGTTCACGTTGCGAGGCGCGTCGGCGGTGATCGCCGTCACGTGGTGGATGCCTTCGAGCCTCATCGCCGTCCCTTTCGTCGCGTCGCCTTCCGGAGCTTCCGAGCTTCGTCCTCGGTACCCGTATTCCCTGGAATCATGCACCGCTGCGGCGGCGGGATCGGCGAGCTACGAGCGACGCGGGCTGGTCCCGTACCTCACCTTCATGATCGGGCCGGTTCCGCCGGCGGCGCCGTGAGGTGGTCGCGCGCGTCGTAGCGCCGGAACGCCGGCAGCGCGAGAGCGGCCACCGCGACGCCCGCGACGCAGAGGACGCCGCCCGAGACGATCGAGGCGCGGACGCCTGCAAAGGCCGCGACGACGCCGGACTCGAGATTCCCGAGGAGCGGGCCTGACGAGTAGCTCACCTGCTCGATCCCGGCCAGGCGACCGCGCAGGTGGTCCGGGATCGTCGTGTTCCAGATCGTCGTCCGGAAGATGCCGCTGACCATGTCCGCCGCGCCTGCGAGCGTGAGCGCGAGGAGGGCGAGGGCGAGGTTCGGCGCGAAGCCGAGCGCCGTGATCGCAACCCCCCAGCCGGCCGCCGCCCAGCAGACCGCCAGCCCGTGCCGGTGGATGCGCCCGGTCCAGCCGCTCGTCGCCGTGGCGAGGAGCGCGCCGACCGACGGCGCGGCGTAGAGGAGCCCCAGTGCCCCCGCGCCACCGAACTCCTCGGCGAAGGCCGGGAAGAGGGCGATGGGGATCCCGAAGAACATGGCGATCATGTCCACGCCGTACGTGCCGACGAGCTCCGGCCGCCCCATCGCGTAGCGGAAGCTCTCGACGATCCCGCGCAGGCTCGGTCGCTCTGCCCCCGGCGGCGGGGGGACGGCCCGCATGAGCCCGAGCGCGACGAGCGAGACGCCGAACGTCGCCACGTCGATCAGGTAGGTCAGCGGCAGGCCGAGGACCGCGATCAGCACGCCCGCGACCGCCGGCCCGGCCACCCAGCCGAGGTTCGCGCGGAAGGAGTCGAGCGCGCTCGCGGCGATCAGCTCGTCGCGGTCGACGAGCCGCGGGATCAGCGCGTCGAGCGGCGGGCGCTGGATCCCGTCGAGCCCTGCCATCGCCGCGCCGACAACGAAGAGGATCCACACGCGTGGGTCCCAGAGCCAGGAGTTGAGGGCAAGGACGCCGGCGCAGACGGCGAGCAGGAGCTCGGCCAGCTGGACGAGCCGGCGGCGGTCGAAGGCATCCGCGAGCGCGCCGCCCACGAAGGAGGTGACGAGCAAGGGCCCGAGCTCCGCCAGGCTCATGAGCCCGACCGCAAGCGAGGAGCCCGTGAGCTGGAAGACCTGGTACGGCAGGGCGACGTACGTGATCATCGAGCCGAAGTTCGAGACGCCCATGCCGACGAAGAGCAGGCGGAAGTCGCGGTGGCGCCGGAGCGGGCCGACGTCGATCGCCGCGAGCCGCAGGACGGCGCGCACCCGCCCCGGCTCTGGCACGGGCGGCGCCGGGCCGAGGCGTCCGGCCTCGCGCGGGTCGTCGCCGCTCACGAGCCCTTACGCCGTCGCCGGGGTCTTCTTGCCGGCGAGCGCCCGCCCGTTGCCGTGGCGGCGGGAGATCTTGGCGTTCTGCTCGGTCCCGAGGCGCTTCAGCTCGCGGAGGACGTCGGCAGCGGTGGCGGGCACGGGGCGTATCGTACGAGGCCGTGCGCGACTGGGCCGGAGCGGCTGTGGCACGCGCGGCGGCCGTCGGCTCGCTGCCCACCGACACGCCCGACCAGCGGCTGCAGAAGTCGGCGCTCGTCCTCTCCTCGCTCCTGATCACGGCGCTCGCCTGCGTCTGGGTGGCGACCTACGCGGCGCTCGGGCTCTGGCTCTCGGCGCTGATCCCCCTCGCCTACCAGGTCCTCTCCCTGCTGGGGCTCGCCCTCTTCGCCAGGACGAAGCGCTACGACCTCTACCGGGCGAGCCAGGTCCTGCTGATCCTCGTCCTCCCCTTCCTGCTGCAATGGAGCCTGGGCGGCTTCGTGGAATCGGGCGCGGTCGCCATCTGGGCGTTCGTCGCGCCGCTCGGGGCGCTCGTCTTCTACGGGCCGCGCCCGGCCGTCGGCTGGTTCTGCGGGTTCGCCGCGCTCGTCGGCGTCTCCGCCGCGATCGACGAGCTCCTGCCGGCGCCGGACCCGCCCCTCGCCACCTGGCTCGTCCTGACGTTCTTCGCGCTCAACGTGCTCGGCCCGGCCGTGACCACGTTTGCGCTCCTCGAGTACTTCGTTCGCTCCCGCGACCGTGCGTACCGGCTGCTCGCGGTGGAGCAGGAGCGCTCCGAGCGGCTCCTCCTCAGCATCTTCCCGCGCCCCATCGCCGAGCGCCTGAAGGTCTCCCGGGGAATCATCGCCGAGCGCAGCGAGGAGGTCAGCGTCCTCTTCGCCGACATCACCGGCTTCACGCCGGCAGCGGAGAAGCTGCCGCCGGAGGACGTCGTCGCCCTGCTCGACGAGATCTTCTCGGCCTTCGACGAGCTCGTCGACGAGCACGGGCTCGAGAAGATCAAGACGATCGGGGACGGCTACATGGCCGCCGCGGGGATTCCGACCCCGCGGCCCGATCACGCCGAGGCGGCGGCCCGCGCCGCGCTCGCCATGCGCGAGACGCTCGCCTCCCTGCCCGACCGCCGCCGGCCTCAGCCTGCGCGTCGGAATCGACTCCGGGCCCGCCGTCGCGGGCGTGATCGGCCGGAGCAAGTTCGGCTACGACATCTGGGGCGACACCGTGAACACCGCGAACCGGATGGAGTCGCACGCGCCCCCGGGCGCGATCCAGGTGACGGAGCGGACGCGGCGCCGGCTCGGCGACCGCTTCCTCCTCGAGCCGCGGCCGCATGTCGCGGTCAAGGGGAAGGGCGAGATGACCACCTACCTGCTGGTCAGCTCCGCGTAGCGGAAGCAGCCGACCGTGTGGTCGTTCACGAGCCCGGCCGCCTGCATGAACGCGTAGCACACGGTCGGCCCCACGAAGCGGAAGCCGCGCCGCTTCAGCTCCTTGCTCATCGCCTTCGAGAGCGGCGTCTCGGCGGGAAGCTCGGCGAGGCTCTTCCAGCCGCCGACGAGCGGCTCGCCGTCGACGAACCCCCAGAGGAGGCCGGAGAAGCCGCCGGGCTCCTCCTGGACCTCGAGCACCCGCCGCGCGTTCTCGACCGTCGACTCGACCTTGAGCCGGTTGCGGACGATGCCCGGATCCTGCAGGAGCTTCTCGACGCGGCCCGGGCTGAAGCGCGCGACCTTCGCGGGATCGAAGCCGGCGAAGGCGCGGCGGTAGCCCTCGCGCTTCCTCAGGATCGTCGACCAGGAGAGCCCGGCCTGCGCGCCCTCGAGGGTCAGGAGCTCGTAGAGGGCGCGGTCGTCGCGCTCGGGGACGCCCCACTCGTCGTCGTGGTAAGCGGCGTAGAGGTCGTCGCCGTCGGGCACCCAGGCGCAGCGCTCCATGGGCATAGCCTACGAGGAAGCGAGGGCCCGGCGGAGCGCGTCGCGGCTAGCTGAAGGTGACCAGCGGCTCGTCGATCTCGCCGGCGCCCTGCTCGCAGGCGCGGCGGCGCTGAGCGTCGGGCGCCGAGCCGCAGCCGTACTGCTCGAAGGCGCCGTCCGTGAGCACCGACATCACCTTGCCGAGCCAGCGGTAGCACGCCAGCGCGGTCTCGTCCGGAAAGCCGTCGCATTCCTGGAGCAGCGCGACGTGCTCCTCCGCAGGCGAGGCGATCAGGTTCTGCACCTTCGTCCCGCGGATGCAGCTCTCCGCCTCCTCCCCGTCGAGCTCGGCGCAGAAGGCGAGCTGCACCGCCGGATCGGGCGGCCCCACGACCGAGCCCGCGGTGATGCACGCCTGACGCTGGAGGCCGTCGAGGCCCTCGCAGAGCGCGAGGATGTCGGCGCCCGACTCGATCGGCTCCTCCGGCCGGTTCTCGATGAAGGCGCGGTACCAGCAGGGGCGCACGAACTCGTCGGGCTGGGCCCCGCACAGCTCACGCGGGTCCTCGACCACCGTCTCCGGCCGCTCGGCGTCGTCGGCGCCGGCGACCGCGAACCAGTAGTCGTGGAAGGCGCCCTGCGAGCAGTCGGGCGCGTCGGCGCCGAGCACGGAGCACAGCCTCAGCGCCTCGTTCACGTCCTCGCGGACGAGCCGCATGAAGGCATGGCCGAAGCCGTGGACGCAGCTGTAGCGCCGGTAGCGGGTCAGCGCCTCGTCGCAGACGGCGACCGAGGATGCGGGATCGCCGAGGTCGATCTCCGGCGCGACGGCGGTGACGAGGCCGTGGGCGAAACCGGCGGAGCAGCCGGGCTCGTTCGTCTGCGGCAGGTACGTCATCAGGTTCTCCAGGGTGACGCCGTTCTCCGCCGCGTACGCACGCCCGACCGTGTGCATGAGCCCGTGGCAGTCGCCCAGCAGGCGGCCGGTCGGCTCGGTGTACGCCTCGACGGCGATCTCCTCGAGCCCCGTCGAAGGGTCGTCGGAGTCGCGCATGATCGCCGCGAGCGCGGACGCGTAGCAGGAGCGCGCCTCGTCGCCGTCGGCGACGTCACGGCAGCCCTCGAGCGAGGCTTCCTCGGGGAGCGTCCCCGTGGACTGGGCGACCGAGGACGATCCCGCGTCCCCGTCGTCACCGCCGGACGAGCAGCCCGCGGCGACGGCGACGGCGACCGCCAGGAGCACGAGCAGCCTCACGAAGCAGCGGCGAGGAGCAGGTCGATCCCGGACGGGTCGCGGACGAGCGCGCCGTCCTCGCGGGCTTCCGGCTCCCGCCCGGCGCCGGCGACCCGCGCGGCGACCCGGTCGCGCTCATCGGCGTCGGGAAGGACGATGGTCGCATGGAGGAGCCTGGCCGTTCCCGCGGGCGCCGGAGGGGCGCCGCGGCTGTGCCAGACGTTCGCGCCGATGTGGTGGTGGTAGCCGCCCGCGCCGAGGAATGCGGCCGAGCCCATCAGCTCGGCCATGAGGGCGAAGCCGAGGACGTCGCGGTAGAAGCCGATCGACTCGGGGACGTCCGCGACCTGCAGGTGCACGTGCCCCATGTCCGTCCCCGCCGGAAGGCCGTCGAAGGGCGCCCTCGCCGGGTCGTCGAGCTCCCGGAGCAGCGAGCCGACGTCGAGCGGCTCGGTGACCAGACGCGTAGCGACCTGGCCTTCCCAGACCTCGCGCGGGCGGTCGTGGTAGATCTCGATCCCGTGCCCGTCGGGGTCGGTGAGGTAGATCGCCTCGCTGACGAAGTGGTCCGACATCCCTGCGAGCGGGACGCTCTCGCGCGCAGCGTGGGCGAGCCAGCGCGCCAGGTCCGCGCGCTCCGGCACACGCAGGGCGAAGTGGAAGAGGCCCGCGTAGCGCCCGGCCGGCGCGGCGCCCGGCTCCTCGACGAGGTTGAGGAGCTCAGTGTCCCCCGCGCCGAGTGACGCACGCCCGCCCTCGCGCCGGATGAGCCCGAGGCCGACCTGCCCACCGTAGTAGCGGAGCGAGCGGTCGAGGTCGCCGACCGTGAGGTGCACGGCGCCCATGCGCGTGGTCGCGGGGATGGACGCGGTGGCGGTCGCCATCGGCGCTCACGATAGCTGGGCGAGGACTGACGAAACCCTCGTGGCCCGTCTCTGGGGCGCCGCGAATTCCTCAGCACGAGGGATCGTCCAGCGCGTTGCGCCGGCCGATCTACGCCGAGGAGCCGCACGCCGCATGCGTTTCCGCCGCCGCCACCTACCCGTCCTGGTCCTCGCCGCCTCGCTTGCGGTTCCGGCCGTTGCGGGAGCGAACGACCTTGACAACGGATCGTTCGAGAGCGGCCTGCAGGGCTGGAGCGCTCTGAACGCGAGGCTCGCTGTCAAGAACGGCGGGCCTTCAGGAGGGACGTTCGCCAGGGCGAGTCGCCGGACAGCCGGTGAGTTCGGGCTCGTGACGCGCCCGGGCGACGACCTGCAGGCCGGCCGGAGCCTGTCGGTGCGGGCCTCGCTCCGGGCGCCGCGCGCCCTCCAGGTCTGCGTCCGCGTCCGCGAGCGGCGGGCGTCCGGAGCCCTCGTTGCGACCTCCACCCGCTGCGTCCGCGCCACCGGCGGCTGGCAGCGCAGCCCGGCGCTCCGCTACGTGACGAGACGCGGCGACACCCAGCTCGTCCTCTCGTTCCTCGCCCGGGGCCGCGGGACGGGTCGCGTGGACGTCGACAACGTCGTCCTGAACTTCGCCCCGCTGACGACGCCGCCGACCGCGCCCGCCAACACGAGCGCTCCGGACGTGTCCGGAACGGCCGAGCAGGGCCAGACCCTGAACGCTTCGGCCGGCTCCTGGAGCGGCTCGACGCCGATGGCGTACGGCTACCAGTGGCGCCGCTGCGACGCCTCGGGCGGGGCCTGCACGAACGTCTCCGGCGCGACCGGGGCCTCCTACGCGCTCGCCGTCGACGACGTCGGCGCCACGCTCCGCGTGCGCGTCACCGCGACGAACTCCGTCGCATCGGCCGGCGTCGACAGCGCCCAGACCGCCGTCGTGACGACCACGACCCCGGATCCGGACCCCGAACCCGATCCCGATCCCGGCACCGTGATCACGACGAACCGGCCGTGGAGCTGCACCGGCTCGCTCGCGAGCTTCGGCCCGCTCCCGGTCAAGGTCGTCTCGACGATCGCCAACGCCGGCGCGAACGACAACGACAACGCAATCAACCTCCGTGGGTGCTACGGCGACGGCAACCCGGCGACGGTCGACCTCATCCTCGACGTCCGCGGAAACGGCGCCGATGTCGGCACCTCCTACGACGTCGTCCGCATCGGCCAGAACGCCCGCGACCTGGTCGTCACCGGCAACGCCGAGTGCGGCGCGCGCAACTCCGACCCCTCGATCCACCAGGACATCGTCCAGGCGCTCTCCGGCAGCCGGATCACGTTCGTCGACTTCACGTCGGGCGATCCGTTCACGGGCCGCTGGACGTGCTGGGGCGCCGGCGGCGGCTGGTACATCACGTGGGCGAACGCGGGCATCCCCACCGACCTCATCTGCCTCCGCTGCATTCTCGCGACCTACAACCAGAACCTCCGGATCGGCGAGTCGATCCGGTCGGGGGCCCGCGACTCGGTCTTCGGCTACAGCCGCTCCTACGGGATCTTCGTCGAGTCCGTCGCGCAGAGCCCGGTGAACGAGAACAACCGCGTCATCCGCTACTAGCGGGACGCCGAGCAGCGCGCGGACGCCCTCGGCTGCCGCGTCGTTGCCCCTGGCCTCGTGGAGGCGCAACGCGTCGCGCGTCGCGGCGTCTCGTTCCGGTGCAGGCTGGCCCCCTCCGCCTCGCTAGGCTCGCGGCATGGAGCTGGGCGTCTCGACCTTCGCAGACACGCGGTCGGCGCCCGGCGGGGAGCCGGCGAACCCGGCTCGGCGCCTGCGCGAGGTGCTCGAGGAGGCCGAGCTGGCCGAGCAGGTCGGGCTCGACGTCTTCGGCGTCGGCGAGCACCACCGGCCCGACTTCGCGATCTCCGCGCCGGCGGTCGTGCTCGCCGCGATCGCGGCCCGCACCGAGCGCATCCGGCTGACGAGCACCGTCACCGTCCTCAGCACGGACGACCCCGTGCGGGTGTTCGAGGAGTTCGCCACGGTCGACCTCCTCTCCGGCGGGCGTGCGGAGATCATGGCCGGGCGCGGATCCTTCATCGAGTCGTTCCCGCTCTTCGGCTACGACCTGGCCGACTACGACTCCCTCTTCGGCGAGAAGCTCGAGCTGCTCCTGCGGCTGCGCGAGTCCGAGCGGGTGACCTGGGCCGGGCGGCACCGCGCGGCGCTCGACGACCAGGGCGTCTACCCGCGGCCGGCGCAGGAGCGGCTGCCGGTCTGGGTGGCCGTCGGCGGCACGCCCGAGTCGGCGGTGCGCGCGGGGACGCTTGGGTTGCCGATGATGCTCGCGATCATCGGCGGGATGCCCGAGCGCTTCGTACCCTTCGCCGAGCTGCACCGGAAGGCGGCGCGCGAGGCCGGTCACGACCCGCCGCCGGCGCTCGGCGTCAACTCGCACGCGTACGTCGCGGAGACGTCCGAGCGGGCCGCCGACGAGTTCTTCCCCGCCTACGCCGCGATGATGAACGCCGTCGGCCGCGAGCGCGGCTGGTCGCCGATCGGGCGGCGGGAGTTCGACCAGCTCCGCGCGCCGCACGGCGCGCTCGCCGTCGGAAGCCCCGAGGACGTTGCCGAGAAGATCCTCTTCGAGCACGAGCTCTTCGGCCACGACCGCTTCCTGGCGCAGATCAGCGTCGGCACGCTCCCGCACGAGCAGGCACTGCGCGCGATCGAGCTCTTCGGGACCGAGGTCGCGCCCCTGGTACGCGGACGCCTCGGCCAGTCATGATCGCGCGCGACCAAGGAGGCTGGGCATGTCATCGCGCCCTCCTAGTCGACGAGCTTGCGCGTCATCGCCCGGATGGCGACGCGCCAGGTGAGCAGCCCGAAGCCGACCAGGAAGGCCAGGCGGAGGAGGTCGACCCAGCCCTCCCAGCCGAAGACCGCGGCCCGGACGAGCTCGACGCACTGGTAGAGCGGGTTGAAGTTGGCCAGCACCTGCGCCCACTCCGGCAGCGTGTCGATGGGGAAGAACGTGCCCGCGACGAGGAAGAGCGGCGTCAGCACGGCGCTGACGATGTAGCTGAAGTTCTCGATCGACTTGGCGAAGCCGGCGATGGCGATGCCGAAGCACGCCCAGCCGTAGCCGGAGACGAAGGCGATTCCGGGCACGGCCAGCATCCCCCACGAGGGGTCGAGGCCGAAGAAGATGGCCACGACCATGGGCACGCAGCCGAAGACGCTCGTCCGCATCGCGATCCAGAGCGCCTCGGCGGTGACGAGCTCCTCGGTGTCGACCGGCGCGGCCAGGATCGCGTCGTACGTGCGCTGGAACTGGTACTTGACGAAGGTCCCGAACATGGCCGGGAACGCGCTGGAGAAGAGCACCGCCGTCGCCACGATCCCGGTGCCGATGAACTCGATGTAGTCGTAGCCGCCGACCTCGCTCACGAGCGAGCCGAAGCCGAAGCCGAACGCGAGCAGGTAGATGGTCGGCTCGACCGTCGAGGAGAAGCTCGCCGAGCGCCAGTACGAGGAGAAGTTGACGATCTCGCGGACGAGCACGCCGGTGATGGCCGGCCGCTCGAGCCTGCCGATCGTCGAGCGCGGCGCGTCCGCCCGGGTCGCCATCACTCGATCTCCTCGCCCGTCAGGAGCACGAAGACGTCCTCGAGGTTGGCCGGCCGCCGCTCGCCCTCGGGCGCGCGGCCGTCGGCGCCCTCGATCCCGAGCACGGAGATGCTCGTGCCCGTCCGGCGCGTCGCGAACCCCGCGGCGCGCGCGGAAGCCTCCGCCTCGGCGAGCAGCGACGGCGAGCCGTAGACCTCCACGGCCTCCCGGCCCGCGTGCTCGGCCACGAGCTCGGCCGGCGCGCCGGCGGCGACCGCGCTCCCGTGCGACATGATCAGCACGGTGTCCGCGAGGCGCTGCGCCTCCTCGATGTAGTGGGTGGACATGAGGATCGTCGTCCCCTCCGCCCGCATGGCGTCGATGAGGGCCCAGAGCTCCTGCCGGACCTGCGGGTCGAGGCCGACGGTGGGCTCGTCGAGAAGGACGAGACGCGGTCGGTGGACCAGCGCGCGGGCGACCAGGAGTCGCCGTCGCATGCCGCCGGAGAGCTTGTCCACGCGGCTGTCACGCCGGTCGATGAGGTTGGCGACCCCGAGAGCGCGCTCGATGGCGGCCTGCCGCTCGTGCCGGCCGATCCGGTAGAGGTGCGCGAAGACGAGCAGGTTCTGCTCGACCGTCAGCGACGTGTCCAGGTTGTCGAGCTGCGGCGTCACCCCGCACTGGGCCCGGGCGACCTTCGACTGCTCCGGGAGCTTGAAGCCCAGCACCTCGAGCTCGCCCTCGTCGGCGATCGCCTGCCCGGTCAGGAGCCGCATCGTCGTCGACTTGCCCGCGCCGTTGGGCCCGAGGAGCCCGACGCAGGTGCCCTCGGGGACGTCGAGGTCGAGCCCGTTCACGGCGGTGATCTCTCCGTAGCGCTTGACGACGCCGCGCAGGCGGATGGCGGGCTGGGCGCTCACCGCGTCAGCTTGCCAGTAGCGCGCAGGCCTACGCGACCTCGGTGGCCGGCTCCGCCTCGCCGTGCGGGCTCGGCACGGCCGCCTTGATCAGCACGCCCGCGAGCACCGTTGCGCCGAGGGTGAAGAGCGCGCCGACGAGGAAGGCGAGGTGGTAGCCGGCGTTCGTCGCCGCGAGCGCAGCCTCGCCGGCCGACTCCAGGCTGTCCGTCCGCGAGGCCGCGAGGCTGGCCAGCACGGCGAGGCCGAGCGCGCCGCCCATCATGAACGACGTGTTGACGACGCCCGAGGCGAGCCCGGCCTCCTGCGGCTCGACCCCGCTCATGGCGGCGAGCAGGATCGGATTGAACGCGATCCCGGCGCCGATGCCGACGGCGATCGTCGCAGGCAGGACGTCGACCAGGAAGCTTCCGTCCACGGGCGTCCGCGCGAAGAGCAGGAGTGCGAGCGCCATCAGCGAGAGGCCGACGATCAGCGGAGGCTTGATCCCGAAGCGCATCACGAGCCTGTCGGAGTAAAGGGAGCACGCCCCCCAGATCACCATTCCGGGTAGGTACGCGAGGCCGACCTCGAGCGGCGTGTACCCGAGGACCTGCTGCAGGTAGAGCGCGGAGAAGACGAAGTACGCGAACATCCCGGCGGCCATGAGGACGCCGACCGCATTCGCGGAGGAGACGTCCCGGTTCCGGAAGATGCCGAGCGGGACGAGCGGCGCGGCGACCCGCAGCTCGATCAGGAGGAAGGCCACCAGGAGCACGGCGGCGCCGGCGAGGAGCCCGAGCGTCTCCACGGTCACCCAGCCGGTCTCGTTGCCGTTCACGATCGCGTAGACGGCGAGCATCAGCGAGCCGGTGATGGTCAATGCCCCACCGACGTCGAGGCGGGTGCCGCGGGCGAGGCCCGGCGCCTCGGGCAGGAGGCGCAGGGAGAGGACGAAGACGGCCGCGCCGACCGGGATGTTGATGAAGAAGATCCAGTGCCAGGAGAGGAGGTCGGTGAGGACGCCGCCGAGCAGCACTCCGGCGACACCGCCTCCCGAGAGGACGAAGCCGAAGATGCCCATCGCCTTCGCGCGGTCGGCCTGCTCCGTGAAGAGCGTCATCACGAGCGAGAGGGCCACCGCGGCGACGAGCGCGCCGCCGAGCCCCTGCACCGCCCGCGCCGCGACCAGTTGCCCCTGGGAGGTCGAGAGCCCGCAGGCGAGCGATGCGGCCGTGAAGAGCCCGATCCCGATGAGGAACATGCGCCGCTGTCCGAAGAGGTCGCCCAGGCGCCCGCCCAGCAGCAGGAAGCCGCCGAAGGTCAGCAGGTAGGCGTTCACGATCCAGGCGAGCGAGGTCTCGGAGAAGCCGAGGTCGTCCCTGATCGTGGGCAGGGCGACGTTCACGATCGTCCCGTCGAGAACGATCATCAGGTCGCCCAGGCAGAGGACGTACAGCGCCAGCCAGCGGCCTCTCGCGGTCAGAGTCATCGTCCTTCCTTCGGGTAGTCGCTCATCGGCTTCCTTTCAGAACGTCTCGCTCGATCACTGTGTTTCCGACTGCGGGGCGGCAGCAAACTCATCGGTACCCTCGCGCGAGACGGCGAGGAGCACCGCAGGGCCGCTGCCACAGCAGTGGAGGGCGCGCAACGGTAGCCCGACGAGCCAGAGGACGTCGCCCGCGCGGAACCGCCTGCGGCCGCCCCGTGTGCACTCGAGCTCGATCTCCCCGCGCTCGACGACGACCACGGCATCGACCCACTCGGCCTCCTCGTAGGGGCGCGCGACCCCGGGAGCGACGACCACGCGGCGCGCGGCGAAGGAAGGCGGAACCCGGTGCCCCAGGAACGACCAGCCGCCGGGCTCGTCTTTGCCCATCGCGGATATGACCGCTTCGGCGGGCGCGACTCATC
>CAWHOA010000018.1:0-64277 GCA_963830885.1 uncultured Actinomycetes bacterium | reverse complement strand
TGGCCGAGCGCCGCGTGGAACTTCAGAAGAACGCCACCGCGCCCGCCTCCGGCACCGTCACGTCGACCTCCGCGGCGCCGCCGGGTCGATGTCCCGGTCGACGTGCTGCGTGGGGTTCGTGATCTTGTGCAGCGTCTCGACCGCTCGTCGGCCGGAGGCGCAGCCGCTGGCCGGCTCTCCCGCGCACCTCGTCGGCGTCGACGCGTCGTCCTCCGCCTCGACGCTCACGACTTCCTGCCAGTCGGTCCCGCCGGCCCGGGCGGAGCCCGGCTCCCTGCGATCTTCCGAGGCCCCTGGCCGACCGCGACTGTCGCCGGCGCCGTCGCGCCTCGAGGTCCACGATCGAACGTCGCCCGAGCCCTCCTTCGCGACAAAGGCGGCGCGCGTCCGAGCTCGCCGCCACCCAGTGCGGTGTCTTGCCGACGCTCACCACGCCGCTCGCGCGCGGTCCCCACATCCGCCACCGCCAGGCTCACCCGGCCCCGCTCGGACCAGCGCCCGCCCGCCGTCCGCCCGTGAACGGCGCGTGATGGGGCGACGCGCCCACCGGGATGCGCCCCGCAGGCGGTTGGTCGCAGTATCCGCACCTGGACCGCGTCGTCGCCGGCCGCGGTCTAGTAGTGCCAGCGGCCGTCGGACTCACGTCGAGCGCACGGGACTGCGTTCCAGGGCCACCCGCTGCGCTCGGCGCCGCGCGCGAGGTCGATGACGACGAGTGCCGTCGCCCCTGCTGCTCAGAGACGAGTCGGCGGTCCGGCCGTCGGGCGCGAACGCGCCGTTGTGGGCGCGCGCCACGGGACACGGGCCGTGGATGCGGTCGGTGGCGGTGTCGATTGAGCGCCTCGTTGCGCCCCACGCGCCGAGAGCCGTGGCGGCCGTCGCCGCTACCGCCAGCCCGTGGGGATCGTGCCCCACCTCCACCGTACCGACGACACGGTCGGTGGCAGTGTCGATCACGCTCACCATAGAGGCGCCGTCGCTCGACACGTCGACCTTGCGGCGTCAGGCGTGACGACGAGCCCGTGCGGGCCGCGCGCCACCGGGTCCGCTCACCACGCGGCGCGCCGCGGGGTCAGCACCGCCACCGCGTCTTCCTTGAACAGGCCGACGTTCGCTCGCCTCCGGGAGCGCCTGGCCGTGGGCGGGCGGCGGAGATCGCCAGCAGGCCCGCCGGAAGGCGCCGAGGATTCGATGGGCCATCGCGCTCTCTCCTTGTCGGGCCGGCCCCACGGGCGGAAACGCGGCCTCACTTCCGCGACGCACGGGCTGGGCGATCGTTCACCCCGTCGCGAAATTTCAGCGCATGAACATTTTCGGCGCCGGCGCGTTGCGGGAGAGACGACCCGGCTCGACCGCTTCGCCGCACCTGCTATCGTTGGGCCGATGGCGCCGCCACCGGAGGGAGAAGGCGCGCGGGTGCACGACGTGCTGGCGTATGCCGACACGCTCCACAACCTGGCCCGCTATCTCACCGGCAACGGCACCGATGCCGAGGACCTCGTGCAGGAACCTACGCGCGGGCCCTGCGCGCGGCGGACCAGTTCGTGCCGGGGACGAACCTCAAGGCGTGGCTGTTCCGGATCCTGCGCAACACGTTCCTCAGCGCGTATCGGCACGAACGCGCGAGCCCGATCACGAGGCAGGCTCGACACCGTGACGCCCTTCACGAGGTGCCTCCGCCGGGCTGGAGGGCCGACGACGCCGAGGTGGATCGAATCCGCAAGCTGTCCGCCGAGGCGGTCGAGCAGGCGCTGGGGAGCCTTCCGGAGGACGCCCGCACGATCATCCTGCTCGATCTCGAGGGGCTCACCGAGCGGGAGGTGGCCGAGGTGCTGGGTTGCCCCGTCGGCACCGTGAAGTCCAGGCTCTGGCGGGCGCGGACCGCGCTCCGGCAGCGCCTGGGGGACCGCCCTGATGAGCGCCTGCGAGGAGACGCGGCTCCGGTTGCTCGAGTACCGGCGCGGCCTGTTTCGCCGCCGCCGGACGAGACCGTGCGGGCGCACCTGGACCGGTGCGAGGAGTGTGCGCGGGAGGACGCGGCGGAGCAGGCGCTCGCCGAGGTTCTGGAGCACCGCCTCCCGCAGCACCCCGCGCCCCTCTGGCTCAAGCGGCGTCTCGCCGCCGCGCATCCGGCGCCGTCCCGCGTGTCCGCGCCCCGCCGGCGGCGCCCCGCGCTGGCCACCGCGGCCGTGGTCGCCGCCGCTCGTCGTGGCGGTCGTGCTCGTGCGGCCGGCGGCGCCTCCGGGATCGACGGCGGGTGGCGGTCGCGCGCGAGGCGGTCAACGACCACCTGCGTATCCTGGAGCCGGGGCGCGCGCTCGACGTGCCGAGCGGCGACGTCCACCGGGTGCGCCCGTGGTTCGCGGGACGCCTGGACTTCGCGCCCGTCGTGCCGTTCGGCGGTGACGCGGAGTTTCCGCTGCGCGGCGGCGCCATCGAGCGCTTCCTCGACCGGCGCGCGGCCGTCTTCGTGTACGGCCGCCGCCTGCACACGGTCTCGCTGGTCGTCTTCGCGCCGACGGGCTGCCCGGCCGGGGGCCGAATCGCCCCCGGCGCTGCTGGTCGTGCGGGGGTTCAACGTCCTGCTGTGGCGCGCGGGCGACCTCGGCTACGCGCCTCGTGTCCGACCTCAACCCGGGTGAGCTGCGCACGCTCGCGCGCCGGCTGGACGCGCGGGCGCCCGCGCCGTGATCGAGTCTCAGCGGAGGTCGCGGTTCGGGTCGATCAGGTACTTGGCGCCCGTCGCCAGCTTGCCGTAGACGGCGATCTCGTCGAGCGCCAGCGCCTCGGCGCAGCGAGATCTCCTTCGTGTAGGTGCTGGCGAAGGTGGTCTTGATCTCGGCGGCGACGCGCTCGCGCAGCTTCTGCGCGGCCTCGGGGCCGATCTTCTGGAGGAACGGCGTCAGCAGCCAGCCGCCGACGCCCCAGGCCATGCCGAAGGTGCGGGTGAACTCGGTCGGGCCGCGGTCGAGGCTGCCGTAGATGTAGACCTGCTTGTGGGTGGTCGAGCCGTAGCGGCTGTACTCCTTGGCCGTCCGGTTGAGCGCCGCCTCCATCGCGGTGAGGATCTGGCCGGCGAGCTTGCCGCCGCCGATCGCGTCGAAGGCCAGGGTGGCGCCGGTGGCGGCGAGCGCCTCGGTCAGGTCCTCCATGAAGGTGGGCGCGCTCGAGTTGCACACGTGGGTCGCGCCGATGCCTCGCAGGAGCGTCGACCTGCTCCGCCTTGCGGACGACGTTGACCAGCGGGACGCCGTCCTTGAGGCAGATCCGGACGAGCATCTGGCCGAGGTTGGAGGCGGCGGCCGTGTGGACGAGCGCGGTGTGGCCCTCCGCGCGCATCGTCTCGACCATGCCGAGCGCGGTGAGCGGGTTGACGAAGCAGGAGGCGCCCTCGGCCGGCGTGTGCCCGCCGGCAGCACGCAGGCACTGCGCGGCCTTGATGCAGCGGTACTGCGCGTACATGCCGCCGCCGAGGATGGCGACGGTCTTGCCGAGCAGCGCCTGCGCCTCCGGCGAGGCGCCCGGCGCCGACGACGACGCCCGCGCCCTCGTTGCCGACCGGCATCGGCTGGTCGACGCGGCCGGCCAGCGCCTTCATCGCGGCGGGCGGGATCCTGGCGGTGAC
Source organism: uncultured Actinomycetes bacterium (assembly GCA_963830885.1). GTDB lineage: Bacteria > Actinomycetota > Thermoleophilia > Gaiellales > Gaiellaceae > JAIBJN01. The sequence continues at coordinate 60,652 of CAWHOA010000018.1, read as the reverse complement.
GACGGGACGTCGGGCGTGCCGGAGGCCTTGGCCGTGCTCATGTCGGCCCGCCGAAGAGGAGGCCCTGGTCGGAGGGGTTGATCGGCGAGGCTCCCATCCGCACGATGACCTCTTCCGGCTTCGGCTCGGGGTCGGGACCTCGCCAGCGACAGTTCGAGCGTGCCGTCCGACTTCACGAGTGGAGCGGAGCTGCAGTCCGCTGTCCGCGTCAGCCATCAGTCGCCTCCGTGCACGGGATGATGAGCTCCCCCAACAATGCCCCGTAAGCCAGGGGCGGGGCAAATCTCATGTGGCGCGTGCGTCAATAGACCCCGGGGATGAGTCGCGCGGTCCGGGCACGGTACGCGTCGTACTCCGAGCCGAAGTGGCGTGTATTATCCAGCTGGTCGCGGATTGTTCCGCCGCGGAAATCTGTCGTCTGGTAGTTGAGACCTTCGCCAGGATCTACGCGGGGGAGCCGACTCCGGTTTGTTGCTACTTCTCGGCGTAAGGCGAACAGCAGGAGCTCCCGCTGGGAGTCTTCGTCATCACCGACTCCCTGCGCGAGGCCCGCGTGCACGTCGGCGGCTGTCGATGGCTGAGCGAGGAATCCTTCGCCACGAAGGTCATCGACAACGGGGCGAGGGACGGCTCCTCTTTTTTTCCTCCGCCTCCGAGGACGCGCCGGAGGCAGTGCCCTGCCCGGTCTGTACTTGACGGCACGGACTGGGGAGCGGCCGCCACGTGGCGGCCGCTCCCGTTGTTGCGCTAACCGGCCGGAACGGTCGCCGGCTCGGTGCTCGCCGCCGGGATGTCCTCCTGGCGGAGCACCACCAGCGTCGTGATCACCGAGACAAGGCCGAAGCCGGCGGCGGCGCAGAAGGCGCAGCTGAAGCCGGAGGTGAGTGCCTCCGCCTGGGCCGTGCCCGACTCGAGCAGGCTCGTGGTGTGCGTCGTGGCGACGGTCGTCAGGAGCGCGAGCCCCAGCGCACCGCCGATCTGCTGGCTCGTGTTGATGAGCCCGGAGGCGAGCCCGGCCTCGGGGCCCTGCACGCCGGCGAGGGCGGCGATCGAGATCGGCACGAACGAGAAGCCCATGCCGACGCCGATAATCAGGAACCCGGGGAAGAGGTCGCTCACGTAGGAGCCGTTCGGCGAGACCTGCGTGAAGTAGACCATCCCGGCCGTGACCAGGGCCATCCCCGCCACGAGCACCGGCTTGACGCCGACTTCGTGACGAGCCCCTGCGAGATGCTGGCGGCGACGACGACCGTCAGTGCGACGGCGAGGTAGCCGAGGCCCGCCTGGATCGCCGAGAACCCCAGCACCTGCTGCATGTACAGCGAGAGCATGAAGAAGATGCCGAAGATCACGGTGCCCAGGCCGAAGCCGATGACGTTCGCGCCCGTGAGCGTCCGCTTGAAGATCGTGAGCGGCACGAGCGGCGAACGCGAGCGCGTCTCGTTCCAGAGGAAGACCGCCATCAGCACGGCCGAGGCGCGAAGACGCCGATCGTCTGGGCCGAGCCCCAGCCGACGCGGTTGGCCTGGGTGAGGCCGAACACGAGGAGCATGAGGCTGCCGGTCACCGAGACGGCGCCGAACGAGTCGAAGTGCCGGGTCATCCCGTCCGCCTTGCTCTCGCGCACGTAGCGCGGGACGAGGGCGAGGGCGATCGCCGCGATCGGGACGTTGACGAAGAAGATCCACTGCCACCCGAGGTACTCGGTGAACACGCCGCCGAGGAGCACGCCGATGGCGGCCCCGGAGCCGGCGATGCCGCCGAGGATTCCGAGCGCCTTGTTCCGTTCGGCGCCTTCCCCGAAGGTCACGAGCGTGATCGAGAAGACGGAGGGCGAGAGGATCGCGCCGGCGGCACCCTGCAGGAGCCGCGCGACGATGAGCATCTCGGACGATTGCGAGAGCCCCGCGAGCAGCGAGGTCACGAGGAAGAGCCCGAGGCCCACCATGAATACGTGCCGCCGCCCCAGCAGGTCGCCCATGCGTCCCCCGAGCAGGAGGAACCCGCCGAAGGTCAGCGCGTAGCCGGAGACGACCCACTGGAGGTCTTCGGTCGAGAAGCCGAGATCCGTCTGGATCGTCGGCAGCGCCACGTTCACGATCGCGATGTCGAGCACGACCATGAGGTACGCGATGCCGAGTACTGCGAGCGCCTTCCAGCGCCTGGGATCAGCCATGGTTTCAGTCATTTCCGTCTCCCATGCTGCTATGGCTTGTGAGTAGTCACTCAGGCTGCAACGATGCCGGCCCGGGGTCCATTCCGGGAGGCGGGGAGCGCGAGTCCTATGGTGCGGTTAACCGCACCATCACGGATGGATAGAGAAGCCCCCGCCGACCGTACTCCATTCATGGAGTCGGATGAACGCCGGCTCGTCTCCCAGGCGAAGCGCGGGGCGCCCGAGGCCGTCACTGAGCTGTTCCGCCGCCACTGGCACGGAGCCTGGCGAGCGGCGTTCACGGTCTGCGGGCGACCGTTGTAGTGAACGAGGTCTCGCAGTAGGCCTTCGTCCGCGCCATCTCCCGAATCGTCGACTTCGACGAAGAGACGCCCGTGCTCTACGCCCGTGTGCGGCGTACTGTGGCTATCAACGGACGCGCTCGACCTGCTCCGGTCGGTTCATGCCGCACCTACCCGCGCTACGAGCCTTCTCCCTGACTGCCAGTGGGCCTCCGACGACGAGCTCGTCCGGCGGTCGCGCGCCTCGCGCCCGAGAAGCCGTTCATCGTGGCCCTTCAGCTACTGGCTCGAGTACCTCCACTCCGGGATCGCCGGCGCCGCGACCTATGCGTACGGAGCCGTGGCCTCCAGGCTCAGCCGGGCGCTTGCCGACGCTACGAACCGAACTGGAGGGACCATGTCTGATTCGAAGACCGTCTGAGGGACGCCCGCGACGCGTTGGGCGACCCAGACCGTGCCACTACGAGCGCGCTGACGAGGCGGCACTGGGCTCGGCCGGCGACGGGCGCGGCCGGTCGAGATGGCGCATCGCCGGTGCCCTGATCGCGGCGTCAGCAGCTGCGGCGCCGCGTTCGCCCTCGGGTACTTCGTCGCGCCGAGCGGAGCGTCGGGCGACACGACCGAAGCCGCCGGACCCGGGTTCCTCCCGGCCTCGAGCTGGGAGTACCTTCCAGACGGGTGCTACGAGCCCTCCGCAGGCGCCCTCGGCGACGCGGCGAACGTCGCCCTCGGCCCCGACGTCTTCTCGGGCACGTTCCCTGGGAGACGATCGGCCGGTTGGAGACGGGCGACGTCCTCCTCCAGGCGACCTTCCTCCCGACCGGCGAGAGCGAGGCCGTCGACGCCCAGTTCCCCCGCCGGAGCTCCCGCTCTCGTTCGCCGACGCACGTCCGGAGCTCAGCTGGAGGGTCAGCCGCCCAACATCACGGCGCTCCGCCTCCTCGCCCGCCTGGGCGACTGGAACGTCGACCTCTTCGTCTTCTTCGGCGGCGAGGCCACGGCCGATGCGCGCCAGGCCGCGGAGGAACAGCTCGCCCGTCTGGTCGTTCCCGAGTAAGGCTCCGGGACTCGGCCTTGTTGCCGGAGTAACGTCGCGCGGTTCGTGGGATCTGAGCTGAGGCGGCGAGTGCTACGCCTCTCTCGCGTAAACGTCGAGGCGGTCGGTCAGCTCGCGCGGCCGGCTGAGCGTGACGTAGTGGCCGCCGTCCATCTCGTCGGCCTCGATGCCGAGGCGCTCCCGAGCGTGCCGTCGCGCCCACTCGGCCGGGAACATGCGGTCGTCCCGGCAGAGGAGGTAGCGCGTCGGCACGTCTGGCCAGGCCTCGAGTGGCCAGGGCTCCTCGAGCGGCTTGTCCGCCTGGTCGCGCTCCCTTGTCTGGGCCTCCGTCGCCAGCTAACGGCGCCGCGCCCACCTAGATCCCCGCGCGTAGCGTCAGCGTCCGCGAGCTCGCCCGGCCGTCGTGATGTAGTGCCCGCCGTCCATCTCGTCGGCCTCGATGCCGAGGCGCTCCTGGGCGTGCCGCCGCGCCCACTCGGCCGGAAACATGCGGTCGTCGCGGCAGAGGAGGTAGCGCGTCGGCACGTCCGGCCAGGCCTCGAGTGGCCAGGGCTGCTGCGAGCGCCTGCCGACGCTTCGTCGCGCTCCCTTGTCTGGGCCTCCGCCGCCAGCTCGGGCGGGACGTCGTGGTAGAAGACGTCGTCGTACCCGCTCGCCTCGTAGCCGGTGTTCTTCCACCAGTCGGTGAAGAGCTCCCCCGGCGCCGGGATCATCCCCGCGACCAGCACGAGCAGGTCGGCCGGGATCCGCGCGCAGACGAGCGGCGCCGTAAAGCCGCCCAGCGAGTTGCCGACGACGACCAGGCTGGTCCGGCGGTCGCCGACAGCCTCGACGACGGTGTCGGCGTAGTCCCACCAACCGGCCGCGGGGTCCTCGGTGGGCAGGTCGACGGCAACGGGATCGTGGCCGCGCTCGCGCAGCTCCGCGGCGACGAGGTGCCAGTCCCACGCGCTCCCGCCGCCGCCGTGGATCAGCGCGAACGTGCTCACGCGTGCGCGCCGGTGCGGTAGCGGAGGAAGACCATTCCGCTTCCGAAGCGGCGCTCGTCCAGCAGTTCCAGCTTCACGCGGACACCGTCGGGGAGGGCCTTCTTGCCGCCCCCGACCACGATCGGCGCGAGGAAGAGGTCGAGCTCGTCGACCAACCCGGCCTCGATCGCCTGGGCGGCGAGGTGGGGCCGCCCACGGTCAGGTCACGTTGAGCGGCAGCCTTCAGCTCCCGGATCGCCTCGGCGTCGAAGTTGCGCTCGATCCGCGTCCTGGCGCTGGACACGGTCTCCAGCGACCGGGAGTACACGACCTTGTCGGCCGCTTGCCAGATCCACGCGAAGTCCAGGGTGAAGGGCGGCTGGCCGGCGACGGTGTGCGCGGTTTCCCAGTAGACCATCGTCTCGTACATCCGCCGCCCGTAGAGGTGAGTGCCGACCGACCGCTCGAGGTCGTTGGCGAAGGTGTGCACCTCCTCGTCCGGCTCAGCCCAGTCGAACTTGCCGGAGTCGTCCTCGATGTAGCCGTCGAGGGAGGCGATCACGGAGTAGATCAGCTTGGCCACGTGAGCCTTGCGCTCCTACCCCCGCAGGGCCTTGTGCAACCGCACCGCCTTGGCGACGCCCTTGAGCGGCACGTCGCCGATCAGCTCGAACTCGATCCCCTCGACGCCGCAGCCTTCCCGCGCGGCGTCGCTCACGAGCACCTCGTGCGGGCGGGCGTAGTCGGCGATACGGGCGGCGATGTTGACCGTGCGCCCGAAGTAGTCGCCATCCTGCATGACGACGGCGCCCGCGTCGATCCCCATCCGCGCCGGCACCTTCACCGCCTTCTCGGTCTTCTCGATCAGCTCGAGGCCGCCGCGGATAGCCGTGCCCGCGTCGGAGAAGTGGAACATCACCCCGTCGCCGAGCCATTTCACCGGCCGGCAGCCCTGCGTCTGCGCCGCCTCGTGCACGACGCCGGCGAGATCGGAGGCGAGCGCTGCCGCGGCCTCGTCGCCCCGCTCTTCGGCGAGCGCCGTGTAGCCCGCGAGGTCGAGGAAGGCGATCGCGGGCGGCTGCTTGGGCTGCTTCGGCGTGATCCCCCGCTCCTCCATGTACTGCTCGGTGACGCCGACGAGGTACTCGAGCACGGCGCGCTCCCGGTGCCGCCGCTGGAGCCATGAGACGAGGCCCTGGACGAGCTCGGTGTACGCGCCCGCGCGCTGGTAGACGAGCGCGTCCTTCTCCTCGTTGGGGAGGTCGAAGTCCGCCACCTTCTGCCGCACGAAAAGGTCGAAGAACTGGAGCCCGGAGCCGACGAGCCGCTGGATCGTCCCGCCGTAGAGCCGCGCGAAGCGCGAGAGCTCGTCGTCCTCTGCCAGGTCGAGCGTCGAGACGACGAGCTTCAGCATCTCGGCGTCCTCGTCGCGGAGCCGGTCGTCCTCGGGCGGCGGAAAGCCCAGCTCACCGCCGAGCCTTCTCAGGAGATCGGGGTCGCGACCGAGCTCGTCGGCGAGCCCTGCGTAGGTCGCGGTCGCCTCGACCGGCTCGGGCAGGAAGAGCCCGAGCGGGAAGGAGAGCTCGCCGGCCTCAACGCCGCGGGCGACGTCCTCGAGCGAGATCCCCGCGTCCTCGAAGGCCGCCATCAGCCGGACGACGTGGACGTCGGAGAGCGGGTAGCTCCCGTCCTCCCCTGCGTTCAGCAGGCCGAGCTCCGCAACCCTGCCAACGTGCTCCGCAGTGCAGGGGACGAGTGCGGCGAGCTGCTGCGCCGTGATGCGCTGCATGCCCTGGAGGCTAACGATCCCCGGGTGTGCAGGCGCCGCGCCCGGCATAGTCCGGGCGTGATCGACAACGCGCAGATCGCCGAGCGGCTGGAGTCGTTCGCCGTCCTGCTCGAGCTGGCCGGCTCCGGGCGCTACACCGCGCGCGCCTACCGCCGCGCCGCCGAGACGGTGCGAGAGACGCGGGCACCCGTCGCCGAGCTCGTGCGCGCCGGCCGCGTGCAGGAGCTTCGGGGGATCGGCCCCGGCATCGCCGCGCGCCTGACCGAGCTGGTGGAGACCGGCTCGATCGCAGAGCTCGAGGAGCTGGAGCGGGAGGTGCAGCCGCAGCTCGTCGGCTTCGGGCGCCTCCTCGGCATCGGGCCGCAGCGCATGCTCGAGATCGGGCGGGCGCTGGACGTGCATACGCCGGACGAGCTGAAAGCCGCCGCGCTCGCCGGCCGGCTCCGCTCGGTGAGCGGCATCGGCCCGGTGATCGAGGCGCGCATCCTCGACCGGATCGCCGCCGAGCCGCGCCGAGCAGAGCGCGGGCTCACGCTCAACCGGGCTCGGGCACTCGTCGAGGACATCGCCGAGCGGCTCGGCGGCAGAGTCGCGGGCGATCCGCGCCGCTGGGCGGACACGTCCTTCGAACTGGCTGTCGTCGTTGCCGCGGAGCCGCCCGAGCCCGCCCTGGACGCGTTCGAGAAGCTCGGGACGATCGTCGCGGTCGTCGAGCGCACGGCCCGCCGCGCCGTCGGCGTCACGGTCGAGGGCGTCTCCATCGAGCTCGTGGCCCCGCGGCCCGACACCTTCGGGACGGAGCTCGTCCGGGCGACCGGCACGCGCGCGTATGTCGAGGCGCTCGAGCCGTTGCCCGACGCGCCCGACGAAGAGAGCCTCTACGCGGCGCTCGGGATTCCGTGGTGCCCGCCCGAGCTGCGCGAGGCGCCGTTTCGCGGCGAGCCGCCGGAGCTCGTGGAGATCGCCGACGTGCGCGGCGACCTCCACTGCCACACGACCTGGTCGGACGGCAGGGCGTCCGTCCTCGAGATGGGAACGGCGGCGCGCGACCGCGGCTACGAGTACCTCGCCATCTGCGACCACACCGAGAACGTGCGGGTCGTGCCCGGTCTCGACGCAGACGCGCTACGGCGCCAGGGCGAGGAGATCGCCCTCGCCAACGAGCAGCTCGCGCCCTTCCGCATCCTCCGCGGGACCGAGGTCGACATCCGCCGCGACGGCAGCCTCGACCTGCCCGACGACGTCCTGGCCGAGCTCGACTGGGTGCAGCTGAGCCTCCACGCGGGCCAGCGCGAGGAGCGGGCAGCCCTCACGCGGAAGGTCACGGAGGCCATGCGCCACCCGGCTGTCTGCTGCCTCAGCCATCCGAAGGGGCGGATCATCAACCACCGGCCGCCGAACGCGCTCGACCTCGAGGCGGTCTTCGAGGTCGCCCTGGAGACCGGCGTCGCGCTGGAGACGAACGGTCTCCCCGACCGGCTCGACCTGTCCGGGCCCGAGGTGCGGCTGGCGATCGAGGCCGGCGTCCCGATCGTCGCCTCCACCGACGCGCACTCGGTGCGCGGCCTCGGAAACATGGAGCTGGCGATCGCGACCGCACGTCGCGGCTGGGCGACGGCGGCGGACGTCGTCAACACGCGACCGCTCCGGGACGTCCTTCGCGACTAGCGCACCCCGGAATACGCGTCGGCCACGAGCGCAATCCGCGCAAACCCGGATGTCGAGCGGCGAGGCCGGATGGATGCTTCCGCTGGAAAGGAAGTGATCCCATGAAGATGAAGGACGCGGCGACGGAGTTTCTCGCCGGGAAGCGCATCGCCGTCACCGGTGTCTCCCGCCACCCGGAGACCCACTCCGGCAATACCGTCTATCGCCGCTTGCGCGAGCGAGGCTACGACGTCTTCGCCGTCAACCCGAACGCTGACGAGGTCGAAGGCGATCGCAGCTACCACGACCTGCGCTCGATCCCCGACGGGGTCGACGGAGTCGTGATCGCAACGAACCCGGACCACGCCGACGCGACGATGCGGGAGTGCGTCGACCTGGGGATCAGGCGCGTGTGGATGCACCGTGCCTTCGGTCGCGGAAGCGTCTCGGCGGAGGCGACCGACTACGGCCGTCAACACGGCATCTCCGTCATCGACGGCGGCTGCCCCTGCATGTTCGAGCCGACGGCGGACCCCGGGCACAAGGTCATGCGCGTGTTCTCGACGCTCACGGGCAAGGTTCCCCGCGAGGTCTAGCACCGGCGCGGCACGCGGCCTGGCGTCAGACGACGTCGCGGCGGCGGAGGAGCCAGCCCGCGGCCAGGACGAACGCGGCGAGGTAGACAACCAGGACGAGCAGCGCCTGGCCGCCCGCCACGAACGGCCCCGAGAACGAGCCTGGGCCGGCATCGGAGACGTCGTCCGCGGACACGCCCAGCACGGCGACGAGCGAGTAGCCGTTCGCCCGAACGAAGAACTCCACCAGGCCGTCCAGGAGGCTGACTTCGCGGGCGAGCGCGCTCAGCAGGCCCTCGACGACGAACGCGTACAGGATGCCGATGCCGGTCGCAAGGGCGGTGCCGCGCGTGACGACGGCGAGGAGGATCCCGAGCGCCGCCCAGACGGCGAAGATGAGCCAGCCGCCGGCGATGCCTCGGATGAGGAGCCACGCACTCGGCCAGGCGACCTCGGCACCCTCGTTCACGGCGATCGCCCAGCTTGCCACCGCCGCCAGCACGTAGACGACGAGCACGAACACCAGCAGGACTGCGGCCACGGCGATCAGCTTGGCGGCGAAGACCCGCAACCGGCCGGGCCCCTGTGTGAAGAGCGTCTTGAGCGTGCCCCAGCCGTACTCGCTCCCGACGGTGAGCACGCCGAGCATCAGCGCCAGCACTCCACCGAAGAACGGGAAGCCTGCGAGGAGCGTCCCGACCAGGCCCTCCGGCAGCAGCTCGGCGAGAGACCTGCGCCCCGAGTCGTTCGTGTACTGGATGTACGGCACGACGTAGGCGAAGGTGAGCGCCAGCGCGGTCCAGATCGCGAGCAGGATCCAGGTGCTGGCGCGCTTGCGAATCATGAGCAACTCGGCGGTGACGATCCTGGTCATGCTGCCTCCTCGTCCTGGGTGAGCTCGAGAAAGACCTTCTCCAGTGACGCGCGCTCGGGTCGGAGCTCGCTGACGGCGATCCCGGCCTCGACCAGCACGCGGTTGATCGTCGCGGCTGCGGCGGGCTCGGCGGCGATGCGAAGGCCGCCGTCGATGCGCGCCACCTCTTCGATGCCCCGCAGCGACCGGAGAACCCGCTCCGCCGCGTCCGTGGGATCGGCGCGCAGCCACAGACCCTCGCGGCCGCGCAGCTCGTCCACGGTTCCCTCACCCACGAGCCTGCCCCGGCTGATGACGCCGACGCGGTCGCAGACCTGCTCGACCTCGCTCATGAGGTGGCTCGAGAGGAGGACGGTGCGGTTGCCCCGGCCGAGGCTGCGGAGGAACGGACGCATCTCGGCCATGCCGGCCGGGTCCATCCCGTTCGTGGGCTCGTCGAAGATGAGCAGCTCGGGGTCCTTCAGCAGCACCGCGGCGATGCCGAGGCGCTGCTTCATGCCGAGCGAGTAGGTGCCGAAGCGGTCGCCGGCCCGGGAGGTCAGGTCGACCTCCTCGAGCACGGGCGCGATCCGCGTCTCGGGAACACCCGCGTAGCGGGCGAGGACGCGCAGGTTGTCGCGACCCGAGAGATAGGGATAGAACGTCGGCGACTCGATCAGCGCTCCGAGCCGACGGAGCCCCTGCGGCGTCCCCGGAGCGGCGCCGAGGACGAGCGCGCTCCCTTTCGTCGGCCGGATCAGCCCGAGGAGCATTCGCAGCGTGGTCGTCTTGCCGGCGCCGTTGGGGCCGAGGAATCCGTAGACCTCGCCCCGGCGCACTCTGAGGCTCAGCCCGTCTACGGCCTGAATCCGGTCGCCGTAGCGCTTGCCGAGCTCGTGCGTCTCCACAACGAGATTCGTGTCCTGGAGATTCATGTCCTGAGTCATGTCTCCACGGTAGAGACGCGCGAACCGCCGCCACAACGCCCTCAGGGAGGAACTTCGGCGTACCCCCATGGGAGGAGGCGGATCCTCCCCGGGGGCGACTCGGCGGCGGCGTTCGGCCGGTACCGTCAGAGGATCGTGAGTGTGCGAGGCACGAGGTTTTTCGTCGACGCGCTCATCGCCGTCGTGGTGCTCACGTTCTCGCTCGCCGCGATCGCGCGGGGCGGGTTCGACGACGACGGCGAGAGCCTCGACGCAATCGCGGTCGTGCTGGTCGCGCTGACCGCCGTGCCGCTCGTCGGCCGGCGGGTCGCGCCGCTGCCGGTCTTCGCGATCGTGACCGCGGCGACGGCCACGCTGTACGGGCTTCGCTACGGGCTCGGGCCGCCCCTCGGCTTCGCGGTCGCGCTCTACACCGTGGCGGACGAGCGTCCCGAGGGCGCTCGGCTGCGGAGAGCCGCTCTCGCGGCAAGCGTCGTCGTCCTCCTCGGGCCCCCACCTCGTGCGGGACGGCTTCGCGCCCGAGCTCTTCCTCGGCGCCGGCGTGTGGGCGGCGGCCTGGTTCGCCGGCGACCGTGCGCGGCTGCGGCGCGAGCGGATGGGCGAGCTCGAGGAGCGGGCCCGGAACGCCGAGCGCGCAGCCGAGCGCGAGCGCAGGCTCGCTGCCGCCGAGGAGCGCATGCGCATCGCCCGCGACCTGCACGACTCCGCCGGGCACGCGATCAACGTCATTCTCGTCCAGGCCGGTGCAGCCCGCCTGCTTCAGGACCGCGATCCGGCGGGAGCCCGGGCCGCGCTCCGGACGGTGGAGGAGGTCGCGCGCGACACCCTCGGCGAGATCGACCAGCTCGTGCGCGCCCTCCGCGAGGACCTCCCGGCAGGCGAGGTCGAGCCGCCTCCAGGTCTCGCCGCGCTCGACGCCCTCGCCGAGCGCTACCGGGTCTCCGGCCTCTCCGTGACCGTGACGATCGACGGCGCGCGGCGTCCACTCAGCCCGGCGGTCGACCAGGCGGCGTTCCGGATTCTCCAGGAGGCCCTCACCAACGCTGCCTGGCACGGCCGCGGAAGCGCCGAAGTCGCCATCGACTTCGCGCCGAGGGCAGCTCGAGATCGCGGTCACCAACCCGGCGGCGCCGAACCCAACGGACCGCGACGGCGGCGGCCACGGCATCGTGGGCATGCGCGAGCGTGCGCAGCTTCTCGGGGGCTCCCTCGAGGTGGGCGCGGACGACGGCTCCTTCCGCGTTCACGCCCGGCTGCCCTACGGAGAGGCGGGCCCGTGAGCGAGACGCCGGTTCGCGTCCTCCTCGTGGACGACGACGACCTCATGCGCGCGGGGCTCAAGGCGGTGCTCTCGAGCGACGAGACGATCGAGGTCGTCGGCGAGGCGTCGGACGGGCGCGCCGCGCTCGAGCAGGTGCGCTCCTCGGCCCCGGCCGTCGTCCTCATGGACGTCCGCATGCCCGACCTCGACGGCATCTCGGCGACGCGCGAGGTGCTGGCGACCTCGCCCGAGGTCAAGGTGCTGATCCTGACGACCTTCGAGCGGGACGACTACATCTTCGGTGCGCTGAACGCCGGCGCCTCGGGCTTCCTGCTCAAGCGCACGAGCCCCGAGGATCTGATCGGCGGGATCCACACTGTCGCCGTCGGCGACTCGCTCCTCTCACCGTCGGTCACCCGACGGGTGATCGACCGCATGGCGAAGCAGCCTGCGACGGACAGGCCGTACGACGAGCGGCTCGCCGAGCTGACACCGCGTGAGCGGGAAGTCCTGGCCCAGGTTGCGCGCGGGCTCTCGAACAGCGAGATCGCGGAGGAGCTCGTGATCGAGGAGTCGACGGTGAAGACCCACGTCAAGCGGATCCTCATGAAGCTCCGCCTGCGCGACCGCGTCCAGGCGGTGATCTTCGCCTACGAGAGCGGGCTCACCCGCGCCGGATCCGGGTGAGGCCGGCCGGGGCGAGGCGAGCATCGAGCGAACCCCCGCCGTCGTCGAGCCCGCGTCCCCTTCAGCGCCAGGCCTAGATCGCTTTTCGCCGGATCCAGCCAGGGTTGCTACGGTTGCCGTAGATAGAGCGAGTTCGGTTTGCGTATCGACGCCTTCCTCACCCGTTCGTAACGCGTAGAGGGAGGTGTTTTTTCTATGGCAGACGGAACCGTCAAGTGGTTCAACGACAGCAAGGGCTACGGCTTCATCAGTCCTGATGAAGGCTCGAAGGACCTTTTCGTGCACCACAGTTCCATCGCCGGCGAGGGCTACAAGTCGCTCGCCGAGGGCGCGCGGGTCTCGTTCGAGCAGCAGGAGGGCTCGAAGGGCCCCGAGGCGACCAACGTGACTCTGGTCGCGTAAGCGCAGGATCGTGAGGGCCGCGGCCTCCGTGCCGCGGCCCTCACCCCAAGGTCATGGTCCTGATCCTGACGACGTTCGAGCAGGACGCCTACATCTTCGGCGCCCTCAACGCCGGCGGCGATTCGCTCCTCTACACCGTCGGTCACCCGGCGGGTGATCGACCGCATGGCGAGCCAGCCGGCGTCGGACAGACCGTACGACGAGCGGCTCGCCGAGCTGACGCCGCGCAAACGGGAGGTCCTGCCTAACCGCCCTAACTCGCTCCTAGGGGCGGCCTCGCCGGCAGTCGACGGCTCGCTTACCTACTAGCTACACCCGGTGTTCTGACCGCAGTCCCTGCAGGTGTAGCAGCTCCCAGTCCTCACCATCCGGCCGCCGCACTTGGCGCACTCCACCGCGTCCTCGAACGCGTTGAACAGGGCGGTCTGGCCGGGCGGCGGGGCCGGCGCGGCCTCGGTATCGGCCACCGCAGTGCCGTTCTCGAGGATGTCGTGGGCCTGCGCCAGGCGCTGGCGGACCTCCGGGCTCAGGATGCCGAGCTCCTGCTGGGTGTCCGTGTCGAGGAACTTCTTGCCCATCCAGCGGAAGATGTAGTCGACGAGGGACTTGGCGGCGCGGATGTCCGCGTCGTTCGTGAGGCCGCTCGGCTCGAAGCGCATGTGCGCGAACTTGGAGACGTAGACCTCGAGCGGGACGCCGTACTGGAGGCCGAGCGAGACGCTGATCATGAACGAGTTCATGAGGCCGGCGAGGGTCGTGCCCTCCTTGGCGATGTCCACGAAGATGTCGCCGGGGGTGCCGTCGTCGTAGAGGCCGACGTGGATGTAGCCCTCGTAGTCGCCGACGCGGAACTTCCTGCCGATCTCGGTGCGGTCGTCGGGGAGGCGGCGCCGGTCCTCCTTCGGGACGGGCGGCGCGGCCTTCTCGCTCTTCTTCGAGAGCGGCTGGGCGACCTTGCAGTTGTCGCGGTAGATGGCGATCGCCTTGACGCCGAGCTTCCACGAGTCGATCAGGAGCTGCGAGACCTCGTCGACGGTCGTCTCCTCGGGGAGGTTGACCGTCTTCGAGATGGCGCCCGAGATGAACGGCTGGACGGCGCCCATCATCTTCACGTGGCCCATGTGGTGGATGGCGCGCTCGCCGATGGCGCAGTCGAAGACCGGGTAGTGCTCGGTCTTCAGGTGCGGCGCGCCGACGACCGTGTTGCGGTCGTCGATGAAGGCGACGACCTGGTCGCGCTCCTCGGGCGCGTAGCCGAGCCGGTCGAGCGCCATCGGGACGGTCTTGTTCACGATCGTGAGGTCGCCGCCGCCGACGAGCTTCTTCATCTTCACGAGCGAGAAGTCGGGCTCGACCCCGGTCGTGTCGCAATCCATCATGAAGCTGATCGTCCCCGTGGGCGCGAGCACGGTCGCCTGCGCGTTCCGGTAGCCCGAGACCTCGCCGAGGTCGAGCGCGTCGTCCCAGGAGCGGCGTGCCGCCGAGAGGAGGTCGCTCGGCACCGAGTCGGAATGCTCGATGTTGCCGACCGCCGCGCGGTGCATCGACATGACGCCGATCATCGCGCCGGCGTTCGGCTGGTGGCCGGCGAACGGGCCCATGCGGCCGGCGATCTCGGCCGACTTGCGGTAGGCGCGGCCGGTCATGAGCGCGGTGACCGCGGCGGCGAAGGCGCGGCCGTCGTCGGAGTCGTACGGGAGCCCGCGCGACATGAGGAGCGCGCCGAGGTTCGCGTAGCCGAGGCCGAGCTGGCGGTAGGCCTTCGCGTTCTTCTCGATCTCGGGCGTCGGGTAGCTCGAGTAGCCGACGAGGATCTCCTGCGCGAGGAAGACCGTGTCGACGGTGTGCTCGAAGGCCTCGACGTCGAGGTCGCCGTCCTCGCGGCGGAACTTCATCAGGTTGATGGAGGCGAGGTTGCAGGCGCTGTCGTCGATCGACATGTACTCCGAGCACGGGTTGGAGGCGTTGATCCGCGCGTGTTCGGGAGCGTGTGCCAGGTGTTGATGGTCGTGTCGTACTGGACGCCCGGGTCGGCGCAGCGCCACGCGGCCTCGGCCGCCTGCTTGAGCAGGTCGCGCGCGGGGAGCGTCGTGACGACGCTGCCGTCCGTGCGCGCGGTCAGGTTCCAGTCGTCGTTCGCCTCGACCGCCTCCATGAAGGCGTCCGTCACGCGGATCGAGTTGTTCGCGTTCTGGTACTGGATCGAGGCCCAGTCGGGCGAGTCGAGCGTCATGTCGTAGCCGGCCGACTCGAGGACGCGCGCCTTCTCCTCCTCGTGCGCCTTGCACCAGATGAACTCCTCGACGTCGGGGTGGTCGATGTCGAGGACGACCATCTTGGCCGCGCGTCGCGTCTTGCCGCCCGACTTGATCGTGCCGGCGGAGGCGTCGGCGCCGCGCATGAAGCTGACGGGGCCGGAGGCGTAGCCGCCCTTGGAGAGCTGCTCCTTGGAGGAGCGGAGCTTGGAGAGGTTGACGCCGGAGCCGGAGCCGCCGCGGAAGATGACGCCCTCGCGCCGGATCCAGTCGAGGATCGAGTCCATCGAGTCCTCGATCGAGAGGATGAAGCACGCGCTCGCCTGCGGGCGCTCCTCGAAGCCGACGTTGAACCACACGGGCGAGTTGAAGGAGGCGAGCTGGTTGACGAGGATCGCCTTCAGCTCGGCCTCGAAGGCCTCGGCCTGGTCCTCGTCCTCGAAGTAGCCGCCTTCACGGCCCCAGCCGCCGATCGTGTCGACGACGCGGCCGATCATCTGCTTGACGCTGCGCTCGCGCTCGGGCGAGGACATGCGGCCGCGGAAGTACTTCTGCGCGACGATGTTCGTGGCCGTCTGCGACCAGAACTTGGGGAACTCGACGTCCTTCTGCTCGAAGACCGGGCCGTCCTTGCCGGGGATGAAGGCGGTGCGGAGCTCCCACTCGATCTCGTCGAACGGGTCGCGCCCGGGGATCGTGAAATAGCGCTTGACGCCGCAGGTCCGCGCGGCGTCGGCGACGCTGTTCACGAGCGCCTCTGCCTCGATGACGGGTGCGGTTCCGGTGCGCGCTGCGGACGCCATGTTCTCCCTCCAAGGGTATCGGTACGACGAGGTTCTAAAGCTGGCCGCCGGTGGGCGGGGACCAGTGAGGGTAGAGTCGCGGTCGGACGGATTCGCACGGGCGTCGGAGGGACGCCAGAACGGGGGATTCGGGCATGTGCCGGACGGGGTCGATACCGAGAGGCATGCGGCGTTCTCGACTCGTCCTGCTCACGCTTCTCGCGGCGGCGCTCGCGCCGGCGACGGCCTCGGCGGCCTGCCCGAACGGCCCCGGGACGGTGTGGGTCGACTACGCCGCCTACGCGGTCTACGACACGCCCGTGGAGAGCGTCCTCGCGCGTCCCGGCACGCTGCTCGCGGTCCAGAACCCGAAGTGGCGGGACTCCTACCAGGCGAAGGGGGCCGACACCGTCGGCTGGTACATGCGCCTGCTCTCGATCGTCGGCACGGTCAACGACCCGAAGCCGCGGAGCCAGGTGCTCGCCAAGGTCCCGCAGCTCGCCACGCTCGCGCGCGAGATGACGTCCTGCACCAGGCCGTGGCTGACGCTCAACGAGATGCAGGCCGTCCAGGTCGACGAGCCGGCGACGTACGCCCAGCGCCGCTTCCGCGCGAACGTCCTCGCGCTCGCCAAGGCGCTCGACAACCGCGGAGTGCGCGTCCTGCTCCTGATGCCACGAATCCCGCTTCGCCAACACGCGCTATCGCAGCTACTGGCGCGAGCTGTCGACCCACGCCGACCTCGTCTACGAGGCCTACACGTGGAGCACGCTGACCGTCAACAGGCTCGGAGACGCCGCTGCGCGGAACTACCTGCGCAACAAGTGGACGGAGACGATGCAACGCCTGAAGCGCTTCGTCGTCAGCATGCGGCACGCCGGGATCGTGATCCCGTACTGGTCGCGTCCCCGGCGGGCGCCGAGCGGGCGGGAGAACCTGTCCGATGCCCGCTGGTTCAGGCTGACGAGGATCAAGACGCTCGCGGTCGGAGACGTCGCGCGCGCCATGGACCTCGGAACCATCTGGTCGTGGGGCTGGCAGACCAACCCGAAGGTCGGCGAGGTCGATCCCGACAAGCCGATGGCCGCCTGCTACTACCTGCAGGCGCGCGACCCGAGCCTCTGCGATCCGGCGACTCTCTAGCTCGAGGCGCGGCGGCGTGCCGCCCCCCTTGACAGCGTTGTGAGTGAGTGCTAACTTCCTCGCCGTGGCCACCCAAGCGACAGAGAGGAAGAGCGCCGAGGTCCGCCGCGAGGAGATCCTCGAGGCGGCCATGAAGGAGTTCGCCTACGGCGGGCTCCACGGCACGTCGACCGAGAAGATCGCCCAGCGGGCCGGCATCTCGCAGCCCTACCTCTTCCGACTCTTCGGCACGAAGAAGGAGCTGTTCATGGCGAGCTCGCGGCGCAACTTCGACCGCATCCTCGTCGCGTTCCGGGAGGCCGCCGAGGGCAAGACCGGGCTCGAGGCGAAGAAAGCCATGGGCCAGGCGTACGACCAGCTGCTCGCCGACCGCGAGCTGCTGCTCGGCCAGATGCAGACGTACGCGGCCTGCTCGGACCCGGAGATCCGCGACGCGACGCGCGCCGGCTTCGCGGAGCTCTTCCGCTTCGTCGAGCAGTCGACGGGCCTGGGCACGCAGGAGATTCGCGACTTCTTCGCTCTGGGCATGCTGATGAACGTCGCCGCGGCCATGGACCTGCCGCAGATCTGCAAGGACGACGACACCTGGGCGCAGGAGCTGCGCTCCGCCTAGCAGGCATGCTCTTTTTTTGGAGTCGAAGTTAGTGACTACTCAGTACCAACGGAAGGAGCGGACATGAATCGGACGACGACCATCTGGACCTTCGTGATCACGTCGGTCGCGCTCTTCATGGCGACGCTCGACAACCTCGTGGTCACCACGTCCCTGCCCGTGATCCGCACGGATCTCGGCGCCTCGATCGAGGACCTGGAGTGGACCGTGAACGCCTACACGCTGAGCTTCGCGGTCTTTCTCCTCATGGGCGCCGCACTGGGTGACCGCTTCGGCCGCCGGCGGCTGTTCGTGATCGGGCTCGGCATCTTCACGGCGGCGTCCGTGGCGGCCGCGCTCGCGCCCTCGGTGGAGGCGCTGATCGCCGCGCGCGCGGTGCAGGGCCTCGGCGGCGCCATCGTGACGCCGCTCACGCTGACCATCCTGAGCGCGGCGGTCTCGCCCGAGAAGCGCGGGGTCGCCTTCGGCGCCTGGGGCGGGATCGGCGGCCTCGCGGTGGCGAGCGGCCCGCTCGTCGGCGGCGCCATCGTCGAGGGGATCTCGTGGCAGTGGATCTTCTGGGTGAACGTGCCGATCGGGCTCGTCCTGATCCCGCTCGCCTACTTCCGCCTGAAGGAGACCTACGGCCCGGCGACGCGGCTCGACCTTCCCGGCCTTGTCCTGGCGAGCACAGGCCTCTTCGGGATCGTCTGGGGGCTCGTACGCGGGAACGCGGTCGGCTGGTCGAGCCCGGAGATCGTGGGCTCTCTCCTGGTCGGCGCGTTGCTGACCGTCGCCTTCGTCGTGTGGGAGCTGCGCGCGCCGGCGCCGATGCTGCCGATGCGCTTCTTCCGCAGCCGGGCCTTCTCGGCGGCGAACGCGGCTTCGCTCTTCATGTTCTTCGGGATGTTCGGCTCGATCTTCCTGCTGGCGCAGTTCCTGCAGACCGTGCAGGGCTACGGCCCGCTCGATGCCGGCCTCCGCATCCTGCCGTGGACGGCGATGCCGATCTTCATCGCCCCGATCGCAGGTGCGCTCTCCGACCGCATCGGCGGGCGGCCGCTGATGGCGACCGGGCTCGCGCTGCAGGCGCTCGGGCTCGGCTGGCTGGCGGCGGTCTCGACGCCGACCGTGCCGTACGCTCAGCTCGTCCCGGCCTTCGTCGTCTCCGGGATCGGCATGGCGCTCTTCTTCGCGCCGGTCGCGAACGTCGTCCTCTCCTCCGTGCTCCCGCGCGAGGAGGGCCAGGCCTCCGGCGCCAACAACGCCATCCGCGAGCTGGGCGGGGTGTTCGGCGTCGCCGTCCTCGCTTCGGTGTTCTCGAGCTACGGCGGCTACGAGTCGGGCCAGGCGTTCGTGGACGGGCTCGTCCCGGCGATCGGGGTCGGCGCGGTCGTGGTCGCCCTCGGCGCGGTCGCGGCGCTCCTCATCCCGCGCAAGGTGCGGGCGGAGGCTCCGGCCGCCGTCGAGCCGGAGCTCGTGGCCGAAGCGGCCTAGAGGCGAAGCAGGCGGTGAGCGCGCTCACAGCGCGCTCACCGCCTTTCACGCTTCCAGGGCTGCGAGCAGGCTGTTCGCCGAGCCCGGCTCGATCTCCACGGGCGCAGACGTGAAGTCGTGCTCCGTCTGCAGCTCGTACATGCAGCGGAGGCTCGTCGACTCGACGACGGTGTCGATCCGGTCGTGCCGGACCTGCTCCTGCGCGGCCGCGGACGCAAGCCCTTCCGCCAGGGCCTCGGCGCTCACCGCCACGAAGCCGATCGAGATGACGTCCCGCGGGTCGTCGAGGCTCTGCGCGTTGAAGACCCGGGTCGGCACCCCGAAGCCCCGATCGGCTTCCCACTCGCCCACGAACTCCGCGAACGTCCGGCCTTCCTTCAGCCTCCTGACAAACACGCTGACGATCATGCGGCGCTCCCTCCCGTCGGGGTCAGGGTTCGCCGCGCAGTCTCGCGCGTTAGGAGGCCTTCTCGCCGACGGCAGCGGTTACGGCCGTCGCAGCCGGCACCACCTGGAGGGCTTCCTGGCTGCCCTCGTGCACGACGATGATGCGGACGCCGGCAGGCAGCTCGAGGCGGGTGGCGTTCGCGCCCACCGTGCGGGCCTAGCGAAGCTCCTTGTTCGACTCCATGTCGAACCACATGGCGAAGAGCAGGAACTGGAGGCCGGAGATCACGAGCAGCGCCACGAGGACCGCGGTGGCCGCGGGAATCGGATTGCCGAGGATGCGCAGGACCGTGTAGGTGATCCCGGACGCGACGCCCAGGCCGAGGAGCACGATCCCCATCGTGTAGAAGAGCACCAGCGGGTGGAAGTCGCGGATGACGTACTTCTCCTTCAGCCGCCAGAAGAATCCCTTGAACAGAAGCCACGAGATCGCGGGGATGACCCGGCGAAGCTTGATCCCGCTCCGCTCGCCGACGCCGTAGATGGGGCGCGAGGGATAGTCGCGCACGCGACGGTTCCAGACGTTCAGGTGGATCAGCAGGTCGTTGGGGAAGCCGTAGCGCGGATAGAGGTCGTCGTGCTCGAGGAGGCGGAGGGACTCCAGGTTGATCGCGGTGTACCCGGACTGGGAGTCCGCGATGTGCCAGTAGCCCGAGGAGATCTTCGTCAGGAACGAGAGGATCGCGTTGCCGATGTAGCGGGTTCGCGGGATCAGCTGCCACGCCTGCGCGGTGAAGAGGCGGTTCGCCTTCGCGTAGTCGCACTCGCCGGAGGCGACGGCGCGGACGAGCGTCTCGAGATCCTCGGGATCCATCTGGCCGTCGGCGTTCATCACGCAGGTGACGTCGAACTCCTCGGCGACGGCGCGCTTGTAGCCGGTCATCGTGGCCGCCCCGACTCCCTGGTTCCGCTCGTGCCGGAGCAGCTCGACCCGCTCGTCGGCCTCGCGCGCGCGCTCGCTCGTCGCATCCGTCGAGGCGTCGTCGACGACGATGATCCGGTCGACGAACTCAGGGAGGCTCCGGATCGTCGAGGCCACGAGCTGCTCCTCGTCGTAGGCCGGGATGACGACCGCGACCGTCTTTCCGTCGAACATGGCTCAGGAAGCGCGCAGGCGTGAGACGGGAGCCCACAGGAGCGCCGCGAGCGCCGCGAGCACGAGCCCCAGGAAGGCGCCGACGAGCGTCGACGTCCTCGTGTTGCGCGCGTCCACCTGCGTGGAGGCTGCCGGGGTCACGACCCGGGCGCGCTCGACCTCCTCCGCGGCGTCGAGCAGCTGCTCGGTGCCGTAGACGCGATCGGTGAGGTCGGCTCGCTGCTGCTCGAGGACGGCCAGGAGGTTCGTCTGCAGGAGCTGCTCGGTCGCGCTTCCCGCCGTGCTCCCCTCGAGGCTCGCAGCCAGGGTGTCGAGGCGGGAGGTCACGGACTCGAGCTGGGCCTGCAGGCCGTCAAGGCGCCGCTGCAGCGTCTCCACCTTGGAGTTGGCGAAAGAGGACGACGCGGTCACGACCCGCTCGGCGATCAGATTGGCGGCGTCCTCGACGTTGTCGGCGTCGTTTCCGCGCACGGTGATGCCGACGAGAGCCACGTCGGTCGCCTGGCGGTTGCGCTCGCCGAGGAGGGCCGCCGTGATCCCGCGGCGCAGCCTGGGCGCGGGCATGCCGACCTCGGCGGCGACCTCGTTGACGATCGCCTGGCTGCGGGCGAGCGTGGCGACGCCGGACGGGTCGCTGGCGAGCGTGGTCAACGGGGTGCCCGCCGGCGAGAGCGGCTGGCCGAGGTAGACCGTTGCCTGAGCCTGGTACGTCGTGCCGCCGCCCTGGCCGTAGAGGAACCCGAGCCCGCCGCCGATCGCGACGCCGAGAACGAGGAGCCACCACTTGCCCAGCACGGCGCGGGCATAGCGTCCGAAGTCCACCTCGCCCTCCACGTCCAGCTCCGGCGCGGGCTTGGGGACCCGGCGAAGGGGCTCGGTCTCCGGACTCATCCGGGCAACGACTCTACCAGCGGCGCCCGCGAGAGCGCCGCAGTGCGCGCTACCCCTCGAGCCAGTCGTCGAGCGGGCGGTCGAGGAGGCTGCTCGAGCTCGGCGACGTCCTCGCGGTAGAGACCGACGAGGCGGCGGCGCACAGCCGGGTCGAGGGCGGGCCGGTCGAGGCCGCGGGCGAGCGCAGACTTGGCGCGCCGGCGGACGGCCTCGGGCAGGAGCGGCGCCACGCGCCTGCCGCTGCGCACGGCCGCGCCGACGAGCGCGTTCCTGGGCACACCGGAGACGTTCACCGCGCGCTCGGGCGTCTCCCCGAGCGCCGGGTCGACGCCGAGGAAGCCGAGCAGCTGCCGGAGGACGGCGTCCGGGTCGGCTACGAAGTCCTCGAAGAGGTGGATCTGGATCTGCTCGCGCGGGAACACCTCGAAGTACGGGCGAAGCTGGCGGCCGTAGAAGCCGGTCTCCAGGTAGTAGCCCGTCGGCGAGCCGGCGCTGCGCCGCTCGTCCTGCGCCGCGAGCGCGCCGGCGAAGTCGTCGTCCTCGTCCCCGTCGCGGACGTACATCAGATAGTCGGAGAAGGCGCGCTCGACCGGGTTCCGCAGGACGGCGACGAGCTTCGCCTCGGGCACACGGGCGCGGATCCGGCCGCACGACCACGGGTTGGCGAGGTACTCGGGCGAGACCTCGCCGCGCACGGCGTCCGGCGGTGCGTTGCTGAAGAGCCTCGTGTAGGCCTCCCAGTCGCGCACGGTCCCGGAGGGAAGCGGGCGGTCGATCGCGGGCGCCTCGTCGAAGGCGAAGAAGCTCGGGCCCTTCGCCGGCAGGAAGACCTGCGGGTGGGCGCGCAGCGCCTCCTGGATCGCCGTTGAGCCGCTCTTGTACGCGCCGATGACGAGGAACTGCGGCAGCATCTTGGGAGAGTCTGCCGAAACGCAGCCTGTGCCGCCGGGCCCCGACGACGAGCGGCTTCCGACAGGCTCTCCTACCGAATGATCTCGCCGTAGAGCCGCTCGTGCGCCTCGGCGGCCGCGTCCCAGGTCAGCGCCCTCCGCGCCTCCTCCACCCCCGCGAACGCGGCGGCGAGGCGACCCTCGTCGGCGAGCAGGCGCACACACGCGGCGGCGAGCGCGGAGGGATCGTCCGGCGGCACGGCCTCCCCCGCCCCGAAGCGGCGGACGATCTCCCCGATCGCCCCGACGTCGCTCACGACGGCGGGACGCCCGTTGCCCACGGCGTCGGCGAGGACCCCAGAGGCCTCGATGCGCCGGTACGGGAGGACGACGACGGTGGCCGAGGCCATCAGCGCGGGGATTCGGTCGCCCGGGACGTACCCGAGCTGCCATTCGATGCGGTCGGCGACGCCGAGGCCCGCGGCCAGGTCGCGCAGCGGCTCCATGGGCTCGAGGGGATCGCCGGCGACGACGAGCCGCGCCTCCGGGACGGCGGCGGCGACTTCGGGCAGCGCCCGGATGAGCACGTCGAGCCCCTTGTAGCTTCGGATCAGCCCGAAGAAGAGGAGCGTCGTCCCGCTGGGCGCCGCGACAGGTGCCCCGTTCGACCCGTCGAAGGCCGGATGCGGAATCTCGACGATCTTGCCGGGATCGACGCCGAGCTCGACGAGGCGCGCACCGGAGCTCGCGGAGTGGACGACCACGCGGTCGACCGTGGCGAAGACCTCCCGCCAGACGTCCACCTGGTCAGCCGTCCGCGGCGGCAGCACCTCGTGCGCGGTCATGACCGTCGCTCGGGCGCGGGCGACCCGGCGGAGCCAGCGGCGGTCGAAGCGCGGGATCCCGAGCCACTGGACGTGCACCACGTCGGGGTCGAGCGCCGCGATCCGGCGTGTCGCCAGCAGGGCGCTCGGCGGGTACTCGAGCCCGCGGAGCACGCTGTGGGCGCGGGTCCGCCGCCGGCCGGCGAGCAGCCGGCTCGACCGCGTGAGGTAGACGTCCTCGCGCACGTAGCCGTCCGGGTCCGGCGAGGGCCCGTGCACGAAGGGAGAAGCCAGCAGGCGCACCGTGTGCCCGCGCCGGGCGAGGGCCGCGGAGAGGGCGTGGTCGTACGGCAGCGTCCAGCTGGGTGGATCCAGCACGACGACGTCCACGCCGCGATCATAGTGACGATGGGAAGCCGAGCCGAGGCACCAACGGAGCCCCCGTTCTTCGTCGTCGGGAACGACCGCTCCGGGACGACGCTGCTGCGCCTGATCCTCGACCGGAGCCGGGAGGCCGCGGTTCCGCCCGAATCGATGTTCCTGCTCGACTTCGCGCCGGTGCGCCGGCGCGGCGGGCTGGACGATCCGGCCGCCGCGGCCGCCTTCGTCCAGCAGGTCTGGCGCCACCCGCGCGTCCGCTCCTGGGGGCTCGACGGCGATTCGCCTCCGGTGCCGCCCGGCCTGGGCCACGCCGAGGCCTACCGCTTCGCCGTCGAGTCGCCGTTCCGCGCCTACGCCCGCAGCCAGGGGAAGGAGCGCTTCGGCGACAAGACGCCGGCCTACCTCCATGCGGTCGACGAGCTCCTCGCGGTCTGGCCGGACGCGCAGATCGTCGTGCTCGTCCGCGACGCGCGCGACGTCGCGCTCTCGGTCGTGCCGCTGCCGTTCGGCCCGAACAACGCCTGGGCGGCCGGCCGCTGGTGGGCCCGGGGCGTGCGCCGGGGGCTCGAGGCCGAGCGGCGGCATCCCGAGCAGGTGCTGACCGTGCGCTACGAGGAGCTCGTCGCCGACCCCGACACCCAGGTCCGGTGGGTCTGCACCCACCTCGGGCTCGGCTATAACAGCGAGATGCTCGCAATCGAGCGCTCCGACCCGACCAAGATCGACCCAGCCCAGGCCTCGTGGTTCACAAGGCTTTCCGCCGGGATCACGACCGCGGCAGTGGGCACGTGGCAGACGGACATGCCCCTGAAAGACCGGCGCGCGATCGAGGCGGTCGCGGGCCCCGAGCTCCGTGCCCTCGGATACGAGACGGGAGTCGAGCAGCGTCCGGTGTCCCGGCCGCGCGCCGCCGTCTACGCCGCTGACGACGCGGCGCGGCGCACGGTCAACGCCGTCCGCCTACGGATCGTCCAGGAGCGCGGACGCGAGCTGCGCTACGTCCTCGGACGGAAGCTCGGAGGGCTGCGGCGCTGAGGCGGGCCGCGATTCAGGGTGCGGTGAAGCGCGTCCTCGACCCGGTGGTCGCCGCTACCGGGCTCGTCGTCCTCAGCCCGGTCTACGCCGGGATCGCCGTCGCAGTGCTCGTGGACTCCGGCCGGCCCGTGCTGTTCGTCTCGCGGAGAGCCGGCCTCGAGGGACGGCCATTCGGGATGCTGAAGTTCCGCACGATGATTCCGGACGCGATCGCCGTCGGCCGGGAACAGGGGATCACCGAGGACCCGTTCGGGATCGTCAAGGGGGACCCCCGCATCACCCGCACCGGCCGCTGGCTCCGCCGCACCGGGCTGGACGAGCTGCCGCAGCTCGTCAACGTCCTCCGCGGGCAGATGAGCATCGTCGGCCCGCGCGCCGACCTCGTGGAGCAGGCGGCGAGCTACGACGAGCGGGAGCGCCGGCGGCTGAGCATCCGCCCCGGCATGACCGGCTGGGCACAGGTGAACGGCCGCGACTCGCTGACCTGGATCCAGCGATTCGACCTCGACCTCTGGTACCTCGACAACTGGTCGCTCTGGCTCGACGCGAAGATCCTCGTGCGCACGGTCGGCCAGGTCTTCCGGGCGGAGCCGGACCCGATCGAGGACACGCTCAACATCGAGCGGGCGAAGAAGCGCGCGTCGAGCTCGTGAGCGGGCTCGTCGAGACCGCCGCGCCCGAGTGGGACGCCCTGCTCGTTCGCCTCGGCTGCGCGGACGTCTACTACCTCAGCGAGTACCTGGAGAGCGCGCGCCTGCTCGAGGAGGGCACGCCGGCCTTCCTCCACCTCGAGGGCGACGGCGGCGACGTCGTGTTCGCCTGCCTCGTGCGCGAGGCCGCCGGCGGCGTCCGCGACGTGATCACCCCGTACGGCTACGGCGGCCCGGTGGCGACCGGGCCGGAGCCGCCGGTCGCGCGGTTCTGGGAGCTCTACGAGCGCTGGTGCGCGTCGCGCGGGATCCTGACCAGCTTCATCCGCTTCCACCCGCTCTTCGCGAACCACCGCTTCGCCGCGCCGAGCGTCAGGCTGGAGCGGTACGCCGACACGACCGGCTGGCGGCTCTACCTGGCCGACCTGTTCGCAGGGATGGACGGGAGGCACCGCACCTCGTGCCGCAAGGCCCGCAAGGAGGGCGTGACCGTGCGAGTCCTACCCGCGCCCGGCGACCTCTCCGGCTTCGTCGCGCTCTACGAGGAGACGATGCGGCGCCTCGACGTCGGCGACTTCTACCTCTTCCCACAGAGCTACTGGGACTCGCTGACCGGGC
Organism: uncultured Actinomycetes bacterium; assembly: GCA_963830885.1. Classification (GTDB taxonomy): domain Bacteria; phylum Actinomycetota; class Thermoleophilia; order Gaiellales; family Gaiellaceae; genus JAIBJN01. The sequence goes on along the minus strand of CAWHOA010000018.1, from coordinate 34,908 downwards.
CGCTGCGCAGACAGGTGCTGCTCGCCGAGGCGGTGGCCGGCGGCGACGTGGTCGCCTCGGCGCTCTGCTTCGCCACGCCGCCGTGGCTCCACTACCACCTCTCGGCCGCGAGCGAGCGAGGTCGTGCCCTCGGCGCGGGCAACCTCGTCCTCTACGAAACGGCCGAGTGGGCGCGCGGGCACGGCTACGAGGTCTTCCACCTGGGCGGCGGCGCGGGCGGGCAGGAGGACTCGCTCGCCGCGTTCAAGCGCCGCTTCGACCCGGGCGGCCGGCTGCAGTGGTGGCTGGGGAAGGCCGTCCACGACGCGGCGGCGTATCGCGAGCTCACGGGGCGGGCCGCCGGCGACCTCTCCGGCTTCTTCCCGGCCTACCGCGCCCACTAGGAGCGTTTGACGAAACGACGACTGCCCGCCGGGCCGCGCTGCTCGCCCCGAAGACCGCGTCCTCAGTCGCGCCCGTAGCCTCCGGCTACGAGCGCTCCCTGCGTCCTTGTTTCGGAACGACCATCGCACCCCGACGACGAGTGACGTTCCGCCAAACGCTCCTAGCGCGTCCCTTCGGCCTTCTCCCAGACCACGGGCACGTCACCGCGGAGGGCCTTCGCCAGCCCGGGCAGGGTCGCCGAGGTCATCAGCAGGTAGTGGTAGGCGATCCCCGCACCGGGGAGCGGCAGGCGCAGACGCCCGCTCGCGGCGAGGCCGAGCCAGGCGAGCTGCGCGGCGAGGGCCGTTCGGTAGACGCCCCCGCGGCCGGCCAGCGCGGCGCTCGAGCCGAAGAGCCCGAGATGCAGGAGCCCGCTCAGGTAGCGGAGCACCCGGTGCGAGACGAGCTGTGTCAGGAAGAGCGGCTCCACCGGGCGGAACATCCTCCCGCTCAGGAGGTGGGTCCAGCCCTGCGCATGCATGCGGACGCGGCGGCCGAACTCGTCCTCGCTCGAGCGGGGCGCCTTCTCGAACGCGCGCGCGGCCGGCTCGTAGACCGAGCGGCGGCCGTTCTGCGCCAGGGTGTACGGAAAGCCCAGGTCGTGCCCCATGCGCGGGTCGCTCTCGCGGTAGTCCTCACGCCGCACGGCGTAGATCGCGCCGTTGCCGGCCGTGATCCCGGCGAGTCGCGACTCGGACTCGCGCACCCAGAGCTCGTAGCGCCAGTAGACGCCCTCCCGGCTCGTGCCGTCGGCGCGCTGGAGGTCGAGGTGACCGCAGACGTAGCCGACGTCGGGATCGGCGAAGCTCCGGACGAGCGCGCGCAGGGCGTCCGGCGCCCAGACGGCGTTCGCGTCGGTGAAGGCGACGATCTCGCTCTCGAGCGCGGCGACGACCGAATCCTGCGTCGGCACCTTCCCCTGCCTCGGCTTGCTGACGAGCCGCACGCGCGGGTCTCGCTCGGCGATCTCGGCGACGGCGGCGTCCGTGCCGTCCGTGGAGCCGTCGGACGCAACGACGACGGTGAGGCGCTCGGTCGGGTAGTCGAGCTCGAGCAGGTTCTCGACGCGCCGGCCGATCACGTCCTGCTCGTCGTGGGCGGCGACGACGACGGTCACGTCGGGGGTCAGGTCCTCCTTGCGGACAAGGCGAGGCCTGAGGCGGGCAAGCGCCGCGGCCGCGAGCGGGTAGCCCACATGCGTCCAGGCGAGACCGCCGGCAGAGAGCCAGAAGACCGTTCGAGCGGCGCGCACGTCGCTTTAACCTACTGATCTCGATGCGAGTCCTGTTCTTCGGAACCTACGACGCGGAGGCCATGACGCGCATCCGGGTCCTGCAGGAGGGTTTCGCCGCCCTCGGCGACCAGGTGGAGGAATGCAACGTGCCGCTGGCGCTGGACACGGCCTGGCGCGTGCGCATCCTCCAGCGACCGTGGCTCCTGCCGGTCCTCGCCTACCGGCTCTGCTCGGCCTGGGCCCGCCTGCTGGCCCGAGCCCGCGGGACGCGTCGAGCCCGATGCGGTCGTCGTCGGCTACATGGGCCATTTCGACGTACACCTCGCCCGCTTCCTGTGGCGGCGACAGCCCGTCGCCCTCGACCATCTGGTCTCCGGCGCCGACACGGCGGTCGATCGGCGCAGCGGGTCGTCGCTCCTCCTCCGCCTGCTCGGCTTCGTCGACCGGGCCGCGCTGCGAGCGGGCGAGGTCCCCTTCGTCGACACGGAGGAGAACCTGGAGCTGCTCGCTCCCGAGTTTCGCCGGAAGGCCGTCGTTGTGTCCGTCGGCGCGCCGATGCGCTGGTTTCACGAGCCGCCGGCAACCGCGTCGGAGGCGCCGCTGCGCGTCGTCTTCTATGGAAGCTACACCCCACTCCACGGCGCGACCGTCATCGGCGAGGCGATCGCGCTGCTCGCCGACGAGGAGAGCTCGCTTCGTTTCACCATGGTCGGAACGGGCCAGGACTACGAGCGCGCCCGCGCCGCCGCGGGATCGTCCGGAGCGGTGACCTGGGTCGACTGGATCGACCCGGCCGATCTCCCCGGCGTGGTTGCGGAGCACGACGTCTGCCTCGGGATCTTCGGCACGACCCCCAAGGCGCAGCGGGTCGTCCCGATGAAGGTCTTCGGAGGCGCGGCCGCGGGCTGCGCCGTCGTCACCTCCGACACGGGGCCGCAGAGGCGAGCGCTGGAGGACGCGGGCAGCTTCGTTCCCGCGGGAGACCCGGCCGCCCTTGCCGAGACTCTGCGGGCGCTGGCGGCGTCGCCGGAGCGCACGCACGAGCTGCGCCGAGCCGCCTACCGACGGGCCGAGGAGGCGTTCCGCCCGGCGACGTCCGTTCGCGGCCTGCGGGAGCGGCTTCTCGAGCTCGCTCGGACATGACACAGCCTCCGCTCACGCTCAGCGCCTGGCTGCGCTACGACCTGATCGAGCGAACGCTGGCCCGGTTCCCAGCGATCGAATCGGTCCTGGAGATCGGCGCCGGCGAAGGCGCGCTCGGCGCCCGGCTGGCGGCGCGGTACGACTACACGGGCGTCGAGCCCGACCCGCTCGCGTGTGCGAAGGCACGCGAGCGAATCGAGCCCAGCGGCGGGCGCGTCGTCTGCGGCGACCTCGAGCAGCTGGGCCCGGCCGCCTTCGACCTCGTTTGCGCCTTCGAGGTCCTGGAGCACATCGACGACGATGCCGCCGCACTCGGGGCCTGGTGGGAACGACTCCGGCCCGGAGGTTGGATCATGCTGACCGTTCCTCCCTTCCAGGACCGCTTCGGCGCCGCAGACCGCCGCGTCGGCCACATCCGCCGCTACGAGCCCGACCGCCTGGTGGAGGCTCTGCGCTCCGTTCATTTCGTCGAGGTGGAGGCGATGCTCTTCGGCTTTCCCTTCGGACGCGGCCTGGAGGTCGCCCGCAACCTGCTCGCGCGGGCGGCGCCGTCCGAGGGCTCGGCCGGCGAGAGGTCGGCGACGAGCGGCCGGTGGATGCAGCCGGCAGACCGGCTCGCCCCGCTCACCTACGCCGTCGCCCTGCCCGCCCGGCTCTGCCAGCGTCCGTTCATCGGGGGCAGCCGAGGAAGCGGGCTCTTCGCCGTCGCACGGCGGCCGCCTCAGGCCGCCGGGCCAAGCGCAGCCTCGTAGGCGGCCACGGTCTGGTCGATCACCCGCTCCCAGCCGCAGAGCTCGTCGATGCGGGCACCGAGTCGGCGAGGAAGCGGCCGGCGAAGTCGTCGTCGTGCCGCGGATACGAGGTCGCTAGGACGAGGACGCGCACTGTCCTACGCGTGCGCGGCCGGTGCTGCCGGCGCCGCCCGAGCCCGGCGGGCGAGGATGAGCGGGACGGCGAGAGCCAGGGCGACGAGGCCCGTGAAGTAGTACATCTGCATCGTCAAGTAGAAGAGGTTCGCGACCATCGTTCCTGCGACCGCGGCCGTGATCCCCCACGCGAGCGCCCGCAGCAGAATCGCGTCCGTGTCCCCCGCACGGACGAGAACGAGCCCGAGCCGGCGAGCGACACCGAGGCGCTGGAGGACATAGACGAGGTAGGCGCCCACGAGCGCCGCCCCGACGAGCCCGCTCTCCGTGATCACGCTGAGATAGTAGGAGTGCGGCCCCCAGTTCGACTTGCCGGTCAGGAACTCGTAGTACGCGGCGAACGTGTTCTTGCCCAGGCCGAAGAGGGGCGTGTCCCGCAGCACCGGCCCGATCAGCTCGTACAGCTCGAAGTGGGTCTGGCTCGAGGAGGTGCCCAGGTTGGTGCGCACGCGGAAGATGGACTCGAAGAACCCGGTTCGCTGCGCGATGACGACGGCGATGATCCCCGCAACCGCGGCCAGTGGGACCAGGAACCGCGCAGAGAGGAAGATCCGCCAGTACGGGATCGCGAGGATGACCAGCCCGACGGCGAGCCCGAGGAGAGCGCTGCGCGAGAGGGTGGCGAGCATCACGAGAAGGAAGCCGCCGAGACCTACCGCGAGCGGGACGCGCACCGGGCTCCCCTTGGGCAGGCGCAGGTAGACCGGGAGGAGCACGAGCAGCGGGACGACGAGCATGTTCCCCAGGTGGTTCGCGTCGAGGGCGAGACCGTTCGTGCGATAGATGTTGAGCCCGCCCGTGACGCCGAAGAGCTGGAGGCCCCGCGCATCGCCCGTGATCGGCTCGAGCAGAATGGCGTCGAGATTGGCCCCGGTGCGGGCTTCGGCGTACGCAAGCGCCAGGAGCCCGTACAGGGCGTTGACCCCGAGCCCGAAGCAGAACCAGCGGACGGCCCGCCAGAGGAACGGCTCGCTCCGCCGGGCCACCCACGCCACGGCGGCCATGAGGAACATGAAGTGGATGGTGAACGTGATCATCCCCTTCACCCAGAGGTCTCGGGACGCCACCGTCGCGAGGTTGAAGTACCCGACGAGGTAGACGGCCAGGAAGAGGAGGAAGAAGACTCCGAGGACCTGGACCGTTCGGGGCAGGCGCCAGTCGCCGGCGCGAATGCGCACGACCAGGAACCCGCCGACGAAGGCGATGGCGAGCAGCTCCGCCAGCGGCACGTCGACCGGGCCCACGTTCCAGCGAAGCTTCGTGAAGGTGATCGTGAACAGCGCACCGAGCAGGAGGAGGTCGACGACGCGTCTCACGGCAAGCTCCGCATCAGCTCGGCGAAGCGCTCGATGCGCGACCGGCGCGAGAGGCGCTCTCGTACCTCGGGCGCCAGGGTGATGCCGTTCAGGGATCCCTCGCTCCAGGCGCCGACGAGGCCGGCGAGCGCCTCGGCGATGGCGCCTTCGTCCTCGGGCGGCGCGACCACCCCGGCCCCGGTCTCGCGCAGGAGCGCAGCGGCAGCGCCGTCCTCCGGCACGGCCGCGAGGATCGGCCGGCCGGCGGCGAGGTACTCGAAGATCTTGGTCGTGACGACGAAGCGCCCACGGCCATCGCCGGTCGGGACGAGCAGGAGCAGCGCGTCGGAGTCGCGCTGGAGCGCCAGCGCCTCGTGGCGCGGAAGGTAGGGGATCAGCTCGACGCGGTCGTCCAGCCCCAGCTCGGCGATGACCGCCCGGTCGCGGTCGCGGAAGTCACCGACGAAGCGGGCCACGATGTCGCCCTCGACCCGCGCGAGCGCGCGCAGGAACGGGGTGGGATCGCGCCGGCCGAAGATCGTCCCCGTGTGCGTGATCCGGAAGCGATCGCTCCTCGTGTACTCGAGGCCCTCGAAGTCGTCGAAGTCGGCACCGTGGTCGATCAGCTCGACGGGGCCGCGCGCCGAGAGCGCCCGCATCTCCTCGACCGCCGCGGGCGCCACGCAGACAACGGCGTCCGCGTACCGGGCCACCAGCCGGGCGACGTACTTCTCTCCGCGGACGTCCTGGCGCCGGTGCGGATGCGAGATGAGGGAGTCGCGCAGGTCGGCGACCCAGCGGACGCCCGTGGCGCGCTTCACCGCAGCGCCGAGGAGGTTCACCGACCCCGGCGGCGACGAGGTGATGACGACGTCGATGCCGTGGCGGCGGACAAGCCGGATCGCAGCCGGCACCGCCGTGAGGAGCCAGGGCGAGCTCGGGTCGGGAACGAGGAGGCGCCTCGCGGTCAGGGCCGCGTGCAAACGGAGACGCGCGACTCCGTGGGCCTGCCTCAGCTCGACCTGGGGCCGGTGGACGCGCGGCCCCAGGTTCCGGGTCTCGTGGACGATCGCCGCGGGCGGGGGGACCAGGGAGTCGTCCCGGTGCATCCGCTTCGCGTCCGAGGGCGCCAGGACGTGCGTCTCGATCCCGAGCTCGGGGAGGTACGTCGCCATCTTGAGCGGCCGCGGCGCGCCACCGCCGCCCACGGGCGGCCAGTACATCGTCGCGAGGAGGACCTTCACGAGCCCTCGATCCGGAAGAGCGTATAGCGGTCGTCCCGGTAGACGGGCTCCAGGGTCTCGAGGTACTCCCGGAAGTCCGCGGGATAACCGCGGCGCCGGTCGAGGACGAGCCACGAGACCCCGTAGCGCTCGAGAATCTCGTTGCGCTCTGCGGATGTCATTCCGGGATCGAAGAAGCGCGCGGTGTCGGCGAGCCGCTCGAAGGGGCGAGCCTTCCCCGTGTCGATCGTGTGCATCTTCGGCACGGCGACGACGTAGACAGGCGCGTTCGCCACGACCCGGTACTGCGTCTCCGGCTTGGCGATGACGACGTCGCCGACGGACGCCTCTCTCCGGAGCGCGTCGACGAGCCCGCCGCTGAGGCGGAAGTCATCGGGCGGCTCGCGCTCGAGCCCTGCGGCCGTCGAGACCGCGAAGGGAAGGAGGAAGGCGACAGCCACTGCCACCGCCCATGGTCCCGGATCGGGCCCGAGCGGGCGCCTGATCGCGGCGTACGCAAGACCGAGGACCGCCCCGACGAGCGCCACCCACACAGGCCAGCCCGGGCCTCCCTCGCCGAGCGTCTGGGTGGTCTCCCCCGTGTAGACCACGCTGAGAAGGACTCCAGCGGCGAGCGCGGCGGCCACGGCGAGCGCCCGGAACCGCCCGACGAGGACCGCGGCGCCGGCGAGAGCGACCGCCAGGGGAAGGAAGATCGGCAGCCGGCGTGCCTGCGAGATCGAGGCGAGATCGGAGAGCAGCGTGAAGAGCGCCGGCGTCAGGACGACGGTGAGAACGACGATCGCCGTGCCGAGCACGAAGGCGGACCAGATCCGGCGCGCCGCGAAGGCTGCGAGCGGGATGGCCAGAAAGCCGGCGATCGTGATCCCGCCGTGCCGCGTGAGAACCTCCGTGCTCAGCCGGAACGAGTCCGTGGAGCCCACGAAGAAGCCCTCGTAGCTCGCCTGGTCGCGGCTGACGGTGTCCGCGTCCGGCGTGAAGGGCGTCGTGTCCGAGAGCACCGGCCAGAGCCAGGCGATGAAGAGCAGGCTCGGGACGAGAATCGCGCCGACCGCGGCGCCGACTCGCAGCCAGTCGCGGCTCTCCTTCCGCATGACGAGGAACCGCGCCGCAACGCAGCCGGCGAGCACCATGGCGACGTAGGGCGCGTAGTTCGGGTGGACGACGGTGAGCACGAATCCCGCCGCCGCCACGGAGAGGAGGCCCAGCCGCTCACCACGGACGTAGACGAAGGTGAGCGCCAGGAGCGCCGGCACGAGCAGGCCGCGCGCCGCCGACGCCGGATCCGACAGCGAGGCGAAGAGCCCGAAGTAGGCGTCCTCGAAGGCGGAGATGCCGCCGAACAGCACGGCGGTGGCCAGCCCGCCCCAGAGCGAGCGGAACAGCGCCGCGCCCATCCCGTAGGCGATGACGAGCGCCAGCGGCGTCAGCACCGGCCCCAGGTGCAGCACGACGTTCTCGACGTCGACACCCGAGAGCCGCGCGATAGCGGCAACGACTCCGTGCCAGAGCGGGAAGGCGTAGCCCGGATGCAGGCCGCCGCCGCTGAAGTGCCCCACCACGTCGAGGGAGCTGAGCTCGGGCAGCTCGTCGAGCTTGCGCGCGTAGGCGATGTGGAAGAGGGAGTCACGGATCGCCGTGCGGTTCACCAGCCAGATGAGCGGCAGGAACGGGAGGCTGACACCGGCGACGGCGAGGGCCGCGTAGACGTCCTTTCGCTCGACCACCGGCCGGTCGCGGCGCCAGCCGAGGAAGGCCGCTCCGAGCGCGGCGCCGGTCAGGAGAACGAGGGCAAGCGTGAACGACGCGCCGACGGCGAAGGTGATCGCCATGGCGACGAACAGGAGCACGAGGCTCCAGACCAGTGAGCCGGCGAGCGCGACGCCGATCTCGAGCGGCCAGCCGAGCACGCGCTGGACGAGCGCGCCGGGCACCAGGAGGACGATCGCCGCAGCCCCGGCCAGGCGGAGAGGCTCCCCCACGCCCGTCGCAGGGAGAAGGTGGCCCAGGCCGAGCACGAGGAACGGCACCGCGACGGCGACGGCGAACCAGTGCTCCGCGAACCCGAGCCGAAGCGAAGGGGACACAACCTCGTTCCTCAACCAGCCGGCATTGTCGCTGCTCGTGCCGACGAGGGCGTCACTGCGGCGACGGGGAGGCATTCGGCGGGGATCGTCCGATCCGTGGCGGTCGCTACAGTCCTCGACGTGCTCGATCATGGCCGGGCGCTCTGGACGGCGATCGCCTGGCTCGGCGCCGCGGCCATCGCACTCGCGCTCGGGCTGCCCGCCGTCTGGTGGGAGCCGCTCCACGCGGACGAGATGGTGACGCAGGCCTTCGCGCGCGGGTCGCCCGACGAGATCGTCCAGGGCGTCTTCGTCGACCGCGGCGGTGCGCCGCTGCACTTCCTGGTGGAGTGGGCGACCCTCGCCTGGCCCGACGGTCTCGTCGGCCTCCGCGTCCCCTCGATCGTCTTCTTCGTGCTCGCGTTGCCCGCGGCGGGCCTCGTGGCGCGCCTTCTCGTGGACGCGCGCGCCGCGGTGCTGCTCCCGCTCGCGCTGGCCTGTGCGCCGCTCGCCGTCGAGCTCTCGACGTTCGGGCGCATGTACTCACTCCTGCTCGCAGCGACGCTGTGGTCGACGGCCCTGGCGCTCTGGGCCGCGCGGCGCGGCGGGCTCCTCGCCTGGACGCTCTGCGGCGTCGGTGCCGGGCTGCTCGTCTACATCCACCCGGTGGCCCCGCTCTACTCGGCGCTGGTCGTCGTCACCGGGCTCCTCTGCGCGCCCGCTCCCTTCGGCCGGCTCCTGCGGACCGCCTGGGCCGCGCCGGTCGCGCTCGCGGCCGTGCAGGTGCCCTTCTACGTGTTCGCGCTCGAGAAGCTCAGCGACCGCTACGGGCTGGAGCTCGAGGCGCCACGGGTGCAGGGGGTCGGCGAGGAGGGGCGCTCGGTGGCCGAGCAGGCGCTGGTCGGGCTCGGCCCCGGCGAGCTGGCCGGCTCGTTCTTCGCCCTCGGCCTGGCCCTCGCCGGGCTCGCGTGGCTCGGCGTCGTACGGCCGCGCGCCGCCGTTTCCCTCGCGCTCTGGCTCGTCGTTCCGGCGGCGTTCTTCACGTTCGTCCCGACCGAGACGAACTGGTTCCTTCCGCGACTCCTCCTGCCGGTGCTCCCGTTCTTCCTGCTCCTCGCGGTCGCCGGCTGCCTCGCGCTCGCGACGTTCGGCCGGGCCGGAGCCGTCGCGGCGGCCGTCGTCTTCGCGGGACTGCTCGCCTGGCAGCTGGCCGACGATGCGCGGAGGCTCGACGAGCTGGCAGACCTGCGGCTGCCCACGCTCGCCGTCGAGGCCGAGCGGCAGGGACCGGTGCTCGTCTTCGCGAGCGTCGGGCTGAGCGAGGAGGCCGGCCGGCCCGGAAGGCTCCTCGACGAGTATGTCTTCCTCGAGCGACCAGAGGCTCCCCGGGCGCCCGAGGGCGACCCGGAAGCGCTGGCCACGTTCGTCGCCGAAGGCGCGGAGCCGGCGACGGGCGTCTGGATCTTCGGCGGGATGCCGGCGATCCCGGTCTCCGCACGCGGACGCCTGGAGGCGCTGCCAGGCGTCGAGGTGGTCGCGGTCTCGCCGTCGGTCCTCGTCGTCCGCTCGACCGAGCCCCTGCCTCCGCGACCGCTCGTCGAGCTCTCGGCCGCCCTCCGCGAGGCCTGGCTGCAGGGCATGCCGGACGACCGCGAGGCCGAGCGACTTCTGCGCCAGAGCCGCTACGCGCTGGGCGCCTCGTGAGCCCGTCGGGGCCGACCCGCTAGCCGCGGCCGGCGAGCAGCTTCGCCGCCGTCCCCGAGCGGAGCCACGCCGCGGCGTCGGCGAACGCCGTGCCCGTCTCGCCGCTGAACATCGCGGCGCGCAGGCGGAACGAGGCGGCCAGAAGCCGCCGGGCGCGCTCGGCGCTCCGGGGGCCCTCGTGCTTCGCGATGTAGCGCAGGTGACCGCGGAGCTGCTCCCGCCGCATGGGTCCGAAGGCCGGCCGCTCGCCCCAGCGGACGCCCGTCGAGGCGCCGCCGACGTGCACGAACTCCGCGTCCGGGTCGAAGACGACCTCCCAGCCGGCCCGGGCAGCCCGGTAGCAGAGATCCATCTCCTCGCCGTACATGAAGAAGTCGGGGTCGAAGCCGCCCGTCGCCTCGTAGGCCTCGCGGCGAAGGAGCATGACGGCGCCCTTGACGACCTCGACCCGACGCTCCGACTCGTGGTCGAAGCCGGCGCCGTAGAAGGCGTTGAACGCGCGCGTACGCGGGCCGAGCCGGCGCAGGAAGAGGTATTCCGTGGCCAGGCGCCAGGTGGTCGGCCAGCCGCGCACGGAGGGCTGGAGGGAGCCGTCGGGGTTCTGCAGCCGGGGGCCGACGACCCCCACGCGCGGCCGTTCGGCGACGAAGGCCGCCAGCCCTTCGATCGCGTCCCCCACCGGCCAGGCGTCGGAGTTGAGCAGCAGGAACAACTCGCCAGCGGCGGCGTCCATCCCGACGTTGTTCGCGGCACCGAAGCCCAGGTTCTCCGGCAGCTCGATCAGCCGCACCGAGGGGAAGCGCTCGCGGACGAGCGCCGGGCTCCCGTCCTCCGAGGCGTTGTCCACCACGACCACCTCGTGGACGCCGCCCGCGACCGCGTCCAGGCAGCGCTCGAGGTACTCCCGGGCGTTGAAGGAGACGATGACGATGGAGACGCCCTCATCGCCCTAGCCGCTCCAGGTCGCGCTTCGCGGCTAGACGTCGGCGCGGACGTAATACCCGGTCCGTCCGCGCTGGACGATGTCGCAGCGCGAGAAGCCTGCCGCTCCGAACAGGAAGCGGAGCTCGCGCTCCGTGTAGTTGAAGATCGGGCAGTCGTTCACGACCTGGTAGCGGACCTTCCGCACCGGGCCTTTGAGCCAGTTCCAGCGCGGGAAGCTCGCGACCACCGAGCCCGAGCAGGCGCGCCGCGCACGGAGGACGAATTCGTGCGGCTCGGGCGTGTAGTCGAAGACGCCCAGCACGATGACGACGTCGAACGGCCGGTCGAACTCCTGCTCGAGGAAGTTGCCCTGCACGAGCCGGGCCCGCTCGCCGAAGTGCGCGAGCCGCTGACCGGCCAGCTCGAGCATCGGCTCCGAGAAATCGATGCCGACGTACTCGGAGGCGCCGGCAGCGAGAATCTCCTCGCCCACGCGGCCCGAGCCGCAGCCGACGTCGAGGACGCGAGGGCTCACGTGCTCGCGCGCGACCTCGAGGGCGAACTCGCGCCGGGCGTTCAGCCCGGGGCGCAGAAACCGCTGGAGCGGATGGTCCTCGTCGTAGAGCCGGTCAAACGAGGTCGCCTTCTTCTGAAAGTGCTCGCGTACGTCCTCCATAGCGGCTCCTCACGATATCGATCTCCTGTGCGTAGCTCGCCAGCCGGAACTCCCGGGCGACTCGCCGCAGGGACGCGCGCAGCCGGCCCCTGCCCGGGCTCGCCCGGGCGGAGCGCAGCGTCACACGGGCCTGCTGCTTTGCCGACGAGCCCTCCGGCAGCCGGGCGCGCAGACGCTCCGGGTCGAACTCGTACGGGTGGAAGTAGAGCGCGACGGGCGCCTCGCTGCTCCTCAGCGCCCGCTCCACGACGGATCCCGGCAGGACGCGCCAGTACGTGCCGCCGCCGACCGGAAGCGACACGCCGCGAGCGGCGGGCAGGACCGCCAGCGGGAGCTCCAGGAGCCGGCCTCCCCCCGGCAGCGCGAGCGTGTACGGCGAGCGCGGGATTGCGCCGAGCCGCCGGGGGATCCGCGCAGAGTCGTACTGGCTCGAGTCCCAGGCGAAGCCGAGCTCGCAGAGGATCGTGTAGGCCCAGACACAGTCTCGGTTCACGGAGAACGCCGGGGCGCGGTATCCGCTCGGCGCGCGGCCGGTGAGCTCCTTGATCACCGCGATGCTCTGCTCGACGTCGGCGCGGAACTCGTCCGGCGTCTGCAGGAAGGCGCGCTGGTGCCCGAAGCCGTGCGAGGCCGTGTCGTGGCCTCGCGCCAGCACCTTCTCGACGAGGTGCGGGTAGTTCTTCGCGGTCAGGCCAAGCAGGAAGAACGTCGCCTTCGCGTCGATCTCGTCCAGGAAGCCGAGGACGGCATCCACCTGGCGCACGAAGGCCGGGTTCGGGGAGTCCCAGCCGGCCACTCCGGCACGCCGGAGTGCCAACTGCTGCCAGTCCTCGAAGTCGATGCTCAGCAGCAGCGTCCGGTCGTCCATCGTCGGCCCACCACCTCCTGGCTGTCCGCAGCCCGCCGAGTCTGCGGCCCTGCGGCGGCTGCGTCAAGACTCCGGTCAGCGGGCCGGCGCCGCCGGTCTGACGCTGCGCCAGAGGAGGATGACCGCGCCCGGGAGGGCCGTGGCGACCGAGACGGCGTAGAAGAGGAAGCCGGCCGCGAACGCCACGTCCTCCGGGACGCCGAAGCGGCCGAGGAAGACGACGAAGAACGCCTCGCGCAGGCCGAGGCCGTTGAGGGTGAACGGCACCATCTGCACGAGGAAGAGGAGCGGGCCGAGGATGATGTAGACGACCGGCGAGACATCGGCGCCGACCGCCTCGCCGCAGAGCCAGATGGCGATCACCCGCAGGAACTGGGCCACGATCGTCACGCCGAGCACGGCGGCCAGCGTCCCGGGCGCGAGCCGGTACTCGTGCATCGCCCAGTAGAGGCTCTGCAGCGGCTTCTCGAGCTTGACCTTGCGCCCGAGCGGGAAGAGGCGGCGCTCGAGCGTGAGACCGAGCCGCCGGGAGAAGAGCAGGAGCCCGAGCACGATCATGGCCGCGACGAAGACGAGCTCGAGGATGACGAGAAAGCGGACGTCGTCGTAGCGCCCGACGGCCACGGCCAGGCCGACCGCGACGAGGACGAGCGTCCCGGCCGAGCCGAGCACCCGCTCCATGAACACGGCCGCGGCGGTCGTCGCCTTCGCGTCTGGACGGCGGCGCGAGTGCTCGATGATCCTTACGGCGTCCCCGCCGACCGCCGTCGGCAGCACCTGCCCGGCGGCGTAGCTGACGAAGTACAGCCGCAGGAGCCACGAGAACGGCTCGTGCACGCCCTTGGCCCGGAGCAGCGCGCCCCAGCGCCAGGTCATGAGCCAGGTCGTCCCCAGGAAGATGGCCAAGGCGGCGAGGACGTAGCCCCAGTGGCTGTCCCGGATGATCTCGACCGTCTGCTCGATGTCGATCGACCAGAGCAGGAACGCGATCACCGCGCCGCTGACGAGGATCTGGACTGGGAGCTTTAGACCCCGTCTCAAAACGAAGCCCTATGCCGCCGGGCCGCGCTGGCCGGCACGATGCGGCGTCCTCGGTTGCGCCCGTAGCCTCCGGCTACGAACGCGGGCCCTGCGTCCTTGCCTCGCACTCGCCCAGCACACCCCGACGGCGAGGCGTCATTTCGAGACGGAGTCTGATCGACCGGCGCATGGCCGGGCTAGCCGGTGAAGCGGGCGTGGACGCGGCGGAGCGCGTCGATCGCATCCTCGATGTCGGCGTCCGAGTGCGCCGGCGAGAGCGGGAGCGAGAGCACCTCGCCGCCGGCGCGCTCGGCCACCGGCAGGCGTGGCTGCTCGGGGAAGGTCTCGCGGTAGAACGTGAGCCGGTGGACGGGAAGGAAGTGAATGCTGGTGCCGATGTTCTCCTCCCGCAGGGCGCGTTGGTAGGCGTCGCGATCGGCGCCCGCGCCTCTCGGCGTCGACGCGGACGACGTAGAGGTGGAGCGCATGGTGGTCGCGGGAGTCGCGCGCGAGCGGGCTGATCCCCGGGAGGTCGGCGACGGCCGCGTCATACGCGGCCACGTGGCGGCGTCTGATCGCGGCATGCTCCTCGATCTTGTCCAGCTGGCAGAGCGCGATCGCGGCGAGGACGTCGGAGAGGTTCGCCTTGAAGCCGGCGACCGTCACGTCGTAGAGCGAGCCCTCGCCGCGGCGCATGAGGCGCAGGTTGCGGAGCGCGGCGGCGACGTCGTCGTCGTCGGTCGTGACCATGCCGCCCTCGCCGGCGGCCACGTTCTTCGTGGCGTAGAGCGAGAAGCAGGTGGCGAGGGAGAGCGCGCCGATCTTGCGGCCGCGGTAGGCGGACTCGGTCGCGTGCGCGGCGTCCTCGATCACGGGGAGGCCGAGCGCGAGCAGCGGGTCGAGGTCGGCGGGCTGGCCGGCAAGGTGAACGGGCAGGATCGCCTTCGTCCGCTCCGTCACTGCGGCGGCGGCGGCGTCCGGGTCGAGGTTCAGGTCGGAGTCGCGCACGTCGACGAAGATCGGGCGCGCGCCGCAGTGGACGACCACGTTGCCGGTTGCGGGCCATGTGATCGGGCTCGTGATCACCTCGTCCCCGGGCCCGACACCGGCGGCCAGCAGGGAGAGGTGCATCGCGGCCGTCCCGGAGGCGAGCGCGACCCCGTGCCGCGCGCCGACGTACTCGGCGAAGCGGCGCTCGAGCTCCTCCGTGCGCGGGCCCGTGGTGAGCCAGCCGCTCCTGAGCGTCTCCGCGACGGCCTCGAGCTCCTCCTCGCCGATCGCGGGCGGCTGGAAGGAGAGGAAGGTGCTACGCCTCGAGGAACTCGTCTCGGAATGACCGCGCGGCGAGACCTTCATTTCGAGAGGGGTTCCCCAACGAGAGCCTCTGCATCGGCGGTCCGGAAGCGGATGAGCCCGGCGGCCCGGTCGGCGCGGGCGAGCGCGTCGTCCCGGCTGTCGCCGAGGGCGATGACGTAGCCGGCGCGGTCGTTGCCGCGGCGGAGGGGGCCGAACTCCCAGCCCGGCTGGCGGTAGACGCGCGCATCGACGACACCGTCGACCGCGAGCGCCTCCTCCACCCCGCTCACGTCCTCGAGGACGCCCTCGGGCGGAACGAGGAAGCGGACGACTGCGCCCGGGGCCGGCTCCGGCTCGGGCAGCTCGACCGGCTCACCGAGGGCGGCGGCGAGCGCGAGGCCGTTGAGGTCGATGCCGAGCGCGAGGCGGCAGAGCTCGGCGTCGTGGCCGCCGCCGAGGCGTGCGGCGAGCTCCATCACGCGCGGCCCGGCGGGGCCGAGGACGAGCTGGGTGTAGGTCGGGCCGTCGGTCACTCCGAGAGCATCGGCCGCGAGCCGTGCCGCCTCGACGGCCTCCTCGACCGGGTGCGCGCTCGGCCAGGCGTGGGCGAGCGCGACGCCGAAGGCGGCCCCGGTCCCGGTGAGCCGGTCGGTGACCGTCAGCGGGTGGAAGACGCCGCCGACGGAGAAGGCGTTGACGGTGATCTCCGGCCCTGGCACGAGCTCCTCCACGAGCGCGAGCCCGTTCCGCGACGCCCCGACCGCGGCCGCGATCGCCGCCGCGAGCTCGGCCGCGTCGGCGACGACCGCAAGCCCCTTCTGGCCCTGGCGGTCGACGGGCTTCACGACCGCGGGCAGCGGCAGGTCGTCCCCGGCCATCGTGGCCACGTCCCAGCGCGGCTGCGGAACGCCGTGCTCCGCCAGGCGCTTGCGCTGGCGGTGCTTGAGGACGGTGAGCGCGGCCGTCTCGGGCGCGACCGGATGCGGCAGGCCCGTGTGCGCGGCGAGCCGGGCGGCGATGGCGACCGGCCAGTCGATGCCCGGAGCGATGATCCCGTCCACCTGCTCGGCGCGCGCGAGCTGGCCGATCGCCGCCTCGTCCTCGACCGAGACGACCGCCCGGCGGTCGGCATACGCGAAGCCGACCGCGGTCGGGTCGCGGTCGCAGGCGATGACGAAGAGGCCGCGCTCCCGGGCGGCGCGGTGCAGGCCGAGCTGCGCCGGCCCCGCCCCGAGGACTAGGAGGCGCTTCCGCTCGCCGTCGGTTCCGCTCGAAGAGCCGCTTCCCACCAGTGAGGATTCTGCTGGTACCAGGCGATGGTGCGCTCGAGCCCGGCTTCGAAGGACGTCCGCGCGTGCCAGCCGAGGAGCCGTTCGGCCTTCTCCGTCGAGCCGATGTGCCGGTCGACCTGCCCCGGCCGCTCGGCGACGTTGACCTTGAGGCTGGCGGGCTTGCCGAGCTGCTCGAGCACGAGGTCGGCGATCCGGTCGACCGAGATGTCCACCCCGGTCGCGAGGTTCATGACCTCGCCGGCCACGTCGGAGACGTCGGCCGCGAGCACGGCGTCGATCGCCTCGGCGTGGTCTTCGACGTAGAGCCAGTCGCGGCTCGCGTGGCCGTCGCCGTGCACCGTCAGGGGCAGGTCCGCCAGCGCTTGCGTGATGAAGCGCGGAACGACCTTCTCCGGGTGCTGGTACGGGCCGTAGTTGTTGAACGGGCGCAGGATCACGACCGGGAGCCCGTAGGTGACGTAGTACGAGTAGCCGAGCCGGTCGGCTCCGGCCTTCGTCGCGGCGTACGGGCTGCGCGGGTTGAGCGGGTGCTCCTCGTCCATGGGCTCGCTCTCCGCCGTCCCGTACACCTCGCTGGACGAGATGAGGACGAAGCGCTCGACCGGGTCCTCGCGGATCGCGTCGAGGAGGATCTGCGTCCCCTCGACGTTCGTCGTCACGAACTCGCGCGCCCCCTGGACGATCGACTTCTCCACGTGGGACTCGGCGGCCGCGTTCACGATCACGTCCACCTCGCGGACGATCTCCGCGACGAGCGCCCGGTCCCGGATGTCGCCGTGGACGAAGGACAGCCGCTCGTGTCCCATCACGTCGGCGAGGTTGTCGACGTTCCCCGCGTACGTCAGGGCGTCCAGCGAGACCACGTCGTGCGGGGTCGCCGTCAGCAGGTAGCGGACGAAGCTCGACGAGATGAACCCGGCGCCGCCGGTCACGAGGATGCGCTTGCGCACGGGCGCCGATTGTACCCGTGCGCCCGTTCCGGCCCTTCCGCCCATGCCGAGCGTCAAGAACCCGATTCCAAGCGAAGCCCTGTGCCGCCCGGCGACGAGGCATCATTTCGAATCGGTTCTTAAGGCACAATCCCGGCTTGACCGAAGGACCGACCCCCACGGCCGAGACCTGGACCGGGGCCGAGCTCGACGCCCTGCGCGCCGAGTTCGGCGCCTTCGCAGGCCGCACCGTGCTCGTCACCGGCGCCGACGGCTTCATGGGCTCCCACGTCACCGAGGCGCTCGTCGCGCTGGGCGCGTCCGTCCACGTCTTCGTCCGCGCGACCTCCAGCGGCGCGCTCAACAACATCGGCCACCTGCGGGGGGCCGTGACCGTCCACTGGGGCGACATCAACGACCGCCACTCGGTCGACCGCCTCGTCGGAGCGCTCGCGGCGGCGCCCGACCGGCCCTTCGTCTTCCACCTCGCCGCACAGGCCCACGTCGGCGAGTCCTGGGAGCGGCCGTACGAGTCGGTCCTGACGAACACGGTCGGGACGCTCAACCTGCTCCAGGCGCTGGTCACGGGCGGTGTGGAGGTCGAGAAGGTGAACACGGCCGGGACCTCCGAGGAGTACGGGAACGTCCACGAGCCGGTGCGCCACCACCACGACTTCGACGAGGAGGGCGCGCTCGTCCTCCACGAGCGCTCGCCGATCAACCCCAAGTCGATCTACGCCACCGCCAAGGTCGCCGCCGACTTCCTGACCATGAACTACCACGACGCCTACGGCCTTCCCGGCGTCGTCACGCGGATGTTCAACAACTACGGCCCGCGCCAGAACCCCCGCTACTTCACCGGCACGGTCATCACCCAGGCACTCGAGCGCGAGGTGGTCGAGCTCGGCAACCTCGACCCCCAGCGGGACCTCTGCTTCTGCACGGACGGCGTGCGCGGCCACCTGGCTGTGACCCTCCACGGTATCCCCGGCGACATCTACTGCTACGGCGCGGGGCGCAACATCTCCATGCTCGAGTGGGCGGAGCTGATCCTCCAGATCGGCGAGGAGGAGGGCTACTGGCCCGAACGCGTCATCACCAGCGTCCCAGGACGATTCCGGCCGGGAGCCTCCGACGTGATGGTGCTGCGGGTCGGCTACGACAAGCTCCACGCCGAGACCGGCTGGGAGCCGCGCGTCTCCTGGGAGGAGGGCATCGCGCGGACGATCGCCTGGTACGCGGCGAGCCGCGACCGCTGGATCGGCCGAGTCGACTGGACCGCCGCCGAGCCGTCGATCCTGCGGACCCCGTGAGGACGCTCGTCACCGGGGGCGCCGGGTTCCTCGGGTCCCACCTCGTCGAGCGGCTGCGCGAGCGCGGGATCGACCCGGTCGTGCCCAGGCGCGCCGAGCACGACCTCACGGATCCGCACGCGACGGAGCAGCTCTTCGCCGAGGCCCGCCCCGAGCTGGTCTTCCACCTCGCCGCCGAGGTCGGCGGAATCGGCGCGAACCGGGCCAATCCGGGCCGCTACTGGTACGCGAACCTGCTGATGGGCGCGAACGTCCTCGAGGCGAGTCGCGCGGCCGGGACGAAGAAGCTCGTCCTCGTCGGCACGGTCTGCGCCTACCCGAAGGACACCCCCGTCCCCTTTCGCGAGGACGACCTCTGGGCCGGCTTCCCCGAGGAGACGAACGCGCCGTACGGGGTCGCCAAGCGCGCGCTCCTCACCGGCGCCCGCGCCTACCGCGAGCAGTACGGGCTCGACTCGATCTACCTCCTCCCCGTGAACCTCTACGGCCCACGCGACAACTTCGACCTGGAGACCTCGCACGTGATTCCCGCGCTCATCCGCAAGATGGCAGAGGCCAGCGCGCGCGGAGACGCGAGCGTCACCCTCTGGGGCGACGGCTCGCCGACGCGCGAGTTCCTGTACGTGGAGGACTGCACCGAGGGGCTACTCCTCGCCGCCGACCGCTACGACGGCGCCGAGCCGGTCAACCTCGGCACCGGCGAGGAGGTCTCCATCCGCGACCTCGCCGGCCTCGTCGCCGAGCTGACCGGCTTCGAGGGGGAGCTCGTCTGGGACACCTCCAGGCCCGGGGGACAGCCGCGGCGCCGGCTCGACGTCACTCGAGCCGCCGATCTGTTCGGGTTCCGCGCGCGCACCCCGCTGCGCGAGGGCCTGGAGCGCACGGTGCGCTGGTACGTCGGCAGGCATGCCGAGCTGCGGCAGCCCGCCGCCAGCTGATGCGCGACCACCTGCGCCGGAACCGCGCCGTCTGGGTCGTGATCGCCGCCCTGGTCGCCGTCGCCGTCGCCGTGCGGGCGCCCGACGCCGTCAGCGAGTCCTTCTGGGCCGACGAGGTCGCCTCCGGCCACGTCATCACCGCACCAACCCCCCGCGCCGCCGTTCAGCGGATCCGCCGAGAGTCGTCGCCGCCGGTCTGGTTCTTCCTCGCGAGAACGGCCCATGGGGCCGGCAACGAGCTCGCCTCTGTGAGCGGCGCGTTCAAGCCACTCGCCTCGTTCGGCGCCGTCCGCCTGCTCTCCGTGCTCTTCAGCGCCGTGCTGGTCGCGCTCGTCGTCATCTACGCCCGGCGGTTCCTCGAGCTCTGGGCGGCCGCCCTCGCCGGGCTGCTGGTCACGGTCGGCTTCCAGTTCGTGCTGCACGGGAAGGAGCTGCGGCCGTATGCGCTCCTCATGCTGCTCGCCATCGCGGTCCCGCTCACCCTGGAGTGGGTGGTCGCACGGCCCGGCCGCTGGCGGCTGGCGGCGTTCGCGCTCCTCGTCGCGGTCGGCTCGATGACCCACTACTTCTTCCTGCTGCCGCTCTTCTCCGGGCTCCTCTGGCTCTGGCTCACCCCGCACGGCCGCTCGACGCGGCTGCGCGTGACCGCGGCGGCGAGCGTGGGCCTCGTGCCGCTCCTCCTGTGGCTCCCGATCGTCATCTACCAGGCGGGCCGCGTGAACGAGTACTTCCCGGCCTTCGGAATCCGGCGCACCCTGAGCGTGTACTCGGCCTTCTTCGCCAGCGGCTCGGTCTGGCAGGGACAGGGCCCCGGATATCCGGCGAGGGTCGTGCTCCTCGCCGCGGTCCTCGCCGGAGCGGCGCTGCTCGCCCGCCGTGCCGAGGGGCGGCTCTGCGCCTTCCTGGCCGTCGTGCCCTGGGTCGTGACCGCGCTCATCTGGCTGGCCGGGCTGCGGATCTTCGATGTCCGCAACCTGCTCGTGGTGGCCCCCTTCGCGGCCATGTGCCTGGCGGCCCTGGTCGCTGCGATCCCGCTACGACCGCTCGCCTACGCGGCGGGCGCGGTGCTGGCGGGGCTCGCCGTGTGGGCGTACTCGATCGACCGCGACCTCGCACGCACGCCCTACGACGAGATCACGGCCGAGCTCGTGGAGCTCGGCTGGACCCCGGTGTCTCCGCTCGTCGTGCACGCCCGCTACCCGCAGACGCGGCCCCTCTCGTGGCACCTGCCCGGCCACCCCTACGTCCGCGTCTCGCAGCCGGGGCCTGGTCGGTGTGAGCACGCGTTCGTCGTCGCGGAGGACCCCGAGGCGCGCGCCTGGCTCGCGACGCACGCGGACCTGATCGAGGAGCAGCGGGAGTTCCCGTGGTACGGCTCCCAGATGGCGTCGGAGCGCGAGACGCCCGACGTCGCGGTCGCCCGGCTCACGGGGTCGCCCGAGCTACTCGCCGACGCGGTCGCCGACGGCGCCTTCCTCCTGCAGGTGCGCGGACGCCGGCAGGCGCCCTGCCTCGAGCCCATGACCGCGTCCCCGTGACTCTCCGCGACACTCTCAACGCTCAGGCGGAGGCCTGGAACAGCCGAGCGCTCCTGCGACGCCTGTACCGGGAGTGGTTCGAGGAGATCGGACGCCGGCTCGCCACCGTGCCGGGAGACACCGTCGAGCTGGGCTCGGGCACGGGCAGGCTGAAGGAGCAGCATCCGTTCGTCGTGACGACGGACGTCGAGCCGACTCCCTGGGCCGACCACGTCGTGGACGCGGAGCGACTGCCGTACGCCGACGGCTCGCTGGCCAACCTCGTGCTCATCGACGTCTTCCACCACCTCGCCGACCCGGCCGGGTTCCTCGACGAGGCGCGCCGCACGCTCGCGCCCGGAGGCAGGGTCGTCATCCTCGACCCCTACTGCTCGCCGGTCTCGACGCTTGCCTACCGCGCCTTCCACCCCGAGCGCACCGACCTCTCGGCGCCCGCCTTCGCGCCCGAGGCGGAGATCGCCGCGGACCCGCTCGCGTCCAATCAGGCCCGCGCGACGCTCGTCTTCTTCCGCCACCGCGCCGAGCTCCGCCGCGGCTGGCCGGACCTGCGCGTCGTCGAGCGCAGGCGCCTGGCGCTCGTCGCCTACCCGCTGTCCGGCGGCTTCTTCGGGCGGCGCCTGGCGCCGGGGGCGGCGTACCGGCCGCTGGCCGCCGCCGAGCGCGTCCTCGCGCCGCTGGCGCCCCTGCTCGCCTTCCGCTGCCTCGTCGTCCTCGAGCGCGCCTAGCAGGGTTCGGCGAAGCGACTGTGTCGCCGGGCCGAGCTTCGCCAAACCCTCCTAGCTAGCGGAGGATCCCGACCCGGAACTTCCAGAAGGCGAACGCCGTCATCCGCAGGAGCAGGAGCCCGTGGCGGAAGCGGCTGATGTTGGTCTCCCCGTACGTCCGCGCGTGGTAGCGGACCGGGAGGTCGACGATGCGCAGCGGAAGCTTCCCGGCGCCGAGGAGCAGATCGAAGTCGCCGAACGGGTCGAAGTCGCCGAAGTACGCGCGCCCGGCTGCGATCCGCTCGTAGTCGTCCCGGTGGAGCACCTTCGTCCCGCAGAGCGTGTCCTTGACCGGCTGCCCGACGATCAGCCGGAAGAGCACCGAGAACAGCCGGTTGCCGAGCATGTTCAGGAACCGCATGGAGCCCAGCTCGAGGTCGTAGACGAGGCGTGAGCCGTTGACCAGCTCGGCGCGCCCTTCCACGAGCGCGCGGTAGAACTTCGGCAGATCCTCGGGGGCGACCGTGAGGTCCCCGTCGAGGATCATCAGCACGTCGTTCCGCGCTGCGGCGAACCCGATCCGGACGGCGTCTCCCTTGCCCTTCCCCGTCTGGAGCACGAGCGACACGCTCCGCTCCGGGTGGGCCTCGATCTGCCGCTCGATCTCGGCGCGCGTGCCGTCGCTCGACCCGCCTTCGACGAAGATCAGCTCCGTCCCCTTCCCCATCTCGGGCAACCGCTCGATCGCCGCCAGGACGTTGCCTTCCTCGTTCCGGCAAGGGCAGACGACGGAGACGGACAGCTCCTCCGCGGGGCCTGCGAGCGGCCGGGCGACGATCCAGTAGGTCAGGCAGAGATGGTTGAACGGCCAGATGTTCGCGACGAAGCCGTTGAAGAGCGTGCCCAGGACCGGGACGCGCTTCGGTAGCAGGATCCGGCGCGTACTCGTCACGGGCTCGAACCCGGCCAGCTCGAGGACGTTGCGGATGTCGCTCGGTGAGACCCAGTTCCGAAGCGGCTTGCGCGCCTTCAGGCGGAGGATCTCGGCGAGGCGGATCACGGGCCGCCAGACCTGGCTGTGGAAGTTGACGATCACCCGGGTCCGCGAGTGGGCGTGGCGGCGCAGGTTCTCGAGCAGCGCGACGAGGTCGTACGTGTAGGGGACGAGGTCCGAGAGCACGATGTAGTCGAACGACCTGCCGGCGTCGAGGCGCTCCCCTGAGGCCTGCACGAACTCGAGGCCCGGGTGGCGCGAGCGGGCGAGCTCGACCATCCCCGCGCTGACGTCGACGCCGAGGCCGTCCGCCGGTCGCAGTGCGGCCAGGAGGTCCCCGCCGCCGCAGCCGACCTCGAGGACGCTCGCGCCCGGGGGGACGTAGAAGCGGTAGACGCGCTCGAGCAGCTCGAAGTAGCCGCGGTTTCGCCGGCGCCAGTGGTCGTCGACCGCCGCGAAGCCGTCGAAGAACTCCGCGACGGCGGCCTCCTCCGGAACCACGGTCTCCGCCGGGGCGACCGCGTCAGTCACGACGCCGGTCTCAGCGGGCACGGCACCGGCAGCCTGCGTAGGCCGAGAGCGGGGTCGGCAGGAACGACGGAAAGTGGGCGCGCACGTCGACGTCGAAGCCCGGATGGCGCGCGGCGGCGGCGAGGATGTCCGCGTGGCTGGACGGGTGGATCTCGCGCGGGTCGTAGCGCGCGAGGCGGAAGAACGCGTCCGTGAGGGGGTTCCGCACGGGATAGCCGAGGACGGCCACGCCTCCGGGCCTGAGGACGCGCCGCAGCTCGTCGAGCGCGCGGTCGAGCTCGGTGAGGTGCTCGAGCACGCTGACGCAGACGAGCCCGTGGAACGCCCCGTCCTCGAACGGAAGCTCGAAGAGCGACGCCTGGCGCAGCTCCGCGTCGATCGCGAGGCGGCGCAGCATCTCCTCGCACCTGGGCCGACTCCGGATGGATGTCGACCGCGACCAGGCGGTCGGTGTGCTCGGCCAGCTCGGGCAGGAAGATCCCCGAGCCGAACCCGACCTCGAGCAGCGACGGGTAGCGCCCGGTGCCGAGAAGGTCGACGGCCATCTCCAGGCGCGCGCGGTAGAGGCGGGCCGTGAACGGCTTGTAGTAGTAGTCGATCGGGTCGTCCGCGTCCGGCTTCGGGACGAGCGCGCGCGGCGGCAGGAGGAGCGTTTCCCCCACTACGGCTCTCCCAGCTCCTCGCCGATCGTGTAGAGCGGCCGCCCTTCGACGTCGCGCTGGATCCGCCCCAGATACTCGCCGACGAGCGCCAGGATGAAGCCCTGCACGGCGAGCACGCCGAGCACGAGGCCGCCCAGGAAGAGCAGCCCGGGGAAGTCACCGTGGGCGACCCAGACGGCGATCCCCCAGATCCCGACGGCGAGTGTCAGCAGGCCGCAGATCGACCCGATCAGGACGCCGGCCCACTGGATCGGCTGCGGCCAGAAGCCGGCGAGGACGTGCAGCGCCAGCCGGATGAGGCGAAACGGCGAATAGCGCGAGCTGTCGGCACGGGCCTGGTGGGTGAGGTCGACCTCGACGACGCTCGCTCCGGCCGAGAGGACGAGCGCCTTCGTGAACTTCTGCTTCCCGATGACGCCGAGCACGGGCTCGAGCGCCGCGCGCGAGTACGCGTTGAAGGCGCAGCCGAAGTCCGACACGCCGACGCCGGTGAAGCGCCGGAGCATGCTGTTGATCAGCTTCGAGGGCAGCGTCCGCCCCCATGAGTCCTCGCGGCCGACGCGCCGGCCGCTCGCGACGTCCGCCCCGTCCTCGACCGCGGCGATCAGGCGCGGAAGGTCCTCGGGCATGTTCTGGAGATCGGCGTCCATCGTCACGACGACGTCGCCGCGGGCGCGGACCAGGCCCGCATGCATCGCGGGGTGCTGGCCGAAGTTCCGCTTGAAGCGCACCGCGCGGACACGCGCGTCCGCCGCGACGAGACGCTCCACCACCGCCCAGGTGCCGTCGCCGGAGCCGTCGTCGACGACGATCACCTCGAACGGCCTCCCCAGCTCCTCGAGCGTCGCGGTGGCCCGCCGGCAGACCTCCTCGAGCGTCGCCTCCTCGTTGAAGACGGGGACGACGAGGCTGATCTCCGGGAGCGGCTCCTCGACGGCTCGTGGAGCGGCTTCGGCCACGGGCTTCGGCTCCACCATCCGCGCCAGGCTACCAGTGTCACAAGGCAGCCCAGGGGCCGTGGCGGGCTACCCCGCCTCCTCGCCCGGCCCGGCCGAACTCAGCCGGCGCCCGTGGCGGACGCCGTGGACGTTCAGCACGACGGCGCCCGCGACCAGGAACGGCGCGATCGCGAAGGCGTGAAGGACGAGCGCGTACGACAGCGCCTCCGACTTGGGGATGTCGTAGGCGGCGAGGGCGACGACCGTGGCCGCCTCGAAGACGCCGAGGCCGGCCGGCGCAGCCGGGAGCGCGAGCGAGAAGCCGGTAGCGATCACGACGAGGAGCCCGGCCCCGAACGGCAGCCCGAAGTCGAAGCAGAGCATGACGAGCCAGAACGAGAGCGCGAAGAGGAGCCACGAGACGAGCGTGAGGATGAAGCTCGCCCCGCCGAGGTGGGCGCGCCGGAGGCCCATCAGGCCCGCCGACAGGTTGACGGCGGCCTGCTCGACCCGCTCGGCGTGCAGAAAGCGGAGGCGCGCGAACGGCTTCAGCAGCACGTGGAGCGGGCGCTCGCCGTAGACCGTGAGCACGACCACGCAGACCGCGAAGCCGATGCCGAGCACGACCGCCACGATCGCCGCGGTCCGCACCCAGGTGACCTCCGGGAGCCACGGCAGGGCGACGAAGAGGAGCAGGAGGAGCGCGAGGACGTCGAACGCCCGCTCCACGACCACGGTCGCCAGCGCCTCGGCCTTCGAGGTGCCGGCGCGCAGGTTGATTGCCCCCACACGGGCGAGGTCGCCGGCGCGCGCCGGGAGCACCGTGTTGAAGAAGTGGCCGATGAGGAGCGCCTCGGAGAGGGGCCAGAGCGCTGGCCGGCGCTCGGCGACGAACAGGTAGCGCCAGCGAAGCACACGGACGAGGACGGCCAGCGCCATGACCGCGAGCGCCGGCGCCAGCCACCAGTAGTCGCTCGACACGAGGGTGCTCCAAACCTCCGCGAAATCGACGTTCCGAAGAGCGATGTACGCCGAGACGAGCGTGACCACCGTGCCGACCACGGTCATCCTCCACCTCATTCCGGGTACGCTAACCGTCGCGTGGACGCCGTACTCGCCGCACGAGTCGAGCGCATCGCTGCCGACGAGCTCCACGGGTCGAGCTGGCTTGCCCGGGAGGCTGTCGCGGCGGTGGTCGAGGCCGCCCAACGCGGGGAGGACCCGCTGGCGCTGGCCCGCGAGCTTGTGCGGGCGCGCCCCGACGTCGGCTCGATCGCCGGCGCCCTCGGCAGGGTGCTCGTCGCCGGACGCACGACCGAACAGCTCGTGGAGGAGGCCGACGCGCTCATCAGCTCCCGGGAGCGGGCCGCCGCGACGATCGCGGTACTCCTGCGGGCCGAGCTGGAGGAGCGCGTCGTGATGACCCACTCCGCCTCGGCGACCGCCCGCGAGGCCCTCGTCTTCGCCGGCCCGGGCCGCGTCGTCTGCACGGTCTCGGACCCCGGGGGCGAAGGCCGCGCGTTCGCGGAAGAGCTCGCGGCGGCGGGGCTGACGACCGAGGTCGTAGCCGACGACGACGCCGAGCACGCGGTCGGGACCGTCCAGGTCCTGCTTCTCGGCGCCGACACCGTCTTCCAGGACGGCTCCCTGCTGAACAAGGTAGGCACGAGCTCGTTGACGAAGGCCGCCTGGAAGGCCAAGGTGCCCGTGCTCGTCGCCTCCGAGATCCTGAAGATCGCGCCGGCCGACCCGCGGCGGCCGAACGAGGAGCGCGTCGACCTGACTCCGCCCTCGCGGATCACCAGGTACGCCACGGAAGAGGGCATCTTCGAGCCGGGCGACATCGCCGCCCTCGTCGACCGCACGCCGTTTCTCGCCGAGGGCTACGAACTACTACTCAGTAGTTAGGACCTCGCCCGCCTCGGCGGCCAGCTCGCCGGCCGTCACGCACACGCCGCCGCGCTCGAGCACGCCGTCGAGGATCCGCTCGTACAGGCGGTCCCAGCCGGCCGCCGTCGGCGGGTCGAAGCGATTCGTGTGCCAGAGGAGCGCGAAGCCTCCGCCCAGCTCGGCGGCGCGGTCGAGCAGCGCCAGAGCCCGGCCCTCCGCCTGGGCCGCCGTGAGCCCGAGGTACTGCGGCACGGCGAGCGTCGTGTCCATGAGCGCAAGCGGGATCTCGACGAGCGGGAGCGGATGGCCAAGCTCCTCGCTCCACGGGCGGAACGGCTGCGTGATTCCCGCTCGGAACCCGGGCGCGTCCGCGAAGCCGAGCGTCGTGTCGTACTGGAAGCCGAGGCCGGCGAGCGGCGCGAGGTTCGCGTGCGGATCGACGCGCAGGAAGTGGTAGCGCTGGCCGGCCACCTGGCCGGCCAGCGACTCGAGCTCTTCCTTCTCGGCCGCCAGGCGCAGCGGCTCCTCGGCGCTCAGGTAGCTCCCGTGGAGCCCGACCTCGGCGCCTGACTCGAGGAGCGTCTCGACCAGCCGCGGGCGCAGGCGGTCGTAGACCTCGGGCGCGAAGCCGTCCTCCACGTGGCCGTGGCCGGCGAGGAGGAAGTGGGTCGAGCTCGACCCGCGGGCGCCCTCGAGTTCGGCGATGCGGGCGAAGCACCAGTTGGGATCGCTGCCGCGGAGGCGGTGCGCCGGGACGGCCGCCAGGCCGCGGGCCTCGCGAAGCGCGTCCCGCCCGGCACCGGCGCGCGCGCGGGCGGCGAGGCGGCCTACCGCGTTCCGAACGCCCCGACCCGTCCAGCGCCATGGCCGGTCGACGTCGTGGGTGAGCGCGACCGCGAAGCGGGCGCCGCGCCAGCGCGGCGGCTCGATCCCCAGGCGCGCGCGCAGCCGCTCCAGCGGCGGGTCGAGCGGGTCGAGGGCCGAGGCGGAGGACGGGAAACGGCCATGGCGGTCGCGCTCCCCGCTGCGCTCCTCGAGCCGGGCCAGATGCCAGAAGGCGCCGGCGAGCTCGTCGCCCTCGGGGCGCTCTCCCCGCTCGACCTGCGCCCAGGCGCCGGCGTCGTAGGGCACCTCCTCGCCGACGGCAAGCTCGCGGGCGCCGAGCGTGTCCAGCACCCAGCGGGCGCGCGGCTCGGCGTAGGCGGAGAT
Organism: uncultured Actinomycetes bacterium; assembly: GCA_963830885.1. Lineage (GTDB taxonomy): Bacteria > Actinomycetota > Thermoleophilia > Gaiellales > Gaiellaceae > JAIBJN01. The sequence goes on along the minus strand of CAWHOA010000018.1, from coordinate 7,151 downwards.
CACGGGATCGCCCGGCGCACGACCCGGCCGAGGTTCGTCAGCGCCGGGCGCAGGTCGTCGCGCGCGACGACCCCGTCCACGTAGGGCGGACGCACGAGCACGGGGCGCTCGCCGGGCGCCAGCGTGATCGCCCAGCGGCGTCTGCGTCCGTTCATGCGCGCGGGGGCGGGCGGGCGGCCGATCAGGTCGAGGTAGGCGATGCGGGTCAGGTCGACCCCGGTCGCCGTCGCCAGCCCGTGCCACTGCCAGAGCCGCGGGTTGATCTCCATCAGCCGGTAGGCGCCGTCGCGCGGGTCGCGCTTGAACTCAACCTGCGAGAGGCCGCGGAAGCCGATCCCGCGCAGAGGGTGAGGCCCTGCTCGACGACCTCGTCCACCCAGACGGACTCGCCGATGCGGCAGGTGCCCACGCCGGGCGGGGTCTGCAGCAGCTTGCGCCCGCAGAAGAGGCCGAGCGCCTCGCCGCCGGCCGTCAGGTAGCTCCCGAGCGTGTAGAGCTCCTCGTCCCCGCCGGGGATCCACTCCTGCACGAGCGGCCGGTAGGGGAGCGCGCGCTCGAAGTCGCGAGCCAGCGCCGCGGCGTCCTCGCAGCGGAACGCCTGGCGCCCGAACTCCCGGCGGAAGCCGACCGGGTCGCGGGGCTTCACGAGCACCGGGAAGGCGAGGTCGTCCAGGGGCGCCTCCTCGGTCCGGGGCACCGGGAGGCCGAGGCTCCGCGCCTGCTCGAGCTGCCAGGCCTTGTCCTGGATCCGCTCCAGGAGCTCCCAGTCCGGAAACGGGTGCAGGAAGCGGCCGCCGAGCTCACCGGCGTTGCGGGCGATCGCGTTCAGGAACTCGTCGTGGGTCGGGAAGATCGGCGCGGGCGCGCTCAGGGTGTCGCCCACGTCGCGCAGGAACGCGACGTAGCCGGCCTCGTCGCCGACCGGGTCGGGACAGACGAGCCCGCGTGCGTAGCGCGAGCGAAAGCCGAGCGCGCCTGCGCGGTGGGCCAAAGCGACGACCGGCGCGCCCAGGCGCCCGAGCGAGCGGATCGCCGCAAGCCCGTTCACCCAGCGAACGTCGACCACAACTGCCGTCGGCAGGCGGCTCTCCATCGCGGGGATTCTACGAATCGAGGTCGTAGCCGAACGCCTCGACGCGGTCTCCGAGCTCGCGGCGGATGCGCGACTGCCGGATCCGGCCCCAGGGCGTTCGGCCCTCCCGCCGCCAGCGGTCGAGGTACTGCTCGTTCGCGTCGGGACGGACGGCGAGGGTCGTGGGAGCCGGCTCGAGGCCGAGAAAGGACTCCAGGCGGGCGAGCTCGGCGTCGGGGGCGCGCAGGAAGTCCTCGAAGCGCACCTCGTGGAGCCGGACGATCTCGGGCCGGTCCTCCCGGTAGAGCTCGTGCGCGACGACCCAGTGGCGCACGAGCGTGCGCAGCGACTCCCTCTGCCGCCACCTGGAGGTCGCGTAGGCGACGGCGAGCGGATGCCGCAGCACGGCGACGAAGGCCGCCTCGGGGAAGAGCGCCTGCAGAAACCGGAAGCGGATCAGGTTCGGCGGCGACTTCTCGACGAGGACGGGCCGGGCGAGGTCCCAGTGGGGCGACCAGTCGGCCAGAAGCCGCTCCCGGCTTGCGGTCGAGACGAGCGGCGAGCTCTCGGTGAGATGCGCCTCCGGTGCGAAGGCGAAGAGCCCGGGGCCGCCGTACCCCTTGGCGGGCGGGTAGACCGACTGGAGATGCTGGCCCTCGTCGGCAGGCACCCCTGTGTCCGCGAACCCGGAGACGAGCGGGTGCTCGGCCAGGGCACGCCCGAGGAGCGTCGTCCCGCTCCGGTGCAGGCCTCCGATGAAGACGAACCGGGCTGTCGGCACGAACGGCATCGTTAGCATTCGGCCACGTGTCTGCGAAACCGCTCCGGATCCTCGGCGTTGGGAACGGGCGCTCGATCAACTTCCTTCGCTGGGGTCGGCGGCTCAGGGAGCGGGGCCACGAGGTGCACCTCGCGAGCGACCGGTTCTCCGAGGTCCCGGCCGAGCTGGAGGGCCTCGAGCCCCACCTGATCAGGGACCTCGACCCGCTCCTCCGCGTCCGCGGCGTCCGCCGCCTCCGCTTCGGGACAGCCCTCCGGAAGCTCGCGCGCACCCTCGACGTCGACCTCGTCCATGCCCACTACATGCTCCCGTACGGCTACTGGGCGGCGAAGGCCGACGTGCACCCGTTCGTCCTCAGCCCGTGGGGCACCGACGTGCTTGTCCACGCCCACACGCGGCGGCGCGGCCGGCGCTGGGCGCCGATCGCGATCGCGGCAGCCGACTACCTCGTCGTCAACTCCGACGTCAACGAACGCGCCTCGATCGCCCTCGGGGCCGACCCGGCGCGCATCCGGCGGATCATCTGGTACGCGGAGCTGGACCGGTTCGTGCCGGAGGCGGCCGACCCGGGGCTGCGCGCACGCTTCGGCTGGCCCGACGACGCGCTCATGGTCCTCTCCCTACGGAATTACCGGCCGGACACCAATCTGGACGTCGCCGTGCGCGCCTTCGCCGACGTGGTCGCGGCCGAGCCCCGCGCACGCCTGGTGCTGGCGGCCCGCACGGGCCCGCTCCGCGGCGAGCTGGAGAAGCTCGTCGCCGACCTCGGTCTGAACGGAACCGTCGTCCTTCACCGCGCCGAGTGGGTCGACCTGCCGGCGCTGGTGGCTTCGGCCGACGTGCTCCTCTCCCTGCCGGCCTCGGACTCGACCCCGGCCTCGCTCCTGGAGGCGATGGCGACCGGCCTGCCGGCGGTCTGCGGGATCGCGCCCTCCATCGACGAGTGGGTGGGCCAGGGCGACGGCGCCGAGCTCGTCCCCTGCCGGGACGAGGGCGCGGTCGCGGCCGCGCTCCTCGGGCTCCTGCGTGACCCCGACCGCCGCCGCGCCTACGGCGACCGCAACTCGCGGGTCGTGCGGGAGCGAATCGGCGACCCGGGCCTCGCCCTCGAGCAGCTCTACCGGGAGCTGATGGCGGCGTGAGAGTCCTCGCCCTCGGGATCGACGGCGCCGACTACGACCTCGTCAGCTCGCTGATCGCCGAGGGGCGAATGCCGACGGTGACGCGACTCGCAGGCGAGGGCTCCTACGGCCCGCTTCGCTCCACGATCCCCGCCGTGACGCCGACCGCGTGGTCCTCGTTCCTCACCGGGCTCAACCCCGGGGGGCACGGGATCTTCAACTTCTCGACGAACCCCAACCGCGGCACGCATCGCGTCGAGGGTGCTGCCACACGCGGCGGCGCTCCTTTCTGGCGCGCGCTCGGCGCCGCGGGGCTCCGCTCGGCGTTCGTCACCGTCCCGTTCACCTACCCGGCCGAGCCGATGGCCGGCATCGTCGTGACCGGCTACGGGGGCCCCGAGCCGCCGGAGGTGGTTCCCACGGTCGCCCGGGAGCGTGTCTTCGCCGCCCATCCGGACTTCGTGACGGCGCGGCACCCGATGGCCGAGCGCTGGTGGGAGGACTTCGACGCGGTATACGCGCCGCCTGATCGACCATGTGGGCGAGGTGGCGGACGTCTGTCGCCTGACGATGGAGCTCGAGCCCGACCTCAGCCTCCTCTGCGTCGACTTCATGAGCTCCGACCACGCGGGCCACCTCGGCTACGACCGCCTCGACCCGGAACATCCGGCGCACGATCCGGCCCGGGCAGGGGACGAGCTGGTGCAGGTCTACGAGGCCGTCGACCGCGCGTGCGGCGAGCTGATCGAGGCCGCGCGGGAGCGCTGGGACGAGGAGCCGACCGTCGTCGTCCTCTCCGACCACGGGATGAAGCCGATCTACTGGACGTTCCACACCAACCGCTGGCTCGAGGAGAACGGGCACCTGCGCTATCGCCGGCGCTCGCTCCAGCCGCTGCGCCGCAGCCGCCTCGCCTATGCGGCCAAGGTCGACCAGCGGCTCGCCCGGACGACGGGCTGGTACGCGCGCGCGCTCGACCGGGTCCCCGGGCTCCCGCGCCCACCGGCCGGTCGCGTCTTCGCCGACGTCGACTTCGGCTCCACCCGCGCCTACGCCTTCGCCACCGGTGGGCAGGTGTACCTCGGCGAGGCGAGCGGAGCGCTCCGCGACCCCCGCTACGCGGAGCAGCTCGCGGACGAGCTGGCGGACGTCCGCCACCCCGAGACCGGGGAGCCCGCCTTCGCCGTGAAGCGCAAGGAGGAGCTCTTCCGCGGGCCCTACCTGGACAAGGCGCCCGAGCTCCTCCTGCTCCCCCACGACGAGCGCATCCACGTCGACTCGACCCGAAGGCCGTGGTCGACGGCCTTCGACCGTCACGAGCACCTCGACCCTGAGGTCTCCTACGGGTACTCCGGCCACCACGGGCTGACGGGCATCCTCGCCGCCGCCGGGCCCGGCATCGCCTTCGGCGAGGTGCCGGAGGCCGCCGAGATCACGCAGCTCGGCCCGACACTCTGCCGCCTGCTGGGAATCGAGCTCGCCGACGTCGACGCAGCGCCGATCGAGGAGATCCTGGTCGACACCGCCGAGGGACGCCCTGTCGCCGCGGCGCTCGATTCGCCCCGGAGCGGCGACTCGTCCTACTCGCCGGACGAGGAGGAGATCATCCTCCGCCGTCTGCGGGACCTAGGCTACGAGTAGCGATGCGGCGCCCGACATCGACCTACCTCGGATCGAGCACGCTCTCGTAGCCGAGCCGCTCTCTCAGCGGAGCAGTCACGCGGTCGATCGCCGCGATCTCGTCCTGCGAGAGGCGCTCGATGCTCTTCGCATTCATGTTCTGGATCGGCTGCGCCTTGCCGTCGATGTTCTGGATCCGCAGAGGCTGGTTGAGCAGCTCGTGGTCGAAGGGCTCCTCCAGGTCCAGAAAGTCCTGCATCAGCCGCAGCTGCTCCTGGGGCCTCTCGCAGAAGTCCTCGTACCGGACGAGCAAGGCCCGGTCCATGTGCTCGGCGTCGTCGAGCAGGAGCTCGTTGCCGACCAGCCAGTGCTGCGCCGCCTGCTCGATCGGAAGGCCGATGCGCCGCCGGATCCCCTCGCAGACGGCATAGGGGTGGCGGGTGACGGCGATGAACCGGCTCGGCTGGAAGTTCTGCTGCAGCCAGCGGCCGCGGATCGCGTTCGGCGGGCTCTTCTCCACGAGGATTCCCGGCCGCGGCTCGTAGTAGTAGAGCCAGTCGTACTTGGCCCGTCTGGCCGGCGCCGGGTCGTCTTCCTCGGTCAGCCGGAAGACGTCGAGTCGCACGGTCCAGTAGCGGGAGACGCCGTACTGGTTGCCGCGGGCGAAGACGGAGGTCAAGGCCTGTCCCTCGTCCGGCAGCCCCCGAGCGCGCGGGTGGGAAGTGAGGATTCGCTGGATGATCGACGTGCCCGAGTTGTTCAGCCCGAGCACGAAGAGCCAGTAGTCGTCGTCGATCTGCAGGCGTTCCTCCATCCAGCGGGAGATCGACTCGTCGCTCGAGACCTTCCAGCGCAGGTCGTGCAGCGGCCGGCCGGCGACCTTGCGCCAGCCGTATCTCCGCCACAGCCTCCGTCTGCGCCGGAATCTCCTGCCCAGGCTCGACATCATCCCGCGGTCGCCGAGTATAGAGGCGCCGCGCGGACCGGCCGCCGCTGCGCGTCGGGCGCAGTGGCCATGATCTCGGCGTGAGCGAGATCCGGGCCGAGGAAGGGCTCCAGGCCGAGGCGCGCGAGGACGAGGAGGTCCCGCGCCGGCTCGGCATCGGCGCGCTCGCCCACGACGCGGCCATCTACGGCGGCGTCCGTGTCCTCCTCAAGTCGCTCGCCTTCCTGCTCGTCCCGCTGTACGCGCGCCACCTGAGCCCCGCCGAGTTCGGCACGCTCGAGCTGATCCTCGCCTTCGCGGCGTTCGTCGACGTCTTCATCAACCTGAGCGGCGTCCTGGCCCGCTTCTACTTCGACCAGGACGACTCCCGCTGGCGCAAGCAGGCGATCACGCTCTTCTTCCTGATCGAGTCGATCTACCCCGCGGTCCTGATCGGCGGGCTCCTCCTTTTCGCAAGCCGCCTCGCCGACCCCGTGGCCGGCGACGCGGCCTACGCGAGCCTGATCGTGATCGCGCTCGTCGACCTCTACCTGACGAACATCGTGGACATCTCGATGTCGCTGACGCGCATGCGGCGCAAGCCGTGGACGTTCGCCCTCTACGCGCTGATCCGCGGGCTCACGTACGTCACCCTGGCCGTCCTGCTGATCGCCGTCTGGGAGCTCGGGGTGAAGGGCATCCTGATCGCCTCGCTGACGTCGGCGATCATCGTCTTCGTCGTCAGCGCCCGCGAGTACGTGCACGACCTGATCCGGGGCGTCGACTGGGGCGTCGGCAAGGAGATGATCGCCTTCGGCTGGCCGACGATCATCAGCGCGTTCTCCTTCTACGCGCTCAACCTGCTCGACCGCTTCTTCGTCAAGCACTACCACGGCGCCGCGGAGACCGGCCTGTACGGGGTCGCCTTCCGCTACAGCCAGATCGTGCTCGTCGGGGTCTTCGCCTTCCGCATGGGGTGGCCGCAGTGGCACTACTCCTGGCTCAACAGCGACCGCCACCCGCAGATGGTGGCCCGTGGCGCGAGCTGGTTCTTCGGGGCGCTCGGCTTTCTGGTCGTGCTCGTCTCCGCATGGATCCTCCCGCTCTTCCACCTGCTGATGCCCGAGCGCTACTGGGAGGCGACCGAGGCGGTCCCGCCACTCTCGATCGCCGCGATGGCGACGGGAGCGTACGCCGTCACGGCGGTCGGGCTGAACGTGACGAAGCGGATGCGCCTGATCATCCCGACCGTTCTCGCCGCGGCGATCCTCGCAATCGGGCTCTACTTCCTCCTCATCCCGCCGTACGGCTTCGTCGGCGCGGCGTGGGCGACCGCCGGCGGGCTCTGGTCGGCGTCGATCTTCGTGGGCATCGTCTCGCACCGGATCTATCCAGTGCCGTGGGAATGGCGGCGCATCGGCCTGGCCGTCGGCCTCACGCTCGCCCTGGCCCTCGCCTCGCTCGCCGTGGATGCCCGGGTGCCCTTCAACGCGTCGCTTCCGGTGCGGGTGGCAATCACGCTCGCCTATCCGGCGGCGCTGCTCCTCGGAGGCTTCCTGACGGCCTCGGAGCGCCGACGCCTGACGGGGCGCCTGCGGCGCCGCTGAGGCCGCGATACTAGGCCGATGCGTG
>CAWHOA010000017.1:0-14434 GCA_963830885.1 uncultured Actinomycetes bacterium | reverse complement strand
CAAGGCCGGTCTCCTCGAGCGGCGTCTTGACCTCGTCGATGTAGGCCTTGCACTCGGATTCGGCGCCTCGGCGCGCCGTGATCGCAGAAGGACGAGCAGCGACTGGAGACGCGGTAGCCACAGGTCGAGCTCCCGCGCCAGGCCGAGCCCCTCCGATGCCGCGGCGTAACCCTCGCTGAGAAGACCCGCGCGGCCGGCGTGCCAAGCCTGCTGGTAGAGCAGGTACGGCAGCAACCCGACGGCGCCGTCCTCGCGGGCGCGAACCACGTCGCGAAGCGTGTACCGATAGGCGTCACGTGACCGGTCGAGCCACTCCAGTGCGCCCGAGATGCGCATCAAGCCCAGCGGGTCGAGCTCGGCACCTTCCGCAGCCTCTACGGCCTGGCGGAGGAGGGGCACGCCCTCGTCCGACCGCCCGACGTAGCAGAGGACCCAGCCGCGGGTGAGCGTCACGAGGTCGCGGAGGTGGCCGTTCGAGAGCCCCACAGCGAGCTGCCTCGGCCCGCTCGGCGGAGGCGAGCATCCCTTCGGCGTCGGCGACCCCGAGCCGGGCGCTGCAGGACTCCGTGCAGATTTCGACCGCTAGCTCGCGGTCGATGTCCTCGAGCAGCTCGGAGGCTTCGACGAGCACTGCGCCCGCCTCCTTGGGACGGCCGTTGAAGTACTCGATCCGCCCCTGGAGCCGGAGTGCCGCCGCGCGCAGGCAAGGCTCCTCCTGCGCGAGCGGCTCCGCGAGGTAGGTGAGTGCCTCCTCAGACCGCCCCGCGCTGAGCGCCGCGTCCGCGGCCGCGAAGAGGCGCCGTGGACGGGCATCCTCATCCGCCGTCAAAGAGGCGGCACGCGCCAGCGCCGCTGCCGCAGCCGCGTAGCTCGAGCGTGCGCGGGCCTGGTCCGCCGCCCGCTCCAGCGCGATCGCAGCCTCTTCGTCGACGCTGATCGCGGCGCCGGCAAGGTGCCAGGCGAACCGCTCCGAATCGTCTCGCTCGCGAAGCGCCCCCGCCAGGGCGCGATGCGCGGCGCGGCGCTCCGACGGCGCCGCCGCGTGGTAGACGGCAGAACGAACGAGCGGGTGGCGAAAGTGGACGTGGCCGTCGGTGAGCGAGATGAGCCCGGCGTCCTCCCCGGGCTCGAGGGCGTCGTGCTGGAGGCCGAGCGACTGGAGGGCCGCCCCGATCGTCTCCACCTCGTCCGAGAGCGCAACTGCCGCGACAACAAGCGCCCGCCGCGAGTCCTCCGAAAGCCGCTCCGCACGCCAGGCGAAGGCCCGCTCGAGGGTCGGCCCGGCCGGAACAGGATCGGGCAGAGCCTGCCGTCCTGCGAGCTGCTCTGCGGAGAGGATGCCGCCCAGCTCGACGAGCGCAAGCGGGTTCCCCTGGGTGGCCTCGCACAGCCGCCGCGCCACATCGGCTGCGACCGGCCGTCCCTCGTCGCCGGCCAGGATGAGTGCGGCGTCCTCGGGGCCGAGCTTCCTCAGGTCCACCTGCTCGAGCGCCGGCGCGTTGAACGTGCGCTCGCCGCCTTCCCGCACTGCGAGCAGGATCGCGACGGAGTCGGCGACGAGGCGCTTCGCCGAGAAGAGCAGCGCGTCATCGGTCGCGAGATCGATCCAGTGTGCGTCGTCCACGAGGATCAGCAGCGGGTTGGCCTCCGCGGCCGCGGCGATCAGGCTCAGCGTCGCCGCGCAGATCGTGAAACGGTCGTGCGGCTGCGACTCCGCCATGCCGAGCGCGCTCTTCAGCGCATCAGCCTGCTGCGGCGGGATCTCCCCGAGATGCTCGAGCAGCGGCCGCACGAGCTCGAGGAGGCCCGAGAACTGGAGCTCGACCTCGTACTCGACGCCGATCGCGCGAACGACGGTCATCCCCTCCCCGCGCTCGGCCGCGTAGTCGAGCAGGGCGGTCTTGCCCATACCCGCCTCACCGCGAAGCACGAGCGCGCCGCTACGCCCACGCCGGGCGCGATCGAGAAGTTCGTCGATGCGCGCGCAGTCGGGTTCCCGACCGACGAGCACGTCTCAAAAGGTAGCCCTCCGCAGTCCTCCCGCCAAGGATTAGGGCATGCCCCGAAGCGATTCGGTGCCCACGGAAGGCACGATCGACTCATGAGCGGCCTCCTCACCTACTCCCTCGCGTTCCGGGGGGAAGCGACGGAAGACGGCGACGGGATCGTCCTCCGTGCGAGCGCTCCTTCGTGGGTTCACGAGACGCGGCTCGAGAACGGCGGAGTCGCCGTTCGTCTTGACTTCGACGAGGGCTCCGAGGAGGCGATCCTCGAGGCTCACCTGACCTTCAAGGCGAACGGTTACTTCTCCGCGGTCGCGACGATCGACTTCGGCCACGGGCATCGCCTGTACGTGGAGACCGACGACGACGGGCGGGTGAACGGCTCCGCGGACGAGCATCTCCGCCACGGAAGCGCCGTGCTCTACGTGGTCGACGGCACCGGACAGTTCGACGGCGCGACCGGGCAGGTCACGTGCAACTTCGTGCTCAGCGACACCGGCGACCTCACGGACAACCAGCTCGGGATGGTCTTCCTCGGCAAGGAGGCCGTCACGCGGCCTGCGTGACCGACGGGTGGAGGAGCGGCACGGCGCCTTCCCACCCGGCGCCGGAGCACCTCGACCAGCGACGGCGGGGTGATCACGAGGCCGCGCGCCGGCAGCGGCCTGCGGCCCTCGTAGCCCGCCGGCGTCCAGCGCCGGAGCCCGCCCCCGAAGACGAGCCACGGTTCGTCCTCGACGAGCACGAACGCGCCGTCGGGTAGGCCGCCGAGCGCCGCTTCGTGGAGCCGCTGCGTGCGGCCGTCCACTCGCTCCGTGTGGAGCTGCGCGTCGATCGCGTCCGCCCCGACCGCGCCCGGATGGAGCTCGCTCCAGAGCTCGCCGAACCGCACGTAGTCCTCGCGGCGGCACAGCGCGCACGGACGGTGCCCGGCCGCGAACGCCGTGGCCTCGTCCAGGAAGAACAGCTCGGTGAACTTCCCCGGCTGCATCAGCGGCTCGCGGTGCCAGCCGCGGAACTCGAGCCGGCACGCGATCCAGCGCCTCGTCGCCCAGCGCCGCCGGATCCGTCCCTGCTCGTCGTGCAGGCAGCCGCGGTTCCCGTACACGAGCCCGCGGGCGGGGTGCGCGATCAGGTCGCTGCGCGGCGTGACGCGGTTCTGACGCGGCATCCGTAGAGAAGAACACCATCGCGGGCGGCCATGTGAGACGGCCTAGTGGCAAAATCGAGCCATGGCGGAGCCGACCGTCGACCGGGAGGAGATCGAGGCCGCAATCGAGGCCCGAAAGGAGCTCGGCGCCGAGCTGGAGCCCGCCGTGGTCGACTCGTTCGTCGAGCGGATCGAGAAGAGCCTCGTCCAGCGGGACGACCAGCGCGAGAAGGCGCTGAAGCGCAAGCGGGATCATCAGAAGGAGATGGTGCTCGGCGCGATGGCCCTTTCCATTCCCCTGATGGCGATCGCGGCGATCTTCACCGGCCTCGCAGGGGTCATCGCCGTCTGCGTGGCGATCGGAGTCGTCGCGATCGTCTCCGCGCGGCAGTCGTAGCCCGTTTAGGGTTCCGGCCGCACAGCCGCCAACCGAGGAGGTCTCACGATGCTCGGACACCGACGTACAGGGGCGATCTGGGCCGCGCTGGCACTCACCGCCTTGCTCGCAGCCGCCGTACTCGCGCCCGCCGCCACCGCCAAGAAGGGGAAGGGCCACAAGGGCGCGCCGACGCTCGAGTTCCGCGGCCAGGCGATCATCCCGACCGGGACGACCTTCATGGGGACGACCGTGGGCGGCCTGTCGTCGATCTCGTACGCCGGCGGCAAGAGCTTCTACGTCATCTCCGACGACCAGGCCAACGCGCGCTTCTACAAGCTGCGCGCCCGGATCTCCGACGGCGAGCTGGACAACGACGACATCACGTTCACGTCCGTCACGACGCTGAAGCAGCCGGACGGAACGCCGTACCCGACCGGCAGCCTCGATCCCGAGGGGTTCACGCTCACGAAGCACAACCGGAAGGCGGTCATCACCTCCGAGGGCTTTGCGAACCGGCTCATCAACCCCTGGATCCGCGTCTACCGGCTCGACGGCACCTACGTCCGTGACGTCCCGGTCCCGGCGGAGTTCAACCCGAACGCGGCCGGCACCCAGGGAGTCCGCCTGAACCTCGGCTTCGAGGCGGCGGCGACGCGCGGCAAGCACCTCTACACCGGCACGGAGAACGCACTCGTCCAGGACGGTCCGGCGGCGACGCTCGCCGCGGGAAGCCCCGTGCGCATCCTCGAGTACGACCTGAAGCGGAACGCGCTGCGCCGCGAGTGGCGCTACTACCAGACCGACCCGATCGCCGAGCCGTTCACGGGCTTCGGCGTCAACGGGCTGGTCGAGGTGCTCCCGCTCGGCAACCGGCGCCTGCTCACGATGGAGCGGTCGTTCTCCGTCGGCGCACCGGACACGGGGAACACGATCAAGCTCTTCGTCACCGAGCTCCGGAAGGACGGGACGACGAGCAAGAGCGCTGCTCTTGAATCTCGACACGCTCGGCATTCCGCTCGACAACGTGGAGGGCATGGCGTTCGGCCCGCGGCTCCGCGGAGGGAAGCGCACGCTGCTGCTCGTCAGCGACAACAACTTCGCCGCGGCGCAGTTCACGCAGTTCCTGCTCTTCGCCGTGGGCCACGACCACGGCAATGACGACGATGACTAGCTAGGACGGTTCTCGGCGGGTGGGGCGACGCCCGTCTCGGGCGGTGTGGCGCCCGCCTCCGGCTCGTCCTCCGGCGGCACGGCCTCCGGCGATCTGTCTCCGTAGGGATCCTCGGCGAAGGGATCGAGTCCGGCCTCGATCATTGCTTTCCGCTGGTCCTTCTTCTCCTGCTTTCGGGCGCGTTTCTCGGCCCGCTCGCGCTCACGGATCATCTTCCCGAAGGTCTGCCGCTTCTTCGCCATCGGTTACTAGGGTAGTCGAACTAGCCTCGGCGGAAGGCACCGAGCCAGGCCTTGGGGAGACGGCGGCGGGCGCTTCTGAGCGCCTCCTGGAGCGCTGCAGAGGCCTTCTCCCCATGGATCCCGGCCCCGTGGCCGCACAGGATGTGCCGCGGCTCATAGCGGCCGAGCGTCCTCGGCGGCCTGAGGCGGAGGAGCGGATGGACACCGAGCTGCTCCCCCGGAGCCCGGAAATAGCCGACGGTGCCGAGCGCGTCGGCAACGACGAGGGCGCGAAGCTCCGGAATCCAGGCCGCGACCTCCCTCCAGAAGCGCGAGCGCACGACCGGGACGATCTCGAGCGGCGAGGCGACGATCCCCTGCACGGGCACCGCGTAGTGCGGGACGCCGAACGCCGAGGCCACCTCGGCGCAGTCGCGGGCGTGGCGATCGAGGAGCTGGACGACGCCGGCCGGCTCGCCGAGCTCCGCGATCCGCTCGAGCGCGGGCTGCCACAGGGCGGGGTCGAAGATCCAGACCTCGCCGCGGCTCTTGAGCGCGTGTGAGTTGCGGCCGAGCCTCTCCTTCGCGATCCAGCCGAAGCCGCCCTCGAGCTCGTCGCAGAACTCGAAGCTCTCCGGATCGGGGGCTGCCGGAATCCGGCTCAGGACCCGTTCGGTGTAGCTCCTGCGGTCGGGGTCGAAGTGCGAGGCGGCCGCCTCGCCGTACGGCCGTGACACGCGGCGGGCGTACGCCGCGAAGCCCTCGCCGCGGAGCGGCTCCCAGTCCTCCCGGTAGGGCACCTTCACGTGCCTGTCGGAGATCGTGCGGGCCGAGGTGACGAACGCCATTCCGATGCCCTGCGAGACCTCGAGCAGCGACCGGTCTTCTGCGGCAGCGGTCCGCCGCATGCCGTCGTAGAGGCGACCGAGCTGCTCCTGTGACGGGAGATCGGTCGCGCCGTCGGCCAGCTCCTTGAGCGACACCCGGAGCTCCGCGAGCTCGACCGGCGGGATGTCGATCAGGCGCGCTGTACGCCCGGAGGTCCCCTCGAGGATCCCGAGCAGGTCGTCCACCGACGAGACGTCGACGTCATCCCTGATCACGCCAGAGGCCTTGAGGTCGTCGGTCAGCGCGTGCAGGTAGACCCGGGAGCCGTGGGTGAGGTCGGCCGCCGCGGCGAGGAGCCAGAGCGGCGAGAAGCCGAAGGCCGCGATCGAGCCGAGCTCGACGATGTTGCCGACGCCCTTGCGGATCGCGAGCTGCTTCGGCGGGGGCGCGTTGGGATCCGGCGTGGTCGGCGTCAGCGGCTCCACGTCTCCGACGCCCTCGATGAGGATCCGCAGCAGGTTCTTCGCGCTCGCCTCGTAGAGCCGTGAGCGCCGCGCGAGCCGGGGGAGCAGGAGCTGCGCGGTTTCGTGGACGGTGCCGCCGAGGATCGCCGCCGTTGAGCGCACGAGCCGCTCGGGCAGCGAGGCGGCGAAGAACGTGAGTCTCCGGCGCAGCGTCATGGAGCGGCATCTTCGTCGAGGAACCGCCGCAGCTCCGCGTGCAGAGCGTCCGGCGCCTCCAGCATCGGGACATGGCCGCAGCGGTCGAGGACGACGAGGCTTGAATCGGGCAGCTCGGCGCTGAAGATGGCGCCCAGCGTCGGCGGTAGCAGCCTGTCGTCCGCGCCCCAGACGACGAGCGTCGGCGCCTGGACGCGGTGAAGCGTGGCCGCGATGTCGGAGCCGAGGAGGTCGCTGCCGACCTGCCAGAGGCGGATCGGGCCGACCCGCCAGGCGTCGCGAGCGAGGAACACGAGGCGAGGCGGCGAGCGCAGGACCGAGCGGGCGAGCGGAAGAGCGAACGCGCGACGCGCCTGTGTCGAGAAGATCCCGGCCGGCGCGATCAGCGCGAGTCGCCGGACCAGGTGCGGCCGCTCGGCGGCGAGCGCCAGCGCGACGGTGCCGCCCATCGAGTGTCCGACGACCGCCGCGCCGTTCAGTCCATGCTCTTCCTGCCAGTCGCCCAGCCAGGACGCGGCCTCCCGGTAGCGGAAACCCGGCAGGCGGACAACGTGGACGTCGTGATCCGGCTCGAGCGCGGCAACCGTGGGCCGCCACCAGTCCGTCGAGGCCGTGATCCCGTGGACGAGCACCACGGGCAGGCTCACCTGAACAGGTCTCGGTCCGGCGGCATCACGAGCTCACTGGCGTTTCCGTCGCCCTCGAGCTCGAGCCCCCGGACGATCGCCGCGGGGACTCCGTCGGTCTTGCCCATCACGAGCTCGGCGGCGCCGGCGATCTCGTCGGCGACGGCGATCTGGGTCGTCTTGAGCTCGTAGCCGGACCGGTCGCGCGTGCCGCGCAGGTCGCGGAGCGGCGGGAGCCCTGCTACGCCGATCGCGACGTCGGTCGTCCCGTGGCGAAACGGGCGGCCGAAGGAGTCGCTGACGATGACTGCGACGCCGAGCCGTTCGTGAAGCGCGCGGGCGGACGCATCTGGGTCGATCGGGAGCAGGACGACTGTGTCCGCGCCAGGTGCGTTCGAGGCGTCGACGCCGGCCGAGGCGCAGACGAAGCCGTGGTGCGTCTCGGCGATGACGAGCGGCGGGCGGCTGCGGACGACGCGGGCGGTCTCGCGGAGGATCACCTCGACATGGCGGGGGTCGCCGTCTCCTGCCTGCGCGCGGGCTTCCTCCGAGGGCTCGACGTCGCTGAGCGCGACCACTCGCCCCTCTGCCTTGGAGACGGCCTTCTGGGCCACCACGAGCACGTCTCCGGGCTCGAAGCCGCCCGCTTGGCCCGCGGCCTCGGCGAGCAGTCCGGCGAGGTCGTCTCCCTCCTCGATCTCGGGGATGCCCTCCAGCGGGAGGACAGTGATCACTCGAGCCCGGTGAGGCGGATGCCCGCGTGCGCCTTGTAGCGCTTGTTCACGTTCAGGATCACCGCGGTCATCCCCTCGAGCGCGCGGGCGTTCGCGAGCGGGCCGGCGTCGATGGCACGGCCTTTCACGAGGCGGCCGGCGAGCTCGAGGGTCAGGTCCTTGGCGGCGGAGGGGGCGCCGCAGACGAGGACGTCCTCGTCCGGCGGGTCCGGGCTGGTGAGGTGGACCGCGGCGAGCGACTGAAGCCCGGCGGCGATGGGGGCGTCGACGATGCGCTCGATCTCCTCGGCCAGCGAGTACCCGTGCTGACCCGGGGCGATGCCGTCGTCGGTGAACTCGAGTGCGCTGGCGACCGAGAGGAGCGGTGTGGTCCCGATCGCGGGTGCGAGCTCCCGGGCGGTCTCCAGTGCGGCGTTGGAGCGGACCGCCAGGATCA
The DNA here is from genome assembly GCA_963830885.1 of uncultured Actinomycetes bacterium. Classification (GTDB taxonomy): domain Bacteria; phylum Actinomycetota; class Thermoleophilia; order Gaiellales; family Gaiellaceae; genus JAIBJN01. Next base: position 6,206 of record CAWHOA010000017.1, on the reverse strand, counting down.
CGAGGTCGGCGTTTTTCACGGCCTCCTCGTTCGTCGCGCCCTCGACGCCCAACACTGCGGCGATCTCGCTCGCGCGGGCGGCGTCGCGCGAGCCGATCACGACGCTCTCGCCGAGCATCGTGATGCGCTCGGCGAGCGCCCGCCCGAAGGTTCCCGTGCCGCCGACGATCGCGATCCTCATCTGAGCGCGGCCGCCGCCTCGAGCGCGGCCTCGGCGAGGCGCCTGCGGGAGTCGGCGTCCGACATGAGCGTCCGGGTCACGATCGAGCGCACCGGCAGCTCCACCTCGCCGTCGGCCTCGTCGTAGACCAGGGCGTCGATCAGCCCCTTGTAACAACTTGTTACTTGCAACGGAGTGGTGCCGCCTGCGAGCCGGGACAGCATCCGGTCGGCCGGGCCCTTCACTGCCCGACCGGCGATCAGCGGGCTCACGGCGACGGAAGGGACATGTCGGTTGGTGATGGCGTCGCGGATCTCCTGGACGGCGAGGACCGGTCCGATCGAGACGAAGGGATTGCTCGGTGCGATCACGATCAGGTCCGCTGCGTCAAGCGCCTCGAGCACGCCGGGCGCCGGCCGCGCGGTCTCTGCGCCCTCGAAGCGGACGCCGGTCACCTCGTCCCGGTGCCCGCGCCGGACGAACCAGTCCTGGAACGAGAGCTCGCCCGCGTCGGTCTGGACGAACGTGCGCAGCCGGTCGTCGGTCGCCGGGAGAATCGTCGCCTCGACGCCCAGCGCGCCGGCCAGCCGGCGGGTGACCGCCGACAGCGGCTCACCCTCGCGCAGCCACTGCGTCCGGACGAGATGCAGCCCGAGATCCCGGTCGCCGAGCTTGAACCACGCCTCACCGCCGAGGTCGGCGACCGACTCGAGGGCGTTCCAGGTCTCACCGGCTCTCCCCCAGCCTCGTTCCTCGTCGTTCAGGTCGGCGAGCGCGTAGAGGATCGAGTCGAGGTCGGGCGAGACGTGGAGGCCGAGCACCTCGAGGTCGTCGCCGACGTTCCCGACCACCGTCACGCCCGAGGGATCCACCGCGTCCACGAGGCCGCGCACGAACCGCGCGCCACCGACGCCGCCGCTCAGGACGACGACGTTCACGACCGAAGCTGTTCGAACTCCGCGACCGTGTCCACGTCGTCGGCCAGTGCGGGGACGTCGAGCGTCACGGCATCGACGCCCTGCGAGGCGGCGTGGGCGCGGAACCGATCAGCGCTTCCCGGCCCGTAGAGCGGCGCAAAGAGGCCGGGCTGCGAGAGAGCCAGCGCGTTGGTCGTCCCGTCCTCCGCCTCCGCGATCGCGATCCCGCCGGGCGGCATGGCGCCGAGAAGCGCGAGCAGGTCTCGCGGCTGTGCCGCCGGCACGTCGGCGTTGACGACCAGGACCGGCCACTCGTCGACGGCCGCCAGCGCTGCGGCGACCGCTTCGCCCTGGCCCTTCCCCGGATCGTCCACGACCTCGACTCCGTGCTCGGCGGCGAGCGCACGGGCGCAGCTCGCGTCCGCTTCGGTCACGAGGATCGTCGGGCCGACGGCCACGGCGGAGGCGAGAACCCGGCCGAGCATCGCGTGCGCGACGTCGGTGCGCTCCGCCTCCGGGAGCTCGAGGCGCCGCTTTGCCGAGGCAGCGCGGAAGGGGACGACGACGCTCGCCACGGCGGGGACACTACCCAGGTGAGTGCTCCTCGCGATCCACAGAATGCGGAGATTGCGGCGAAGCTCGATGCCTTCGCGACGCTGCTCGAGCTTGCGGACGCCAACTCCTACAGCGTGCGCGCCTACCGACGTGCCGCGGACGTCCTCCGCGACTCCGCGGTGCCTGTCGCGGAGCTCGTCCGCACCGGCCGGATCCGGGAGGTTCGCGGCATCGGCCCCAGCATCGAGACTCGCCTCCGCGAGCTCGTCGAGACCGGCGACCTGCACGAGCTGAGGGAGCTCGAGGAGCGGGTCTCACCCGACCTCGTCGGCGTGGGGCGGCTGCTCGGGCTGAGCGCCAAGCGCTCGATGGACATTTCGCAGGCGCTCGGTGTCCGCACGCTCGACGAGCTGCGCGAGGCAGCCTCGCAAGGGCGGCTGCGGGAGGTGCCGGGAATCGGGCCGAAGACGGAGCAGAAGCTCCGGGCGGCGCTCGCACAGGATCTCTCACGCCCGCCGGCGCACGCGCTGCTCCTGAACCGGGCGCTGGCGCTGACGCACGAGATCGCCGAGAGCCTCGGCGCGGTGCCCGCCGGCGACGCACGCCGCTTCCGTGACCGCTGCGAGCGGCTCGCGGTCGTCGCGCCGGCGGAGGATCCCGCGGACGCGATCCGGCGGTTCGAGGAGCTGCCGCAGATCGTCGCGCTCGTCGAGCGGGAGGAACGGCGGGCCGTCGGCGTCACCGTCGAGGGCGTTCCCGTGGAGCTGCTCGTCCCGGAGCCTGGGCGGGCAGGCGCCGGGCTGATCCGCGCGACCGGCGCGGCGGCGTACGTCGAGGCGCTCGAGCCGCTGCCGGACGGCGAGGACGAGCTCGAGGTCTACGGCGCCCTCGGCATCCCCTGGTGCCCGCCGGAGCTCCGGGAAGAGCCGTTCCGCGGCGAGCCGCCGCCGCTCGTCGACCTCCCGGACATCCGCGGCGACCTCCACTGCCACACGACGTGGTCGGACGGCCGCGGCACCGTCGAGGAGATGGCCCGGGCCGCGATCGAGCGCGGCTACGAGTACCTGGCGATCTGCGACCACACCGTGGCCGTCTCGGTCGTGCCGGGCCTCGACGCGGACGCGGTCCGCCGCCAGGGCGACGAGATCGCCGCAGCGAACGAGCGCCTGGCGCCGTTCCGCGATCCTGCGCGGGATCGAGTGCGACATCCGGGCCGACGCGACGCTCGACCTCCCCGACGACGTGCTCGCCGAGCTGGACTGGGTGATGGCGAGCGTCCACGCCGGCCAGCGCGGGAGCCGCGACGAGCTGACGAAGCGCACGGTCGAGGCGATGTACCACCCGTCCGTTTCGGCCATCAGCCACCCGACCGGAAGGCTGATCGACCGGCGCCCGCCGAACGCGCTCGACCTCGACACTGCCTTCCAGGTGGCGCTCGAGACCGGCACCGCGCTGGAGACGAACGGCCTCCCCGACCGGCTCGACCTGAAGGACGAGCACGTCCGTCAGGCGGTCGAGGCCGGCATCCCGATCGTCGTCTCCACCGACGCCCACTCGACGCGTGGGCTCGGAAACATCGTCCTCGCGCTCGGGACGGCCCGCCGAGGCTGGGCGACGGCCGCGGACGTCGTCAACACGCGGCCGCTGGAGGAGATCCTGGCGTCGAGGAAGCCCGGGCTGTTAGATCGCTGAGCCCGGGCCGGTGGCCGTCCACTCGCGCAGGTCGTACCAGTGGCTTTCGCGTAGGGCGTCGGCGACCTTCGCATCCGTGTGCTCCACGTTGAAGACGTGCTTGTCGATGTCGCAGCAGATCTCGATCGAGTCCAGCGAGACCTCGGCGAGGCTGGACAGCACCTCGCCCGGCAGCTGTGCCTCCGCGACGGTGTAGTGCTTGAAGAGGAGATCCGGAGCCCGCTCGAGGAGATCCGGCCAGTCCGGACAGCTGCGGGTGCTCACGCCGGCGACGGTAGCAGCGCGGTTCGGACCAGCGCCGCCAGCGCGCCGATGAATGCGGGATCGTCGTTCAGGGACTCGATCCGATCCAGTTCGAGGTCGAGCTCGGCGGCCCTCTCGCGTGCTTCGACGTCGATGTCCCAGAGGATCTCGAGGTGGTCGGAGACGAAGCCGACCGGGGCGACGAGCACCTTGCGGACGCCGCGCGCGTGCAGATCGTCGAGGTGGTCGACGATGTCAGGGCCGAGCCAGGGCTCCCCGGTGGCGCTCTCGCTCTGGAACGCGAACGACCAGTCGTCCAGACCGGCCCGCCGGGCGACGAGCTCCGAGGTCCGCAGCAGCTCGTCCTTGTAGGGATCGCCCATGGCCAGGATCCGCTCCGGAAGCGAGTGGGCCGTGAAGACGACGTGGGCGTCCGTCCCGCGCACCCGATCGGCGAGCACGTCGAGGAACGGCTCGTGGTCGTGCCAGCTCTCGACGAAGACGAGCTCGGCGCGACCGCCGAGCCCCGCCTCGAGCCGCTCGCGGTAGCCGGCGATCGAGAGCCGGGAGTAGTGCGGCGCGAGCACGAGGCCGACCACGCGCGTTGCGCCCCCTTCGACGGCCCGATCGGCGGCTTCCCCGATCCGCGGCCGCCAGTGCTTCATCCCGAGGTGGACGGGGAGCCCGAGCTCCCGCTCGAGCGCGGCCCGCTGGCGCTCGGTGATCTCGTCCAGCGGCGAGCGGCCGCCGATGCGCCGGTAGCGCTCGGTCAGCTCCTCGACGGCCGCGTCGGAGACCGGCCTGCCCTCGCGGATGTCCTCGAGGTACGGACGGATGTCCTCGGGGGAGGACGGCGAGCCGTACGCCATGAGAACGACGGCGTCGCTCACCGACCGTAGCCTTACAGGTCGACCGTGATCGCCGCATGACGCGCCTGCTCCTGGACGACCGCCTCTGGCCGATCACGTCGAGATCGCGTTCCTCGATACGACAGCGAGCGGCTCGTTTCCGACTACCTCGTCTGGCAAGAGGAGGCTGAGCAGAGCTTTTCGATCACAGGGATCTCGAGGTGGACGGCGTCACCATTGAGGCCTACGAAGGCCCCGAGGTGGAGCCGCCCTGGGAGCGGCTCCCGCCCGGCGAGCCCGTCTTCGACGTCACGGTCGTGGAAGGCGGCTTGCAGGATGCTCTCCTGGCGCTGCTGCCCCTGACGAACGCTGGGCACACACGGGTCCTCATCGTCCCGACCGCTGGCCCATGGACGGCGTACTTCGACAACGGCGCTCGGGGGCCTGACGCCTTCCCGCCGATGTCGTACCTCGCGAAGCGCCTTCGTACCCGCGGTTGCGTGTCGTTGCGGTGCCTCCGGCGGAGGGGCGCTACTCGGCATCGATCTTCGAGCTCTATGGGCCCAGGACCGGGATTGGCTCAACTTCGAGCGCGCGATCAGCGCGATGAAGGACGGCGACCGGTGGCGCTTCAGCGTGAGCGGCGAGCCGCAGCCATTCGAGGACCTGGATCGCTACTCGGCGCGCCGGTCCGCGACCGCTTTCCCCACGAGCTCTTAGACCGCTACCTGCAGGAGGTCGGCATCCGCGCGTTCGACGAGACCTTCTACATGCCCGACAGCCGCGCCCACCTGCTCCAGAGCCACGCCCCTACGTCGCGGGCTGGAGATGGTGACACTGAACAGGCGCGCTCCGCCGAGCGATCCCGCCCCCGTCGACGCTGTTCGACGTGGTCCAGTTCGTTGTTCGAGCGGCTGCGAGCCCTGTTCCGCCCTAGCCGCGACGGCGGCGGTCCGCTCGTGCACGAGCTCGCGGAGGCGGCGCAGCAGCGCCGGATCGGTGCTCGGGAGGACGCCGTGGCCGAGATTGAAGATGTGCCCGGGACGCCCGCCGGCCGCCTCGAGGATGCCATCGGTCGCACGCTCCACGCGGTCCCAGGACCCGAGGAGCAGCGCGGGATCGAGGTTCCCCTGGACGCCGCGGTCCGATCCGACCCGCTCCCAGCCCTCGCCGAGCGGGATACGCCAGTCGAGGCCGATGACGTCGCCGCCGGCCGCCGCCATCGACTCGAGCAGGTGCGAGGTGCCCGTCCCGAAGTGGATCGTCGGCACCGAGAGCCCGCCGAGAATCCGCTCCGAGTACGGCGCGACGAACTCCTCGTAGTCCTCGACCGTGAGCGCGCCGACCCAGCTGTCGAAGAGCTGGATCGCGTCGGCGCCCGCCTCGACCTTGGCCCGGACGTAGCGGAGGAAGGTCTCGCTCAGGCGCTCCATCAGCTCGTGCCAGACCTCGGGCGAGCCGAACATGCAGGCCTTCGTCTTCGCGAACTCGCGGGTCGGCTTGCCCTCGATCAGGTACCCGGCGACGGTGAACGGCCCGCCGCAGAAGCCGACGAGCGCCCGGTCCGGCGCCAGCGACTCGCGGACGATCCGGACGGCTTCGAGGACGAACGGCACCGCGTCCTCGGGCTCCGGCACGCGGAGAGCGCGAACGTCTTCCAGTGACTCGATCGGCCGGTCGATCACCGGGCCGACGTTCTCCACCAGCTGGACGTCGACGCCCATCCCGATGACCGGGAGCATGATGTCCGCGAACATCACGGCCGCGTCCACGCCGTGCGCCTCGACCGGC
>CAWHOA010000016.1:0-19448 GCA_963830885.1 uncultured Actinomycetes bacterium | reverse complement strand
GAGGCGAGCACCGCCAACCCCGTGGAATGCTCGGCTCGGCCTCGGCGGAGCTCTACGAGCTCGCGCTCCCGCACGTCCTCGCCGACCCTGGCGTCGACGCGGTCGTCGTCATCTTCGTCCCGGCCGCGCGCGTGCGGGTGGAGGACGTCGCCGCCGCGGTCGCCCGGGCCTCCGAGGGCGCCGCGAAGCCGGTGCTCCCCGTGCTGATGGCCGCGGAGCGCCAGCCGGGCTCCTTCGCCTACCCCGAGTCCGCCGCGCGCGCGCTCGGCCGGGCCGCCGAGCGCTCGGCCTGGCTCCGCCGCCCGGTCGGCACCGAGCTCGTCGTCGAGGGGGTCGACCGCAGGGCCGCTGCAGACGTGGTCGCCGCGGCCCTCGCCCGAGCCGACGACGCCTGGCTGGAGCCGGAGGAGGTGCGGCGGCTTCTCGGCGCTTACGGCGTGCTCCTGGTTGCCGAGCGCACCGCCGCGGGCCGGACGAGGCCGCCGCCGCCGCGGCCGAGGTCGGCTTCCCGGTCGTCGTGAAGACCGCCGAGGCCGGCGCCCACAAGACCGAGACGGGCGGGTCGTGCTCGACCTGGCCGACGAGGACGCGGTTCGCGCCGCCGCCGCGCGGATCGGCGGGCCGGTAATCGTGCAGGCGATGGTCGAGGGCGGCGTCGAGCTCCTCGCCGGGATCGTCCAGGACCCGGTCTTCGGGCCGCTCGTCGCCTTCGGCCCGGGCGGCGTCCTCGCCGAGCTGATCGGCGAGGCCCGCTTCCGCTTGGCCCCACTCACAGACGTGGACGCCGCGGCGCTCGTCGAAGGCGGCAAGGCCGGGCGGCTCGTGGCCGGGTTCGTGGCCGGCCGGCCGCCGACGCGCCGGCGCTCGTCGACCTCCTCGGCCGCCTCTCGCGCCTGGGCGAAGACCTCCCCGAGCTCGCCGAGCTCGACCTCAACCCGGTCCTCGCCCTTCCGGACGGCTACGTCGCCGTTGATGCGCGATCCGGGTCCGCCGCCCGCCGCCCGTCTCCACGCCGAAGACCTGGTAACCACGGGACTGCGGCTTTCCCCGCATCCGGCTCCGCGCCGGCCCGGATTCCGGGGCGCGCTCGCGAGGCACACTGGTGCCGTCGACTCGGAAGGAGAGATCGTGGAGACCAACATGAGCGGAAACGACACGACCGAGGCTGGCTGGCCGGCTTCGGCTCCGTCCGAGCCGCGGATCGACCTCGAGCCGGGCCGCGCGGTTCTCGAACGCGTGCTCGTCGGCGTCGACTCCAGGCCCGAGAGCCTCGAGGCGGCCCGCCAGGCGAAGGCGCTGCGCGAGCCAAGCGGCAGCCTCGCGGTTGTGACCGCGCTCGAGCTCGCCTCGTCGGCACAGGCCGGCTGGGCGGCGTCCGAGGCTGCGACGCACCTCGAGGCGGACGCCCACGCGGCGTTGGCCGCGGCGAAGGAGGTGCTCACGGACGCGACCTTTCGGCTCGTCGAGGGTCGCGCCGACCAGGTGCTCATGGCCGAGGCCGAGAGCACGGAAGCCACCCTCCTGGCGGTGGGCTCGCACGAGATCTCCCGAGCGGTCGGCATCGCGCTCGGCAGCGTCGCGACGATGCTCCTCCATTCCGCACCGTGCTCGGTTCTCGTTGCCAGGGGGCGTCCGCCGCACGAAGACTTCCCGCGCACGATCGTCGTCGGTGTCGACGGGTCGCCCGAGTCCGAGCTTGCCGCCGCCGTGGCGTTCCGGTTGGGCGAGCGCTTCGGCGTCGAGGTCTGGCCGATCGCCGCGCGCGGAGGCAAGGACTTCGACCTCGCGGCGGTGGATCGAATCGCAACGAACGTCCTCGTCGAGGACTCGAGCCCGGTGGACGCGCTCGTTGCCGGTGCCGGGCGGGCCGACCTGCTGGTCGTCGGCAACCGCGGCCTGCACGGCGTCCGCGCGCTCGGGAGCGTGAGCGAGCGCGTGGCCCACAAGGCGCCTTGCTCGGTGCTCGTCGTCAGGCGCCCCGCCCCGTGAGCAACCGCTTGCTCGCCGCGGGCGTTCTCGTGGCGATCGGTGTCGGCGGGCTCCTCCACCTGGTCTCCCAGCCCGAGCTCGGCGACGCCGTCTGGGCGACGGCGACGGCCGTGGTCCTCGTCCCGCTCGCCTGGTCGGTGGGGCGCACGCTTCTGCGCGGCGATGTCGGGGTCGACGCGATCGCGCTGGTCGCGATGGCAGCGGCGCTCGCGCTCGGCGAGTACCTGGCCGGCGCCGTGGTCGGCCTGATGCTGGCCGGCGGGAACGCGCTCGAGGACTCTGCGGCGGGCCGCGCGCGGAAGCGAACTCAGCGCCCTCGTCGCGCGGGCGCCGCGAATCGCCCACCGGCGCGTCGGCGACGTTGTCCAGGAGGTGCCGGTGGAGGAGCTCTCCGTCGGCGACCGCGTGGTCGTCCGGGCGGGCGAGGTCGTCCCCGTGGACGGGATCGTCACGAGCGCGGAGGCCGTGGTCGACGAGTCGGCGCTGACCGGCGAGCCGCTGCCCGCGTCCCACCGGCGCGGCGGGCCGGTCCGCAGCGGCACCGCCAACGCCGGGGAGGCCTTCGAGCTGAGGGCGACGCGGCCCGCGTCCGAGAGCGCCTACGCCGGCATCGTCCGGCTCGTCCGCCAGGCCGAGAGCCAGAAGGCGCCGTTCGTCCGCATGGCCGACCGCTACGCGGCCTTCTTCCTGCCCGTGACCCTCGTCGTCGCAGGGCTGGCCTGGGCCCTGAGCGGCGACCCGGTGCGCGCGCTGGCGGTGCTCGTCGTCGCGACGCCGTGCCCGCTGATCCTTGCGGCGCCGGTCGCCATCCTGTCCGGCGTCTCACGGGCGGCCCGGGCGGGCGTGATCGTCAAGGGCGGTGCCGCGGTCGAGCAGCTCGGCGAGGCACAGACGGTCGTGCTCGACAAGACCGGCACGCTCACGCTCGGAACGCCGGAGATCGAGCGTCTCGTCGCCTTCGGCGGCCTCGCTCCCGACGAGGCGCTCAGGCTCGCCGCCTCCGTCGACCAGCTCTCCGCCCACTCGCTCGCGGAGGCGCTCGTCCACGCCGCGCAGGGCCGCGGGCTCGCGCTGACGTTTCCCGAGCAGGTCGAGGAAGGGCCGGGCCAGGGCGCCGAGGGCCTGGTCGACGGGAGCAGGGTCGCCGTCGGGAGCGCCGCCTGGCTCCGCCTCCGCGGCTACGACGTCCCCGAGGCCGCCGTGATCGAGCTCGACGCCGAGAACGGCGCCGGCGCCGCCAAGGTGCTCGTCGGGGTCGAGGGTCGGCTGGCGGCGGCCGTCGGTCCTCGCCGACCACCTGCGCCCCGACGCGCGCGGCCTGGTCGACGCGCTGCGCGAGGCGGGGATTCGCCACGTCGCGCTCGCGACAGGCGACCGCGCTGCCGTCGCCGAGGAGATCGGTCGCCAGGTCGGCGTCGACCGGGTCTACGCCGAGCAGTCGCCCGAGGAGAAGCTCGAGCTCGTGCGCTCGCTCCAGGCCGACGGCGTCCTCCGGCCGGTCGTGATGGTCGGCGACGGCGTCAACGACGCGCCCGCGCTCGCCCTCGCCGACGTCGGGATCGCCATGGGCGCGGCAGGAGCGACGGTCGCGTCCGAGACCGCGGACGCGGTCATCCTGGTCGACCGGGTGGAGCGCGTGGCCGACGCCGTCCGCATCGGGAAGCGCTCGCTCGCCATCGCCCGCCAGAGCGTCCTCGCCGGCATCGGCCTCAGCCTGATCGCCATGGCCTTCGCCGCCCTGGGCTACATCCCGCCGGTCTTCGGGGCGCTTCTGCAGGAGGCGATCGACGTCGCCGTGATCCTCAACGCGCTCCGCGCGCTGCACGGCTGAGGCGGCTAGCGCTCCAGCTGGCCATGATCTCGCGCCGGCGGGGCGACGAGACGAGGCGGCTCAGCACTCGCGGCAGCGCCTCGGCGAGCCGCTCGCCGAGCTCGTGGGCCGAGCCCGGCCAGTCCAGGGCGCAGATCGCCAGCGGCGCGCGCTCCTTGCGCCGGACGACGGTGGTCGGTCGCCCGTGGAGGCGCTCTGCGGACGTAGCCTTCTCGACGGACGCCAGGTCCGCGTAGCGGATGAGTAGGGCCGACAGGCGGCCCCCGGGCGCGCCGGTCTCGAGCCGGAAGCCGACCGTGCCCAGGACGAGCTTGCCCGCGCTCACCGGGCCGTTGCCCGTGCGCCAGATGACCGCGTAGCTCGTCATCGGCTCAGCTTCGGCGTCCGCGAGCCCGGCCGCATCAGTGTGGCTCCCGAGAGTGCTGCGGATTTTCCGCAGCCCTCTCGGTGTAGGCTCGGATGCCCGCCCCCTCGGCGGGGGACGAGGATGAGCGCGTGCCCGGGAGCTCCGACAAGCTGCACGTCCTAGTCGCCGGCGGAGGCGTCGCGGCGCTCGAGGCGATGGTCGCTCTGCGGAAGCTCGCAGGCGAGCTCGTGGACATCGAGCTGGTCTCACCGGACGCGGACTTCTTCTACCGGCCGCTGTCGGTCGCCGAGCCCTTCGGCCTCGGAACCGTGCTCCGCTTCGATCTCGCTTCCCTGGCGCACGGCTGCGGCGCGCGCCTCAGCCAGGGCACCCTGGTCGCCGTCGAGGCGGACGCGAGGCGCGTCCGCACCGGCCGCAACGCCCTGCTCGGCTATGACGTGCTCCTGATCGCCGTCGGCGCGCGTCCACGCGAGGCGCTTCCCGGCGCCCTGACCTTCCGCGGCGAGGCCGACGTCAGGCTCTTCGAGGGGCTGCTCAGCGACCTCGACCGCGGGCTCGTCGGCAAGGTCGTCTTCGCCGTCCCGGGCGGCGTCACCTGGCCGCTGCCGTTGTACGAGCTGGCAATCCTGACCGCGGAGCACCTGGCCGATCGGGGCCGGACCGCCGAGCTCACTATCGCCACGCCGGAGGACGCGCCGCTTGCCATCCTCGGCCGCGAGGCGAGCAAAGCGGTGTCGGAGCGCCTCGAGGAGCGGGGGATCCGGCTGCTCACCGGCACCTATCCCCAGGCGGTCGGCGAGGGTGAGCTGAGCGTCGTCCCCGACCCGTCGATTCCGGCCGACGCCGTCGTCGCGCTGCCGCGGCTTCGGGGCGTGCCGATCGCAGGTGTGCCGCAGGACGAGGACTTCTTCGTGCCCGTCGACGCGACCTGCCGGGTAACGGGGCTGGAGGGCGTCTACGCGGCCGGCGACATCACGACGTTCCCGGTGAAGCAGGGCGGCCTGGCGGCGCAGCAGGCCGACGCGGCGGCCGAGACGATCGCCGCCGAGGCCGGTGCGGACGTGACGCCGAAGCCGTTCGACCCGGTGCTGCGCGGGCTCGTGCTCGGTAGCTCGCCGCTGTTCCTGCGCACGGAGCTCGGCGGCGGCCGGGGCGACGCCTCCAGCGCGGGTACGGAGGCGCTCTGGTGGCCGGCGGCGAAGATCGCCGCTCGCCATCTCAGCCCGTATCTCGCCGAACACGCAGGCCTCGCCTACGGGCCTGCCGGCGGGCCGCGTCAGTCGTCCAGCAGCCCGTTCGCGAGCGCGTAGCGAACCAGCTCCGCTCGGGTCGTGAGCCGGAGCTTCTGCATGATGTGCGCCCGGTGCGTCTCCGCGGTCCGCACCGAGATGAAGAGCATCTTCGCGATCTCCTGGTTCGTGTGCCCGAGCGCGAGCAGGCGTAGCACCTCCCGCTCCCGGTCGGAGAGCGGGTCGGCGTCGGCGCGTGCAGCCGCCTCGGCCTCGGCGGTGGCCATGCGCGCGCCGAGCGCCGGGTGGACGTAGCGCTCGCCGGCCGCCACCTGCCGGAGCGCCGCCACGAGCTCGTTGTCGGCGGCCTCCTTGAGGACGTAGCCGGAGGCCCCTGCCGAGAACGCCTCTCGCACGTAGCTGGGGTCGTCCTCCATCGAGAGCACGAGCACCTTCGCCTCGGGGGCCTCCTTGAGGACGTCGGGCGTCGCTTCGATGCCGCTGCGGTCGGGGAGGACGACGTCCATGAGGACGACGTCCGGCTTGTGCTTGCGGGCCTCGAAGACCGCGTCTCGCGCCGTCCCTGCCTCGGCGACCGTCTCGAGGTCGTCCTCCGTGTCGAGAAGCAGCCGCAGCCCGGTCCGCACCACCGCGTGGTCGTCGACGATGAGGACGCGAACGCTCACTCCGTCGGCACCTCCACGACGATTGTCGTGCCGTTCCCGGAGGACTCGAGCTCGAGCCTGCCGCCGACGAGGGCGACCCGCTCCCGCATCCCCACGAGACCGATGCCGTCGCCGCTGCCGTCGCTCTCCGCGATTCCGCGCCCGTCGTCCTCGATCACGACGGCGACCCTACCGGGCCGCGCGTGCAGGAGGACGCTGACGTTCTGGGCCCGGGCGTGCTTGAGGACGTTGGTGAGCGCCTCCTGGACGACGCGGTAGAGCACCGTCTCGATCTCGCTCGGGAGGCGGGCGTCGGGAAGCTGCGACTCGAGGTGCGCGGCGATGCCGGTCTGCTCCGAGAACGTGGTCGTGAGTCGCTCGAGCGCCGCCACGAGGCCGAAGTCGTCGAGCGCCTTCGGCCGTAGCTCGACCGCCAGCCGGCGGACATCCTGGAGGGTCGCCACCGCGAGCTCGCGGAGGTCGGCCAGCGCGGCGGGAAAGCGCTCCGTTCCCTGCGCGTCCTCGATGCTCTTGAGGCCGAGCAGGATCGAGGTCAGCGCCTGCCCCGTCTCGTCGTGGAGCTCGCGCGAGAGGCGCCGCCGCTCCTGCTCCTGTCCGTCGACGATGCGCTGGACGGTCGTGCGGGCGACACGTCTCGAGAGGTCGACGGCCACGGCCGCACGGGACGCGAACCGCTGCACGAGCCGGAGGTCGACGTCGGTGAATCGGGGGTCGTCTCCGCGCCGGTCGAGGGCCATGAGGACGCCGATGGACTCCCCGCGAACGACGAGCGGTGCCCAGAGCCCCGCTCGGGCGCCGACACGGCGCATGAGGTCCGGGTCGGCATCCGGGTCGTCGAGGACGGAGTCGACCCGGACGCCGGCGCCCTCCTCGAAGACCCTGCCGCTCTTCGACCGGTCGGCGGCGAGCCGGAACCCGACCAGCTCCTCGGCCTGCTCGCCCTCCGCGGCCGCGATCTCGAGCAATCCGTCCGGCGTCGCCACGAGGACGGCGACGAAGCGCGCTTCGAGGAGCGCGCTCGCGCGGTCGACGACGAGCTGCAGGAGCCGCCCTGGCTCCATCTCGCTCAGCATCGCGTTGGTGATCTCGTCCAGCGACTCGAGCTGGCGCGCCCACTCCCGGCTCGACTCGTAGAGCCGCGCGTTCTCGATCGCGACCGCGGCCTGGGATGCGAGCAGCGTCACCACTTCCTCGTCCTCGCCGGTGAAGTCCGCGCCGTCCTCCTTCTCGGTGAGGTAGAGGTTCCCGTAGGCGACGCCGCGCAGCAGGATGGGGACGCCCAGGAAGGTCCGCATCGGCGGGTGGTTGGCCGGGAAGCCGACCGAGCGGTCGTCCTCGGCGATGTCGTGCAGGCGGAGCGGCCGCGCGTCGCGGATGAGCACGCCGAGGATGCCCCGCCCGCGCGGCAGGTCGCCGATGGCCGCCTGGGTCTCGGGGTCGATGCCGTGCGTGACGAAGCGCTCGAGCTCCCTGCCGGTCACGTCGATCACGCCGAGCGCGGCGTAGCGCGCGCCGGTCAGCTCCGCGGCCGTCTCCGTCAGCCGCTGGAGGAGCGCTTCGAGCGTCAGCTCCGAGCTGAGCGCGATTCCGGCCTCCACGAGGCCCTGGAAGGACGATTCCCGTTCCGGCGTGCGCACGCCGCATTATCCGCAAAACGCCGCAGCGAACGAAAGGTAGATTCCCCGATGGCCGGAGCTCGCGCCGGGCGTACCGTCAGCACGAGCTAGTCCCAAAGGAGGATTCCCATGAAGCAGATCCTGATCGCGACCGACGGCTCCCCGTCCGCGCAGGATGCCGTCGGCGTCGGCCTCGAGCTCGCGAAGGAGCAGGGCGCAGACGTCACCTTCGTCCATGTCACCGATCCCGACGAGTTCAAGGGCGGGCGCGGCGGCACCCACGCCATCACGCATACCGAGGAGGTCGACGACTCGGAGACGGTGCTGAAGGCGGCCGGCCATGCTGCCGAGGAGGCCGGGGTCTCCTACGCGCTCGAGCGCATCGCCGGCAACACCGTCGAGTCCATCGTCGCGCTCGCAGACGAGAAGGACGCCGACATGATCGTGATCGGCTCGCGCGGCCGCCACACCATTACCACCGCGCTGCTCGGCAGCATCTCGCTCGGCGTGCTCCGCCACGCCCGCCGGCCGGTCCTCATCGTCAAGACCGCGAAGACGCCTGCGGGGGCGCCTGCCTGAGCCCTGCCCGCTACGCGGCCGGCGGGGGCGACTCCGCCGGCTCGGCGGGGCCGCCCGGCTCGGTCGGGCCCATGTCCAGCCGGAACGGCGGGTACTCGTCCCGCATCAGGCCCACGTAGGCGACGACCCGCAAGACCCAGCGGTCGAGGCCAAGCGCGAAGTCGAAGAGGGAGCGCGGATAGCTGCCGGTGAAGAGGAGGATGACCCCGGCGATGACGACGAGGATGCCGACGAGGCCGGCGATCCCGAGTCCCCAGATGTCGTCGTTCGCCCAGTCCAAGCCCCACCCCCAGCCGCCCACGAAGAGGGCGACGAGGATCAGGTGGGGGATGGCGAGCAGCCACTTGACGAGCGGGAGCCAGTGCGAGAGCCGCTCCGGGTAGTCGATGTGGAGCGTGGCGGGGTAGTCAGGCTCCTCGTCGAGCGAGAACGGCGGGTAGCGGTCGGTCCCGAGCGCCCAGTAGGAGTAGAAGAGGACACGCCACGTCCAGCGCAGCACGCCGAGGTTGAAGTCGAAGATCCCGCGCGGGTAGCGGCCGGTGAAGAGGATCGCGAAGAACGCGACCACGGTCAGGACCCAGACGACGAACCAGAGGACGAGGAGCACGATGTAGTGCGGGATCAGGAGCAGCCACTTGACGAGCCAGAGCCAGCGCCCGACTCCTGGGTCGAGCTCGCCGCGCACCCCAACTGGGTAGACGGTCGTCCGGGCCTCCGTGGGTGGTTGGGCGAGGGCGGTCGTGGCCGTCGCGGCGCCCGCCGGAACGGCCGTGCCTGATGTCGCCCGCCGCGCGCCGAGGATGATCAGAAGGACGCCGGACGCGAGCACGAGCAGGCCCGCCAGCAGCAGCCCGATCGCGAGCCAGAGGAGGAAATTCGCCTCGGCGCCGGCGCTCAGGTCGGCGCTGACTCCCTGCGAGGCGTCGGCGTTCATGAGCACGATCGTCCACTCGCCCGCCTCGGCGTCCCAGGTGGCGGTCTGCTCGCCGGAGCCCGAGGCCGACGCGGCCCAGAACGTCTGCTCGCCCGGCGGCCCGGTCGGTGCGCCGCCGGAGATAGCGACGGTACGCGACCCGGAACGGATCGAAGTTGAGGTCGCGCACCTGGTCGTGCGCCACGCCGTCGAGGTAGGCGTCGACGTCGGCGGTCTCCGCGATCCCGATGAAGACGTTCCCGGTGGCCTCGACGGTGAACCTCACGTCGCCGAGGATCCCCTCCGAGAGCACCCAGTCCCCGCCCGTGTCCGCCTCGAACAGGTCGATGCCCTCCGAGGTGATCGCGTAGGAGTCGGACTCGAAGAGCCCGGTGGGCGTGGTCAGGAAGCCGTCGTCATCGCGGTGCGTCCGGTCGGCCCAGAGCAGCGTCCCGCCGGCGGCGAGCAGCCCGACCGCGAGCAGCGCGACGAGGCTGCCCAGGACGACGAGCAGAATCCGTCCCACGGTCCAGTTCGTCCCGCTCGGAGGAGGCGATGTCGGGCTGTCGGCGGCCATGTGCGCGACGGGCAGCGCAATCTTAACCCGAGCT
Source organism: uncultured Actinomycetes bacterium (assembly GCA_963830885.1). Classification (GTDB taxonomy): domain Bacteria; phylum Actinomycetota; class Thermoleophilia; order Gaiellales; family Gaiellaceae; genus JAIBJN01. The sequence goes on along the minus strand of CAWHOA010000016.1, from coordinate 9,627 downwards.
AGCGTTCCGCCCGTAGTTTGATCCCGTACAGCATCTTCCGCTCCATGAGGAGCGAGGCCGGTTCCATCGGGATCATGCCGATGCGCGCCGCCAAGGTCGGTAGTCGGAAGCGGTTGCGGCTGATCAGCCGGGTCGAGCCACTGCGCTCCTCGAGGACGAACGTCCAGACCCAGTTGCCGTCCTCGGACTGCCAGGCGAGCACGTGCTCCGGCTCCACCCGCTCGATCCGCATCCGGTTCGAGCCGTACCCGATCGTCTCGCCGACCTCGGGGTTCTTGAACTCGGGCAACACGTGGTCGGCGCTGTGCATGTTCAGGCCCATGAGGTTCTCGATCCAGTCGTAGGTGTACGCCCCGCCCCGCGGTGATGGCCCCATCTGCGCGATCCAGGGCCAGACGGCGGCCGGGGGCGCGTCGATCCCGATCGCCCGCGTCGCGACGCCGTCGGCATCCTCGAGCAGCTCGTCGCCGGGGAGACGCGCCGCCGCCTCCGCGGGTGTCGCCCCCCAGGTCAGGACGCGCCGTCCTGAGGAAGCGGGCGTACAGCACGCCCAGGAGTGCCGCAGCGATCCCGGTGCGGAGCAGGAAAGAGAGCACGGCGTCGGCGCGAGCTTATCGCGGCTCCGAGTGCCTCTTGACACCGACCCGGGCACGGTGACAGCCTGCTTCTCAGCTGTGGTGATCCTCTGACGGTGCGGCCGAAAGGGTGCGCCCTCGCCCTCGCGGGGTGCGCCCTCCTCGCCGGCTTGGCGGCCGCGGGCCCGGCAGGCGCCCAGCCGCGCCCGAACATCCTCGTGATCGTCACCGACGATCAGCCTGCCGAAGGGACGCTGATGGTGATGCCGCGCACCCAGGCCTTCTTCGGGGACGGTGGGACGAGGTTCGTCAACGCGTTCGCGACGACGCCGCTCTGCTGTCCGGCGCGCGCGTCGATCCTCGCGGGCCGCTACGCGCACAACACCGGCGTCCGGGGCAACGACAGAGCATCGCTGGCCCGCCTGGATCGGTCGACGCTCTTCCCGCGGCTGCTGCGGGAGAGGGGCTACAAGACGGCGTTCGTCGGGAAGCTCTTTAACTCCTGGCCCATGGCGAGCGCGCCGCCGTACTTCGACCGGTGGGCGGTCCTTGACATTCGTCGCCCCTATCGAAACGCGCGGTTCAACGTGAACGGGAACCTCCGAACCGAGTCCGGCTACTCGACGGACGTGATGGCCCGGTACGCCGTCGGCGCCCTCCGGTCGTTCGACCGGCGCGCGGACACCGCACCGTGGCTGGTGTACGTGGCGCCGGTGGCGCCGCACGCGCCCTGGCAGGCGGCACCGCGCCACCGCACCGCTCCCGTGCCCCGGTGGCGTCCCAGCCCGGCCGTTGGCGAGCGCAACCGCTCCGACAAGCCGCCGTATGTCCGCGCCCGCGACTTCTCGCCGACGGACGCCGCGGGTGTGCGGCGCCGCCAGCTGCGGACGCTCATGTCGGTCGACCAGCTCGTCGGCCGGATCGTGGGGACGCTCGAAGAGCTCGGGGAAACGCAGCGGACCCTGGCGATCTTCACGTCCGACAACGGCTTCATCTGGGGCGACCACCGCTTCGGCGGCGAGTTCCAGCGAGCCGGGAACAAGCGAGTGCCGTACACCGCCTCCGTGAAGGTGCCGCTGCTCCTTCGCTGGCCGGGCCGGGTCGCGTCGGGGCGGGTGGACTCGCGCCTCGTGGCCAACATCGACATTGCCCCGACCGTCCTCGCGGCCGCGCGCATCCAGCCGCAGTGGAGCATCGACGGGCGCTCCCTCCTGTCGCCCGCGCAGCGCTCGCGGTTGCTGCTCGAGTTCTGGTGGGCGGACGGCGTCCCCACCTGGGCCTCGATCCGCACCCGGCGCTACCAGTACGTCGAGTACTACGCGGCCGGCGGTACCCGCACGTTCAGCGAGTACTACGACCTCGTGGGCGACCCCTGGCAGCTGCGCAACCTGCTCCATGACGGCGCGCGGGCCAACGATCCGCCGCTGACGACCGTGCGCGAGATGTTGCAACGCCTGCGCCGCTGCGCCGGCCACCGGCCGGCCGTGGCGATCGCGTGCCCCTAGCCCGCCGGTGAGCCCAGCAGCTTAGGCAGCCGGCTTTTGCTGGAGCCGCGCGCGTTCCTCCTCGGAAGCAGTGGGCAGGAGTCACACTTCGGCTGTGGCCTGTCCACCTGTGCGTGCGGCAGCAGGCACTCTCGGCGGATCGACGCGGCGGACCGGTGAAGGAGTCCTCAGGCGATGAGGATCCGCCCGCTGTCCTCGAGGACGTTCGGCGACCACTGACATCACCAAGTTCGCGGGGCCCCGGCGAGGTGCTCCCCGGCCAGCCGAGCGCGCTGGAGCGCTCCTGGACCAAGTCCTGGACGCAGTCGGACGATCTGGGACCCCACGAGGCCGGGCTATACTCGAACCGGCTTCCAAGCAGTGCCGACGTAGCTCAGCTGGTAGAGCACTTCACTCGTAATGAAGGGGTCCCCGGTTCGAGTCCGGGCGTCGGCTCCTTAAAGCCCTGCAAAACGGCTACTTGTGTTTCCTGTTTAGGAGACGAGTTATGTGCTCCAAACCGGGCTGATCTGCCGTTTCCGGCCGTTTCGCCTGTTTTCGTCTGTCCGCGCGGTGGCTCGAGTCGGGGTTCACGAGAGGTCTACGGCCTCGGCCTACGGCGGCGAGCAGGCTTCGGCACCGATCGCGCTGAAGCGCTCGCTCAGCCGTAGCTTCTCGTCTTCGAGGCGGTCGAAGGCGGTCAGCGCCCGCTTCTTCCTGCCTTGTCGCCAGTCCTCGAGCGCCCGGTCGAGCAGCGCCAGCCGTCGCTCGTAGAGCGCGAGCGCCTTCTGTGCGCGCGGCGTGCGGCGGGGGATCGCCTGCAGGTCGGCGACGATGCCGGCTTCGTAGGGCCTTGCGACCCACCAGACGTAGGAGAAGTCGGTGGTGAGGAGCTCCTGGTCGAGGTTGGCGATCGCGTTGATCCTCCGCTCCGCCCACCGTCCGCAGGCCTCGTTGGCGTGTCGGCCCCAGGCGAGCGTTCGCTCGTCCAGCGCAGGCGTCTGCGGCTGCTCCTCGACTGGGCTTCCCCAGCCGCCGGCCGCGGCGGTCTCGCAGTCGTCGGGAAGTGTTCCGTGGAAGGCATCTTCGCCCTTCGAGAGCACGCACCACGTGGCGGTCGTGCCGTTTGCCCAGACGATCTCGCAGTTGTGGAAGTCGTCGAGCTCGCCGACCTTCGTGAAGGCGTCGCTGCGCGCGCACTCGATCGAGCGCGGCTGTTGGTTGTGGCCGGCCTCGGCCGCCGCGGCGAGTGACTGGTTCATCTCCTGCTCGATCCGTGCGGCCTTCTCCTCGTCCTGGGGCGGCTGGTCGTAGGGGCAGGGGAGAACCTCGATCACGCCGGGCTGCGGCTCGCGCATGTACGCGGGGGCGGGGAGGTCCTCGCCTACCGCGGTGGAGTTGTTGATGCCCTTGAGCGCCGCGGCGGCGTCGAGCGCCTGCTCTCGGTCCCTGGCGAGGATGACGACGGTGGACGTGCCGGTGGAGAGCTCGAGCCGCCTTCCGTCCTCGTAGAAGTAGGCAGGCACGCCCCGGACCGTCACCGGCCCCTCCCTCGCAAGCTGCGGCGAGTAGACGCCCGGGTTACGTTCGCAGGCCGCCCACACCTGCACGTCGAGCGGGGCCATGCAGCCCGAATCCGGTCCGGGCTGACAGGAGCCGTAGAGGAACCCGACGAAGTTCGCTCGCACCGGGGCCGACTGCGCCTCCGCGTCGAACCGTCGCAGGACAGCCGTGAGCGGGAGTTCCTCGAAGGAGTCCCCGGGCGCGTAGAGCGGGAAGCCCGCGAATCCCCTGGCCTGCTCCAGCGAGAAGTTGCCTTCCGCGGCCTGCGCCGGCTCGCTACTCGACGGGCCGGTGCGGCCGTCGCTGCAGGCAACGAGCGCTGCGCCGAAGACCGGGACGGCGACGACCCAGGCGAAGAGAAGGACAATCGGACGCACGAGCGGCTCAAGTGCTCTGTCGGCCTGGGAGGCCTCTCACCCGCTCACCCGGGCGAGGGGTTACCCACGCTGCCTCCCCGAAGCGGAGAAGAGGAGTTTCCATGTGGATCTCCCACGCTGAAGATCCGGTGCAGTGGTGAAGCCGGAACAGCTTCGCGTACATCCGGAAGCGCTGAAAGGATCCAACGGCTCGAACCCGCGCTATCGTCGTCAGTGACGACAACAAAACATACCGCTTAGCAGGGGTTTCAAGGCGCATACGGGATTCGAACCCGTGCTACCCGAATACTGTTGGAAAGCCGGACCCCGGTAGCAGGGGCCGGATCGCTCCCGGTAGCGAGCTGAACCCGCACTTGCGGGCCGTGCTCGAGCGGTTGAAGGAGCGCGATCGGCAGCGCCGCCGCCGAGCCTGGGCGAGCTTCTGAGGACGAAGTCAAGCGAGTACGAGCTACTGGCCGAGTGGCATGCTGAGCGTGCCCCGCTGGACGACGAGCACTTCGTTGCCTGCCAGGCGATGGCGGTTGTGGGGATCGTGCTCAGGGAGGTTGCCGAGGCGATCGACGTGGACTGAACTCTGCGGCAGCTCCGGAATCCGTCCGGCGAGCGCCCGCGCCACGGCTTCCCGCGCCTTGTCGAGTTGGGCGACATCGGGGCTCTCGTCCCGACCGTCCAGACGCGCGGCGCTGACACGCAGGACCGCGATCGCGGCCGCCATCGCCTCGGCGTTTTCCTCACGACACAACTCGAGCGGGAGCGGATCGGCCGTAGGAACGAGAAAGGTCAGGAGCCAGTCGAGCTCGTCGACGAGCGAGGCGAGCGCGGCTATGGGTCCCGTCGGCCCCGTCGGCCGGTGCGGTGTGGCGAGGAAGCGTGCGCGAAGCCCGTCGACGGCGTCGCGGGCGGCACGGGCGCGGGCCGCGACGACCGACCGGTCGCCGCCAAGCGTTGAGTCCGCCAGGTTGGCGAGGGCGACGCAGGCTCGAGCGGCATCAGCGCGGAGCGTCTCGCGCGGCCGCGCCGGCCAGAGCAGCATGTGCGCGCAGATTCCGGCCGCGGCGGCCAGCGCCCATCCTTCCAGGCGCGCCGGAATGGCTGAAAGCGGCGCCACCAGCGTCACCGGACAGACGAAGGTGACCAGCGCCGAGGTTCCGGCCGCGGCGAAGTAGCCGTTGATCGCCCCCGAGAAGAGGATCGCTATCGGCTCCGCCGCGGCCCGGTGAAGTCGACGAACACCAGCATTGCGAAGGACCCGAAGGCGGCGAAGAGCGTCGTCTGGGGGTCCCCGATCACCTTGTCCGCAAACGCAACGACGGCAGGCACGACGATCGCCGCACGCGCGGCGCTCCTCAGCGCCGCCCGTCCGGGATCGGCAAGGTGAAACCACGGCATTCGCGCGCGAGTGCTCGCCGCAGATCGCCGCAGCCGCCTCCACGAAGACGCTGCAGTCAACCGGCCGCTCCACCGAGCCCGGCGCTGATCGCGACGATGATCACCCGCGCCACAGACGCGCCGGCCGCGCTCGCCACGTAGAGGGTCGGCCTATCCGCCGTGTCGAGCGCGGTGTAGACATCCTCCACGTAGGCTCTTCGCGTCGCGATACGGGCGCGAGTCGGGCAACTCGTAGTGGCCGTGGTGCCGGTCTTGGGCCCGCGGGCGTCATCGACGACCTCAACGAGCGCCTCCATGGTCACACCGGCGCGCCCCAGCGCCCAGACTTGAGCAGAAGCTCGATGCGCGCGGTTGGCGTCCATGGCAGGGCCAACGATTGACGGTCGTGTAACGCGATCACGAGTTCGGCGCCGGGATCGAACTCCCGGACGCCGGCGAGCACGCGCGCGGCGTTCGCCGCGTCGAGACCTTCGGTCGGCTCGTCGAGCAGCAGCAGGTCCGCACGCCGGAGTAGGCCCTGCGCGACGCTGAGGCGGCGTCGTTGGCCACCCGACAGGAACGCTCCGCCGGGGCCGACCCAGGTATCGAGCCCGGCCGAGAAGGCGGCCACCGTGTCGTCGAGCGCGGCGGCGGCGAGCGCCCCCCATAGCTCGGGGCCCGTCGGCGGTCGGGTCGGCGAGCAGCAGGTTGTCGCGGATCGTCCCGTCGAAGACGTGTGCGTCCTGAGCGACTAGCGTGACGTGCTCGACGAGGACGTCGGGGTCGATCGTCGCCACGTCGACCCCCGCGACTCGAACAGAGAGGCCCGGAGTCGGTTGCCCGCCGAGCGCGCGCAGGATCGTCGACTTGCCGCTTCCCGAGACGCCGGTCAGGAGCATCGTGTCACCCGCCGCAAGCACGAGCTCCGTTTCGTCGCCCTCGAGCTCGACCTCGGCCGTCCAAGCGCCGCCCGCAGCGCCCTCCACGACGGGCGCCGTCGCGGAGCGGTTGGGGAAGAGCTCGGTGAGGCGAGCAGCGGCGGCGCGCGCTCGGGCGAGGGCCGTGCCTAGTCGCCCGTCAGAGACGGCAAGGCAGCTCGTGACTCTTGACACTGGCGTCACGGGGTCCATTAATTGTCGGAATCGATTCCCGATTGCGGCAGGAAGGAGATGTCCGGTGGGGGGGTCAGACAGCGACAAGAAAGGGAAGATCGACCGCCGTACGTTCCTCGCGGCCGGGGCTGGTGCTGCTGCCGCGGCGGGGATCACGGGATCCCTCGCTGCGGCGGAAGCCAAGTCACAGCCAACCCAAGCGAGTCACCCACATCAACAGAGCGCGGTTGCCTCGACCGCTGCTCGCGGCTCGAGCGGTTCCGGCGGGGTGGTGCTCGAGACGGTCACCGGGCCCCTGAGAGGGAACGAGGTCGAGTGGGGCCTCGCGCACGAGCACCTCTTCGCCGACCTCCTGGGCGTGAAAGACCCTGCCTACCAGGACGTCGACTGGGCCTACGTCACCGGGGCATGCATCAACAGCGTGCTCGAACTCCGTGGTCAAGGTATCAACCTCTACGTGGACTACACGCCGATGGGGATCGGGCGCAATGTTCTCATGGCCCGAAACGTCGCTCGGCAGACCGGCATGGCGATCGTCTGCCCGAGCGGGATCTACCGTGCGTCCTTCGGCATCCCGCCCGAGTTCAGGCAGATGGGCGCGGCGGAGCTCGCACGCCACTTCGTCCGCGAGCTCACGCTCGGGGTCGACGGCTCGCAGATCCGGGCCGGGTTCATCAAGATCGCGGTCGACGACGACGGGCCGAAGCCTGCCGACGTCGTTGTGTACCGTGCCGCAGCTCGGGCGGCGAAGAAGACCGGCTGCACGATCGGCTTGCACGCCCCCGTGATCGATCCGTTGCGGGCGGTCGTGAAGATCCTCGAGGAGGAGGGCTTTGACCTTCGTCGCTTAGTGTGGGCGCATGCCCAGTACACCACGCTCGCCGATCACAAGGCGATGGCCGCTCGCGGAGCGTTCATCTCATACGATCACACTACGGTTGGCGGCCACCCCCCGGAAGAGGTTCTGCTCGATTGGATCGACGAGATGATCGATGCAGGCTTCGGCGGCCAGGTGCTGCTGTCGACCGATGCCGCGATCTACCTGAACCCGCAGTCCATCCAGTTCGGCAACCAGAACACTTACCTCTTCCGGGTATTCAAACCGAAGCTCGAGGCCCGGTTCGGAGCCAAGGTCACTCGAAAGATACTGCGCGACAACGTCATCGTCGCTTATCGGCGCGGCGACAATGTGACTTGAGGGAAGGCTAGAGCAGGTGCGGAGTCGACGGCGGCCTGTTCTGCTGACGCGAATGGAACGCGGTCTCCTCGATCGTCAGCCCCAGCGGCTCGTTGCCTTGGTCTTCGCCAGTTCGACGAGCCGCTGCGGGCCCGCCCGTCGCCGCGCGGTATGTTGTCCAACGAGAGAGCGAACTGGGTCGCCTCGGTGCGCCAGCCGTGCGCCAGTGAGACACGAAACCTGTGGACTTCCAGAGACGCCCCTGGGACGTCCATGGACTGGGTCCGGCGGTCGGGCAAGTGTGCGCACCCAAGACCAGCAGCGGGCTTCCTGCGGAAACCCGCTTGGAAGGCGGAGGGGGAGGGATTCGAACCCTCGATCCGCCTAACGACGGATAACGGTTTTCGAGACCGCCGCAGTCCAGTAGCCCGACGGTCAGCAAGCTTCGGCGCCGAGAAGCCAGCAGGCCGTCGCCGAACTGCTGCGCGAGCCGATCCGCTCGGCCGCGTTGCTCGCGGCCTCGTTCGCTGATCGGCCAACGGCAGCGAGGTTCACCAGGGGTCTACGAGCTTGTCATCTCAGGTCACCGTGAGTCATCTCCAGTCCGGCGGCTTCGGCGCTGGAACTGACTTGAGGTGACTCGTGATGACTGGCGGTGACAGCGGCTCGAAACTCGTAATGAAGGGGTCCCCGGTTCGAGTCCGGGCGTCGGCTTTTCCCGCTGAGCAGGGATTCCGTGAGAATCGGTGGCGAGGGCCGGACCTCTCAGTGTCCGATAGGCGCCACAACGCTCGTTCTTTGGGAAATCAGCGAGCCTGGAAACGCATTCCGAGAAGCGCTACGGTCGTGCGATGAGTGCCCTAGCCGGACAGGTGCTCGGGGCATTCCTTGACCGCCTCAAAGGACGCCGTAGTGTCGAGGATCGCGCGGGGGTTGCGGCCCGAAGGCTCATCCCCGAGCTGGAGACGCTGCGGTTGAATGCGAACGAGGCCCTCCGCAAGAACCGGCCCGGCCGGCTAACACCTGAGCAAGCAATCCCGAAGGCGTGGACACCGGACGCCGAAGAGGCATTCGCCGCTCTGGGCAACGATGAATGGGAGTTCATATCCGGGCACATGGAGGAGATTCAGAGCTTTCTCCGCGAGGACTTTTTCCCAAATCTTCCTCCTGATGGAACAGTAGGTCGGGAAGCCGCGCTGGGTGCTCTATGGTGCTCGACGCTCTGTAGTGAGTTGCTTTACCGGCTCGAGCTACTAGCGGGCGATCGTTACTGGGATCCGAACAAGAAGATCCAGCAGCGGCTTGAGCAGGTGGTTGCGCTCGAGCGGGCCCGCCTCGGGCCTCTCGTGGCCGCTCGGCTGGACTGGACGGTGGCGGAGCTCGTGGGCCGCTACCTCGAGCAGCACCAGGCGGCACCGGCGACGATCGCACGCCTGCGGGCGATGCTCGCGAAGGCGACCGCGGCCTTTGGCGAGGTTCCCGTACGCCAGCTCTTGCCGGACGAGATCGGCAGGTGGGCGAAGCGCCTACCGGAAGGCCACCGCCATGACGCGATGGTCGCGCTTCGGCAGGTGCTGAACGCCGCGGTTCGCTGGAAGGTGATCGAAGAGAACCCGGCGAAGCTCGTCCCGAACCCGCAGCCGCGCCGTGAGGAGATCCGGCCGTTCGGCTCCTGGGAGGAACTCGACGCGGTGGCGGAGGAGCTCGGCCCGTGGGCCCGCTCGTCGTCTTCGCGGCTGGAACGGGGTTGCGGCCGGAGGAGTGGCTCGCGCTCGTACGAGGCACTCCAGAACTCCCTTCGGTACTCCGGTGCCTCGCAGCCCCAGATTGCGACAAGCCGGCCAGCGGCATCCGGGTTTTCGCTTAGCGCGTCACCGAGCCTCGGATCCGCAGGCTGGTGCGGCTCCCCGCTACCTCGGCGCCCCGATCGATGCGCGGCTGGTCGGATCCGCTAAGCGACGCCGAGCACGA
>CAWHOA010000015.1:0-214678 GCA_963830885.1 uncultured Actinomycetes bacterium | reverse complement strand
CTCCCGCGTCCAGGTGATCCTCGACGCGATCGCCGACGAGCAGTGGATGCGCAACCTGCGCTACTGGCATCGCACCGACGTCGATGACGTGCCGAAGACACTCCGGCTCGAGAAGAAGGCAGTCGTCGAGGAGCCGGCGGAACCGCCGGAGGCTCTTCCCTCGGCCACGGATTCGGACGGCAAGCGCACCCGCACGCGGACCGCGACGTCCGCATAGCCCCGGCGCGCTACGGTTCCCGGCGGAGCGGCAGGGGCCCGGTGGCCCAGCCGGTCTTCAAAACCGGTGAGGCGTGGCAGCCCCACGCTGGGTAGGTTCGACTCCTGCGCCGCTCCGTACTCGAGGAACTGCCTGCATATCGCGGGTTCCTTCCACCGGCTCGGCTACCGGTCCGTTTGCCGCTTTGGCGACGGATTCCGGATTTGGTACCGGAATTTGGTACTGGTCCGGCCCCCAGAGCCGCCGCTCGAGCCGTTCCGCCTCCGCGCGGAACGTCTCGCCGGCCAGGTCGATGTAGACCTGGGTCGTCTTGAAGTCGGAGTGACCGGCCCGGGCCATCAACGCCGCCGGCGGGGTTCCCGCCGCCGCGGCGTTCGTGATCGACGTGTGCCGGAGATCGTGGAACGGCCGTACCCGATCCTCGATCCCCGCTCGCCGGAGAGCCAGACGCACCGTCGCGGCGTATCGAGCGACGTCGAAGGGCGTTCCCTTCGTCGGCGAGCAGAAAACCCGCTCGTCGTCGCCTCGGAAGGCCGTCCGCCGTCGGTGCTCGAAGAGCTCGCCGGCGATCCGCGCCCCGAGGGCGATCGTCCGCTCGCCGGCTTCCGACTTCGGCGTGTCCTCACCGCAACGCACCCACGTCTCGCGGACGCGCAGGTGGGGACCGTCGGGATCGGCGAGGTAGACCTCCCGCCACCGGAGTCCGAGAATCTCGCCGCGCCGGAGCCCGGTCGCGACGAGCACGAGAAAGATGACACGAGCCTGCTCGCGCCACACGCGCTCCTCGCCTCCCACGTCCGTGATCATGTCGCCGAAGGCCCGTTCGATACGGCCGATCTCGACCGGCGTCAGGATCCGCCAGCGTCGCCGTGGCTCCTTCGGGCGATCGACCGTCGGAATGCGATTGCTCCTGACGAGTGGCGGTCGCCGCTTGGCGGCCGCGACGAAGATCTCGTTCAGGAGATTGAGGTGTCGGTTGATCGTTCTCGGCCCGAGGCCTTCCCGTCGCTTTCGCGCGATGTACCGCTCGATGTCGCCAGCATCGATCGTGTTGAGCTTCCGAGCGCCGAACACTGGGACCAGGTGACCCTCAATGATGAGGCGGTACCCGTCTCGCGTCGAGCGCTTGAGGTCCCTCAGATCGGGATAGGTCTCGCGCCATTCAAGGGCGAACGCCGCGAATGTCATGGGAACCAGCCGTCGGAGACCTTCTTTCTCGACGGCGGTCAGACGCGCGCGAAGCTCCGTCGTCGCCTTCCGCCGGCCCCATCCGTCCACGGCTTGACCGAGACGCTCTTTGACTTGCCGGCCGTCGGCATCGCGGTACTTCAAGTACCAGACGACTCCCCGCTTGCCCTCGTACTTGATGACGCACGATCCATCAGGCATGTGGTTTCACCTCCTTTCGCTGCAGTCGACAGAAACGGTCAGGGCAGCTTGCCACCCGCACTCGGGCGGTGACTTCCACCGGGACGCGGCTGATAGCGCCGCCAGGCGTCGCCGTCTCGTTCGTGCTCATCGAGCCAGCGGACAACGGCGTCTTTGCGATAGCGGACGTACCGCCCCAAGCGAAGGTGGGGGATTAGGCCGCCCCGCGTATGCTCCCGCACCCACCGCTCCGGGACGGCGAGCAGCTCGGCCACGTCTGAGGCAGTGAGGAGCCTGTCATCAATGGCCGGAGCAATTGCGGTCAACCGGCTCGCTGAATCCGGCTGCACCCGCTCAGAATCCTCAGGGATGGCGGTCACCCTTTCATTCAGAGCCCGTGAGACCCGCTCCCCGCCGGCGTACGCCGCCCTCGCCGAAGGGCCGGCGAGTCGACCTTCCCTGGGGAAGGACGCTCGACGGCGGCACGGCGCGCCATGCACCTGCATTCCCGCTCTGTTGAGACACTCCAGCCAGGCTCCCGACAGGGAAAGCCTCTGGCTCCTCTAACGGAGCAAGCTGGTCGGCGCCGAGCATGACGCCGAACGCCGCAGGCGGCATGGCGGGCCGCATACGCTCCACGGTTAGGCAGGCTCTCGCCAATACACCAAATCCCGCCGAAACGGCTCTCGCCTGCTTCGAATCTGCGCGCGGAGATTCGACTTCTCCCGACGCTATGGTCGCGCTCCAACCCGGTATCTCCCTCCGTCCCACACGGATGTAACACGGGTTCGAATCCCGTATGCGCCTCTACTGCATTCGGCTGTAACACGAAGCCGCCTACGCTCCCCCATGAAAGGTCGCGTACACGCTCCATCGCGAGCTGCTTCTTGCGCCTCCGGAGGTAGACGAGCGTCGTCTCGAGCCGGGAGTGGCCGAGGAGGTCCTTGAGCGCGAGGAGCTGATCCGGATGGGCCTCGTCGAAGCGGACGGCGAACGCCGCGCGCAGCGCGTGAGCGTGCGAGCGGACGTGGGCGCGAGCGGCGACCCGACGCACGGTCTCCCAGATCACCTTCGGAGAACGTTCGCGCCGCCGCACGCTGGCGGGGCGCCGGTTCGGTATCACGTACTCGTCCGGCCCGACGGCGACCTCGCTCGACTCCCACGCGGCGCGGAGGATCGCGACGAGCTCGTCCGGCATCGGCTTCACGAGCTCTCCAGCCAGAGTTGGACGATCATGTGTTCACAGTCGAGATAGAGCGATGGATCTCGGCGCACGAGCGACCGAACGTGACGAGGCCCCTCCCACGGCACTGAAAGCGGTCGAGAGCCTGATCGAGGAATACGAACAGAAGCAGGACTCCCACTAACTCGGCCCCCCGTCGATGCGCGGCTGACCGGGCCCGCTAGGCGACGCCGAGGACGACGACGGTGCCGTCGTCCTCGAGCGGATCGCGACAGCAGTCGCTCACGGCCTGCAGGATGGCCATGGCCGTAGCCGCAGCCGTTGGGCCTTCGAGGCTCTCGAGAGCTCCGCGGATCCCGTCCAATCCGAATCTCCCGCCCGTGTCGGTCTGCCGCTCGGTGATGCCGTCCGTGACGAGGATAAGCCGCTCGCCCGGGGCCATTTGACGCTCCGTCAGCTGAAAGGTGGGCTGGTCTCCGGGGGTTCCCAGCGACCCGTGAATCGGGCCCTCGAGCGTGCTCAAATTGCCCTCCGTGTCAACCACCATCGCGTCCGTGTGTCCGCAATTGGCCCACGTGAAGGTACTGGTGGACGCATGCCAACGGGCCACGATGGCCGTGACGTAGAAATCCGGATTCCCCAGTCCGCGCACGGTTTCGTCCATCGCATGAAGCGCCTCGTCGAGGTCGTCGCCGCTTCGGCGGGCGGCGCGGAGAGCGCCAAGCACCGACGCGCCGAGCCCAGCGACTGTCGGTCCCGTGCCGGCAGCTTCGGCGATCGCGAGCCAGGCCCCATCACGGTTTTCGACGAAGTCGAACCAATCTCCACCGACCTCGTAGGTCGGCAGGATCCCGCCTGCCAACTGCGCGCCGGCGATCCGCATGATCCGAGGTGGGAACAGGTTCTGCTGGATCTCCGCGGCCGGGGTCGTCGGTTTCCGCCGCCGTGTCGCCTCGATGAAGTCCGTGTAGTGGTTGGCGAGCTCGAGGGCGGCGGCGCCCTGCTTGGCGATGTCCTCCAGGGGCGCGACCGGCGTGCCGATGCAGAGAAAGAGCGCCGTGACGCGGCCCCGCAGCCAAAGCGGCTCGGCGACGCAGCCGGGAAGTTGCTGCCGTAGCCTTGTCTCGTAGGCGGCGAGCCCTTCGGGGACGATCTCTGGGCCGAGAGCCGGGGGCGCCTCCAGCTCTTCGGGGAAGTTGTCGGAGCCGGCGAGGCGCACGAGCTGCGATCCGTCGATGTCGACGACATAGAGGGCGACGGCGACGCCCGCTGCCCGCCGGGCCTCGGCTACCAGCTGGTCGGGAACGAGATGGGGAGGCACCTCGTCGAGAACGTGTGTGACCTCGAGGGTGAGCGGGCCCTCGCGTCCTAGCCGCCCTGGTGCGCGAAACGGCAGCGTGGCAATCCGCCCACTCGGCGGGGTCGCCCGTTGCTGGAGAGCCCGCTCGAGCGCCTGGCGGCTCGAGAAATGCCGGTACAGGGTCGACCGGCCGACCCCCGCGGCCGCTGCGATCTCGATCATGCTGGTCCGCCGGTCGCCCGCGAGGGCGGCGGCCGCGTCCAGGATCCGCTCCCGACTGGCAACCGCATCCGCACGCGCGGGACCGCGGTCGCGCTCGACACTGTCCACCTCGTCCGGCGTGCCGGAAGGCTCACCCATCGCAGGGCTCAAAGTACCGGTCCAGACCGGGGTCTGCCCTGGGAGCTGCCCATTTTGGGCTTCATTGTCCCACATTGGTTCGAGGACGAGGTTTATGTTCCTCTTGCTTGGGCATAGTGTCCTATGTGTCCGGTTTGTCGGGACACGTCAAATGACAAGAAGGGGTCATAAGTGGCAACGACGGATGTAACGAACAGAGGGGTCGGCGAGCGCCACGACACCGCCCCGACGCCGCGCACGGTCACTCGTTTCTACAACGAGACCAAGGCGGCGATCAAGAGCACGGAGTTCTACGCCTATCTGGTCACCTTCGCGGGGATCTTGATCGCAGCTCAGGTCATCAGCGACGACAGCGGCACGGGCGCGAGCGGCGACGCCTTCGACGCCAACCGCGCTTGGCTCTACCTGACGATCCTGACGGTCGGCTACATGATCAGCCGCGGTCTCGCCAAGGCAGGTAGCGCACATCGCGACCAGGACGTCAGTCGCCACTCCGACTGACGCGTCTCAAGCAATGCAGCCCCGGAGGCCTTGGCGGCTCCGGGGCTGCAGGGCAGATTCCAACCCGATGAGAGGAGCACCATGAATCGATTCGAAGACGGCGGCAACTCTGTGGCCGAGCAGGCAAGAGGCCTCAAAGAGGAGGCCAAAGACCGCGCGTCGGGCACTGTCAAGGAGCAGATGGACACCCGTTCCACACAGGCGGGGGAGCAGATGCAGAAGGTTGCCGGGGCGATGCGCCAGTCCAGCGATCAGCTTCGGGAGCAGGCGGGAGAAACCCCTGCGAAAGTGAACGACGCGGTCGCCGAGAAGGTCGAGCAGCTTTCCACCTATCTCACGAACGCGAACGCGGACACGATGCTCTCCGATCTGGAGAACGTCGCACGGCGGCGGCCGTGGCTGGTGGCCGGGGCTGCGACAGTGCTGGGGTTCGCTTTTTCCCGCTTCCTGAAGGCGTCGGGCCGCACTCGCTACGAGCAGGCGTTTGGCTCTTCACAGCAGCGCCGCGAGCTGCCTTCCACTCCTCCGTCGTCCTCTCAGTCCACCGCTCGCGCCGGTGAAGCGAGCGCGATCGCTGGGCCAGTTCCGAGCGCACGGTAGGTCGGCGGCATGCAGAACCGAAGCGAGCCACCGCAGGCAGCGGATCACAGTACGCCTGAGCTCGTCAAGCAGCTCGCCGACGACTCGGCGACGCTCGTGCGCCAGGAAATCGAGCTGGCCAAGTCCGAGATGAGCGAGAAGATCGATGAGCTGAAAGCGGAGATCCGTTGGTCGCTCGAAGAGGGGCGGACGGTCACCTCCGAGAACCTCAATACAGTCAAGGGCGAGGCGAGCACCAAGGCGAAGATCATGGGCGCCGCCGCAGGACTCTACGGTGCGGGTGGTGCGATCGCATTGCTCGGCCTCGGTGCCCTGACGGGCGCGTTGATCCTCGCACTCGACGGCGTCATGCCGAACTGGGCAGCGGCCCTGCTCGTCGGAGCCCTCTATCTCCTGATCGCGTACCTCCTGTACCGGTCGGGCAAGGGCCGGATGAGCAAGGCAACGCCGTTTCTCTCACCGAGCACGATCGACCGCGTCAAGTCGAGCTACGGAGAGCTGGCTGAACGGCGCAAGGCACGCGTCGTCGAGGCTCTACCGGTTCCAGAACAGACCATCGAAACGCTGAAGGAGGACAAGGAATGGCTCAAGAACCCGACGCTATCCGGGAGGAGATAGAGGACACCCGCGAGCGCATGAGCGAGACGGTGGACGCCCTCAGTTACAAGACGGACGTCAAAAGCCGGATGAAGAACGCTGTCTCGTCGCAGAAGGACAAGCTGATGGGAACCGTTTCGGACAACACCCCGGATCCAGGTCAGGTGAAGGAAAAGGCGAAGCAGGGAGTTGGGATCGCAAAGGAGAACCCGCTCGCACTTGCCGTCGGTGGCCTCGCGCTCGGCTTCCTCGGCGGTCTACTTGCACCCTCCACGCGCATGGAGGACGAGAAGATCGGTGACGTTTCCGACAAGGTGACCGACACGATCAAGGAGACGGGTCAGGAGGCGATGGAGCGCGGCAAGTCGGTCGCCCAGGAGGCGGTAGGAGCCGCCGAGGAGTCCGGCAAGCAGGAGGCGCAGAAGCTGGGCGAGGGTCTGAAAGAGCGCGTCCAGGAGACTCAGGCCGAAACCGTCCAGCAGCAGTAAGCCACAGAGAGCGCGAGATCGCGCACGAAAGGATCTCGCGCTCTCTGGAGTGCTGGAGGGGCCGGTGTCTACCCGGTCCCTCCAGCTCCGACTCCTCACGGAAGCCCATGCAGCGTTTCAACCTTGTTCACGACTGAAGCGACCATTCTCGGACTGGATCTCGGCGTTCGCGCGCCGGCTGTTCCTGTTCGAAACCGCCCCGTTCCAAGCTCTGTTCCGGACCTGGAGCGGGATACCGACCGACGACAATCCACTGCACTGGAGGTCCGATGATCCTGCGTCTTGACCGTATCGCCACCGAACTGCCACCGCCCTCCGATCCGGATCCCGCCGGCGCCGCCGCAGTCCAGGAGCTCATGGGCGGGCGCTTCGGCGAGATGTCTACCTTCATGAACTACACCTTCCAGTCCTTCAACTTCCGCAACCGGCAAGGCGCGAGGCCGTTCTACGACCTGATCGCCAACATCGCTGGCGAGGAGTTCGGCCACATCGAGCTGGTAGCCGCGACGATCAACACGATGCTCACGGGCGCGACCCCCACCAACGACGGCAAAGCCCCGAGCGATTCCCTTGCCAAGTTGAAGGATGTCGGCAACCCGCACCATTTCCTCGCCGGCGGGCAGGGTGCGCTTCCGCAGAACTCGCAGGGACGTCCCTGGAACGGTGACTACGTCTTCTCCTCGGGCGATCTCGTCGAGGATCTGACGCACAACTTCTTCCTCGAGACCGGGGCGCGCAACAACAAGCTGAAGGTCTACGAGATGGTCGACCATCCGGCCGCCCGTGCTCTGACCGGCTACCTGCTCGTGCGCGGCGGCGTCCATCAGGTCGCCTACGCGCGCGCGCTCGAGAACCTCACGGGCGCCGACATGATGAAGCTCTTCCCGTCTCCGAGGATCCCGACCGACAAGATCCCCGAGTGTAAGCCGCACATCAAGCGCGGGGACCACCTGCGCCTCTATCGGTTCTCTCCTGAGGACTACAAGGAGCTCGCCGCCGTTTTCAACGGCCCGCACCCCGAGACTGGCGAGGAGCTGGCAGTCGTCGACGAGGCTCCCGAGGGAGCCCTTCCGAACGATCTGCCCTCCCAGCCGGCCGTCTTTGCTCCCGACTACGCCCCCGAGGAGATCGCCGAGATCGCCAGGAAGCTGCGCGAAGCCGCGGGGCTGCCCAAGGAACCGACGGGCGCTGTTGCGAACGACAAAGCCCAGACGCGCCGCGCCACCTCGGGGTCCCGCAGGCGCACCACCAAGGCGTCGAGCTCGAGGTCGCAAACGAAGGGAACGACCAAGCCCAAGGCAAGGGCGGGTAAGTGACGCCCCTGCAGCAGCAGGCCGAGTGGACCTACGAGGTGCCCAAGGCGGGGGCGGGTTCGGCTGGGCTCGAGGAGTACCAGGTCGAGACGAGCTCAGGCGAATACACGGGGAAGGTGATGACGGTGCTCAGGAAGGAAGAGAGCATCTACCTTGTCGTCGAGACTGGGACCCCTCCAATTAAGCGCGATCTTCGAGCCATTCTGTGGGGCGACGTTGCGGAGGTTGATCACGCTGCTCTGACCATCCGCCTTCGACCATCGGTCGACGTCGATCAGGCTCTGATGCTCGACCCCGGCAAGGCGGTGGAGGATGGGCCGGCGGATGCGACCCTCGCCGAGTCTCCGGAGGAAGGCCCAGGGCCCTTCGATCCTGACACATCCGGGCCGGTGGATCGCACTCTGCCCTATGCGGCGACCTTTGCTCTAGCGGCCTTCGGTCTGCTCGCACTCTTGGCTATCGTCTCGCTCGCCTCAGCCGTCGATGCCGGCTGGATCTGGGTGCTGCTTGCAGTTCCCGCCGCGCTCCTGTTGGGAGCCCTTGTGAGTGGTTACAAGCTTTTCCGCCGACCGTTCGAAAGCAGCTGAACCTCTGTCGCATGCTGAGCGGAGACCAAGCTTCTAAACGCGGTCGGGTGGGCATCTACGGATGCTCACCAGGCTGCCTCGGTCTTTCTCTGTTCGTCTCGTTGGTTCTAACGATCCTTATCAACGTGCTGATCCGCCTGTTCTAGGGACGAGCGACAAGACCCTGTATGCGGCGCACGAAGCTTCTCATCCACCTAAAGTCGAGCCTGTGGTTCGTGCCTGTGCTTTGCGTGCTGGCCGGGGCGGCACTCTCGTTCGGGACGATCGCTCTCGACCGCTTCTTCGATTACGAGGCGCTTCCGAGCCGCCTCGTCGGCGGCCCGGATGCCGCGGCATACATCCTCTCGACCGTCGCCGCCTCGATGGTGAGCCTGACTGCGCTGGTGCTCACGATCACGATGGTGGTCGTCCAGCTCGCGATGGGTCAATTTTCTCCCCGCATCGTGCAGCGCATCCTGCGGGATAAGCCGAGCCAGCTTGCGATCGGACTTTTCGTCGCGACGTTCGTCCACGCCATCCTCGCGCTCCGCGAGGTGACCATCAACGGAGACGGCACGGGCAACGTGCCAGGCATCGCGGTCGTGACGGCGTTCGTCCTCGTCCTCCTGAGCATCGCAGTTCTCGTCGTGTATGTGCACCACATCGGCCAGGCACTGCGCGTCTCGGCGCTCATCGAGCTCGTCGGCGACGAGACGCGCACGCTTCTCGACAAGAGGTATCCGGACAAGGGGCCGGATATCGACTCTCAGCAGGGCTCTCTTCCCGTCGTGAGAGCGAGGGAGTCGGGCGTGATCACAGGGATCGGCTACGAGCAGCTCGTCGAGGAAGGGCGGCGTGCGGACTGCCTGCTGGAGCTTGTCCCTGCCCTCGGCGAGTTCGTTCCCGCGGGCGGCCCCCTCTTCCGCGTGCACGGGGAGTCCACTGCTGTGGACGAGGATCGATTGCACGGAGCTCTGATCCTCAGCCTGGAGCCGACGCTCGATGAGGACGTCGCCTACGGCGTCCGACTCCTCGTCGACATCGCGGAACGCTCGCTCGCCGACTCGCCCTTTCAAGACCCAACCACCGCTGTGCAAGCGATCGACCGACTGCACGACATCCTGAGGCAGCTCGCCCGCAGGCCGTTTCCCGACGGTCGGCATCTCGACGAGGCGGGACGGGTCAGACTCACCGTGCGGCACATGAGCTGGGAGGCATACGTCCATCTCGCCTTCGACGAGATCCGCCTAGCGGGGGCAGGTTCGCCGCAGGTGGCACGTCGATTGAAGGCGGCTCTCACGGATCTCAGGTCGATCGCGCTTCCTGAGCGGGTCGGGATCATCGACCTCGAGCTCGACCTGCTGTCGACGACTACGGAGGCGTCGCTCAGCGACGAGCGAGATGTTGAGCTTGCGCTTCACGACGATCGAGAAGGAATCGGTGCCGCGGCCACCGCGATCGACGGCAGGACGCTCTCGTCGTCACATGAGAATGTCCCCGTCGCGGGTAGCTGACGTGCGGCCTAGGCGGAAGCCCGGGCTCTCCGCTCGGTCGGCGGGCGCGGCGCCTTTGAGGAGATGGCGCCGGCCTGGTCGACCTCGGACAGCTCGATGGCTCGGACGCTCAACGCACTTCCCAAGGTCGTCTTCTCCCACGGCGGCTCGGAGGTCGAGTGGAATGCGGAAAGGATTCGGCGAGAACCCGGAAAGGCGCATGAATAGAGCGATTCCGCGTCCATCGTCGCCAATCGTCGTGACCCTCGAACCGGCCTGTCACGCCGGAGGTCGCGGGTTTGAGTCCGTCGCTCCAGTTCACCGCAAGCCCTGAGCCCGTGCGGGATTGCGGCCCTCAGTCACCATTCGGCAGGTCGCCCACCTGACCGTGAGCCCGACCGGCGTCAAGGCCGAGTTCGACAAGCCTCTCTTTGCCTGCTCGTGAAGCTTCGAGTCATTTCGAGACGAGCGCCCGGATTGGCGTCGCCAAAAGCACTCACCGCGCCCATCGAACTAATACCTCGCTTGCTCGCTCGAGGCCGTGATCATGGACGAGCTCAGCGAGGGCTGCGAAAGCAGCCTTCGGTCGGTTGCCAGCCCAAGCCTTACGGGAAGCCTTGTCGGTACGCCCTCAAACCGCCGCCGATGCCCACAAGCAGGCCCAGACCTATGAGCGCGAACAGGACGCCGGCGAGCAGGCTGTGCGCCGAGCCCCCCTCGCCGAGCGGAGCTCCATCGTCGGCACTCGGTGGCTGGGAGGCGTCCACGCCGTAGGCTCCCGCGCCCAGGACTTCTCCGCCCGCGCCGTTTGCGTCGCCGCCTGACGAGCTGTCAGAGCGCGATGCCGCGAGACCGGCCGCATCAAGGCTTGCCGCACCGAGGGCGCCGTTCTCCACGGGGCAGTTGTCGTAGTCCCCCGCGACCGGGTACCCGCTTGCGGCGCGGGGACAAGAGTCCGATCCAGACCCTTCGCTGGACCCGGAGCCGCCACCGCCGGAGCTGCCGCCGCCCGAGCTGCCATCGCTCCCAACACTCGGCGTTTCGACCGGTGGCACTGGACTGCTGCCGCCTCCGTCATCGCCGGGCGGTTCGGGCGACTCCTCGTCCGGAACCTCGGGAACGGGAGGAACCTCGGGAACGGGAGGACCTCGGGAACGGGAGGAACCTCGGGGACATCGGGTTTAGGGTCCTTATCGGGTTTAGGATCCTTATCGGGTTTACCCGGGGGGGTATCGGGTGGAGGAGCCTGCTGTGCGGCCGCGGGAGATGCGCCCACAGCCCAGAGGCCCGCCACAATCATCAGAAGCGTCAACCGCCGCATAGTGACCCCCAAAGTCAGTTCCTCTGTTGCGCCTTCTCAAGCTTATTCCACCTCATCGCCGTGGGAAACGTCGCCCCGCTTCCTGGAACCGACGTTCACCAGCGACGGGAAGCCAGGAGCATCGGGGCGAGCCGTGGCCGCAAGACGGCCCGCCCCGGATGCGGTTACGCCGGAGGGTCAGCCTCCGGCTCGGGGAGGAGGAGGCCGTCAGACGCCTCCGTAGTAGCCGCCCAGCTCAGCCCTATAGGCATCGTCGAGATAGCGGCGCTCGTCAAACTCGGGCGCGTTCTTGATCTCGTCCTTCGACCGGTTGACGTAGACAGTCTCGGTGTCGAGGTCGACCCTCTTGATGACGCCGGCCGGGAGCATCACCTTCTTGCCAAAGATCCACGGCCCCGTATCGACAACGACGTAGCTCCGCGAGGTGTCGTACGTCGCCTCGTCGACCTTTCCGATCCCGCCATCCGTGGCCTCGACGCTGAACCCCGTCAGGTCTACCCCCCGGGCAACGTCGAGGCCAAGGGTGCTCGCGTCGGGATACGTCCAAAGGTCGATCTGCGTTGTCCTCTCCATGACCCCTCCTCTACATGGCCTCCCCCAGCGGTGTCTAGGACGCCGCAGCGGTCGGCCGAGTTTCTACTGTCGCGCCTGGATACCCAGCCATTCGAGAACGCAACCTGGGAAAGCCTGGCTTTCAACATCGCTCCGAGAAGACTGGCCAATTCAGCGGCGTTGCCTTGCTGCTGCGCGTCCTCCGTGGGAGGCATCCGGACTCAAGCGTCGGTCGTCCGCGAGTCCGAGATCGAGGAGCGCTTTCCGGACGGCGGGATCGAGTCCGCCGTTCAGGACGTAACGCCTCGTCGTGGAGTGATAGTCGATCCGCCCGCGTCGTACCTCGTTGCGAAGGACGGCCCAGAGCGATCCGCGATCGCCGCCGACGCGGAGCCAGAGTTCGTCGAACGTCAGTCCGCTCGTCGCCTCCGGCTCTGGAGTCCGGCCCGTCGCGGGATCCTCGGCGCGCCGCAGGCGTTCGCGCTCCATCGCTCTCGCGATTTGGGCTTCCCGCCTGTCCGGGTCTCGAGCGCTCCGACCCGCGGAGTACGTCTCAGTCACTGCCCGATTCTGACCGCCCGGCGAGATCGCCAAACCGACGGGCAAGTTCGCGCTCCATCGCCGCGCCAATCCGCGCCACTCGCCAAGCCGGATCGCGGAGCGGCGCGGCGGAACCGAGCGTACGGCGAGCCCTGGTCGCAGGAGAGTCGACCCGTCCCGATGACGACTCACCTAGCTGGCGCCAATCGCCACGAGCGCAGCCCTCCAGTTTGCGCTCGCCTTCTCTGGGTAGTGGTGGCTGGCGAAAGGGGGTGACGCATCGTGACCGCCACAAGAGACATGACTAGGGACGAGCTCTACAGAGAGGCCAAGAGGCTCGGCATCAAGGGCCGCTCCAAGATGACGAAGGGGCTTCTCAAGGCTGCCATCGAGCGCCGCAGGAACTCGTAGAAGTCCTGAAAGGAGGGGGCGGGCTACTAGTACAGCCCGCCCCTCCTCCATTGGCCATTAGCCCGACACCCGGATGTCCACCTGTCACAAACGGCCATCTTGTGACCGTGGCGAACGCCCTCTAGCCTCGAGTCGGGCCGGGCAGGGGTGCAGCCGATCGGGTTCAGCCAACCGCCCGGCCCAGCAAGATCCGGCGCATCGACTCCGGCCGGCGCGTGGTCAGGGCAGCCCTAGGGAGACCTTCGGCCGCGCCTCGGCCTAGCGAGTTCTTGCCTGGCCACCAAGGGTCTCGCTCCGGTTCGCCCTTCCGCAGACCCGCTACTTGCCCGGAACCGGCTCGCCGCTAACGCGGCGTCGCGCTACGCTGATCGGCGAGCCGTGCGACCCGTCCGCACAGCGATCGCCCGCCTCGTGGGCCTGATTCGGTCCCTTTTCGGCGGCCGGACCGAGGTCCCGCCCAGTTTCGTCCACATCGAAATAGATGACTCCGTCGCCGCGCTCGACGAAATCGAGCACATCATCGTCCTTATGCTCGAGAACCGCTCGTTCGACCACATGCTCGGCTACCTCGCCCTCGAGGACAGCGGGCTCGACGTCGACGGCCTCGAGCCGGGAATGGCTAACGCGCATGAAGGTCACTCGTATTCGATCTTCCGGCTGGAGAAGACCGCGCTCACGAAAGCGCAGGATCCGTGTCACTCGGGCGCGTGCGTCGACGAGCAGGTCGCGGACGGGAACGGCGGCTTCGCAAGCAACTACATCAGAACGCGCGAGGAGCCAAAGGCCAAGGATCCCGTGATCGTCATGGGTTACTACGACGGCGAGCAGCTCCCGATCTACGACTACCTGGCCCGGACTTTCTGCATCTGCGACCGGTGGTTCTGCTCCGTGCGCGGAGCGACCTTTCCGAACCGGCTTTACGCCGTCGCGGGCCGGTCGGCGGGGAGCCGCGACAACGCGAGCCCACCCGTCTATCACCTGCCGTCGTTCGTCCGCCAGCTCGATGCGGCCGGCGTGAGCTGGCGCTGGTACACACACGAGCTCTTCGCGACGATCTGGGCAGTCGACCGCGACTACCTGCCGAAGACGTTCGACAATGTGCGGCCGTTCTCGTCGCCCTTCCGGTCCGATGACTTCTTCTCGGCCGCGCGGGCGGGAACGCTTCCCGCCGTTGCGTGGATCGACCCCAACTTCGTCGATGTCGGGGGAGCCGTAGGGTCCAACGACGACCATCCCCCGGCAGATGTCCGCGCAGGACAAGAGCTGGTTCTGCGGGTGTTCAACGCGCTCGCGCGCAGCCCCGCATGGGAGCGGACGCTGCTCGTGATCACGTACGACGAGCACGGCGGCTTCTTCGACCACGTGCCGCCGCCCGCTGCGGAAGACGACGATCCCCGCCCGGAATTCCACGTCCTGGGTCCGCGCGTGCCCGCGATGGCGGTCTCTCCGCGAGTTCGCGCAGGCGTGTCCCATGTGGTCTTCGACCACACGTCGATAATCAAGACGTGTCTGGTCCGGTTCTGCCGGCGGGACGGGAACGTCATCCCGGACCTGGGCGCGCGAATCACCGCGGCGAACCACCTCGGCGCCGTGCTCGACATTGAGCCGCAGATCGCGCGGCCGGACGAATCCAGTCTCCAGAGGCTCGCCTCCGCTCTGGGCGACTGGAAGGCCGACGCGCTGCGAGCCGAGATGAAGGTGCAAAGCGAGGCGGTCGCCCCAGACCCCGTTGTGCTCACGGACTTCCAAGAGGACTACATCGCGAGCCGGGACGCCGTCCTCGACTCGCTGACGGCGAGCGAGCGAGCGCGCGCTGCGGCCACGCTCGGAAGGTCCACACAACCTCACCCGCCCGGCCTCTCAGCTCGGGGATTGCATCGGGGGCAGGATGTGGCCCGCTCGGCATGGGACAGATTTCCCTGGGAAGATCAGTAGGGCGGGCGCCGGGCTTGGTTCGCCCTCGCCCACTACACAAGCACTCCCCTCGACCTTAGCGGGGCCTAGGGTCACCTTGCGGCCCGCGCCCCGCTCTCCCGGGAGATTCCCGCCTCCATCGAACTGGTTCGCGCGGGACTAGCCGAGGTGGATCTCGGCCGGCGCCGGTTTATGACGAGGGACTCGGCCCGCGGCGTGGCTTAGACGGAATCGGTCGAGTTCAGCAGTTCGAGCAGGTCGCCGATTTCTTGGTTCCTCTGGGCGGGATGTCGCATCTTCGCGCGACGGTCGATCGAATAGTGATTGCGCCGGCCCACCCTCCGGCGCTCGACGAAGCCGTCGTTGACGAGGTCCGCGACGATTCGCTGCGCGGCACGCTCGGTGATCCCGACCGTCTCGGCCACGTCGCGAAGACGCACGTCTCCGTCACGAGCGATGCAGAGGAGCACCTGGGTGTGGTTGGTGACGAACCGCCACCGTTTCTCGTCCTCACTACTTGACATTCGCGACTTCTTTATCGTATTTTTCCTGTCCGCTATGTTGTTCAACCTACCAGACCGAGACGCCGATTACATCAAGGGGTATCGAGATCCAGGCGCCCCGCTCACCGTCGGCGTCCAGACGCTCGCAGACGGCACATGCCTCGTGTCCGTCCGGGGCGAAGTCGACCTCTCCACGGCGCCCCACCTCGAGCGCGTGCTTGACGAGGCTAGTCGAGCGGGCGACCGAGACGTGCTCGTCGAGTTCTCGCGAGACAGCTTCATCGATTCGGCCGGCCTACACGTTCTCCTCCAGGCCGCCCAAAGCTTGAAAGAACGCGGTCGCTCGTTTCGAGTCACGACCGAGAACCCGCACACGCGGAGTGTCATCGAGACCATGGGCCTCACCGCGAAGCTGGGCCTCCAGGACTCGAGTGCGGGCGAGGCCCCCGCCTAGTGGCGGGCCGCGACACGTCGATCTAGCGGGGCCATCAACTCTCCACGACGCCGCGCGCGCTCCGCTCCGCAAGCGATTCCGGCCTGAGGTCTGTGATCGTAGCCCTCCCGTGCCTCCTTCAAGACCCACTGGTTCCTGATCCAAGCCGGATCACGACCTGCCCCGCATCGAGCGGGTTATTTCCCGCGATGACGGGTACGTCGTTCTTGAGAAGCTCGTCGCCCAGGACGAATTGGAGGAGATGGATCCTCGTTCAGACGGCTCCGACAAGCCATAACCCGCAAGTGCGTGAGGAGGCCCTGAAGACCCTGTATCGCCTACGGGCAGAGTTCCGTGAGCGGAAGGAGCCTCCGTCCAGCGCGCTCAAGGCGATCGAGTTGTTGATCGCGCAGTACGAGGAAAAGCGCACCTAGGCGGGCCATCGAACGCCGCAGAAGCTCGTAGAAGTCCTGAAAAGGGGGCGGCTAGTAGTACAGTCGCCCCCTTCATGAGCCCGACACCCGAGCCCGGAGGTTCACCTGTCGCAAACGGCCATCCTGTCGCCGGCGCGACTACGGCTCTAGCTCGAATCGGGCCGGGCGGTGCAGCCGATCGGGTTCAGCTAACCGCCCCGACCAGCAAGATCCGGCACTCGACTCTTGCCGGGGCGTGGGCAGAGTAGTCCTAGAGCGTCTTGCGGCCCGCGCCCCGGCGAAGGCCCGTGGCGCCACGCTTAGTTCAGGGAGAACCGATCGTCGGGCCTTGGGCTGTGAGAGGCGATCGAGTGCGACGCACGCCACCGCCTCAGTCTTCATCTCTTACTCCGTTACGGCCCTGCGGCTCGCTCCAAGGCGGCATGCAATGTTTCGGTCTCGTACGAGTCGTCGTACCTCGCCCCGTTAATGTAGAAGGTCGGCGTACCGTTGACGCCGCTCCGCACGCCGCTCATGAAGTCTTCGTGGACCCGCGCGGCGTGGACGTGCTCGGCGAGTTCTCGCTCAAACGGCTCGACGTCGAGCCCGAGCTCTTCCGCGTAGCCACGGAGGTCCTGGTCGCGCAGGCGCCGCTGGTTCTCGTAGAGAAGGTCGTGCATCTCCCAGAACCTGCCCTGGGCGGCCGCGGCCTCGGCCGCCTCCGCGGCTTGCTCGGCATGTGGGTGCGACGTCGTGATCGGGAAGTTGCGAAAGACGA
Organism: uncultured Actinomycetes bacterium; assembly: GCA_963830885.1. Classification (GTDB taxonomy): domain Bacteria; phylum Actinomycetota; class Thermoleophilia; order Gaiellales; family Gaiellaceae; genus JAIBJN01. The sequence goes on along the minus strand of CAWHOA010000015.1, from coordinate 197,827 downwards.
ACCGGAGGCGCTCGCCCATCCGGGCTTGCACCTCCTTGATGATGGGATACGCGGCACCGCAATACGGGCATTCGTAGTCGCCGTACTCGACAAGCGTCACGGGCGCGGAAGCCGGACCCTGGATGTGATCCCGGTCTGCGGTGACAGGCACCGTGAGCTCGCTCTTCCACTCCGTTCTACTCACGCGGCGCTTTCGTTCAGGCTCTCGAGCGCGCGGAGGATCCCGTCGGCGCCGGGGTTGATGCCCACGGGTGAGACAAAGCTCCAGTGAACGACGCCGTCTCCGTCGATCACGTACAGAGCCCGCTCGCTCGTGCCGTCCTCAGCCCGGTAGACCTGATACGCCCGAGCCACCTCACCCTTGGGCTCGAAGTCCGCGAGCAGCGGGAAGTGCAGGTTCCGGTCGCGCGCGAAGGCCAGATGACACCAGACCCCGTCCACCGAGATTCCGAACAGCGCTGCGTCGAATCTCCGAAACTCCGGCAGCAGCTCCTGGTATAGGGTCATCTGATCCGAGCAGACCGGGCTCCAGTCCTCGGGGTAGAAGGCGAGGATCACAGGCATGCCCCTGAAATCGGCCAGCGAGACCGTCTGGTCGGGTGTGGAGCGAAGGGTGAACTGAGGCGCCTTGGCCCCGGGAGCCAATGGGGTTGCGCGGCCGTCATTCGGGCCTGTCATACCGAGGAAACTTACTCCGCGCGAGGCCGGCGAGGACGTCTCCCCCCGGATGTCGCTGCGACGGCGCGAGCGGGTCAGCGGTCTTCGTACCGAGCCTCACCACTCGGCACCCCATCGCGGCACCGATCGCCTACGCCCGGCCAAGAGGGGGAATCCGCGCTACTCGGGTCGCGTTGCCTGCTCCGGCAGCAGAGCGCGGACACAAAACGGACACATCAGAAACGACACGCGCGACGCCTCGCGACGCATCGCTGGCGTCCGAACTCGCTCGATTTGCAGGAGAAACTGTGTCGCGCGTGATCGCGCGTGTACGCGCGTGACGCCCCGAAACCTCCATGGTAAGGAGGGGGTCGGTGCTGGCCTTCAGATGAGCGCGCTTCAATGCCGAAACTTGGTACCGGAATTGGTACCGGTCTCAGCGGACCTCACCGCACCTAGAGGCACTGAAGCGGGGTCGAAACCCCGCTTCAGTGCTTAGATGGACCTTTCGTAACAGACCTTCAAAACCGGTGAGGCGTGGCAGCCCCACGCTGGGTAGGTTCGACTCCTGCGCCGCTCCGTACCCGAGGAACTGCCGTCAGGACGGCTCCTCCTCATCGGGCGGCTCCGCGTTCGATCCCTTCCCTGATGGCGGCAAAGAAGAGCCCCGCCGAGGCTTCCCATGTTGGGCGTGAAAGCGCGCGGCGCTTCGCCGCCGCCCCGAGCCTCGTCCTCATGTCGCCGTCGAGTGCAAGGTCCATGAGGGCCTGCGAGAGAGCGTCCATGTCGCCGGGCTCCACGAGGAGTCCTTCGCGCCGATCCTCTGCCAAGTACGGGAGGTTGGAGGCATGCCAGCCGACGACAGGGAGGCCGAAAGCCATCGCCTCACCCCAGACCGTCCCGTACGTCTCGCGAGAAGCCGGAAGCACGAAGACGTCGGCTGCCCGGTAGAGGGCGGCGACCTCCTCGAGCGCCAGGGACCCGTGCACGATGACGCGGCCGGTCAGGTCGGTCTCCGCGAGGCGAGACCGCACGCGTGCCGCGTAGCGTTTATCGGCCGCATCGTCGCCGGCGAGGTGGAGCGTCCCCGCGTCGGCCGGAAGTCGCGCGAACGCCTCGAGAAGCTCGAGGATCCCCTTCCGCGGCAGCCAGTTGGCGATGGTAAGGAACGCCGCTCGGCGGCCCTTGCGAAGGTCCGGTGAAGGACCCCTTGGCGGAAGCGCTACGTCCCGCCCTGGGGGAACGACTCGAATCCGCGAGCGCGAGAACCCCGCTTCGACGAGTTGCTCCGCGAGGTGGTCGCTCGCCGCGATCAGGAGGTCCGCTCGTCGCAAGGCGAGCCGATCGAGCGGCGCCTGCGCCCTCTCGCGAAGGGCGCCGTGATTGATCCCGCCGGGCGGCTGATGGAGGACGGCGATCACGGGGACGCCGAGACGGCCCGGGGCGAGGGCCGGACCCACGAACGCAGCGGCGATCGAGTCGAGTAGGAGGGCACTCGCCCCGAGCTTCTCGGACCGACGAAGCGCCGCTGCGCCATGAAGCGCCGCGAGTGGAAAGGGCCACTCGGGAAGGGACAGGAAGAGGATCCGGGCTCCATGCGACGGCGCAGCGTCCGCCATCCGCAGGTGGTACAGGTAGCCCCCGCTCAGGCGGCCGGGATCGCCTAGCGTGATCAGCGGGAGGACGAGATGCGGGTAATTCACGTCGCTCCGACGCTCTTCGGCCCGGCCGGCATCTTCGGAGGCGGTGAGCGCTATCCGCTCGAGTTGGGCCGTGCGCTCCCCCGGCATGTCGATTGCGAGCTCGTCACGTTCGGAGGGGCGGCGGGCGTTTGGAGCGACTCCAGCGGCCTCGGTCTCCGGATCCTTCGCCCCATCGGACTGGTTGGCGTTCACCCCGCCCATCCGCTCGCGCTTGGGCTCGGTCATGCGCTCGCCGGGGCGGACCTCGTCCACGCGCACCATCTGAGGAGTATGCCGAGCCGCCTCGCCGCCGTGAACGCGCGCATCCGCGGCATTCGCACGGCCGTCACCGACCACGGGCTCGGCGGGGGTGACTGGGCAGGTCTTCTCCCGCGGCTTTTCGACCGCTTCCTCACGGTATCGGCATATTCTGCGCATGAGTTCGCCGCGTCGCGAACGACGGTCGTCTACGGAGGCGCCGATCCCGCTCGCTTCTCGCCAGACTCGGAGGCGATGCGCAGAGGCATCCTCTTCGTCGGACGGCTGACGCCGCACAAGGGCGTGGACCGATTGATCGAAGCTCTCCCGGAGGAGGCCGAACTGCGCGTAGTCGGCTCCGCCGGGCACGACCCCCATCCGCCCGAACGGGAGTATCCGAAACTCCTTCGAAGGCTTCCTCGAGAAGTTCACGTGGGCGGCATGCGTGGAGCGCTGCCTCGGCGCCTATACGGAGCTCGTCGGCACCCCAGCCCGATAGCCGCCAAACGCCGTCGGGGACTCCCAGACGCGCACCGCCAGCGCCTCGCCGCCACCGGCGGAAATCGCATCCGCGAGCCGCGCGTGAAACCACTGGGCGAGAATCTCCACGGTGACCGCTTCCGCCTCCGGCGGACGGATCGCGTCGAGGTCCTTGCCCTCGATTGCTGCGACGGCCTCTCGGAGCGCCGCGTCGACGACGTCGAGGTCGATGACCATGCCTCGTCCGTCGAGGCTCGCACGCTCGATGACGACCTCCACCCGGTACTCGTGTTCGTGAAGATCGCCCTCCGGAGGCGGGAGCCACGGGATCCGGTGCAGGGCCCGCAGGTCTGCCGACGCGCCGACTTCGAACCCGCTGGTCATGAATACGCGAGGGCGACGTGGACGACGCCGTCGTCGCCGCGGTCGAGCGCTGCGTAGGCCTCCGGTGCGCGCTCAAAAGGGAAGGTGTGCGAGGCGAGGGCGCTGAGTGGAAGCTCTGCAAGCAGAGCTTCTGTCGCCTCGAGCCTCCGGAGCCGATCCCACCGGACGGCCCGGCCACCGATTGTCGAGACCTGGCTGCTTCGAATCTCGAGACGCCGACGGTGGAAATCGGCCCCGAGCGGGAGCGTGACCGGCTTCGTGCCGTACCAAGACGCGACGATCGCGACGCCCTCCGTCGAGAGGAGTCCCAGGTTCTCGCTGAGCGCTTCCGGATTCCCCGTCGCCTCGACGATGACGTCCGAGCCACGCCCCCGTGTCGCAGTCCGGACCGCGTCGCCAAGCGCCTCGGGTTCCATCGCCTCGAGACCGCACACCTGCGCGGTTTCGCGGCGCCAGGGCTTTGGATCACTTGCCAGAACGGTCGCCCCGCTCCGCATGAGAAGCATCGCTGTGATGATTCCGACCGGCCCGAGCCCGAGGACGGCGGCAACCTCGCGGTAGCGAACGCCGGCGTCGAGCGAGATCTGAAGCGCAGTCTCCACGAGCGGGAAGAGCGTCGCGGTGCGCGGGTCGCACCCGCCGATGCGCACGACATCGACGGCCGAGACGACGAAGCGGGTCTGGTGCGGGTGAAATACGAAGACGCGTTCTCCCTCCGCCACATCGCTCTGCGAGGCCTCGACTGTTCCGACGACGCTGTAGCCGTACGTGAAGGGGTATTCGAAACTGCCCGTGAGAGCGCCGAGCATTTCGTCCCTCGTCAAGCTGAAGTCGAGCTCGCCTCGATAGGCGAGCATCTCCGTACCGCCGCTGATGCCGGAGAACTCCGCTTGGACGAGGACCTCCCCTGCTCGGGTCTCCGGAACAGCGACATCGGCCACCTCCACGACATACGGCGCGACGAACCGAACTGTGTTCGCCTTCGCAGCATCCGCCCGCATGCCATTAAAGTAACGCCGAGTGTCCCCTCACGAAGTCGCGACGCTCCCACTCGGCACAACTTTCGGGGAGTTTGAGCTGCGTGCGTTCGAGTTCCCGTCCGGAGTGGTGTACCTCGCGCTCGTGCGCGGGGAGATCGGCGACGGCCGCTCGGTCTTGACACGGCTCCACTCTGAGTGTCTGACCGGTGACGCGCTCGGGTCGCTTCGCTGCGACTGCGGCACGCAGCTTCGGGAGGCGGCACGCGAGATCGCCGCGGAAGGGCGCGGCGTCCTCGTCTACGCCACCGACCACGAGGGACGCGGGATCGGGCTCGTGAACAAGCTGCGCGCGTACATGCTTCAGGAGGACGGCGAAGATACGATCGACGCCAACTGTCGCCTAGGCTTTCCGCCGGACGCACGCACGTACGATGCCGCCGCGTGCTGTCTCGGCCTCATTGGTATCCGTTCCGTTCGGCTGCTTACGAACAATCCGAGCAAGGTGGAGGCGCTCCGGGCGGCCGGAATCGAGGTCGAACAGACCGTCCCGCTTCAGACCTCGCCGCACGTCCGAAACATCGAGTATCTCCACGTCAAGGAGGCGAGGCTCGGGCACGTCGCGCCCGCCGGCGTCCCACTCGACGGCGATCCGATCGGCGAGGCCATCGACGTGGCCCCTCTCCTCGGGGCTGCCGCGGCGCCGCCGTGGCGGCCGTACGTGGTGCTCAAGTACGCACAGACAGTCGACGGGCGGATCGCAACGCGGCGGGGCGAAGCCAAGTGGATCTCCAGCGAGGAGGAGCGACGGATCTCGCACGGCCTTCGCGCCGCGTGCGACGCCGTACTCGTCGGCGTTGGCACGGCCATCATCGACGATCCCCAGCTGACCGTGCGGATGGTTCCTGGGCCCTCGCCGCTTCGCGTCGTGCTCGACTCGACCTTGCGCCTGCCGTCGACGGCACGCGTCCTCGATGACCGGGCGGGGACCGTCGTGATCACGACGGAGCCCTCGAGCGAGGAGCGTCGCGCGGCCCTTCGCGCGCGCGCCGTCGGCGTCCACGTCGTGAACGCCAGCCCGCGCGGCGTCGACCTTGCCAGCGCGCTCCAGACGCTTCGAGAGCTCGGCGTTGGTTCGCTTCTCGTCGAGGGCGGGGCACGAGTGATCACGTCGTTCTTCGCGGAGAAGCTCGTCGACCGCCTCGTCGTCGGGATCGCGCCGACCATCATGGGGACCGGCATTGACGCCGTCGGCGACCTCGGCGTCGGACGCGTCGCGGAGAGCGTCCGACTCACGAACCGGTCCGTCCTCCAGGCCGGCGGCGACCTGCTGGTCGCAGCGGACGTGAGCTGATGTAAGGACGGCGCCGGTGGAACGAGCGCTTCTTGTCCGCCACGCGGAGAGTGTCTTCAGCGCGCGAGGGATCGCGAACGGCAGGGTCGATGTCCGCTGCCCCTTGAGCGCGCGCGGCAAGATGCAGGCGCGGGCTCTCGCGCAGGACATCGCCGACGAAGACATCCACCTCTGCGTGACTTCCGAGCTTGAGCGAACGCGCCAGACCGCAGATATAGCGCTCGCGGACAGAGCAGTTCCACGGATCGTGTTTCCTGAGCTCAACGATCCGCTGTACGGCAGCTACGAAGGCGGTCCTCTCGACGCGTACGTCGCTTGGGCGCTTGCAAACGACTCGGCGACCGAGCCTCCCGGCGGGGGCGAGCAGCGATGGAAGCTCGTCGCTCGCTATGCGGCCGGGTTCAGGAGGCTTCTCGAGCGCCCAGAACGCACAATTCTCATTGTCACGCACTCGCTACCGGTTGCGTACGTCCTCATGGCGCGTGCAGGAGTTGATCCCGCGCCGCGCGTTCCGCTCGTGGAGTACGCCAAGATCCATCTGATCTCGGCTCGCGAGCTTGCACATGCGGTTGCTCGGCTCGAGGGCTGGTGCGCGGCGCCAACCTGGTAGCCCGAGAGCGGACCGTACGGCGCCAAGCGACGCTGCGCCCGTCGGCTCCTGAGTTCTATTTCCGCCGCCATGAGCCGGTTGACCACACCCCAGGCGCGCCGCTCGCCTCGCTCCGGCCCTGCGACGCATCGTCAACGTCGCCTCCGCAGGGCCAAAGCGTCGATCGACTTCGAGAGCGTGATGCTCGAGGCGACTGCAGCCGCGTTCGCGCGCATCGCCAGAGCAAGCTCGCGCTAGTGCTGCTCGATCTTCCGGATGCGGGAGCCCGAGCGCTCTCCCAGGCCCACGACCCCGAGGCGCGGCGCCGACTGGGTGAGCTCGGTGCCGCCTCGTGGGTCTTGCTCCTCAAACCGGCCTAGACGTGCACCCTCGCCATGCCCTGGGAGTCGTAGCGGGCCCCGACTGCATCCGGTAGCTCGGTGAGTCGCGCGAGGTCTTCCTCGCTCAGCTCGACGTCGGCAGCCTGGGCGTTCTCCTCGAGGTAGGTCCGCCGCTTCGTCCCGGGGATCGGCACGACGTCGTCGCCTTGAGCAAGAACCCAGGCCAGCGCGAGCTGTGCCGGCGTCACACCCTTCTCGGCGGCGAGCTCCTCGACGGTCCCGACGAGGGCCAGGTTCCGCTCCGCGTTCTCGCGAGTGAACCGCGGCTGCGTCCGGCGCCAGTCGTCTGCGTCGAGGTCGTCCGGGGTGCGGAAACGTCCCGAGAGGAAGCCGCGCCCGAGCGGGGAGTACGCGACGAGGCCGATCCCAAGCTCGCGGAGCGTCGGGATGACGTCCTCCTCCAGGTCGCGCGTCCACAGCGAATACTCGCTCTGCACCGCTGCGAGCGGGTGAATGGCGTGCGCGGCGCGAATCGTCGCCGGCGCCGCCTCGCTCAGCCCGATGTAGCGCACCTTGCCTTGCGCGACGAGCTCCGCGAGCGCTCCGACCGTCTCCTCAATCGGGACGTTCGGGTCGATGCGGTGCTGGTAGTAGAGGTCGATGTAGTCGGTCCCGAGCCGCTCGAGCGACCCTTCGACCGAGCGACGCACGTTCTCCGGCGAGCCGTCGATGCGAGGGTGGACACCGAACTTCGTGGCGATCGTGACCTGCTCGCGCCGACCTGCTATGGCTCGACCGATGAGCTCCTCGTTCGTGTACGGGCCGTAGATCTCGGCGGTGTCGAGGAACGTGATCCCGAGTTCGATCGCGCGCCGAATCGTCGCCCTCGACTCCTGCTCGTCCGTCTCGCCGTAAAACGCGGACATACCCATGCAGCCGAGGCCGAGCGCCGAGACGCTAAAGCCCGAGCGTCCTAACTGACGGTGCTCCATGTCGCTCCTTTCGCGCTGTTCATGCTCCCTGGCCAAGGTAGGGGTTCGAGCGCGCGCAAAGTCAAGGGCCGATGCCAGGGCTCGTGGTCGTCTTGACTTCGAGTACTCTCGAACCTCTACGCTGAGGCGAATGGCGACGCTGAACGCCCCCGACCTGACGATCGCCGAGGCGGCGGAGCGCGCGGGAATCAGCGCGCACACGATCCGCTACTACGAGCGCGCGGGCTTGCTCGCGCCGATCGAGCGGACCGATTCGGGGCACAGGCGATTCGCCGCCGAGGACATCGAGTGGATCGTCGTGATCACGAAGCTCCGAGCGACCGGGATGCCGATCAGGCGTATCCGGGAGTACGCGGAGCTCGTTCGGGAAGGCGACGGTAACGAGCTCGAGCGGCTGGCGCTCCTCGAGTCGCACCGCGAAGAAGTACTCCGCCGGCTGGATGAGGTGCAGCGAAACCTCGAGCTCGTCGACTACAAGATCGCCCTCTACCGCAAGCGACTCGGCTATCGCAGCGAGGCGGCGTAGCCTAAGGGCGTGGCGAGGCAGGCCAACATCTGACCGCAACTCGTGCGGCCGTCGACCTACCAGCCCCGTTCACAACGTCCGTGGGGCAGTCACCTAGCGGACGGCGGTTGACTTGTGCACGACCCAGCCGAGGCCAGCGTTCGGCTGGTTCGCGAGGTCACGGAGGTCTCTCAGCCCTGCGCGCAGCTCTTCCTCGCCGGCGCCCGGCAGCCCAGCAAGCGCGCTCTCGATCACGTCGGCGGCGTAGTCGGCCTGTTCCGATAGTTCTTCGCCCTGCCACCGGAACGGCCGCTCGCCGTCGTCGACCGCGCGGAATCCGGCCTCGTCGCAACCAGCCCGGGATTCGTGTCCCCGCATCGCTCCACCCAGACGCCGCCATCGCTCGCACCATCGCGTCGAAAAGGGCGTCGAGCTCGGGCGTCGACGGCTCTGCCCTGACCGTGGAGTAATCGACCTCGATCGCCGTGATCCGGCCCCCCGGCACAAGCACACGCCTGGCCTCACGCAACGCTGCGACCGGCTCTGCGACATGCTCGAGGAACCACATCATCCAAACGTGGTCGAAGAACTCATCCTGGAACGGAAGCGCGAGCGCGTCGGCCTGACGCAGCGTTGCCCCGACGCCGGCGCGCTCGAGGTGCCCCCGCGCAAAGTCGAGCTGCTTCTGCTCGATGTCAACGCCGTAGAGCTCGACACCGGCGAACTCCTGTCCGAGCACTGCGAGGACTGCGCCGACGCCCGTGCCCACCTCGATCAAACGCGTGCCCGGCTCTAGCTCGGTGCCGTCGCGGATCAGCCGGTGCCGCCAATGCTCGGCCTGCTGCACGAGCCGCTCTTGCTCCGGCGTTCCGTAACCGTGAACGTACGCACTCATGCTCGACGAAGCCCTTCGACGACTGCCCCTACATGAACGCCTCAGGCGGCAACCGTAGTCCCGCCGGCAGGTGACGGCGCGCGAGGTTGACGCTCGCCGTTGGTTCGCCAGCGCGATTTCGACTGAACGGAAGGTGGCAACGGAAGGCTGAACCACTCTCGCGCGGCCCGCCTGGTTGAACGTCGCCGCATCGCCTCCAAACCGATCCCTGATCGGCGGCAAGCCAGACGACTCCGCCTGGCGGACTCCAGACAGGTGATCGCGTGTGGGAGCTCAGTCGGAGCGGTGGGATACGACGTTGACGACCGTGCCGCTCGGCTCGCGAAGCATGAAGCGCCGGACTCCCCACTCCTCGTCGCGGAGGGGGTACACGATCTCGAAGCCCTGCTCCACGGCCTTGGCGTGCACGGCATCGACGTCAGCCACTCCTACCGAGATGCCCGGGGCGGCCATGTCGTCGTTGCCGATGATGGACACCTGGACGGAGGGGTTGGTCGGTGACACGACGGTCACGATCCAGCCCATGTCCATCGCCACCTCGAAGCCGAGCAACTCCACGAAGAAATCGCGCGTCTCGGCAGTCCGCTCCGACTTGATGTTCGGCACCGCCCTGCTAATCATCACCCTCCCTGTTCTATCGGACGACCGGCCGGCGCTGGAGGACTACTCCGACCCTCACTGCTCCCCGGCGAGAACGAGTGGCCGGTTAGTCAGCTTGCCGTAGCCGCAAGCCCAGGTAGAGGGCGCTCGGCAAGCCGCCGATCACCCACAGGACGAAGAGGAGTACATCGAACGTGCCGGACGAGCCATGCCTTGGAGATCAAGACCATCGCGATGCCGAAGAGCCAGCGATGAACGGGACGACGTCGAACGGCTCAGACGTTCGCGCCTGCTCGCTTATCCCTGCAAACGGGCGCTTTCCGTTTTGGTGCTGTTCGCGGCGAGCGCACCCGAACGAACACCCTTTGCGAGCACGCGGCGCTACTGGCGAGCCTGGCCTGACGCCTCGGTGAGCCGATAGACGCGGCGTCGGCCGGGCAGGCCCTTGAGCTCGTGCTCGCCCGCATCTTCGAGGCGTAGGTCGGACCCCTCGAGCAAGCTCACAGCCGGCCCGGAGACCAGCACCTCGCCCGGCTGCGCGAGCGCCGCGATCCGCGTGACGGCGTGGACTGCGACACCGCGGACGTTGCCGGCGTGGCGCTCGACCTCGCCCGAGTGGACACCCGCCCGGATCGGGAGGCCCTCGGCTGCCGCGCGATCCCTGATCGCGCCCGCGCACTGAACAGCACGAGCCGCCCCGTCGAAGAAGGCCAGGAAGCCGTCGCCCGTCGTCGTCACCTCCAGCCCCCGGAAGCGGTCGAGCTCACGCCGCACGCCATCGCCATGGCGGGCGAGAAGCTCCTTCCACGCAGCGTCGCCGAGCCGCACGGCCACGTCCGTCGAGCCGACGATGTCCGTGACGAGAAGCGTGGCGACGACGCGCTCTCCCGCCTCGGGCGATTTCGCCCAGCCGCGCACGCCCGCGAACTCGATGCACACGTAGGGCTCGTTGCCCACGACTCTGGACAGGTGACCCGGCGTAATGTCGAACGCCTCGCCCGCGCGCATGATGCGGCGCGCACCTTCTTCCATCTCGATCTCGACCTGGCCCGACAAGACGACGCCCTGGTGGTGGTGCAGGCAGGTCGCCGTGCCGGCGACGGGCTGTACGTGCTCGGACCAGCTCCAACCAGGTTGGTGCACCATGCGGGCGACATAGACCTCGCCGAGGACCACCAACTGCACCGTCAACAACGGCTGCGTGACGAGCTCGTCCGGCTCGTCGAACGATTTGTTCACGATGCCCATCGCGCCAGGATACGGGCAGGCGCAGGGCGACGACACCGTCGGACAGGTACTCGAAACCGCTCGATCTGCAGCCGTGAGACTGGGACGCGTTTGAGCGTCTCCGCCGCGCGTTCTTGGCGGTCGGGTTTCCCGAGCTGCGGCGGATTAGCGGCAACGGTGGCGACGCTCGAGTGGTGCCCGTCCGTGAACCGTGCACTAAAGACCCTGATCCCGACACGATCCGACACGTGCCGCCATGAACCTGGCGCGCAGGCGTTCCACGACGTCTCGCTGAGAGGGCGTATGAGTGCCACCGATCCCCGAAGAGCGGAACCCGGAGGCGGGCCTTCCCGTGTAGGACTTCAGCGCGCCGACTACGCGGATGAAGGCTGTCGAGGCGCCGCTTCAGCGGTCGGCTTATCCGTCGCTGTTTCGTCGGCTCCGGCTTCATCGTCCGCGGCCTCGGCTTGCAGTTTCCCTTCCTCTGCCTGGTCGGGGGCCTCTCCGGACGGGAACCGTTCATCCGCCGCGCTGGCGACACCTTCGACTCGTGTCGCGAGCTCGTGCAAGTTGCCGAGTAGGTGGCTTCGCTCGTGCCGGATCGTCTCCGTGTCGGCCTGGAGCTCGCGCAGCCGCGCCTCCGCCTCCTCGCGCACGGCGGCAGCCTCTGCTCGGGCGCTCTCCAGGTGCTCCGCCGCCTCTTTCCGAGCTTGCGCCACCGTCGCTTCAGCGGCGGCATCCGAGCGTGCGGCCATCTCGGCCGCCTCGGCCTTCGCAGCCGCAACGACGCTCTCTGCCTCCTGGTTTGCGCGGGCGGTGCTGTCTTCCGCCTCCTGGCGTGCGGTGACGGTGATCTGCCCGGCTGTCACCCCCGCCTCCTCCAGGAGGCGTTTCGTCTGTTCGCCAACCTGCTCGAGCGCCTGCTTGACTGCCGCCTCCGGCGAGCGAGTCACCTCGAGCTCGGCGACCAGCTGCTCGACGCGGCTCACATAGGCATCGACGGCGCTGCGGTCGTAGCCGCGGACGGAAACGGGGAAGGAGACGTCGCCGATCTCGCTCGCACCGGCGTGGCGGTCGCTGAGATCGCCGCTCGCCTCGGGCGAGGTGGACGACTCTCCGCTCTCGCTCTGGGCAGGCTCCCGGGGCTCGCCACCGGCCACAGTCCGAGTATGCCTTGAAATCGAAGAATGTGTCGGCCGACAGTCCCGCAGGCTTCGTGGTCAACCAGGGGAATCGTCGGGGGAGCCCGCACGGGCACCGGCGCGTGAGGCTGCTTCTTGCAGTCGAGCCGCGATCTCGCGGAGCTCATCGAGCAGGTCGCGGCGTTCGCCCCAGATCGAGTTCGTGTCGATGCGGAGCGCACGCATCCATGCCTCAGCCTCCTTGCGCAGGCTCGCAATCTCTTCCTCTGCGCGCTTCAGCTGAGCTTCCGCCTCCGCGCGCGCGGCCGCGAGGATCCGCTCCGCCTCGGCGCGTGCCTGCGCCAGCTGCTCGCGGGCCTCGGCCCTCGTGCGGTCGGCTCGGTCGCTGGCGTTGACGACGATCTCCATGGCTTCGGTCTTCGCCCTGGCGATCCTCTCGTCCGCTTCACGCTCCGCTGTGGCGGCAACCTCGCCTCCGATCTCATAGGCCTCTTTGAGGATGTCGCTCCTGTCGTCCTCGGTCCGCCTGAGCGCATTCTCGATAGCGCTCTGCGGCGAGCGTGTCGCCTCGAGCTCCGCGAGCAGCCGATTGATCCGCGTGACGTAGGCATCGACCGCCCGACGGTCATAGCCACGAACCGCGATTGGAAACACGACGCCGCGAAGCTCGGCCGGAACGCGCCGCGGGCCACTCACGCCCAAACCCGTTTCCGCCGGTCCCGCACGTGCCCGAGATCGGTTGTGGACACACCACCATCCTAGGCTCGGCCAGTTCGTTTAGCGGCAAAGGCGGGCGTTGAGGAGCTTGGTCTGCCGTGTCTCGTCGCTTACATGAGCGCCGTGAGGGTCGGTGGCGCGGGGCACGGACGTCTCTCCGAGTCCTACGAGCAGGATGCTTCGCCCGCCGGCGTGACGGCATGGGTAGACCTCCTGGAGACCTCCACACGGCGGCCAGGCGCGCGTTGCAGTTCGCCGTTGTTTGAGTCCCGCCGCTTCCGGGAAGTCATTTCGGTTGGAGGTAGCGCGGCTCGAAAGGGCCCACCGGGCTACTTTCGCGCCACGCGCGACTTGGGGGGAGGCCAGATGAGAAGGGCAGCCTGGTGCAGGACGCTTCTCGCGATCGCGGCGGTGACGCTCGTCATGCCGGCGACCGCGACCGCACCACCGAACGAGAAGACCGGCTCGCTCACGCAGGTCGGGCACGAGCCGCTGATGAGCCGCGGGATGAACTCCGCCGGCGCAATCCACGGGGACTACATGTACATCGGGAGTCGGACCGACGGAGGCCACGAGGGCATGCCTCACGGCGGCATCATGATCGTGGACATCTCGGACCCGTCCGAGCCGACGCTCATCACTGATGAGCCAATAGACGCGCGCCCGGGCGAGTCGTCGCGCGAGCTCAGGGTCTGGGCGTCACAGAACATCCTGATCGTCCTGAACACGAACTGCGGCGTCGGCGACCAACTACACCACTGCACGCTGCCGTCGATCTCGAACTTCCGCTTCTACGACATCTCGGGAGCGAACGCGACCGATCCGGAGTTGCTCTTCCAGTTCAACGCGGACACGCACGAGTTCTTCCTCTGGCAGGACCCGAACAACCCCGAGCGCGCGCTGCTCTTCGCCGGCAACGCCGCCTCGACGTGCGCGATCAGGGGTGGCTCGCCGAGCTGTCCGTTCTCGGTCTGGGACATCTCGCCGGTGCGGAACGGGCAGTCGCCCGTCACCCTCTTCAACGGGCTGCACGGCTACACGCGGTTCCCGGCCTTCCCGGAGCCGTTGCAGAAGCCGACGGGCAGCCTCCATTCGCTCTCCGTGAGCAACGACGGCAGCAGGGCGTACTTCGCGCTCCTGACCGGAGGATTCGCCGTCGTGGACGTGTCCGACTTCGCAAACGGCGTGCCCTCTCCGCAGCCGCGCCCGATCACACTCAACGAGGCACGGCCGACGTGGTCGGGGCCCGGGGCTCACAGCGCTGTGAAGCTCTGGGGCCGTGACTGGGTGTGGGTCTCCGACGAGGTGTACGGCACGGCCACCGGGTCCGGCCACGGCTGCCCGTGGGGCTGGGCGCGGATGGTCGACATCTCGGATCCACGTGTGCCGACGGTCGAGGCGGACTATCGGCTGCCGGAAAACGACCCGTCCACCTGTGACGACTGGAACCCGCCGCGCACGTCGTACTCCGCGCACAATCCGACGCTGACGCCGCATATCGCGTTCACAACCTGGCATTCGGGCGGCTTCCAGGCGGTCAGCATCCAGCAGGCGCACAAGCCGTACCAGCTGGCCGAGTTCTTCCCCCAGCCGCTGCCCGAAGTGATGCTCGAGGATCCACGACTCTCCTCCGACCCCGACACGGGCCGGCACGAGAAGGTCGTGATGTGGAGCTATCCGATCGTCAAGGACGGCCTCATCTACGTGATCGACCTGCGCAACGGCCTGTACGTCCTCAAGTACCGAGGAGACTTCGAGAAGGAGGTCAGCCGCATCGGGTTCCTCGAGGGCAACTCGAACCAGGGCGACGCCTTCTGCTACGAGCCGGTGGGCAGCGCGCCGAGCTACTGCGACTGAGCGCAGCGAGCCGCGCGGCGGCCGCATCTGACGGACGGAAGCGGGGCCGTAAACCCCGCTTCCGTCCTGCGCCTCCGCAAGGCGAGCAAGCAGTGGCTCGTAACGACTGAAACTTCTCTTCTCCTCGCAGACGAGCTATCGTGCGCGGTCTGCGGCTGGCCGGGACGTACAACCAGCCGCGGACATTGGGGCAAACGGAAAAGGGAGAAACCATGAGGGGACTCGCACGAGCCCTTGGGCGCGGACGCGTCCGAGGATTGATCATCGTGGCCGTCGCGCTGGCGGCCATGGTGTCCGCCAACACTGCGTTTGCGCAGGTTCCGCAGAGCGACTGCGACGAGCGGGCGAACAACACCTATCCAAAGATCCTCGAGTGCATCCGGCTCGACCAGGTGCGCGAGCACCAGGCTGCGCTCCAGGAGATCGCCGACGAGAACGGACGGGAACCGCTTCTCCGGCTTTTCGGGCTATGACGCTTCGGTCGACTACGTCGTCGAGACGCTCGAGGCCGCGGGCTATGACCCCATGGTCCAGACGTTCGACTACCTCGCGTTCGAGGTCGTCGGCCCCTCGGCCCTGCAGCAGACCGCACCGAACGCGGTCACGTACATCGGAGGGTGTCGACTTCGGGCCGATCGACCCAGTCCGACCCGGGTGACGTCACCGCGGCGGTTACGGCCGTCGACCTGCAGCTCGGCCTGGGCAACACCTCGACCAGCGGGTGCGAGGCTTCGGACTTCGCGGGCTTCCCTGCCGGGAACATCGCGTTGCTCCAGCGCGGCTTCTGCACGTTCGAGCTGAAGGCCGAGAACGCCGCGGCCGCCGGGGCCGTCGGGATCGTGATCTTCAACCAGGGCGAGACGGACACTCCCGCCCGCCAGGGCATCCCGGCCGTGACGCTGACGGCCAACAACACCAGCGGCATCCCGGTGATCGGCACCACCTACGCGCTGGGCGAGACGCTGGCAGGGCTCGTCCCCGCAGGCCTCCGGATGCGGGTCTTCGCCAACACCGCTGCGCCAGATCACTGCCCGACCGCCAACGTGCTCGCCGAGAAGAGGGGCACGAACAACGACAACGTCGTCATGGCCGGCGCGCACCTCGACTCGGTGCTGGCGGGACCGGGCATCAACGACAACGGCTCGGGCAGCGCTTCCATCCTCGAGGTGGCCGAGCAGCTCGCGCACGTGAAGCTGCAGAACACGGTTCGCTTCGCGTGGTGGGGCGCCGAGGAGAGCGGGCTCGTCGGCTCGACGAACTACGTCAACGGCCTGAGCCAGGCGCAGAAGGACCGCATCGCGCTCTACCTCAACTTCGACATGGTCGGCTCGCCGAACTACATCTTCATGACGCAGGACGCCGACCAGTCGAGCTTCACGCCTCCCGTGGGCGTCAACGTCCCTGACGGCTCGATCGAGATCGAGGATCTCTTCGAGTCGTTCTACACCCTGCGCGGCGAGCCGTACGACGACGCCGCGTTCGACGGACGCAGCGACTACCAGGCGTTCATCAACAACGACATCCCGGCCGGTGGCCTCTTCACCGGCGCGGAGGTTCCGAAGACCGCCGAGCAGCAGTCGATCTGGGGCGGCACCGTGGGTGCGCAGTTCGACCCGTGCTACCACGCGGCCTGCGACACGTTCGCCAACAACAACGACCATGCGCTCGCCGTCAACGCCGACTCGATCGCGTTCGCGGTGTTGACGTACGCGTACTCGACCCAGTCGGTCAACGGCGTGCCGGGCAAGAGTGTCCCCGGCACCTTCACCATTCCGGCCCCGGCCGGCTCGGAGAGGACCTTCGTCCCGTAACCAACCCTCAACCGCAGGACAGAGGGGGCGGCCGTTGAGCCGCCCCCTCCTCTTTCGGTCGTCGTCTATCTTCTCCACGCGATGAGCGCCGCTGACGGTCTTGCCGAGCTGAACCGCTCGCTCGCCGGGCAGGCGATCGGCCCTGGCGACTCCGGCTATGACGCCGCCCGCGTCTGCTACAACGCCGCGGTCGACCGCCGGCCCGCCGCGATCGTGCTCTGCCGGGGCCCAGGCGACGTTGCCACCGCCTTCGATTTCGCACGGGCACAGGGGCTGGAGGTCGCGGTCCGCGGCGGCGGGCACAACCCGGCGGGGCACTGCGTGGTCGATGACGGCCTCGTGATCGATCTGTCGCGAATGCGTCGCGTCGAGGTGGACACCGACAGGCGGATCGCCCGGGCCGAAGGAGGGTCGACCTGGCTCGACTTCGACGGGGCAACGCAGGCGGCCGGCCTCGTGACGCCCGGGGGGATCGTCGGCTCCACCGGTGTGTGCGGCCTGACGCTCGGGGGCGGGATCGGCCACCTGACGGCCCAGCACGGCCTGACCTCCGACAACCTCGTCGGGGCTGAGCTCGTCACTCCGGACGGGAGCCTCGTCCGTGCGAGCTCCGACGAGAACCCCGAGCTCCTCTGGGGCCTCCGGGGCGCCGGCGGGAACTTCGGCGTGGCGACCGTGCTCGAGTTCCGCCTGCATCCGCTCGACACCGTTCTCGGCGGGAAGCTGACGTACAGCGGACCGGGCGTCCGGGACGGGCTGCGTCGCTTTCGCGACCTCGTCGCGAGCTCACCGCGCGACTTCAGCTGCCAGGCAGTCGTCTCGCTGGACGCGTCGCTGGAGCCCGTCCTCGTGGTCTCGCCCTGCTATACCGGCCCGGCGGCCGAGCCCGCCGAGCTGGAAGCGCTGCGCGCCGAGCCGGGCCTGGTCGAAGACGGCGTTCGCCTGCGCCCGTTCGCCCAGCAGCAGGCCCTCTTCGATGCGCCGTACGGCGAGAACCGCCACTACTGGAAAGGCCACTTCGCCCGGGAGCTCCCGGACGAGCTGATCGACGAGCTCCTGGAGCGTGTCGTGGCGCTCGGCCGCGTCCCGGGCGACATCCTGATCGAGTCGCTGCACGGCGCCCCGAAGGACGAGGATGCCCCGGCCGGAGCGCTCGGCTTTCGCCGGGCAGCGTTCAACGTGAGCGCGATGGCGACCTGGGCGGAGCCCGCCTACGACGAGCAGCACATCGCCTGGGCGCGCGAGACGGCGGCGGCGATCGAGCCGTGGTCGCTCGCGGGTGGCGGCTACGTCAACTACATGCAGGCCGACGAGCCGATCGAGCGCGTCCGCGCGGCCTTCGGCGAGGAGTCGTTCGAGCGGCTGCAGGCGCTGAAGAGGCGTTTCGACCCGGACAACGTGCTGCGCCGGAACCAGAACATCCCCCCGGGCTGAGCGGCGGTGCGCGAGGACCTTCCGAGCGGCACCGTCACGTTTCTGATCACGGACATCGAGGGCTCGACGAAGCTCCTGCACGAGCTGGGCGCCAAGCGCTACGCGGAAGCCCTCGCCGAGCACCGGCGGATCGTGCGCCGTGCGCTCGGATCTCTCGGCGGGGTCGAGGTGGATGCACAGGGCGACGAGTTCTTCGCCGCCTTCCCGTCGGCGCCAGCTGCGCTCGACGCCGCCGCCGCGATCGCGGACGGGCTGGCGCCGGGCCCGATCCGGGTGCGGATCGGGCTGCACACAGGGACGGCTCTCGTCACCGACGAGGGCTACGTGGGCGACGACGTCCACTTCGCCGCGCGCATCGCGGCCGCCGGCCACGGAGGCCAGATCCTCGTCTCGGATGCGACGGCCGCGCTCGCCCTCCCACGCGGCTCGGAGCCGCAGGGCGCCTCGCTCCGCGACTTGGGCGAGCACCGGCTGAAGGACGTCGGGGCGGTCTCCATCTTCCAGCTCGGTGAGGAGTCCTTCCCGCCGCTCAAGACGATCTCGAACACCAACCTGCCCCGGCCGCCGAGCGCCTTCGTCGGCCGGGAGCGCGAGCTCGAGCAGGTGCTCGCCCGCATCGCCGGCGGCGCGCGCCTCGTGACGCTCACCGGCCCAGGCGGCTCGGGCAAGACCCGCCTCGCGATCGAGGCCGCCGGCGCGCTCGTCCCGGACTACGAGGCGGGGGTCTTCTGGGTCGGGCTCGGCGCCCTGCGCGATCCCGGCCTGGTGACCGGGACGATCGCGCGTGCGCTCGGCGCGCGAAACGGGCTCGCCGACCACATCGGCGAGCGCGCGCTGCTCGTGCTGGTCGACAATCTCGAGCAGGTGATCGCCGCAGCCGGCGAGCTCTCGAAGCTCCTGTCCGCATGCCCGAACCTCACCCTGCTCGCCACCAGCCGCGAGCTCCTGCGCGTACAGGGCGAGGTCGAGTTCGCAGTCCCTCCGCTCGCCGAGCCCGAGGCGGTGGCGCTCTTCTGCGAGCGGGCCCAGCTCGAGCCCTCCGAGGAGATCCGCGAGCTGTGCGTGCGTCTCGACGCGCTCCCGCTCGCCGTCGAGCTCGCCGCTGCCCGCACGAAAGCGCTCACCCCCGGCCAGATCCTCGGCCGGCTCTCGGAGCGGCTCGACCTCCTCCGAGGCGGTCGCGACGCCGACCCGCGCCAGCAGACGTTGCGGGCCACGATCGAGTGGTCCTACGACCTGCTCTCCGAGCAGGAGCAGACGCTCTTCCGCGCCCTCTCGATCCTCCCGGGTGGCTGCACGCTCGAGGCGGCCGAACAGGTGAGCGGCGCTGATCTCGACACCCTCCAGTCCCTGGTCGAGAAGAGCCTGATCCGCTTCTCGGGCGGGCGCTACTGGATGCTCGAGACGATCCGGGATTACGCCACCGGCCTGCTGGAGTCAGAGGAGGGCGAGGCGCTCCGGGGCCGCCTGCGCGCCTACTTCGTCGCGCTCGGGGAAGCGAGCGCGGAGACGCTACACGGCGCGGGCGAAGCCGCCGCCTCGGCGCGGCTCGCGCCGGACTATCCGAACGTCCGCGCCGCAGTGGCGTTTGCGCTGGCCGCCGGCGAGCCGGACGACGTCGGGCGGCTCCTCGGCGCTCTCTATCCGTTCCTGATCTCGCACGGCAACCTGGCCGAGGGGCGCGAGTGGGCCGAGTCGGCGCTTGCCGAGCGTGAGCGGCTCTCGCCCCGCGGCCTCGCCGAGACTCTCGTCGGCGGCGGCGAGATCCTGCGGTTCGCCGGCGATCTCGACCGCGCCGTCGAGCTGAAGGAGGAGCTCGCGTCCGTCGAGGGCGATGCTCCAGCGGCCGAACTGGAGGGCGGCGACGCTGGCCGATCTCTGCGAGATCGCCCTCGATCAGGGCGACTTCGCCGCCGCGCGCCATTACGCCGAGCGCAGCAAGGCGGCCGGCGGCGGGGCCCGCGCTGCGCTCGGCTTTGCGGAGCTGGGGCTCCGACTCGGCGAGCTCGACGAGGCCGAGTCGCGGGGGCGAGAGGCGCTCGCCGGCCTCGACGCCGGCTCGTTCAACCACGCATGCACGCTGGAGATCCTCGGCGAGACCGCCCGCCGCGCCGGGGACCCGGAGCTCGCGTACGACCGGTTCCGCGACGGCCTGCGCGAGTTCGTTGCGCTCGGCGACGGCGGCGGCATGGCCGACTGCCTGGAAGGCCTCGCGCGCCTGGCGGCAGCCGCGGGCGACGCCACACGCGCAGGGCGTCTCGTGGGCAGCGCCGAGACCCTGCGCGAGACGCGGGGCCGGCGGCCAATCCGCGCGGACGAGCCCCCGCCCGAGGTCCCCGAGGCGGCGCGCGAGGAGGGGCGGGGCCTGAGCCTCGACGAGGCCGTTGACGACGCGCTCCGCGGGCAACGATGAGTTTGGCCGCCTCGGCCGGTCGATCCAGATGACCGAATCCGATCCCGAATCGAGAGGAGAGCGACCGTGAGACCTCTGATCGTGAACACGTTCTTGACCCTGGACGGCGTCATGCAGGCGCCCGGCGGCCCGGAGGAGGACCAGGAAGCAGGCTTCGACCACGGCGGCTGGTCGGTCGGTTACTGGGACGAGGCCATGGGCGAGAAGATGGGCGAGTTCATGGGCAGGCCCTACGACCTGCTTCTGGGCCGCAAGACATACGAGATCTTCGCCGCCCACTGGCCGAAGGTCGAAGCACCCGAGGACGGCGGCCTGAACGCCGCGCGGAAGTACGTGGCCTCGCGGACGCTCGACGCCGTGGAGTGGAACAACTCCACCCTGCTCGAGGGCGACGTCGCCGAGGCGGTCGCGGAGCTCAAGGACGAGGACGGGCCGGAGATCCAGGTTCACGGCAGCGGCAACCTCCTGCAAACGCTGCTCGAGCACGACCTCGTCGACCGGCTCCAGCTGATGATCTTCCCGGTTGTGCTCGGCACCGGCAAGCGGCTCTTCGACGACGGCGCCGTGCCCGCCGGGTTGAAGCTCGTCGACTCGTCGGTCTTCTCGTCCGGCGTCGTGCTGGTGGCCTACGAGCGCGAGGGGGACGTCAGGTACGGCTCCTTCGCCCTCGAGGAGCCGAATGAGGCAGAGCTGGCCCGCAGGGCCAAGCTCAGGGAGGGGTAGCTCAGCCCGCCTCCGCCTCCCGGAGGAACGCTCCGACCACCTCGAGGTAGCGGTCGCTCTCCTCGAGGGCGGGCATGTGCGAGCTCTCCTCGAAGACCACCTCGCGCGCGTCCGGGAGGCCGGCAAGAAGCGTGGCCGCGACCGCCTCGGTGCACATGTCGTAGCGGCCGCGCGCGACGAGAGCCGGGACGGCGATCTCGCCGAGGCGGTCGCGGATGTCCCAGCCTCGGAGGGCGCCGGTCACCGTCCACTCGTTCGGCCCGACCATGGCCCGGTAGGACTCGGTGCCGAGGCCCTCCTTCATCAGCTGCAGCTCCGGCCGGCCGATCGCGCCGCGGCGGACGTAGCGGTCGTCGAACACGTCGACCGCCCCGCGGTACTCCGGCGCCTCGTAATCGCCGGCCGCCTCGTAGCGCTCCATGGTCGCGACGACGTCGGCGGGCAGCTCGGCGCGGAGGCGCAGCGCCTCGGCCACCCACTCGTCGATGCTCGCGAGCGTCGAGCTCAGGACCAGACTCGTGAGGCCGCCGTAGCCACGGAGAGCGTGCTCGAGTGCGAGCATCCCGCCCCACGATGTGCCGAGCAGGTGGACGCGCTCGAGGTCGAGCTCCTCACGGAGCGCCGCCAGCTCGTCCAGGAAGACGCCGATGCCCCACTCGATCCCGTCGGGGCGGCCGGAGTGTCCACAGCCGAGCTGGTCGTAGAGGACGACCTCGCGGCCGTCCTCCGCCAGCCGCTCGAGCGGCGCGAAGTAGTTGTGGGTCGAGCCAGGCCCGCCGTGGAGGCAGAGCAGCGGGTCGCGGCCCTCCTGGCTCTCGCCCACGACGCGGTACCAGGTCCGGCCGCCGCTGTGCTCGACGTACCCCTCGCGCTCGACGATCACGCGAGGTCGATCACGCTCCGGATGCCGTCGCCGGCCTCCATCAGCTCGAAGCCGCGGTTGACCTCGTCGAGGGTCAGCTTGTGGGAGACGAAGGCGTCCACGTCGATCTCGCCGTCGAGGTAGCGGCGGACGTAGGCGGGCACGTCCTCCCGCCCCTTGCAGCCGCCGAAGGAGGAGCCGGCGATCCGCCGGCCGGTGATGAGGAAACGGGGGACGACGTTCAGCGTCTCGCCCTTGCCGGCGACGCCGCACATCGTGGCCAGGCCCCAGCCCATACGCGCCGACTCGACCGCCTGGCGCATGACCGCGACGTTGCCGGTCGCCTCGAACGTGTAGTCCGCCCCGAAGCCACCGGTCGCCTCCAGGATCCGGTCGACGACGTCCTCGCCGCCGAGCATGGTCTCGGTGGCGCCGTGGTGCGGGGCGAGCGCGAGCCGGCCCTCAGCCACGTCGACGGCCACGATCCGCTCCGCCCCCGCGAGCCTACAGCCGACAACTGCGCCGAGGCCGACCATGCCGGTGCCGAAGACGACGCAGGTCGAGCCGGGTTCCACTCTGGCGGTGTTGAGCGCCGCGCCGATCCCGGTGGAGAGCCCGCAGGCGAACAACGCGGCGCGATCGAGCGGCGCGTCCGGGTCGATCGTCGCCAGCGCGATCTCCGGCATGACCGTGTACTCCGCGAAGGTCGACGTGCCCATGAAGTGGCGGATCGGCTCGCCGTCGCGGGAAAGCCGCGTCGTCCCGTCCGGGAGATAGCCCTCGTTCTGCCGGTCGCGGATCGCCAGGCAGAGGCCGATCCCGGGCCGGCGGCAGTGGACGCACTCGCCGCACTGAGGCGCAAAGAGCGTGACGACGTGGTCGCCCGGCTCGACGAGGGTGACGCCCTCGCCCACCGCCTCGACGACCCCGGCGCCCTCGTGGCCGAGCACGGTCGGCGAGTACCCCGAGGGGTCGGCGCCCGACGCGGTGTAGAGGTCGGTGTGACAGACGCCGCAGGCCACGAGCCGGACGAGCGCCTCGCCGGCCTTCGGCTCGGCGAGGTCGAGCTCCTGGATCGTGAGCGGCTGTCCGAAGCCCTCGAGCACGGCGGCGCGGATCTGCATGACGGGACACCGTAACGGAGCAGCGGGAGCGGCGACGCCCCGGCGAGGGCCAAGCACGGCGGCGCCGCAGCCCTGGCAGGCCCTTGCGCGGCGTGACGCCTCGGCATACCCTGGAGGTCTGCGGAATGTCCCTGGGAAGGGGTCGGGTCTGTGCGGCAGACCTGCGTTGTAACGATCGCGATCGCGATCACTCTCTGCGTCGCCGGCGTCGCCCTCGGGC
This sequence comes from uncultured Actinomycetes bacterium, assembly GCA_963830885.1. Taxonomy (GTDB): domain Bacteria; phylum Actinomycetota; class Thermoleophilia; order Gaiellales; family Gaiellaceae; genus JAIBJN01. The sequence goes on along the minus strand of CAWHOA010000015.1, from coordinate 174,583 downwards.
AGCCGCAGCCCGATCCTGCGCCCGTCCCCCCGCCCTCGGAGCCGGCGGCTCCGGCTCCGAGCTCCACGCCGGCCGAGCCGACGACCCCGCAGGCGTCCCCCCCGGCCCGCGAGACGAAGCGCACCCCGGAGCGAACCGCGCGCCGGGAGAAGGCCGCCGAGCGCACCTACTCGGTCCCGGCGCACGTTACGCGGGCCGAAGCCGTGGGAACGCTCACGCGGTCGAACCCAATCGTCCGTAGCCAAGTCGTGACCGCATCCGCCGTCGTTCCAGCCACTACTACCGGAGACGGATTCTCCGTGGCGGCCGGCGCCGCCCTGATCCTGCTCGTCGGAAGCGGTCTGCTGGCGCTCGCCTTCGCCTTGATGCCGGCGCGCGCGCTCGGCGCGGTCTCGGGGCTGCTCGTGGAGCGACGTGCCGACATCGGGCTGGCCCTGGCGCTGACGCTCGCGCTCGGCGCGGCCACCTTCGTCGTCCTGGTGGGAACGTGAGGCGGCTCACCGCCCTCGCAGCCCTCGGCGTCGTCGTCCTGGGTGGGTCGCTCGTCTCGGGGGCCGCGGGTGAGCTCGCCGCGCCGGACAAGCCGACCGTGTCGACCGACACCCCGGTCTGGACCGACGAGCAGAACGCGACGTTCGTGCTCTCCGGGTCGCAGAACACGGCGAGCTTCATCTGCCGCCTGGATTCGGGGGCAGCCGGCTGGGGCTCGTGCACATCCCCGGTGTCGTACCCGTCCCTGACGGAGGGTGGGCACACCTTCCAGGTCAGGGCGCTCGACGCCTCGGGCAACCAGAGCCCTCCGGCAACCTTCAGCTGGACGGTCGACGTGACCGCGCCAGTGCTGCCCGGTAACGTCGCCGTCGAGGCCACCTCCCCGGCCGGCGCCATCGTGAGCTTCGCGGCAACCGACAACCTCGACCCCGCGCCCTGCGACTTGCCTGCACGCACGCCCCCGGCTCGACCTTCCCGCTCGGCAACACGGACGTGACCTGCACGGCGACCGACGCCGCCGGGAACGCGAGCGCGGGGGTAGTCAGGATCGCGGTGCGTGACACGACGCCGCCGACCCTGACGTCGCACGCCGACGTCATCGCAGGCCAGCAGTCTCCGCAGGGCGCGGTCGTCGCCTACGCCCTCCCGACCGCCCATGACGCGGCCGATCCGAGCCCGGTCGTGACGTGCGATCCTGCCTCGGGAACGCTCTTTCCGCTCGGCGAGACGGAAGTCTCGTGCGTGGCGACGGACGCCTCCGGCCTGACGAGCGGTGCGGAGAGCTTCAACGTCATCGTCCAGGCGGGCGCGAAGCCGGCGAAGCCGAGCATCAAGACGAGCGTCCCGCCGCTGACGACCCGGGCGGACGCCGAGTTCGAGCTCACCGTCGAGCCCGATGTCGTCACCGTCTGCAGGCTCGACGGGCCACTCGGCGGCGGCACCTTCGAGCCCTGCTCCGGCGGCTCCGTGCAGACCTACTCGGGACTCGTGGACGGCGCGTACCTCTTCACGGTGCAGGTGACGAACTCGATCGGGAACGTGAACCAGGCGTCATACGGCTGGGTCGTCGACAGGACGCCGCCAGCCGCGGTCGTCGGCTTCTCGGCCCGGGCCGGTCACCTGCGGGTGGGCCTGACCTGGACGAAGCCGATCGACGTCGACTACGACCGCGTCCGCATCTGGCGGAAGCGGGGGACTGCGGGATTCTGGAAGCGGTTGGTGGACCGCGCCGCCGCGAACTCCTTCACCGACGCGACCGTGAGCAACCACGTGCTCTACCGCTATCGGATCCGAAGCCTCGACAGGGCGGGGAACCTCTCGTCTCCGGTCGAGGTCGAGGCCTGGCCGAGCCCGATCATCTCACCCCGCTACCACGCGGTCGTGCACACGCCCCCGCTCGTCGACTGGAGATCGGCCCCGAGGGCCACGTACTACAACATGCAGGTCTGGCGCAACGGGAGGAAGATCCTCAGCACCTGGCCGGCCCGCTCGCAGTACCGGCTGCAGTCGAGCTGGACCTTCCAGGGCAGGCGGCACGCGCTCTCGGAAGGGCCGGTCGCGGTCTACGTGTGGCCCGGCTACGGGTCGAAGGCGGCAGCCCGGTACGGGCCGCTCTACGGCCGGACCGTCTTCACGATCGGCTAGGGCCGCGTCTCAGGCCGGCCGGCTACCGCAGCAGGCCCGTGGGCGGAGGCGGCCCGGGAACCGCGTTCTCGGCCGAGACCGGAGCCGGGTCGAGCCCGAGGTCGTAGTAGGCGGTGTCCACGCCGACCTGGCCGTGGATCAGCGCATCGGCCTCGCCGTCGGCCGCCTCGAGCCTGTCGTCGCCGTTCCCGCCCGAGAGCGAATCCACACCGGGCCCGCCGACGAGCCCGTCGTTTCCGTCCTGCCCGTTGAGCGTGTCGTTGCCGGCCTCGCCGAGGAGCTCGTCGTTCCCCGAGTTTCCCTGCAGCGTGTCGGCGCCTGGGCCGCCCACGATCACGTCGTCGAGGGCGCTGCCGCCAAGCGCGTCGTCGTCGCCTTCGCCGCGCAGCGTCGCCCGTCCGAGGAACGCCTGCGCTGTGCCGTAGCCGCCGCCCGAGGTCAGGGTGTCGTTGCCGGCGCCGCCCGCCAGCTCGATCGCGCCCAGGAGCGGCAAGAACGTGACGTCGAGGTCCGTGTCGGGCGTGAACGAGACGCCCTTCGTCCCGGCGGAGAGCAGGTCGGCGCCGGCCGTCCCGCCGAGCACGAACTGGTCGGTCGGGTCGCCGAGATTGACCGCCAGCTCGATCTCGGAGTTCGTGCCGATCGCCTCTGCCGTGGCGCCCGGGGAGAGCGCTCCGGCCGACTGGTCGACGACCAGGCGCTCGACCGACCCCGAGCCGCCCGTGACCGTGATCGCATCCGTGTTCGTGGTCATCGCGGCGCCGCAGGCGACGCCGGCGAAGCGAATCTCGCTGCCGACGACCGCGAGCGTCGCCGTGCCGCCTACCGGGATCGTGGCCGTCGCGGTCTTCTGCGTCGCGTTGTAGACACAGGAGCCCTGGCCCGGCGGAGGCGGCGGGGGCGGAGGCGGAGCCGCCTCGATCGTCCAGGAGTGCGCCGCAGGCGTGAGATCGACGTTCCCGGCAGGATCGATGGCGCGCACGCGCAGCTGGTGGGCGCCCAGGGCCAGCGAGCTGTACGTGACCGGGGAGACACAGGGGAGGAACGCCCCGAGGTCGAGGGCGCACTCGAAGGTCGAGCCCACCTCGCTCGAGGCGAGGGCGAAGGTCGCGGTCGTCTCGGTGGTGGACGGGGGCGGCCCCGAGGCGATGGTCGTCTGCGGCGGCGTCGTGTCCGGGCCCGGAGGCGGAGGTGGCGGCGGAGGCGGCGGCGGCGCCGAGCCGATGATCTTGTTCTCGACGGCGCTCGGCACCGGGTCGACCAGGTCGTAATAGGCCGTGTCGATCCCGGCGCCGCCGTTCAGCACCGGGTCGACCAGGCCGTCCGCGGCCCGGATCGTGTCGTCGCCGGCCCCGGACGAGATCGAGTCCGCCCCGAGGCCGCCGATGCTGTCGTCGTTCCCGTCGGCACCGTTGAGCTTGTCGTCACCTGCACCGCCGTCGATCGTGTCGTTGCCGCCGTAGCCGTTGACATCGTCGTTGCCGCCGCCGCCCACGAGCAGGTCACCGAGGTTGGAGCCGGTGAGCGTGTCGCCGAGGTCGCCGGCGCGCAGAACGATGCTCCCGGTGAAGACGGCGCCCGTCCCGCTGCCCCCGCGGGCCGTGAGCGTGTTCTTCCCCCCGCCGCCCACGAGCTCGACGGTGGCAGGCGCGGGTGAGGGCGCGAACGTGACGTCGACGTCGCTGTCGGCGTCGAAGGCGACTCCATACAGGCCGGCCGAGAGCTTGTCGTCACCCGAGGTGCCGATCACGACGAGCCGGTCTGCCGCGTCTCCCAGGTTCGCGACCACCTCGATCTCGGGAATGGTGCTCTCGACCTCGGCGCCGGGTCCGAGGAGAGCCTCGGACTGGTCGATGATCAAGCGCTCGGTCGCCCCGACGGTGCCGGTGACGACCACCTTGTCCGTGTTCGTCGCCGTGGCGCCGCCGCACGGCATGGGCACGGCTCCGAAGAGAAGCTGACCGCTCGCCGCGACCTTGAGCGTCGCCTGCGAGGTCGGCGCGATCGACGCCGCGACGGACTTCGTGGCCGGGTTGTAGAAGCACGCGGCCGGCGTCCCGCCCGAGTACTGGGCGGTCAGGGTCCCGGAGCTCGACGTCGTGAGCTGGTGCACGCGCGCGCCTCCGTCGGACCACGACTCGAACGTGAACTCGACGCCGGAGAGCGTCTGGGTCGCCGGCGCAGAGACCGTGTGGCTCGAGCCCTGGATGGACGTGCGCGTGAACGGCGCCGGCGCCGTGTCGTCGTCCACCGTCAGTTGCAGCCCGGGGACGCTCGTCACGAACGTCGTCTGCACCGTCTTCGGCTGCAGGAGCAGGCTCTCCGTGTCCTTGAGGCCGCCGGAGTCGGTCACGGTCAGGCGCAGCTCGAGGTGCACCGGGTAGTCGTGGTCGGGCCCGTCGAAGGCGCCGCTCGAGACGCCCGTGAACGACTGCAGCTCGTGCTCGTGGCAGGTCGAAGGACAGTGGTGGAGAACGAGCTCCCACAGAAACGCCGAGGCCGGCAGCGCTCCGCTCTGGGCGTCGGTACCCGTGCCCGAGAAGGCGACGCTCTCGCCGACGGCCCAGGTCGTCGTCGCGGTCGGGGCCGTGATCGTCGCGACCGGGGCCGAGTTGCCGACCGTGATCACGATCGAGGCGACGTCGGAGGCTCCGCTCGAGTCGGTGACGCGGAGGCCGACCGTGACCTGCCCGTCCTGCGTGTAGGTCCGGGACGGCGTGGCCGAGGTCGAGTCGTCGTACACGCCGTCGGCGTCGAGATCCCACGCGTAGGTGAGCGCACCGCCCTCGGGGTCGCTCGACCCGCCGCCGTCGAAGCTCACGACGAGCGGTGCGATCCCGTTCGTGGGCGTCGCCTGGGCGACCGCGATCGGCGGCTGGTTCGCTGCGAAGTAGCGGATCCGCCGGATCGTCCCGCCGTCGTAGTCGGGGTAGAACAGGTCGCCTCCCGGCCCGATCTCGAGCTGGACGGGGCCGGCCGCCGGGGCGACGAAGGTGACGACGTCGTTCGGGTTCGGGAGCCCGTTGCTCCCCGCCCGCATCGCCCAGATGCACTTGCGCGAGTAGTCGGAGAAGAACAGGGCGTTGCTGTAGGCGGCCGGGTACGACCCTCCCTGGTAGAAGGCGAGACCCGAGATCGAGCTGCTTCCGAACGGGCAGGTCTCGCCGGCGACGACCGTGCTCGAGTGCGCGTACGAGTAGTACGGGGCGTGCACCGCCGACGGGCCGGCCGCGTAGAGGTTCGTGCAGATGTCCACGCCGGCCTGCTGCCACGAAGGAGGCGAGGCCGGGCCCTCGTAGCATGGCCAGCCGGCGTTCTCGACCGACCCGAGCACATCGGTGATGCGGTTGATCTCTTCCCAGCGGCCGAGGCCGACATCCCCGACCCAGAGCTCGGAGGTGCCCGGACGGAACGCGATCCTGAAGGGGTTGCGCATGCCGTGGGCGATGATCCGGCGCGCGTTCAGGTCGGAGTTGGAGAAGAGCGGGTTCGTCGACAGCGCCGCCCCGTTATCGGGGTTGACCCGGATGATCGAGCCGTCGAGGGTGACCGGGTCGCCGCTCGTACGCAGATCCTGCGCGCGCAGGCTTCCGCCCTCCGCCGTCGGAGGACTGAGGACGGCGCCGACGCCGCCCGGCGGGTCGCCGCACGGGTTCAGGGGGTTGCCGTCCTGGCCCCAGTCGGCGAAGCCGAACGCGGCGCCGTCTCCAGAGGAGGCGTAGAGCGCCCCGTCGGGGCCGAACTGGATCTGGCCTTGCGAGTGGCTCGGGTACTGCTGGCACCAGTCCGTGACGAGCACGGTCTCCACCCCGGTCGAGCTCACGCGCGAGAGGCGCCCCGAGACGACGCACCCGTCGACGTTGCCGCCCGGCGGGTTCGGGCACGGGTCGGACGTCGCGCCCGCCGTCCCCCAACGGGGCGCCGTGCCGCCGATGGCCGCGTCGTGGGTGTAGAGCACGTAGAGGTTGGGGTCCGCCGGGAACTGGGGGTCGAGCGCCATCCCGAGCAGGCCGCGGTCCCAGTAGTTGTGCACCTGCGTGCGCAGGTCCGCGTACGTGCTCGGCGTCGAGTCCGCGAGGCTGTCGAAGACCTTGACCAGGCCGCTCTTCTCGGCGACGAAGACGCGCCCATCGGGCGAGAAGCGGACGACCATCGGGTTGGCGAGCCCGGAGAAGACGACCTCCTCCTGGAAGCCCGGCGGCAGGGTGGCACCACCCGCCGCCGAAACCGGCGCGAGCAGGCACGCGAGAGCCACAATCAGGGGGAGACGCCGCATGAACGAAGCCCCAGGCCAGGGAACGACCTGAGTATGTGAGCCGGGGTGGCCCGCCTTAGGCCCGACAGTACGCCCAAGTGAGGGACGGAACAACCCGCGTGAGCCACGGTCCGGCCTCGGACCGGTCGAGAGTCTAGGTCCTTGTAGTCTCGGGTTCCGAGCCGCATGGGCACGCCGACGCCGTCCGAGAAGCGATTTCCCCCGCTCCCGCTGCGAACGCGCGGGGCGCTCGCGGCCGGCCGCCTCGCGGCGAGGGCCTCCCGGGCCGCGGGGCGCGGCCAGGGCGGCGTAGTCGGCGGCACGGTCGCACTCAAGCTCGACCCGGAAGCGCTCCGGCTCCTCGCGCGCGGCCGGACGACCGCGCTCGTCTCCGCCAGCAACGGCAAGAGCACGACGGCTGCGCTCCTCGCCGCGGCGGTGAGCCGGCTTGGCCCGACGGCGTACAACGAAAACGGCTCGAACATGGCCTCCGGCCTCGTCGTCGCGCTGGAGGCTGAGCGGAACACGCCCTACGCCGTGCTCGAGACCGACGAGTCCTACCTCGGCCCCGTGACGGCGGCCACGCGGCCACGCACGATCGTGCTCCTCAACCTCAGCCGCGACTACCTCGAGCGCGGCGTGCGCTACAAGCCCCTGGCGCGCCACTGGCGCGAGACCCTGGAGGCGGTCGACTGGCCGCTCACCGTGGTCGCCAACGCCGACGACCCGATCGTCACGTGGGCGGTGCAGCCAGCAGAGGACGTCGTCTGGGTAGCTGGCGGAGACGAGTGGTCGGAGGACGGCGCGATCTGCCGCGACTGCATCGTCCGGCTCCGGCGCGAGGGCGAGCGCTGGTGGTGCGAGTCCTGCGGGCAGGAGCGGCAGGAGCCGAGCTGGCGGCTGGTGGGCGACGTGGCCGAGGGGCCCGGCGTGTCGGTCCCGCTGGAGCTCGCGGTCCCCGGCCGGATGAACCGGCACAACGCGGTGTTCGCGCTCGTCGCGGCGATGACGCTCGGCGTCGACCCGCACCAGGCGGCGGAGGCGATGGCGGGGGTCGGTAACGTCGACGGCCGCTACAACCGCCGCAACGTGGACGGCCGACTTGTGCGTCTGATCCTCGCCAAGAACCCGGCGAGCTGGCAGGAGTCGATCACGATCGCGGGTGACTCCGGCGACGCGCTCGTCTTCCACCTGACCGCGCGGGGCGACTTCAACTCGAAGGACGCAAGCCTCGCCTGGGACGCCCCGCTCGAGCGGCTGGCCGGGCGCGACGCGGTCGCCACCGGCCACCGCGCCTCCGACATGGCCCTGCGGCTCGAGGTGGCCGGTCTGAACGTGAAGCGGGTGCGCGACCCGGTCGAGGCGATCCTCGCGAGCCCGCCGGGGCCGGTCTCGGTCGTGGGGAACTACCCGGCGTTCCTCGACCTCCGCGAGCGCCTGGACGAGCTCGGCGCCACGTGAGCCCTCTGAGAGCTCCCAGCACGCTGACCATCGTCGACGTCTACCCCGGGGCGATGTTCCCGCAGGGGGACGGCGGGAACCTGCGCATGCTGGAGCACCGGGCCCGCGCGCGCGGAGTCGAGGTGGAGACGGTGGGCGCGCCGATCGGCGACCCGCTTCCGGACGCCGACCTCTACATCCTCCAGGGTGCCGAGGACGAGGACCAGCCCGCCGTCGCGCGGCTGCTCGCCGCCGAGGGGACGCTCGCGCGCGCCGCCGCGGCCGGCAAGGTGGTGGTCGGCATCGGCGCCGGCTACGAGATCCTCGGCCGGAGCTTCGAGACACCCGGCGGCGGGACGGAGGCCGGGCTCGAGATCCTGGACGTCACGACGACACTCGGCGACCACGTGGACAACCGTGTGGTCACGAGGCCGGCGCCGCGCTTCGGCCTGCCGGCCCTCGTCGGCTACGAGTGGCATCGAGGCCGCACCGCGCTCGGGCCGGAGCCGGAGCCGCTCGCCGAGGTCGAGGTCGGCGTCTGCAACGGCGGCGATCCGCCGACCGACGGCGCCGTCCAGGGTCACGTGCTGGGGACGTACCTCCACGGCCCCCTGCTGCCCCGGAACCCGGAGCTGGCCGATCTCCTGCTCGGCTGGGCGCTCGGCACGGAGCTCGAGCCGCTGCGAAGCGAGTTTGCCGCGCTCGCGCGCGAGGAGCGCATCGCCGAGGCCCGCGAGGTCTGGCGCCGCAAGCAGGGGCTGCTGAGCCGCTTCCGCTAGCTGCGGCGGAGAGCCTTGAGCGCCTCCAGCTCGCGCACGCCGAAGAGCCTGGCGGCGGCGAGATACACGGCGGCTCCGGCGGTCAGCCCGACGCCGAGCGAGACGATCTGCGCCCAGAGGTCGCGGCCGAGGAGGTCGTCGAGCACCCACCACACGCCGTAGGCGGCGCCGGCCGCCGCGGCCGAGGCGAGAAGGATGCGGAGGACTGACGCGACGACCCCGCGCACCCCTGCGAGGCCCGGCCGCCTCCGCATGGCGACGAGGAGGAGCGCGACCCCCACGATGTTCACGAGCGAGGTCGCGAGCGGGAGCCCCCAGACCCCGACGCGATAGAGAAACGCGTCCAGCACGGCGTTCAGACCGACCGTCCCCAGCGCGATCGTGGTCGGGACCCAGTTGCGCTGGAGACTGTAGAACCCACGCGAGAGCAGGAGCATCCAGCCGTTGAACATGAGTCCGAGCGAGAAAGCGGCCAGGCACTGCGCGACGACGACGGTGTTGTCCGCGGTGAACGCGCCGCGCTCGTAGAGAAGGCGGACGATCGGCTGCGCGAGGACGGCGCTGACGGCCGCGGCCGGGAGGAGCAGGAAGGCGATCTGGCGGAGGCCGCTGTCGAGCGTCGCTCGGAAGGACGCGAGATTCCCGACGGCTGCGAAGCGCGAGAGGGTCGGGAACAGCACGGTGACGACCGCCACGGAGAACATGCCCTGCGGGAGCATGTAGATGCGGAACGCCTTCTCGATCGCCGTCGGCGCCAGGTCCGGGTCGACCAGGCGCGACGCGAAGAGCATGTCCACGAAGATGTTGAGGTTGATGAGCCCGAGCGTGAGCGTGACGGGCAGCATCAGGACGAAGAAGCGCTTGACCGCCGGGTCGCGCCAGTCGATTACCCGCTGCAGCCGGCCGTCGAGGCGGCGGAGCCAGGGCACGGGCAGGAGGAGCTGCACGAGCGAGGCCACGAGCACGGCGACCGCGTAGAGGATCAGCTCGTTCGACTCGTCGTCGATCAGCGGGACGAAGACGGCGAGGCCGCCGATGATCACGAGGTTCCAGGCGACCGGGGTGAGCGCCGGGATCGTGAACTCGTCGTACGCGTTCAGGATGCCCACGATGATCCCGGAGACCGTGAGCAGCCCGACGATCGGGAGCATGATCCGGGTGAGCGTCACGGCGAGGTCGGGGTCTCCGCCCGGGTCGCCGAAGGGGAGGATCAGGAGCGGTGCGATCAGGATCAGCACCGCCGTCAGCAGCGAGACGCCGATGAGCACGAGCCAGAAGATCGTCGAGGCGACCCGCCAGGCGCGCGCCTTCTCCTCCTTGGCGAGCAGCTCGCTGAAGACGGGGACGAAGGCACCGGAGAGCGCCGCGTCGCCGATGAACGCTCGCACGAGGGTCGGGATCTGCGTCGCGACCGTGAAGGCGTTGATCTTCCCGGAGACGCCGAAGAAATACGCCGCGACGATCTCGCGGACGAGACCGAGGGCGCGGGAGAGGCCGGTCGCGAGCGTGAAGGTCGCCGTCGAGCGCGCAAGCCGACGCGCCTGGCCGCCCTCGCTCATCCAGGCGAGTATACGAGGATGAAGGCCCGCGACATCGAGCCAACCCTGCCTCCGGCGACCCTCGAGCAGCGCCGAATCCGCGGCAAGGAGGCGCGTCGGCAGGTGCCGGACGCAGCGGGAGGAGGACGGTCGTGGCTCCTGAGCCTGACCTCGTCTCGCTCGCGCTCCTCTCGCTCCGCGAGCTCGGGGCCCGAGGCACGACCGCGCTCGCGCTCTTCAGCGCCACGGGCCTGCCGCTGATCGTGGCGGCGATCGAGGTCGGCGAGGAGCGCGGCGAGATCGACTCGGACGTCGCCCCGGCGCTCGTCGGCGCCGGGATGGCGTCGGTCCTGCTCTACCCGCTGCTCGGCCTGCTCGTCTGCCGCGCCTCGTACGCCAAGCAGGAGTTCGCCGCTGACGAGGCCTAGGCGCGCTTGTCCGGCAGAACGAAGATCACGACCAGGGCGATCACGGGGAAGAAGAAGCCGAGGACAGCCCAGAGCACACCCCTCCTGCCCTTCCCCTCCGCGATCCGGTAGCAGACCGCCGCGATTGCGATCGCGAGCGCGAGGCCGATGATCCAGAGGGTCCACATGACGTCTCCTCTCTCGGGAACCCGGGAACCGACCGGCGCCCGGCGTCGCTCACGCGGTGTTCCACGTGCGCGTGATCGCTCCTCCGGCACTGGCGTACATGGGCCTTCCGCCACCTACCGGGGACTCGCTCCGGGGCCCGGCCGTAGGGCGGCAGGGCTCCCCACCAGGAGGGCCAGCCGCTCGATCGGCGCGTCCACGAGGTTGCAACTGGCACGCCGAGCAGACACGCCCTCCTGTAGTCAGGAGAGCGCGGGCGTCCTACTCGCCGAAGAGCGGGTTCCAGCGGACGAGCGTCCAGGTGCCGTTCGGCAGCTCGTCGCGGGCGGCAGCGATCGCCTCGGGGATGCTCTCCCCGCCGCCGATGGCCGATCTGCGCTCGCCGTCGAGCGCCTCGAACGTGACGTTCAGGAGGTGGGCGTTGAAGCGGTCCGCGCCGGTGGCGGCCCTGCGGGGGAGGTGGAGCGCAATGGCGGTCATGGCGGGTCTCCTGGTCTCGGTGGGAACAGGCGAATCGTCGCTCGTGGAGGGCCGCTGCACCGCCGAGCCAGCCCGCGTTCGTGCGTGCGGTTAACCCCCGCCCAGCACCCGGTTGGACGAGCGGGCCCCGGGGAGTGGAGTTCGAGGGGCCCGCCCGTCTTGGGGGAGGAGCTCTCGGCGTTATCCGATCGCGAAGGTGACCGTCAGCGACGCCCCGACGTCCTGCGTGCCGGGTTCGATCGCGACATCGGCGGCTGCCTCGAGGCCGGCCCGTTCGTAGTACGGGACCGCCACGCCTCCGCCGCCGCCCTCGACGATCGCAACGGGCGCACCGAGCGCGACGCCCGCCTTGTCGGCGATCGCCTGCGCCCGCGCGCGGGCATCGTCGAACGCCGCGTCGACGGCCGCGCTGTACTGGGCCTCCGTGTCCGAGACCGTGAGGCTCGGGCCGTAGACCTGGTTCGCGCCCGCAGCCACGGCCGCGTCGACGATCCCGCCGGCCTGGTCGAGGTCGCGAATGGTCGCGCGCACGGTGTTCGACGCGTCGTAGCCGACGATCGAGACCCCGTCGTCGCTCGTCCGCGGATAGACCGAGACCTGCTCGGTCTGGAGGTCGTCGTCGGCGATCCCGGCGGCCTTCAGCGCCGCCACCACCTTCTCCATCGCCTCGGAGTTGGCGGCAAGCGCGGCCTGGGCCGTCTCGCCGCTCGTCTGGACGCCGAACGACCACTCGGCCGTGTCGGGCGTCGCCGTCGCCGTCCCCATCCCCACGACCGTGATCCCGGCCGCGGTGATCGCGGCGCCTCCCGTGCCGAGCGACTCGGCGGAGAGGCCCGTGGCGAGGACGCCGCTCTCGAGACCGCCCACCGCCGCGCCGTCGGCCCCTTCGTCGTCCCCGATGCAGCCCGCCGCCAGCACGGCAACGGCCAGCACTACGGCGGTTGTGATCAGGCGTCTCGTCATCTCGCTCCTCCGGTTCTCGTTTCGCGGTTCGACCGGAGGCGCGCGCGGAAAGTTCCCGCGCTGCGTCAGCGAGCTCGGATCAGAGCTCGTCCATGCGCTCCGCCGGCCGGCCGCGGGGACGAGCGCCAGGCGGAGGGCGCCCTGCCATGATGCCCGCATGCGCCTCTTCGACTATTCGGCTTCGGCGAACTGCTACAAGGCACGCCTCCTCCTGGCGCAGCTCGGGCTCGCCTACGAGCGCGTGCCAGTGGACATCTTCGCGGGCGAGTCGACGACGCCGGCCTACCGCGCGAAGAACCCTGCGGGCCGCACGCCGGTCCTCGAGCTCGACTCCGGGGAGGCCATCGCCGAGTCGAACGCGATCCTCCTGTACCTCGGCGAGGGCAGCGCGTTCGTGCCGGACGACCTCCTCGCGCGGGCGCGCGTCTGGCAGTGGCTCTTCTTCGAGCAGAACCTCTTCGAGCCGAACGTCGGCACGGCGCGCTTCTGGCGGCTCACCGGACGGGACGCCGAGCGGCCGGAGGTCTTCGCCGCCCGGCTGGAGTCGGCCCGCGCGGCTCTCGGCGTGCTCGACGACGGCCTCGGCGGCCGCGACTTCCTCACCGGCGGCTACACCGTTGCGGACGTCTCGCTGTACGCCTACGCGCATGTCGCGGGCGACGCCGGGATCGACATGTCGGCGTACCCGGCGGTCGTCGGCTGGGTGCGCCGGGTCGAGGCGACACCCGGCTTCGTGAACGACCTCGAGCCATATCCGGCGAGCGCAAGCGCCGGGGCCGGCGGCCCGTCCGTTCACGGGTAGGGCCCGGCACGACCCTGGTCACCATCCGCGCCTCGTCGTAGGCTTCGTGCCGACTGGCACGTGGAGGAGTCGTTCTTCAACGACGAGGAGCTCGACTGGTGGGGTGACACGGACCCTGCGGCGGCCGTCGCCCTCCCACAGGTGCCGCGCCGGCGCCCACCGGCCAGGACGCTGGCCGGTGACCTGCGGCGGCTGCGGGCCGGCTTCGAGCGGCGCTCGCCGATCCCGGCGCCCGTGGCCGGCCTGCTCGGCCTCGCGCTCCTGGTCGCGCTGGCCGTGGCGGTGCGCCTCTCGCTGGGCGGCGAGGCCGCGCCCGAGCCCGTCGCGGCTACACCCGCCCCCGCCGTCGCGAGCGCGACGACCGCGGAAAGCTCGCCCGCGGCGCCCGCGGCCGCCCTGCTGAAGGAGGGGAACCGCGGTCCCCAGGTCCGCGACCTCCAGGTAGCGCTCACCGCGCTCGGGCTTCTTTCAGGGGCAGACGGAACCTACTCGGCGACGACGTCCACGGCGGTCGCCTCCTTTCAGGGCTCCAGCAGCCTGGAGGCCGACGGCGTCGCCGGTCCCGTGACTGCGGCTGCGCTGAACGAAGCCTTCTCACAGCGGGCGCTGGAGTATGCGGCCACCGCTGAGGCCGGGATCGCCGCCGCCGTGGAGGCCGGCCGGCTCGACGCCGCGACGGCCGAGGAGGCCCGAAGCGCCGTCGCCGACACCGTCCAGGCGTTCGCGGGGCAGAGCCCCGGGGGCGCAGCAGTGCTCGTCCTGGCCCTAGGCGACGTCGCGGCCGTCGCGGACGGCTACACCACGAACCGGGCCGCGCTCTTCGAGCAGCTCCGGGTCAACGTGGAAGCGCTGGCCGACGGCCGCCCCGAGATGAGCCTGGCCGGCGACGTCGCCGACGGGACCGGCGTCGTCTACCGCCACTTTCCCGAGCACGGGTACAAGTTCCACCCGCTGGCCAGCTTCATCAGGCTCAACAACCTCGCCCGAAAGGGGAAGGGCGAGGAGGCGGGCAGGCTGGCCGATGCGCTCGTCGCACGCGGGGTCAGGAGCGGGAAGGCGCTCCTCTGGCAGTACCGCTTCACCTTCGGCGGCCCGGAGGTCTGGACCTCGGGCTTCGCACAGGCGCTGGGCGCCCAGGCGCTCGCGCGGACCGGCGAGCTTCTGGGCGACGGGCGCCTGACCGAGGCGGCTGCCGCCTCGTTTCACGCGATCCCGCGCGACCTCACCCTGCCGGTCGCCGGCGGGGACTGGATCCAGGAGTACAGCTTCTCCGACACGACGATCCTCAACGCGCAGCTGGAATCGATCGTCGCCCTGCGCGAGTACGCCGAGCTGACGGGGAACGAGGAGGCCGGTGCCTACGTCGCCGGGCTCAGCGACACGACGAAGTCGGTGCTGGATGAGTTCGACACCGGCTGCTGGTCGCTCTACTCCCTGGGCGGGAAGGCGGCGAGCAGCATGTACCACACGTACCACGTCCACTTGCTCGAGCGGCTCGGGCGCCTCACCCGCGACCCGGTGTACCGCGAGACGGGGCGACGCTGGCACGGCTATCTCGACGCGGGCGGGTGCTAACCGGGGGCGTCGACGCCGGGACCGCGTCGGACCGTGAGCACGTAGACGAACGGCGCCGAGAAGACGATCAGGAGAAGTGCCGGTAGCGCCGCCTCCGAGTATGCGGCCACGGTCGTCGCCGTCCACACCTCGGTCGCGAGCGTGTCGAAGCCGATCGGCGCGAGCAGGAGCGTGGCCGGGAGCTCCTTCATCGTCGAGAGGAAGACGAGCGCGGCGCCGGCGAGCAGCCCGGGCGCGACGAGCGGCGCCGTCACCGTGGCGAAGGCGCGCCGCGGGCTCCTCCCCAGCCCGCGGGCCGCCTCCTCGAGCCGCGGGTCGACGCGCAGGAGCGCTGAGTGCGAGCTCGCCACCGCCTGCGGCAGGAAGCGCACGACGTACGCGAACACGAGCAGCCCGAGGGTCTGGTATGCGAAGCCCGCGTAGTTCGCCCCGAAGAAGACGAGCGAGAGAGCAATCACGATCCCGGGGAGCGCGTTCGAAGAGTACGAAAGGCGCTCGAGCGCCCGTGTCCACCCGGCGGCGTAGCGCACTGCGAGGATCGCCACGGGCAGGGCGGCGGCAACCGCAAGCCCGGCGGCAAGCGTCGAGGCGAGGATGGAGTTCAGCGCCGGGCCCCAGACGTCGCCGAGGTCGCGCCCGAGCGAGACGGCCCGCTCGAGCCAGTAGCCGATCACGGCGAGCGGGAGGAGCAGCGCAAAGCCGACGACGCCGCCGCAGAAGGCCAGGGCGGGCCAGCGCCAGCCCCCGAGCCGGACGCGCTGCGGCGGACGCACCGTGCCCGGCGAGCGGCGGTGGTAGTGGACGCGCCCGCGCGCGTAGTACTCGAGCAGGAGCACGATCGCCGTCAGCACGACGAGGACCAGGGCGAGCGCTGCGGCCGGCGTCCGGTCGAAGAGCGAGCGGTACTGGACGTAGATCGCCCGCGTGAGCGAGTTGTACTGCATGAGCGAGACTGCGCCGAAGTCCGACAGTGTGTAGAGCGCGACGAGAAGCGCCCCGGCGCCGAGCGACGGGCGTAGGACCGGGAGCGTGACGCGCCGGAAGGTCTCCGCGCGCGAGCGGCCGAGGCTCCGCGAGGCCTCCTCGAGCGCCGGGTCGAGGTCGCGCAGCGCCGCCGCGGCGAGCAGGTACACGTACGGGTAGGTCGAGATCGTCAGCGCGAGCACGGCGCCGGGGAGCCCGTAGATCTCGGGAACGCGCTCGATGCCGAACGGCCCCTCCAGCACCTGCTGCAGGAAGCCGCGCGGGCCGAACGCGGCGAGCAGCACGAGCGCAGCCACGTAGCTGGGGATGACGAGCGGGAGGGCGGCTGCGACCGCCCAGAGCCGGCGGCCGGGCAGGTCGGTTCGCGTGACGAGCCACGCGAGCGGCACGCCGAGCGCCAGCGCCGCTCCGGTGACGAGAACGACGAGCAGCGCCGTGTTCCCGACCAGCTCGAGGATCCGTGCGCGCCCGAGCACGACCCAGGCGTCGACGCCGCCGTCCACGACCCTGACGACGAGGTAGACGAGTGGAAGACAGACGAGCGCCACGACCACGACCGCCGCCGCGACGAGGAGAACGGGGGCTCGGGCGCTAGTGGAAGAGGGCGACACGGCCGGCGTGCGGCCGCAGGGCCACGCGGGCGCCGAGCGGGATCGACTCGTTGGAGGGCCGCTGCGAGCAGACGGTCGTCCCGTCGGCCAGCCGCACGCGGTAGAAGATGTCGTGGCCGCGGAACTCGCGGGCGACGACCTCTCCCTCTCCCGCCGGGTCCGGGTTCAGCGCCAGGAGCTCGGGCCGGACGAGCACCTCGACGTTGCCGGGGCCGTCGCCGTTGGGCGCGGGGAAGCGGCCGACGAGGGTCTCCACCAGCCCGTCCTCGAGCCGCCCGGGCAGCACGTTGGCGGCGCCGACGAACTCGGCGGCCCAGCGCGTCGCGGGGGCGTAGTAGATCTCCTCCGGCACACCCGCCTGGACGATGGCCCCGTCGCGCATGACGGCGACGCGGTCGGCGAGCGAGAACGCCTCCTCCTGCTCGTGCGTGACGAGCAGGACGGTGACGCCCGTCGCGCGCAGGATGCCGGCGAGCTCGTCGCGCATCGAGGCGCGGAGCACCGGGTCGATGTTGCTCCAGGGCTCGTCCAGGAGCACGACGGCCGGCTCGGGCGCGAGCGCGCGCGCGAGCGCGACGCGCTGCTGCTGGCCACCGGAGAGCTGGTGCGGGTAGCGGTCGCCGTGCTCGGCCAGGCCGACGAGGGCGAGCGCCTCGGCGACACGCACCCCACGACCTGCACGGGTGAGCCCGTAGCCGACGTTCCCGGCGACCGTCAAATGCGGGAAGAGCGCGTAGTCCTGGAAGACCATGCCCACGTGCCGCCGCTCCGGCGGGACCCAGGCGCTCCCGGCGACGACCTTCTCGCCCAGCCGAACGGCGCCCTCGTCAGGGGTCTCGAAGCCGGCGATCAGGCGGAGCAGCGTCGTCTTGCCGCAACCGCTGGGTCCGAGCAGGGCGACGAACTCGCCCCTGCCGATCTCGAGCGTCACGTCCTGCACGGCCCGCACCGGGCCGAAGCTCTTGGAGACCCGCTCGAGCCTGATCATGGTCGCCGACATGTCAGGGCAACCTTACACCAGCGGGATCGCAGCCCCTACGCTCCGGGGAGGGCTGCGCCCGCCTCGACGAGCTCCTTCAGGCGGCCGAGGTCGGCCTCCAGCTGCTTCTGGGCGTGACGCGTGACGACCGGCGCGAGGAGCCGGGCGGCGAACGCCGTGTAGGTCGTCTCGATCGTGGCGGTGAGCCGCGTGCCGGAACCGGCTTCCTCGAGCCGGGAGCTGCTCGTCGCCTCGAAGGCGTCCGCGACGAGCCGCACGGCGAGCGCCTGCGGAGGCTCGAACGCGACGAGCTCGGCCTCGAGCTCGACGCGCTGCCCGTGGTCTTCGAACACGTCCCGGAAGCGGCTTCCAAGCGCGGACGGCTCGTCGTCGAGCGCTTCGCTCTCGACCAGAGCGCCCATCCAGCGCAGGCGCTCCTCGGCACCGACCAGCCAGGGGAAGACGTCTCCGGCCGCCGCTGCGATCTCGACCGAGTGCTCGTTCCGGTGGACGCTCAGGCTCTCAGGACGGGTCGGGCGTCTCGGGCTTTTTCGGCTCGGGCTCGGGATCCGCTGAGCGGCGCATCTCCTCGGCGGCCGCCTTTCCCTCTTCGTGGATGCGGCGCCGCATCGCCTCGAACTCGTCCTGCGGTGGCGGCTCCTCGGACGCCGGGCGAGACGGCGGAGGCGGTGGTGCCGGCGGCGGCGGCTCGGGCTCTCGCTCCGGCTCCGGCTCGGGCTCGGGCTCCACCGGCGTCGGCGCCGGCGGCTCCTCGACGATCGTCTCGGCGCCCATCCCGGCCGCCTCGAAGTCGTCCTGGTCGGCGGCGGCCGCACGCGCCTCGGCGAGCTTGCGGCGGAGCTCGTCCGCACGGTCGTCGGCCGGGGCGGCCGGCGCTTCCGGCTTCCGGCGAAGGCGCTGGACCAGCGCGCCGACCGCGGCCACGGCCGCGACGACGAGACCGAGTTTCGCGATCCATTTCACTTCCGGCACTCTCTCATGACACCGCGCCGCCGGGCAAGCCGTTCCCCGCCGCTATACTCGATGGGCTTCTCGCTCCGCCAGGCGCCGCTGATTCCCGAGCGGCGCGCCCACCGCGGGGCCGTTAGACCGAGGGAAGGAGAAACGGGAACCGATGAATCCATACGAGATCATGCTGCTGCTCGACGCCGAGCTTGCCGAAGAACGCCAGGCTGAGATCCTGACGCGCATCCGCGAGCTCGTCACCCAGCGCGGCGGCACCTGGCAGGGCGACGACTCGTGGGGCCGGCGCAAGCTCGCCTACGAG
Organism: uncultured Actinomycetes bacterium; assembly: GCA_963830885.1. Taxonomy (GTDB): domain Bacteria; phylum Actinomycetota; class Thermoleophilia; order Gaiellales; family Gaiellaceae; genus JAIBJN01. The sequence goes on along the minus strand of CAWHOA010000015.1, from coordinate 156,160 downwards.
ATCGACAAGAAGCCCGAGGCCTTCTACTACCTGCTCCACTTCGACTGCGACGCGGAAACGCTCGCCGAGCTCACGCGCGTGTTGAAGATCACCGACGGGGTGCTCCGGCACATGGCCGTCCGCCGGCTTCCGGCCGCGGCCACGATGCCGGCACGCGAGCCGTCGTCGGGCCCGCCGCGCGAGCACCGCGCGGCGTCCGCCCCCGCCGAGGCCGTCCAGGCCGCCGAGTAGGATAGAACAGACGTTCGATTGAGGAGCTGAGAAACCATGGCTGGAGACATCAACCGCGTCACGCTCGTCGGCCGCCTCACGCGCGACCCCGAGCTTCGCCACCTCCCGTCGGGCTCGCCTGTCCTCCAGCTCGGGCTGGCGGTCAACGGGCGCCAGAAGGACGAGGCCGGCAACTGGACCGACAAGCCCAACTTCTTCGACGTGAAGGTCTTCGGGAACCAGGCCGAGATGCTCTCGCAGCACCTCGCCAAGGGCCGCCGCGTCGGCATCGACGGCCGCCTCGACTGGTCCTCGTGGGAGACGGACGGACAGAAGCGCTCCAAGGTCGAGGTCGTGGCGTTCCAGGTGCAGTTCCTGGACAGCCGCGGCGAGGGCGGCGGCGAGCAGAGCCAGTACATCCCCTCGTCCGACGTCCAGCCGAACCAGGGCGACTTCGCGCCGGCCGGCGCCTCGGCGGCCGACGACGACATTCCGTTCTAGAGAAGAGGTCGACACCGAATGGCACGAGAGCAAGCAAAGCGGCAGCGCCGCACGTCCCCCTCGTCCGGCCCGACCCGGCGGAAGAGCTGCTACTTCTGCCGCGAGAAGATCGACGAGGTCGACTACAAGAACTACAACCAGCTCCGGCGCTACATCTCCGAGAAGGGGAAGATCCGCTCGCGCCGGATCACCGGCGCCTGCCGGCGCCACCAGGCCCAGATCGCCGTCGCCGTCAAGCGCGCCCGCGAGATCGCTCTGCTCCCGTACGTCGACTCGCACCACGTCAGCGGCGGGAATCGCTGATGGACGTCATCCTGCTCGAGGACGTCGACAAGGTCGGCCTCCGCGGCGAGGTCGTGTCCGTCTCGCGCGGGTACATGCGCAACTTCCTGCAGCCGCGGCGCCTGGCCGAGCTCGCGACCGAGGCGAAGGTGACCGAGCTGGAGCGCCGCGACGCCGAGCGCGCGCGACACGAGGCGCGGTCGGCGGACGAGGCTGAGAAGATCGCCGAGACGCTCCGCAAGACGGTTCTGAGCTTCGACGTGAACGCCGGCCCCCAGGGCACGCTCTTCGGCTCAGTCACCTCGACGGACATCGTCGACGAGATCTGGCGGACGCGGAAGATTCGCGTCGACCGGCGCAAGGTCGAGCTTGGCGACCCGATCAAGCGGATCGGACGCTACGCCGTGCCGATCACTGTCTTCGAGGGCGTCCAGGTCGAGGTGAAGACCCTCGTCGTCCCGATCGGCGGCGAGCTCCCGCCCGAGGAGGAGCTCGAGGCGATGGCCGCCGCCGAGGCCGAGGCCGCCGCGGCGGCGGAGGCGGAAGCCGCGGAGACGCACGCCGAGGCCGAGGCCGCAGTCGCCGAGGTACTGGAGGACGAGGAGCCGGCGGAGGCCGAGGCAGCTGAGGCTGAGGCGGATACGCCCGAGGCCGAGGCCGTCGAGCCCGAAGCCGCCGAGCCGGTCGCCGAGGCCGAGGGCGAGACCCCGTCCGAGCACGACGAGGACGAGCCTACTCCGGCCTGACGGCCACCTCGTAGTGCGCCGAGCGCTCGTCCCAGCGTGACAGCACCGCGCGGGCGGGCTCGGGCACGACCGCGACCTCGTAGTCCTCGCCGGCGAACGCCTTCACCGAGTCGAGCGACTCCCACAGGGTCAGGGTGGCGAACTCGACCTCGCCCTCGACGTCGCGGCGGACGAGGTACGAGCCGCGGTGGCCCTCGTGGCTCCCGACCCACGGGAGGATCGTCGTCCTCAGGAGCTCCTCGTAGGCGTCGGCGTTCTCCTGCGTCGCCGCCCAGCCTCGCCACCAGCGCGCGATCATGCCTCCGTCAACGCCGCCGGCGTCGTGGGGATTCCCGGGGAAGAAAACGCCGGCCCCACGCGTCAGGTTCTCAGCGGCACACGGCTCACAGTACGGGCCCTCCTCAGGAAGCGGGGCGCCGAATGCGGCACGGCGCCCCGCTCACCATCGTCCGTCGGAGCCGCTACGACGCGGCGAGGTCCGAGAACTTCGCGTAGCGCTTCAGAAACGAGAGCTTGACCGTGTCGGTCGGCCCGTTCCGGTGCTTGGCGACGATCACCTCGGCGAGGCCCTGCTGCTCGGACTCCTCGCCGTTGTAGTACTCGTCGCGGTAGATGAACATGACGATGTCGGCGTCCTGCTCGATCGAGCCGCTCTCGCGCAGGTCGGAGAGGATCGGCCGCTTGTCGTGGCGCTGCTCCACGGCGCGGGAGAGCTGCGAGAGCGCGACGATGGGAACGTCGAGGTCGCGGGCGAGCACCTTCAGCGAGCGCGAGATCTGCGAGACCTCCTGGACGCGGTTCTCGGCCGACGTCCCCGAGGTCATCAGCTGCAGGTAGTCGACGATGATCAGCCCGAGGTCGGGGTGCTTGGCCTTGAGCCGCCGCGCCTTCGAGCGGATCTCCATCATCGTGATCGACCCGGTGTCGTCCACGTAGACGGGCGCCTTCGCGAGCTTGTCGCAGGCCGCCGTCAGGCGCGGCCAGTCGTCGGCGGAGAGCTTGCCGGTGCGGAGCCGCTGCGACTCGACCTTGGCCTCGCTGCACATGAGCCGCTGCGTCACCTCGGACTTCGACATCTCGAGGGTGAAGAGCGCGACGGGAACGTTCTTGCGCACGGCGAGGTTGGCGGCGACGCCGAGGCCGAGCGCTGACTTGCCCATGCTGGGGCGCGCGGCCATCACGATCAGGTTCCCCTCCTGGAACCCCGACGTGATCCGGTCGAGGTCGCGGAACCCCGACGGGACCCCGGTGACGTCCGCTCCCGACTCGTAGAGCTGCGTGATCCGCTCGAAGCTCTCCTTCAGCAGCGTCTCGATGTGGCTGAACTCCGAGGTGGCCTTCTCCTGGGAGAGCTCGAAGAGGATCTGCTCGGCCCGGTCGACGAGCTCGGGGGCCTCTCCCGGGCGCTCCCAGCCGAGGCGGGAGATCTCGCCGCCGACGCGGATGAGCCCGCGGAGCGTCGCAGCCTCCTTGACGATCTGCGCGTAGTGGCCGGCGTTCGCGCTCGCAGGCACGAGCGCGGCCAGCTCGTGGATGCGCACCTTGCCGCCGACGTCATCGAGCTCGCCGCGCTCGTCCAGCTCGTCGACGAGCGTGATCGCGTCGACCGGCTCGCCCTTCGCGTACAGGGCGAGCGCGGCTCGATAGATCCTCGCGTGACTCTCCCGGTAGTACTCGCGCCCGTCCGCGGCCAGAACGTCGCCCACGGCGGCGATCGCCCCCGCCGACAGCATCATCGCGCCGAGGACCGACTCCTCGGCGTCGAGGTTCTGCGGCGGAACCTGCGGCTCGACGACCGCCGCGGTCCGGGCTCCGTTCGTCGCCATCGGACGCGACTGTAAGGGACCTGGACGCGCCGCACCGAAGTCTGTTGATTGTGAATCCACAGCCGCGAAATCCTCCCTACGCAGGGCAGAAGAACACATGTTCCCATCACCTGCGGACGGAATAACCCAGCTCGGCCCACAGCCCTGTGGATGGGATTGCCGCTCCGCGCGGACTTTTCGGCTCGCTCCGTCCACACCCCATGTGGACGGCCGCTCGGACCGACAGGGCGACTAAGCTCTCGCTCAGATGCCTGCCACCGTGATCGTGGGCGCCCAGTGGGGTGACGAGGGCAAGGGGAAGATCGTCGACCTCCTCGCTCTGGACTCGGACGTCGTCTGCCGCTACCAGGGCGGGCCGAACGCCGGTCACACGATCGTCCGCGACGGCGAGACGTTCGCGCTCCACCACGTTCCGTCCGGGATCCTCTCCGGGAAGCTCTGCGTCGTCGGCGCCGGGTGCGTGGTCGACCCCGGCCTGCTCGTGGCCGAGCTGGACGAGCTCGAGGGTCGCGGGATCCCGACCGAGTCCGTGCGGGTCTCCGGGAACGCGCACCTGATCATGCCCTGGCACGTCGCCATCGACGCGGCGAGCGAGCGCCACCTCGGACGCCTCCAGATCGGCACGACGCGCCGCGGCATCGGGCCCGCCTACGCCGACAAGGCTGCGCGCATCGGCATCCGCGTGCAGGACATCCTCGACCCGAAGATCCTCCGTCAGAAGTTCGAGACCGCGCTCGCCGAGAAGAACGTCGTGCTCGAGCGCGTCCACGGCGTCCCGCCGCTCGAGGTCGAGGAGCTGGCCGAGCGGATGGAGGACTACGCCGCGCGCCTGCGGCCGTACGTCGACGACACGTCGCTCCTGGTCGACCGGGCGCTCAAGGAAGGCCGGCGCGTGCTGCTCGAGGGCGCGCAGGGCACACTGCTCGACCTCGACCACGGCACCTACCCGTTCGTCACCTCGTCGAGCCCGATCGCCGGCGCGGCCACGACCGGCGTCGGCATCGGCCCGACCCGCATCGACCGCGTCCTGGGCGTCGCGAAGGCGTACGTCACGCGCGTCGGCGAGGGCCCGTTCCCGACCGAGATCGAGGGCCCCGACCAGGCGCGCGTCCGCGAGCTCGGCGCCGAGTACGGGACGACGACCGGCCGCGAGCGCCGCTGCGGCTGGCTCGACCTCGTCGCGCTCCGCTTCGCCGTCCGCGTGAACGGGATGACGAGCCTGGCGCTGACGAAGATCGACGTCCTCTCCACCTTCCCGGAGCTCCCCGTGTGCGTGCGCTACCGGCTTCCCGACGGCTCCGAGACCGAGGAGTTCCCCGCGCACCAGAGCGACTTCCACCACGCCGAGCCCGTCTACGAGACGCTGGCCGGCTGGCAGGAGCCGCTCGACGAGGCCGAGTCGCTCGCCGACCTGCCGGCGGCGGCGCTCGCCTACGTCTCCTTCGTCGAGGAGCAGCTCGGGATCGAGGCCTGCCTCATCTCCGTCGGCGCCGAGCGCGAGCGGGTCGTCGCGCCGCGCGGGCTGGCGAGCGTGGCGGGATGACGGCGCTGCGCCGCGTCAACCTCCACACGGTCGCCGCCGAGGAGGCGACTGAGCGGCCCGACGGCTATCGCTTCGCCTTCGCCCGCCTCGCGCCTGCGCTCGGCGCGGTCAAGCTGGGCGCGTCCGTCTACGACCTGGGGCCCGGCCAGAGCAGCTTCCCGTACCACTACGAGTACGGCTGCGAGGAGTGGCTCCTCGTCGTCTCCGGCCGGCCGACGCTCCGGCATCCGGGCGGCGAGGACGAGCTCGAGCCCGGCGACCTCGTCGGCTTCCCCGAAGGGCCCGAGGGCGCGCACAAGGTCTCGAACCGAACGGACGAGACGGTGCGGATCATGATCCTTTCGACCAAGGGCGGGCTGGGAGTCGCCGTCTACCCGGACAGCGACAAGGTCGGCGTCTTCACCGAGGACGGGGCCGACGACGTCATGGTCCGGCGCGAGAGCAACGTGGGCTACTGGGACCGCGAGCCCTGAGGCTCGCCTCGACCACGTCGTCGTCGCCGTCTCCGACTGGGAGCGGTCGAACGCCTTCTACCGCGACGTGCTCGGCGCCGAGATCGTCCCGCTCGGCGCCCGCCGCTTCGCGTACGCCTTCGGCCACCAGCGGCTCAACGTCCACGGCCCCGGCACCATAGGACGTACACCGCAGCGGCGGCCTCGGTTACAGGTCGTCGGGCGTGTTCACGTTCACGAGCGCGCCCTCGTCCCACTGGAGCGTCCGCGGCTCCAGATCGATGCACGCACGGTAGAGGGCGAGGTCACCCGAGGCGATGCGCTGCTCCAGGACCGGCAGCGCCGAGCGGCAGTACGCGCCCGGGAGCGGGCCCGAGTGCGGGACCGCCGCCTCGGCGCCCTCCGCGGCGTCCGCCAGGGCGCGCAGGAGCTCGGCCGTCACATGCGGCATGTCGGTCGGGAGCACGACGACGCGGTCGGCATTCGCGAGCCGGAGCGCCGCGGCGACGCCGACGATGGCGGCGCGGGTCTCGCTGCCGTCGTCCAGCACGGGGAAGGGCAGCTCGAGCCCGTCGGCCGCCTTGCCGACCACGATCACGTGCTCGAAGGCCTCGGCGAGGATGCGGTGGCCGCGCTCGGCCAGGGTCTCCCCTTCGTACCGCGCGAGCGCTTTCGGCGAGCCGAAGCGCGTGCTCGCCCCGCCGACGAGGAGGGCGCCCGCTACGCCTTGCCGACCGTGAACCACGCGCGCGCCTCCAGCTCGAAGGGGCCGTCCGGAACCGAGAGCCGCAGACGGTACTCGCGCCTCAGAGCCTCGCGCCGCTCGTCGTCCAGCGCGGCCGCGTACGCGCCGGCCGGCCCTACACCGGCGGTGAACGGCGCCCAGAGGTCGTCGAATCCGTCGTACGCCGCGGCGACCACGAGCTCTCCGTCCTCGACCTCGCGAAGCCCCGCCCGGCGCCAGAGCTCCGCCAGCTCGCCCCGCCGGCCGAACGGCATGCGCGCCCCTCATCCACAGCCCCGGCGCCCTCCACGTCGAGCGCGGCCGCCGCGTCCCAGAACGTCCGCAACAGCGTCATCTGACCGGGATAGTCCCAGACGCACCCTGCCACGGTGCCGCCGGGCCGGGTGACGCGTCGCATCTCGGCGACACCGGCCGCGGGGTCCTTCATGAAGTTGACGACGAGCTGGGCGAGCGCGGCGTCGAAGGCTCCGTCGTCGAACGGCAGCGACTCGGCCGAGGCGAGCCGGACGTCGACCCCCGGGAAGCGGGCGCGCAGGGCCTCGACGAACGGCTCCGACGGATCGACCGCGGTCACTGCTGCAGGCCCGACCAGCTCGACGAGCCGCCGCATGCCGACGCCGGTCCCGGCGCCGACGTCGAGCACCGACGAGTCCGCCCCGATCCCCGCAGCGCTCGCCAAGGCGTCGGTGAGCCCGTAGCTGTACCGGCCGACGAAGCGGTCGTAGGCGTCCGCCGGCACGGAGAAGGTCACGCGACCACCCGCCACGGCTCCGAGTAGACGTTGACACGGCCGTCGCGGACGAAGCCGCAGAGCGTGATGCCGCGATCCCCGGCCAGCTCGACCGCCAGCGTCGAGGGCGCGCCCACCGCGACGAGGATCGGTGCCCCGGCCACCGCCGCCTTCTGGACGAGCTCGAACGAGAGCCGGCCGCTCACGCAGACGAGCTTGTCGGCGAGCGGGAGGAGCCCGTCGAGGAACGACCGGCCGACGACCTTGTCGAAGGCGTTGTGGCGACCGACGTCCTCGCGGACGACGATCAGCTCGCCGTCCGCATCGAAGAGACCGGTGGCATGCAGGCCGCCGGTGGCGGCGAAGGCGGGTTGGGCCGCCCGCAGGCGGTCGGGCAGCGCGCCGACGACCTCCGCCGACACGCGCAGCGCGCTCTCCACGCGGGGCGCCTCGACCGCGACCGCCTCGAGCGCTCCCTTGCCGCAGACCCCGCAGGAGGAGGTCGTGTAGAAGTTCCGCCGCAGCCGCCCTGGATCGAAGCCGTCCTCGACCTGCACGTCGATCGTGTTCGCCGCCAGGTCGGCGGTCGGCTGCGCCGCCACAGCTCGGATTCCCTCGGAGCGGAGGAATCCAATGGAGAGCTCCTCGTCGTGCCCGGGGGTACGCATCGTCACGGCGACGGCCTCGCCGTCGACGCGGATCTCGAGCGGCTCCTCGACGGCCAGCTCGTCCCGCTCCGTCAACCCGCCCGGAAGCCGCAGGACGTCGGCCCGAGCCGCGGAGTAGGGCGGCACGGCGCTCACGATGATCGAACCATAGTCGCCCGAGCCGAGCCGCTCGATTTGCAGGTCGATCTGCAAAAGTGCAACTGAGTTGAACGATTGCCGGGGGCTGTATGGTCGCGCTCGGAGCCGGCGCTCGCCCCTACTCGCCCGTGGGGTGCTTGCGCCCTGCAGTGTGCGAGCCGCGCCGGTGACCCGGGTGGAGGAGGCGAGGGGGCTTCTCCCAGGGAGCCCCCTCGCCGAGTATCGGCGTGACCCGGCGCGGTTTTCGCCGTACGATGCGCGCATAGGCGCGCCTGGCACCCACGCCGGTGAGAACCGGTTCCTGTACGCGATCATCTCGACGGTCGGCTCCTCCCTGGACCTCGAGGAGGTGCTCGGCGCGGTCGTGCGGCTCCTGACCGACGCCACCTCGGTGCACGCCTGCTTCGTCTACCTGGTGGAGGACGACCGGCTCGTGCTCGCGGCCGCGTCGGAGCCCTACGCGCACCTCGTCGGCCGGATCGCGCTCGAGCAGGGCGAGGGGCTGGCCTGGTGGGCCGCCGAGCGCAAGGAGCCCGCGTGGATCCGCGACCAGCTGCTCGACGACCCACGCGTGAAGTACGTCCCAGAGCTGGAGGAGGAACGCTTCCAGTCGCTCGTCTCCGTCCCGATCGTGGGCAAGGACGGCAACGTCATCGGCGTCATCTCGAGCCACACCGAGGCGCCGCGCGAGTTCACGGAGGACGAGGTGGACGTGCTCGTCTCCAGCGCCTCGCTCGTCGCCGGGGCGATCGAGAACGCGCGGCTCTACGAGGAGATGCGGCGGCGGGTCGACGAGCTCGAGCACCTCACCGCGCTGGGCGAGCTCCTCGCCGGGGCGGAGACGCTCGGCACCGTGCTCCCGCCTGTCGCCTCGCGCGCGCGGAAGCTCCTCCGCGCCGAGGCGTGCCACGTCTACCTGCTCGATCCCGCCTCCGAGGTGCTGCACCTCAGGGCCTCCGCGCCGGGCGCCGGCGATGCCCGCACCGAGATCGGCCTGTCCGAGCTCGGCCCCGAGCTCGCCCGCAGCGGCCGCGCGGCCTCGGTGGCCGTGCCCCTCGTGGCGAACGACGAGCTGCTCGGGCTGCTCGCCGCCACGGGCACGTCGGAGGTCGACCTCGCACGCGCCGTGGCCAACCAGACCGCGGTCGCGCTCAAGAAGATCGAGCTGATCGAGCGCCTCACCGAGAAGAACCTGATCAAGGACTTCTTCGAGCAGCTCGCCCGCGGCGAGTCGCTCCCGGGGCTCGAGGGCCGCGCCGCCCGGCTGGGCTGCGACCTCGACCAGCGCCACGTCGTTCTCGCCGCCTCGCCTCCCTCCGACGAGCTGGAGCGCGCTCTCGCGGCGGCGGCCCCCGGCTCGCTCTTCGACCGCAGGGACGACTCGATGCGCGCGCTCCTGCGCGTCCCGCACGACGGTGAGGAGCGGCTGCTCGCGAGCGTGCGCGCGCTGCAGGAGAAGCTGGAGGCGGCTGTGTCCATCGGGCTCTCCAACGTCTGCCGGGGCGCCGCTTCCTTCGCCGCCGGGTTCGAGGAGGCGCGCCACGCGCTGCTCGGCACGACCGTCCTCAAGGGGACGCCCGGCGTGATGGCCTACGAGGAGCTCGGTCCGTACAAGTACCTCCTGCGCATGCCCTTCGACGGCGGCGTCCGCGACGCGCACCGCGACGCCGTCGCGCGCATCGCCGAGTACGACCGCCAGCGTTCGACAGCGCTCCTGCGCACCCTCGAGGAGTTCCTCCGCCGGCGGGGCTCGATCGGCGCCACCGCCGAGGCGCTCTACGTCCACCCGAACACACTGCGCCAGCGCCTGCGCCGCATCGGCGAGCTCTCCGGGCTCGACCTCCGCAAGGACGACTGGCTCATGGTCGAGATCGCGGTGAAGATGGTGCGCCTGCAGGAGGCCCTCGGGCCCGGCGAGCGGCGCGAGCCCTGACCAAGTAACAGTCTGTTACTTGGGATCGTGGCCACCGGCCACACAACGCACGGGCAGGGGTTGTCCCTTGCAGCCATCGGCTGAGCGGCTGACGGCGGTTATCGTCCGGGGCGTCACCAAAGGAGGAGTTGCATGGCCCGGGAGAGCTCCGCCGCGCCCACCGTCGAGGACATCCGCAAGGAGTCGGCGGAGCGCGGCATCGATTTCTACTTCGCGCAGTTCGTGGACATGTACGCGCGGCCGAGCGCGAAGCTCGTGCCTGCGGCCAACCTGGACGACCTCGTCACCGACGGCGCCGGCTTCGCCGGCTTCGCCGCGGGCGAGATCGGCCAGGTGCCGAGCGACCCCGACATCGCCGCCATCCCCGACCTGGCCAGCTTCACGCCGGTGCCCTGGGAGCCGACCGTCGCCCGCTTCGCCTGCGACATCACGGTGGACGGCGAGGAGTGGCCGTACGACCCGCGCACGATCCTGAGGCGCCAGCTCGCCGTCGCGCGCGAGCAGGGCTTCGAGTTCAAGATGGGCCTCGAGCTCGAGTACTTCCTCATCGAGCTCATGGACGACGGCTCGATCAGGCTCGCCGACTCGCTCGACACGCTGGAGAAGCCCTGCTACGACCTCAACGGCCTGTCGCGCCACTACGAGTTCCTCACGACGATCTCGCGCTACGTGAACGAGCTCGGCTGGGGCAACTACGCGAACGACCACGAGGACGCCAACGGCCAGTTCGAGCAGAACTTCACGTACGACGACGCGCTCACGAGCTGCGACCGCGCGATCTTCTTCCGCTACATGGTCCACCAGCTGGCCGAGCGGAAGGGCCGCGATGACGGGCGGAACATCCTCGCCACGTTCATGCCCAAGCCGTTCTCGAACCTGACCGGCAACGGCTGCCACTTCCACATGTCCCTCTGGGACGGCGAGACGAACCTCTTCCTGGACGAGAACGACCCGCGCGGACTCGGCCTGTCGGAGACGGCGTACCACTTCATCGGCGGCCTCAAGCGGCACGCGCGGGCCTACAGCGCGGTGACCGCGCCGACCGTCAACTCCTACAAGCGGCTGAAGGTCGGTACGACGACCAGCGGTGCGACGTGGTCGCCCGTCTGGATCAGCTACGGCTACAACAACCGCACGCAGATGCTCCGGATCCCCGGGCCGGGCCGGATCGAGGACCGCACCATCGACGGCTCCTGCAACCCCTACCTCGCCGCCACCGTGGTGCTCGCAGCCGGGCTCGACGGCATCGCCTCGAAGCTCGACCCGGACGAGCCCAACTCCGAGAACCTCTACGCGATTCCCTACGACGAGCTCAGGGCCCGCGGCCTCGAGACGCTGCCGGCCAACCTCCTGGAGGCAACGCATGAGCTCGAGGGCTGCAGCGTCCTGCGCAAGGCGCTCGGGCGCGGTCGCGACGAGGACTACGTCGACTACTTCCTCCGCGTCAAGCGGGACGAGTGGGCCCGCTACCACGAGCAGGTGACCCCCTGGGAGGTGGCGGAGTACCTGACACGGTTCTGATGGATATGGAGAAAACCTCCATATCCCAGCAGGCAAGATCGTAGGAGAAGTGCGTGTTCATGCGATTTCTGGCATGTAGATTTCGGACATATGTGCGGGATCGTCGGTCTCTTCGCCAAGTCGCCTGAGATCGAGGAGGCGCTCGGCGCGCACCTGGCGGCGATGCTCGCGCAGATGAGCGACCGCGGGCCGGACTCGGCCGGCGTCGCCGTCTACCGCGACCCGGCGCCGAGCGGGTCCAGCAAGCTGACGCTCTTCTCCGCCGACCCGCTCGAGGACTGGGAGGCCGTGGCCGCCGAGCTCGGCCAGGCCTTCGGTGGCTCACCGGAGCCCGAGGTGCGGGCGAGCCACGCCGTCCTCGTCGCCGAGGCGGAGGCGCCCGAGGCCGAAGCCTGGGTGCGGCGCGCCCACCCGGATCTGCGCGTGATGAGCGCGGGCCGCTCGATCGAGATCTACAAGGAGGTCGGCCGGCCCGAGGAGTTCGTGCGCCAGTTCGCACTCGAGGACTTCCGGGGCTCGCACGCGCTCGGCCACACGCGCATGGCGACCGAGAGCCGCGTCACGACGGAGGGATCGCACCCGTTCTCGACGGGGCACGACCTCTGCCTCGTCCACAACGGCTCGCTCTCCAACCACAACCGCCTGCGCGAGAGCCTGCGGCGCGAGGGCATCGACTTCCAGACCGAGAACGACACCGAGGTGGCCGCCGGCTATCTCGCCTGGCGTCTGCGCGAGGGCGCCACGCTCGAGGAGGCCCTCGCCGGCTGCCTCGACGACCTCGACGGCTTCTACACCTTCCTCGTGGGCACCGAGGACGGCTTCGCGGTGCTCCGCGACCCGATCGCCTGCAAGCCTGCAGTGCTCGCCGAGACCGACGACTGGGTCGCCATGGCCTCCGAGTGGCGCGCGATCGCGCAGCTCCCGGGCGCCGCCGCGGCCCGCTCGTGGGAGCCGGTTCCCGGCGTCGTCTACGCCTGGGAGCGGGCGAAGGTCTGATGGAGGCCGCGGAGGCAACCGAGGCGGTCGAGGTCGTCGACCTCGCCGAGACGCCGCTCCGCGAGCTCAACCAGCGGCTGCACGACCTCGCCGCCTCTCCGGGGCCCGCGCATTGGAGGGTCCTCAACCCGAACGGCGCCCATGCGGTCGCCTGCGGGCTCGACGCGGAGGTCGAGGTCGAGATCGACGGGCACGTCGGCTACTACTGCGCCGGCATGAACAAGCTCGCCACCGTGCGCGTGCACGGGAACGCGAGCACCGGCCTCGCCGAGAACATGATGTCCGGCACGGTCGTGATCGAGGGCAACGCGAGCCAGTCCGCGGGCGCGACCGGGCACGGCGGCCTGCTCGTCGTCCACGGCGACGCGGCCGCGCGCTGCGGGATCTCCATGAAGGGCATCGACATCGTCGTGCGCGGCTCGGTCGGGCACCTCAGCGGCTTCATGGCGCAGACCGGCTGCCTGGTGGTCTGCGGCGACGCCGGCGAGGCGCTCGGGGACTCGATCTACGAGGCGCGCGTCTACGTGCGCGGCGAGGTGGCCGGGCTGGGCGCCGACTGCGTCGAGAAGGAGCTACGGCAGGAGCACCGCGCAGAGCTCGCCGGGCTCCTGGCGCAGGCAGGCTTCGACGACGTCGATGCCGGCGGGTTCCGCCGCTACGGCTCCGCGCGGCAGCTCTACACCTTCAAGGTCGACCACGCGGGCTCCTACTGATGGCCGAGCAGCCCTGGAACCTGCGCGAGTCGTACCTCTTCGACAGGCCGATCATCGCCGAGATCCAGCGCGCCGCGCGCGAGGGCATCTACGACATCCGCGGCTTCGGGGCGAAGCGCCGCGTCCCGCACTTCGACGACCTGCTCCTGCTGGGCGCGAGCATCTCCCGCTACCCGCTCGAGGGCTATCGCGAGCGCTGCGACACGAACGTCACGGTCGGGACGCGCTTCGCCAAGCGGCCGCTCGAGCTGAAGATCCCGATCACGATCGCCGGAATGAGCTTCGGCGCGCTCTCGGCGCCCGCGAAGGAGGCGCTCGGGCGGGGTGCCACCGAGGTCGGCACGTCCACGACGACCGGCGACGGGGGCATGACGCCGGAGGAGCGCGAGCACTCGGCGCTGCTCGTCTACCAGCTCCTCCCCTCCCGCTACGGCATGAACCCTGACGACCTGCGCAAGGCGGACGCGATCGAGGTCGTCGTCGGCCAGGGCGCCAAACCGGGCGGCGGGGGCATGCTGCTCGGCCACAAGATCTCCGACCGCGTCGCCGAGATGCGCGACCTGCCGAAGGGCATCGACCAGCGCAGCGCTTCCCGGCATCCCGACTGGACCGGGCCCGACGACCTCGAGATCAAGATCGGCGAGCTGCGCGAGATCACGGACTGGGAGAAGCCCGTCTTCGTCAAGGTCGGCGCGACGCGGACGTACTACGACGTTCAGCTGGCGGTGAAGTCAGGCGCGGACGCGATCGTCCTCGACGGGATGCAGGGCGGGACGGCCGCGACGCAGGACGTCTTCATCGAGCACGTCGGCATCCCGACGCTGCCGGCCGTCCCGCTGGCGGTGGACGCGCTCACCGAGCTCGGCATGCACCGGCAGGTGCAGCTGATCGTCTCCGGCGGGATCCGCACCGGGGCCGACGTCGCCAAGGCGCTCGCGCTCGGCGCCGACGCGGTCTCCATCGGTACGGCAGCGCTCGTGGCGATGGGCGACAACGCGCCCGAGCACGACGCGGCCTATCGCGAGATCGGGAGCGCCGCGGGCTACTACGACGACTGGCAGGCGGGGCGCGATCCCGTGGGCATCTCCACCCAGGAGGACGAGCTCGCCGCGCGCTTCGACCCGGAGCTCGGCGGCCGCCGGATCGCCAACTACCTGCGCGTGCTCACGCTGGAGACGCAGACGCTCGCGCGCGCGTGCGGGAAGTCCCACGTCCACAACCTCGAGCCGGAGGATCTCGTCGCGCTGACGGTGGAGGCCGCCGCCATGGCGCGCGTCCCGCTCGCCGGCACGGACTGGATCCCCGGGAAGGAGGGCTGATGCGGCTGTACGACTCCGGCGTGTCCGGCAACTGCTACAAGGTGCGCCTCCTGCTCGCCCACCTCGGGCTCGAGTACGAGCGGTACGAGCTCGACGTCGTCGACCGCTCGAACCGCAAGGAGGTTCTCGGCGAGCTGAACCCGGGCCTGCGCGTGCCGACGCTCGTGCTCGACGACGGCCGCGCGCTCGGTGAGTCCGGGGCGATCCTCTGGTACCTCGCCGACGGCACGGAGTACGTTCCCGCGGATCCGTTCGACCGCGCCAAGGTGCTGCAGTGGATGTTCTTCGAGCAGTACTCGCACGAGCCGTACGTCGCGGTGGCCCGCTTCTGGCTCACGAAGGGCATCGAGGTGGACGCGGAGACGCTCGCGGAGCGCCAGCGCGTCGGCTACCTCGCCTTCGACGCGATGGAGAGCCACGTCGCCGGCCACGAGTTCCTCGCGGGCGGCTCGTACTCGATCGCCGACATCGCGCTCTACGCGTACACGCACGTGGCCGACGAGGGCGGCTTCGACCTGAGCGGGTATCCAGAGATCCGGGCGTGGCTCGACCGAGTCGCCGCCCAGCCGGGCCACGTTCCGATCACGGCCTGAACCGCCAGGTCCCGGTGCCTGGCACCGGGACGCGTTCGCTCCGGCCGGGTGAGACCGGCTTCACAATGGGGGATCGCCCTCTCGAACACCCACGGGGAGGCGCCTTTCCAGACGACCACGTTTCCCGGGGACACGTCCAAGTGCCTGGCACCAGGACATGGCTGCCGGGGACGGTGGAGAACCGTGATAGCTGTGGACGGGCGCTTGACACCGACGCTCGGCGTTGGAAGGATGATTTGATCAAAGATCAAATGCTCACGCCGCTCGAGATCTCATCCGTCGAGGACGGGGTCTACCGCGCGCTTCGCGCCGAGATCGGGCGGCTCGAGCTCGCTCCCGGGCAGCGGCTGCCGCTCGAGGAGATCGCCGGGCGCTTCCAGGTGAGCCTCACGCCGGTGCGCCATGCGCTTCGCCGGCTGGAGAGCGAAGGCCTGGTCGTCAGCCTCCCCCGGCGCGGCTCCCGCGTTGCACCGCTCTCCGTCGAGGAGCTCGAGGAGATTCAGGCCCTGCGGCTCGGGGTGGAGACCTCCCTCGCCCGCCTCGGCGCCGAGGCCATCACCGACCCGGCGCTGGCCGA
Organism: uncultured Actinomycetes bacterium; assembly: GCA_963830885.1. Classification (GTDB taxonomy): domain Bacteria; phylum Actinomycetota; class Thermoleophilia; order Gaiellales; family Gaiellaceae; genus JAIBJN01. The sequence continues at coordinate 140,667 of CAWHOA010000015.1, read as the reverse complement.
GATGCAGACCGCTCGCGACGAGATGGAGCGCGCCTTCCGCGCCGGCGACCTCGACGCCTACCTCGCCTCGTTCTGGTCGCTCCGCGACGCCTGCTACCGCTGCGCCGCTCGGCCCCGGCTCGAGCGCGCACTGCAGGACCAGCGCGTCCGCGTAGAGCGCTACGTCCTCACGCTCTGCCGCGATCCCGAGGCCTTCGCCGACCTGCGCCGCGGCCCGGACACGCTGCTCGAGGCGTGCCGCGCCCGCGACGGCGAGGCCGCGGAGGCCGCCACCCGCGACGCGCTCCAGTGGTTGCTGGCAGAGCTGGGGCGGATGCTCGAAAATGACCGCGCCGCGACCGTCGAGGCGTCCTGATGTCCTTCCTGCTTCCCTGCCCCAACTGCGGACCGCGCCCGGTGGACGAGTTCGCCTGCACCGGCGAGGTGACCGTAAGGCCCAAGGGCTCCCCGAGCCTCCGCGAGCTGACGGACTACCTCTACTTCAAGCGCAACGCGGCCGGAATCCAGCGTGAGTGGTGGCGTCACCGCCACGGCTGCCAGGCATGGTTCACGGCCGAGCGGGACACGCGCACGAACGAGGTCCTCTCCGTCGAGGTCCCGGCCGAGAAGTGAGGCTCCCGCCGCAGCCAGGCGAGCGCCTCGACCGGACGCGCGAGCTCGAGTTCACGTTCCACGGCGCGACCGCGCGCGGGTTCGAGGGCGACACCGTCGCCTCGGCGCTCTTCGGCGAGGGACAGCGTGTCTTCTCGCGGAGCTTCAAGTACCACCGCCCGCGCGGGCTCGTCTGCTGCCAGGGCTCCTGCCCGAACTGCATGCTCACGGTCGACGGGACGCCGAACGTGCGCGCGTGCGTGACGCCGCTCGCCGCCGGGATGAACGTCGAGGCGCAGAACGTCCGCGGCTCGCTCGACCACGACCTGCTCGCCGTCACCGACAAGATCGGCGGGCCGTTCACGCCGGTCGGCTTCTACTACCGGACGATGATCCGCCCGCGCCGCGCGTGGCCGCTCTACGAGAAGTTCCTGCGCAACGTCGCCGGGCTGGGGAAGATCGACAAGCACCGCGGCCGCGAGCGCCGCTACGACGTCGAGCACCGCCGCGCCGAGGTGCTGGTGATCGGCGCAGGCGCGGCCGGCCGCGAGGCAGCCCGGAGCCACGCTGCCGAGGGGAGGCAGGTCGTCGTGATCGAGGGCGACGCCGCCCGGCTCGATGCGGGTGAGGGGTTCGAGGTCGTGAACGGCATCGCGCTCGGCGTCTTCGAAGGCGGGCTCGTCCCGGTGGACGCCGGCAACGTGCTCCTCCGCTACCGCGCCGGGCAGATCGTCGTCGCCGCGGGCGCGGTCGAGCAGCCGCTGATCTTCCCCGGCAACGACCTGGTCGGGGTCGTCCTGCCGGAGGCCGTGCGCCGGCTCGTCGGACGCTGGTCGCTGAAGCCCGGCGAGCGAGCGGTCGTCGTGACCGCCGACGACGGCGCGCTGGACACCGTCGCCCTGCTCGAGCAGGCCGGTACCGAGGTCGCCGAGATCGTCGACCTGCGCGAGACGCGGGTGCGCCAGATCGCCGCCAAGGGCCAGGCCGGGCGTCTGGCCACGGTCGAGCTCGACGGCCGCAAGGTCGCCTGCGACCTGCTGGTCATGTCGGGCGGCCGCCAGCCGGCCTACGCGCTGCTCGCGCACGCGGGCGCGCGGGTCGAGTACGACCACGGGCGCGGCATCTTCGTCCCCACGGACCTCCCCGCCGGCATCGATGTGGTCGGCGCGGCGGCCGGCGAGATCGGCGAGGTCGCCGTTCCCGCAGCGACGTTCAACGGCGCCGCGAAGAAGGACAAGTGCTTCGTCTGCATTTGCGAGGACGTGACCGACAAGGACATGAAGCGCGCCATCGCCGAGGGCTTCGACTCGATCGAGCTGGCCAAGCGCTACACGACCGTGACCATGGGCCCGTGCCAGGGGAAGCTCTGCCACGTCCCCTCCATCCGCCTGTACGCGCGCGAGAACGAGACCGACGAGGCGACGATCGGAACGACGACCGCGCGCCCGCCGTGGCAGCCGGTCGAGCTCGGCCTCCTCGCGGGCCGGCCGCACGAGCCCGCGCAGCGCACGTCCCTCCACCACCGTCACAAGGAGCTCGGCGCGAAGATGATGTGGACAGGCACCTGGCGCCGCCCGCACTCCTACGGCGACCCGGCCGGCGAGGCGAGGAACGTCCACGAGACGCTCGGTGTCATCGACGTCTCCACGCTCGGCAAGCTGCTGATCTCCGGCCCGGACTCGGCCGAGTTCCTCGAGCGCCTCTACCCGAACCGCTTCGGCGACATGAAGCCGGGCCGCATCCGCTACGGCGTCCTCAACTCCGACGCCGGGCGGATCATGGACGACGGCACCATCGCACGCCTCTCCGAGGAGGACTTCTACGTCACGACGACCTCCACGGGCGCCGGCGCCGTGGTCGAGTGGTTCGAGTGGTGGAACGCGATCTGGCAGCTCGACGTCGAGATCGTCGACATCACAGGCTCGGTCGCGGCGGTCAACGTCGCCGGGCCGAACGCCCGCGAGCTGATGACGCGGCTCACCGACCTCGACGTCTCGAACGAGGGCTTCACGTACCTGGACGCCAAGCACGCGCAGGTCGCGGGCGTCCCCTCGCTGCTCCTGCGCATCGGCTTCGTCGGTGAGGTCGGCTACGAGCTGCACTTCCCGAGCCCGTACGGCGAGCACGTCTGGGACACGATCCTCGAGCGCGGCGCCGACCTCGGCGCGAGGCCGTTCGGGCTGGAGCCGCAGCGGATCCTGCGCCTGGAGAAGATGCACATCCTCATCGGCCAGGACACGGACTCCGAGTCGAACGTCCTCGAGGCGTCGATGCCCTGGATCGCCAAGCTCGACAAGGACGACTTCGTCGGCAAGTGGTCGCTCGAGCACGTGCTCGAGCGCGGGTTCCGCGAGCAGCTCGTCGGCTTCGAGACGGAGAGCGGCGTCGTACCGCTCGAAGGCGGCCAGATCGTCATCGACGGCAAGCCCGGCGGCCGCGTGACCAGCGCGCGCTGGAGCGACCACCTCGGCCGCGCGATCGGGATGGCCTGGGTGCCGCCCGACCTCGCCGAGGAGGACGCCGAGCTCACGATCAAGGTCGACGGCTCCGTGGAGAAGGCCCGCGTGCGCCTGCGGCCGTTCTTCGACCCGGACGGGGAGAAGCTGCGCTCGTGACGCATCTCGACTTCCTCAGCCCGGATCTCGCCGCCGCGGACGCGCGCTGGGCCTCGCCGCTCGAGCGGGCGCTCGCGCATGCGCCCGCCGGGATCGAGGACCTCTCGCGCACCGGCGTCATCGAGGTGCGCGGCGAGCTGGACGGGCTGGACGCGGCCGGCGCCGAGGTGGTGCGGCTGACGCCGGAGCGCGCGCTCGTCCTCTGCCCCTTCGAGGAGGCCGGCCGGCTGCGGTCTCGCCTCTCGGGCGCGCGCCGCCTGGTCGTCGACCTCTCGGCCGGCTGGGCAGGCCTGCGCGTTCAGGGTGAGACGCTCATGCGCCGCCTCACCGACCTCGACCTCGACGCCCTTCCGGCGGCGGGCATCGTCGCCCACGTCCACGGGCTCGTGGTCCGAGACGAGGGCGACGTCTTCCGCCTCTACTTCGCGCAGGAGTACGGCCACTCGGTGGCCGAGGCCGTCATCGACGCCGCGGAGGGGCTGGCCCGATGAAGGACGTCTTCCGCGTCAGGCGCATGTGGCGGCCGCGGTCGGAGCTGAAGGACCGCTACGACGTCGTCATCGTCGGCGGCGGCTCGCACGGACTCGCCACGGCCTACTACCTCGCGAAGAACCACGGCATCACGGACGTGGCGATCCTGGAGAAGAGCTACATCGGCTCCGGCGCCTCGGGCCGCAACACGACCATCATCCGCGCGAACTACCGCACGCCCGAGGGCGCGGAGTTCTACAAGGCGAGCGTCAAGCTCTACGAGGGCCTCTCGGCCGACCTCGACTTCAACCTGCTCTTCTCCCAGCAGGGCCACCTGACGCTCGCGCACTCGGACCGCGGGATCATCACCGCCAACGAACGCGCCGAGGTGAACCAGCTCCTCGGGATCGACTCGCGCGTGATCTACCCGGACGAGATCGCCGAGCTCTGCCCGGAGATGGACCTCTCGCAGGACGTCACCTGGCCCGTGCAGGCGGCGCTCTACCACCCGCCCGGCGGGATCATCCGCCACGACGCGGTCGTCTGGGGGTACGCGCGCGGCGCCGACCGGCGCGGGATCGAGATCCACCCGTACACCGAGGTGACCGGCATCCAGCGCTCGAACGGGCGCGTGACCGGGGTCGAGACGACGCGCGGGCACGTCCAGACGGACATGGTCGTGAACGCAACGGCCGGCTGGTCGACCCTCGTCGCCGACCTGGCCGAGGTGCAGCTGCCGATCACGACGCACATCCTCCAGGCCTTCGTGACGGAGCCGATGAAGCCGTTCCTCGACGTGATCATCGTCTCGTCGCAGATGCACGTCTACGTCTCGCAGACCGACCGGGGCGAGTTCCTGATCGGCGCGGAGATCGAGCCGTACACGACCTACAACGGCCAGGGCACGCTCTCGTTTCTCGAGTACTCGGCGCGCCACGTCCTCGAGCTCTTCCCGCAGCTCGAGCGCATCCGCGTGCTGCGCGCGTGGACCGGCCTCTGTGACCTCTCGCCCGACTACAGCCCCATCCTCGGGAAGACGGAGCTCGACGGGTTCCTCGTCTCGACCGGCTGGGGCACCTACGGCTTCAAGGCGGCGCCGATCGTCGGGACGACCCTCGCGGAGCTCGTCGCCACCGGCGAGACGCCGAAGCTGATCGCGCCGTTCGCGCTCGAGCGCTTCCACACCGACACCCTCGTGTCCGAGCTGGCCGCGGCAGCGGTCTCTCACTAGAAAAGGAGCCCAGATGGCCACGATGCCGAGCAGCCTGGAGATCGCGCAGGAGGCGACCCTCCGCCCGATCGCCGAGATCGCCGAGGAGCTGGGCCTGCAGCCAGACGAGTACGACCTCTACGGCAAGTACAAGGCCAAGGTCGACCTGTCGGTCGTCGACCGCCTCGCCGACCGGCCCGACGGCAAGCTCATCTGCGTCACCGCGATCACCCCGACGAAGGCCGGCGAGGGCAAGACGACGACCTCGGTCTCGCTCACGCAGGGGCTCGGCCACATCGGCCGGCGCGTGGCGCTCTGCCTGCGCGAGGCCTCGCTCGGCCCGGTGTTCGGGATCAAGGGCGGCGCGGCCGGGGGCGGGTACGCGCAGGTCGTGCCGATGGAGGACATGAACCTCCACTTCACGGGCGACATCCACGCGATCGGCGCTGCCAACAACCTGCTTGCGGCCATGCTCGAGGCGCACCTCCTGCACGGCAACAAGCTCGGGATCGACCCGCTCTCGGTGAGCTGGCGGCGCTGCGTCGACATCAACGACCGCGCGCTCCGGCAGATCACAGTTGCTCTCGGCGGGCGCGCGAACGGCTACCCGCGCGAGACCGGCTACGACATCACCGCGGCCTCCGAGGTCATGGCCATCCTGGCCGTGGCCCGCGACCTGCACGACCTGCGCAGGCGGCTCGGCGCGATCACGGTCGGCTACACGTGGGAAGGCGAGCCCGTCGTCGCCGAGCAGCTGCAGGCGGCCGGCGCCATGACCGTCCTCCTGAAGGACGCGATCAAGCCGAACCTCGTGCAGACGCTGGAGGGCCAGGGCGCCTTCGTCCACTGCGGGCCGTTCGCCAACATCGCCCACGGCAACAACTCGCTCGTCGCCGACCTCGTCGGACTGAAGCTCGGCGAGTACGTCGTCACCGAGAGCGGCTTCGGCTCGGACATGGGCATGGAGAAGTTCCTCGACATCGTCTGCCGGATCGGCGGTCTTCGCCCGAGCGCGGTCTGCGTCGTCGCCACCGTGCGCGCGCTCAAGCACCACGGCGGCGACCCGGACGGCGGCATCGAGGCGATCGAGCGCGGCGCGGAGAACCTGCGGCGCCACGTCGGCATCGTCGGGGAGTTCGGGCTGAACGCGGTCGTCGCCGTCAACCGCTTCCCGACCGACACGGACGAGGAGCTCGAGGTCGTCCGCAAGCTCGGGCTCGAGTTCGGCGCGCACGCGGCCGAGCTCAACGATGCCTTCGAGCGCGGCGGCGAGGGGGCCGCGGCGCTGGCCGAGGCCGTCGTCGACGCGGCGGAGCAGCCGAACCAGTTCGACTTCCTGTACCCGCTCGACGCTCCGATCGCGGACAAGATCGAGGCGATCTGCAAGCGGGTCTACGGCGCCGAGGGCGTTGCGTTCCTCCCGGCCGCGCAGGAGAAGCTGCGGACGTTCACGGAGCAGGGCTACGACACCCTCCCGGTCTGCATGGCGAAGACGCACCTCTCGCTCTCGCACGACCCGACCCTCCTGAATGCGCCGACCGGGTTCACGGTGACCGTGCGCGACATCCGCGCCTACACCGGCTCCGGCTGGCTCGTCCCGCTCCTCGGCGACATGCAGACGATGCCCGGCCTCGGCGTGAAGCCGGCCGCCTTCGACGTCGACATCGACGAGAACGGCAAGACGGTCGGCCTTTTCTGAGCGACTCCGGGCCATCCGCCCGGAAATCGAGGAGAATCGCGGCGTGCCCTACGCGGACATGCCCTTCGAGGAGCTCCTCGACACGATCGCCGCCGAGACCCCCGCCCCCGGAGGGGGGTCCGTCGCTGCGTTCGTGGCCGAGATGGCGGCGTCGCTCGCCGCGATGGCGGCGCGGTTCGCCCACGACTGGGACGGAGCCGCCGGCGCCGTCGCGCAGGCCGAGACCCTCCGCCACCGCGCCGCGCCGCTGGCCGGCGAGGACGCCGTGGCCTACGAGAACGTGCTCACGGCCATGCGGATGCCGCAGGAGCTCGAGCCGGAGGTGCGGAACACGCTGATCGGCGAGACCCTCTCGCGGGCGGCGGACGTCCCGCTCGCGATCGCCGAGTGCGCTGCGTCCGTGGCCGAGCTCGCCGCCGAGATCGCCGTCTGCGGCAACCCGAACCTCCGCGGGGACGCGGCTGCCGCCGCCATCCTCGCCGCCTCGGCCGCGCGCGTGGCCGCCAACCTCGTCGAGATCAACCTCTCCACGGTCGAGGGCGACGACCGCGTCGAGCGGGCGCGCGAGATCGTCCGCAGCGCGGACAGGGCGGCCGGGCGCACGGCCGACACCGAGTGAGCGCCTTCGTCGTCGACGGCGGCCGGCTCGCCGACGAGCTGCGGCTCGAGGTCGAAGGAGCCGTCGCCGAGCTGAGCAAAGACGGCGTGACACCCGGCCTGGCCACCGTCCTCGTAGGCGACGACTACGCGGCAGAGGCGTACGAGCGCCGCGTGCGCCGGGTCGCGGAGGAGCTCGGCTGTCGCTACGTCGGCGAGCAGCTCCCAGGCGACGTCGAGGAGGCGGACGCGCTCGCGCTCGTCGGGAAGCTGAACGCCGACCCGCGCATCTCCGGCATCCTCATCCTCCGGCCGCTGCCGCCGCAGGTCTCCGAGGAGCACCTCTACCGCCAGCTCCACCCGCTGAAGGACGTCGAGGCGGTGCACCCGGAGAACGCCGGGTTGCTCGCGCTCGGCGAGCCGCGCTACACGCCCTCGACTCCGGCCAGCGTCTTCTGGCTCCTCGACCGCTACGTCGAGGAGAGCGGGCGCGACCCGGCCACGTTCTACAACGGGCTCGACCTCGTCCTCGTGGGCCGCTCGAACAACGTCGGGAAGCCCGCGCTCTGGCTCGGCCTCGCCCGCGGGGCGACGGTCGTGTCCTGCCACCGCTTCACCGCGCAGGCCGGCCGGCTGGAGGAGCACACGCGCCAGGCGGACATCCTCGTCGTCGCTGCCGGCGTGCCCGGCTTCGTCACGGGCGCGATGGTGAAGGAGGGCGTGATCGCGGTCGACGTCGGCATCAACCCGGTGTCCGACGAGGAGACCGGCAAGGTGCGCCTCGTCGGCGACCTCGACTTCGAGAGCGTGGCCGAGAGGGCGGAGGCGATCACGCCCGTGCCCGGCGGCGTCGGGCCGATCACCGACGTCTGGCTGCTCCGCAACACCGCCGAGGCGGCGTCCCTGCAGGCCTAGCTGTAGCTTGCCCCGGCCTGCGGGAAGGCGGACACGCCGAGCGAGCTCGAGCTGTCACCCGCCCGGAGCCGGGCCTCCCAGTCGGAGTGCTGCTCCTTGCAGGTGGGGCAGGCGCGCAGCGCGTTCCCGCCCCCGAGCTCCAGGTGACCCCAGTACCCGCGCGACAGGATTCCGTCCGCCTGCTGCCGTCCGCAGAGGCCGCAGTTCAGGTAGAGACGCGACATTTCCTTCTTATAGCACCGCGGAGACGCCCGTGCTTACCACGGCCCGATGAACTCCCCGCTCGGGTGGGCGAGCAGGACGATGACGACGATGACGATGCAGGCCAGCGAGGCCAGCAAGCAGGCCGGCGTCAGCCAGCGCACGGGCGACTGCTCGGGGGGAAACTCGATCTGCTTCTCACGAGCCATCGTGCCTCCTTTCTACGGTCCTGGATCGGTCGAGGGCCCGGCGAGCGGGGGCTCGGCGAAGCCGGGTCCCGGCGCCGTCGGGCTGGCGGGGGGCAGGCCGCCGGCGCCGCGCAGGAGCGCGGCCTGGGCAGCCAGCTTCTTGTTCTCCAGCCAGACCCAGTAGACGAGCGCAAGCAGCATGAAGATGATCCCGAGGGCGGTGAGGATGTAGGTGCCGGTGGAGTTCTCCGGGCCGAACGTCCAGAACGTCGTCGTCACGTCGTCCCAGCTGTCGTAGGGGAAGCTGTCGATCACGGCGAGCTCCTTTCCGCGGTGGCGCCCGCTCTATGTCCGTTGAGTCGCCCGTACTCCTCGATCAGGATCGGGGCCGACTCGACCTCCTGGCCGTCCGGAAGGACGATGACCTCGGGCACACGCTCGAACTCGGGGAAGAAGTCCTGCTGGAACTCCGCCATGTCGAGGCCCTCCAGCTCGACCTCCGGCGGGACGCGGAGCAGGTTCGCCTTCTTGAGGAGCCAGCTGACGATGTAGCCGGGCAGGAAGGCGAGCGGGAAGAACGTGAGGATGCCCATCATCTGCCCGCCGAACGAGGTGGGGATGTTGTTGACCCCGGTCGGGAACCCGCCGGCGAAGATGCCGACGAGGAACACGCCGTAGAAACCGCAGACACCGTGGACGGCCACCGCGCCCACCGCATCGTCGACGCGCAGCTTCTGCTCGATGTAGGTGCCGGCCCACACGGCCAGCATGCCGCCCGACGCCGAGAGCAGGTAGGCGAGCGACGGGTGGTACACGTCGGCGCCCGCCGAGACCGAGATCACGCCGGCGAGGCCGCCGGAGAGCGTCCAGAACGGATCGCCCCTGCTGGCGATCCAGCCGCCGGTGAAGCCGCCCGCGAAGCCGAAGGTGATCACCATCGCGATCGTGCCCAGGGTCGTCGGCGAGAGATAGATGTTGAGCCAGCCCGGGAAGACGGTCGACTGGATGAACAGGCACGCGGCATAGAACCCGTAGAAGCCGGTGAAGATCAGCATCAGCCCCATCAAGGTCAGGTGCGTGTTATGGGGTCTGAAGGTTCTCGCCCGCCCCTTGATGTCGTACTTCCCGATGCGTGGCCCCAGGTTGAGGAGCACGCCGAGCGCGAAGGCACCTGCGACGCCGTGGACGACGAGCGAGGCGATCGAGTCGTGGAAGCCGTAGTTGGTCGTGAGCCAGCCGCCCGCGCTCCAGCCCCAAGCTGCGTCCATGATCCAGACGCCGGAGCCGAGCACGACCGCGAGGATGAGGTAGGCGGACAGGCGCACGCGCTCGATGAGAGCGCCGGACATGATCGAGGCGGTCGTCCAGGAGAAGAGGAGGAAAGCCAGGAAGAAGACGAGGCTCAGGTGGCCGGTGAGGCTCGACTCGAGGTTGCCGGCCATACCCTCGCTCCACGGCGCCGTGAGGCCGCAGAATCCCGGGAACTCGGCCGGGCCGGCATGGCCCTCGGCCGGGCCGCCGTGCTCGAAGCAGCCGTAGATGTACCAGCCGAAGTAGTAGAACGTTGGCGTGACCACGGCGATGGTGAGGATGTTCTTCATCGCCGTCGACATGATGTTCTTGCGGCGTGCGACGCCCGCCTCATACGCCATGAAGCCGACGTGGATCAGCCACATGATCACGACGGTGAAGAAGTAGAAGACCTCGAGGAGGACCAGGGAGTCGAGGGTGATCTGCTCCTGGAGCTCTTCAGGGGTCGGCGCCTGAGCGAGAAGTGCGGACAGCACGGACGCTAGCGACGAGGTCATCACCAAGCCCTCCTAGGGACGCACGCCAGAGCGCTTCGGCACACCAAACCGCGAACTACCGTACGAAACCGTTCGGACACAGCCCAGGTTCGGGGAGTCCACCTTTTCCCCGCTGCGAGTGTTCGCAGCTCACACAGGCAGCGCTAGCACGGTTCGGTCTCCGTCTCCCCGGTCTCCGCGTTCACGAGGACGGTCGCGCACTCCTCTCTGATGCCGGCGGCGTTCTGCGTCGAGAGGGACACGGCCCAGTACAGCTGCGCGTCCAGTCCGCGCTGGATGCCGCGGACGAGGACCTTCTCGGGCTCGAAGTCGATCTGGTCCCTCGCGATCGCCTCCGCCTCCTCGTAGCTGATCTCGTCCCCGCGCGACGCACAGGTCTGGAGCGCGAGGAACGCGAGGGCGAACACCGCGAGCAGCATCGCCAGCCGCCCCAGCGGGCGGTCTCTGAACGGCCTAGGCTCGGGCTCGGGAGCGGCGTCGGTAGTAGGCGTATCCACGGAGGATGAAGTAGCCGACGAAGTGGGTCAGGAACACCAGCGACAGCCACCAGGCCCAGCGAGTGAAGTGCGGCCGAGGCTCGAGCTCGCGCAACTCGATCACGGTCAGGTACAGCGCGATCGCGAGCGTCAGGAAGAACATGAACTGAGGGAAGCCGGCCGGCGCGAAGACGACGAGGAGCACGCGACCATCGTGAGCGAACGCGCTCCCGGGCGCAACCGTCATCGGCGAGGAGGAGAATCCCCGCGGTGTCCGCTCGCGACGTCATCGAGACCCTGGCGATCCTGCTCGCGGCCGGCCTCGTCTCGGAGGTCGTCGCCGGCATGCTGCGGATCCCGCGGATGGTCGTGCTGCTCGCTGCGGGAGCGCTCCTCGGCCCCGACGTCGCCGACGCGGTAGACGTCCCGCTCGACTCGATCGGCGTGCAGCTTCTGCTCACGCTCGGCGTCTCGCTGATCCTCTTCTACGGCGGCCTGAGCCTCGCGTTCAGCGTGCTCAGGCCCGTCGCGGTCGGGCTCGGGCTCCTGGCCGTGCCCGGGGTCGTCATCACCGCGCTGATCACGGGCTCGGTGGCCGCGCTGGCGTTCGACCTCCCCATCGAGGCGGGCCTGCTGGTCGGCGCGGTCCTCGCGCCCACCGACCCGGCCATCCTCATCCCGCTCTTCGAGCGCCTGCGCATCCGGGCGAAGGTGGCGCAGACCGTCGTCGCGGAATCCGCCCTGAACGACGTCACCGGAGCAGTGCTTGCGCTCTCGCTGGCCGCGTTCGTGATCGAGGGGGGAGGGTCTCTGGCCTCACCGCTCGGGGAGTTCCTGGTCGACCTGCTCATCTCGACCGCGCTGGGGGCGGTCTTCGGGGTCGCCCTGGCGCTCGTCATCTCCACCAGGCGGATCGGGATCTGGCGGGAGTCGCCCACGATCGCGGTGCTGCTCGTGGTCGTCGGGAGCTACTTCACGATCGACTACGCCGGCGGCAGCGGCTACCTCGGCGCCTTCCTCGCCGGGCTGATCGTCGCCAACATGGACGAGCTCGGGCTCGGCATGCATTCGCACCGCGAGACGGAGATGCGCGTCTTCACGCAGGCGGCCGCGGACATCGTCGTCATCTTCGTCTTCCTGACGCTCGGCGCGAATCTGCCGTTCGGGACGATCGAGGACGAAGCCGTGCCGGCCCTGATCACGGTCGCAGCGCTGATCTTCGTCGCGCGCCCCTTGACCGTCCTCGCCTGCCTCCTCCCCGACCGGCGGGGCCGCTGGCGCCGCGAGGAGCTGGTGTTCCTCTCGTGGACCCGCGAGACCGGGGTCGTCCCTGCGGCGCTCGTCGGCGTGCTCGTCGCGGAGGGCGTGCCGTACGAGGCGGAGCTGGCGACCGTCGTCGCGCTCGCAATCGTCGTCACGCTCGCCCTCCAGTCGACGACCAAGGCCTGGCTGGCGCGGCGGCTCGGGCTGGACGAGCCCTAGCCTCGACTACGACCAGGGGTAGGGCGAGTTCGAGACCGGGTGGAGGTCGCCGGTGGCGAAGCGCTCGAAGCGGAACGGGTAGAGCAGGCTCGAGTGGTCGCCGAGGAGCACCTTCGCCACCTCGCGGCCGACTCCGATCATCTTGTAGCCGTGGTTCGAGTCGAGGATCGCGTACGTGTTCGGGCGCATGTAGTCGAAGACCGGGAAGTTGTCCGCGGTGAAGGCGCCGACGCCGCCCGACCTGGCCATCTTGTAGAGCGGCCGGCAGCCCTCGAAGCGGCTCATCGCGTGCGAGAGCGCGGCGCACCACATGTCGGGGAAGCCGGCGTCGACGTCCGTCGTGGAGGGGTACGGGTCGAGCTCGACGTCGCCTTCGACGGTGAGCGGCGAGGCGCCGCCCTGCACGCCGTGGCGGTCGCGCTTGTAGTAGATGCCCCAGAGCTCGTCGGTGATCAGCTCGCCGTCGTCGGCGTGGAGCGGGGCGTCGGTGTCGAGGTGGATGACCGGAGGCGCGCTCCCGTCCGCGGTCGCGAACATGAGCGGGTCGACACTGATCTCGCCCTCCTGCAGGTTCCAGTACGTCCACATGGGCCGGTCGTGGACGACCTCGCCGGACGGCGTCGCCACGTCGATCGTCGCCGGGAGCTCGAGCAGCGACCAGAAACGCTTCGCCCACGGGCCGGGCGCGATCACGAGCTGCTCGCCGACCTCGAGCCGGCCGCGGCTCGTCTCGAGCGCGCTCGCGGTGCCGTCGGCGGCGAGGTCGATGGCCCGCACCTCGACGCCGGTCAGGATCTCGACGCCCTCCTCGGCGCACTTGCCGGCCAGACCGAGCACGGACTCGCGGTTGAAGGCGAAGCCGCCCTGGTGCTCGTGCAGGAGCGCGGTCACGCCCTGCGCGCGCCAGTCCGGGAAGATGCGCTTCATGTAGGCGTCCACCTCGCCGGCGCCGGTGACGAAGGTCGAGCGGTAGCCGATCCTCTCCTGGCGCTCGAAGGTGGCGGCGAGGTCCGACGCCTGCACGTCCGGCCCGAGCGCCATGTACCCGACGGGGTTGTAGGCGTAGGCGGCGGGGTCCGACTCCCACACCTCGACGCAGGCCTGCATGAGCTCGCTCATCGCCGGCTGGAAGTAGTTGTTGCGGACCACGCCGCAGGCGATCCCGGAGGCGCCTGCGCCCGGCTCGGACTTCTCGAGGACGACCACGTCGGCGCCCGAGCCGGCCCCACGCGTGCGCAGCTCCTTGGCGAGGTGGTAGGCGGTCGAGAGGCCGTGGATCCCGGCTCCGACGATCACGAAGCGGGGCGAGGCGGGCAGGTCGGACATGGCGTGTGTTGCCTCCTGGGCAATAGCGGTGCAAAAACTGACATACTGACCGTACCATGGCCCGGACCGGCAGGCCGGCGACACGGCGCGTCGCAGCGGTCGAGCGAGCGACCTCGGTGCTCGACGCGCTCGCCGACGGCGGCGAGCTCGGCACGAACGAGCTGGCGCGCCGGACCAGCCTCCACCCCAGCTCCGTCTCGCGCCTCCTCGCGACGCTCGCCGACGCCGGCCTCGTCGAGCACGTCGCCGACACCGGCCGCTACCGGCTCGGCCTGCGCCTGGTCGACCTCGGAAACGCCGTGCTGGCGCGGCTCGACCTGCGCGAGATCGCCCGCCCGCACCTGCGCGCGCTCGTCGCGGCGACGGGCGAGACGGCCACCCTCTCGGCCCCGGGGGACCCGGACGCCATCACCGTGGACTTCGTCCAGAGCGCGTCGTCGGTGCAGAGCGTGGCCCGCGTCGGGCGGCCGAGCGTCGCCCACGCCACCGCCACCGGGAAGGTCGGGCTCGCCTTCGGGGAGGCCGCGCTCCCGGACGGGCCGCTCGAGCCCTTCACGGGGCGGACGATCGTCGACCGGAGGGCGCTGGCGCGGGAGGTCGAGCGCGTCCGCGAGCAGGGCTGGGCCGGGGCCGAAGGCGAACGCGAGCACGAGCTCAACGCCGTTGCCGCGCCCGTCTACGGGAGTCGCGGGGAGCTCGCGGCCGTGCTCGGCGTCCAGGGCCCGGCCTCGCGCTTCGACGCGAAGGCGATGGCGCGCGCGCTCGAGCCGCTGCTCGCGCGTGCAGCGGCGGTCTCGGACGCTTTAGGCTGGCGGCCAACGGCGAAGGAGGGATCGTGAGCACCGACGCAGGGACCATCCGCACGGCGTTCGACGGCGTTCAACGCACGCTCGGCGCCGAGTTCATGGAGTGGGAAGGCTGGCTCTGGACGACCGACTTCGGCGAGGCCGTCGCCGAGCACAACGCCGTCCGCCAGGACGTCGGCGTCTGGGACGAGTCGCCGCTCAGGAAGTGGGACTTCTCCGGCCCCGACGCGCTCGTGGCCGCCGACCGGATCTTCACGAACGACATGCTCGGGCTCGAGATCGGGCAGGTGCGCTACGCCCCCTTCTGCGACGCGGACGGGAAGATGGTCGGCGACGGCACGGTCTTCAAGTTCACGGACTCGAGCGCGTGGGTGATCACGGCGCTCGACTCGGACCTCGAGCACATGCGCGAGGTCGCCGCCGGGCTGAACGTCTCCATCGAGCCGATCACGGAGAAGCTCCCGCACGTCCAGCTCCAGGGCCCGCGCTCGCGCGAGCTGCTCGCCGGCCTCGTCGACGAGGACGTCGAGGGCCTCCCCTATTTCCGCTTCCTCCCGCACCAGGTGCACGTCGGCCGCGTCCCTGTCTGGGCCTCGCGCACCGGCTACTCCGGCGAGCTCGGCTACGAGCTGTTCACGGAGCCCGACTACGCCGAGGAGCTCTGGGGCGTGCTCACCGAAGCCGGGGCCCGGCCCTACGGCCTCTCCGCGGTCGAGTCGCTCCGCATCGAGTCGGGGTTGATCTTCATCGGCTACGACTACTTCCAGCACGAGACGAATCCGTTCGACATGTCGCTCGACAAGGTGATCCGCCTCGACAAGGGGGACTTCAGCGGCAAGGCGGCGCTCGCAGAGACGGCGAAGGCTCCGCCGCGGCGGCTCGTCACGCTCGCTGTCGAGGGCTCGGACGTGCCGGAGTACGGCGCCGCGGTCACGAAGGACGGCGAGCCGGCGGGCACGCTCACGAGCCCCGCGGAGAGCCCGACACTTGGCGGCGTCATCGGCATGGCCGTGCTCGACTCACGCTTCGCCGCGAAGGGCGAGACAGTCGACGTCGCCCTCGGCGACGGCAGCGTCGCGGCGACCGTCAACGACTTCCCGATCTACGACCCGCAGAAGACCCGGCCGCGCAGCTAGGCGCTGGTACGGCTCGTGCCGGTCGCCGGTAGCTAGGGCCTGTCGAGAAGCGGAGGTGGGCGGCGTGAGCCGCCCCACCTCCCTCCCCCACGTGATTCAGGCAGCCGCGGTCTCGAGGCCGTAGTGGCGGTAGGCCTCGCGCTCCATCTCCTCGGAGATGGCCCTGTCCGGCTTGCCGTAGTCGGGCGCGCTCTGAGACCTGCTCCTTCGTCCACTGCAGCCGGAGCGCGGTCCCCTCGCGCTCGGCGCCGCGAACCGGAACCAGGAAATGGTGATGGCGGAATGTCCCGGTGAAGACGCCGATCCACTCCGGAACCCCGGACTCCTTGTCGTTGAAGAAGGTCTCGAGGTTGCCGATCGACTTGCCCTCACGGTCGAGGACGTCGCGGCCGATCAGTTCTCGAAGATCAGACTCGCTGAGCATGGTTCCTCCTCTCAACGGGACGCACCCTCGCGATACCCCGCCCCGGCGGTCAGGAAACCACGCCGAGGAGGATGAGACCGGCGATGACGAGGCCGATGCCCGCCCACTGCGTGGCGCGGGGGCGCTCGTGCAGGAGCAGGACGCCCGCGACGATCGGGACGACGGAGTAGGGCGCCGCCGCGGTCGCGACCACCGACGTGTCGGCGTGGCGGACGCCGAAGTTGAACGCGACGTAGCCGAGGGTGTCGACCACCGCGATCAGCACGATCATCGTCAGCAGGCGCGGCGAGCGGTCGGGGAAGCGCCACTCCCCGCCGGGCAGCGAGACCGCGACGAGGAAGAGCGTCGAGAACCCGCGCGCCAGGAAGATCGGGACGAGCCAGCCGTAGTCGGCCGAGAAGTACGCGACGCCGTAGACGAACACGCCGATGATCACCGCTGTGGCGAGCGCGAGCAGGATCCCGAGGAGCGCGATGCGCTCGAGCTGCCGCATCTGCGCGAGGTCCGAGGAGGCGAGGACGACGCCGAGCATGACCACGACGATGGCAATCGTCTCGCCGCCGCCGAGCCGCTCGCCGCCGATCAGCACGGCGCACACGACCGTGACGGCCGCGTAGGCGGAGACGATCGGGCTCACGATCGAGATCGGGCCGATGGCGAGTGCCCGGTAGAAGGCGAGGTAGGAGAGCCCGCCGAGGACACCGATGAACGCGAGCCAGGCGAGGTCGCCGCCCGTCACGTCCGAGAGGCCCTCCGCGGTGACGACCATGAGCCCGGCGAGAAGCACCATGGCCACCAGGTGGAAGCCGAGCACGACGCGGAACGCCCCGGTCTTCCGCGAAGCCACGGCCGCGAAGTAGTCCGCCAGACCCCACGACAGGGCGGCCGTGAGGCCGAGGAGGATCCCCATCAGATGCCCGGCGGCATCTAGCGAGGCTGAGAGGCTGCCGAGACGAACTGGGCGAACGGCTCGAGGAAGCGGCGGTCGACCCGCCACTCCTCCTGCAGCTCCCACTGGACGGCCAGGACGTACTGGTCGCCGCCCAGCTCGACCGCCTCGACGACGCCGTCTGGCGCCGTCGCCACCACGGTCAGGTCGGACGCGACCTCGTCGAGCGCCTGGTGGTGGAAGCTGTCCACCTCGATCTCGTCGACGCCGAGCGCGGCGTGCAGCCGGCTCCCCGGCGCGATCGAGATCGGGTGCCGCGGGTGCGGCGGCACCTCGTCCGAGCCCTCGAGCGACGTGCGCTCGACCTCCTTCCAGGCGCGCCAGCCGCGGTCGGAGGGGTGCTCGGCCCACTCCGGCTTTACGGCGACGTCCTGGACGAGCGTGCCGCCGAGCGCGATGTTGAGGATCTGGATCCCGCGGCACATGCCGAGGATCGGCAGACCGCGGTCGAGGGCGCGCTCGGTCAGCTCCAGCTCGAAGGCGTCGCGGATCGGCTCTGTCGGGGCGAGGTGCTCGGTCGGCTCCTGCCCGTACCGGCCGGGGTCGATGTCGCGGCCGCCGCCGAGGAGGATGCCGTCGCAGACGTCGAGCGCGTCCTCGAGGTGGCCCTCGACGCGCGGGAGCGCGAGGCCGACGCCGCCGGCGAGCGCGACCGGCCGCTGGAAACCGACGCCGGCGTAGTCACCGAAGTCGTGCAGGCCGAGCGAGAGCCCGATCACCGGCTTGCGTCCGTCGTTCATCACCTAGTGCCTCCTCCGGCGATCCTGGACGGCGCCCGGCTCGCGATCACGCGGCGCCAGAGTCCACCCTCGCGCTCGACAAGGCATCCGGCCTTGCCAGCGCGCGAGCGCGGCCTCTGGCTTGGTGCTCGCAACCCGGGCACTCATCAGGATCACCGCAGAAGACACTAGACATTTCTATCGCAGTCGTCCTAGAGTCGGCGCAACCCAGCGAAGGAGGCGAATGGCAATCGACAAGGTCACCGACTCCGGGGGAACGAACGGGCGCGCCGACGAGGTCGTGGAGGAGTGGCGGAACGCCGCGTACAACTGCTTCAGCTCGGGCCACAAGTTCTGCCGCGAGGTCTGCCCGGTGATGCAGGTCACCCGCGACGAGCGGCACACGCCGACCGCGTTCCACGCGAACGTGGTCGCGATGGACGAGGGCCACCTCACGATCGAGGACGTCGCCGAGGACTACGTGCACTGCACGATGTGCGGCGCCTGCGAGCTCCGCTGCCCGAACACGCTCTTCACCGGCGACTTCTACCGCTTCCGCCAGCGCACGATCGACGTCGTCAGGGCGATGCGGACGCTCGCGGTCGAGGAGGGCATCCACCAGGAGAACTGGAAGCGGTGGGCGGAGCTCACCGACCGCTGGGGCAACGAGCCCGTGCTCGGATGGCGCACGGAGACCTCCGGCAACAAGGTTCGTGCCTGGGCGACCGGCCTCGACCTCCCGACCGGCGGCGAGACGGTCCTGTTCGCCGACTGCGAGGCGGCCTTCTACCGGCCGTCCGTGCCTCGCGCGGTGGCACTCCTCCTCGGCGCCGCCGGCGTCGAGTTCGGCCTCATGAGCCAGCAGTGGTGCTGCGGCGGGCCGATGTGGGAGACCGGGTACGTGGAGATCGCCCACAAGATGGCCGAGCACAACATGATCGACTGGCGCAAGACGGGCACGACGCGAGTCATCTGCCTCGACCCGCACGACTACATCACGATGATCGAGCACTACCCCACGCTCGATGAGAACTTCGACGAGTTCGAGATCGTGCTCGGCGTCGACCTCGTCGCCGAGCTGATCCGCGAGGGCAAGATCGAGCTGACGACGCCGATCGAGCGCACGGTGACGTACCACGACCCGTGCCGGCTGAACAAGCGCCTCGGCAAGTGGCAGTCCCCGCGCGAGATCCTGCGGGCGATCCCGGGGCTCACGTTCGTCGACGTCGACCACGTCACGCAGTGGTCGTACTGCTCCGGGGCCGGCTCGAACCTCGCGACCGAGAAGCCGGAGCTGACGGCGGAGATCAGCCGCCGGCGGATCGAGAAGGCGGCGGCGCTCGACGGCGTCGACACCCTCGTCTCCGCCTGTCCCTGGTCGGAGCGGCCGCTCACCGAGCAGGGCAAGGCTCAGGGCATCGAGGTGTTCGACATCTTCGAGCTGGTCGCCGAGGCGGCCGGATTCGAGGTCTAATGCCCCTCCCAGCACTACATACCGACCTCTGGCTTGGTGCTCGCGACCCAGGATCTCGCCAGCATTCCTGGAAGGAGCATTAGATGGCAGTCGCAGCGCTTCCCGACACCCTGATCGACGAGCTCGTCGCCATCTGCGGCGAGGACCACGTCTTCACAGGCCGCTCGGCGCTCTTCAACCGCGCGCGCGTCCCCTCGCCGTTTCCGAAGCACAGGTGGGAGGAGTTCATCCCGCAGGCGGTCGTGCTCCCGACATCGGCGGAGCAGATCTCCGAGGTGGTCAAGCTCGCGAACCGTGAGCGCGTCCCGGTCGTGCCGCGGGCAGGCGCCACCGGGCTCACCGACGGCGCGGTGCCGCTCAAGCACGGGATCCTCGTCGACATCAAGCTCATGGACAAGATCCTCGAGATCGACGTCGAGGACCGCACGGTCACCGTCCAGCCGGGGATCAACATGCTGAAGCTCTCCCAGGAGCTGCAGCCTCTCGGCTTCATCTATCCGGACAACCCGGCGTCGTATCCGTGCTCGCTCGTCGGCGGGCGCATCGGCACGAGCGGCTGGTCGCTCATCGGCGGTCGCTTCGGCCACACGCGCGACCTCGTGATCAGCTTCGAGATCGTGCTCCCGACCGGCGAGATCATCCGCGTCGGCGACGGAGGCGGCAAGAAGACCCGCAAGTCGTCGTCGGGCTTCCAGCTCAAGCATCTCTTCATGGGCCACCAGGGGACGCTCGGCATCGTCACCGAGGCGACGCTCGAGCTGGTCAAGCGGCCGGAGGCTGAGTTCTCGGCCTTCTACGCCTACCGCTCCTACGAGGACGCCTGGCGGGCGACGGGCGAGTTCGCGCGCTCGGGCGCGGCGACCCTCGCCGGCGTCGTCCTCTTCGACGAGTGGAAGGTGAAGTACCTCCGCCGCGACGACGAGGCGTACATCCCGCAGCCCGACTGGGTTCAGGCCGTCGTCGCGGTGGCCATGTACGGGAACGACGACGAGGTACGCGCCTCGGCCAAGCGGATGCTGAAGATCGGCAAGGCCTCCGGCGGCGAGTACCTGGGCGACGAGATCTCCCAGGGCGACTGGGCCTCGCGGCACGACCGCTACGCCACCCCGCAGCACGGGCGCACCCGGGACGGCCAGGTCGCGCTCATGAGCTGGCACTGCGAGGACGCCGCGATCCTCTACTCGCAGCTCCCGGCCGTCCGCGAGAAGTGGCATGCCGTCGCGGCCGACCTGCGCGAGCGCTTCGACATGTTCGACGACTGGGGCATGTTCGCCTACACGAACGGGGCCTTCAAGTCGTGGGGCGACTACCTCACCGAAATCGACATCGGCATCTGGGAGATGAAGTGGGACGACGAGAGCTGGGCCGCGTGGGTGGATGCGAAGCGGGAGATCGCCCGCATCGCCATCGAGCACGGCGGCTCCATCTCGGCGTGCCACGGCTCCTGCCGCGAGGGCGAGGTCGACCTCGTCCCCGACGAGCTCGGCGGCGGCTTCGAGGTGATGAAGCAGATCAAGCGCACGCTCGACCCCAACAACATCATGAATCCGGGCAAGTACCTGCTCGACGAGGCCTACGAGGAGGTGGAGTCGTGATCGGCTTCAGGCTCTCGGCGCAGAAGCCGCCGGAGGCGCAGCGCATCAAGGAGGACGTCGTCATGCGCTTCGACCACATCTACGAGGTCGACCCGGCGCTCATGACCGAGCACACGCCGCAGCAGGACATCCCGGCCTGGGACACGCTGCGGATCGTCGACAGCCGGTGGGAGCACCTGGCGTGGATGCACGACCACTTCGCGGACAGCGTCCTGTCGGGCGAAGAGCTGCTCAAGGAAATCGAGGCCGAGGAGGGCGCACAGCCATGAAGTTCAGCTACACGACGCTGCTCGACTACCCGCTCGCCGACTCGCTGGAGCACGTCAAGACGGCCGACGAGCTGGGCTACTACGCGTGCTACGCGGCCGACGAGACCTGGCACAAGGATCTCTGGCTCCTGTACGCGGCGGCCGCCGACAAGACGAAGAACGTCCGCTTCGGGCCGAACCTCTCCAGCGTCTACCTGCGCGAGCCGACCCTCATCTGCCAGGCGCTCGCCACCCTCGACGAGCTGACCGGCGGCCGCGCCGAGGGCGTGATCTCCTGCGGAAACTTCGGCATGCTCTCGCAGTACGGCGTCGACTGGAAGGCGATCAAGCCGTTCTCCCGGGTCAAGGAGGCGCACGAGGTGATGCGCACCTTCCTCGACAACGGGGCGATCACGTACGAGGGCCAGTTCCACCGCTACGCCGGGCTCTTCACCTTCGCGCGGCCCGTGCAGGAGCGGCTGCCGCTCTACATCGGCGCGATGCGCGGCCCCAAGTCGATGCAGCTCGCCGGCGAGGTCTCCGACGGCGTCCACAGCGCGCTGGGCTACAACAAGGCCTGGTACGACTACGTCGTCGAGAACGTGAAGATCGGCGCCGAGAGCGCCGGCCGCGACTGGACGACGCTCGACATCGGCGCCTGGTGCGTCGTCACCTGCGGGCCCGACTCGGAGAAGGCGAAGACGGCGGCGCGGGCCATCGTCACCTTCTACCTCTCGTCCCAGCCGGACGAGCAGTTCGAGGCGCACGGCATCGACCCGGCCGAGGTGAAGGCGATCGTCGAGGTTCTCGGCAGCGGGGACCTCGAGAAAGCGTACGAGATGACGACGCCCGCGATCGCCGACAAGCTCTCGATCGCCGGCACGCCCGAGGAGTGCGTGGCCCAGATCAAGGAGATGGAGTCGGCGGGGGTCAACCACATGATCCTCTGCATCACCGACCCCTACATCCTGAAGCTGTTCGCCCAGCGCGACGTGGACGTGCCGGACGTCAACGGCCAGCTCCGGCTCATCGCCGAAGAGGTCATGCCGGCGTTCAACTAGTGCTCATTCAGGTAATCCAGCCTCGACTCTGCGCCGGGAGCACCAAGCCGAAGCTCGCACTCGCGCGCGGCCAAGGCTGGATGCCCTGGCAAGGGCGAGGGTGGGCTCCGGCGCAGCGTGATCGCGGGGCAGAGGCAGGCTCGTATTGCCTGGAGGGGCACTAGTGCTGACCGAAGAGCAACGGGCGACGTTCTGGGCCCTGGCCGACGTTCTCATCCCGGCCACGGACGCGATGCCCGCGGCCAGCGACGCCGGCTCGGTCGAGAAGTGGCTCGACCGGGCCCTCGAGGCCCGGCCGGACCTGGTGGAGCCGCTCGCGGCCGTGCTCGACGCTGCCGCCGGGCGCGACCCCGAGGGCGAGGCGCGGCGGCTGCACGCGGAGGACCCGGACGGCTTCTCCGCGCTCGCGCAGATCGCCTCGGGCGGCTACTACATGAATCTCAAGGTCCGGAAGCGGATCGGCTACCCGGGCCAGGGCAAGCGGCCGCCGTTCTCCGACGAGGCCGAGTACGACCTGCGGGACGGGCTCCTCGACCCGGTCTACGCGCGCGGGCCGATCAACACGACGGCCCCACCCGCACCCGAGACGATCGAGCCGGCGGAACCGCTTTCGTTCTCGCTCTCGGGCAACGGCACGAAGGCCGACGTGCTCGTGATCGGCGCCGGGGCCGGCGGCTCGGTGGCGGCGCGGCACCTGGCCGAGGCCGGGTTCTCCGTCGTCTGCCTGGAGCAGGGCGGCTGGGAGAACGCCTCCGACTTCCCGGGCGACAAGCTCGAGTGGGAGCTCGTCGCCGACGCGCAGTGGAGCCCGAACCCGAACACGCGGCAGCACCCGGCCGACTATCCGCTCGAGGTCTCGGGCTCGCCCATCACTCCGGTGATGTACAACGCGGTCGGCGGGAGCACGATTCACTTCTGCGCCCAGTGGGTGCGGCTGCGGCCCCAGGACTACAAGCTCCGGACCCTGCACGGCATCGCGGACGACTGGCCCATCTCCTACGAGGAGATGAAGCCGTACTACGAGCGGATCGACCAGGAGATGCAGATCTCGGGCATGGCCGGGGACCCCAACTACCCGCCGGGGCCGCCGCCGCTCCTGCCGCCGCTCCCGATCGGTCCGATCGGACGGCGCGCGGCCGAGGGGATGAACGAGCTCAACTGGCACTGGTGGCCGGCCGCCCACGCGATCCGCTCCGAGGACGTCGGCAGCCTGGCCGGCTGCAAGCGCACGGGCACCTGCATGTGGGGCTGCCCGGCGGGCGCCAAGAGCTCCACCGACACGACCATGTGGCCGCAGGCGCTCGCGCACGGCGCGAAGCTCGTCACCGGAGCGCGCGTGCGCGAGATCACGACGAACGGAAACGGCCTCGCCACCGGCGCGATCTACGTCGACCGCGACGGGAACGAGCAGCGGCAGGAGGCCGACGTCGTGATCGTCGCCGGCAACGGCGTCGGCACGGCGCGCCTACTTCTCCTTTCGGGTGGCCCCGACGGCCTCGCCAACTCGTCGGGGCTCGTCGGCAAGCGGCTGATGCTGCACCCGTACATGAGCGTGCTCGGCATCTACGAGGACGACCTCGAGGGCTGGCTCGGGCCGTGGGGAACGCAGCTTCTCTCGCTCGAGTTCGCCGACCACGACGAGTCGCGCGGCTTTCCCGCTCGGCGCGCAGTGGGACGTGATGCCGCTCGGCGGGCCGCTCTTCAGCCTCTTCCGTTACGACGAGCTGCCCTTCGACGAGCGCTGGGGAGCCGCCGTGCACGACCTAACGGAGGAGACGCTCGGCCACGCGTTCGACTGGGGCGTCGGGATCGAGGACCTGCCGCACGAGTCGAACACGGTCACGCTCGACCCGGAGCTGACGGACGCGGACGGCATCCCTGCGCCGAAGATCACCTTCACGATCGACGACGAGATGCGAGCCAACCTCGAGTTCCAGCTCGCCAGGGCGAAGGAGGCCCACGAGGCCGCCGGGGCGGTGAAGACGATCGTCGCCGACTGGTCGCAGTGGGGCTGGCACCTGCTCGGGACGACGCGGATGGGCGATGACCCGGCCGCGTCTGTCGTCGACCGCTGGTGCGCGGCCCACGACGTGCCCAACCTCTACGTCCTGGACGGCGCGGTCTTCCCCACCTCGGGCCCTATGGCGCCCACGTCGACGATCTGCGCCAACTCGCTGCGCTGCACCGAGCGCCTCATCGAACGCGCGCGCCTCCAGCCGACGCCGTAGGACGCGCAACCTTCGGTTGCACATCTGCTAGGATGTGCAACTCTTAGTTGCACGTCGAAGGGAGAACCCGTGATTCCCGAACGGATCGAGCGCGAGATCGTCATCGAGGCGTCCCCGGAACGCGTCTGGACCGTCCTCACCGAGCCTGAGCACGTTGGCGTCTGGTTCGCAGAGTCGGTGGAAGGCGACCTCCGTCCCGGCGCCGCCTCGGTGCTGAGCTGGGAGGAGCACGGCTCCTTCAACATCCAGGTGGAGAAGGCCGAGCCGCCGCGATACTTCTCCTTCCGCTGGGCCGCGCGCTCCCCGGGAGCCGATCCCGGTGAGGGCAACTCGACCCTCGTCGAGTTTCGGCTCATCCCCGAAGCCGACGGCACGCGCCTGCACGTGGTCGAGAGCGGCTTCCGCGATCTGCACGACGAGCAGGCGGAGTACGTGCGCGACAACACACAGGGCTGGGTCGGAGTGCTCGACAGCCTGCAGCAGTACGTGGCGAAGAAGGCCGAGGCGCCGGCCCGGCGATGACCGCCGGCGTCGCAGAGCAGGACGAGCTCTGGGCTGCGATCGCCGAGCCGGCGCGCAGGCGCGTGCTCGACCTGCTCCTCGCCCACGGCGAGGCGACCGCCACCACGCTCGCGGCGGAACTGCCGATCTCGCGGCAGGCCGTCGTCAAGCACCTCGCGGTCCTCGACCGCACCGGCCTCGTCGAGGGCCGGCGGCGAGGCCGCGAGGTGCGTTACTCGGTCCGCCCCGAGCGACTCGACACGGCGAGCCGCCGCCTGGTCGAGGTCGCAGCAGGCTGGGACGCCAGGCTGGCGGCGATCAAGCGGCTCGCCGAGAACCAGGCCAGGTAACAGACTGCTGTTACTGGTCGGCCAGGTCGAACGTGATCTGCTTCGTCTCCGTGAGGGCGTCGATCATCCAGCCGGCCAGCTCGCGGCCGGAGCCTGACTTCTTCGCGCCGCCGAACGGGGCCAGCTGGTCCCAGTAGTTCGTCGTCTCGTTGATGTGCACCGTGCCGTGGCGAAGCTCCTCGGCCGCGCGCCAGGCGTCGTGGAGCGAGCGCGTGAAGACGGACGCCGTGAGACCGTACTCGGTCTCGTTGGCGATCTCGAGCGCCTCGTCGAGGGTCGAGAAGGTGATGATCGGCGCGACCGGGCCGAAGGTCTCCTCCTGGGCGATCCGCATGTCGCTGGTGACGCCGTCGACGATGGTCGGCTCGTGGAACTGGCCCTCGTGGCCGCCGCCGAGCACGATCGTCGCGCCCTTGTCCGTCGCGTCCTGCAGGTGCTCCTGCGTCCGCGTCACTACCTCCGGCGTGCACATCGGGCCCATGTCGGTCTCCTCGTCGAGCGGGTCGCCGACGCGCAAGGCCTTCGTCCGCTCGGCGAGGGCCTCGACGAAGGCGTCCTTCACGGACTCGTGCACGAGGATGCGCTCCGCTGCGGTGCAGCACTGGCCGGCGAGGTAGAAGCAGCCGACGATGGCGGCGTCGGCGGCCTTCTCGAGGTTGGCGTCGGCGAGGACGATCTGCGGCCCGTTCCCGCCCAGCTCGAGCACGCGGCTCTTGAGCGCCGCGTCGCGGGCGACCTGCTCGCCGGTGTGCGAGGAGCCGGTGAAGACGACGGCGCCGACGTCCGGATGGCGGACGAGCTGGGAGCCGACCTCGCCGCGCCCGTGCACGACGTTCAGCGTCCCGGCGGGGAAGCCCGCGTCGTGGATGACCTCGGCGAACATGTTGGCGCAGAGCGGCGCGTGCTCGGACGGCTTCCACACCGAGGTGCAGCCGACTGCGAGCCCGTAGACGATCGGGATCCCGGCGATGTCGACGGGGAAGTTCCAGGGCGTCACCGCCGCGACGACGCCGACGGGCTCCTGCGTGACGATGATCCGCTTCGCGTTCGAGCGCTCCTGCGTCGAGGGGAGCACCTGGCCGGCATGGCGGAGGACGTCCTCCGACGCCCGCCGGAAGTGGTCGGCCGTGTACTCGACCATCTCCTCGCGCGACTCGCGGATGGTCTTCCCGACCTCCCGGGTGATCATCTCGGCGATCTCGTCGGCCCGCTCCATGCAGATGGCGAACGCCGCGCGGCAGAGCTCGACCCGCTCGAGCAGCGAGACCTTGCGCCAGGCCGGGAAGGCGTCGGCGGCCGCCTGCACAGCCGCATCGACCTGGGCGGGCGAGGACGCCGCGACCGTTCCCAGCAGCTCGCCGGTGGCCGGGCTCCGCACCTCGATCTCCTCCCCGTCACCGGGGATCCACTCGCCGCCGATGTAGGCGTCCTGCCGGGTCGCGATCGCCATGTCCTCTCCCTTCCCTCGCTGTCGGTTCAGTGTCGCATGCCCGCCTGGCCTGTTGAAAGTCCACCCCGAGGAGTGGTACCGTCGCGCGCATCCCGATGCCGCCGACATGCCGATTGGGGCGTGCAGCGCCCGTCCAGTGGCAGTCCGACATGCCGTCTACAGTCCCGGACCGGCTAAGGCGTCTCTCGAATCAGAGGAGGGTGCATGGCTGAAGTTGCAGTTGACGAACGACGTCTCCTCAAGACGATCCGCTGGTGGGACGGCTTCGTCATCGGTCTCGCCAATCCGGGTTTCCTGCTCATCGGCCTGTGGGGCTCGATCCTCGCGCTCGGAGGCACGCCCGCGATCATCCTCTGGGTCATCTCGGCCCTCATCGGCGCGCTCCAGGCCTACATCTACTGCGAGCCGGCCGCCATGTTCCCGGACAAGCCGGGAGGGCTGTCGGTCTACGCGCGCGAAGGGTGGCGCAAGCACTTCTCGTTCGCGGGCCCGATCGCCGTCTTCGGCTACTGGTTCGCCTGGTCGAGCGTGCTCGCGATCTACGGCAGCCTGATCGGGTACCTGCTCATCGCCGAGTTCGGCGCCGACAGCTACTTCGCAACCACGACCTGGGACCCGCCGATCATCTACTCCCCGCTCGGCTGGCCACAGCTGATCGGGGTCGCCTGCATCGTGCTCTGCTGGATCTTCAACATCCGCGGCATGCGTCCGGCCGTCGGGCTCAGCTACGTCGTCGGGGCCCTGATGATCATCCCGATCCTCGTGATCGCCATCGGCGGCTTCGTCACCGGCGACTTCCAGAACCACGAGATCAACTCGAACTTCATCGCGGCGAACGTCGAGTTCTACGGCGACTCACCGACGTTCTTCAACCAGTTCGTGATGGTCATGGTCTGGATGTACATCCTCGGCTGGTCGACCTACGGGCCAGAGGCCGGAGCGACGTTCGCGCCCGAGTACAAGGACACGGCCAACGACACCCGGAAGGCGCTCGCCTCCGTGGGAGCGCTCAACGTCTTCCTGTCGATCCTGCTCCCGATCGTCGTACTCGGGACGATCGGCTACG
The DNA here is from genome assembly GCA_963830885.1 of uncultured Actinomycetes bacterium. Lineage (GTDB taxonomy): Bacteria > Actinomycetota > Thermoleophilia > Gaiellales > Gaiellaceae > JAIBJN01. Next base: position 113,081 of record CAWHOA010000015.1, on the reverse strand, counting down.
ACGCCCTCTTCGCCGACACGACCGGGGTGGTCTGGCTCACCGACGTCGTCAACTCGATCGCGGGCGAGGGCTTCGGGAAGTTCCTCGTCGTCTGTCTCTGCGCCGGCCTGCTGCTCTCGATGAACACGGCGACGATGGACGGCTCGCGGGCGCTCTACGCGCTCTCCGAGGAGAAGATGACGATCAAGCAGCTTGGCACCCTCAACAGGCACAACGTGCCCGGCCGGGCGATGACCGTCGACATGCTGCTGAACATCTTCCTGCTTCTCATGTTCCAGAACATCTACTTCATCCTCGCGGCGGGCAATCTCGGGTACATGCTCTCGCACGTGATCGCCCTGTCGGGGGTGCTGCTGTTGCGACGAGACCGCCCCAACTGGCCACGTCCGATCAAGTTGGGCAAGGTCTGGATGTGGCTGGCAGGGCTCTTCTGCGCCCTGAACGCGATCTTCATCATCTTCGGGGTGTACGGGCTCAAGTACACGGGCTACGGCTTCGACTACCTGAGCGAGGAATACGCCGCGGGCACGGCCAGCCCGACGGAGCGCGTGCCCTGGATCATCATCGTCGGCGTCATCGTGCTCGTCTGCCGGCGTCCTCGGCTACATCATCGCCCAGTGGCAGTGGGGCAAGAAGGTGCACTGGAAGGATCCAAGCGACGAGCAGCCGACGCAGGAGGCGATCGACGGCGCAGCCGCCGTCGCCGCCCGCGCCCGCTAGACGAAACGCCAATCGACCTGGAGAGGGCGGGGAAACCCGCCCTCTCCGCGTCCGGGGTCTAGAATCGGCGGCGAGGCCCGTGGCGATTCCCATCACCGTTCGATGCGAGTGCGGCGAGACCCACTCGGCGAAGCTCGGGGAGACGGTCGAGTGCTCGTGCGGCCGTAGCTACGACACGTCGCAGGTCTCCGAGAGCAACTTCCCCCAGGTGCGGGCGCACCAGGCCAAGGCGAGGCTCTACGTGCGCGTGGGGGCGATCTTCCTCATCGTGGTCGGAGTCGTGTCGTTCTTCCTCTGGGGCCTCTGGGGCGCGGCGGTCACCGTGCCCATCGCCGGCATGCTCTGGTTCTGGTACATCAGGCGCTGGTTCATGCGGAAGTTCGTGCCCTCCCCGGGCGAGCTGCCGACGCTCGAGCTCGAGGCGACCCGCGAATGACGGGCGGGACGCTCGACCGGGCTGCGCCGCCGACCGCGGCGACCACCGGCCGGCGCGTCAAGCCCGTGATGCTGCTGACGCTGAACGTCGAGCTCGAGGAGCCGGCGATCTCGTTCGCGATCGACTCGGCGGCCCAGACCGGCGCCGAGCTCTACATCTGCGACGCGATCCCGCTCGAGTACCGCAACTACGTGGGCCACGTCGCCCGCCAGTACGCCGAGCAGATGATCCGCAAGCACCTCGACGCGGTCGCCCGTCGCGCGCGCGAGAGCGGGGTCACCACGACCCAGCTCGCCTTCCACAGCCCGCGACCCGTGAAGATCGCGTTGGAGGTGGCACGCGACGAGCAGATCGGGCTTCTGGTCTTCGGGGCGGACCGCAAGGGGCTGGGCAAGCGGTACTTCCGCAAGGCGATCAAGCGCATCCGCGCGGACGCGCCCTGCCTCGTCTGGGTGGACGACTAGCCGTCTCGTAACCGCTGCGGCTTGCAAGCCTGCCGCAGCCACTGGGAGAATGCCGGTTTCCGGTTCTGCAGCAAAGGAGGCATCGCGAGATGGCGCGCGACCCCAGACACGACATCCTCTTCGAGCCGATTCAGATCGGGCCGAAGACGATGAAGAACCGCTTCTACCAGATCCCCCATTGCAACGGCTTCGGCTCCGAGAAGCCCATGAGCCAGGCGCACTTCCGCGCGATGAAGGCCGAGGGCGGCTACGCCGCGGTCTGCACCGAGTACTGCTCGATCCATCCCGAGTCTGACGACACACACCGGGTCTCCGCGCGTCTCTGGGACGACGACGACATCAAGAACCTCGGGTTCATGTGCGACATGCTCCACGAGCACGGGGCCCTCGCCGCCGCCGAGCTCTGGTACGGCGGACCGCACGCCCCGTGCATGGAGACGCGCTGCGTCCCGCGCGCGCCCTCGCAGATCCCGAGCGACTTCGAGCACCTCACGTATCCGAAGGAGATGGACAAGGACGACATCCGGACGGTGCAGGGCTTCTACGTCGAGGCTGCGAAGCGCGCCCGCGAGGCCGGGTTCGACATCGTCTACGTCTACGGCTCGCACTCCTACCTGCCGCAGCAGTTCCTGACGCCGTACTACAACCGGCGCACGGACGAGTACGGCGGCTCCTTCGAGAACCGCGCACGCTTCTGGCGCGAGACGATCGAGCAGGTGCGGGAAGCTGTCGGCGCCGACTGCGCAATCGCCGTCCGCATGTCGACCGACATGTTCATGGGCGAGGCCGGCACGCAGCTCGAGCGCGACTGCTTGCCGTTCGTCGAGATGTGCGACGAGATCGTCGACGTCTGGGACATCAACGTCTCCGGCATCGCCGAGTGGGGCGAGGACGCGACGCCGTCCCGCTTCTACGAGTCGGGCCGCATGCTCCCCTGGCAGAAGGCCGTCAAGGGCGTGGCCAAGAAGCCCGTGCTCGGCGTCGGCCGCTTCACGAACCCCGATCTGATGGTCGAGGCGATCGAGTCGGGCTCCCTCGACATCATCGCCACCTGCCGCCCGTCCATCTCCGACCCCTGGCTCCCGCGAAAGATCGACGAGGGCCGCCTGGATGACATCCGCGAGTGCATCGGCTGCAACATCTGCATCTCCCGCTGGGAGATCGGCGGCCCGCCGCTCATCTGCACGCAGAACGCGACCGCAGGCGAGGAGTACCGGCGCGGCTGGCATCCCGAGCGGTTCGAGCCGGCGGCGAACGCCGACAACGACGTCCTCGTCGTCGGCGCCGGCCCGGCGGGGATGGAGTGCGCCATGGTGCTCGGCAAGCGCGGCATGCGCCGCGTCCACCTGGTCGAGGCCGGTGACGACATGGGCGGCGGGATGCGCTGGATCCCGCAGCTGCCCGGCCTGGGCGAGTGGGCTCGCGTCGTCAACTACCGCAAGATCCAGATCGACAAGCTCAAGAACGTCGAGTTCGTCCCGAACACGACGCTCGACGCGAACGGCGTCAAGGAGTACGGCGCCGAGATCGTCGTCATCGCCACCGGCGGCTACTGGGCCACGGACGGCCTCAACGGCTGCTCCCACGACACGATCCCCGGCGCTGACGCGAGCCTGCCGTGGCAGCTGACGCCGGAGCAGGTCATGTCCGAGGGCAAGGAGGTCCCGGGCGAGAGCGTCCTCGTCCTCGACAACGACGGCTACTACATGGGCGTCTCCCTGGCGGAGAAGCTGGCGCGCGACGGCAAGAAGGTGACGCTCATGACGCACCTCGGGCACATTGCGCCGTACATGCACTTCACGCTCGAGGCGCCGAACCAGCACCGGATTCTGCACAAGCTCGGCGTGAACATCGTCACCTACCACCTGCCGACGAAGCTCGAAGAGGGCCGCGTTCTCGCCAGCCACGTCTACGACGAGGAAGGCCACGAGCACGAGTTCGCCGCCGACGCGGTGGTGCTCGTCACGCAGCGCCGCTCGAACGAGGCGCTCTACCGCGAGCTGAAGGACTCGGTCGGCATCGACGCCATGGTCGCCGAGGGCATCACCGGCTTCTACCGGATCGGCGACTGCGAGGCGCCGCGCCTGACCGCCGACGCGGTCTTCTCGGGCCACCGGCTCGCGCGCGAGATCGACACGGACAACCCGGAAGTCCCGCTGCCCTTCAAGCGCGAGCGCAGGGTGATCGAGCGCGAGGCGGTGCCGGCCTGAGTGGTCTGAGAGCATGAAGCTGGTCGTCTGCGTCAAGCAGGTCGGCTCGCTGGGAGACGAGGTCGAGTTCACCGACGACGAGCGGGACGTCGACCCCGACTACCTCGACTACGCCCTCAACGAGTGGGACTCGTTCGCCACCGAGGAGGCGCTGCGCCTGCTCGAGGCGGCGGGGGAGGGCGAGGTGGTCGCGGTCACCGTCGGCGACGAGGACGCGGAGGACGCCATGCGGCGCGCGCTCGCCATGGGCGCCGACAGAGGCATCCGCATCTGGGCGGACGAGCTGGCCGGTGCCGACCCGATCACGGTCGCCCGCGCGCTCGCGGAGGTCGTCCGGGCGGAGAGCCCCGACCTGGTCCTCTGCGGCGTCCAGTCGAGCGACGCGGTGCAAGCGGCAACCGGGGCCGCGCTCGCGGAGATCCTCGACCTGCCGCGGGTCGCCGTCGTGACGAAGCTCGAGCTCGGAAACGGGACGGCGACGGTCCACCGCGAGCTGGAGGGCGGACTGGTCGACGTCGTCGAGGTGGACACGCCGGCTGTGCTCACGATCCAGACCGGGATCAACGAGCCGCGCTATGCGACGCTGCGCGCGATCAAGCAGGCGGAGCAGAAGGAGATCGAGGTGCGCGAACCCGGCGACCTGGGCACGCCGGCCGCCCGCGTACGGCGGATGTTCGTCCCGCCCAAGGGCGAAGGCGCCGAGATGCTCGACGGGAACGCGGCCGCAGTCGCAGGCCGCATCAAGGAGATCGTCGACGACCGGATGAAGGCATGACCGGCACCCGGGCTTCTGTTACGCACGCCACCTGTAGGGGCACCCCGGCCCACCACCCACTGCGAGCCTATCGCCGAAATCCGCATCCATGGGATACGGATCGTGCCGACACTGCGGCCAGGTGTGACGGATGAGCGTCCTGGTCATCGCCGAGCACGTCCGCGGCGAGCTCCGCCCGGTGACGCTCGAGTTGATCAGCGCTGCGAGGAGCCTCGGCGGGCCCGTCGAGGTGGCGGTGATCGCGCGCGATCCTTCCGCCTTCACGGAGGCCGTGAACGTCGAGGGCGTCGACGAGATCCTCGCCGTCCGCGTAGATGCCGACGAGTTCGAGAACGACGTCTACCAGAACGCCGTCGAGCAGCTGGTCGCCGAGCGGAGCCCGGAAGTCGTCCTCCTCGGCTTCACCGTCAGCGCGATGGGCTACGGGCCGGCGCTCGCGGCCAAGCTCGGAAGCGGCTTCGCCTCTGACGTCCTCGCGGTGCGCCGAGAGGACGACGGCCTCGTGGCGGAGCGCTCCTTCTACGGCGCCAAGGTCAACGCCGAGGTGGACTTCCCAGGCCACGACCGCGTGATCCTCCTCGTCCGCCCGACCGCCTGGCCGCCCGCTGAAGGATCCGGCTCGGCCGGTGTCACCGAGATAGGCGTGGCCCCAGTGACATCCCGCGCGCGCCACACGGGCTGGGTCGAGGTGCAGGCCGGCGACGTCGACATCACGACGGCCGACTTCCTCCTCTCCGTCGGCCGGGGGGTCGGCGACAAGGAAAATCTGGAGCAGTTCCAGGAGCTGGCCGACGCGATGGGCGCCACGCTCTCGTCGTCGCGGCCGCTCGTCGACGCTGGCTGGATGCCGAGCGCGCGCCAGGTCGGCCAGTCCGGCAAGACCGTGAAGCCGAAGGTCTACCTCGCCCTCGGAATCTCCGGCGCGGTGCAGCACCTGGCCGGGATGAAGACGAGCGGGACGATCATCGCCGTGAACACCGACCCCGAGGCTGCCATCTTCAACGTGGCGCACTACGGGGCCGTGGCCGACCTCTTCGAGATCGCGGAGGAGCTGGAAAAGCTCTATTGAGAATCCGAACCTGATGCCCGTTCTGCTGGGCGCCGAGGAGACGCGCGAGACCTTCGCCGGCCTCGAGACCTGGCAGATCGTCCTCTGGTACGTCCTCATCGCCATCTCGGTGGCGATCTTCCTCGTCGGGGTCGGCCGCCTCGTCCTCAAGTACCGCCGCGGCCGCACGAAGGCGCCGGTCGGCAACCCGCTCCAGCGCGCCGTCGCCACGACGAAGATCGTCGCCACACACGCCTGGATCCGCCGGCGGGACCCGCTCTCGGGCCTCGGCCACCTGCTCGTCTTCTACGGGTTCGTCGTCCTCTTCATCGGGACGGGCATACTCGCCTTCCAGGACGACTTCGCCGAGCCAGTCCTCGGCTGGTTCTTCTGGCAGGGCTGGTTCTACCTCGGCTACTCGCTCTTCCTCGACGTCTTCGGCTTCGCGCTGATCGTCGGCCTGAGCGTGTTCGCGGTGAAGCGCGGCGTGTTGCGGCCTTTCCGCCTGTCCTACTGGCGTCCGGCCGAGCCGGCAGCACTGCTCGCGGACGAAGCGAAGCGCTACCGCCTGGGCGACTGGGTCTTTCTCGGCAGCCTGCTCTTCCTCGCGCTCACCGGCTTCCTGCTCGAGTCCTTCCGCATCGCGGCGGACGACCCCTCCTTCGAGAAGTGGGCCCCGTTCGGCTGGCTGGTCGGCCAGGCGTTCATCGCGGTTGGCTTCGACGGCGGCGCGGCCGAGTCGGCCCGCGCGGTCACCTGGTGGGTGCACGGCGTGTTCGCGCTCTTCTGGGTTTCATCGATCCCGTTCACGAAGGCGGTGCACATGCTGGCCGGCCCGGCGGGGGTCGCAGCGAAGGACGAGCGCGCCGGCAACGCGCTCCTGCCGCTACCGGCAAACGCGAAGCCGGAGGAGGTCGGCTACGCGACCATCGACGCGCTCGCGCCCAAGCACCTGCTCGACCTGGACGCATGCACGAAGTGCGGCAAGTGCCACGCCGCGTGCCCGGCGACCGCCTCGGGCTATCCGCTCTCGCCGCGCGACCTGATCCTCGACCTTCGCGAGGTGGCCGAGGGCTCGATGGGCAACCGGTCGGCGCTGCGGATCCCGCCGCGCTTCCCCGAGCACGCCGACATCCTCGGCACCGTGATCAAGCCCGAGACGCTCTGGTCCTGCATGCAGTGCATGGCCTGCGTGGAGATCTGCCCGGTCGGCATCGAGCACGTGCCGATCATCAACCAGATGCGCCGCGCTCTCGTGGAGCGCGGTGATATGGACGGGCAGCTGCAGCAGACCCTCGAGACGATCTACACGTCCGGGAACTCGTTCGGCGAGGCCAAGCGCAAGCGCGGCCGCTGGGCGAAGGATCTCGACTTCGACGTCAAGGACGCGCGCAAGGAACGCACCGAGATTCTCTGGTTCGTCGGCGACTATGCCTCCTTCGACCCCCGCAACCAGAGGATCAGCCAGGCGCTCGCCCGCGTCCTGCGCCTGGCCCGGGTCGACTTCGGGATCCTCTACGACGGTGAGCGCACCGCCGGGAACGACGTGCGCCGGGCCGGTGAGGAGGGCCTCTGGTCTTCGCTGGCCGAGGAGAACGTCGCGACGCTCTCGGGCTGCCGCTTCGACCGGATCCTTACCTCCGACCCGCACACCTTCAACACGCTCAGGAACGAGTATCCGCAGCTCGGCGGCGACTGGAACGTCGTCCACCACTCCCAGCTCCTGCTCGAACTGCTCGGGGCAGGGCGGCTGCGACCGCGCAAGGGGCTCGGCTACCGGGTCACCTACCACGACCCCTGCACGCTCGGCCGCTACAACGGCGTCTACGACGAGCCGCGACAGGTGATCGAGGCGCTGGGCTGCGAGCTCGTCGAGATGCCGCGGAACCGCGACAACTCCTTCTGCTGCGGCGCCGGCGGCGGACGCATCTGGATGAAGGAGCTGAAGTCCGACGACGCGCAGCGGCCGAGCGAGAGCCGCATCGACGAGGCGGTCGGCCTCGAGGCGATCGACTACTTCGTCGTCGCCTGCCCAAAGGACGTGACCATGTACGAGGATGCGATCAAGACGTCAGGCCACCAGGGCGAGCTCGAGCTGCGGGAGCTGTCGGAGCTCGTGCTCGAGTCGCTCGCCCTCGGGGGCAACGGAAAGGAGACCGCGTGAGCAAGGAGACCGCCTTCTACCCGCGCCTCGCTGCGCTGACCGACGAGTGGATGGACCTCTTCGGCTACTGGGCGCCCACCGAGGTCACGTCGACGGAGGAGGAGTACCGCGCCGTCCGCGAGACCGCAGGGCTGATGGACTTCACGATGCTTCGCAAGGTCGACCTCGACGGGCCGGGCGCGCTCGACCTCGTCAACTCGATCGTGACGCGAGATGTCTCCAAGCTCGCTCCGGGCCGGATCGCATACGGCGCCCTCACCGACGACGACGGGAAAATGGTCGACGACTGCACGACCTTGATGCGGGCGCACGACCACGTGAGGTTCTGCGGGGCGAACGACCGCGACTTCGAGATCTTCAGCGCAGCCGCGGAGGGCTCCGACATCCAGGTGCGAGAGTGCACCGACGCATTGCCGCACCTGTGCCTCCAGGGCCCCCGGAGCCGCGAGATCCTCCAGGGCCTGACGAGCTCCGACCTCTCCAACGCCGCCTTTCCGTACTACACCTTTCGCGAGGACGTCGAGATCGGCGGCATCCCTGTCTTCATGACGCGCCTCGGCTACACGGCCGAGCTCGGCTACGAGCTCTGGGTCGACCGCGAACGCGCCTTCGAGCTGTGGGACGTGCTGCTCGAGGCCGGCGAGCCCCAGGGGATGAAGCTCATCGGCATGGTCGCGCTCGACCTCTTCAGAATCGAGGGCGGCTTCATCATCGGCGGCATCGAGTACGACGCGACCGTGTCGCCGTTCGAGTGCGGCCTCGGCTGGTCGGTCGACCTGGCGAAGGGCGAGTTCCAGGGGCGCAAGGCGCTCGCGCGCGACGAGCAGACGACGCAGCTCAGACTGACGAGCGTCGTGCTCGAGAGCGGCGGCGACGAGGCGAGCGGCGCCCCGCTCTGGGTGGGCGACGAGGAGGTCGGGCTCGTCACGCAGGCGGTCGTCTCGCCCTACCTGGGCGGCCGCACGCTCGGCCTCGCCAAGATCCGCAAGGATCTGAAGCAGGTCGGCCAGGACGTCATCGCACAGGTCGGCGAAGAGCAGGTCGCCGGCGAGGTCGTCGACCACCCGGTCTACGACAGGGAACGCAAGCGCGCCAAGGAGAGCTAGCGGCCGGGACGTGTGAGTTTCGGCACGAGCGGGTACTTCACCCGCGAGCAGGTGCCGATCTCGGACGTCATGACCACGCGCCTCCTGCAGGCGGGCCCTGCGGACAGCGTGCGCGCAGCGAGCCGGCGCATGGCTGCCGTGGGAGTGGGCTCAGTCGCGGTCTGCGACGGGCCGCGCCTCGTCGGGATCCTGACCGAGCGGGACGTACTCCGCCTCGCCGGCGACGGCGCCGACCTCGACCGGGTGCAGGTCGAGGAGGCCATGACGAGGCAGGTCGTCACCATCTCACCCGACGCGGACCTTCTCGCCGCAGCGCAGCTCATGGGCGAGCGGCAGATCCGGCACCTGCCGGTCGTCGAGGGCGAGAACGTGCTCGGGATGGTCGGCATCCGGGATGTGCTCGCGGCGCTCGCCGAGGCCCTGTGGCGCACACACGACGAGGCCGCGCGCGAGACCGTCCACGGGCTGCTCGCACACAGGTCGTAGGCGACGCCTCCATCGGGTCGAGGGCGCCGGCCTTGACAGGCGGGAAGATTTTTAGTCAAATGACTAAGTCTTCCGACTAAAGAGGTGAAGAAATGCACCAGCCAGCGTCCTTCCACGCCTCGCCGACCGAGGCGATGCAGGCTCCTCCGGAGGAGTTCCTCTACGTCGGCTGCCTCCACGAGGGCACCGGCGTCGACGCGCCCGACTTCCTCGCGGTCGTCGATGCCGAGAGCGGCGCGGTCGTCCACGAGACGCCGATGCCGAACGTGGGCGACGAGCTCCACCACTACGGCTGGAACCGGTGCTCGTCGGCCTGCCACGGGCCCGACCGGTCGCACCTGATCGTTCCGGGCTTCCGGTCGTCCCGCGTGCACATCCTCAACGTCGCGGATGACCCGCGGAGGCCGACCATCGAGAAGGTGATCGAGCCCGACGAGATCATCGGCGCGACAGGCCTCTCCCGTCCCCACACGGTCCACTGCATGCCCGGCGACAACGTCGTGCTCTCCATGGTCGGCGACGCCGACGGCAACGCGGGCTGCGGCTTCGCCGTTCTCGACGCGAAGACGTTCGAGGTGAAGGGCCGCTGGGAGAACGGCGGGCCACACCCGTCGATGAACTACGACTTCTGGTACCAGCCGCGCAAGAACGTCCTCGCCTCATCCGAGTTCGGCGCGCCGAAAGCCTACGAGAAGGGCTTCGACCTCGACGACGTCGCCGCCGGCCACTACGGCCAGCGCATGAACTTCTGGAACCTCGAGGAGCGCACGCTCGAGCAGACGATCGACTTCGGCGAGCAGGGGCTTGTCCCGCTCGAGATCCGCTGGCTCCACGACCCCGAGGCCGAGGAGGGCTTCGTCGGCGCGGCGCTCTCCAGCTCGATGTGGCGCTTCTACCGCTCGAACGGCTCCTGGTCGGCTGATCCGGTGATCACGACCGAGGGCGTCGAGCTCGAGGGCTGGCCGTTCCCGGTGCCGGCGCTCATCACGGATCTGGTCCTCTCCATGGACGACCAGGCGCTCTACTTCTCCAACTGGCTGCACGGCGACCTGCGGCGCTACGACGTCTCCGACCCGGCGAACCCGAGGCTGACGGGTCGGCTCTGGCTCGGCGGCGTGCTCGGCCACCCGAACGACGCGGGCCGCGAGCTCAACGGCGGGCCGCAGATGCTGCAGCTCTCGCTCGACGGCAAGCGGCTCTACGTGACGAACTCGCTCTACTCGACGTGGGACAACCAGTTCTACCCTGGACTCCGCTCGTGGCTCCTCAAGGTCGATATCGGCGAGGACGGCTCGATGGCGGTCGACCCCGACTTCTTCGTCGACTTCAACGACCGCCCCGGCGGCCCCGCGCGGGCACACGAAGTACGGCTCCAGGGCGGCGATTGCACGACGGAGATCTTCCCGTGATCCTCGCTCATCACATGGGAGAGCAGGTCCTGCTCGGCGCGCTCGCCGCCGGGGGGACGACGGTTGCGACCGGCGTCCTCGTCATCGGCCGGGCCAAGCTGGACGCCGCGATCCGATGGCTTCGCCGCAGGTAACCCGCTCGGCCGCGGAGGGGGCTCTCCTCGACGCGGCCGAGCGCCTGCTCGTCGAGGTCGGCTACGCGGGCATCACGACGCGGAAGCTCGCCGCCGAAGCCGGCGTCAACAACGGGCTCGTCCACTATTACTTCGGGTCGGTCGAGAGCCTGCTCGCGCGGGTCCTCGAGCGGTTCACCGAGCGCCTGATCGTGCGGCAGCGAGCGATGTACGCCGACCCGGAGACCCCCTTCGTGGAGAAGTGGCGGACGGCGATGCGCTACCTCGACGCCGACCGCGAGTACCAGAAGGTGTGGTACGAGCTGCAGGCGCTCGCCTGGAACCGGAAGGAGCTCCGTCCGCGCGTCGCTCACGTTCACGACGAGTGGCGCGCGGTCCTCACCGAGGCGTTCGCGGAGCCGAGGGAGCGCTACGGGATCCCGATGCCGCTGGACGCGCTCGTCACGCTCGTCATCACCTTCAACGAAGGGATGATCCTCGAACGGCTGTGGGGGCTCGAGAACGGCCACGCCGACCTCCTGGACTGGATCGACGGCTGGCTGGGCGAGGCGGAGAGTTGACGGCGTCGGTCGAGGTCGCGGCGAGCGAGCAGACCCGGGCCCGCTACCCGGACAACGATGGCTACGTCGAACGCGACGGCGTCCGCGTCTTCTACGAGGTCTACGGTCACGGCTCGCCGACCGTGTTCCTCCTGCCGACCTGGTCGATCATCCACTCGCGCCACTGGAAGATGCAGATCCCCTACCTCGCGCGCCACTTCCGGGTGCTCACCTTCGACGGCCGCGGGAACGGGAAGGCGGACCGCCCGAGCGGGATCGCCGCCTACACCGAGCACGAATTCGCCGAGGACTCGCTCGCCGTCATGGACGCGACCGGGACGGAGTCGGCCGTCGTGGTCGGCCTCTCCTGCGGTGCCCTCTGGGGCTCGCTCCTCGCCGCCGGCCATCCCGATCGGGTCGCCGGCGCGATCTTCATCGGCCCCGCCGTCCCGCTCGCCCCCGGGCACCCGGAGCGGAACGTCCACTCCTTCCACGAGGAGCTCGACACCGACGAGGGCTGGGCGAAGTACAACCGCCACTACTGGCTCGAGCATCACCGCGAGTTCCTCGAGTACTTCTTCGCGCAGATGTTCACCGAGCCCCACTCGACGAAGCAGATCGAGGACTGCGTGGCCTGGGGTCTCGAGATCGCTCCGGAGACGCTGATCGAGAGTTCCGAGGCCCTCGACCTCTGCAGCCTCGAGAGCTTCCGCGACGTCTGCGCCCGCATACGCTGCCAGGTGCTCGTGCTGCACGGCGACGAAGACAGGATCAGGCCCCACGCGCAGGGCGCGGCGTTCGCCGAGGCCACCGGCGGGACGCTAGCCACGCTCGAGGGCTCGGGCCACGGACCGCACGCCCGCGACCCGGTCAAGGTGAACCTGCTCATCCGCGAGTTCGTCGAGAGCCTGGAAGGGAGGGCGCCATGAGCGCCGTCACCGCGACAACGGTGCGGGAGCAAACCCGGGCGCGTTATCCCGACGAGGAGGGCTACGTCGAGCGCGACGGCGTCCGCGTCTTCTACGAGGTCTACGGTCACGGCTCGCCGACCGTGTTCCTCCTGCCGACCTGGTCGATCATCCACTCGCGCCACTGGAAGATGCAGATCCCCTACCTTGCCCGCCACTTCCGTGTCCTCACCTTCGACGGGCGTGGGAACGGACGGTCGGACCGGCCTGAGGGAGTGGCGCCGTACGCGGAGCAAGAGTTCGCGGCGGATGCGCTGGCGGTCATGGACGAGACCGATACGGAGCAGGCGGTGCTCGTCTCGCTGTCGTTGGGCGCGCAGCGCGCCCTCCTCCTCGCCGCGAACAGTCCGGAGCGCGTCACCGCAGCGGCTTTCATCTCCCCCTCGGTATCGCTCGGGGAGCCGCTGCCAAGCCGCATCGTCCACCCGTTCGAGGACGTGCTCGACACCGACGAGGGCTGGGCGAAGTACAACAGGCACTACTGGGTTCGCGACTACCGGGCCTTCCTGGAATTCTTCTTCTCTCGGTTCTTCATCGAGCCGCACTCGACCAAGCAGATCGAAGACTGCGTCGGTTGGGGGCTCGAGACGACGCCGGAGACGCTCGTCGACACGCGGCTGGCGATCGTCATGGGCGAGGAAGAGACCCGCGCGCTGTGCAAGCGCCTCCGCTGTCCGGTCCTCGTCATTCAGGGAACCGAGGACGCGATCACGGGGCCGTCACGCGGAATCGAGTTTGCCGCGACCACAGGTGGCGACCTCGTCCTGCTCGACGGGTCCGGTCACGGACCGCACGTCCGCGACCCGGTGAAAGTCAACCTGCTCATCCGCGAGTTCGTCGAGTCGCTCGAAAGGAGGACGCTGTGAGCACTTGGACTCGTGGACGCAGTCGGCGCCGGCGCGCGCTCTTCGTCTGCTCGCCGATCGGCCTCGGCCACGCTCAGCGCGACGTCGCGATCGCCCGCGAGCTGCGGCAGCTGCATCCCGACCTCGAGATCGACTGGCTGGCCCAGCATCCGGTCACCGCCGTGCTCGAGGCCGAGGGCGAGCGCGTGCACCCGATGAGCGCCGAGCTCGCGAACGAGTCGCACCACATCGAGTCCGAGTCGGCCGAGCACGACCTCCACTGCTTCCAGGCCTGGCGGCGGATGGACGAGATCCTGCTCTCGAACTTCATGGTCTTCCACGACGTCGTCCGCGAGGAGAGCTACGACCTCTGGATCGGGGACGAGGCCTGGGAGCTCGACTACTACCTGCACGAGAACCCCGAGGAGAAACGCGCCGCCTACGTCTGGCTGACCGACTTCGTCGGCTGGCTGCCGATGGCCGACGGCGGCGAGCGAGAGGCCTTCCTCACGGCGGACTACAACGCCGAGATGATCGAGCACATCGCGCGCTTTCCGCGCATCCGCGACCGGGCGCTCTACGTCGGGAACCCCGACGACGTGGTCGGCGACGCGTTCGGCCCCGACCTGCCGCTCATCCGCGACTGGACGGAGCAGCATTTCGACTTCGCCGGCTACGTCTCGGGCTTCGACCCCGACGCGTTCGCCGACCGCGAGAAGCTCCGCGCCGAGCTCGGCTACCGTCCTGGCGAGCAGGTCTGCATCGTCACGGTCGGGGGCTCCGGGGTCGGCGGCCATCTGCTGCGGCGCGTCGTCGACGCGTTCCCCGAGGCGAAGGAGCTCGTGCCCGAGCTGCGCATGGTCGTCGTCGCCGGGCCGCGGATCGACCCTGCCGCGTTCCCGGAGATCGACGGGCTCGAGACGCACGCCTACGTCCACAACCTCTACCGGCACCTGGCGGCGTGCGATCTCGCGGTCGTGCAGGGAGGGCTGACGACGTCGATGGAGCTGACCGCCAACCGGCGGCCGTTCCTCTACTTCCCGCTCCGCCACCATTTCGAGCAGAACTTCCACGTCCGCCACCGCCTCGACCGCTACGGCGCAGGACGGGCGATGGACTTCGAGACGGCGACCTCCACGGTGATCGCACAGGCGATCGCCGAGGAGATCGGCAGGGAGGTCGACTACCTGCCGGTCGAGAGCGACGGCGCGGCGAAGGCAGCCGCGCGGATCGCGGAGCTCCTTTAGGGCCGGGTGTAGGGCGCGGTGAAGCTCGCTTCGCCGACGACGTGGCCTTCGACGGCCTCGAGCACGTCGTTCCTGCTCGCCCCTCCCTCGAGGCCGGTCTTCGTGTCGACGGCGAGCAGCCGGAAGACGTAGTCGTGGGTTTCGCCTTCGGGAGGACAGGGGCCGCCGTAGCCGACGGTGCCCATGTCGTTCTCTCCCTGGCGGAAGCCCTCGACCTCCCCGCCCTGGGGGACTCCCTCGGGCAGGGCGGCCTCGCCGGGCTGCATGCCGTAGGCGAGCCAGTGCGCGAACGTGCCGCCCGGCGCATCCGGATCCTCGACGATGAGGACGAGCTCGGCCGCCTCGGCGGGCACGTCCTCCCAGGCCAGTGCCGGCGAGACGTCCTCACCGTCGCATGTGTACCGGGCGTCGATGGGCGCGCCCTCGCCGATGCTTTCCGACACGAACGGGAACGCCAGGGCCGCCCCGCCGACCGCCTCGGGCTCCTCGTCGTCACCGCCGCAAGCTGCGAGCAGGAAGACCACCGCCATAGCGAGGAGGAGCCACGGCACGGACGAAGAGTAGGCGCTAGAGGATCTGCGCCAGGAACTCCTTCGTCCGCTCCTCCCGCGGGGCGGTGAAGAAGTGCTCCGGCGAGCCCTCCTCGACGATCTCGCCCTCGGCCATGAAGGCCATGCGGTCGGCCACGGCCCGCGCGAATCCCATCTCGTGCGTGACGACGATCATGGTCATGCCCGACTCCGCCAGCTCGGTCATGACGTCGAGCACCTCCTTGATCATCTCCGGGTCGAGGGCCGAGGTCGGCTCGTCGAAGAGCATGATCTTCGGCTCCATCGCCAGCGCGCGGGCGATCGCCGCGCGCTGCTGCTGGCCCCCGGAGAGCTGGAGCGGGTACTTGTGCGCCTGCTCCGGGATTCGGACGCGCCGGAGGAGCTCCATCGCCTTCTCCTCGGCTTCCTTGCGCGGCCGCCGGCGGACGTTCCGCGGAGCGAGCGTGATGTTCTCGAGCACGCTCAGGTGCGGGAAGAGGTTGAACTGCTGGAAGACCATCCCGACCTCGCGGCGAACCTCCTGGATGTTGCGGATGTCGTCCGAGAGTTCGATGCCGTCGACGACGATGCGCCCGCCGTCGTGCTTCTCGAGCCGGTTGATGCAGCGGATCATCGTCGACTTGCCGGAGCCCGACGGGCCGCAGACGACCACCACCTCCTGCCGGTCGATGGCCAGGTCGACCTCCTTGAGCGCCTGGAAGTCCCCGAACCACTTCGAGACCCCCTCGAGCTTGATCATGTCCTTGCCGTTCTCGGTGACGCTCATCGCTCCCCCAGTCCGAGCCGGCGCTCGAGCCGCTGGCTCTCGCGCGACATCCAGTATGACCCCGTCCAGTAGACGAAGCTCGCGAAGACCAGCGTCTCGACGATGAGCCCCTGGGCGATGAAGTCCGGCTGCTTCGTGATGTTCTCGGCGATCGTGAGAAGCTCCGCCAGCCCGACGACGAAGACGAGCGACGTGTCCTTGAAGAGGCTGATGAACTGGCCGACCAGGCCGGGGATGACGCTGCGGAGGGCCTGAGGGAGGACGATGCGCCGGGTCGTGCGGTATGCGGACAGCCCCAGGGCCTGCGCCGCCTCGACCTGGGCCACGGGCACCGACTGGAGGCCTCCTCGCACGATCTCGGCCACGTACGCCGACGTGAACATGACGCAACGCGATGAGGACGCGGACGACGGTGTCCGGGCGCTCGACGCCCTCGGGCAGGAAGTACCCGAGCATGAACACGCCCATGAAGAGGAGCGCGACGAGCGGCACGCCGCGGATCACTTCGATGTAGGCGGTGCACACGATCCTGACCGCGGGGAGACTCGACCGCCTCCCGAGCGCGAGGAGGACGCCGACCGGGAAGGAGAGCAGGATGCCGCCCACCGCGAGGAAGATCGTGAGCATGAAGCCGCCCCAGTCGCTCCACCTGATGCCACCGAAGGCGACGATGAGCAGGAATGCGACGAGGATCCCGGCCAGGACGAGGAGGGGAACTGCCCGCTCGAGACGCCGAGGAGCCCTCCGGCCGACGACATTGAAGACCGCGCCAACGGCAACGATGGCGAGCACGAGAACGAGGTTCTCGAGCGATCCGGAGAACCAGAGGAGGACGGCGACGAGCAGGACGAGCGGCGCGAGGCGACGGGCGGCGACCCCTCTCGTCGCCGGCTCCGCCCGTCCCTCCGCGACTTCGCGGCGGCGCTGCGCGCCGATGGCGCCGGCGCCGAAGCCGAGGGAGGCGGCAAGCACGAAGAGGGCCGCCCAGACGCGCCAGAGCTCGTCGCGCGGGAACGAGCCGACCATGAGGGTGGTGAGGTTTCGCTCGACGATCTCCCACTCGGCATCGACGAAGACGAACTTCCCGATCCGGTAGGCCGCCCAGGCCAGGAACAGCCCGAGGACAACGGTCAGGACGGTGTCGAAGACGCTCCCGAAGAGGTTCTCCCGTATCCACTGGCGCGGCGGGAGCCGGCGCTCCGGCGGGCCTTCGGGGAGCGGCAGCGGCTCGAGCGCGTCGATCTGGGTGGCCACTACCGCCGCCCTTTCAGGGTCAGCCTGCGGTTGGCGAGGTTCGTGACGAGCGCGATCGAGAGCGAGATGGCCAGGTAGATGCCCATGAGCAGGAGAATCGCCTGCACCGCCGGCGCCTGCTGCGCGATCGAGACCCGGGTGATCTTCGTCACCTCGTAGTAGCTGATCGCAATCCCGAGCGAGGTGTTCTTCATCAAGTTCAGGTACTGGTTGGCGATCGGCGGCACCGAGATCCGAAACGCCTGCGGGAGGATGACGTGGCGGAGCCGCTGCCAGCCCGAGAGGCCGACTGCGTTCGCGGCCTCGGACTGACCGAAGGGGACGGCCAGGATGCTGCCGCGGACGATCTCGGCGATGTGGCTCGCGGTGTAGAGCGCCAGGCCGACGAGAAGCGCCGCGTACTCCGGGCTCAGGCGAAAGCCCCCGGTCGTCGAGCGCTCGCCCAGCTCCGGGAACTCGAGAGCCCAGGGGCTCCCCGTGACGAAGAAGCCGACGGTGAGGATCGCGAGCAGGACGCCGCCGGCCCAGAGCGCGCGCCGGTGGGGCTCCCCGGTGCGGTCGAACCGGCGCGTGCGCCAGATCCACACGACGACCGACCGCGGCGACCGCGACGAGGGCGACGAGTCCGAAGGCGACGCCCTCTCCGACCTTGTCGAACCAGGGCACCACGATGCCCCGGTTCGAGACGACGAGCAGATCCGGGACCTCGACGGCCTCGCCGATGGGCGGGAGCCGGATGACGACCCCGAGGTACCAGAACAGGATGATGACGAGGACCGGGATGTTGCGGAACGTCTCGACGTAGAGCGCCGCGGACTTCCGCACGAGCCAGTTCGAGGAGAGGCGCGCAACGCCGACGAGGACGCCGATGATCGTGGCGAGCACGATCCCCAGGAGCGAGACCTTGAGCGTGTTCTGGACACCGACGATCAGGGCGTCGCGCAGGCTCTGCGCCGAGCTGAAGTCGGAGTCCGGAATCGCGAAGCCGGCCGGCTGGTCGAGGTAGCCGAAGCCGGTGGGGATCCCGAGCCGCTCGAGGTTCCCGACGACGTTGTCGACCAGGTAGAGGAGGAACCCGCCCACGGCGACCAGGAAGACCGCCTGGAGACGAAGCGGAGCACGCGGACGTTGCGCCAAAGCGGCGTCCGGCGGGTCGGCATCGGCGTAGCGGTGCTCACGGCGACGGGGTCGGGGGCGGCGACCCTCGGCCGCCGCCCCCGAGCGCTACTGACCTAGCGGTACGGCGGCGCGTACTGGAGGCCGCCGTCGATCCAGAGGGCGTTGAGTCCCCGCTCGAGCGCGAGCGGCGAGCCCGCCCCGACGTTTCGATCGTAGATCTCGCCGTAGTTGCCCACCTGCTCGATGACCTGGACGGCGAAGTCGGCGGGAAGTCCGAGGCCCGCGTCGAACGGCTCGGGCGTTCCCCCGAGCTCTGCCGGCGCCGGCTGGCCCAGGAGCCGGAGGATCTCCGGATCGGTGCTCTCGAGCATCTCCTGGACGTTGCCGGACTCGACCCCGAGCTCCTCGGCCCCGACCGTCGCATAGATGGCCCAGTTGACCGCGTCGGCCCAGTCGTCGTCACCGTCCCTGACGACCGGCCCGAGCGGCTCCTTGGACATGGTCTCGTCGAGGATCGTGAGAGCCTCGGGCCCACCCTGTTCCTCGGGCCAGTTCGAGCGGATGCCGGCGAGCTGCGACTTGTCCGAGGTCCAGGCTCCGCACCGGTCTTGAATGAAGGCCTCCTGAAGCGGGTCGGTCTCTTCGAAGGCGAGCGGCTCATACTCGATGCCGTCGGCCTGGAAGACGGTCTCGAGGTTCAGCTCCGTCGTGGTGCCCGAGAGGACGCAGATCGTCTCGCCCTCGAGGTCGGCGAGCGACTCCACGCCGCTGTCCGCCGGCACCATCATTCCCTGCGCGTCGTAGAAGGTCGTGTGCAGGAAGCGCGCGCCTTCCGTGCCGTCGCGCGAGGCCGTGTACGTCGTGTTGCGGATGAGGACGTCGATCTCGCCCGACTGGAGCGCCGTGAAGCGTTGCTCGGCCGAGAGCACCGAGAACTCGACCGCCTCGGAGTCACCCAGCACCGCTGCCGCAACCGCTCGGCAGAAGTCGATGTCGAACCCCTCGGGCTCGCCGGCCTCGCCGGTGAACCCGAACCCCGGCACTGCGTCGTTCACGCCGCAGCGGAGCGTGCCGCGGTCCTGCACCTCCTGCAGGAGGCCGCCTCCACCGGACTGACTCCCACCCGCGTCCGCCTCACCGGTCTCGGCCGCCGTATCGCCGGCGTCGTCGTCGTCGTCATCGCCGAGCGAGCAGCCGGTACCGAAAACGAGGACGAGCGAGAAGAGGACGCAAAGCGCCCACCCCTTGAACACACGCATGTCCACCACCCCCTGGTTCTGACAGCAGCGGCAGGCTAACGAATCACGGCCAGGACCGCCGCACCGCGGACCTGACCGGAGCGAAGCCGGGCGAGGGCCTCGTTCGCCTGCGCCAGCGGGAAGGTCTCGACCTGTGTCCGCACGGGCACCCGGGGCGCGAGCGCGAGCAGCTCCTCCCCGTCCCGGCGCGTCAGGTTCGCCACGGAACGGACGACCCGCTCGCCCCAGAGCAGCTCGTAGGGGAACGAGGGGATATCGCTCATGTGGATCCCGGCGCACACGACCGAGCCGCCCTTTGCGATTGCGGCCAGCGCCGCCGGGACGAGCTCTCCGGCCGGCGCGAAGATGATCGCCGCGTCGAGCTCCTCGGGCGGCGCCTCCGTCGAGCCCCCTGCCCACTCGGCGCCGAGATCCCGTGCGAACTTCTGGGCCTCCGCGTCGCCTTCACGCGTAAACGCGAAGACCCGGCGGCCCTCGTGGCGCGCGACCTGGGCGACGATGTGCGCGCTCGCGCCGAAGCCGTAGAGGCCGAGCCGCTCAGCGTCGCCGGAGAGCCGGAGGGCGCGGTACCCGATCAGGCCGGCGCAGAGGAGCGGCGCCGCCTGGAGGTCGTCGTATCCGGGAGGGAGCGGGAAGCAGTAGCGCTCGTCCGCGACGAGGAGCTCGGCGTAGCCGCCGTCGAGGTGGTAGCCGGTGAAGCGCGCGCGGTCGCAGAGGTTCTCGCGCCCGCTCAAGCAGTAGCGGCACTCGCCGCACGTCCACCCGAGCCACGGGACGCCGACGCGGTCTCCGTCGGCGAACCGCTCCCCGCCGGCGAGAACCCGGCCGACCACCTGATGGCCGGGGACGAGCGGGAGCTTCGGGTCGGGCAGCTCCCCGTCGACGACGTGGAGGTCCGTGCGACAGACGCCGCACGTGGCCACCTCGACGAGGACCTGGCCCGGCCGTGGCTCGGGCGCCGGCAGCTCGGCCTCCCGGAGAGGTGTCCCCGGAGAGTCGAGCACCATCGCCCTCATCCGACTACCGCGAGACCCGCTCCCAGGCCTCGGAGAGCACCTCGCCCAGGATGCCGGTCATCTCGTCGAACTGCGCCTGTTCGGCGACGAGCGGCGGCGAGATCTGGACGACCGGATCGCCGCGGTCGTCGGCGCGGCAGATGAGGCCCGCCTCGAAGAGGCGCGGGGAGAGGAAATCGCGGAGGAGGGTCTCGCACTCGTCCTCCGAGAAGGTCTCACGGGTCTCCTTGTCCTTCACGAGCTCGAGCGCGTAGAAGAAGCCGGTGCCGCGCAGGTCGCCGACGATCGGCAGCTCGAGGAGCTGGGCCAGCGTGGCACGGAAGGTGTCCTGCTCGGCGGCGACATGCTCGACGAGCCGCTCGCGGCGCATGATCTCGATGTTCGCGAGCGCGATCGCCGCCTGCACCGGGTGGCCGCCGAAGGTGATGCCGTGCATGTACATCGCGTGGCCTTCCAGGAACGGCTCCATCACCCTCTCGGAGGCGATGACGGCCCCGATGGCCGCGTGGGCCGAGGAGAGGCCCTTCGCGGAGGTAACGATGTCGGGGCGGATGTCGTAGCGTTCGGAGCCGAACCAGGCGCCGACGCGACCGAACCCGGTGATGACCTCGTCGGCGCACAGGAGGATCCCGTAGCGGTCGCAGATCTCGCGCACGCCGGCCCAGTAGCCCTCGGGGGGCGTGAACGCGCCGCCGGCGTTCTGCACCGGCTCCATGATCACCATCGCGACGGTCTCGGGACCGGTGTGCTGGATCATCGAGTCGAGGTCGTCCAGCAGGAAGGCGGTGAACTCGGCCTCCGTCTCCTCGGGCGGCCGGTGGTAGCGGTTGGTGTTGTGGACGTGGAGCGAGTCGGGGACGAGCGGCTCGAAGGGCGTCTTCAGGGCGGCGATGCCGTTGATCGAGAGCGCGCCCATCGTCGTCCCGTGGTAGGCGATCCGGCGGGCGATCGCCTTCCAGCGGCGCTCGCCGCGGGCGGCGTGGTACTGGCGCGCGAGCTTCCAGGCCGACTCGACCGCCTCGGAGCCCCCCGAGCAGAAGAAGACGCGGTTCAGGTCGCCGGGCGCCACCGAGGCGACCTCGGCCGCCAGCTCGATCGCCCGTGGGTGCGCGTAGCTCCAGTTCGTGTAGAAGGGCAGCTCGCGGAGCTGCGCGGCCGCCGCCTCCCCGATCTCCTCCCCGAAGCCGTAGCCGATGTTGACCGCGAAGAGCCCGGCGAGCGCATCGAGATACCGCTTGCCGTTGATGTCCTCGAGGTAGCAGCCGTCGCCCCGCACGATGATCGGCACCTCGGCGTCCTTGTAGCCCGACATGCGGGTGAAGTGCAGCCAGAGATGGTCGCGCGCGGCCTTCTGCAGCTCGTCGGCGGAGAGAGTTGTCGCGGGGAAGCTCATGCAGCTCCTTTCGGCGTCCGGCGGTACTGCCAGAGGACGTTGGCGAGCATCAGGAGGATCGCGACCCCGAAGATCATCGTGCCGATGACGTTCACCTCGGCCGGGACGCCGCGCTGCGCGGCGCTCCAGACGTAGAGCGGGAATGTCGTCGTCGTGCCCGAGTTGAAGTTCGTGATCACGAAGTCGTCGATCGAGAGCGAGAAGGCGAGCAGCGCGCCGGCCAGGATCCCCGGCGCGATCAGCGGCAGCGTGATGCGGAAGAAGGTGACGTACTCGTTGGCGCCGAGGTCCATGGCCGCCTCCTCGACGTGCCGGTCGAACCCGACGAGGCGGGCGCGCACCGTCACGACGACGAAGCTGATACAGAACATGATGTGCGCGAGCACGATCGTCCAGAAGCCGAGGGTCGTGCCCAGGTTCAGGAAGAGGGTGAGCAGCGAGGCGCCGAGCACGATCTCCGGGGCGGTCAGCGGCACGAAGATGAGAAAGTTGGTCGCGCCCCGCCCGCGGAAGTGATAGCGGACGAGCGCGAGCGCGATCAGCGTGCCGAGGACGGTGGCGATGAGCGTGACGACGAGAGCGACCTGGATGCTCGTCGTCACCGCGTCGCCGAGGAAGGGCGGCCCGAAGGGGTTCGTCCAGTGCGCTGTCGTGAAGCCCTCCCAGGTGTAGTTGTAGCGCCCGGCCGGGTCGTTGAAGGAGAAGACGATGACGACGACGATCGGGAGCATCAGGTACGCGAGCGCGAGGGCCCCGAAGAGCGTGAGCGTGTGCCGGCGGACGAACGCCCAGGTACGCGAGACGAGGCTTCCGCGGTGAGTCGGCAGCGGCTCGGCGGCCGTCGTCATCCCGCCATCCTCTCCGTGCCCAGGATCCTCGTATAGATCAAGATCAGGAGGAGGATCACCGCCATGAGGATCACCGAGAGCGCAGCCGCCTGGCCGTAGTCGGTGATCTCGAGGAACTTCGACTGGATGACGTTGCCGATCATCGCCTGGTTCGGCGTCCCGAGAAGCTCTGCGTTGATGAAGTCGCCGGCCGCGGGGATGAACGTGAGCAGCGTCCCGGCGATCACGCCCGGGGCCGAGAGCGGCAACGTCACGCGCAGGAAGGCCTTCGTGCTCGAGGCGTACAGGTCCTTGGCCGCCTCGATCAGGCTCTTGTCGATCTGTTCCAGGCTGACGTAGAGCGGTAACGCCATGAAGGGCAGGAAGTTGTAGGTGATCCCGGCGATCACGGCGGTGGAGGTGGCGAGGACGCGTCCGTCGTCCGGCACCAGCCCCACGAGCTGGAGCGTGTTCACGACGAAGCCGTCGTCCGCCAGGATGTTCTGCCAGGCGAGGGTGCGGATCAGGTAGGTGACGAAGAAGGGCGCGATGATGCAGAGCAGGAGCAAGTTCTTCCAGCGCCCACCGCGGAAGGCGATCCAGTACGTCAGCGGATAGGAGATGAGGAGCGCCAGCACTGTGGCGATCCCGGCGTACTGGAACGAGCGCAGGAACTGCGTCTGATAGGTGCTGAAGGCGTCGGTGTAGTTGTCCCAGGCCCAGTTGAACGTGTAGCCGACCTGGATCGTGCCCTCCTGCAGCGACGTGTACCCGAGGTAGTAGAGCGGGACGACGAAGAAGAGGAGCAGGAAGGCGATCCCCGGCGCGAGGAGCAGGTACGGGGTCAGCCAGCCGTGACGGTGGAGGAAGCTCATGCTTGCGGCGGCGCGCGGCTACACGCCGATCACCGACTGCCACTGCTCCTGGAACTCGGGGTTCTCGATCGCCTCGGCGCTGAACTCGTACAGGTTCTCGAGCACCTCGGGTGGCGGGAAGATGAGCGGGTCCTCCGCCAGCGCCGGGTCGATCTCGGCGATCGCCTCCTTCGTCCCCTTCACCGGGGTGATGTAGTTCACGTAGGCGGCGACCTGCGCGGCAATCTCCGGGTCGTAGAAGAAGTTCATGAAGGTCGACGCCGTGTACACGTCGCCGCCCGTCGGGATCACCATCGTGTCCACCGACGACATCCCGCCGGCGTCGGGGATCGTGAACTCGAGGTTCGGGTTGTCCGCCTGGAGGATGACGATGTCGCCCGACCAGGCGATCGACGCCCAGGCGTCGCCGCCGGCGAGCAGGCCGGTGTAGTCGTTCCCGGTGAACTGGCGGATCTGCCCGTCGTCGACGGCCTTCTTCAGCTTCTCGCAGATCTCGTTGAACATGGCCTGGTCCGGGTTGACCACGTCGCCGCCCATCTCCAGCATGAAGAGCGCCGCGGTGTCCTCCATGGAGTCGAGCATCGTCACCTTGCCCTTGAGGGCGGGGTCGAGCAGATCCTCCACCGAGGTGAGCTGGCCCCCGACCTTCTTCGGGTCGTAGCCGATGCCCGTGATGTACGACTGCCACGGCAGGCTGTAGTCGCGGTTCGGGTCCCAGGCAGGGCTCGCCAGCGTGTCCTCGAGGTTGACGATGTTCGGGATCGCGCTCTTGTCGAGCTTCTGCAGGTACCCGAGGTCGAGCAGGCGGGCGGCGAGCCAGGCGGTCGGCACGATGATGTCCCGGTCGATCGACTGGCCGCGCGAGAGGGGCGCCTGGATCTCGCCGAAGAACTCCTCGTTCGAGTTGATGTCCTCGAGATAGTTGACCTTGACGCCCGTCGCCTCGGTGAACTGGTCCAGCGTCGGGAAGGCTGTCGCGTCGTCGTTCTGGTCGATGTAGAAGGGCCAGTTCGAGACGGTGATCTCGTCTGCGAGAACCTGCTCGACGGTCGTGGCGCCCGTCTCGGCGGGCTGCTGCCCCTCGATCCCGCCGTCCCCGCCACACGCGGCCAGGAACCCCGGCAAGGACAGGGTCACGCCGCCGACGGCCGCGCGGCGCAGGAGCTGCTGGCGGGTCAGTGGGTGGTTGATGCGCTCGAACGGCTGCTTCATCGCTCCGTCTCCTCCTCTGATTCCACTACGAAGGTCGCGTCGGGGCTCCAGTTGAGGTTGACCTGGTCGCCGGGCTGCACCGAGGGCGCCCCCGCCTCGGCGTTCTGCACGTAGAGCATGATCGCGCCGGCACGCGTGTCGACGACGTACTGCGTGGAGACGCCGATGTAGGCGCTCTCGCGCACCTCGCCGGCGAGATGGTTCTCCTCCTGCGTCCCGAGCCGCACCTTCTCCGGGCGGATGCCGATCGAGAGCGCGCCGGTGCGTCCGGAGGCCGCGGGCACGCGAACCACGGTCCCGTCCTCGAGCCTGACGACGCCGTCGCCCTCGACCGTGCCGCGGAGCAGGTTGGAGATCCCGAGGAAGCCGGCGACGAACGCAGTCCGCGGCGTCTCGTAGAGCTCGGTCGGCGTCCCGAGCTGCTCGATCCTCCCGTCGTGCATGACGGCGATCGTGTCGGCCATCGTCATGGCCTCCTCCTGGTCGTGGGTCACGTGGACGAACGTGATCCCGACCTCGTTCTGGATGCCCTTCAGCTCGAGCTGC
Organism: uncultured Actinomycetes bacterium; assembly: GCA_963830885.1. Classification (GTDB taxonomy): domain Bacteria; phylum Actinomycetota; class Thermoleophilia; order Gaiellales; family Gaiellaceae; genus JAIBJN01. The sequence continues at coordinate 87,712 of CAWHOA010000015.1, read as the reverse complement.
ATCTGCTTGCGGAGCTTCATGTCGAGCGCGCCGAGCGGCTCGTCGAGGAGCAGCACCCGCGGGCGGTTCACGAGCGCGCGTGCGAGCGCGACGCGCTGCTGCTGGCCGCCGGAGAGCTGCCGCGGCTTGCGCCGCTCGAACCCGGTGAGGGCGACGAGCTCCAGCGCCCCGGCCACGCGCTCGTTCAGCTCCGCGCCCTTCACGCCCCTGCGCTTCAGCCCGAAGCTGACGTTGTCCGCGATCGAGAGGTGCGGGAAGAGCGCGTAGCTCTGGAACACCGTGTTGACGTCGCGCTTGTAGGGCGGCAGGCCGGTGACGTCACGGTCGCCGAGGTAGATGATGCCCGCCGTCGGCTCCTCGAAGCCGCCGATCATGCGCAGGCTCGTCGTCTTGCCGCAGCCCGATGGGCCGAGCAGCGCGAAGAAGCTCCCGCGCGGGATCTCGAGGGAGACGTCGTCCACCGCTGTCGCGTCGTCGAAGCGCTTCGTCACGCGCTCGAGCCGGACATCGGCGGCGGGCGCCTCGCTCTCCGGCCCCCGCTCGACCTGTTCCTCAACCGCCATGGCTCACCTCCGAGCCGATCGGGACAACGGCGGCCGTGGGGGCCTCCACGGCCGGAACTCCGACGTCGCAGCCATCTCAGCCCCGCTAGTCGATCTTTGCCATGACGTGCTTGATCTGGGTGTAGTCCTCGAGCGAGTAGACCGAGAGGTCCTTGCCGTAGCCGGACTGCTTGTAGCCGCCGTGCGGCATCTCGGAGACCAGCGGGATGTGGTCGTTGATCCAGACCGTCCCGAACTGGAGCCTCCGGGCGGCGTTCAGCGCCCGCCCGATGTCCCGCGTCCAGACGGAGGACGCGAGCCCGTACGGGACGTCGTTCGCCCAGTCGATCGCCTGGTTGTCGTCGGCGAAGCGCTGGACGGTGACGACGGGCCCGAAGATCTCGCGCTGGACGACCTCGTCGGTCTGCTCGACGTCCGCGAGGACCGTGGGATTGACGAAGAACCCACGGTCGCCGTTCGAGCCGCCGCCGGTGAGGACGGTCGCGGTCTCGGCGCGCTCGAGGAAGCCGAAGACCCGCTCCTGCTGGTCCTTCGAGATCACGGGGCCCATCTCGACGTCCTCGCCCTCGGCCGGGTCGGCGACCTTGATCGACTCGATGGCCGGGACGAGCTCCTCGAGCAGCTTGTCGTAGATCTTCGGGCCGGCCATGACCCGCGAGGCTGCGGTGCAGTCCTGCCCGGAGTTCCAGTAACCGGCGATCTTGATGCCCTCGGCGACCGCCGCAGGATCGGCGTCGTCGAAGACAATGACCGGCGCCTTGCCGCCGAGCTCGAGGTGGACGCGCTTGAGCGAGCTCGCGGCCGTCTCGGCGATGATCTTGCCCGTCGCGACGTCGCCCGTCAGCGAGACGAGGCGCACGTCGGTGTTCTTCACGAGGGCCTCGCCCGCGGGAACGCCCTCGCCTGTGATGACGTTGAGGACGCCGGGAGGGACGATTCCCTCGGCGAGCTCGACGAAGCGGAGAAGCGTCAGCGGCGTCTGCTCGGACGGCTTCACCACCTGCGTGTTGCCCGCTGCGAGAGCCGGTCCCATCTTCCAGACGGCCATCCAGAGCGGGTAGTTCCAGGGAGCAATGCCGGCGACCACGCCGAGCGGCTCGCGCCGGATCATGGAGGTGTGCTCCCGCATGTACTCACCGGTGGAGCGGCCCTCGAGCACCCGCGCGGCTCCCGCGAAGAAGCGCAGGTTGTCCGCCATCTCGCTGGGCTCGTCCCGGGCGGCGGCGATCGGCTTGCCGACGTTCCGCGACTCGATCTGCGCCAGCTCCTCGGCGTTCTCCTCGATCACGTCCGCGAGCTTCAGCAGGATCTCCGCCCGCTCGCGCGGTGTCGAGTCGAGCCACTCGGGCAGGGCGTCCTTCGCGGCCTGGACGGCGCGGTCGGCGTCCTCCGCGGTGCTCGCCGGGACCTCGGCGATCGTCTCCCCCGTCGCGGGGTTTACGACCTCCATGGTCTCGCCCCCGGCGGAGTCGACCCATTTCCCTCCGATGTAGTTCTTGTGCTGGGACACGGCAACACTCATCAGGATCGGACCTCCGTTTTCGACGCTTGGGCCAGCGTAGCCCCCGCCGGGTTCGGCAACAAGCCGGAAACGCGGGCCTAAGCAGCGCAATGTCTTTGGACAGGCTGTCGAAAAGCTACTGGCGGAGCGCGCCGCGGCGCTCCAGCGATTCCACGAGCAGATCGGCCGGCAGCTCGTGGGCGACGGTCCCCCGGTGGCCGGACATCGACTCCGCCGCGCACAGAGCGTTCAGGATCGCCTCCTCGGTCGCCTCGACGACGGCGTCGAAGAGCGGGGTGATGTGGCCGTTCGGAACCATCTCGAGCGGCACGGTGAGCGGGTTCTCGGCCGCCAGGTCGCCGGCGGGCAGGCCTCGGTTGCCGGTGGCGAAGCAAAGGAAGAGGTCGCCGCTCGAGTTCTCCCCGACCCCACCGGCCCGGGCGAGCCCGAGGCCGGCGCGCTGCGCGAGCCGCTCGCATTGGCCGGGAAGGAGCGGCGCGTTCGTCGCGACGAGGACGATGATCGAGCCGCCGGGCTGGGCTCCAGGCGTGAGCGGCTCAGGGACGACCTCCGCAGGGATGTCGAGCCCAACGGGCACGCCGTCGACGCGGAAGCGCTCGCGCCGGCCGTAGTTCGCCTGGACGAGCACGCCGACGACGTAGCCGCCGACGGCCTCGACCACGCGTGACGACGTCCCGATGCCGCCCTTGAAGCTGTGGCAGATCATGCCGGTGCCGCCGCCGACGTTCCCCTCCCCGACTGCGCCCGGGGCGGCCGCTGCCAACGCCGCGCGGGCGTGCTCCGGCCGGACGTGCATGCCGTTGATGTCGTTCAGCGGCCCGTCCCAGGTCTCGCCGACCACCGGCAGGCTCCAGAAGTCGCCGCCGTCGCCGCGGCGCTCGACCTCTGCCGCGATCAGCGCGTCGTGGACGACGCCGACCGAGTGCGTGTTCGTCAGGCCGACCGGCGAGGTCAGCATCCCGGACTCGCGGATCCATTCGAGCCCGGTGAGCTCGCCGTTTCCGTTCAGGCGGTGGGCGCCCGCGAATACGGGGTCGTCCCACGGGTTGCCCTCGTGAGGGAGGACGACGGTGACGCCGGTGCGCACCGAGGGGCCTTCGATCAGGGTCGTGTGGCCGACGCGGACGCCGGGGACGTCGGTGATCGAGTTCGCCTCCCCGGTGGGGAGCGCGCCGATGCGGATCCCGAGCTCTCTGGCGCGCGGCCTCGCCACGGCCGCAGCCTAGACTCCGCGGCATGGAGGTGCTGCGCCTTCCGGACTCGGTCAGCATCGTCGCCGTCGACGGCGGGCTCCTCGTGGTCGTTCGGCAGACTCGCGCCGGCGCCGGCGGGCGCACGCTCGAGCTCCCGGCGGGCTCGATCGAGGACGGCGAGACGCCCGAGGAGTGCGCGGCCCGGGAGCTCGTCGAGGAGTGCGGCCTCACGGCCGGCTCCTGGCGCAAGCTCGGGGAGTTCTGGGCGGCCCCCGACTACGCCACGGAGTACGTCCACGCCTTCGAGGCGACGGAGCTCACGAATGTCGGCATCGGCGAGCGCGAGGAGGGCGAGGACCTCGTCATGGAGCGCCTCCCCCTCCGCGGCGTTCTCGCCGAGCTCTCGGACGCGAACTCCCTGGCCACGCTCGCCCTCTGGCTCCAGGGCTGACGCAGCCGACGTTGTCTCCTCCGGCCATGCCCAGGTGCCAGGCACTTGGCCGTGGCCGCCGTGGACATGCGGACGCTAGAAGCCGAGCAGGGCGACGCCGACCGCGACCAGGACGGCGCCGGCCAGGCGCGAGCGCGGGACCGGCTCGCCGAGGAAGAGGGCGGCGCCGAGGGTGGCGATGACGATGCTCGTCTCCCGCACCGCTGCGACCGGGGCCGCCTCGGCGCGCGCCAGCGCGGCGAGGACGAGGCCGTAGGCGACCCACATGCCGAGCCCGGCGACGACCGTCGCTGGGGCGACGGCGGCCCGCAGCGCCGCGCCGCCCTTGACCCAGCCGATCCCGAGCGCGTAGCCGACCGCGGGCGCGATCAGGGTCAGCTCGAGGTAGGTCACGGCGTTCGCGTAGCGGATCCCTTCGTCGTCCACCAGCGTGTACGCGGCGATGGAGCACGCGATCGCGAGCCCGAAGAGAACGCCGGTCGACCCCGCGGGCCGGCCCAACCCCCGCACGAGCAGGACTCCGACGCCGACCAGGCAGACCCCCAGCGCCTGCACCGCGGTCGTCTCGGCGCCGAGCGCGACGACCCCCACGACCAGGACGAGCACCGGCGCGACCCCGCGTGCGAGCGGATAGACCACCGAGACCTCCGCGCGGCGGTACGCGGCGCCGAGGAGCGCGAAGTAGACGAGCTCGAGCGCGGAGCTCGCCGCGATGTAGGGCCATGCCTCCGCCTCGAGCTCCCAGGCGAAGACCAGCACCGGCGAGAGGACGACGACCGCGGTGAGGAGCGCGACCGCCGTCGCCGCCTCGGGGTCGCGCGCCCGCGCGATCAGCAGGTTCCAGAGCGCGTGCACGAACGCGGCGGCGAGCGCAAGCAGGAACGCGGACAGGGGCACGCGCGGTAGTCTCGCGCGGCGGGCGGCGCTCAGCGCTCCCAGACGACCGGGAAGAGCGGGTGGTCCATCGGCGCCCCGGCCGGCAGCTCGTCGGCCAGCCCCGGGAACTCAGGCGACGTCTTCCACGGACGTGGCGCGTGGGTGACGTCGTCGCCGAGGAAGCGCAACGAGAACGCCCGCCGGCGGCTGCCTGCGGAGACCCCACCGGCCGCGTGGAGCGTCAGCATGTGGAAGAAGACCGCGTCGCCGGGCTCCAGAGCCCAGCCGACGATGCGGAAGCGCGCGGGGTCCGCGTCGATGTCGGGAAGCTCCTCCAGGCTCCCATCCGGGAACCACTTCGCCTCGGCGTCCATGAAGGTGCGCGGCATCAGCCAGGGCCCGAGGTGAGAGCCGGCCACGAACTCGAGCGTGGACTCCCGCGCCACCGGGTCGACGGGCATCCACATGCTGCACGTCTGCGTTCCCTCGACGTTGTAGTACGGCTGGTCCTGATGCCAGGGAGTGCGCTGAGCCGTGCCCGCCTCCTTCACGAGCAGGTGGTCGTGGAAGAGCCGAACGCGCTCGCTCCCCATCAGCTCACCGGCGATCGCGGCGGCCGCCGAGCCACGGATGAACGCCTCGTACTCCGGGATCGCCTGCCAGTTGGAAAAGTCCTCCACGAAGCGGCCGGGATCCTCCGGGCGGCTGGCGGCGATCGCCCTGGGGCTGAGCTGGGCGAGGTTCCGCTCGATCCCCCGCTCGACGAGGGCGACCTCATCCAGGGAGAAGGCGCCGCGAACGCAGACGGCGCCGTCCCGCGCGAAGTCCCCTGTCACGCGAGCAGCTCGCGGTGGTGCCGGTACCAGTCGCTTTGGAACACCTCGCCGGGATCGTACGCCCGCTTCCGGGCCAGGAACTCCGGGAACTGCGGGTAGCAGCGCAGGACCTGCTCCTTCGTCGCCCAGCGGTGGTACGTCAGGAAGTAGCTGCCCTCACGGCCGCTCGCGGCGTCGATCAGGTAGCGGAAGGCTTCGCGGGAGCGTTCCAGACCCTCCGGCGTGTGCTCGGTGTGCAGATTGAAGATGACACAGGCGAAGCGGTCGCGGGCCCACGGGAGGAACGTCTCGTCGTCCCGCTCGATCAGCCGGATCGTCCCGTAGATCACGTCGACGCGTGCCCGGCGGAACTGCCCGGCGACGTCGGCGACGAACTCGCCGAGGCGCTCCCGCGGGACGTAGAGCTCCGAGATCATCTCCGTCGCCGGATGCTCGGCGCCGAGCACGCGGTCGAGCTCGACGTGGTAGTCGTCGATGTACTCGCCCATCTGGTGACCGTCGGAGTCGTAGATCTGCCCCGACGTGGCGAGGTAGTGAGCGGCGTAACGCGCGAAGGCCTCGGACTTGTTCGTGTGCGCGAGGTACAGGAGACCCTTCCAGTCCTCGAGCGAGAGGGCGCGCTGCTCGGCGGGCATCGGCGCGTCGTCGGGCGCCGGACGGTAGCACGAGAACACGCCCGTGCTCAGGAACTCGTCCGAGTCGGGGTCGGTCGCGAACTGGAAGTCGCCGTAGAGGAACCCGGAGCGGACACGTTCGTCGAACGCCGCGATCAGGCCCTCGATCGACCGCACCTCGACGACGCGCTCGAGCTTCCGCCGCGGCACGAGCCGGAGCGTCACCGAGTAGACGACCCCGAAGAGCCCGTACCCGCCGACGACGAGCGAGAAGAGCTCCGGCTCCTCGGAACGGCTGCACGTCCGGAGATCTCCCGCGGAGTCCACGAGCCGGAGCGACTCGACGTCCGCGACGATCGGCGCGAGGGTCAGCGCGCGCCCGTGGACGTTCGCCGAGATCGCGCCGCCGAGGGTGAGCCGGTCGGCTCCGGTCTGCTTCTGGGCGAACGCCCAGGCACCGCCGCTGTTCTCGGGCGACTTCAAGTAGGAGTAGAGCTCCGGCCACTGGATCCCCGCCTCGACCTCGATCATCCCCCGTTCCGCGTCGAGCCCGAGCACGCGCGAGGCGCCTCGGGTGTCGAGGAGCAGCCCGCCCGCGCAGAACTGCTGCCCTCCCATCGCGTGCTTGCCACCGGAGACCGCTAGCGGCAGCCCCAGCTCGCGGGCTCGCGCGACGGCGGCCTGGATCGCGGTGAGCGAGTCGGCCTCGAGCACCTCCTTCACCTCGGCCTGGTTCAGCTTCGAGTGGATGTCGTTCACGATCACGGACATCGAGACCTCCTTCAGCGCGGTGCGCCTGACAGGAACGCGTCGACGGCGGCCGCGAGCCCGCCGGCCGCCCGGTTCGCCTCGTAGAGCTGACCCCTGACCGTCTCGGTGAAGCCGGCAAAGAAGAGGCCGGGATGTGATGCGCCCTCGCGCGGGAGACCGCCCGCGTCGAGCGCCCCGGACACGTCCAGCAGGTCGTCGAGGCCGGTCCGGAAACCCGTCGCCGCCACGACGACGTCGAAGTCCTCCTCGCTCCCGTCGGAGAAGACCGCGCCGCCCGGGCGCAGCTCGTGCAGGTCCGGCCGCACGCGCACCCGTCCGGCTTTCAACTCGCGCACGAAGCCGACGTCGATCACCGCCGGCCGCTTCTCCGAGAACGAGCCCCAGCCGGGCGGCCCGAGCCCGTAGGGGGCCAGATCGCCGAGCGCGAAGCGGCGCATCCTCGCCGCGGCACGGTCGACCGCAGCGCCCGGGAGCGGACTGAGCAGGATCCCGAAGAGCTGCACGGGGATGCCGGCGATCTGACGGGAGACGATCGGCGGCGAAGTGCGCACCGCGATCTCCACGCGGCTCGCGCCCTGCTCGGCGAGGTCGGCGGCGATCTCGGCCCCGCTGTTCCCGATGCCGACGACGAGGACCTTCCGGCCGGCGAACGACCGGCCGGAGCCGTAGTCGGCCGAATGGACGATCGGGCCGCCGAATGTCTCCGCGCCCGGGAACCCGGGAAGCACCTTGCGGCGATGCCGCCCCGTGGCGACGACGACTGCGCTGCAGCTCCAGCTCCCGTTGTCGGTCTCGAGCCTCCACCCGCTCTCCGCCGGGGCGATCGCGCTGACGTCGACCCCGTTGCGCACGTCGAGCGCAAGTCTCTCGGCGTACTCCTCGAGGTAGCGAGCGTAGTCGTCTTTCGCGACGAAGCGCCCGTACGAACGGGGAATCGGGTGGAAGGGAAGCCCCGAGAAGCGGCGGGTCGTATGCAGGTGCAGGCGGTCGTAGCGCCCGCGCCAGGTCGCTCCGACCCGCTCGTCCCGGTGGACGACGACCGGCCGGCGCCCCTGCCTCGCCAGGCACGCCGCCGCCGAGAGTCCGGAGGCGCCGGCCCCGACCACGACGATCTCCGCCTCCTGCGCCGAGATCACGCCGCCCGCAGGTTGTAGACGCCGTAGACCAGGAGAAAGGCGGCGAGCACCCAGTGGAAGACGATCGGAATCGTCCCGCCGAACCAGCGCTGGCCCGGGCGGCGCTTCATGCGGACGGCGTAACGCACGGCCATTGCGCCGGCGTAGACGCCGCTGACGGCGACGACCGCCGCGCCGACCGCGCGCCGCGGCTCCGTGAGAAGGCCGTCGTCGGTGCCGCGGAGGAAGGCCGCCGAGACGGTCGCCATCACCGCGATGAAGCCGGCCTGGATCGGCAGGAGGTACCGGTAAGGCAGGAGATTCCACTGCGACATCGGCGGTAGCCAGGACGGCGCGGCGAGCGCGACTGCCACCTGGCCGACGACACGGCCGACGAAGAGCAGCGTGAGAAGCAGGAGCGCCGCGCCGGCGGCACGCGGGTCGTCGGAGGACGCGGCGAGCGCGTACCAGGCCACCGTCGCGCCGGTGACGAGCAGCACCGCGACCAGCAGCACCTTCGTCGCCCTCGGCGTTGCCGATTCATTCATCGCGGAGCCTCTTGCCGGCGCGCTCCCGCTCAGCCTGGGCGTGCGCCGAGGCCTGCACGTGTTCCTCGACCGCGCGCAGGAGCTCACGCGGGGTTTCCCCGTGGCCGAGCGCAGGACCGACAATCGCCGGCAGCTCCCGCCGGTAGTCGTGCCCGGTCGCCGTGAACTCGACGGGGAACGCGGTTCCGTTCTTGACGTCGAAGAGCACCTGGAGGAACGTGATCCCCGGCAGCCAGTGCAGCCCGTGCGGGATCCGCGGGTCCGGCGGCCTGCGGGCAGGAAGCCACGGCGGCCGCCGCCACAGGAGCGACGTGCCGGAGTAGTTCGCGACGGGATCCTCGGGGTGGACGACGACCGTCAGCCGGTCCTTCGGAAGCGCGCGCTCGAGGCTCTCGACGACGTCGGCCGCACCGTGTGGCGGACCTACGAGCAGGACCCTCTCGGGCCGTACGCCCTCTGCCTCGACGAGCGCGCCGGCCCCGATCCAGGCGCCCAGGCTCTCGCCGTAGAGGACGAGCTGCGCCCGGTCCGACCGCGCTGCGATCCCTTCGAGGAGGAGCCGATAGGTGCGGATGCCGGTCGGCACCGCCTTCAGCGACCGGTAGGAGCGCTGGTTGCCGAACTGAAGGGCCACAGTGGCGAGGTCGCCGCCCGAGAAGTACTCCTCGGTCTCGACTGGAACGGGGTGGACGAATCCCGCGCCGGTCGTGCACGCGACGAGGATCCGGCTCCGCTCGAAGGCGCCGAGACGCTCGAGCTCCTCGACGGCCAGCCGCGCGCGGGACGCCGGGTCCGGCGCGCTCTCGAGACCCGCATAGACCCGGATCGGATCGAGCGCCGCCGTTCCCGTGACCGCCTCGATCCGTGCCGCCGGAGTCGCCAGGCCGAGGAACTTCCGTCCCTCGCGGTCGAGCGACTCGAGAACGACCCCGCTCGCCGGGCCCACGGAGACGGTGGGGAGATAGTCGTAGGTGACGGAAGCCTTGACGAGATCCTGCGGCTCCCCGAGGCGCCGCTGCAGCGCGAGGAGCTCGCGTGTGCCAAGCACCACCAGAGCGCCGACCCACGCGAGCGGTATCAGCCGGAGGGCAGCCGGAGCGCGATCGACGACCCGCGCACCGAGCTCGGCCCCGCCCCCCGCGAGGACAATCGTCGACGCGGTCTCGACGCCGTCCACGAGCGCCCGGCGCGACCGTCCCCCCGCCCAGGCCCGCGCGCCGAGCCCGGCGGCGGCGAGGGCGGCGCTCGCCGTGACCCGGCCGCCCGGCAGGCGCCGGCCGAGACGCACCGCCAGCTCCTCGACCGCCGCGCCGGCCGCGGCGCCCATGAGCGCCGCGCCGCCGACGATCAGGCGCTCGTCCGAGGAGGTTCTCGGAGCGAGCGACGGCCCTCTCGCGAGCGCCCCGGCGAGGGCGCCGAGAACGAGCGCCCGGCCGGCTGTCCTCCGGGGCCCCGCGTGAGTCGCCATGCTCACGCGGCACCGTAGACCTTTGGCAGCGCGGGCGCTAGCGGCGGAACCGGCCCCAGGCGACGCCGGCGATGTACGCGAGCCCGCCCACCGCTCCGAGCACGCCGTACGGGTTGTCGTCCCGGCCGCCGGCCGCCGGCATCCGTCCTCTGCCGCGACACGGACATCGCCTCCGCCAGCTGCTGCTGGGAGAGCGCGCAGCGCCCGGAATCAGGTTTCGCAGATGCTGTAAGAAATCCGCAAGCCTCCGGGCGTCGTATGGGAGAGACACCGGGTTCGAGGGAGAGTCCTGCCCCGGCAACGCGCACCGCGCCGCCGAGTCGGAGCAGCAAGCTCGATTCCGGGAACTGCGAAGGGGTGGGCCCGCCCGGCGCCTGCCCCTTCGACTTTGTCCGGGTCAGGTGCGGCAGCTCGGAGAGCCGGTGGCCGCGACCGCGGCTAGTGGCCTTCCGGGGGCTCCCAGCCCTCGAGCACCGGCGGCTGCCAGTCGCCGCCGACCGTCTGCGAGCCCTCGACCCACGGCCCGAGCTCGGGCTGCGGGAACTTCGCGTGCTTCTCCTTCAGCTGGATGCCATAGGAGTTGCCCGACTGCAGGTGCTTGACCAGCACCTTGCGCGCGATCTCGTCCCCGCGGCCCTCCGGGATGGGGAAGTAGATCTTGATGAACGAGTTCGAGTAGCGGTCGAAGACGGCCGGGACGCCCTCCTCCTCGAGCAGCTCGATGTCCTCGAGCCAGTTGAGGTCCTCACCCGGGGTGGCGGCGAGCAGGTCGACGTCCTCGATCTCGCCGATGTCCTCCTGGTAGGAGAAGCGCTTGCCGGAGAGGTACTCGGCGTCGATCGACTTGATCTTCTCGGGCTCCCTGGTGCTCATCAGTCCTCCGCGCCCGCGTACTCCGCCGGCTGGTCGGGGAGGTAGTCGACCGGGTAGGCGATGTGCTTCTCCAACAGGCGCTTGATCTCGGCGAGCGCAGTCTCCTCGGTGACGCCCGGGATGTAGTTCGTCCCCGCCAGGGGCACCTTCGCCATCGCGGCCGCCTCGACGGTCAGCGCGCAGAGGTCTTCGGGCTCGAGCGAGTGGACGTTGGTCTTCCCGCACGCCCGCGCGAGCATCTGCACCTCGAGCGTCAGGGTGTGCAGGAAGTTGTAGACGCGCTCGGCGGCCTCGTCGACGACCAGGCGCTTGCGGAGCTCGGGGTCCTGCGTCGTGATCCCGACCGGGCAGCGGCCGGTGTGGCAGTGGTAGCACTGGCCGGCGGGCACGCCGATCGTGCCCTCGTAGTCGGTGACGCCCGGGATCTCCTTGTTGCAGTTGAGCGCCATCAGCGCGGAGTGGCCGAGCGCGACGGCCTTCGCGCCGAGCGAGATGCACTTGGCCACGTCGCCGCCGTTGCGGATCCCGCCGGCGACGACGAGGTCGATCTCGTCCGCCAGGCCCACGTCCTCGAGCGCGCGGCGCGCCTCGGGGATCGCTGCCATCAGCGGGATACCGGTCTCCTCGGTGGCGATGTGCGGCCCGGCGCCGGTGCCGCCCTCGGCCCCGTCGAGGTAGATGATGTCCGGCCCGCACTTGGCCGCCATGCGCACGTCGTCGTAGACACGCGCGGCGCCGAGCTTGAGCTGGATGGGGATCTGGTAGTCGGTCGCCTCGCGGATCTCCTGGATCTTCAGCGAGAGATCGTCCGGCCCGAGCCAGTCGGGATGCCGCGCCGGCGAGCGCTGGTCGATCCCGGGCGGGAGCGAGCGCATCTCCGCCACCTGCTCGGTCACCTTCTGGCCCATGAGGTGGCCGCCGAGGCCGACCTTGCAGCCCTGCCCGATGAAGAACTCGCAGGCGTCGGCCAGCATCAGGTGGTGCGGGTTGAACCCGTACCGGCTCTGGATGCACTGGTAGTACCACTTCGTCGAGAGGTCGCGCTCTGGCGGGATCATCCCGCCCTCGCCCGAGCAGGTCGCGGTGCCCGCCATCGACGCGCCCTTCGCCAGCGCCATCTTCGCCTCGAGCGAGAGCGCGCCGAAGCTCATACCGGTGATGTACACCGGGATGTCGAGCTCGATCGGCTTCTTGGCGAAGCGGGCGCCGAGCACGGTCTTCGTCAGGCACTTCTCGCGGTAGCCCTCGATCACGAACCGGGTCAGCGTGCCCGGCATGAACATGAGCTCGTCCCAGTGCGGGATCGGCTTGAACATCGAGAAGCCGCGCATCCGGTAGCGGCCGAGCTCGGACTTCATGTGGATGTCGTTGATGACCTCCGGGGTGAAGATCCGGCTGTGCCCGAGGACGGTGCGTTCGCGGTCGTCGGCCATCAGTGCCCCTTCCAGTGATGGTCTCGCGTTGCGGCGCCGGGCACCGCCAGAAGTGCCCTGACTATTGCTGGGAGGGGCACTAAAGCACCAGCTTTCGCTCGGAGGGCTCGAGGTTGTCGTAGTTGTAGAGCTTCTTGCCACACACGAACTTCTGCAGCTCCGGCGGGTCGCCGAGACCGTAGATCTTGAACTTGCGAGCGATGAACTCGGTGTCGGCGTCGGTCCACTCGCCCGGGACGCAGTCGATCCCGAGCGACTTGACCGTGCCGCCGACGTAGATCGTCCCGTCGTACATCGAGTCGCCGAGACCGTGCCCGACGTCGCCGAGGAGCACCTGGCGGCCGCGCTGCATCATGAAGCCGGTCATCGAGCCGGCGTCGCCGAGGACGATGACCGTGCCGCCCTTCTGGTCGATTCCGGTGCGCGCGCCGACCCTGCCCTTGACGAGGACGTCGCCGCCGCGGATGGCCGCCGCGGTCAGCGAGCCGGCGTTGCCGTCGACGATGACGACGCCCGACATCATGTTCTCGCAAGCCGACCAGCCGACCCGGCCGGTGACGTGGATCTCGGGCCCGTCGATGAGCCCGCAGCCGAAGTAGCCGAGGCTGCCGCCGAACGTGATCCGGCAGCGCGTGAGGATGCCGACCCCGAGCGAGTGCTTCGAGCCCGGGTTCAGGACCGTGACGTCGGCGATGCCCTCCTCGTAGAGCAGGCGCCGGAGCTCGAGGTTGATCTGGCGCGTCGTCAGGTCCTGAGCGTCGAAGGTGGCGCGGCCGTGTTCGACCTCGGCGGTGCGCGGCGCCTCGGCGAACGGCTCCGCGAGCCCGCGCGCGTCGTACGTGATCCTGGACTCGCCTACCGCTGCCACACCAGCACCTCCCCCTCGTACGGATCGTGGGTGTCGATCTCGCGGCCGACGACGGCCCGGATGGCGATCTCTTCGGAGGCGAGCGCGACGAGGTCGTCGGCTTCGTAGAGGACGAGCGGCTTCGCGGCCATCTCGTCCTTGCAGACGCCGAGCGCGTCCGCGGTGACGGCGATGTAGGTGAAGACGCCGTCGAGCTCCTCGAGCGACTCGTGCATGGCGTCCTCGAGGCTCGCTCCCTCGCTCATCTTCTCGGCGAGGTAGACGGCGATGATCTCGGAGTCGCACTCCGACTGGAAGCGGTGGCCGCTGCGCTCCAGCCGGCGCTTCCACTGGAAGTAGTTCGTCAGCTGGCCGTTGTGGACGACGGCCACGTCGGTGAACGGGTACGCCCAGTACGGGTGCGCGCCGGAGATGTCGACGTCGGACTCGGTCGCCATGCGCACGTGGCCGATCGCGTGCGTGCCCGTGAACCCACTCAGGTCGTACTGGTCGGCGACCTCCTCGGCGTCGCCGAGGTCCTTGACGATCTCGAGCGAGTGGCCGAGCGAGAGGACCTCGGCGTCAGGGACGTCCTCGATCCGGTCGGCGAGCTCCTTCAGGTTCCCGTTCGGGAGCGTGAACGCGACGCGGTAGGCGTACTCGGTCTCCTCCTCCACGTCGTGGATGTCGGCGTCCATCGCCTTCAGGCGCCGGATCACCTGATCCTGGTTGCGGTCGAGGCGGTCGGAGAACTCGAAGTCGCGCGGCGTGTTCGCGTCGGCCAGCTTGTAGCGCATGACCAGCTGGTGGTCGTGCGGCCGGTAGAGCGCGTACCCGGTCGAGTCCGGGCCGCGGTGCTTCATGGACTGGAGCATCCGGGTCATGTCGCGCCCGATCTCGTGGGTGCCGTCCCGGTAGATGATCCCTGCAATTCCGCACATTGTGAGCTCGCTTCCTAGGGCAGCACGTCGAGGTACTCGGTGACGTCCCAGTCGCTGACCTGCGCGCAGTACCGCTCCCACTCGTCGCGCTTGTAGTGCATGAACACACGGTACATATCGCCGGGCAGCGCGGACTTGATCACGTCGTCGGCCTCGAGCGCGTCGAGCGCGTCGCCGAAGGTCATCGGGATCTTGTTGACCTGCTTACCGGCCTCCATCGCCTCGTAGATGTTTCGCTCCTCGGGCTCGCCCGGGTCGACCTGGCGGTCGATCCCGTCGCGCATCGCGGCGATCAGCGCCGCGAGCGAGAGGTACGGGTTCACCGCCGAGTCGACGGAGCGGTACTCGAACCGCCCGGGCGCGGAGACGCGCAGCGCGGTCGTGCGGTTCTGGTAGCCCCAGTCCGCGAAGACCGGTGCCCAGAATCCGGTGTCCCAGAGCCGGCGGTACGAGTTGACGGTGGACGCGGTCACGGCGGTGAGCGCCCCGAGGTGCTCGAGGATCCCGCCGATCGCGTAGAGGCCGGTCTGACTCGGCTTCTGGCGGTCGTCGGTGTCCGGGTCGAACGCGTTCTCGTCGCCGCGCCAGAGCGAGATGTTGTGGTGGCAGCCGTTCGCCGAGACGCCCATGAACGGCTTCGGCATGAAGCACGGGAAGGCGTCGAGCTCGCGCCCCACCTGCTTGCAGATCTGGCGGAACGTCGAGAGGTTGTCGGCCGTCTGCTCCGCCCGGTCGAAGCCGAAATTGAGCTCGATCTGCCCGGGCGCGTCTTCGTGGTCGCCCTGGATCATGTCCAGGCCCATCGCCTGGCCGTACTCGATCACCTTGTGGATGATCGGCTGGAGCTCGGCGAACTGGTCGATGTGGTAGCAGTAGGGCTTCGTCTTGCCCTCGACGGAGGGATCGCCCTTGTCGTCGAGCTTGAGCCACATCATCTCCGGCTCGGTGCCCGCGCGAAGGTGGAGGCCCGTGTCCGCCTCGAAGTCGGCCTGGATCTTCCGGAGGTTCGCGCGGCAGTCGGAGGTGAGAAAGGCGCCGGGATCCTCCCGCTCCTCGCGGTTGCGGAAGCACGTGACCCAGACGCGGGCAACGCGCTCGTCCCACGGCAGCGGCATGAAGGTCTCCGGCTCGGGGACGCCCACGAGCTCCGCCGCCTCGGGCCCGTAGCCGATGTAGTTGCCGTGCCGGTCGGTGAAGAGGTTCGCGGTCGCGCCGTAGACGAGCTGGAAGCCCTTGCCGGCGATCGTCTCCCAGTGAGGAGCGGGCACGCCCTTGCCCATGATGCGGCCCGTGACCGAGGGGAACTGGTAGTAGACGTACGTGATCCCCAGGTCGTCGATCTGCTTGCGGACCTGGGCGATCTTCTCGTCGCGACCCTCGGCGCTGACGAAGGCTTCGAGATCGGTCGGCACGCGCTCCTCCTTCTCGTCGACGTGCGGCCCGGAGCCGCCGGTGCAGGTCGCGCAATACTAGTGACCGGCGGTTCGCCGCTCAGCGTGAGCCGCTCCACGCCCGAGACCGGGCCTTGGGGGCCGGCGCGAGCACGAGGACGGTTACACGCGCGCCCGCGGAGGGGCCGGCCGCTGGCCTCCCTCCGCTGCAACCGTAACGTCGAAAAGCGCACCGGTGGGTTACGGAGCGCAACGAAAGCGTGACGATAGAGAGCGCCTCTCCGCGCTACCGTCGGACACCCGGCGGCCTGATTAGACTCGCCGCGTGGACGTCCTCATTGTCGGCGGCGGCGGCCGGGAGCACGCGCTCGCGTGGAGGCTCGCGCAGAGCCCGGGGCTCGGCGAGCTCCATGCCGCTCCCGGCAACCCCGGCATCGCCCGGCTCGGCACCTGCCACGCCGTCGCGGCGGACGACACGGGCGGCGCTCGTGGCGCTCAGCCGGAGGCTCGCGGTCGACCTCGTCGTCATCGGGCCGGAGGCGCCGCTCGTTGCCGGGCTCGGAGACGAGCTGCGAGACGCCGGCGTGGCCGCCTTCGGCCCGAGCGCCGAGGCGGCGCGGATCGAGGGCTCGAAGTCGTTCGCCAAGGACGTCCTGCGCGCGGCCGGCGTTCCGACCGCCGAGGAGCTCGCTGCGCCGAGAGCGCCGTGCGTCGTGAAGGCCGACGGCCTCGCCGCCGGCAAGGGCGTCTTCGTGTGCGAGACCGAGGCCGAGCTGGCCGAGGCGCTGCCGCGCGCCGAGGCGCTCGGGGGCAGCGTCGTGGTCGAGGAGCTCCTGGAAGGGCGCGAGGTGTCGCTCTTCGCCCTCTGTGACGGCGAGCGTGCGCTGACGCTGGCGCCCGCGCAGGACTTCAAGCGGCTGCTCGACGACGACCGCGGCCCGAACACCGGCGGGATGGGGAGCTATTCGCCGGTTCCGTGGCTCGAGGCCGGAGAGGCTGAGGCGCTCACGGAGCGCGTCCATCTGCCAGTCCTGCGGGAGCTCGCCGCCCGCGGCTCGCCGTTCCACGGCCTTCTGTACGCCGGCCTGATGCTCACCGAGGAGGGGCCCCGCGTGCTCGAGTTCAACTGCCGCTTCGGCGACCCGGAGACGCAGGCGATCCTCCCCCGCCTCGAAGGCGACCTGCTCGGGGCGCTGGCGGCGGTCGCCGAGGGGTCGCTCGCAGGAGTCGAGCTCGCCGCCGGGTCGGAGTCAGCCGTGACCGTGGTGCTCGCGGCAGCCGGGTACCCGGACGCGCCCGAGAGCGGCGCGCCGATCGTCGGGCTCGACGAGGCCGAGGCAGCGGGCGGGCTGGTCTTCCACGCGGGCACGGCAGTTCGGTCCGGCGAGCTGGTGGCGACGGGAGGCCGGGTCCTGGCTGTGACGGCGCTCGGCGAGTCGGTCGGCGAGGCGCGCGAGCGCGCCTACCGAGCGGTCGAGCAGATCGAGCTGCCAGGAGTGCAGTACCGTCAGGACATCGCACTCGCAGCCGTCCACGCCCATGCCTGAGGAGAGCCCGCTTCCGCTCACCGTCATCGAGCAGTTCGAGGACGTCGGCCCGCTGGTCGGCATCCTGATCGGGTCGGATTCGGACCGCGAGGCGATCGAGCCCGCCGGAGTGGAGCTGGACGAGCGCGGGATCTCGTGGGAGCTGAAGGTGCTGAGCGCGCATCGCGACCCGCGCGGCGTGGCCGAGTACGCGTCGACCGCCGCGATGCGCGGGACGCGGGTGCTGATAGCCGGAGCAGGGATGGCGGCCGCGCTCCCAGGCGTGGTCGCTGCGTACACGGATCTCCCGGTGATCGGCGTCCCGCTCACGTCCTCGAAGAGCGTCATGGGCGGCCTCGACGCGCTGCTCTCGATCGTGCAGATGCCGCCGGGGGTTCCCGTGGCGTGCGTCTCGGTCAACGGGGCGCGCAACGCGGCGATCCTGGCGGCGAAGATCCTGGCCCAGGGCGGCGGGTATCCGGGAACACCGGGCCGCCCGACCGCCGAGCTGTAGCCTGCCCGCTCACTAGACTTGGCGGTGTGATCGCCCGCTACTCCCGACCGGCCATGAAGAGCATCTGGTCGGAGGAGGGCAAGCTGGCGCGCTGGCTCGAGGTCGAGCTGGCCGCGTTGGACGCGTGGGCGGAGGTTGGAGCCGTGCCGGCAGAGGCCGCCGCCGAGGCGCGGGCGCTCGCTGCGGCGCCGTCGCCAGAGCGTGTCGCCGAGATCGAGGAGCGGACGCAGCACGACCTCGCCGCCTTCGTCGACGCCGTGGCCGAGGGCCTCGGCCCCTCTGGCCGCTGGTTCCACTACGGGCTGACGTCGTCGGATGTGCTGGACACCGCGACGGCGCTTCAGGTCCGGGAGGCTGGAGCGCTCGTCCTCGAGGGCGTCGATCGCGCCCAGTCGGCCGTGATCCGCCGCGCCGAGGAACACCGCGACACTGTCATGGCCGGACGAACGCACGGCGTCCACGCCGAGCCCATCACCTTCGGTGCCAAGCTCGCCGGCTGGGCGTTCGAGCTGGAGCGCGATCGCGCCCGGCTCGCGGCGGCGCTGGAAGGCATGCGGGTGGGCAAGCTCGCCGGCGCCGTCGGGACGTACGGGGGTGGAGACCCCGAGGTCGAGCGGCTGGCCTGCGAGCGGCTGGGCCTCGCGCCGGAGGCCGTCGCGACACAGGTGGTGCCGCGCGACCGCTACGCGGACCTCCTCTCCGCGCTCGCGCTCTCCGCTTCCTCGCTCGACCGCTTCGCCACCGAGATCCGCCACCTGGCGCGAACCGAGCTGCGCGAGGTGCAAGAGCCGTTTCGCAGCGGCCAGAAGGGCTCCTCGGCGATGCCGCACAAGCGCAATCCCGTGGTGGCGGAGCGCCTGTCCGGGCTCGCGCGCGTCGTGCGCGCCGCGGCAGCGGTGGGCCTGGAGAACGTCGCGCTCTGGCACGAGCGCGACATCTCCCACTCGAGCGCGGAGCGAGTGGTGCTCCCCGATGCGTTCCTCGCGCTCGACTACATGCTCGACCGCTTCGCCTGGCTCGTCGACGGGCTCGTCGTCGACGCCGAGCGGATGCGGCGGAACCTCGACGCGTCGCACGGCCTGGTCTTCAGCCAGCGCGTCCTTCTCGCCCTTGTCGCCTCGGGGCTTCCCAGGGACGAGGCCTACCGTCTCGTCCAGCGAAACGCCCTCGCCGCCTGGGACGAGGAGCGCGACTTCCGGGAGCTCGTCACGGCGGATCCCGAGATCGCCGCCCGCCTGGACCCGGCGTCGCTGGCCGCGGCGTTCGACCTCGAAGATGCGCTACGCCACGTCGATGTCCTGTTCGAGCGCCTCGGCGGGCTGGCCGAGCGGGCTCGGGAACGAAAGGAGGAGGCTGTTCATGCCTGAAGCTGTCCACGTGGGGAGTGGGAAGGTCCGGGAGATCTACGAGCTCGGCGACGACCGCCTCGTGCTCGTCGCCAGCGACCGGATCTCGACGTTCGACGTCGTGCTCCCGACGGAGATCCCCGACAAGGGCCGGGTGCTCACCGGGCTCTCGGGGTTCTGGTTCGCGCGCACGCGCGAGATCGTCCCCAACCACCTGGTCGCACTCAGACCGGATGGGCGGTCGACCGAGGCCCGCCGGCTCGCGATGCTGCCGATCGAGTGCGTCGTCCGCGGCTATCTGGCCGGCTCCGGCTGGAAGGATTATCTGGACAGCGGCGAGGTGTGCGGCCACCGGCTCCCGCCGGGGCTGCGCGAGTCGGAGCGGCTCCCGGCACCGATCTTCACGCCGGCAACCAAGGCCAAGGAGGGGCACGACGAGAACATCGACCGCGACCAGGCGGCCGAGCTCGTCGGCTACGAGCTCCTCGTCGAGGCCGAGCGCGTCTCGATAGCGCTCTACGAGCATGCGGCGGCTCACGCCGCGGAGCGGGGCATCCTGATCGCGGACACGAAGTTCGAGCTCGGCCTCGACCAGGATGGCGTACTGACGCTCGGCGACGAGGCGCTCACGCCGGACTCGTCCCGGTTCTGGCCCGTCGACGAGTACCAGTCCGGCCGCGGCCAGCCCTCGTTCGACAAGCAGTTCGTCCGGGACTACTGCGAGTCGCTCGGCTGGGACAAGACCCCACCCGGCCCGGAGCTTCCGCAGACCGTCGTGGACGGGACGCGCGCGCGCTACGTCGAAGCATTCGAGCGCCTGACGGGGATCACGTTCGCGGACTACGTGGCCGAGCCGGCTGTGGTGCTCCGGTGAAGGCGACCGTCCTCGTTCGCCCGAAGGGCGGCATCCTCGACCCGCAGGGCGAGGCGGTCGAACGCTCGCTGCGCCAGCTCGGGTTCCCGGTGGGCGATGCCCGGGTCGGACGGGTGATCGACCTGGACGTCGATGCCGCCACCGCCGAGGATGCCCACGCCCAGGTCGAGAAGATGTGCGAGCGCCTGCTTGCCAATCCCCTCATCGAGAGCTATGAGATCGAGGTCGGCGACGAGGGCGGCCCGGCGTGACCGAGCCCCGCCCGCGCATCGGCGTCCTCGTCTTCCCCGGCTCGAATGACGACCACGACGCTGCCTGGGCGCTCACCGCCCTGGGTGCCGACCCCCAGCTGGTGTGGCACGCCGAGACCGAGCTCCCGCGGGTCGAGGCGGTTGTCCTCCCCGGCGGCTTCTCCTACGGCGACTACCTTCGTGCCGGAGCGATCGCCCGGTTCGCGCCGGCGATGGACGCAGTGGCCGAGTTCGCCCGCGAAGGCGGACCGGTGCTCGGGATCTGCAACGGGTTCCAGATCCTGTGCGAGGCAGGGCTTCTTCCGGGCATTCTGCGGCCGAATGCGTCGCTTTCGTTCGTCTGCCGCGACGTTCCGCTGGTCGTCGAACGTGACGACACGCTCTTCACCGCCCGGTGTCAGCGGGGACAGGAGCTGGTGATCCCCGTGAAGCACGGCGACGGCTGCTACCAGGCCCCAGCCGAGCTCCCGGCCGAGCAGGTCGTCCTGCGGTACGCCCCCGCAGAGAACCCGAACGGCTCCGACGGCGACATCGCCGCAGTTGTCAACGCCGACGGAAACGTCCTGGGGCTCATGCCCCACCCGGAGCATGCGGTGGACTCGCTGCTCGGATCGGCGGACGGAGCGCTGATCCTGGCGTCGCTGGTGGACGCTGCGCGCGAGCGTTCTTACGTGCGCGCCTGACCGCGTCTGAGCGCCGGAGATATTCAGTTGTGTTGGGGCGGCTGGTGCTCGCCGAGGCCGAGAGCCGCGGCCAGCCGCGGGTGCGATCCGACCTCTGAGCGCACGCGCTCGAGATCCCGCCCGCGAAGGGTCACCGGGCCACGACGCGCAGTTCCGCCCGTGGAGTAGGCGAAGCGGATCAGCTCACCTCCCTTCTCGTCCTCGAGGAGCTGGACGATCGTGTCGAAACGGCGGTCGCCGGCACGTTGGGCGACACGGACTTCGTCGATCACAGTCGCCCGTCCCCAGGGGGTCGCGACCATCACGGGCTTCGCCGCCTTGACCGCCTTCGTCGTCATGCTGCGACCGTACCGCGGCAAGGCGCGCGCGTGGGTGTCGACTTCGTGACGAAACCGTCCCGCTTCCACACAGCTGCCGCTTGACCGCTCGCGGCAACGTGTAAGGATTCCGCCATCAACCTCGTTCCGCCGTCGAGCGGCTCTCCCCAACGAGCAACGGATCAGACTGCGGAAGGGATCGGTTGATGCTTGCCTCGCCCTGGGGAGAGCGCTGCGCGGAGGACGGGACCACCGGGAACGAAAGGGGAAGGCAGGCATGATGCCGAAGCGCTTCCGTTCGAAGAGGACTCTGTTCCTCGGTATCGCTCTCGTCGTCGTCACAGGGGCGCTCACGGCCCCGCTCTACGGGAGTGATGAGACCTCCTCGTCGAGGAACCACGTCAAGATCGATCTCGCCAACGCTGCTGGTGCGGACATCGGCTTCGTCAAGCTGACCAAGCAGGGTGACAAGGTCATCGTTCGCGGCGAGGTCACGGGCCTGTCGCCGGGCTTCCACGGCTTCCACGTCCATGGCGTCGGTCAATGCATCGCGCCGTTCACCTCGGCCGGCGGCCATTACAACCCGGGAGCCGTCGGGCACGGGGCCCACGCCGGCGACATGCCGAGCTTGCTCGTCCTGGACGACGGGACGGCCGAAGCGGAGTTCGCCACGGACAACTTCGCGATCGACCAGCTGTTCGACGCCGACGGGTCGGCCATCATCGTTCACGCCGCGCCCGACAACTTCGCCAACATCCCGACGCGTTACCAGTCGACGACCGAGGGCGTCTTCGGACCCGACTCCGTGACTCTCGCCACCGGCGATGCCGGTGCGAGGATCGCCTGCGGCGTCGTGGACTGACGCACGGAACCGTCTAGATCGAGCGGGGGCGCCCCACCGGCGCTCCCGCTCCGTTCCTGGCACTGGGCGTCGCCAACGAAGGCCGGGGCTCGCCAGAAATCAGAATCGGGTGTCATAGCTCCTCGGCTTGCGGCAGGTCATCCGTGATCTCGAACCACGGGGCCTTGGAGCCGACGAAGATGTGCTCGGTCGGTCGAATGCCGGGGGTATCCACGAGCGAGCCCATCGCGACGTGCACGTACTCGCCGTCGCGCACGACGGAGAAGAGAAGGGAGCCACAGGCACCACACCGCGTGTCGTTCAGGTCGCCCTCTCCGAAGACGAGGAGGTTGTCCATCCCCTCCACGATCTCGAGCTTCTCTCGCTCGATGCCTGCAAACGCCTTGAACGCCGAGCCAGTTGCTGCCCGACAGCGGGAGCAATGGCAGTTCGCGGCGTAGAGGAACCTGTCCGCGACCCGATAGCGAACCGCGCCACACTGACATCCCCCGACGAGCATGCGGTCGTCCGCATCGCCTTCGGACGGCGCCTCAGGACACATCTCCTCTCCTTCCCGGGCGAGACTCTTCGATCGATGCGAAGGCCTTGATCAATCGCTATATCTCGCCACGCTCGATGAGCTCCACCCGGTAGCCGTCCGGATCGCTGACGAAGCAAAGGAGCGGACCGCCGTCGCGCACCGTGTACGGCGGCTTCTCCGGATCGATCCCCTGCTCGGAAAGACGGTCGAGGGTGTCGCGAATGTCATCCACCGTGACGGCGATGTGCCCGTAGGCGGTTCCGAGGTCGTACGAGTCGACACCGAAGTTGTAGGTCAGCTCGAGACGATCGCCGTCACCCGGCAGGCCCATGAAGATGTTGACGGCCTCTTCCCTGATGGGCAGCCGCCGTCGCTCCTCGAAGCCGAGCGCCTCGTAGAACGCGACCGAGCGGTCCGGGTCGGTGATGCGGTAGCAGGTGTGGATCAACTCCATGAGGACTCCTCGGGTTGGATTGCGGGCGCAGTGAGGGCGAAGCGGAGTAGCTCGGTGCCGGCGGCGTCGGCGAGGACGAGCTCTCCGTCCGCTCGAGGGCGGAAAGAAAGTCCGACTCTGCCTGCAGGACTGCCGGCTCGGCCATGCGCGTCGAGGCGAGGGGCTCGAACGAAGCCCGACCGTGCGCGAACGCGTAGCCCCCAGCGAAGCGGTTGCAGCCGCCGGAGCCGGAGGCGTGGCCGCCGACGAGCGTCCATTCGCTGCCCTCGACCCCTGCCGGCATGAGGCGAGCCTACCGCCCCTGCGCCCTTCCACGGAGGCCGCAAGCCCTCGCCGCTTGCCTTAACTCTCCCAGGGGCACCCCGTCCCACCACCCGCTTTCGAGCGTACAGCCGAAAAGCGCACGCGTGGCGCGCGGACCGTGCCGGACCGGTGACCGAAGAGCGCGAAGAGCGCGGCGCCTAGGGATCGGGCTCGAGATCGTCACGGACGAGCCCGAAGAGGATCCCGTCGACCCACGCGCCGTGCCGCCAGTACGCCTGCCGGCGCACGCCCTCGTGCCGGAAGCCTGCGCGCTCGAAGTGGCGGACGGCGCGCTCGTTGAACCCGTAGACCTCCAGCTGCACCCGGTGGTAGTCGAGGTCGAAGACCAGGTGCCGGACGAGGAGCCGGGTCGCCGCCGCGGCCAGGCCGCGCCCCCGGTAGTCGGGGTCGAGCATGATCGCGTGCAGGTAGGCGATGCGGCTGCGGCGGTTGGCTACGTCGAAGGCCAGTGTGCCGGCCTGCTCGCCCTCCACCTCCAGCACGAACCGGCCGTGGAGCTGCGGCTCCTCGTCGGAGCGGAGCACCTCCTCGAGGAGCTCCTCGCGTCCGCGCGGCGAGACCGCGGCCATGAACGGCTCCACGGCATCGTGCACGGCGAGGTCGGCCATGAAGTCGACATCCTCGGCGGACGCCCGCCGCAGGCGGAAGCCCTCGCCCTCCAGGATCGGCCTCACGCGGCCGGAGCGGCCGGCTCGGCCTCCGACTCGGGGTCGGCGCTCCTTCCGCGACGAAGGAGGCGGGCCCCGGCGCCGGACCCGAGCGCGACTCCGGCGAGGATCAGGACGAGCCCGAGCGCAGCGTTCAGAGTCACCGTCTCGTCCAGGATGAGAACGCCGTAGACGAGCGCGACCGGCGGGAGCAGATAGGTGACGAGCGACGCCCGCGACGCCCCGTAGCGCTTGAGCAGGCGGTAGAAGAAGAGCAGCGCGATCGCAGTCCCGAAGATCCCGAGCGCGACGATGGAGCCGACGGCCTCCAGGCTCGGCACCGCGTCGGGCCACTGCACGACCGCGAACGGGAGCAGGATGAGCGCGCCGGTCGCGCACGAGACGGTCGCGATCACGAGCGGCGCGCTCCCGCCGTAGTTGTGCTGGACGAAGTGGTTCGCGCACGCATACGAGAACGAGGCGACGACGATTGCAAGCGTTCCCGCGACGGCCCACCACCCACCCTCGGGGTGGAGGCCCGCCAGCACGCCGACGCCGGCCAGGCCGACCAGGATCCCCCACAGGCGAACGCCGCTCACCCGCTCGCTCGGGTTGAACCTGAGCGCGAGCAGCACGACGAAGATCGGCACCGTGGCGTTGGCGATCGCCGCGACGCCGGAGTCGACGTACTTCTCGCCCCACGCGATCAGGACGAACGGGAACGCCGCGTTCAGGAACCCGACGGCGAACGCCTTCCAGCCCGTGCCGCGCACCGCGGCCACCGCCTTACGCCCCCCGGAGCGCCAGAAGAGCACCGGCGCGAGCACCGCCGTCGCCAGGACGAGGCGGAAGAACATCATCGCCGTGGGCTCGACCTCGTCGACCGCGACCTTGATGAAGAGGTACGAAGCCCCCCAGATCGCAGCGATGATCGCGAGCAGCGGAACATAGCCGCGGATCACACCCTGAGGCTACCTACCGGCGTCGGCACCAGGCCCCTCGGCCTCCGGCCCGGACGATAGAGTGGAGTCCTCCCTTGAGCTCCGTGGCGGAACAGCCGCTCCACCGCGCGCTCGGCCTGACTGACGGGGAGCTCGACCGTATCCGGAGCCTGCTCGGGCGCGACCCGAACGACTTCGAGCTCGGCGTCTTCTCGCTCCTCTGGTCCGAGCATTGCGGCTACAAGCACTCGGCCCTGCTGCTGAGGCGATTCCCCACGGAGGGGCCCGCCGTGCTGCAGGGCCCAGGCGAGAACGCGGGCGTCGTCGACCTCGGCGAGGGGCTCGCGTGCGCGTTCAAGGTGGAGAGCCACAACCACCCTTCGGCCGTCGAGCCGTTCCAGGGCGCCGCCACCGGCGTCGGCGGCATCCTGCGGGACATCATCGCCATGGGCGCGCGCCCGATCGCGCTGCTCGACGGGCTGCGCTTCGGCGCAGAGGACTTCTCCTTCGACCGCGCCGTCGGCGGGATCGGGCACTACGGCAACTGCGTCGGCGTCCCCACCGTCGGCGGCGAGGCCGTGTTCGACCCCGCCTACCGCCACAACCCGCTCGTCAACGCGATGTGCGTCGGGATCCTGCCCGCCGAGCGGGTCACCCGCGCCCGCGCGAGCGGCGCCGGGAATCTCGTCGTCCTCTACGGTGCGACGACCGGGCGCGACGGGATCGGCGGCGCCAGCGTCCTCGCAAGCCAGGAGCTGTCCGACGAGGACGAGGACAAGCGCCCGACCGTCCAGATCGGCGACCCGTTCACGGGCAAGAAGCTGATCGAGGCGAGCCTCGAGCTGACCGAGGGAGGGCTCGTCGAGTCGCTACAGGACCTCGGCGCCGCAGGTCTCGCCTCCTCGCTCGCCGAGATGGCCGGCCGCGGCGGTGCCGGCCTCGACGTCCACCTCGACCGGGTACCGCTCCGCGAGCCCGACCTCGCCCCGGTGGAGATCATGGTCTCCGAGAGCCAGGAGCGGATGGTCGCCGTCGTCGCGCCCGACGGGCTCGCGGCCGTCGAGGCCGTCTGCCGCAAGTGGGAGCTGCACTCCGCCGTGATCGGCGAGGTGACCGAGACAGGCGAGCTGCGCGCCTACTTCGAGGGCGAGGAGATCGGCGCGATCCCGGTCGGGCTCCTCACCGAGGAGACGCCGCGCTACCGCGTCGAGACCGCCGCGAGGGCGCTCGCGGAGCCGCTCGAGCACGAGCCCGACGCAGGTCGGGCGCGACGAGCTGCTGGCGCTGGTCGGCTCTCCGAACGTCCGCAGCCGCCGGCACGTGTTCGAGCGCTACGACCACCTCGTCGGCTCCCGGACCGTGCGCCGGCCCGGGCTGGACGCGGCCGTGCTCCGCCTACGCCCCTCGCTCCGCGGCATCGCGGTCTCGCTGGACGGGCCCGGGCGGGCAGCCTCGCTCGACCCGCGCGGCGCCGGGGCACGCTCGGTCTTCGAGGCGGCACGCAACGTCGCGTGCGCGGGCGGTCGGCCGCTGGCGATCACCGACTGCCTCAACTTCGGGAACCCGGAGAAGCACGAGATCGCGTGGGAGCTCGCCGAGGCGATCGAGGGCATGGCGCGCGCGTGCGAGGTGCTCGGGATCCCGGTCGTCTCGGGGAACGTCTCGCTCTACAACGAGACGGACGGCCGCGCCATCCCGCCGACGCCGGTCGTCGGCTGCGTGGGCGCCGTTGCAGACGTGCGCACCGTCCCGGGCGCGTGGCGGGAGGGCGACGTCGTCCTGCTGGCCGGCGGCGACCAGGTCGCGCTGGACGGCTCCGAGTACCAGAGCGTGCTGCTCGGCGGCCCGGCCGGGCGGCCACCGACGCCCGACTACGTCGCGGAGGCCGCGCTCGTCCACTTCCTCTGGCGCTCGGCGCCCCTGCTGAGCGCTGCGCACGACGTGTCGGACGGTGGGCTCGCGGTGGCGCTGGCCGAGCTCGCGCTCCACTCCGGGATCGGCGCCGAGCTCGAGCTCGAGCGCGACGCGCTCGACTGGTTCGGCGAGGGCTCGGGCCGGGCGGTCGTTGCGTGCTCGCCCGAGCGCGCGGAGGCGCTGGAGGGAGTCCCGCTCCGGCGACTCGGCGTCGTTCGCGGCGGGAAGCTCCTCGGCGTCCCGCTCGCAGACCTGAGGGCCGCCCACGAGGAAGGTGCGCGCTAGATGTGCGGCGTCGTCGGCATCCACGGCCCCGACCGCGACGTCGCCCGGCTCTCCTACTTCGGGCTCTTCGCGCTGCAGCACCGCGGGCAGGAGTCCGCCGGGATCGCCGTCTCCGACCAGGGACGGTTGACCGTGCTCAGGGACATGGGCCTCGTCAGCCAGGTCTTCTCCGAGGAGAAGCTCCGCGGGCTGCGCGGCCAGACGGCGATCGGCCATTGCCGCTACTCGACGACGGGCTCGACCCAGTGGACGAACGCGCAGCCGATCGTCCAGCACGGCCCGGCCCGTACGGTCGCGCTCGCCCACAACGGCAACCTCACGAACACGGCGGAGCTGCGGGACGAGCTCGTGGCGAGAGGCGTGCGCCTCTCTTCCACCTCCGACACCGAGGTGATCGCCGCGCTGGTCGCGCACGACGAGCGCCCCCTCGAGGAGGCGGTGAGCGCGGCCATGGCGCGCATCGAGGGCGCGTTCGCGGCGGTGCTCCTCTCCGAGGGGAAGCTGATCGGCTTCCGCGACCCGGACGGGATTCGGCCGCTCGCGCTGGGCAAGCTGGGCGACGACCACCTGCTCGCCTCCGAGGACTGCGCCTTCGACCTCCTCGGCGCCGAGCTCGTGCGGGAGCTGCAGCCCGGCGAGCTCGTCGTCGTGGACGCAGAGGGCGTACGGGCGGAGCGGGCGGTCGAGCCGCGCGACGGCGGCGCGCTCTGCATCTTCGAGTTCATCTACTTCGCCCGACCGGACTCGACCCTCCGCGGCGTGGAGCTGCACGGCGCGCGGGTCCGCATGGGCGAGCGGCTGGCCTCCGAGGCGCCGGCCGATGCCGACCTCGTCATGGCCATTCCGGACTCGGGCACGCCGGCCGCGATCGGCTTTGCGCGCGCGAGCGGAACCCCGTTCCAGGAGGGCCTGATCAAGAACCGCTACGTCGGGCGTACGTTCATCCAGCCCGACCAGGGGCTGCGGGAGCGCGGCATCCGCATGAAGTTCAACCCGCTGGCCGAGGTGCGCGGGAAGCGCGTCGTGGTCGTGGACGACTCGATCGTCCGCGGCTCGACCACCCGCCAGATCGTGGCGATGCTCTTCGAGTCCGGCGCGACCGAGGTGCACGTGCGCATCTCGTCGCCGCCGATCGTCTCGCCGTGCTTCTACGGGATCGACATGGCCGGCGAGGACGAACTGATCGCCGCCGGCCGCGAGGTCGACGACGTCCGCGAGGAAATCGGCGCCACGAGCCTGGCCTACCTCTCCCTCGAGGGCCTGCAGGAGGCGACGCGCCGCCCGGCCGACTCCTTCTGCCGCGCCTGCCTGACGAAGAGCTATCCCACGCGGATCCCCGAGAACCTCCGCCTGGCGAAGCTCCGCTTCGAGCGGGCGCCCGCGTAGCCTGGCCGGCCCGGCGACCCTGCAGGCCGGACAACGACGAGGGGCGGCGTCGCCGCCGCCCCTCGTGAACCACCTGAGCCCGCTCTTCTACCCGACGGGCCCAACCTGGGTCTGCGGGTTGAGCCGCGGGAACTTCTTCGCCCCCGCGGTCACCTTGCTCGACAGCCGGAAGACGTTGAGGCCCTCCGTGATGTTCGTCTCGTAGATGAAGTTGTTGTACCAGTAGCTGCCCCACGCCCCGCCGAGGCTGAGGTCGATTCCGCCCGCCTCGAGCGCGTCCGTGCAGCAGGGGATGGGCGGCGGGTCGGACCACGCAACCGTCTTCGGGCTCGCCGGGTTCGTGAAG
The DNA here is from genome assembly GCA_963830885.1 of uncultured Actinomycetes bacterium. Lineage (GTDB taxonomy): Bacteria > Actinomycetota > Thermoleophilia > Gaiellales > Gaiellaceae > JAIBJN01. The sequence goes on along the minus strand of CAWHOA010000015.1, from coordinate 59,080 downwards.
TCGACGACGTACGTGCCGGCCTGGTAGGCGGCCGTCGTGAGCACGTCCCGCTTCCCCGTGGGAACGATGCTGTAGTTGTGGATCGTGCAGTTCTCCGCCGTCGTCTGCGGCCGCGGGAGGACCCACTTCCCGAGCAGGTCGCCGGACTCCGTGTCGAAGAAGAAGATGCTCTTCATGTCGGCCGTCTGGACGCCCGGCTCGTCGAAGGGCGCCAGCGGGGAGCCCGTCGCCAGGCAGCGCGGGAAGATGCCGCCGCCGGGCTCCCAGCCCATCACGGTGACGCTGCCGTCCCACGAGAACGCGGCGGAGTGCCAGGTGGTGACGCCCGGCGCCGTGAAGTCGGTCAGCTTCGTCGGGGCGGCCGGGTCGCTGATGTCGAAAATCACGGCGTGACCGGCCGCGCACACGGCGAGGTCGGTCCCCTTGTTCTGAAGCACCCCGATGTCGTGGCACGACGTGTGAGCCCCTGTCGGGTCGAGGCCGAGCGGGACATCGGCGAGGAGCGCCGCGTCCTCGGGCGCGTCGAGGGGAACCTCGATGATCTGGAACTTGTTGTGGGGCTCGGAGCACTGGTGGCCCCAGACCGTGTCGCCTGCGGCGTACTCCGGGCCCACGGCGCTGTTCGCGACGTAGATGAGGACGCGATCGTTCGCCGGGTCCGGCACGACCGTATGCGTGTGCGACCCGCAGTCGGTGGCCACGGCCGTCACGAGGTCGTCCGCGCTCGCCTTCTTCGGGTCGTCCACCTGGAAGATCTGAACACCCTCGAAGCCCGCACCGTCGGCGAACTCGTCGGTGCACGTCTCCTCGGGCGTGTCGGCCACCACGGGTAGATCAATGGAGCGGAACACGAGGTTGCCGTAGACGCCGATGTCGCCCTGCTCGACGCCGCAGTCCACCTCGGCGAGCACCTTTGGGTTCCCCGGCGCCGCGATGTTGATCGTGCGGAACCCGCCGATCCAGGTGCCCTGGTAGGCGATCTTGCCCTGGAACGCCGCGTCGGTGAAGAACGCCTCACCGAAGGTTTCGACCGGCCGGTTGTCGTTCGTGTCGCCCATTGGGTGGAAGTTCTTGGTTCTCGGATCGTTGTCGTGCCCCGCGACGGCTGCCGACGCCGTCACAAGCAGGACGCCGCCGAGGACCAGCCCGTACAAGAGGGCTCGTGTCGGACGTCTCATCAGTGCTCCCCTTTCCCGTAACTGCAGATAGCTCGAGGGATCCTTACCCTCTCATCGGATGGCCGTCAAGCCATAGAAATCCCCGGTGCGGGTCATTCGAGCCCGCCGACGTCGAGAACGGCGGTCTTCAGGTCGGTCATGTCGAGCATCGTGTAGCGGCCGCCGATGCGGCCCCAGCCGGTGCGGGTGCCGGACGCGCCGCCGAACGGCTCGTGCGCCTCCCAGTAGTCGGTCGAGTCGTTGACGACGACGTTGCCGACCTGGAGGTGGTCGAGGTAGCGGAAGGCGCGCTTCAGGCTCCGGGTGTAGACCGCCGCCTGGAGGCCGAGGTGCGAGTCGTTGGCCACGGCGAGCGCCTCGTCGTCGTCGGCCACGGTGATCAACGGCACGATCGGCCCGAACGTCTCGTCGCGGTTGATGAGCGTGTCGACGCCGACGCCGTCGACGACGGTCGGCTGGTAGTAGAGCTCGGTGGGGTGCCCGGAGGCCCGCGAGCCGCCGACGACGATCTCGGCGCCCTTGGCGAGCGCATCCTCGAGGTGCGCGTCCATCTTCTGGGCCGTCGGCTCGTTGTTCATGGGGCCGACGAGGGTCGCATCGTCGAACGGGTCGCCGAGCTTCCAGCCGTCGGCTTCCTTGACGACGGCCGCGAGGAAGTCGTCGTGGACGCGCTTGTCCACGAGCACGCGCTCGGTGGCGCAGCAGACCTGACCGGCGCAGAAGAAGCCGCCGAAGACGGCGCCCTTCGCCGCGGCCTCCAGGTCGGCGTCGGCGCAGACGACGACAGGCCCGTTGCCGCTCGCCTCGATCAGCGACCGCTTGAGGCCGGCGGCGCGGACGATCTTCTCCGCCGTCGTGTGCGAGCCGATGAAGCCGACGCAGTCGATGTTCTCGTCGGTGATCAGCCGCTCGCCGACCCTGCCGTCGCCGTAGATGACGTTGACGACGCCCTCGGGCAGCCCGGCGTCGGCCATGATCTGCATGAAGTTGGCCATCGCGATCGGCGTCCACTCCGACGGCTTGCAGACCATGGTGTTTCCGGCCGCGATCCCGGGCGCGATCAGCTCCACCGGGATCAACGTGGGGAAGTTCCACGGCGTGATCGACGCGTAGACGCCGTTCGGCTTCCGGAACGTGAGGATCCGCTTGTTCACGTCCCGGGAGGGGATGATCGCCGTCTCCATCCGCTTGACGTCCTCGGCGGCGAGGCGGAAGTTCTCCGCCGTCTCGTCGATGTCCGGGATCGCCTCGGCCGTGAACGGCTTGCCCTGCTCGAGCGAGAGCTCGCGCGCGAAATCGTCGCGCCGCTCCTCGATCAGGTCCGCGATCTTGTGGCAGACCTCGGCGCGGTCCCACGCCGAGAGTGCCGCCCACTTCGGCTGAGCCTCCCGCGCGGCCCGCGCCGCGCGCACGACGTCCTCCTCACTGGCGTTGGGAGCGTCGGCGAGCTTCTCGCCGGTAACCGGCGAGACGATCTCGCGCGCCTCGTCGCTCGTCGCGTCGACCCACTCGCCCGCGATGAAGTTCTGCAGGGTCCTCACCGTGACCGCCATCGATTCCTCCTCATGCGTTGATCCGCTCCCAGGCCTCGTCGAGGACCTGGCGCAAGACTGCCACCATCTCGTCGAACTCGTCCAGCCCGGCGACGAACGGCGGGGCGAACTGCGCGCACGTCTCCGCTCGGTCGTCGAAGCGCGTGTAGACGCCGAGCTCGCGCATCCGCGGCGTCAGGAAGCCCTTGATCAGCTGGTCGCGCTCGGCCGGAGCGAACGTCTCCTTCGTCTCCTTGTCCTTCACGAGCTCGAGCGAGTAGAAGTACCCGTCGCCGCGCACGTCGCCCACCATCGGGTGGTCGGCCATCAGCTGCTCGCAGCGAGCGCGCAGCTCCGGCCCGAGCTCCCGCACCCGCTGGATCAGGCCCTCGCTCTCGTAGACGTCGATGTTGGCGAGCGCGATCGCGCACGAGAGCGGGTGCCCGCCGAACGTGATCCCGTGCGTGAGCATGTTCTGCGGCTCGCCGAAGAACGGCTCGATCGCCTTCTCAGAGGCGACGACGGCGCCGAGGGGCGCGTACGCGGAGGTGATCCCCTTCGCGAGCGTCATCAGGTCCGGCTGGATCCCGTACCGGGTCGAGCCGAACCAGTCGCCGACCCGACCGAAGCCGCAGATCACCTCGTCGGCGACGAGCAGGAGCCCGTTCGCGTCGCAGATCTCGCGGACGCGGTCGAAGTAGCCCTCCGGCGGGACGATGGAGCCGCCCGAGTTCTGCACCGGCTCGAGGATCACCGCGGCGACGGTCTCCGGGCCCTCGTTCTGGACGATCCCGTCGATCTCGTCGGCGCACTGGAGCGTGCAGCCGCCCTTCTCGGCGCAGTACGGGCAGCGGTAGCGGTACGGCATGGGCGCGCGGAAGCAGCCGGGCAGCAGCGGCTCGAACTGCGCGCGCAGCGCGGGGCTCCCGTTGATCGAGAGCGCACCGAGCGTCGTCCCGTGGTACGCGCTGCGCCGCGTGATGAACTTGGTCCGCGTCGGCTCGCCGCGCAGCCGGTGGTACTGGCGCGCGATCTTGAGCGCCGACTCGATCGCCTCGGAGCCGCCGCCCACGAAGAAGATCCTGCCGACGTCGACGGGCAGGAGCTCGCTGAGCTTGTCCGCGAGCGCGAGCGCGGGCTCGTGCTCGAAGCCGACCCAGTTGGAGAAGAAGGGCAGCTCCTCGACCTGCCGCTTCGCCGCCTCGGCCATCTCCGGCCAGGGGCCGTAGCCGATGTTGACGCAGTAGAGGGCGGAGAGCGCGTCGAGGTAACGCTTCCCCTCGGAGTCCCAGATGTAGCACCCCTCCCCGCGCTCGATCACGATGTGGCCCGCGCCGGCGGGTGTGAAGTGCCGCCAGAGATGGTCGACCGTCGTCACGCTGCAGTGCTCCTTCCGTTCCTGGCCGCGAGGGCCTGCCTGGCCTTGACCGCGAGCCACAGCTCCATGCGCTCACCCGGGTCGTCAGGGTGGCGCCCCGTCTGCTCCCGCAACCGCTCCATGCGGTAGCGGAGCGTATGCCTGTGCACGCCGAGCGCCTCGGCGGCGTCGCTCCAGCGGCAGCCCGAGTCGAGCAGCGCCGCCAGCGAGTCCATCAGCCGCTCGCTGTCGGCGGCCGGGCCGAGCACGCGGTCGACGAAGGCCTCCAGCGCCGCGTCCGGCAGGCTCAGCAGGAGCTCGAGCGAGCCGAGATCGCGGTACGAGGAGACGGCGCCGCCTCCGGCGTCGAGCGCGGCGCGCGCCTCGAGGAGGCTCCGGCCGAGCGCGCGCCCCTGCGCCGGCCTGCCGACTCCGACCCGGGCCTGCGAGCCCGCCTTGACGATCCTCTCGGCGAGCGCCATGGCCTCGTCCTCGCCGGCGGCCTCGACGAGGAACGTCGCGCGGTCGCGTCGCGCCGTCGAGAGGTAGCGGACGCGCCGGCGGTCGAGCTCCTCGGCGATCTCGCGGCGCACCTGCTCGCCGCTGAGCCCGTCGCGCGGCGCGGCGAGGAGCGCCGCGTAGGCACGCGCCGGCTCGAGCCCGAACGCGACCATCCGCCGGCCCGTCTCGCGCTCGTCCAGCCGCTCGCCCTCGAGATCCTCCAGCAGGTCGCCGGCCAGCCGCAGCTCGGCAGCGCTCACGGCACGGCGCCGCGACAGCTCGAACGCGAGCGCCGTCTGGCCGTGGTGGAGGACGAGCCTGTCGTACTCCTCGAACGGCCTCCCTTCCCGCGCCGCGCGCAGCGTGGCAGGCTCGCCGTCGGCGACCACCGGGAGCTCGAGCGCGTCGTCGAAGCTCGCGTGTCGCCTGGAGTGACGCTCGCCGAGGACGCGGCCGTCCTCGTCCACCAGGGCGAGGCTGCAGTCGAGGTGGCTGCAGACGATGCCGAGCAGCGCCTGGACGCCGCGCCCGCGGATGACCGCGTCGGAGAGCCGCTCGTGCACGGCCAGCGCGCGGGTCTGCTGTTCGAGCTGCTCGTTGGCGAGGTGCGTGAAGGCGGACTTCGTGATCGCGACGAAGGGCACCTCGTACGGGACCGCCAGCACGGGGAACGAGAGCTTGTCCGCCTCCCGGACGACCGCTTCGGGAACGTCGGTGAACCCGAAGCCGGTGCCGAAGCCGAGGCCGGCCACGCCGTGGCGGGCGAGCCGCCGGACGTACGCGCGCTGCGAGGCCGCCGCCTCGCCCAGGCCGAGCCCCGTGGTCAGCAGGAACTCGCCGCCCTCGAGCCACCTGGTCGGATCGGTCAGCTCCGAGACGTGGAGCCAGCTGACGGCGTTCTCCAGCCCCTCGGCGCCCGCGGCCACGGGCAGCTCGAGATCGGGCAGGGCCGCCAGATCGCCGACCGTCAGCACGTCGTCCCCTTCGACACGGTGGCCAAACGGTACGCCGAGAAGGGCCGTCTGGCAACGGGAAACCCGCCGCGCGGGCCAGGAACGGGCTCGACTAGCGGCCTTCGAAGACCTTGCCGGCCTTAGCGATCCCGCGCGAGATGATGAAGGCGGCCGAGAGCACGGTCGTCGCCGTCAGAAAGGCGGGCCAGTCGACCGAGTCGGCGGCCACGGTGACGATCAGCACCACGACCCACATCAGCAGGAAGACGATCAACTCGGCCGGAGGCGCCGGCATCGACGGCATCGGGTAGTACTGGCGCTCGTAGCCGCTCGCCGGAGGCGGGGGCGGCGGGGGCGGCGGCTGTGTGCTCGTCATCGGCTCCTCCTTCTCGAACGGTCGCCGCGCATCGTAGTCGGTCGTGAGGATCCGGCGCACGGCGCTCGCCGCGGGCCCTACCACGACGGGGCGCCGGGTTACGATGGCTCGGCCCGGTGCAGCTCTTCCACTACCACCTCGTCTCGAGCAAGGTCCGGCTCCTGGAGGCCCGCTACCTGGGCAAGCTCGGCTTCGAGCTGCTCGGACGCTACGGCTGGCGCGGCGAGGCCTCCGAGTGGTTCGAGGCCGGGACGTCCTGGGAGGAGCTCGACGCGCTGGGCTTCCGGCTGCGGCTCGTTGAGCTCTCGCGCGGGGCAGTGAACGTCGTGCTCCAGCCCGGCCACTGGGAGCATCCGCGCATCGACCACATCGGCATCGCGCTCGACGACGACGGCTACACCGAGGCGCTGGAGCGCGCCGCCGACCTCGGCCTCAAGATTCAGGACCATCCGGGAAAGCGGACGTTCATCGCCACCGAGGCCGGTTACCGCCTCGAGGTGCATCCGCCGCGCGAGTGGATCGACGAGCTCCTGACGCGCAGCGACGAGCTGCGCCTCGGCGAGCTGCACCTGCGGGCGCAGGACCCGGAGGACAAGGCAATCGCGCTCGCGGAGATCCTCGGCGTCGACCGGCTCGACTCCGACGTCCTCATCGGCGACACTCTCGTCCGCTTCCAGGATGGCGGGCCCGAGGGGAGGCCGGAGCTGGTCGCCGAGGTGCTGCTGTGAGCTCCTACGGGGAGGCCGGCGTCTCGCTGGCCAAGGCCGAGGAGGTGGTCGAGCGCCTGCGCGCCGCGGTCGAGTCGACGACGGACGGAGCGCGTCGAGGGCTCGCTCGGCGCCTTCGCCGGGCTCTTCGCCCTCGACGAGGAGCGCCTGCTGGCGGCAACCACGGACGGCGTCGGGACGAAGCTCATCCTTTCGCGGCGCGCCGGCCGGCTCTTCGACGCGGGCGTCGACCTGGCCGCGCACTGCGCCAACGATCTGGCGACCACGGGCGCCGAGCCGCTCTTCTTCCTGGACTACGCGGCCGCGGCCGAGCTCGACCTGGCCGAGGTGGCCGACCTCGTCGCCGGCGCCGCCTCGGCGTGCCGCGAGGCCGGCTGCGCCATCCTCGGCGGCGAGACCGCCGAGCTCCCGGGTATCTACCGCGAAGGCGAGCTCGACTTCGCCGGGACGATGGTCGGACTCGTCCGGCGCGCCGACCTGGTGGACGGCTCTCGCTGCGAGCCGGGCGACGCTGTGCTCGGCCTCCCGTCGAGCGGGCTGCACGCGAACGGGTTCACGCTCGTCCGGGGCCTGCTCGGCGACGACGACTTCGACCCGGACCTGCTGCTGCCGCCGACGCGCCTCTACCTGGACGACGTTCGCCGACTGCGCGCCTCGTGCGACGTGCGCGCGCTGGCGCACGTGACGGGCGGCGGCATTCCGGGCAACCTCCCGCGCGTCCTCCCCGCGGGGCTCGGCGCCCGCCTCGACCCGGAGAGCTGGGAGCGGCCGCCCGTCTATGCCTGGCTGGACGAGCGCGGCGTGCCGGAGGAGGAGCAGCGCCGCGTCTTCAACCTCGGCGTCGGCTTCTGCGCGGTCGTGGCGGCGGCGGACGTCGGGCGCGCCGGCTTCCCCGTCATCGGGCGGCTCGAGGCCGGGATCGACGGCGTCGCCTGGGCCGACGCGCCGTGATCGGCGTCCTCGTCTCCGGGCGGGGGTCGAACCTGCAGGCGCTGATCGACCAGCGTCTCCCGATCGCCGCCGTCGCCGCGAACGTGGCCGGCGCAGGAGCGCTCGTCCGCGCAGAGCGCGCGGGGATCGCGACGGGCGTCTTTCCCCTCGAGGAGTACACGGGGCGGGAGGAGCGGGACCTGGCGATGGCGGGCTGGCTGGCCGGGCACGAGGTCGAGCTCGTCGTCTGCGCCGGGTACATGCACCTGCTCACGCCCGCGTTCCTGGCGCGGTTCACCGCGATCAACGTCCACCCCTCGCTCCTGCCCGCTTTCCCGGGGACGACGCCGATCGAGGACGCCCTCGCGGCGGGCGTGGCCGAGACCGGCGTGACCGTCCATTTCGTCGACGAGGGTGTCGACACGGGGCCCGTGATCGCTCAGGAGGCAGTGCCGATCCGGCAGGGCGACACGGCCCAGGCCCTGCGCGAGCGCATCCACGAGGTCGAGCACCGGCTGCTTCCCGAAGCCGCGCGCAACTATCTGGCTGGCGCTTTACGCTCCTGAGTCACGCATGCAGGTAGAGCGCGCCCTCATCTCCGTGTTCGACAAGACCGGGCTGGACGTTTTCGCCCGCGGCCTTGCCGACCTGGGCGTCGAGATCGTCGCGAGCGGCGGCACTGCCGCCTACATCGGCGAGCTCGGCATCGACGTCGTCCCCGTCGAGGAGCTGACCGACGTCCCCGAGCTGCTCGGCGGGCGCGTGAAGACGCTCCACCCGAACATCCACGCCGGGATCCTGGCGCGGCGCGGGCTCGAGGCCGACCTCGACCAGCTCCGCGAGCACGAGATCCGCACCTTCGACCTCGTCTGCGTGAACCTCTACCCCTTTCAGAGCGTGACCTCTGCGCGGAACGTGCGGGAGGAGGATGCCGTCGAGATGATCGACATCGGCGGCCCGGCGCTCCTGCGCGCCGCGGCGAAGAACTTCGTCGACGTCGTCCCTGTCTGCGAGGCCTCGCGCTACGAGGAGATCCTCGCCGAGCTCGACGCCGGCGGCATCCAGCTCGACACGCGGCGGCGGCTCGCCGCCGAGGCGTTCGCCCACACGGCCGCCTACGAGACGTCGATCGCCGCGTGGTTCGCCGACATCGAGACGTTCCCGCCGCGGCTCCTCCTCTCGCTGGAGCGGACGCACGACCTGGCCTACGGCGAGAACCCACACCAGCGCGCCGCCTACTACGCGGAGGCGGGTGTGCGGCGCCATCTGCTCTCACGGGTCGACCTGCTCGGGGGCCGGGACCTCTCCTTCAACAACCTCAACGACCTCGACGCGGCGCGCGCGGTGCTGCGCGAGTTCACGTTGCCTGCCTGCGTCGTCGTCAAGCACGCGAACCCGTGCGGGGTCGCGGTCGCAGCCACGATCGAGGAGGCCTACGCGATGGCCTATGCCTCCGATCCCGTCTCCGCCTACGGCGGCATCGTCGCGCTCAACCGCAGGGTCTCGCCGGAGCTCGCGGAGCGCGTGAGCGGCCAGTTCGTGGAGGTCGTGATCGCGCCGGAGTACGACGACGCGGCGCTCGCGAAGCTCCGCGAGAAGGAGGCCCTGCGGATCCTCGGCGACCGGGAGCGGCGCGGCGCGAGCCCGGGCGACCGCGACTACCGGCGCGTGCTCGGCGGCTTTCTCGTCCAGGACACGGACGCCGAGGTGGACGACCGGGAGGGCATGGTCGTCGTCACGGACTCCCACCCCGACGAGGCGGGCTGGGGCGACCTGCTCTTCGCCTGGCGCGTCGCCAAGCACGTCGCCTCGAATGCGATCGTGATCGCCAGCGACCTGCAGGTGATCGGGATCGGCTGCGGGCAGACGAGCCGCGTCGACGCTGTCCGCCTCGCGCTCCAGAAGGCGGCCGAGTACGGGCACGAGCTGGCCGGCGCCGCGCTCGCCTCCGACGCGTTCTTCCCCTTCCCGGACGGCCCGCAGCTGGCGCTGGACGCCGGCGTGGGAACGATCGTCCAGCCGGGCGGCTCGAAGCGGGACGCCGAGGTGGTCGCGGCGGTCGAGGAGGCGGGCGCGGTGATGGTCTTCAGCTCGCGCCGCCACTTCAGGCACTAGCAGGGCAGCGTGAACTAGCCGGGCGGAGCAACGGCGAGCGCGCGCTCGAGCATGTCAGCGTCCATCGAGGCGCTCGGATCACGGCCCCGGTAAGCCCTCATCGCCTGACCGCACTGTAGTCGGCGTCGATCATGCGGACGCATGGCGTTTCAACGGACTTGACGAGCGAATACGCTACTGCCGTGGCCCGCGAGTACCCGACCGTGCTCGATCTCGTCGGCGGGACACCGCTCGTCCGCCTGCAGCGCGTCGGCTCGGAGCTCGGCCCGACCCTGCTCGCCAAGCTCGAGTACATGAATCCGGGCGGGAGCGTGAAGGACCGCATCGGGATCCGCATGATCGAGGCGGCCGAGCGGGAGGGGAAGCTGCGGCCCGGGGGCACGATCGTCGAGCCTACGAGCGGCAACACCGGAGTCGGCCTGGCGATCGCGGCCGCGATCAAGGGGTACCGCTGCGTCTTCGTCATGCCCGACAAGATCGCCGAGGAGAAGCGCGCGCTCTGCGCGGCTACGGGGCCGAGGTCGTCATCTGCCCGACCGCGGTGCCGCCGGAGTCGCCCGAGAGCTACTACTCGGTCTCCAACCGGCTGGCGGAGGAGATCCCCGGCGCGTTCAAGCCCGATCAGTATTCGAACCAGGCCAACCCCCAGGCGCATTACGAGACGACCGGTCCGGAGCTCTGGGAGCAGACCGGCGGCGAGATCGACGCGATCGTCTTCTCGGTGGGGACCGGCGGGACGATCTCGGGGACGGCCCGCTACCTGCGGGAGCTGAAGCCCGACCTGCTGGTCGTCGGAGCCGACCCGGAGGGATCGATCTTCTCGCAGCCCGACAACGTCCACCCGTACCTCGTCGAGGGAATCGGCGAGGACTTCTGGCCGACCACCTTCGACCCGGAGCTCCTGGACGAGTACGTGATGGTTTCCGACGGCGACTCGTTCCGCACCGCGCGCCGGCTCGCCCGGGAGGAGGGGCTGCTCGTCGGTGGCTCGGGCGGGACGGCGGTGTGGGCCATGCTCCAGGTGGCGCGCCGGTTCGGGCCGGAGGCGACCCTGGTCACGCTGATTCCGGACTCGGGCCGCGGGTACCTCTCCAAGCTCTACGACGACAACTGGCTCATGGAGCACGGCTTCCTCGAGCGCGAGGCGCCGGCGCCGACGATCGAACAGGTCCTCGCCTTCAAGCGCCGTCACGAGCCGGACGTGCCCGAGCTCATCACGGTGCAGTCGCACCAGAAGGTCGGCGAGGCCGTCGACCTCATGCAGCGGTACGGCATCTCGCAGATCCCGGTCGTGCGCCGCGACGAGGTGGACTCGCTCGCCGATCTCGTCGGCTCGATCCGCGAGCGCGGGCTCTTCGAGCGCGTCTTCCGCAGCCCGGAGTCCCTCGGCGAGGACGTCGCCGCCGCGATGGAGCCGCCCCTTCCCGCCGTCGAGATCGACGAGTCCGTGGACACCGTCTTCGCCGATCTCTCCGCCGGCAACCCGGCGGTCATCGTCGCCAGGGCGGGAAAGCCGGTCGGCGTCCTCAGCCGCGCCGACCTCCTGGAGTACCTCGCCCACGGCCGCGCCGCCGGCAACGGCGCGTAGGCCCCTCCGGACACGTCCCCGTGCCTGGCACCGGGACGTGTCCGCTGCGGACACCGTCGGTCGCCCTCGGGGCGCTGCGAAGGCTGTCGTGAAGCGGGCGACCGTCCATTCCTGCCACGGCCGAGTGCCTGGCACCAGGTCGTGTCCGCCGGGGACAGGCTGCATAGACTGAGCCTGTGGACTTCGAGACGCGCGCGATTCACGACGGGCAGGAGCCCGACCCGGCGACCGGGTCGGTGATCCCACCGATCTACCAGACGTCGACGTTCGTCCAGGATGCGGTCGGGGTCAACAAGGGCTACGACTACTCCCGCGCCGGGAACCCGACGCGGACGGCGCTCGAGATGTGCCTGGCTTCCCTGGAGGGTGCCGACCACGGGCTCGCGTACTCCTCCGGCCTCGGCGCGACGACGACGATCATGCACCTCGTCGAGCCGGGCGACCACGTCGTCTGCGTGAACGACGTCTACGGCGGCGTCTACCGGATGTTCTCCCAGGTGTACGAGCCCAAGGGGTACCGCTTCACCTACCTGTCCTCGGAGGAAATCGAGGCCGGCCTCGAGCCGCACCTGGACGAGCGCACCCGGATCGTCTGGCTCGAGACGCCGACGAACCCGCTCCTCAACGTCGTCGACATCCGGAAGGCGGCAGACGCCGCGCACGCCGCCGGTGCCCTCGTCGTCGTCGACAACACGTTTGCCACGCCCTACCTCCAGCTCCCGCTCGAGCTCGGGGCCGACATCGTCCTCCACTCGACGACGAAGTACCTGGGCGGCCATTCCGACGTGATCGGCGGCTTCGCCGCGACCAACGACCCGACCGTGGCCGAGCGGCTGAAGTTCCTGCAGAAGTCCCTCGGTGCCGTCCCCGGCCCATTCGACTGCTGGCTCGTGCTCCGCGGCGTGAGGACGCTGGCCGTCCGCATGGACCGACACTGCGAGAACGCGCACGCGGTCGCCGCCTTCCTGGAGGAGCACCCGGCTGCGGAGCGCGTCCTCTTCCCCGGCCTCCCCGGCCATCCGGGCCACGAGATCGCCGCGCGTCAGATGCGCGACTTCGGCGGGATGATCTCCTTCCTCGCCGGCAGCCCCGAGGAGGCCGCCGAGCTCGTCACGCGCACCAAGGTCTGGACGCTGGCCGAGAGCCTGGGCGGCGTCGAGAGCCTCATCGAGGTGCCCGTCGCCATGACCCACGCCTCCACCGCCGACGCGCCCTTCGCCGTCCCCGGAAACCTCGTCCGGCTCTCGGTCGGGATCGAGTCGGCCGCGGACCTGGTCGCCGACCTCGAGCAGGCGCTCGCCGCGGTCGGCTCGGCCTCGTCGACCGCCTAGCGCGAGGGCGCCCAGGCGGGGAACCCGCCGGTCAGCCGGTCCAATTCAGCACACCGCCGGTACACCGCTCAGGCGAGCGGCGTTCCGGCGAGCATGGCCTCGTAGGCGGCCAGGTAGTCGGCGACCATGCGCTCCGCGGAGAAGCTCTCCTCGACCGAGCGCCGGCACTCGAGCGGCTCGAGCCGGTCGGCCTCGGCGAGCGCGCCGGCCATGTCGTGGTAGTCGTCCACGACGATCCCGGAGCGACCGTGCTCGATCACCTCGGGCACCGCCCCCCAGCGCGTGGCGAGCACGGGCGTCCCGCACGCCATCGACTCGATCATGACGAGGCCGAACGGTTCCTCCCACTCGATGGGGAAGAGCGTCGCGCGCGCGTTCTGGAGGAGCGCGACCTTCTTGGCGTGGCTCGTCTCGCCGAGGTACTCGATCCCGTTGCCGAGGTGCGGCGCAATGTGCTCCTCGAAGTAGTCCCGCTCCGCCGGCTCTCGCATCTTCCCGGCCATCTTGAGCGGCAGGCCCGTCTCCCGTGCGACCTCGACGGCGCGGTGGCAGCCCTTGCCGGGGCTCATCCGTCCGAGGAAGAGGAGGTACTCGCCGCGCTCGGTGTGCACGGGGTAGGCGTCCAGGTCGAGGGCGTTGTGGCAGTTCGCCACCCATGGCAGGCCGGGCTGTGGCATCCGCTGGCTGAGCGAGACCGAGATCAGGCCGACCCCCGGCGCGACGCGTGCGATCATGGCGTAGAGCTCGCCGTCGGCGCCGACCAGCGGGCCGTGCACCGTATGGACGACCGGCGTCTCGACGGCGCCGCCGAGCGCGGCCGCGAGCGGGCCCGAGTGGTCGTTGACGATGTCGAACTCGCCGGCCCGCTCGTAGCAGGCGAGCGCGTGGCGCAGCTCCGGCGTCGTCTTCCCGATCTCGGAGGACGGAGCCTCCGGATAGACGGCGGCGAGCTTCGCCTCCGAGGAGGAGTCGCCCGAGGCGAAGAGGGTGACGTCGTGACCGGCCTCGGCTAGCCCGTCGGCCAGGAGCGACACGACCCACTCGATCCCGCCGTAGCCGGTCGGCGGGACCGGGAACCACACGGGGGAGATGATCGCAATCCTCACGCCGGCTCGATTGTTACCCGCCCGTCGGAGAGTTGAACGTCCCAGCCCTGGTCGAAAGCCCGCACGCCGGTGAGGCGAAGCGAGCCGGCCCACGAGGGGATGTCCTCCGGGGCATTCGTGCCGAGAACGTGTCGCCGCCGGTCCGGCTGGAGCCCCAGCAAGAGCTGCAGCATGAGGACGGGCGCACCCGCGGCCCACGCCTGCGGCCGCGCGGCGGTCGGGTAGGGGATCGGGAACGGCGTCTCGGTACGCGTGAAGCCCGCGAAGACCTCGGGGAGCTGATGGTCGAAGTACGAAGAGGCGTTCAGCAGCCGCCGCACGATCCGCTGCGCCTCGGGCCAGCGCCCGTAGCGCGCCAGGCCCCACGCGATCAGGGAGTTGTCGTGCGGCCAGACCGTCCCGTTGTGGTACGCGAGCGGGTTGAAGCCCGCGTCGCCGGACGACATCGTGCGCACGCCCCAGCCGGACCAGAGCTCCTCCCCCATCAGCTGGTCGACGATCGCGTCGACCCGCTCCGGGGGGACGATCCCGCTCCAGAGCAGGTGGCCGATGTTGGAGGTCAGCGAGTCCACGCGCTGCTTGTCCGCGTCGAGTGCGAGCGCGTAGTAGCCGCCGCGCGCCTCGCACCAGAAGGCCTCGTCGAACCGCCGGCGCAGCTCCTCCGCCTCGCGCTCGAGCCTGTCGGCGAGCTCGCGCTCGCGCCACACCTCGCGCGCGAGCTGCGCCAGCCGCAGTTTCGCGTCGTAGACGTAGCCCTGCACCTCGCAGGGCGCGATCGGCGTTGCCGCCATGTGCCCGTCGTGGAAGAGCTGCGAGTCGCCCGAGTCCTTCCAGGACTGGTTGACGAGGCCGCGCGACGAGCGGCGCTCGTACTCCACGAACCCGTCGCCGTCGCGGTCGCCGTACCGGTCGATCCACTCGAGCGCGCGTAGTGCCGGCCCGCGCAGGTCGCGGACGAGGCCGGCGTCGTCGGTCCAGCGCCAGACCTCGGAGAGCAGGATCAGGTAGAGCGGGGTCGCGTCGACGGTGCCGAAGTAGCGCGGGAACCACGCCTCGGCACCCTTGCCGTGCCGGACCTCGTGGACGATCTTGCCCGGCTCCGCGTCCGCCTCCGGGTCGTCGTCCTGCGCCTGCAGCTCGGCGAGGACGTGGAGGGCGTTCTGGGCCAGCTCGGGGCCGAAGAGGAGCGTCTGCAGACAGGTGATCAGCGTGTCCCGCCCGAAGACCGTCATGAACCAGGGCATCCCGGCGGCCGGGAGCTGGCCCGGGAGGCGCGGATCCTCGTCCATGCGGAGCGAGGAGAGGTCGGCCACCGACTGGCGGAACGAGTGCGCGAGGTCGTCCCAGGAGCCGCGGAGCTGCGGGACGCGCAGCCGCCAGGCGGCCAGGGAGGCGCGCACGCGCGCGAGCTCCTCTCCGAACCGGCGCTCGGCGAACTGGACGGCCGTGCGGTGTCCGTCGGGTGCGGGAATCACGTCCACCCGCAGGCGCCAGGCCTCCCGCGGTCCGAGCTCGACGCGGTACGTCACCTTGGAGCCGTCGGTCTCACCGCGCTCGGAGAGGACGACCTGCGTCAGCCCGTGGAAGCCGTTGTCGCTCACGGCGAAGACGAACTGGTTGTCCTCCGCGTCGTAGACCGGTGCCACCGGTGCCGGGAGCGGCTTCGCATGCGCAGGGTCGCCGAGGGAGAAGTCGTAGGCCTTGACGGCGAAGATGTCCGCGAAGTCGTTGCCCATCTCGAGCGAGAGGTCGAACGCCACACGCCGGGGCGCGTGGTTCGAGACGACCAGGAGCTCCTGCATGGCGTCGCCGATGAAGCGCTCTCGAGCGATGGAGATCTCGTCGTGCTCGAGGCCGCCGACCACCGGGTTCCGCAGGAAGAAGGCGGCGGAGTAGTACTCGACCTTGCGCGAGGACAGGATCAGCGGCCGCGCGCCGTTGATCGTCAGCGCCCAGCGCGAGAGAAAGCGCGTGTCGTGGGCGAAGAGGCCCATCGTCGGCTCGACGATGTCGCCGCGCTCGTCGGAGACGCAGAAGGTCGAGCCCTCCAGAATGGTAAGCGGCATAGGAGTGCTAGTCCTGCTCCCTGACGATTGTGTCCTGGCTGGCCTGCTGGAGCGGCTTCACGACGATCTCGTCGACGACCATGTGCGCCGGGCGGGTCACGGACCAGAGGATGCAGTCGGCCACGTCGTCGGGCGTCAGATAGCGCACGCCCCGGTAGACGGCGTCCTTCTTGTCCGAGTCCCCGCGGAAGCGCACGTCTGAGAACTCGGTGTCGCCGACCATGCCCGGGTCGACGGTGGTGACGCGGATCCGGCCGACGAGGTCCTTGCGCATGACCTCGGTGAGCGCGCGCACTGTCGTCTTCGTGCCGACGTACATGCCCCCGCCGCCGTACCACTCGCGCCCGGCCCACGAGCCGAGGTTGACGATGTGCCCGCGCCAGTCCTCCATGTGCCGCAGCACGAGCCGGGTCATGCGCAGGAGACCGAGGACGTTGACCTCGACCATGACACGGTCGTCCTCGTCGGAACCTTCCGCGATCGAGCCGCGGCCGAGTGCGAGGCCGGCGTTGTTCACCAGGATGTCGATTCGGCCGAAGCGCTCGGCCGCCTGGGCAACGAAGGCCTGGGCGCTTGCGTCGTCGGTGACGTCGAGCGGCGCAGCCAGATGGCCCTCGCCGGGAAGCGCGGCGGCCTCCCGCTCCAGCAGCTCGACGCGGCGCGCGCCGACGGCGACGCGCGCGCCCTCGGCGGCCAGCGCCCGCGCGGTCACGAGGCCGATGCCGGTCGAGGCGCCGGTGACGATCGCCGTCCTACCGTCGAGCGCGCCCATCGGCAGGCCTAGACGGTCGCCTCGATGAGATCGTCCAGGCTACCGCCGTGCCGGCCGTGCGCGAGGCCGACGAGGTAGCAGAGGAGGGGCGCGTTCGTCCGCTCGCCGCTCTCGTGCGCCGCCACCCGAGCCAGCTCGAGCAGCTCGTCCATCTGCGCCCGCGAGAGGTCGTAGCCCGAGGGGTCCTCCCCGACCGCCGCCGCGAGCTTTACGCGCGCCTCGTCCAGCCATCCGTCCATGGCCGCAGCTTAGACTCTCGCCGGAACATGAAGGTCGGTGTCGCCAAGGAGTCCGCTCCGGGAGAAACCCGGGTGGCCGTCGTTCCGGACACGCTGCGGCGGCTCGCCGGGGACGGCGTCGAGGCGCTTGTCGAGGCCGGGGCGGGCGAGACGGCCACCTTCGCCGATGCCGCCTACGAGGACGCGGGCGCGCAGATCGTCTCGGCGGACACGCTCTATACGCAGGCCGACGCTGTCTGCCGGGTACTCAAGCCGTCGCCCGACGAGGTCGCTTCGCTGCGCGACGGCCAGGTCCTGATCGGGCTCCTGCAGCCGCTCGTCGACACGGAGCTCGTCGCGGCGGTCGCGGCCCGCGGCGTGACCGCCTTCTCCATGGACTCGATCCCGCGCGTGACGCGCGCCCAGCCGATGGACGCGCTCTCCTCACAGAGCACGGTCTCCGGCTACAAGGCGGCCGTCCTCGCCGCGGAGCAACTGGGCAAGTTCTTCCCGATGCTGACGACCGCCGCGGGAACGATCCCGCCGGCGAAGGTGCTCGTCCTCGGCGCGGGCGTGGCCGGCCTGCAGGCGATTGCCACGGCCAGGCGCCTCGGCGCCGTCGTCTCCGCCTTCGACGTTCGCCCGGTCGTGAAGGAGCAGGTCGAGAGCCTCGGCGCGACCTTCCTCGAGCTCGACGTCGAGGGTGCCGAGGGCGTCGGCGGGTACGCGGTCGCGCTCGCCGAGGACCAGCACGCGCGCGAGCAGGAGCTGATCGCGCGGCATGCCGCCGAGTCGGACGCCGTGATAACGACCGCGCTGATTCCGGGCAGGCCCGCACCGGAGCTGATCACGGAGGGCGCCGTCCACGGCATGCGCCCGGGCTCCGTCGTGGTCGATCTCGCCGCCGAGGCCGGGGGCAACTGCGCCGTGACGATCCCCGGGGAGACCGTCGTCGTCGACAGCGTCACGATCGTCGGCCTCACGAACCTGCCGGCGACGATGCCCGTCCACGCGAGCCAGATGTACTCGCGGAACGTCCAGGCCTTCCTCGGCCTGCTCGTCAAGGACGGCGCCTTGGAGCTCGACTTCGAGGACGAGATCGTCCGCGAGACCTGCGTCGCGCACGGCGGCAAGGTCCTGAAGGAGCCCGCGCCGTGAGCCAGGCCCTCCTGAACAGCATCACCGTCTTCGTCCTCGCCGTCTTCCTCGGCATCGAGCTGATCTCGCGCGTGCCCGCGCTCCTGCACACGCCGCTCATGTCCGGGACGAACGCCATCCACGGGATCGTCCTCGTCGGCGCGATGCTGATCGCCGGCTCGGCCGACTCGACGCTCGAGCAGACGCTCGCGTTCGTGGCGGTCGTCTTCGCGACGATCAACGTCGTCGGCGGCTTCCTCGTCACCGACCGGATGCTGGAGATGTTCAAGCGCAAGCCGGACCGTGGCGAGGGGCCGGAGTGACGTTCGCGCTCTCCCAGACGACGATCAACTTCGCCTACCTCGTGGCGAGCGTGGGGCTGATCATCGGCATCAAGCGCCTCTCCTCGCCGGCAACCGCGCGCTCGGGGAACGTGATCGCGGCGATCGGCATGGCGATCGCGATCGTCTTCACGCTGCTCAGCCCGCAGATCGACTCCTACTGGCTGATCGCCGCCGGCGTGGCGGTTGGCACCGTCATCGGGGTCGCTTCGGCGCGCATGGTGAAGATGACGGCGATGCCGCAGATGGTGGCGCTGTTCAACGGCGTCGGCGGCGGCGCGGCGGCCCTGATCGCCGCGGCGGAGTTCCACCGGCTCACCCCCGCGCCCGGGCACGTCCTCCCGGAGCACATGGGCGCGATGCTCTTCTCGGCGCTGATCGGCTCGATCAGCTTCTCGGGGAGCCTCGTCGCGTTCGGGAAGCTGCAGGAGCTGCTGCCGGGGAGGCCGATCGTCTTCGCCGGACAGCAGATCGTGAACGGGCTCCTCTTCGCCGCCCTCGTGGGCGTCGGCATCTTCGCCGGGGCGACCGAGAACGGCGTCTGGGCCGTCGTCCTGCTGCTCGGAGCCCTGCTCTTCGGCGTCCTGCTCGTCCTCCCCATCGGCGGCGCCGACATGCCGGTGGTGATCTCGCTCCTGAACGCGTTCACCGGCCTGGCCGCCGCGTCCACCGGCTTCATCCTGGAGAACACCGCGCTGATCATCGGGGGGACGCTCGTCGGCGCCTCGGGCACGCTGCTCACGATCCTGATGGGCCGCGCCATGAACCGGTCGCTGGCCAACGTCCTCTTCGGAGCGTTCGGCGCGCCCGCCCCGGCGGGCGGCGCGGCCGTCTCCACGAGCGGCGAGGTCAAGAGCCACCGCGAGATCTCGGCCGAGGACTGCGCCGTCATGCTGGCCTACGCGAGCCGGGTCGTCATCGTCCCCGGGTACGGCCTTGCGGTCGCCCAGGCGCAGCACAACGTTCGCGAGCTGGCCGACCTGCTCGAGCGGCGCGGCGTGGACGTGAAGTACGCCATCCACCCGGTGGCCGGCCGCATGCCCGGGCACATGAACGTCCTCCTCGCCGAGGCGAACGTCCCCTACCCGCAGCTCTACGACATGGAGGACATCAACCCGGAGTTCCCGCGCACCGACGTCGCCCTGATCATCGGCGCGAACGACGTCACCAACCCGGCCGCGCGCGAGGATCCGGAGAGCCCGCTCTACGGCATGCCGATCCTGAACGTCGACGCCTCTGCGAACGTCGTCGTCCTCAAGCGAAGCATGAGCCCGGGCTTCGCGGGCATCGACAACGACCTCTTCTACCGGGCGAACACGGCCATGCTCTTCGGCGATGCCAAGGCCTCCGTCGAGAACCTCGTCGCCGCGGTCAAGGCCGCGTAGAGCCCTCGTGGGCCCGGGCGCCCGCCCGGGCCCACGCGACTTGCCGCTTACGGGTCGCGCTTGTCGAGCTCGACGGCGCGGAGCGCGTTGACGACGCCGTTCCCGAAGAAGCCGTTCTGATTGCCCTCCGTGACACAGCGGGCGTCGCCGTCTGGGCAGGGCAGCGGATCTGCCGTCTGGCGCAGGATGACGGACACGCGGTCCGGGTCCATCTTCCCGCCGGGGCTCCACCAGCTCTTCCTGCCGAACTGGCTGACGACGAGGGCCGCCACCCCGCTCACCTGCGCGGCCGCCTGGGACGTGCCCGCGAAGTAGCGGTAGAACGCCGCGTCCGGGCCCGTGCAGGGGTCGCACAGGAGATTCGGAACCTGCATGGAGGCCGGCCACGGCCCGAGAACGAGGCCCGTCGGCGGGGGGCCCTGCGTGAAGTCGCCCCCGCCGGCCGTCAGGTCGACGAAGCCGAGGCCCCAGTTCGAGGGCGGCCCGACGGCGAGCCGGTCGAAGAGCCCGATCGAGGAGACCGTGAGGACCCCGGGCAGGCCGCTGGGAAGCCGGCTGCACCCGTCGAGCGCCGGGTCGGACATGTCACGGCCGTTGTTCCCGGCCGAGGCGACCATCGAGACGTCCCGCCGCTGCGCGTAGTCGACGGCGCGCTTGACGGCCTTGATGATCACGCGCTGCGCGGGGTCGGTGCGGCAGAACGAGGTCGTCCCGCCCATGAGAGCGCTGTCGACCGAGTAGCTGTTGTTCGCCACGTCGACGCCGTTGTCGGCCGCCCAGACGAGCGCGCAGACGACGGCGTCCGCGAGGAAGATGTCGGTCGTCCCGCGCCGTGTGCTCGCCTTGACGATTGCGAGCTTCACGTTGGGCGCGATGCCGACGATGCCCTGGCCGTTCGCCTCGGCGGCGATGACGCCGGCGACGTTGGTCCCGTGGCCGGAGTCGTCGTTCCACGCCGCCTGATCGCGGTTCGCCTTGCCGCCGACGCACGAGACGCTGCGCGAGAAGTCGATGTTGCCGTTCAGATCCGGATGGCTCGCGTCGACGCCGGTGTCGATGACGCCGACGAGCACCTCCGGGCTTCCACCCGTGATCTTGTGGGCGTCAGGAGCCTTGATGCGCCGCGCGTACCACTGCAGCGGCGAGAACGGATCGCCCTCGAGCACGGGCGAGCTCGGAAGCCCCCCGCCGTCCGAGTCCCAGCCCCAGCCGGCCGCGGTCGCGATGACGCTTCCGACGGAGGCGACGCCCTGCACGTCGCGGTTCCGGTCGAGCTTCGCCGCAAAGCCGGGGTCGTCGGACTCCGCGATGACGACGTCGATCTGCGGGTACGCGGCGACGACGGAGCCGCCGGCCTTCTTGACGTCGGAGCCCGCCCCCAAGACGTCCCAGCCGCGCTCCGGGTACAGGACGACGTACCTCTCAGCCGCCGCCTGTCCGGCCGCAGCGAGCGCGATCGCCGCAACGATCGCAAGCACGACAAGTCGAGTGGTTACACCTGGCCGCAAGTTATCTCTCCCTGTTGGAACCTCAACCCGATGGACGCCGAGGCGCCCTTGCAGACCGGACTATACGGGCACTCCGCGAGATTGCATTCCCTCGGTAGGGGGAGGCTCCCCGTAGCGGGCTGGACCCCCCAATGGGGGGAGCCTCAGACGCCGGTGCGGTAGACCGCCGAGGCGCCCGTAGCGAGCGTCCAGCGTGTCCAGTAGACGGCGCCGGGCGCCAGGCTGGTCGTCCAGTACCCGCGGGCGCGGGTGCGCATCGTCTCCACGGTGGTGCGCCGCCCACCCCACACCCGGGCCAGCCGGAGGTGGCTCGCTCCCGAGCGGCTGTCCACCCAGGCAATGCGGGTGCTCCGGACCGTCGGATTCTGCAGGAGCCCGATCCGCGTCCGGGCGACGACCCGCTTCGCGCCCGAGGAGAGGACCTTCAGCACGATCATCGACTGCTTCCGCGACGCGACGTGCCAGGCGAGGCGACCGCCGCTCAGGCTGGGCCGGCCGAGCTGAAGGGTCGCCTGCACCGAGACGTGGATCTTGCGGCCGCCGGTCTGGAGATTGCGGACGACGAGGCGCTTGAAGCCCCCATCCCGGACCACGAAGGCGATGAGCGGCCAGTCGAGGGCGGGACGCGAGGCGTTCGGGTTGGGCACCCTGGCCACCTCGTTGCCGTTCGTCCAGTTGACGACGCTGATGCCGGCTCCGTCGTTGACGGCGAGGTACTGCCCGTCCAGGGACGGCTGGGAGACGTCGGAGAACACCTCCTCGGGGCTTCCGCCCCCCGGTCGGACGACGACGTCCCCGGCCTTGGTGGCGAAGGCGATCGCGCCGCCGCCGAAGCTCGGGTCGTAGGCGGCCCCCTGGACGAGCGTCGCCCCGCCCGCGGCCGGCGCGACGGCGAGCAGGATCCCGCAGACGACGAGCGCGACCGCGTTCGCGCGGAGCAAGGCCCCGCGGCGACGCGTCAGCCGCTCGACGGCCGCAGTGGGATCGTCCGTGCGGCGGCGGGGCCACACGACCATGACGGCACGGCCCGCTCCATAGAGGGCGAAGCACGCGGCCGCAGGGAGGGGGCGGGCCAGCGCGAGTGCACCGGCGCAGGCGACCCAGAAGGTGGACACGGGCTGAAAGGTGAAGAACCCCGCACCCAGGCCGGCGCCGTAGCCGGTCGCCCAGACGGGGAGCGGCAGCTCGAAGCGCCAGCGCTCCGGTACCTGGCGGCGGGCCTGCGGAAGGGGAAACCGCACGAGGCCGGCCTCACGGGCAGCGGCGAGCAGCGCCAGCGCGGCGGCCGCATAGAGCGCGTAGCGTCCGCCGAGGAGGCCGCCGGCGAATCCGAGGGCGAGCCCGAGCGCGGCGGCGGTCAGCACCGCCGCTCCTGTGAAGAGGGCCTGGGCGACGATTTGGCGCTTGCGGCTCCCGCACACGGCGGGAGTGAAGGTCTCCAGCATCGACAGTCCTCAGGGCGACCAGGCGCCGGAGACCCCGGCCACGAGCGCAGCGAGGGCGACGCCGAACTCGATCAGCACGGAAGCCCCGTGTCGTAGTACATGACGCAGTAGACGCGGCGACCGCCCCAGCAGTACCCGGTGAGCGAGGCATCGCCGTTGATGCGGCGGCGGCTGAACGAGCAGCAGTCGACCAGCTTGCGGATCTGACCACCGCAGCAGCGGAACCAGGAGCCCTGCACGCGGAGGTCCTTGAGCCCCTTCACCTCGGCGGTCCAGTCCTCGCACACCCGCGTTCGCGGCGACGGGGGCAGCACCACCCCGTCGGGGCCGCGCAGGCGGTTCCCGCTGCCGTCGAGCGCATGCCCGGTTCCATCGACGACGCGGCCGAGGTTGTCGATCGGCTTGCCGCTCTGCGGGTGGAGCGGATAGCCCTTGCGGTCGATCCGGGAGAGCGGTGGGTAGGGACTGGGGCACGACTTCGTCGTCCAGATGTGGCCGCAGAAGTGGAAGGCTTCGGCCTCGTCGGGCTTGACGGCGGCGGCCACCGCGGAGCCTCCGGCGATCGCGAGCGCGGCCGCGCTCAGCCGACCGAGGAACGAGAGGCGGGTGGTCGACTCGGCGAGCTTCGCCGAGAGCTTCTCGGCCTGGCGGTCGAGCTTCGAGGCCTGCGCCTGCGCCTCAGGCGGCTGCATGGATCCTCGCCCGACCGGTGTCGAGGAGCGTCTCCAGCTCCTCGAGCGTGTTCACGGTTCCCTTGGCCGCGACGACACCGTCGACGAGGTGTACGACGAACGGGGTTCCCGGGACGTTCCAGCGCTTGAAGGCGTCCTCCTCGAGCTCCTCCTCGACGACCCGGACCGCGAGCCCCTGCCGGGCGAGCGCGGCGACGCCGGGGCTGAGCTGACGGCAGAGGCTGCACGTGGACGAGAAGAAGAAGACGACCTCGGAGCGCCGGCCCCGCAGACCCTCGAGCGGCGGCGCTGCGTCGCCCAGCTGGGGGCCTTCCTCGGCGAGCTCGAACGGAACGCGCGGGCCGATCCGCAGCGTGAGCACTCCCACCTGGCGGTAGAGCGCGAGCACGAGCAGCGTCAGCAGGACGACGGCGCCGGAGAGGAGGACGAGGACGGCCGCCACGACCGTGTCGGAGGAGGCAGAGAGCTCGAGCCCCCCGCCAAGGGCAGCGACGAGCGCGAGCGCCGTGAACGCGCCGGCGCGGATGAGCAGGTGGTCGGTCTTCCCCTCGGACGCGCCGAAGCAGCCGCACCGCAGGCGCTCGACGCCGCGAAGGCGCGCCTGACCGAGGGCGGCGAGGAACACGACCCCGAGCGCCACCGCCGCGTACGCGGGAAACGGCATGGCGACGCCGAGAATGAGCAGCAGCCCCACAACGGCCTCGGCGGCCATGACCGCCCAGGCGGTCTCGCGCGCGTACCGCGCGGGCAGGCCGTAGGCGGTGAGCCAGTCGGGCAGGTCATCCCGCCGCCGCAGCTTGGCAGCTGCGGCCCAGAGCAGGATGAGACCGACGACGATCCGGGCGATGGTCGACAACTCAACCACTGTAGGAGCTAATGGGCTGGCAGGGGAGAGTGTTCATGAAATCCTCAAAAAGCTGACGTCTAGAGTTTCTGGCGTCTTGGTCCAGTCCCTTCCCACGCTACCCGTATGACGCGCCGCCCACGCCTGCTGGGCGTGAACCACGTCGCTCTCGAGGTGGGCGACGTCGAGGAGGCGCTTGCGTTCTACGGCCGTTTCTTCGACTTCGAGCTGCGCGGACGGGCGCAGGGGATGGCGTTCGTCGACATGGGCGACCAGTTCGTCGCGCTGGCCGAGGGCCGGCGGCAGCCGCCGGACGACCACCGCCATTTCGGCCTCGTCGTCGACGACAAGGAGGCCGTCCGCCGCGCCCTCGAGGAGGCGGGCGTCGAGATCCTCCCCGGCCGCGGGCTCGACTTCCGCGACCCGTGGGGGAACCGCGTCGAGGTCGTCGACTACCGCGACATCCAGTTCACCAAGGCGCCCGAGGTCCTCCGTGGCCTGGGCGCGGAGAACCTGGAGAAGACGGACGCCGCCCGCGAAGAGCTCCGCCGCAAGGGCATGGCCTAGCCGTCCACGTCCCGGGTCTGACCCCGGACACGACCCGCGGAGCCGATGAAGCCGCACTGCACCTGTGGACAACAGTGATGGCCCCGAGCGCAGACGGAATGGGACGACCAGACCGAATGACTGTCCGCAGCGGTCTGGGGAAGGGGTCAGACCCCGGCCGTGTCCACGGGGGACGCGTCCGCCGGGTGGGCTAGCCGGCCGATTCGGCGCTCTTCAGGCCGCGGAGGGCCCAGAGCGTGAGGAGCGCGACGGCGCCGAGGGCGATGGCGAACGCCGCGCCGACCTCGGTGGGCTCGCCGGCGAAGAGGCCGCGGCCGGCCTCGAGCAGGAATGTGGCCGGGTTGACCGAGGCGACCGTGTGGATCCAGCCGGTGAGCAGCTCCAGCGGGACGTAGACGGGCGCGAGGAAGAGCGTCAGGAACACGGGCACCTGCATGAGCGGGCCGGCCTGGAGGGTACGGAAGCGCATGGCGATCCCGCAGGCCCAGAGCACGGCCGCCACGTTGAGCAGGAGCCCGAGCAGAACGAGCGCGAGCAGCTCGTCGGGATTGCCGAGCACCTTCATCCCCGAGATCAGCGCGATGACGAAGACGATCGAGGCCGTCGCCGCCCAGCGCACCAGCGCGACCAGGGCGTAGCCGGCGATGATCCCCGTCCGCCGGGGTGCCGCCAGGAGGAGCCGCCGTGCGAATCCGCTCTCGAAGTCGCGGGCGATCGCAAAGCCGTTGAAGATGCCGCCGAAGGCCGCCGACTGCAGGAAGACGAACACGAACTGGAACGCGGTGTAGCCGGCCGGGTAGTCGAAGCCCGGCACGTCGGAGACCCGCGAGAGCCCGCCCGCGAACGCCGTGAAGAAGAAGAGCGGGAAGAGCAGCGAGGGCACGAGGATCGACGGATTCGTGAACGCGTTGTGGATCCCGCGCCAGGCCACCGCGCGCGCAACGGAGACGAAGGCACTCACGACCGCGCCAGCCTCCCCCTCAGCGCCACGCTCGCCGCTGCGAGCGCGACCACCGCGATCCCGGTCGCCAGCCCGAACCCGAGCAGGAGCGCCTGCGCGTCCCAGCCGGTGATGATGAGGCTCCGGAGCCCCTCGATCAGGTACGAGACCGGGTTGATCGTCGCCACCGTCCGGAACCACTGGATCTCGATCAGGTTCCGCGGCAGGTTCATCGAGGAGAGGAAGAGGAAGACGAAGAAGAGCGGGAAGAGGGCCTGGATCGCCTCGCCGGAGCCGGTGCGCAGCGCCAGGAATGCTCCGATCGCTCCGAAGCCGAGCGCAATCAGCACTCCCAGGAAGACGATCAGGAAGATGCCGACGATCCCGCTCTCCGGCCGCACGCCCGCGATCAGGCCGATCGTCAGGTAGAGCGTCGCCTGCAGCAGCGCGAGCGCCACGACGCCGGCGAGCTGGCCCAGCAGCAAGGCGGCACGTCGCATCGGCGTCAGCGCGAGCCGGTCGAGGAAGCCCGTCTGGATGTCGCGCGCGAGATCGGTCCCGGCGTTCGTGGTGGCGAAGAGCGCGCCCTGCATGAACGTGAACGCGAGCGCGAAGTCGAGGTAGGAGTCGGCCGGGAACCCGGGAATCCGCGCGGCCGACTGGAGCCCGCCCACGTTGACCGCGAGCAGGATCAGCGGGAAGACGAACGACGGGACGACGTTCAGCGGCTGGCGGAGCGTCCGCACGACCGAGCGGCGCGCGAGGTGCGCGACCTGGAGGAGAAGCAGGCTGCGGCTCATCCCGAGGCCGGGGCCGGGGCCGGCGCCGCCTCCGGCTCCTCGCCCGCCTCCTCGTCCCCTGCCCCCTCGAGCGAGCGGCCGGTCTTGGCGAGGAAGACGTCGTCGAGCGTCGGCGCGTGCAGCTGCAGGTGCTGGAGGTGGAGCCCTTCGGCGTCGAGCGCGCGCACGACGTCGGCGAGCGCCTCCTCCCCGCCGTCGAGCCGTACCGAGGCGGCCTTGGGCGAGCCGGGCACGGGCGCGCCGAAGCGCTCCAGCGTGCGCCCGACCGCCGCCAGCTCCGCCGGGTCGGCGGGGATCGCCTCGACGCTCGGCCGGCCGATCTCCGCCTTGAGCGACGCGGGCGTGCCCTCCGCCACGATCCGCCCGTGGTCGATGATCCCCACGCGGTCGGCGAGGACGTCCGCCTCCTCGAGGTATTGCGTCGTCAGGAAGACCGTGACGCCGTCGTCGCGCGCGAGCCGCGCGACCTCGGCCCAGAGCGCGTTGCGGCTCTGCGGGTCGAGCCCGGTCGTGGGCTCGTCCAGGAAGAGGATGCTCGGCTCGTGGACGAGCGCAAGGGCCAGGTCGAGCCGGCGCTTCATGCCGCCCGAGTAGGTCCGCACCTTGCGGTCGGCGGCCTCGGTGAGGCCGACGCGCTCGAGCAGCTCCAGGCTCCGACGTCGCCGCTCGGCCTTCGGCATCCCGTGGAGCGCCGTCTGCAGGCGCAGGTGCTCTCTCCCGGTGAGCAGCGGGTCGAGGGCGGCCTCCTGGAGCGCGGCGCCGATCGCGGCCCGAACCTGCGCGCCCTCGCGCACGACGTCGAAGCCGGCGACCCGGGCCGTTCCCGCCGTCGGCGGCAGCAGCGTCGTGAGCATGTGCACGGTGGTCGACTTCCCGGCGCCGTTCGGGCCGAGGAAGCCGAAGATCTCTCCGGGCGCCACCGCCAGGTCGATTCCGTCCACCGCCCGGATGTCGCCCTTGAACTCGCGGACCAGGCCTTCCGCCTGGATACCGTGTTCGTCGCGCATGTTGCCAGGCTAGTCGCGCGAGCTCCGCGCTCGCAGACGAGACCACTACAGTTTGTCCATGGCCGTTCGAATGCAGGCGCTCCCCGACACGTCACGGCTGGACGCGTGGATCCGCTTCCTGCGCGCGCACGCCGCGCTGACCCGCGAGCTCTCCGCCGACCTCGTCGCCGAGCACGGGCTCACCCTCAACGACTACGAGGTCCTGCTCCACCTCGCGCGCGCGCCCGGGAAGAGGATGCGCCGCGTCGACCTGGCGGAGTCGATCCTCCTGACCGCCTCCGGCATCACGCGCCTGCTCGAGGGGCTCGAGCGCTCGGGACTCGTGGCGCGGGAGCTCTGCGATACCGACCGCCGGGTCGTCTACGCGCGCCTGACCGAGGCGGGCGCCGAGAAGCTCCGCGAGGCCGGCCGCACCCATGTCGCAGGCATCGAGTCGCTCTTCGTCGGGCGCTACTCGGACGAGGAACTGGCCACGCTCTCGTCGCTCCTGTCCCGGCTCCCGGCCGCCGGGAACGAGGACGTGGAGTGCGCCAGCGAGGGCTAGGCGGACGCGCCCCGGCGGCGTTATCCTCGCCGGCATGACCGAGACGAAGATCACCCTGCCCGAGAGCGCAATCCCGGAGCGCTGGTACAACATCGCGGCCGACATGCCGAACCGGCCGCAGCCGGTGCTGCATCCCGGCACCGGGGAGCCCGTCGGCCCCGACGACCTCTCGCCGCTCTTCCCCATGGACCTGATCCTCCAGGAGGTCTCGACGGACGCGGAGATCGCGATCCCGGACGCCGTCCGCGACGTCTACCGCCTCTGGCGGCCGACGCCGCTCTACCGCGCGCTCCGGCTCGAGCAGGCCCTCGGCACCCGGAGTCGCATCTTCTACAAGTACGAGGGCACGAGCCCGGCCGGGAGCCACAAGCCCAACACCGCGACCGCGCAGGCCTACTACGTCAAGGGGTCGGGCCGCACGCGCATCGCCACGGAGACGGGAGCCGGCCAGTGGGGGAGCGCGGTCGCACTCGCCTCGCAGCTCTTCGGGCTCGAGTGCAAGGTCTACATGGTCAAGGTGTCGTACGAGCAGAAGCCGTACCGCCGCTCGATGATGGAGGCCTGGGGCGCGAGCGTCGTCGCCAGCCCATCCGAGGACACCAACTCGGGGCGCGCGATCCTCGCCGCCGACCCGGCGTCGCCGGGCAGCCTCGGCATCGCCATCTCGGAGGCGGTCGAGGACGCCGCGCAGCGCGAGGACACCGCCTATTCGCTCGGCAGCGTGCTCAACCACGTGCTCATGCACCAGACGGTGATCGGGCAGGAGGCGCTGGCGCAGATGGAGCTGTCGGGCGTCTTCCCCGACCTCGTGACCGGGTGTATCGGCGGGGGCTCCAACTTCGCCGGGCTTGCGTTCCCCTTCCTGCGCGAGAAGATCGCCGGGCGGGAGATCGACGTCCTCGCCTGCGAGCCGGCCGCCTGCCCGACCCTGACGCGCGGGCCCTTCGCCTACGACTTCGGGGACACGAGCCAGCTGACCCCGCTCGTCCCCATGCACACGCTCGGCCACGACTTCGTCCCGCCGGGGATCCACGCGGGCGGCCTCCGCTACCACGGCGTGGCGCCGCTGATCTCGCAGCTCGTCCTCGACGGCTTGGTGCGCGCCGAGGCCTACGGCCAGACGGACGTCTTCGCCTCGGCGGTGAGGTTCGCCCGCACCGAGGGGATCATCCCTGCTCCGGAGGCGGCGCACGCGATCCACGGCGTCGTGCAGGCGGCGGCGGCCGCGGACGCAGAGGGCCGCGAGCGCACGATCCTGTTCAACCTCTCCGGCCACGGCCACTTCGACCTCGGCGCGTACGACGCCTATCTCCACGGACAGCTCGAAGACTACGAGCTCCCGGAGGACGAGATCGCGCGGGCGCTGCAGGCGATCGAGCCGCTGCCGAAGCCGGCCGGCGTCTCCTAGGCCGCCTCGCAGTTGACTCCAACGTCTGTGACAATCTGAGCGCGGCGAATGGCCGCGAAGTCGATGCACCGCCGACTCCACCACCGGGCGATGTGGCTGTCCGGCCGGCGCGTTCGTGCGGCCGCCTGGTTCGTGCTGATCGCGGGCGCCTACTTCGGCGCCGCGAAGCTCGGGGTGAGCCTGGACGTGGCCCACGGCGTCATCACGCCGGTGTGGCCGCCTTCGGGCATCGCCCTCGCCGCCCTGCTCATCCTGGGCGTCCGCTTCTGGCCGGCCGTGACGGTCGGGGCGTTCGCGGCGAACGCGACCAGCGGCGCGACGCTCGCCGTCGCCGCGGGCATCTCCGTCGGCAACACGGCCGCCGCCGTCGTCGGGGCGCTCCTCGTCAGCAGGATCGGCTTCACGCCCGCACTCGACCGCGTCCGTTCGGTCCTCGCGCTGGTGGTCGGCGGGGCCCTCGTGAGCACGGCAATCAGCGCGACGAACGGCGTGACCGTCCTCACGCTCGCGGACGCGAGAGAGGACTCGTATGCATCCGCCTGGCTCCTGTGGTGGTTGGGCGACGCGATGGGGATCCTCGTCCTCGCGCCGATCCTGCTGGTCCTGTCCGACCGGGCGAGAGGCACGCCCCCGACGCGGGCGCAGCTCCTCGAGGGCGCCGCGGTCGTCGCAGGCCTCATCGTGACCAGCGCGTTCGTCTTCCTCGGGGGCGTCTGGCGCTACCCGTACCTGATCTTCCCCTTCCTCCTCTGGGCGGCGCTGCGTTTCAAGCAGGTCGGTGCGGCCGCGTCGGCGTTCCTCGTCGGGGCGATCGGCACGTGGGGAGCAGTCGACGGCTCCATGCCATTCGGCGGGGAGACCGCGACCGAGCGGGTGCAGCTCGCCCAGGCAGCGTTCGCGGTCATCGTCGTCAGCCTGCTCGTCGTCGGCGCCACCCTCGCCGAACGGGAGGCGGCCACGCGAAGCCTCGCCGAGGCGCAGTCGCTCGCCCACATCGGCAGCTGGGAATGGGACATCCGCCACAACTCCATCGCGTGGTCGGACGAGCTCTACCGGGTCTTCGGCCTGGAGCGCGGGGCCGAGCCGCTCACGTTCGAGACGTACGTGGAGCTGATCCACCCGGACGATCGCGGGTTCGCCGCGGAGCGGGTGGCCGCAGCGCTCCAGGACGGCAAGCCGTTCGCCTTCGAGCATCGCCTCATCCGGCCTGACGGCCGGGAGCGAATCCTCATGGGTCGGGGACGCGTGGTCATGGACGGAAGCGAGCCGGTCGCGATGTTCGGCACCGGGCAGGACGTCACCGAGCAGCGCCAGGTCGAGAAGCTGCGCGAGGACATCCTCTCTGCGGTGTCGCACGAGCTACGCACGCCGCTTACGTCCGTCCTCGGCTTCGCTCTGACGCTCGAGAAGCACCGCGACACCCTCTCGGCTGAGACGATCGACGAGACCGTCATCGCGCTGGCCGACGCGGCCCGCCGGCTCGATCGCCTCCTCGCCGACCTGCTGGATGTCGAACGGCTCCGTCGAGGTCTCGTCGTGCTCGCGCGGGAGCGGGTCTCGGTCGGCGAGCTCGTCGAGCGCGTGGTCGCCGAGTGCGCAGTCGACGGACGGGAGCTCCACGTCAGCGCGGCTTCCGTCGTCGCCGAGGTGGACCAGGCGAAGATCGAGCGCATCGTCGAGAACCTCGTGCTCAACGCAGCCAAGCACACGCCGGCGGGAACGCGCATCGACGTCCGGCTCGAGACGGCCGACCGCGATCTCCTGCTCATCGTCGAGGATCACGGTCCCGGGATTCCCGACGAGTTCAAGGAGGCCGTCTTCGAGACGTTCAACCGCGGCCCGAACATCCTCGCTCTCACCCCGGGCGCCGGCATCGGCCTCGCGCTCGTCGACCGGTTCGCTGCCGTGCACGGTGGGCGATGCTGGGTGACGGACACCGCGGGCGGAGGAGCATCGTTCCACGTCCTGCTCCCGGACTGCGTCCGCGACGCGCAGCGGCGGCTGCGGTGACCTAGGAGGGTTGGCGGAACGTCGCTCGTCGCCGCAGCCCGGCGGCACAGACTGCGTTCGTCAAATCCTCCTAGCGCGGCAGCAGCGGCTCGAACAAATCCGGCCTGACGGTCCGGAGGAGCGACGCCGCCTGCTCCTCGCCGAGGTCGAGCGCCCGCCGCGAGCCCGCGCCCTGGCCGAGATGCACGGTGAGCGTGCCGACGCCGGCCCGGCGCTGGCCGGGCGAGGTCCTCAGCTCGAAGGACACGGCGGCGGCCGGGTCGAGCTCCGACCGGCGGCGGCGAAGCGACCCCTCCCGCAGCGAGAGGCGCCGACCGTCGAAGGCGTGGCCGAGCTGGCGGTAGCGGTCCAGGGCGAGCAACGCCGCAGGCGCCAGCGCAGCGAGCGCAAGCGCGGCTCCCCACCAGGCGCCCAGCGCGACAGCCAGCACAAGTGCAGCGAGGGGGAAGGCGAGCGCCCGCACGAAGCGGCGTGACCGCGCCGCGCGCGGATGCGCAGCGAGCGGTGCCGATGGGTCGGCCGCGGCGGTATCCACCGCGCGAAGAAGAGCCGGAAGGTCCCCCGCGCGGATGACGGGCGCGAGCAGCGTCCCGCCACTCCGCCCGCGGACGCCCGCGGCGATCGCGGTGACCGCAGCCAGCCCGATGGGGCGCCGGAGCAGCGTGTCCCGGACGTCGGCACCACGGATGCGCGCCCGGTCGAGGTGGACGAGGCGGCGCGTGAAGAGGCCGCGCGAGGCCGCCAGCCGCTCGCCCTCGTTCCGCAGCGTGAAGTCCCAGTCCACCAGCAGCGACCCGGCCGCAGCTGCCGCGAGGACCAGCGCCACCGCGGCCACACCGATCAGCGCGAGGCCCACGGCGTCGGTGGGGAACCGGTCGGCGGCCGCCTCCGCCGCCTGCTCGACGAACCGCCCCGGCAGGTCGTCGGCCAGGTTGAAGACGACGCCCACGATCGCGGCCGGCGCGAGCAGGTAGCTCAGGCTCGTGACCCCGCCGAGCGCGAGGAGCCCGGGGGTCGCCCGGTAGAGCGGCACCGGCTCGGCAACGCCCTCTCCCACCGCGCGCGGAGAGCTGAGCAGCGCCTCGCGGAGCGCGTCGGCCTGGGCACGCGAGACTGCGGCGAGCGAGAGCTCGGCGCTCTCCCCGCCCCCGGCCGCAGCTTCGACCTCGACGCGCACGAGCCCGAGCAGCCGATGCAGGAAGGGCTCGGTGACGTCGATCCCGCGCACGCGCTCCAGTGGGATCGTCCGCACCGACCGGCTGATGACGCCCGAGCGCAGCTCGAGGCGCCCGCCGGCCACGCGGTAGCGGAAGCGCCACCAGGACAGGATCGCCAGCGGCAGGCCGACGAGGAGTGCGACCGTCAGCGCCGGGACGATCACCCGCGTTCCCGCGGAGAGGAAGAGCGCGAGCGCCGGGATCATGCTCACCCCGACGAATCGCCTCGCGATCACGAGCACGGCGAGCGGATGCAGCCGCCCCTCGAGCACGGCCTCCGTCACGTCCCCTCCTCGATGCCGGCGCGTCGCGCCAGCTCCTCGACGAGACGGTCGGCCACGTCGGGCGTGAGGCCCGGAATCGAGGTGCCACCGTGGGCCGAAGCCGTCCGCACGTGCACGGACACGAGGCCGAACGCGCGCAGGAGCGGGCCGGCGGTCGTGTCCACCGTCTGCACGCGCGCGTGCGGGACGACCTGGTGGCTCCGCCAGAGCCAGCCCGAGGCCACGTACAGCCCGAGGTCGGTCACCTCGTAGCGGAATCGGCGGTAGTCGAGCCCGGCAGCAACCACGGCCAGCGGCGCGAGCACGACCACGACGGGCCCGCCGACGAGACCGATGAGCCAGGCGACCGTCGTCGCGTCGAGCACAGCGGCCATGGCCGCACCGACTCCGACCAGCACGGCGACGAAGCCGACGACGATCAGGTTCTGGACGAGCCAGTACCGGCGCACCCGCGGGTCGAGGGCCTCTGCGGGCTCGCGCAGGATCACGCGCTCACGATGCCAGACTGCTCAGAAGCGTTCGCGCCTACGTGGCGAGCGACCTCATCGGGGGTGGGCGGCACTCCGTCGAGGCTCCCTCGAGGGGAACGAACGGGGGCGGGCCCAGGCTGCCCGCCCCCTTTCACTTCTCGCCGTTGAGCCGGAACCTAGAAGTTCCCGCGGATCTCCCCGCCCGGGAAATCGCCCGGGCCCGTATTGGTAGGGGGCACGCCGTCGTTCGTGTGCACGTTGACGTACGCGTTGCCGGAGTTCAGAGCCTCGACGAGCGCCGAGAACGGCTGACCGGTAAGCGGCCCGATGAGATTCGCCGCGGTGATCGTGCCCTCCGCGATCACGCCGTTCGCGGTCCCGGTTCCGGGCGGACCGGAGAAGAGGAAGGCGACCACGGGGCCGTTCACGCCCGGAGGACCGACGTGGATGTGCGCCGCGACCGGATTGTCCAGGTTGGCGACGATCAGCTTGTAGTCGAGCGACGTTCCGTCCGGGCTCAGCTTGAAGATCGCCTGACCGGTCGCCAGCGAGGCGTTCGCAGGTACCTCCGTCGTCGCCGTCCAAGTGAACCGAGTAGTTGTTGTTGTCCCCTGCCGACGCCAGTCCGGCTACCGCGAGAAGCAGCAGCAAGGCGGCGCCGACGCCCAAGACCTTCCGCATGTGTATCTCCCCTTTCCCGTACGAACGAATGGGACCGGACTGTAGCGCGCCTCAGCGTCTCGGCCAAGACTGGATTCCCGCCGTGGGCAGTGAGCCGGGGGCTACACGTCGAGAGGCGCGCTTGGAATCTGCTCCGCGACCCCGCCCGCCTGCCCCTTTCGGGGCGCCGCTCTATTCGACCTGGAAGGACTGCACCACCTGGTCGCAGCCCTGCTTCATCTCTTCGGCGCCGGACGGGGTGTATTGGCAGTTCAGGAAATACTCCGTTGCTCCGTCGAAGAGGAGGTTGACCTGGCTCTCGACCCGAGCACCCTGCGGCGTCATCCCTGTTCCTGTCGCCGAGTATCCGGGGTGGCCGGCGATCGTCACTCGCGTCGGCCCGTCCGTCACGCGTCCGCCCGCCTGCCGAAAGATCTCTTCGGTTACCGCCGCGACCTCCCCTTCAACGGACTCGATGTTGTCCTCGGTGACCCCGAACCGCAGGCGATAGACCTCCACAGTCAGCCCGTTCGCTCCCCGTGCGGGCGCGAACGTGAAGGAGGAGATCGAGTTGCCGACCTCCGCAGCGCCGCCGCCCACCTCGCGCTGCTCCCAGTCCTCCGGGTACGTGAACGAGAAGCCGTCGCCCTCGAATGTGGTGTCTCCGCCCCCGCCACCACCACAAGCCGCTAGTGCAAGGCAGACGAGCGCGACCGCGCTGATCCTCACTTTCGCCACGCCGGTGCTATCCCCCGAACACAGCCACTCCAAGCGCACGTGGCGCGAGTTCAGCTCATAGGATCACCTCGTTGGCGACGGGCGACCGCACGGCGACTAAGCCCGACGAGTAGGGGTGGGGAGAGTGGTGATCGACATCGGGTTCGACTTCAGGACGGATGCTGGCGGCAACGACCCCGACTCGCACAGTCCCACGCTCCGCAATTACCACCGGCTCTTGTGGAGCAAGCACCTACCCAGTGGCGAGTTCTTCGATCTGTCGAACACCACTCGCGGGATGTACCTGCACCACCGCTCGGCGTTGGGGGAGTTCTTCCTGTCGAGCGACTCGGTGATGCAGACGTTCCTGAGGTGGCCGGCGCTCAAGCCGATCACTGGCCAGCTTCCCGAGTCTGAGAGGGAGGCGTTCGTGACGATCGCCTCCACGATCGGCGGGATGATGGTATTTCCAGGGATCCAGGTCCCGATCGGCAAGTGGACCATCAACCAGGCCCGAGGGTGCACCAGGGCCATTTCCGATCGGTTCGACCTGACACTCGAGTGCATTCGCCGCCACTACTCGGATTGGGAAAGCCCGCTGTCGAGCACGCTCTCTCGCTACAGCGACTTCTTCGCACTGTTTGACGACTTCCGGGGCTACGTGAGCTTCTTTCTGCTCGATGATCTCGTCAACGACGACCTCAGCGTGAGGTTCTTCATGCCGTTCGACGACTTCGCCCCGCCGTCGGTTCCCAACGATGTCGGTGCCTACAAGGAGTACCGCCGCCGCTCGATCGAGTTCATCGAAGCCAGGAACCACCGGATCAAGCACCTCGACTCGTCGTGATCCGGCAGCGGGCCCCACTAAGAAGCCGGTCCCTCGTCGCGGCCAGACACGAAGGCACGATGTTGATCACGTGTCAACGCGTACGCCCGGCTGGCCGGCCCGACCACTCGCCACCTGCCGGGGAGGAGGCACGACGCTACGAGTCTGGCAGCACGTGCGCGAGGCCTGCGAGCCCATCAAGCCTCGATACAGGGATGAGCGGACGGGCGCCGATCCTGCGCCAATCCCCACCGTCTGCATCAAAGCCAAGGGCAGACCCGGGATTGCGAGGGGAGAGCATCCCGGGGAGAACGGGAGACCGACGCCCGTCTGTTCCGATGATGCCAGGAAGGCGCTTCCATGGTCGTGCTTACCCCGTGGCCTGAACTTGCCGGGGCGTGGGCAAGGTAGTGCTAGGGAACCGTGTGGTCCGTGTCTTGCCCGGAGCCTCACCCGCGCTAAGCGTCTGTGGGCTGAGTTCAGTCAAAGGACACCGTGGCTCGAGCTGCGAGAGGAGAACGTGCGATCAGAACGTGTCGATAGGAGAGCCGCCCGACGACGGCTCTCATGCGCTCCCTTGGGGCAAACCTAGGGAGTTACACACAGGAGTTTACTGCGCAGGTTCGCACGCCAGAGGTTCCGGAGGAGCCGCTTCCGACTGGCGAGCTAGAAGCCACCAAAAATGCCCATTTAGCAGGGCTAAATCAAAATGCACTCGCTGGACGTCCTTGGCCAACCTGGCGTATAGTCGCGCCTCTGAGTGGAGGCAGGGGAGTTGGGGCAAACACTGCGGCGTCCACTCGCGCCGCAGACAGGAGGGGTGAAATGAGGAGACGCATATCCACATGGCTGGTGGCCGTCGCCGCGCTCGCGATCGTCGCTGTGGCCCCGGCGGCCGGGACCGACCAGTCGAGCCTGCAGCAGACTCAGGCGCAGACCTTGGCGGGGGATCCGAACTTCAAGGTGATCGGAGACGAAGTCGCCGACTCGCCGGCCGAGATCCACGGCATGCGCGGAATGCAGCACGGCCAGCCGGGCGACCACCTACCGGGCTCGAGCGAGAACGTCACGCTGCTCGGCCAGGTGGACATCGAGGGCGCGGCGCCCGACCGCGTCGCAGACGTCACCGCCTACGGGAACTACGCTTACCTCGCCGTCCGCGATCCTGAAGGGTGCTACGACGCAGGGTTCGCGGTTATCGACATCTCCGACCCGTCGAATCCGGAGCAAGTCGGCTTCATCGACTGGACGGACGGATCGTTCCCGGGCGAGGGCGCCCACGTCATCAACCTAAACACGGCGCACTTCAAGGGCCAGATCCTCGTCGGCAACAACGAGATCTGCGACGAGGAACTCGGGGAAGGCGGGCTCACGATCTGGGACGTCACCGACCCGCTGAACCCCGTCCAGCTGACCGCGCACGCTGGTGACCCGTCGGCGGGCGAGGCGGGGTTCCCGCACGAGTTCAACCACATCCACAGCGTCTTCGCGTGGCAGCAGCAGAAGCGTGCGTTCGCAGTGATGACGGACAACATGGAGTTCGAGGACATCGACATCATGGAGATCACGGATCCCCGTAATCCGGTCCTCGTCTCCGAGACGGATGCAAACGAGTTCGGCGTCGCACGCGAAGGCGTCGTCTCGCACGGCAACTTCCAGGGCTCCTTCCTCCACGACATGATCGTGAAGAAGATCGGCCGCACCTGGACGCTGCTCGTGTCCTACTGGGACGGCGGCTGGGTGAAGTTCAACGTCAACGACCCGGCGAATCCCGAGTACATGATCGACTCGGACTATCCGCTGCCGGACACTCTTTTCCCGGACTTCATGTTCCCGGAGGGGAATGCCCACCAGGCGGAGTTCACGCGGAACAACCGCTGGATTATCGGGACGGACGAGGACTTCTCGCCCTACCGACTCTTGAACGACTCGTTCTCGATCACGAGTGGCCCCAACGCGGGCGACTACCCGGGTGGGGAGTTCGGCTGGACGGTGCCGATCGTGTCGTATCCGGATCAGCAGCTGAACGGGCCGACGATCTACGGCGGCTACGGGTGCCCGGACGTGAGCGCGGACGGGACGGACAACCCGCCGCCGTTCGACCTGCCGGTCCCGCCGGCCTCGACCCTCCCCGCCGATCCCGGTGAGGAGAAGATCCTCGTGCTCCAGCGCGGCCAGTGCTTCTTCTCGGAGAAGGTGGAGACGGCCCAGGACGCCGGTTACAACGGCGTGCTGATCGCCAACCACCACGCCGGCGCAGGCAACGGCTCGCTGCCCGACGGCATTCTGTGCGGGAGCCAGGGCCACGAGTTCACGCCTACGATCGGCGCGGCGTGCATCGGCCACCGCGCGTTCCACCTGCTGCTCGGGACGACGCCGAACTACGACCCGCCCGGGCCTCCGCACGCCGATGACCCGGCGATCGGGACGCTCGGCGCTGACGTCCTTGTGCGCAGCGAGTTCGACGGCTGGGGCTACGTCCGGCTGCTCGACGCCGAGACGATGGAGCAGGTCGACGCGTATGCGATCGACGAGGCTCTCGATCCGGCCTTCGCGAGCGGGTTCGGCGTGCTCTCGGTGCACGAGGTGGCGGTCGACCCGTTCAAGCGGAACCTCGCCTACCTCTCGTACTACTCGGGAGGAATGCGGGTCATCGAGTACGGTGCGGGCGGCCTCGAGGAGGTCGGCCACTACGTGGACGAGGACGGCAACGACTTCTGGGGCATCGAGGTGCACAAGCTGCGCCAGCTCAAGAAGCCGACGGTCATCCTCGGCAGCGACCGCGACAGCGGGCTCTGGATCTTCCAGTACTCGCGCAACTAACACGTCACGAACATCGATGAACGGCGGGGCCGGCGCAAGCCGGCCCCGTCTCCTTACTGGACGCTACGACTGCGGTCTTCCAGCGCGGCGGCATGGTCGGCCCTGCCACGCGACGAGTCCTACGACGTGCGGCGCTCAGGCCGTCTAGCGAGCACGGGGTGCCATTGTGCGGGTCCGCCATGCGACACACTCCGGACACAAAGGCGCCGAAACCGCCGCGGGTCGTCGACCAGTCGGTGGTCCAGCACATAGTGGTCCCTGCCGACCCGTTCTCGGGGACGATCTCGCAGGACCAAGCACGACCGTAGTCGTGACTGAGGCCTAACCCGGGCGTCGGGCAGTTCGGAGAGCGTCGAGGGTGGCACCCGTGAACGCGGCGAGCTCGCGGATGCGGTCTTCGTCCTCCGCGGTGAAGTCGGCCCCTCCCGACTTGTCGGAGAGCTGGAGGAGCCCGTAGCTGCGGCCGTCCTCGCCGCAGACTTCCGTGGCCAGCCAGCCCCGCATCGGTGGGTGGCTGTCGGCCACGTCACCGAAGCCGGCCCAGGCGGGATGGGCCTCGACCTCGTCCTGCGTCAGACGTACTACCTCACCTGGCTCGAGCCGGATGCCGTGCAACCCTTGATCGCGCGGCTCGACGCGAAAGTCGCGCCAGCGCGCGTAACGCGCGCTCAGGTTGAAGAACTTGCGCGCTGCATGTCCGTCACCGTCGAGGTCGACACTGAGGGCAGCTTGCTCAGCGTCGGTCAGGGCTCGCGCGAGGCTGCAGGCGCGATGCAGGAGATCGTCCAGGCGAGCGGCGAGCTGGGGGTCGTCGGCGACCTCGGGAGCGATCTCGGTGCCAACGTCTCCGCTGGTCGTCATGAACCTTCCTCGCTTAGGTGCCCTACTCGCTTGGACCCTACCGGCACGTGACGTCCGCCAAGTCGGCGGCGCTTCCCGGCTGACGGTCGCCTCCCCCAGAGTCGAAACCGTTTCGATGCACGCACCGGTGCACGCACGCGGCGGGCACTTCCGGCATCCCTGGCACACCTGACCCGCTCAACCATGCGGCCCTCGCTCAACCACGCCCCCGCGGATGGGCCGGGGTGGATTCGAACCACCGACCTTGGGATTAAAAGTCCCCTGCTCTGCCAACTGAGCTACCGGCCCGCGAGGCGAGTGTAGCCGCGGCGGGTAGCTATCCTTGCCGCGCCTGGCCCCCATCGACTAGCGGTCCAGGTCACGGCCCTTTCAAGGCCGTAGCGCGGGTTCGAATCCCGCTGGGGGCACCTGGGCGGTTAGCTCAGCTGGGAGAGCGCCTGCCTTACAAGCAGGAGGTCGCTGGTTCGAGCCCAGCACCGCCCACTACTGAAACCCGCTGGTAACGGCGGGTTTCCTCTTGCGGACCGGCTCGAACTCCACCCGCGAATGGCCGTTAGTCAGGTTTTAGTCAGGTTTGTGAAGCCGGGATGCGCGCCGCAAGGTGACCTTAGGACTACCCTGCCCGCGCCCCGGCGGGTACGTTGGAAGCGTGGTAGTCGGCGGAGTGCTCCTCATCGCCTGTGCATTGGCTCTGGCGTGGCCGACACTTCGTGTTATTCGGGCACCAGGGGAACGGTGGGTTCAGGGCCGTTCCCAGTGGCTCCTCTTCATTTGGGCTCGCCGAGGCGAAGCGGCGCCGAGTGCTTCAGAGCTTCGTCTTTGGGCTTCGATCTGGCTCGGTGTCGCCACGATCCTCCTCGGACTGGGCATTGCGCTCATCGCCTCGGCTTAGCCCGCCGCACTCGGTGGTCTCTTCTCGGGTCGTCACCGGGACGCGTCACCCTCGTCGTCCGACTCGTGCTGCTGCTCATCGGCCTGGCGAGCGCGTTCTGACGGCCGTTCCTCTGCCTCGTCCTGCAATAACCAGCAGCCACGGCTACCTATTGAGGCGTCCCCGGCCAAAGTAGCCGACGACGAGCAACACAATGATGACGATGATGATGATCCAAATCCAGGACACGTGATCCTTTCGTTAGGGCGTGCCGACTCTACGGCGGGTCAACCCGTATCTGCAACCGTGCCACGCCTACGCCGCGAGCGGCCCCTCCGTGGTTTCACGCTACGTGGGCGACGGGCTGTTCTAGAGTTGCCACAAATCGAACAGGAGACGGCATGCGCTAGGGGATGAAATCGACAACATCTTTCGACGCGAGGTGAAGTCTCTGCCGGCCTACGAGAAGGCGCAGGCTGCGAGTGGTTCTGGAATCTCACCGCCGGTGGACGAGATGAACCAGCTGCTCATGGGCCTGGCCGTCGCAACGCAACGTTCGTTTCACCTGCTCGCCGACCGCATCGAGGAGAAGGAGAACGCGTAAGCCGATGCCTCCGGCGTAGTGTGGGAAGCACCCATGAGCGAGTTCCCCGAGTTGTCCCCCGAGATGCGCGAGGCTCTAGAGAAGATGCGGCGATCCATCGAAGCCTTTCGGAAGACCTTTCCGCCCGAACAGATCGCGGAGATAGCGGAGGCCTCACGGCTGTTGAAGGAACTCACGCCCGAGCAACAGGAACGGTATGGGGACTGGACAGTTCAACAGCTCCTCGCGTTCAAGGATCTGATTGAGGAGTTCGACGAGCCCAAGCCGGGATCTCTCGAAGCGGGCGCGTAGACGGCTCACCGCACCTTCGACTTCGGCCCCGCTGACGGGTTCGGCACATACGACCTGCACTCCGGGTCGTAGACGTATCGCGGCACAACCCTGCGGGCCTCGTTATGGCAACGCCGACACCACGAGCTCAACCCGTCGCGCGTCCGCTTGTTGCCAGGGAAGTCGGCCGGCCCCTTCGCCTCACCGCACCTGGTGCAGGTCTTCTCCGTCACAGCGGGCTTTCTCGGTTCTTCTCCCAGGAGCCTAGCGGGGGGTAGGGGCTCGACCCCCTCCAAAGAAACGGGGGTGCCCCTGTGCGCCTAGAGTGCAACCGTGAAGCGGGTGCCGACCATCTTCACGGTGAGCCCGCCGCTTGCAACCGCTGTGCGCAGAGTCCTGTCGCGTCGAGGGAAGCCGCCCAAGGCTAAGCCCGGCTGCTCAACGTAACAGCGTGACCTCGCGTCGGTGTATTCCCTGATGCGTCAAGCGTGACTGGGTGAGAGGGTCGCCCGGGAGGCTGGAGGGCGAGATATGGGCAGCTGGCCGCAGGCTGCCCCATCGTCCAGTGTCCTCCGGCCTCCCTGTCGTCTACGCCCGCTCCCCGCCGCGTGCCCTCGAATCCCGCAAACGCGACCGTGGCACCACTGCGCGCCCCGGCGATGAGGAAGTCCTTGAGGGGATCGCGCTCAGCGCGAGCTCGGCGGAGTGCCATCCTTCCGATGGCTACCTGAGGAGCGGAGCGACTGATAGGTGCGTCGAAGTTGGCGGTCGCTCGCGACCAGCCGGCGGTCGCTTTGCTCGATTAGCTCCTCCATGCGCCGAACGTGCGCAACCGCCTCGTTGTGGCGAACCTTGGCCGACCGGCAACGGTCGGAGAGGTAGTCAGCGAGGGACACCACCTTGGGCATCCTGTTTTGGTTGTTCCACCGCACGTTCTGAACGAGGATCGGTCTCCTGCATGTACTCCTCGAGGATCAGCCTCTCGACAACCGCGAACCCGTCGTCTCGGGAGACAACCCTCTCGATCTGAGCAAGGTCGTGA
Source organism: uncultured Actinomycetes bacterium (assembly GCA_963830885.1). Lineage (GTDB taxonomy): Bacteria > Actinomycetota > Thermoleophilia > Gaiellales > Gaiellaceae > JAIBJN01. Next base: position 17,056 of record CAWHOA010000015.1, on the reverse strand, counting down.
TCCGGCTTGATCACGAACCAGGTGGGGTTAGAGCGGACGCGCTCGTACTCCACGACCGTCAGCTCGATTGTGGAGATGCACTCGGTGCTACTGCACTCGCAGACGAACTCGCTCGTGGCGCCTTCGGCGGAGTACCCGATACGCTCGTTCACCTCGCCGAGGTACTGGATACGCTCGTTCACCTCTCTGAAGAGGGACTGGTTGCGCGCGAGGCGCTCGAGCGACTCGGACACGAGACTCCCGTTCGTCGAGAACTACTCGGGAGCGGAGACCTCTCGAGCGCCGCTAGACCAGATCGTCGCGGCGGAGGAGTAGAAGCGCCAAAAGGGCGGCGCACCCGATACGGCGAAGGTAGCACCGCTCGTCCCCGGACTCCAGGTGACGAAGGCGCGCGAATCGTAGTTACCCCACTTTATCCCCCATGCCTGGAAGGACTTTCCTGATAAGGATGGACTCCGGCGGGTGCCGTCCCCAGGTTCGTTCCATCCAAGATCCTGGTGGTGGCATCTAGCGGTAGCCGCAGCCGCTCTGTGTGATTGGAACCACGGCGCTCGCCGATCTAAGCCGAGGCGCGGGCCGCAAGGACTCCCTAGGACTACCCTGCCCCACGCCCCGGCGAGGATCAGGCTATGGCCCGGAGGTCGGACTCCAGAATCTCCGCCACGCCAAAGGGCTCCAGAAACCATCCTGGAGCCCTTCTCGCCGTAACAGCAGAACAAGTGGCGAGACGCGCTGGCGTCTACCGCTTGACGACCTTGTGGATCTTGAGAATCTCCGGATCACCCGAGAGCTCGATCCCAACATCGCTCAGCACCGGCATGAGGCGCTTGCCGAACGCGTCGAACTGCTCCCGCGAGTCCCAGATTTCGCTGACTCGGAACTTCCCGTCCGAAACGAAGGCGACGTGGTACTCGAGTCCCTTCGGCGGCCAGTCGCCGGCCTTCTCAAGACGGCGGCTCGTTTCGTCGTACTGCTCGGGAGTCACACTAGGCTCGCCCGTGAAGCGGACAAGGATGCTCGTCTTGCGATCCTCCATGCTCCGCGTGGCGAACTCAGGACTGGTGGTGGCCACTCGTGGCCTCCTTCGATGGATTGCTCCCGACCGAGCCGCCTACAAACCGAACACCTTGATCATGTTCGCCTGGCGAGCGAGGAATCTAAGCCAGAAGACATTACGAAGTCTACCGGTTCCGCCGCGCGCCTGGAGTCGTGCGGCGAAACGAAGCTAGACGGGGCGCGGTTACCTAGAGAGGCGTCCCCGGCCAAAGTAGCCAACGACGAGCAACACAATGATGACGATGATGATGATCCAAAGCCAGGACACGTGATCCCTTTCGTTAGGAACGTGCCGACTCAACGGCGAGTCGGTCTGCTCTTGCAACGGGCGTGGCCGACGTGGCGAGGTACCGCCCGCGACCTCGGAGCGTCGAACGGCAAGGAACCGGTAGGGACGGCTGGTTCAAATTGCAACTAGACTTTGGCCGTTCCGAACCATGGCCGCCAGTGAGAGTGAAGTACTTGCGCAAGAGCTGAGCGCTCTAGGTCAGAGCCTCGCGACGTTGAGAAGCGTCTGAGCGACGTCGAGAAGGTGAACACGCGGCTGGAGGAAGCTGCGGTGCCCACCGCCCGCGCCTTGGAGGAGCTATCAGCGCACTGGGACGCGGTCGCTGCGGCGATGCGCCGGAGCGAAGCCAGCGAAGAGTCCGCTTGAGCGGCCTCGGCGGCGAGCGCAGCGTGCGGCCGGTACACGGGGATGATCGCCGAACTCACCATCGCCGCGACACCCGCCGCGCCCGATCCCTCGAAGGCGCCCCGCGATTGCAGGACTGGTGCGAAACGCCCAGGTAGCTGCTTCGATCCGGCGCATGATCGAGATCCCACGGAGCCCCGGCCGCGATCGGCTCCCCGCAACGGGCGCACCTCATTAGGCCCGCGGCAACAAGCGGGGCAAGCTGACGCCGACGCATCTGATGAGCAGTGCCATAGCCGCGCTGAGACGTACTAAGCCGAGATGAACCCAAGAGAGACCCTCCGAGTTGCCAAACCTGGCGTCATCCCGCTTTTAGAGAGGGATTTCTGACTGGGGCGGGGTCAGGCCCTTTCGGCATAGAAAAACGGGGTCGTTTTGCGCACGCGCTATCGGGGCAGATTGCTGGGTAGCGGAGGGTCGTCCCGTGGGGGGCTCCTGGTCGTCCTTCCCTCCACGGGAGTAGCGGGCGCCGGATGCGGCGCGGCGTCCGAATCCCGTGCGGTACCGCCCCGCGCTGTGCAAAACTTTTCGTCGACGGGCGCCGGCGGGGGTTGCCCTTCCGGTTGCCGCAGCCGGCGGGCTTGCCGTGTCCCGTCGGTGCCCGTCACTCCGCGGGCCCGCCCCGCCAGTTCGGCGTGCTGCGGTGGCCGGGGAGGGCAGGGCGCCAGGCTCGCCCGCCCTCCCAGCCTTGTCGCAACGGAGGCGAGGCGGGTTAGCCACGGTTTTTGACTGGCTCGAGCAGGTCTTTCGCGGCCCAGCCTGGCCATTCAGATCCGGGCTTCACGCTTCGCTGCTATTCGCGGGACGGCCGCGATGAGTCGGCCGTGGTGGCCGACGTGCTAGCGCGGGCGAGCGGCGCCGGGTTCGGGCGATGAGCACGAAGGCCGAACGTCCCTCCCAGGGACGGATCCCGTCGGGGCATGGGAAAGGCGGACGGCTCATCGGCGCGCGCCTTTCCGCTCGCTGCGTGGTGCTTGTAACCTCTGGGCCTGACCCCTGGGTATTTTTTCCTCGTCTACCAGAGTCCTGGTGAGAAACGGGACTGGCGCTGGCGTTTCCTTGGCCCTCACCACAGGGTCATTGCTGTCTCGGGAGACGGATACGCCGATAAGGCGAAATGCGTCGCCGCCGTTGAGAACCTGACGGACGAATCTAAGTCCCCCGTGATCGAGTACGGCGTAGAGCAGCGCGGCTAGGCTGCGTTGCCTTTTCGCCAAACGGCCCTCTAGCTAGTCAGGTTTCTAGTCAGGTTTGGCGGTCGCCTGCTGACGGCTAGGGGCAGGGAACCCGGACTGACCGCGAGGATTCAAGCGGTTCGGGGCGACACGAGGCGACAGTAGCCGCCATTGCCTCTCCCTTACAAGCAGGAGGTCGCTGGTTCGAGCCCAGCACCGCCCATCCGCTCGGCCGGTATCGCCCGCCGGCAGCACCTTCGACGGAGCTGTCGCCGAAGGGGGCCGCTACTTGCGGTCCGAGTAGGTCACGCGCAAGTCCGACCGAGGGTAGGACCCCGATTGAAGGAGCGTCACGACCGCGGCTCGACCCTCGAGCTCCAGCTGCCCGATCGAGTTCTCGAAGCTTCGTGGCGTGGCGAGCTTCCAGGAGACGTCCGTAGGCTCGACGCCGGCGAGACGAGCCAATCGCGCGAAGAGCTTCGCCGCTCCTCTCGAAGCGGTCATCTTCACGACGCGCCGGTCGCGCGACTCCAGCGGGTTCCGGAATGGGGAGCACACGACCTGGCGAACGTGGCTCGAGCCGCACGCGCCTCCCAGGTCGACGTCCGCGATGGACGTCGTGTGAACATCGCCGCTGAGAATCGTGATCGAGGCGGGCGGGTCGCCGCCGAGACCTCGGCTGACGGAGCAAAGCAGGTCGACGAGTCGGCGAAACGAGAGTTGGTAGGCGGCCCAGTGCTCGAGATCCACGGCGCGTCGGAGCCACTCACCGGGCCGTTGGAGGAGTGCACCCCAAGCGCCGTCGCAGATCGCCTCGTTCCACGCCTCCAGGTGGTGGATCCCGGGAGGAAGGAAGACAGGGAGGCTCGTCGCGACGACAAGGTGATCGAAGGAGCCGTGCGCGTGTTCGACGATCCAGTCCCACTCTGCCTGTGCCATCATCTGCCGTCGGTTCTCGACGACGATCCGCGCGGCGCGTGAGTCGAGGACGAGAAGACGTGAACGACCGAAGTCGCGGTAGTACGTCCAGCGACTCGAGGCGCGATCCTCGTCCCAGCCTCGAGCCCGTTCTCTCAGGCGAGGGCCGCCGTCGTCGTCGCGTTGGAGGTCGTGGAAGAGCGATTCCGCGGCGATCTCGGGCGGCGAGAGATTCCCTAGGTGCTGATACAGGAAGTAGGCCATGAACGCGCTCGTAACGCGCTCCCGCCACCACGGCTTCGCCCGCATCTCCTCGATCCACGAATCGGAGATGTTCCAGTCGTCGTGGACTTCGTGGTCATCGAAGATCATCGTCGACGGCACGGTGGAGAGCAGCCAGCGAATGTCGGGGTTCGACCACGACTCGCGGTAGAGGTGCGCGTATTCCTCGAAGTTTGCGACCTCCTCGGGCGGCGCTCCGTCGCCGTCGCGTCGTGACCGGATGAACGCGGCCGTCTCCGGAGGCACCTCATCGGCGTAGATCTGGTCCCCGAGAAGAACCAGGGCGTCCGGCCAGTCCACGACTCCTTCCTGAAGACTCTTCGAGTACGCCCACAGCGCATCGACCCCGATGCCGAGCTCGTGCTCGCGAGACGAAAGCGTGTAGGGGAGTTCCTCGGGTGCGCCGACTCGGCACGAGCCGAAGACGAAGCGGACGGCGCGCTCGTAGTTACGCGTTCGGATGCACGGCGGCGGGCGCTCCTCGTCGGCGCGCGGCCAGACCACAACGTCGTCGAGCATGAGCTCGTACGGCGTCGTGGTTCCAGGCTCGAGCCCTTCGACTACGAGGAGCGCATAGTGATGCCCCTCGACGTGGAACGTGCGCGTCCGGTGCCCGAGCACGCATACCTCGCACGGCTTCGTCGTCTCGACCCAGACCGTCGCCGTTTCAGTTCCGACGTAGCGGAGGAGCGGGCCGACGAGCAGGTCGGCCACCCCGGAGGCCTCCAGGTTCCGCTCGTTCGTGATCTCGCCCGAGAGAGGTGACATGCGAGGGGGACACGCGCTGTGGCTGGTGCAAACCTAACGCGCAACGCCGGCGCCGATGGCGCGGGGCCGAATCTACGACGTGTCGAACGTCGGCTCGTGAGCTCGGACGGCCGGCTCTTGTGCCGACGATGCGCGGGGCTTCGGCGCACCCGCCCGGACCGCCTCGAGCTGAGCTGCCACCGCAGCGCCGAAGAAGATCGCGATTGCCGAGAGCAGCGTCCAGAACTGAAGGGCCACGATCCCTGCGAGTGGGCCGTACGTCTCGCCGAACGAGGAGCTCAGACTCAGGGCGGCTCCGAGCACGACGGTCACGAGCACCCACCCGGCGACGCAGAGGGCGGCGCCGAACCCGAGCCACGACCACGCGGGCTGGCGACGATGTGGCGACCACCGCAAAATCGCCGTAAGGGCGAGCGTCGCCACGACGAGCGCGAGCGGCCAGCGAAAGTACGGCCACGTCGTTCGCAGGAAGCCCCCCGTGGTTTCGCTCTGGCGCCCGAACGCGAGGACAAGGAACGCCGCTGCCAGGCAGCTTCCCGCGCCGACCGCGAGAACGAAGGCGCGACCGTACTTCTCGAGCGTCGGACGATCACGCTCGATGCCGTAGATGCGGTTGAAACCCCGTTCGATCTGACCCATCGCTGTCGACCCCGTGACGAGCGTGCCGATCAGGCCGAACAGCAACGGAACGAACCGATCCGCTGCACCGACGCCGCGAGCTTGTGCGACCGCGTCGGTGAGCAGTCGGCCGGCGGGGTCGGGTACGGCGCTTTGGATGGCAGCGACGATCTCACCGCTCATGCGCACGTCGCCGAACGCGGCGGCGAAGCCGACCAGCGCGATGAGCCCCTGAACGAGCACGAGCGACGTGACGAATGCCAGCGAGCGGCAGTGGCTGAACCCATCCGCAGCTCGCAGCCGGACGAACGAATCCTTCAGCAGCTGCCAGCGCCCGGTGTCGATGAGCGTCTTGCGAGCGTCATCACCGGTGAGCTCCCACGTCTCGGGAACCTTTGCGGCGGTGCTCATGACGAACCCACCGGAACGCACACGTCGACGGCGGCCGGCTCGATCTCAATGGCGAGCTTCTTCACCTCTTTGCGGTCGCCGCCGTCGAGTTCGTACAGGACCTTGCGGTCGAACTGCACGTTGGCCCAACGCGCCTTGGTGACCTGGACGAAAGGAGACGCGCTCGAAGCTCCAACCGCCGTGCGTCCAATCGTCCGCATCCAGTCGAGGACGCTGTCGGCGGTCACGACTCCGAGCTCCAGCATGCCGTCGTCGGGACGTGCATCCTCGAACGCTTCGACGCCGGCGAACAGCTCCCCGAAGTTCCCGAGCAAGACACAGCTCGCCTTGCCCTTGAACCATGTCGAGCCGTCAACCTCGATGCTCGCTTCGAACGGCTTGCGGCCAAGTTGGTTCACGCCGGTCCAGACGTAGGCCACCCGGCCGAATCGATCCTTGAGACCGCCGTCGGCCTCGCGGATCATGAGCGCGTCGAATCCGGCCCCGGCCATCACGGCGAAGCGCTCGCCGTTGATGAGGCCGACATCCAGCGTCCGGTGCGCTCCGTGCAGGCCGACGCTTACGGCCTGCTCGATGTCCTTCGGGATGTCCAGGTTCGACGCCAGGAGGTTGGCGGTGCCGGCCGGAACGATCGCGATCGGGACATCGGCTCCATCGAGAGCGTCGATGCACCGCTGCACCGTCCCGTCCCCTCCCCAGACGAAGACGAGCTCTGCGCCCTCCTTGATCGCCCGACGGAACTGACTGGGGGCCTTGCGACTCTTGGGCACTTCGTACCAGAGCGGGTCCGAAACGCCCTGACGCTCGAGCTCACGTCGGAGCTGGAGCAGCCCGCCGCCGAACGTCTTGCCGGCGTGCGCAACTACAGCGACGGTCGTCATGCTCCTCGTGCCTCCCGCTTGCGGGCGACCACTCTCGTGGTACGCGCGAGGAGCAGGGCCAGCGTCAGCGCGGCGATCCCCATGAGAACGCCGGCGATCGTGTCGAGCGGGTGGTGCATCCCTCGATACATCCGCGAGACCGCCACGATCGGAGGAATCGCAAGCGCGACGGCCCATACGAGCGCCTTGGCGCGCGTCGACGTCATGCGTGAGGTGAGAAGGAGCGCGAAGCCCGAGTACACGGCGATCGACGCCGCGACGTGACCCGAGGGGAAGCTGGCGTCGACCGGGAGTCCCTCGAGTCGATCGACGTGTGGACGGTCGCGTTCGACGAAGAACACCGTCGTCCGGTACGTCGCCGACTCGAGCAGGATCGCGGCAAGCACGAATCCCGCGAGCAACCATCGCCGTTGCAAGGCCGAGATGATCACGACCACCGCTATCAGCGCCGGAATGACAAAACCGCCGGCGAGCTCCGAGCCGATCAATGAAAGGGAATCGAGGAAGGGGGTCCGGTGGTCGGCCATCCACTGCACAGGCCTGGCGTCGAAGGACCCGAAACCGTCCAGCGGAACGATCCAACTGGTGAGTGCGAGTCCGACGAAGGTCGTCACCGCTGAGAGAGCGAGGTAGCACGACAGGAGCCCGACCCCGTAGATCGCGGTCGGATGCCAGGTGGGCAGCCTGTCGCCGATCGACTCCGGAATGCTCCCCGGGCTCGCCTCGAGAGCGGGAACTGCACTCGACCCCGCATCGGCCTGCGGATGTGGTTGGAGTCGCGCGACAGGAGCTCCGAGGGAGGCGGTCATCCATCGACGTTTCCCCACGCCGGGTCAAGGGAAACGCTGAGATCCACTCCGAACTCGCTTCATGCCACTTCTCGTCCTCTTCCTCGTAGCCCTCATCGTCTCGGCCATCGTGGCCTGGGTGGCGTGGCATTACCCGACAGGCATCGCGTCACCGACACCGAGCGTCGCTGCCGCGCAGACGGTCGGTCGCGAGATCGGACATCACAGCCGGCTCCGGCGCTTCATCAAGAGCAGGCTCAACCCGGAATTGGCGACAGGGCTTGCCCTGACGGTCGCGCTCGGCGCGGTCATCGTCGGAGGCTTCGTCATCGGCGTGCTGGCCTACCTCGTCCGGACGAACTCACGGCTTGTCGACCTCGACGCGAGCGTTGCTCAGTGGGGCGCGGACCACGCAGGGTCTGGGTCGGAGCGCGGACTGACGCTGATCACGCAGCTCGGCGAGACGTGGTTCGTGGTGGTGCTCGCGATCGTGGTCTCGGTCGTGGAGCTCCTGCGGCGACCCAACGGCTGGATCCCCGTCTTTCTCCTCACCGTGCTGGTCGGGCAGTGGCTTCTCACCAACGGCACCAAGGAACTGCTCGATCGCGTGCGGCCAACACTGAACCCCATTGCCGAGACACTCGGACCATCCTTCCCCAGCGGTCACACGACGACAGCTGCGGCGTTCTATGCGGCCGCGGCGCTCGTCCTCGGCCGCGGGGTGAGGCCTCATTGGCGAGCGCTTCTCGCCGGCGCCGCGGCCGGCATCCCCGTGGCGGTGGCGTGCACGCGCATCTTTCTCGACGTGCACTGGCTCACGGACACCATCGCGGGACTCTTCCTGGGTTGGGCCTGGTTCGCCGCCTGCAGCGTCGCCTTCGGCGGGCGCTTCCTGCGTTTCGGTGCCGCCGCGGCGGAGGCCGTGCACGAGGCCGACCTCGAGGAGCGGCGCGTCGCTTCTCGAGCGGCGTTGAAGACAACCCTCTGAGCCGGTTCGAGGTGCCAGGGGTGTGGCCTCCCGCCGAGACAGCCGAACTGGTCCGAGTCAGGGCCGAGGACTCGAGATGTGGGAACATATGTTCGTGACCTCGCAGGGTTCGCCCTACAGTCGCTTCCGGCGTGCGCTCGACGGCGGCAACGCCACGATCGCACTGGCCGCCGCGGCTGACCTCGAGCACGTCGGGCTCGCGGACGCGCTCGAGCTTCTCTTGCTCATCCACGACTCGGAGCCGTCACGCTTCGAGCGGGCGGCGCTGCGCTGGCATGGTCGCTACTGCCGGGAGGTCACGGACGTGGACCTGGCTGAGGCCCAAGCCGTGCTCGCCTGCCTCACCGCGCTACGCGGAGGACGACCGGAACCGGCCGCTCACGCGCTCGCCGATCTGGTCCACCGGCGAGACCTCGCGCGGGCCGGCGAGGTCCTGAACAGGTGGGCCGCAGTTCGTCGTCGTTCCTGACATGGGGCTGACCTGAGGTCGCTTCCCGGGTCGCGCCCCGACGCGGGCGGGGTGAGCTAGCCGGCGAGCACAAGTTAGATGGGTGCGTATCGAAGGAGCGTCACGCCCGAATCGAAAGCCTCAGACCCGAGGAGTCGCAGCCGATTCTGCGCCTGGCCCTGCAAGGGGCGTTCTCCCTCGCCCCACATCGCAGGATGAACCCAGAATCGGAGCTCGTCGACGAGCGTCGCTGCGAGGAGGGCCCGAGCCAACTCGCCGCAGCCGTACATCAACAGGTCGGACGGAAGCTCGGCCTTGAGGCTCGAGGCAGCGTCGGCTGCGTCGCCTTCGAGGAGCGTCGAGTTCCACTCCAGCGGGGCATGAAGCGTGCGTGACGCGACGTACTTCGGCATCGGGTTGATCAGGTTCGCCCACTCGTCCTTCAACGGCGACCAGTAGGCAGCAAGACCCTCATACGTCTTCCGCCCAAGAAGCACCGCGCTCGCGCGACCAAGCTGGTCCTTGCCTGCACGATCGTGCTCGCCGTCCGCGACGAACCACTCGCCGACATCGATCACGCCGTCGAGCGTCATTTGGGTAGAGACGATCAATCGTCCCATCGAGTCACCGGCCCTTCCTTCGGGAAGGAGCCCTGATACCCGATTGCTGGTAAGAAAAACGGCGAGCCGTCGTCACCGGCGAGAGTCCGGCGGATGCTACGCCGGCCCTACGGCCGTAGATTCCCCCCTTGACGATCCGGGCCTTCCCCGATGCCCTGGAACGGTTCGTGCGCGCACGCTGAATGTACGGAAAGGAGGAGTGAGATGACGACTATTCCTCATGAGCCTGTCCAGGACACCGAGCGCCGGTCGTTGCGGCTCCTTGTCCCCGAGATGTGGGCGTCTTTGGCGATCGTTGCCATGTGGCTGGCGGTGCTCTTCGCCGCGATCTATGGCCCGGACCTCGTGAGCGCCAATGGGGTCGCTGACATCGGTGAGAGGACAACGGTTCCGTCGGCTGTCCTTGTTGCGCCGTTCGCGTTCCTCGGGACGTGGGTCGTCGCAAAGTACGGCTTCGGCCACGAACGGAAGGAGTGACCGAGCCCTGACCGCTACTCGCCGGGGTCGGCGCTTTCAGCGACGCCTGCTGCAGCCCCAGACAGGCTGGTCAGCCGAGCCACACCTGGAAGGATCTGGCTGGCGGGTGTCCGCCCGGTCCTTGTCGATAGCCGCACTCGGCAAGCACGTCAGATCGGGATGACACCCGCTTTCCTCTGCCCGTCGCCCAGCCGCGTTTGGAACCTGAACGAGTGAGCAGGCTGGGTTAGGGTTCGCCGGTCGTGCACGAGTTCACGATCCGCATCGAGACGCCCAACGGCACCGAGTGCGACGAGGAAAAGGCCGCGCAGGTGGACGACGCCATCGAGCCACGTCCCGAGATCACCTTCGTAGCGACGGACCACTCGAGCCAGTCGGGGACGATCTCCTCGGCGTTCGCGGATCAGTAGCGGGTACAATCGACTGAGTCGACCCAGGGATTCGCGTCTTCTGGCGAAGAGTCGACGGGATGATCGATGGCGAAGAACGACGAGAAGACCAAAGCTCCGCGCCGGTATCGAGACGCGCGCAACGGGCGGTTCGTCACCAAGAAGTACGCGAAGAAGAACCGGAAGACGACGGTCAAGGAGTCGCTCCCGGGCTCCGTCGTCGCCGGTCGTTGAGCGACGGGACAGCTCGCGGGACGATCCGCGGGGCATCCCCTCTTCACCAGGTCGTGGCCGGATCTCCACCACTCCTGGCGCCGGAGCCGTCCCTGCCGTGCCGAAGAGGAGAGCGATGGCAAGCAGGCGAAGACTCGTTCGACCACGAGGGCGCACACGACGTGCCGGCTAGCGGCGCGCAGCCGGCCAGGCCTCGCCTCCGCCGGCGCGTGTTGCTCTCGGTCTCCTGCCTCATCCTCGCCGGCCTCAGCGCCGTCGCCGTTCGGTCGCTGATCGATCGGCCGCTCTCCGAAGCCGCCGACGGGTTGGCGGGCATGGCCCCGGAGTACGTCCTGCTCGCTGCGGCGATGTTCGCTCTGGCGCCCCTCTTCTGCGGGCTGGCCTGGCACCAGGCAATCCTGCTGGCGGGAGGACGCCTCGGCCGTGTCGACGCCTGCGCGCGCTACGGCGTCGGCTCGCTGGTGAACTCGGTCGCACCCGCGCATCTGGGAGACGTCGTCCGCGCCGTCCTTCTCCTCGAGCGCCTCCCGCCCGGGACCCGACGCGGAATCCTGCCCTGGTTCGGGGTGATCCAGGGGGCGCGGTTGGCGGCACTCGCTGCCCTCACGATTGCTGCACTGCTTCCTGGACCGCCGGCGCTCCTGGCTCTGGCGGCTCCGGCCGGAGCGCTGCTGGTGACGGCCAGGGGTTCGGCCCGGCTCGCCCTCTTCGCCTTCCTCGCCCCGTTCGCGAAGGCGGCAGCCATCGTCGTCGTCCTCCAGGGCCTGGGCGTGGGTTCACCGCGCGACGCGCTGGTGGTCGTCCCGGCACTCGAGCTCGCCGCGCTCCTCCCGCTGACGCCGGGCAATATCGGTGTGGCCGGGGCCGCCGCCGCTGGAGCTCTCCATGCCCAAGGGCTTCCGATCTCCGAGGCGGTTCAGGCGGGCCTGGTCCTCCACGCCATCGAGACTGCAGCAGGTCTCGTCTACGGAACGGCAGCGACCCTGGTCTGGACGGGCGGGCTCGGAGCCAATCGGAGCCTGGTGCGCGGACCGCGGGCCTTGCAGCAGCGGATCGTGCGAGCCGTCGCTTCTGGACGCGTTCAAGCCGCAGGCTCGAAGCCCTAGTCGGTGTCTGTCGGAGTGCGTTTCCTACGCGGCCTCGGCCTCGACCTCTAGGTCGGCATGGTCGTCGGCCAGCACGCGAGGCCGCAGAAGCACCGCGCCCAGCAGCGCGGCCGTGAATGCGAAGAGCGCGCCCACGACGAACGCGAGGTGATAGCCGCCGGTCAGCGCAGCGAGTTGGCTTTCCCCCGAGGCGATCAGGCTGTCAGTCCGTGAGGCGGCGAGGCTGGCGAGCACGGCGAGTCCGAGAGCGCCGCCCATCATGAACGAGGTGTTGACGACTCCGGAGGCCAGGCCCGCCTCCTCGGGCTTGACGTCGTTCATGGCGGCAAGCAGTACTGGATTGAAAGCCATGCCCGCGCCAAGTCCGAGCAGGATCATGCTCGGCAGGACGTCCGTCGTAAAGCTTCCATCGACTGGTGCACGGGCAAAGAGGAGCAAGCCGACTCCGGCGAGGAACAGTCCTGTCGCAAGTGGCGGTTTGATGCCGAATCGGAGGACGAGCTTCGCCGAAAGACCGATCGACAGTGCGCCCATGATCAGGTTCGCGGGCAGGAACGCCAGGCCAACCTCGAGCGGGCTGTATCCGAGCACTAGCTGGAGGTAGAGCGCGGAAAGGAAAAACCACGCGAACATCGCGGCGGCCCAGAGGACGCCTACCGCGTTTGCCGTCGAGACGTTCCGGAGGCGAAAGAGGGAGAGGGGCATGAGCGGTGAGCGGGCGCGCGATTCGATGACGAGGAAGATCGCGAGGAGCGCGGCGGCGATCGAGAGGAGACCGAGTGTGCGCGCGGACAGCCAGCCGGCCTCGTTGCCGTTGACGATGGCGTAGACGGCGATCATGAGCGAGACGGTCACCGTGACCGCGCCGGCCACGTCAATGCGCTGCGCGGCGGTCGGGACACGGGCGGTGGGGATCAAGAGCACGGTGAGGGCGACGACCGCAAGCCCGACGGGAACGTTGACGAGGAAGATCCAGTGCCAGTTGAGGACGTCGGTGAGGATCCCGCCGAGGAGCACGCCGATCGATCCGCCGCCCGCGGCGACGAATCCGAAGACACCCATCGCCTTGGCTCGCTCCGTCGGCTCCGTGAAGAGGGTCATCATCAGCGAGAGCGCGACAGCGGAGACGACGGCGGCGCCGAACCCCTGCACGGCGCGGGCGACGATCAGCATCTCCTGCGAGGTCGCCAGGCCGCAGGCCGCCGATGCGAGCGTGAAGACGGCGATCCCGATGAGGAAGAGGCGGCGGTGGCCGAAGAGATCGCCTAGACGGCCGCCTAGCAAGAGGAAGCCGCCGAAGGTGATCAGGTATGCGTTCACGACCCAGGCGAGTGATGCCTCGGAGAACCCAAGATCCTCACGGATCGACGGCAACGCGACTCCCACGATCGTCACGTCGAGGACGATCATCAGGTCGCCCAGGCAGAGGACGACGAGGGCGAGCCAGCGGGAGCGGGAGTCCATTGTCATGAGCGTGTTCTCCTCATGGGTCGTTTTCTCGTAGGTCAGACGGTCACCGAACGCGAAACTCATCGGTTCGCGGTGGTGTTCTCGGCTAGGTGTCGGTCGTACGGTGGCCCGTAGCCGGCAACGCGTGACAACATGCACGCCGAATGAGCACGGGACCGACCGGGTCATCTGCCGACCGCTCCGGGTCGCCCGCGGACGTGGAGCATCCTGGCTTGGCGACCCTTCTGGAACGCGATCTCGAGCTCACGGAACTCGGCGATGCCCTGGACCAGGCGCGGCAAGGGCGCGGCCAGGTCGTTCTCATCGAAGCCGCGGCGGGCCTGGGCAAGACGAGCTTGCTCAGGGCGGGGTGCCAAGACGCAGAAGCCACGGGCTTTAGCTGCCTGCGCGCGCGCGCCACCGAACTGGAGCGCGACTTCGCGTACGGCTGCATCCGTCAACTCCTCGAGCCCCTCGTCGCGAGAGTCTCGGATTCCGAACGCGACCGCCTGTTCGAGGGCGCCGCGGCTCTCTCGAAGCCGCTGTTCGCCTCAACCGACCTGTTGCAACAGGCCCTTTCGGCCAACAGCACCTTCGCCATCCAGCACGGCCTCTACTGGCTGCTCAACAACCTCACCGACGAAGGTCCCGTTGCACTTGCTGTCGACGACGTCCACTGGTCCGACGCCGAATCGGTTCGATTTCTCAACTACCTGGCCCCGCGGGTGGACGGCCTCGCTCTCGCCGTTCTCGTTTCTACCCGGAGCGGAGAGAACGTCACGGCTGATCTGGCTCGGCTCGCCGGCGGCCCCGAGACGACCGTCCTCCGCCCTCGGCCTCTGAGCACCGGGGCGACGGCGAGGCTGTGCGAGCAAGCGTTCGGGGTGACCGTGGCGACCGAGTTCGCCACAGCCTGCCGCGAGGCGACCGGGGGCAACCCGTTCTTCCTCGAAGCGCTCCTGCACGAGGTGAGCGAGCGGGGACTGTCGCCCGACTCCAAGGACGCGGCCGGCGTGCTCGAGATCGGGCCGGCCGCCGTCGCGGAGGCGCTACTCCTTCGCCTCGCCGAGAGGCCCCCTGAGGCGACCGCGGTTGTGCGGGCGCTTGCGGTGATCGGCGACGGCGCCGGCCTCGTGGAAGCAGCTCGCCTCGCCGACGTTTCCGAGGAACAGGCAGCCGGCGCCGCCGACCTGCTTGTCGCGCTCGGAATCCTGAAGCAGGGAGAGCGCCTCGAGTTCGCCCATCCGATCCTCCGCGAATCGGTCTATGCGGACATCGGCCCGCACCAGCGTGCAAGTGCACATGCGGAAGCGGCCAGAATCCTTGCCGCGAGCGGCGCGTCCGAGGAGCGGGTTGCGGCCCAAATCGTCCAGGCCGAGCCGGCCGGTGATCCCGAGCGGGTCGACCTCCTGCGCCGGGTGGCCGCTGAGGCGCTGTCACGAGGAGCTCCGGCGGCAGCCGTCGCCTGGCTCGGACGAGCGCTTGAGGAGCCGCCGGTCGAATCGGAGATGGCCGCAGTTCTCTTCGAGCTTGGCTCCGCCGAGGTCCGCGTCGGCGCCGCGGAGGCGGTCGCCCATCTCAAAGCCGCGATCGAGCTGACGCGGGATCCGACGCTGCTCGGCACGTCGGTTCGTCTGCTCGCGCTCGCGCTGACCTGGTCGGGAGACTCGGACGGCGCGGTCGAGGCGATCGACTCGGCCATCGAGGTCGTCGAGCGCCACGATCGGGAGCTGGCCCTGCTGCTGGAGGCGGAGCTCGCCGCACACGCCCAGGAGGCCAGCCTCGAGAGGCGGGGCCCGGCTGCGCGGCGACTGGAGCGATACGCCGACCTCGAGGGCGCCACGCCCGGCGAGCGCCTGGTGCAGGCGAGCCTTGCCTTCGAGCAGGCGCGTGCAAGCGAGTCGGAGGCTGACGCAGTTGCGTATCTCGAGCGCGCGTTCGCAGCCGGACGGTTGCTCGACGAGCAGGCAGTCGACGTTGCCGGCCCCTTCTATCTGCTGCTGGTCGGCCTGCTCGCAACGGATTCGCTCGATCTGGCCGAGGCTTCCGTGGAGCGGGCGATCGCCGACGCCCGCGCCCAGGCTTCGATCCCGGCGCTGGCCTTCGTGATCGAGTTTCGGGGCTGGTTTTCCTTGCGGCGTGGGGCCCTGGCGGACGCTGAGGAGGACGCACGGACGGCGCTCGAGCTGCTCACCACCGTGGACGTCCAGCTCGGGCGAGCCTACGCTCTGGCTCTCCTGATCGAGGCGCTGATCGAGCAGGGCGAGATCGAAGCCGCCGAACAGGCCCTGCGCTCGAGCGGCTTCGGCGACGCGATTCCACCCGGACTGGCCACCAACGACTTGCTCGAAGCACGGGGCTTGCTGCACTTGGCGCGGGGCAGGGCCCGCGAGGGGCTCGAGGACCTGATCGAGTTCGGCAAGCGTGACGAGCTGTGGGGCGGCGCGAACCCTCTTGCTTCCCGCTGGCGCTCGCGCGCGTCCCGCGGCTTCGCCGCCGGCGGGGAGGGCGAGCGAGCGAAGGAGATGGCGCTCGACGACCTCGAGCGGGCGCAACGTTGGGGATCAGCAAGCGGATTGGGCGTTGCTCTGCACGCGGTGGGGCTGGCCGAAGCCGGCGCATCCTCCGTGGAGCGTCTGTCGGAAGCCGTGGAACAGCTCGCGCGGTCGCCGGCTCGACTCGAGCACGCCCGCGCGCTCACAGACCTGGGTGCCGCCCTGCGCCGCGCAAATCGGCGCGTGGAGGCCCGAAAGTGGCTCCAGGACGGACTGGATCTCGCCAGGCGATGCGGAGCAGGTGCGCTTGCCGAGCGCGCCCGGACCGAGCTGCGTGCTGCCGGAGGGCCCTCGAGCGAGCCGGAAGGCACCGGAGTTGAGCAGTTGACCGTCTCGGAGCGCCGGGTCGCAAAGCTGGCTGCCGACGGGCTCAGCAATCCCGAGATCGCGCAGGCCTTGTTCGTGACGCGAAAGACCGTCGAGACCCACCTCGGCCGGGCCTACCGCAAGCTCGGCATTTCAGGTCGCGGAGAGCTGGCCAACGCGCTGGGCGAGCAAACTCCCGCAGCCGAAGACTGAACCCCTAGTCGGGATCCTTCACGAAAGATCAGGGTCTCATTTGGGGAGCTCCCCGACGCGGTGGCGGCCGTGCGGCCCTACGGTCGGAGTCATGCCCAGTTCGCACCACCTCGATGGCTCCGGCTCGTGAGCACGCTCGCGGTCAGGCGGGGTCGCTATGAGACCGACGCGCTCGTCGCGGCAGCGACGTCGGGTGACCGGTCCGCGTTCTCCGAGCTCGTCGAACGCCATCGGCACGAACTGCAGAGGCATGCCTATCGCATGCTCGGTTCCCACGAGGACTCCGAGGACCTGGCTCAGGAGGCATTTCTGCGTGCCTGGCGCAAGCGCGAGAGCTTCAGAGGCCAATCCTCCTACCGTTCGTGGCTGTACCGGATCGCGACCAACGCCTGCCTGACGGCGCTCGAGCAGCGGGCGCGTCGACGGCAGACGAGCGCTGGAGCGGCGGAGGCCCAGGTGGCACCACCCGACCAGCTGCTCGAAGCGCTCGCGGCCTCCGGAGAACCGGACACCGATGTCGCGTCCAAGGAGACGATCGAGCTCGTGTTCCTCGTCGCCGTCAAGCACTTGCCCCCGAAGCAGCGATCGGTGCTGTTCCTGCGCGACGCGCTCGGCTGGTCCGCGAAAGACACGGCCGCGCTGCTGGGGATAAGCCTGGCCTCGGTGACAAGCGCCCTGCA
>CAWHOA010000014.1:0-62278 GCA_963830885.1 uncultured Actinomycetes bacterium | reverse complement strand
CGAGGATGTCCCGCATGAGGAGGTCGTGCGTCGCGCGGCCGAGCTGTTCGGCGGAACGGGCTAGCCGATCGGCTCTTCGCCGCAGACTGCGGGATTAGTTGTCGACCTGCTGCAGTTGGACGAGGTTGCCGCAGGTGTCGTCGAGAATCGCGTACTTGCCCCAGGGCATGTCGTTGAGCTCCTTCGTGAACGTCACGCCGAGGCCGACAAGCCGCTCGTAGTCCGCGTCGAGGTCGTTCGAATAGAACGCCGTGACTGGAATGCCTTGCTCGCGCAGCGATTCCTGGTAGCTCTTCGACGCCGGGTTCGCGTTCGGTTCGAGCACGAGCTCGACGTCCGGGCTCCCGTCCGGAGCAGTCACCGTGAGCCACCGGTAGTCGCCTTGGCTCACGTCGGCGCGCTTCTCGAAGCCGAATTTCTCTGTGTAGAACTCGAGCGCCTTCGCCTGGTCGTCAACCGGAATGCTGACAAGCTTGATCGTGATACTCACGGGAAGCCTCCTTTTGCCGAGTTGCGCGAACTAACGCGAGGCTAGCTGAGACCCGGGACTGGTCCGTCTCCGAGAGCGCACGTGCCCACGCCTCCCTAGGACGGCTCCGGCTCCGGCGCGCGGGCCCGTCGGCCGGGGAAGCGCCGTGGATTCCGCCCCGGCCAGCGGCGGGGGTCGAGCGAGTCGCCGAGGCCGTCGGCGAAGAGGCTCGCGGCGACGGCGAGCACGCCGATGGCCAGGCTCGGCAGGAAGACCAGCCAGAGCCGGCCGAAGGTGATCCCTTCGAGCGCGATGTTCCCCCAGGTCGCAGTCGGCGCCTCCGGGCCGAGACCCAGGACGGCGAGGAACGCCTCGCCCAGGATCACCGCCGGAAGCTCGAGGAAGATCGCGACCACGACGATGCCGAGGGCGTTCGGGACGATGTGGCGCCGCGCGATCGCGGCCCGGCCGGCGCCGAGCGCCTGGGCGGCACGCACGTACTCCTGCCGCTTCCGCAGGACGACCTCGCCTCGAACCAGGCGCGCCGTGATCATCCAGTTCACGATTGCAAGGGCGAGCACGACTGTCTGGATGTTCTGCGCCTGCAGGCCGACGAACACGAGGATGACGATGCTGACCGGCAGCCGCGGGATGGCGAGCAGCCCGTCGAGGAGGCGCATCATGGCGGCGTCCACCCGCCCGCCGAGGATCCCCGACGTGGCGCCGTAGCCGACGCCCAGCACGAGGATGACCCCGAGCGCCGCGCCGGCGATCAGGAGCGTCGTCCTCCCGCCGGCGGCGAGGCGCGTCAGGATGTCTCGGCCGTACTGGTCGGTGCCCAGCCAGTGGTCGCCGCTCGGCGGCTCCCGGACGGCGGTGAAGTCCGCCGTGTTCGCGTCGTACGGAGAGATCAGTGGCACCAGCACGCAGAAGGCGACGATCCCAAGGAGGATCATCGCGCCGAGCACCCCGGTCCGGTTGCGCAGGAACGCGGCTGTCGTGCGTCGCGCCCCGCTCACGCCTTCTCCTCCAGGAGCCGCGGGTCGAGGATGGCCATGAGCACGTCGGCCACGAGGTTCACGGCGAGCACGAGCACGGTGAGGGCGACGGTGAGGCCGAGGATCATCGGGTAGTCCTTCGCACGAGCGGCGTTCAAAAACTCGTTCGAGACCCCCGGCACGCCGAACGCCGTCTCCACGAAGAGCGCGCCGGTGACGAGCAGCGCGAGCATCGGCGGCGTAGCGGAAAGAAGCGGGACGGCGGAGTTCCGCAGGACGTGAAGACCGATCACGCGGCGCCGGCGCAGGCCCTTGGCGGTAGCGGTGCGGATGTAGTCGGCCTGGAGCGTCTCGACCGCGGCGGCGCGGGTCAGTCGGGCGACGTAGCCCGCCGGGGCGAGGCCGAGGGCGAAGACCGGGAGCACCTTGCTCGTCCCGGTGTCCCAGCCGAGCGGGAACACGTCCCATTCGAAGACCAGGTAGCGCGAGAGGACGTACGTGACGAAGAAGACCGGGACGACGAGGAGAACGCTGGCGGCCGAGGTCGCCAGGTGGTCGAGCACACCGCCTCGGCGGACGGCGGCGAAGAGCCCGAGCGCGAGGCCGACCGGGACGGCCCAGAGCGCGGCGAGAAGGATCAGCTCCACCGTCACGGGAAACCCCTCCTCGACCGCGTCGTCGACCGAGCGATAGCGGTTGACCAGGCTGGGGCCGAAGTCGAGCGTGGCCACATTCCTCACGTAGGTGGCGAACTCGACGAACCACGGCTCGTCCAGGTTGTAGAAGTCGGTCAGCTCCCGCTGGAGCGGAGCGGGCAGGCCCGGGACGCCTTCGGGCGGCTCGAACGGCGTCCCGCCCGCGCCGCGCATGAGCGCGAACGTGAGCAACATCACGAGGAGCAGGACCGGGATCGCCCAGAGAAGGCGACGGAGGACGAAAGCGGCGAGCGACACCTGCGAGACGGGCCGGGCGAAAAAACGACGTCCGGGCCGGTGCGACCGTGCCACGAACGCCGTTTCGCGGGATCCTACTCCTGCGGCGGCTTCCGTGCTAGGAACGCTGTGCCGCCGCCGACGGCGAGCTCCTCGAAACGACCGAAGCCGACCTCGGCGAGCTTTCGACGCAGCGTGTCCGGAGGTGTCCAGATCGGAGTCGAAGGACCGGAGGCGTGGGCGATGGCGACCGCACCCCCAGGGGCCGTGACCCGCGCGATCTCGCCAAAGAACGGGATCATGTTGAGGAGGACGACCAGCTCGAAGGCGCCGTCGGCGAACGGGAGAGCCGAGGCGTCGGCGACCTCGAAGCGGACGCGGCCGTCCAGCTCGGCGGGGAGCAGCTCACGCCCCTCCTTCACCATGGCCGGCGACATGTCGACCCCAACGACCTCGGCCGCGGGAAAGCGCTCCGCGACGAGCCGCGCTGCCTTGCCGGTGCCGGTGCCGAGGTCGAGAACGCGGGCCGGCTCGACGGCGAGGCGGTCGAGCGCGGCGGCCAGCGGCGCCAGCGCCTCGGGGCCCAGGATCCCGTCCCACTCCGGGGCGAGCGCATCGAACTGGGCGCGGAGCGGCAGCCGAAACACCCGCCACAGGCTCGGGCGCGCGACGACGGCGCGGGTGGCGAGCCGCGCCAGCTTCCTTCCCGCTGCGCCGACGAGCTGGTTCACGCGTCAATCGCCGTGAGTCGGAGCTCCTGGCCCACGACGACGCCGAACGTCTCGGCGGCGTTCCCTTGGTTGATGGCAAGGGCCACGTTCCGGTAGGCGTCCTCGTAGAGCACGATGTCGCCAGGGCGGACCTGGGCGAAGGTGGCCGCGGCAATTGCGAAGTAGCGCTCGAACCCCGCCTCGACCTCGACCTGCGACCCCGGCTCGATCCCGACGTGGTCGAGCTCCGCCCTCGTGAGGTTGAGCTGGACGTTCCCGAAGCGGTCGACGTAGAGAACGGTCGCCCGGACGCGCCGGGTCCCGAACTCGGGGGCCGGCAGCTCGAGCCTGACGAGGTCGGCGGAGGGGACCGACGGCCCGAGGGCGGCGAGCTCGACCCCGGCGGCGAGGTGGGCCGCGGCCGGGGCGAAGATGTCCCGGCCGTGGAACGTCCTCGCGACCGGCTCCAGGCGGTAGGCAGGCTCGGCGAGCTCCACGGCCGCCTCCACGCCTCCGTGCCGCTCGGCCGCGACGAGAAGGAGGCCGTTGTCGGGGCCGACGTAGAGCCGGCCGTCTCCCCCGCGCAAGGCGAGTGGCTTGCGGTCGCCGCCGACGCCAGGGTCGACCACGGCGAGATGGACCCCGACGGGCATGTACGGCAGCGTGTTCGCGAGGACGAGCGCGCCCTGCAGCACGTTCGTGGGCGCGATCCCGTGGGTGATGTCGATCACGTGGGCGTCGGGCGCGATCCGCTTGACGACGCCGTGGCACGTGCCGACGAAGTCGTCCTCGAGGCCGAAATCGGTCAGGAAGGTGATGCAGGCGGGAATGCCACGAGCTTAACCGCTTCCACGAGGCCCTCCCGGTCGTGTGTCGCGGCCTCCGCGACGACCTGCAGACCTCGAGCGCGTGCCGCCGCAGTGGTCACCGGCCCGATGGAGACGCATGCGGGGGCCGCCCCGAGCGAGGCGAGGCTCCGGGCGGCCGAGGCCGAGGCGAGGACGGCGAGATCGGCCTCCGGGAACGACTCCGGCTGGAGCTCCACGGTGCGATAGAGCGCGACGAAGTCAGCGCCGAGCTCGCGGACGAGCACGTCGCGGGCGTCCTCGGCTCCGGCGAAGAGGACCCGGCCCGCCGGACGCGGCAGCTCCGCCGCGAGCCCCTCCTGCGTGGACAAGGCGGCGACGAGGGCAGGCTCCACACCCTGCTCGCGGAGCGCCTCGGCGGTTCCGCGGCCGACGACCGCCACCCGTGGCAGCGTCCCCTCCAACCGCGGAAAGAGTGCATCGACGCCGTTCCTGCTCGTCAGCAGCAGCCAGTCGTACCGGTCGGCGCGAAGCGGCGGCCCTTCGAGCGCCTCGACGGCGACCAGCGGGCACGTCACGACCTCCAGCCCGAGCGCCGCGAGGTCGGCCGCGAGCGGAGCCGACAGCCGCTCCGTGCCGGTGAGGACGACCCTCATGCGCGGAGCGACTCGGTGGCGGTGAGAAGCTCGTCGGCGAGCTCGACCGGGTCCAACCCCGCTGCGCCGCTCCAGCCAGGCGCCGTCCTCGTCCGCTACGAGCGCGGTGAGGACCGCGCCGTCGTGGTAGGCGGCCACGGGCGCGAGACAGCCGCCGCCGATGCGCGCGACGCACGTGCGCTCCGCCTGGACGCGGCGGCGGGTCTCGCCGTCGTCGAGCGCCGCGACCAGCTCCTCCTCCCCGGCGCGGACCTGAAGCGCCAGGGCGCCCTGACCCGCCTCGGGCAGGATCTCGTCCGCGCCGAAGCGCCTGCCGATCTCCGCCCCGAGGCCGAGCCGCTCGAGACCGGCCGCGGCGAGCACGATCGCGTCGAGCCCGCGCTCGCCGCGCTTGCGCAGACGCGTATCGACGTTCCCGCGCAGCGGCTCCACCGAGAGGCCCGGCTCGAGGACGAGAAGCTGCGCGCGCCGGCGTACCGAGGCGGTGCCGATCCGCATCCCTGGCCGCAGCGCGTCGGCGCCGCAGAGGGCATCGCGTGGGTCCTCGCGCGGCAGGTAGGCGCCGATCGCCAGCCCGTCGGCATCGGTCGAGGTCATGTCCTTGGCGGAGTGGACGGCCAGGTCGATGCGGCCGCCGAGCAGCGCCTCCTCGAGCTCCTTGACGAAGACCCCACGGGCACCGATCTCGCCGAACGGCTTCGAGCGGTCGCGGTCGCCGGCGGTCGTGATCGGGACGATGGCGACATCGACCTCGGGCACGGCCGAGCGCAGCGCGTCGGCCGCGAGCTCGGCCTGGGTGAGCGCGAGCCTACTTCCGCGGCTTCCGAGCCTGATCAGCATCGTCACCGAGCGCGAAGAGGTGTCGCACCGCGTCGGCGTAGAGGACGCCGTCCGCAGCAGCGGCGGCCTCCTTCATGCGCACGGTGGGCTGGTGCAGGAGCTTCGCCACGATCTGGCTCGTCAGGGCCTCGACGGCGCGCCGCTGGCTGGGCGAGAGGGAGGCGAGGCGGCCCTCGGCGCGCTCCAGCTCCTCGCGCCGGATCGACTCCGCCCGCGCCCGCAGCGACGAGATCGCGGGCACGACGTCGAGAGAGAGCTGCCAGGCCCGGAAGGCGTCGGCCTCCTCGCTGACGATGGCCTCGGCGCGCACGGCTTCCTCCCGGCGGCCGGCGACGCTCTCGGCAACCACGCGCTCGAGGTCGTCGATGTCGTAGAGGTAGCAGCCCTCCAGCTCGACCACGGCCGGGTCGACGTCCCGCGGCACGGCGATGTCGATGAAGAAGACCGGGCGTCCCCGCCGTTCCTTCATCGCGCGCTCGACCTGCTCGGCCTTGAGGACGAAGCCCTGCGAGCTGGTCGACGCCACCACCACGTCGGCGTGCGCGAGCTCGGCCTCGACCGCGTCCAGGCCGACGGCACGGCCGCCGAAGCGCCGCGCCAGCGCCTGTGCGCGCTCCGGCGAGCGGTTCGCCACCACGATCTCGCCGACGCCGCGGGAGATGAGGTTTGCCGCGGTCAGGTCGGCGGTCTTGCCGGCGCCGAGCAGGAGGATGCGCCGGCCCTCCAGGTTCTCGAAGACCCGTTCGGCGAGCTGCGCGGCCGCTGAGGAGACCGAGGCAGGGTTCTCGCCGATCGCCGTCTCCGTGCGCACGCGCTTGCCCACGCGGAGCGCCTGACGGAAAAGCCGGTGCAGCGTTCGCCCGGCTGTGTCGGTCGCCCGCGCCGCCTCGTACGCCTCGCGTACCTGACCGAGGATCTGCGCCTCGCCCGGGACCATCGAGTCGAGGCCGGCGGCGACGCGGAAGAGATGGACGGCGGCCGCCTCGTCGCCGACCGTGTAGAGCGCCGGCGCGAGCTCCGAGTGCGAGAGGCCGGAGAGCTCGGCGAGCTCGCCGTAGATGCGCTCCTCCAGCTCCGCCGGCTCGGCGCTCACCCCGTAGACCTCGGTGCGGTTGCAGGTCGAGAGCACCGCGGCCTCGGCGCTCCCGCCGCCCAGCCGCTCGAGTGCCCCACGGCGCAGCTCCTGGTCGTAGGCCAGCAGCTCCCGTAGCTCCACGGGAGCGCGCTGGTACGAAGTGCCGACGAGGACGAGCCGCATCAGTGCCCCTCCGGGTGGAACGCCCACGGGCGGCGAGCATCGCACGTCAGGGACCTGGTGTGTTCCGCCTGGTGCACTCTAAAAGTGGACGAAGGGCGTGAGGACCACGCGGACGAGGACGACGAGCAGGAACCCGGCGAGCGCGAGGTAGGCAGTGCGGCGACCGCGCCACCCGGCCTCCCAGCGCAGGACGAGGAACGCGGCGTAGACGGCCCACGTGAGCACCGTCAGGCCCATGATCGGATCGAAGGACGCGCCCTCCTCTCGAAGCCGGGCTAGGCCGATCCCCGCGCCGACCGTGAGCGCCGGCAGCGCGATCGCAATCGTGCGCACCGTCAGCCGGTCGAGCGTCTGCAGCGACGGCGAGCGCAGGCGGAGGACGCCCGGCGCGCGCCGCTTCAGGCGCCGGTCCTGCCACAGGTAGATCGCCGCCAGGGAGGCCGCGAGCGTGAAGCCGGCGAACGCGGCGAGGATGAGCCCGACGTGGAAGACGAGGAACGCGTCGCCGAACTCGCTGGCCGCCTGCTCCCCGACCCCGCCCGCCGCCCAGGAGAGCGCGAGCAGGACGACCGACAGAGGCATGACCACGAGTCCGAGCAAGCGAAACGGCGCGCGGCAGCCCCAGATCAGATAGACGCCGACGCACATCCAGACGAAGAGGTTCAGCGACCCCGCCCAGGTCCCCCAGGGAAAGCCGTCGGCGCTCAGCGCCTGCGCGACGAGCAGCGCAGTCTGCGCAAGCCAGCCGATGCGCACGCCCCACATCGCCCAGCGGACGAGCCGCCCCGGCCGGACGGTGTCCCCGGCATACGCCAGCGCCGCCTCGGCGTAGCCGGCGAGCGCCGGCCAGACGAGGATGAGCGCGGCCTCCGTCATCCGGCCACCTCCTCCCGCTCGGGCTCCGGCTCGGACTGCGTCTCGCGGCGGCGGCGGGCGAGCTCGGCCAGCTCAGCGACCTCGCGCTCGAGCCGAGAGAGCTTGAAGGCGTAGATGACGATGTACGCGAGGACGACCGCGAGGACGACGAGGTACGCAGCGGTCACGTACTTCTCGGCCGAGGTCACGAGAGCGCCTCGCGGAGCTCGGAAAGTCGCTCGTCGAGACGCTTCCCGGTGAGCTCGTTGGTGTAGAGCGAGGCGGCCAGCGCCAGCATCCCGGCGAAGCAGATCCCGAACGTGAGGAGCTGGCTCCCGGCGAGGTTCGAGTTGACGTCCCTGGTGAAGACGACCGGGTGGATGAGCTCGTCGGCCAGCCGGATGGCGAGGAAGCTGACAGGGATGAGAACGACGCCGAAGAGTGCGTACACGGCGGACATGTTTGCCCGCCGTGGGCCCGGGTCGACCGAGAAGCGAAGCATGAAGTAGGCCGAGTAGAAGAGAAAGAGGACGAGGAAGAGCACGAGCTGGCGCTCGCTCCACGTCCACCACACTCCCCAGGAGGTCCGCGCCCAGATCGAGCCGGTGACGAGCGTGAGGATCCCGAAGATGACACCCATGTGCACGGCCGTGTAGCTCTCCAGGTCGTAGCGCTGTTCGCGCGTCCACAGGAGCCGGAGGGCCTTCCACGCCGCCCAGAAGAAGCAGGCGTATGCGGTCAGCGCAATTGGGACGTGGATGTAGAAGATGCGTTGCCGGAAGCCCTCGATGGGCGCTTCGGGCACCCAGTAGAACGCCAGCGAGATCCCCAGGAGCAGGAGGCCCGCGGCTGCGGCCGCCAGTACGACCGCGCGGCTATTCCGTAACGACGTACTCAAAGCTCGCCCAGGACAGGATCGCAAAGATCAGGTCGTAGAGAGCGAGGAAGCCGAGGTAGCGGCCCGGATCGTCGGCGATCGAGGCGCCGACGCCACCGACGACGATCGGGATGACGAGCGGCAGGAAGAGAAGCGGGAGCAGCAGCTCCCGGGCCCGGCTCGCGGCCGCCATCGCCGCCAACAGCGTCCCCACCGCGGCGAAGCCGACGCTGGCCAGCGCGACCCCGGCGACGAGCTCCCAGCTCACCGGCTGGAAGAAAAGGGCGAAGGCCGGCAGCGCCACGATCTCCGCCAGTGCCAGGAACGCCACGACCGCGATCACCTTGCCGAGCCAGATCGCGCTGCGGTCCGACGGCGCCAGGACGAGGCCGTCGAGCACGCGCTGCTCGTTCTCCGCGGCAAACGCACGGGTGACCCCGAGAATGGCCGTGAAGACGAGCGCCGCCCACAGGAGCCCGTACGCGGCGTCGGCCGACGCACCGGCCGGCAGGGCGAAGTTGAAGACGACGAGGGTGGAGACCACGAAGAGCAGCATCGCCGGCACGGTGTCCCGCGAGCGCAGCTCGAGCCGCAGGTCCTTGGCGGCGAGCGTGCCGACGTCCGCGAGGTAGCTCATGCGAGGGCCAGCGTTCCCGTGGCGAGCGGGGCCACGCGTTCGGGGTCGTGGGTAGCGAGTAGAAGCGTGCGCGTCCCGGCGAGCGAGCCCAGCTCGGCGTCGAGCAGCGCGACGCCCTCCTCGTCCAGGCCCGCGTAGGGCTCGTCGAGCAGCAGGAGGTCGGGCCCATGCAGGAGCGTCCTGCAGAGCGCGAGCCGCTGCTGCATCCCGCGGGAGAACGTCGCCACCCGCTCGCGCCGAGCCTCCCAGAGGCCGTAGCGCTCCAGGAGCATCCCGATCCGCTCGCGGCGCTCGGCGACGCGGTAGAGACGCCCGTAGAGGTCGAGGTTCTCGAGCGCCGTCAGCTCCCGGTAGACGAGCGGCTCATGGGCGAGGTAGCCGATGCGGCCGCGCTCGGCCTTCACCTTCAGCTCGCCGGCCGTTGGCGCGAGCAGGCCGGCGCAGAGCGCGAGCAGCGTCGACTTCCCTGACCCGTTCGGGCCGGTGACGAGGAGGAGGTCGCGCTCGGCGACGTCGAGGTCGAGATCGCGCAGGACGCGCTTCGAGCCGAAGCTCCGGCCGAGGCCGCGCGCGGCGATCACACGACCACGTCCGCGAGGACGAAGGCGAAGAACGTCACGCTGATGACGCCGTTCATCGTGAAGAAGGCCAGGTCGAGCCGGCTGGTGTCCTTCGGGGAGACGAGCAGGTGCTCGTACAGGAGCAGCCCGGCCACCGCGGCCACGCCGAGCCAGTAGAGGACGCCTGCGCCGAGCAGCGCCCCGGCAAGCGCCAGGAAGACGACCGTGAGGACGTGGCAGACCCGGGCGACCCAGAAGGTCACGGTCACGCCGAACCGGGCCGGCACGGAGTGAAGCCCGTGCGCCCGGTCGTGCTCGAGGTCGAAGAGCGCGTAGAGGACGTCGAAGCCGGCGACCCAGACGGCCACTGCGGCGCCGAGCAGCCACGACTCGAGCGGGAGCTCGTTCGTCACCGCGGCCCAGGCGCCGACCGGCGCGAGCCCGTCCACCGCGCCGAGCCAGAAGTGCGAGAGCCAGGTCGCGCGCTTCAGGTACGGGTAGATCACGAACGCGGCGACGGGAATCGGCCAGAGCCAGCGGACGATGGGCGCCAACTGGTAGACGGCGACCAGGAAGACCGCGAGCGAAAGCAGGCAGAAGAGCGCCACCTGCCAGGACCGGAGAGCGCCGCTCGGGATCTCCCGGCCCGCCGTGCGCGGGTTGCGCGCGTCGATGCCCGCGTCGATGAGCCGGTTGAGCGCCATCGCCAGGCTGCGCGCGCCGACCATGGCAACGGTGATCCACAGGAGATCGCCCCCGCCGGGGAAGCCGTCGACGGCGAGGAACGCCCCGATGTAGGCGAACGGGAGCGCGAAGATCGTGTGCTCGAACTTGACGAGGGAAAGGAAGAGCTTCGGGTAGCGAACCGCCGCCGAGGTCAATGTCTCTCCTGGTGATGCTGCTGTGCGGCGTGAATTGCCTGGCGAGACATTAGGTCTGACGATGGGCGGTGGGCTCGCCCGCGAGCAGCTCGAGCGCGTGTCCGAGCGCCGGCCGCAGCACCTCGAACCC
The DNA here is from genome assembly GCA_963830885.1 of uncultured Actinomycetes bacterium. Taxonomy (GTDB): domain Bacteria; phylum Actinomycetota; class Thermoleophilia; order Gaiellales; family Gaiellaceae; genus JAIBJN01. The sequence goes on along the minus strand of CAWHOA010000014.1, from coordinate 51,669 downwards.
GTCGCGGGCACCGCCGGGCGAGCCCGGCAGGTTGACGACGAGCGTCGAGCCGGCGACGCCGGCGAGACCGCGGGAGAGAAGGCCGTGCGGCGTCTTCGCGATCGAGTCGGCACGGATCGCCTCCGCAATGCCAGGCGCGGGCCGGTCCAGCACGCCGGCGGTCGCCTCCGGGGTCACGTCGCGCGGGCCCATGCCGGTGCCGCCCGTCGTGAGGACGACCTGGGCCGAGCCGGCCAGCTCGCGGATGGCCGTTGCGATCGCCTCGCGCTCGTCCGGGACGACGCGGCGCTCGACCTCGTAGCCCTCGCCGGTCAGGAGGTCTGCCAAGACCTCGCCGCTCCGATCCTCCCGCTCGCCCATCGAGACGCCGTCGGAGACGGTGAGGACGGCCGCCCTCACTCGACGGTCTCCTTCGTCTTCTCCAGCAGGCGCACGTCCTCGACGACCATCTCCTTGTCGACCGCCTTGACCATGTCGTAGACCGTCAGGGCAGCTACCGAGGCGGCGGTGAGCGCCTCCATCTCGACGCCGGTCTGCGCGGTTGTCTCGGCGCTCGCCTCGATCGCTACGCCGCCCTCCTCGACCTCGAGTCGCACCTCGACGTGGGAGAGCGGAAGCGGGTGGCAGAGCGGGATGAGGTCGGAGGTGCGCTTCGCCGCCATGATCCCGGCGAGCTGGGCCGTCGTCAGCACGTCGCCCTTCGGAAGCTCGCCGAGGCGGGCGGGCGTCCCGGGGCTCATGCGCACGAACGCGCGAGCGCGTGCACGACGCCGAACGGTCGCCTTCGCGCCGACGTCCACCATCCGGACGGCGCCGCTCTCGTCTACGTGGCTCAGGTCCTCGCCCTGCACGCCTGAAGCCTACGCCGAGAACGTCATCGTCATCGCCTCGAAGTCCAGCGTCCACGCGTACCGGCGCAGGAAGCCGTGGCTGAGGATGCCGTCGATCGCAACTCCGCCCAGCTCGGTCCAGACGTCCGGGAAGATGCCGAAGAGGCCTGAAGCGTCATCCTGCGCCAGCGTCCCGAGAGCAACTCGACGCAACGGGAAGCGCCCGAAGCGAGCCGAGAGCGAGCCGGCTCCGGACTCGCCCACCTGCTCGGTCAGACCACGCAGGACCTCGAGCGAGGCGTCGCCCGCTGCGACGAGCTCGCGCGCCAGCTCACGCGCCCCTACGAAGTCACCGGCCGCATGCGCCGCCGTGGCCCGGGCAACCCGCGGGTCGACTCGCCGACGGAGGAGCCTCACGCGTTGCGCTTCCGGTCCAGGGTGAAGCGCAGCTCCAGGACGGGACCGGCACCGCGCTTGCGCGTGCGCCAGCCGCTGAAGCGCTTGTGCGCGGCCTGCCGGGTCACGCCGAGCCGCTCGGAGATGTCCGCCCAGGATGCGCCGGCCGCCCGCGCGTCGGCAATGCGCGCCTGCGCCAGGTCGTCCGCGAACTCCTCCACGATCGGGACGTCGCCCACCAGGTCGAGCGGTTCGCGATCGGCGCTGAGCTCCTGCAGGGCCGCGTGGAGCCGGCGGCGCAGGAGGGTCTCTCGCTCTTCGGGGCTCACGCTGTCAACGTTACGTTGACAGGCCCGCGGACGTCAACCCTTCGTTGACAGGGCGGCCCGGTCGCGCACCTCGTCCAGGTCAGCGAGCTGGCCCGCGATCCAGCGCCCGATGTTGTGCTCCCGGACCTGGGCGGCGATCGCCTCCCGCCGACGGCGGCGCTCCCCCGCCCCCATCGTCAGGGCCTCGTGAATCGCCTCGGCCTGTCCCGTGACGTCGAACGGGTTCACCGTCACCGCCCACTCGCCGAGCTCGTCGTGCGCGCCTGCATTCTCCGAGAGGACGAGGACACCGTCACGGACGTTCACGAGCGGCGCCTCCTTTGCAACGAGGTTCATACCATCGAAGATCGCGTTCACGAGCAGGACGTCGAACTGCTTGTACGCCGCCACAGCGTGCAGGAAGTTGTCCTGGATCTGCAGGTCGAGCGGTACCCAGCCCTCCTGCTGGAAGCGGTCGTTGACGACGCGCGCGGCGCGCTGGATGGCGCCCAGGTATTCGGCGTACTCGGGAATGTCCTGGCGCGAGGGGTCGAGAAGCGCGAGCATCTGCACACGCCCGTGCATCTCGGGATGCGCGTCGAGGTAGAGCTCGTAGGCACGGAAGCCCCGGACGACGTTCTTCGACGGGTCCGTCCGGTCGACGCGGAGGATGAGGCGTTCGGGCCGGCCGGACTCGATCTCGGCCTCGGCTGCCAGCACAGGGTCGCTCCCCGCGAGCTCGTCGAACTCACCGGGGTCGAGCGAGATGGGCCTCGCACGCAGGCGCGTCAGGTGGCCGTCGACCGTGATCTCGTGGGCGACGCGGTCCGGCTCGACACCGAGGATGTCCACGCAGGAACGTTGGAAGCTCTGGCGCCAGCGCCGCGTGTGGAAGCTGATGACGTCATTGGCGAGCAGCCCCTCGTGAATCGCGCGCCGGATCGGCTCCGGGAGGACGCGCCAGTAGTCCGGCATCGGCCACGGGACGTGCACGAAGTGCGCCATCAGCGCGTCCGGGGCCTGCTCGCGCACGAGCCCGGGCGCGACGTAGAGGTGGTAGTCGTGGAAGAAGACTGCCGCGTCCGGCTGGCGCTCCAGCTCGGCGACGACGGCGTCGGCGAACCCCTGGTTGACGGCGACGTAGCCCTCGTTCCACGCGTGGTGCAGGCCGTGGTCGACGTCGGGCGCGCTCGCGAGGCCCCAGAGGTAGTGCTGGATGAACCACAGCATCGGGTTCGCGATCACGTTGTAGTACCAGTCGTACGCGGCCGGGTCGTGCGCGACCAGCTGCAGCCGGTACGGCGCCCCGCCGCGTGCCACCTCGTCCACCGGCTCGCCGCCCGACTCCTCCGCCACGACGCGGTCCTCCTCGGACATGGCACTCGCGATCCAGGTGACCTCGTGGTGCTCGACGAGGCTGCGCAGGGCCGTGACGAGGCCGCCGCCGCCGCGCCTGGCTACCCGCCCGCCGTCGGGGTCGCGGTCGTACACGACCGGCCCCCGGTTCGAGACGACGATCAGCTTCCACCGGGCCGCCATGCCGACACCCTAGATGCAGCGTCGCTCAGGCGGCGCGCAGCGCGTCGGCCAGCTCGGCCGAGTCGGCCCCGGTGCCCTCCAGCTCGTTGAAGTGAACGAGCCAGTCGCGCAGGAGCCGCGGCGTGAGGAACCGCCGGCGGACGTGCTCCTTGCCGGCGAGCGCCATCTGCCGGTGCCGCTCCGGCTCCCCGAGCACGAGCGCGGTCCGGTCGGCGCACTCCTCGACGGACTCGACGAGGTACCCGGTCTCGCCATCCTGCACCTGGTCGACGATCCCGCCGACCCGCCCCGCGATCACCGGCCGCGCCTTCCAGAGCGCCTCCGTGACCGTCAGCCCGAACCCCTCGCGGATCGACTTCTGCAGCACGACTTCCGAGTGGACCTGAAACGCGTTCACCTCGACCGAGCCGACGTTGTTCAGGTTGGAGAGGATGAAGATGTCGGGGTCGCCGTCGGCGGCGGCGACCGTGCGGTTGTAGTACTCCCAGCCCTCGGGGTCGTCGTGCGCCATCGAGCCGACGAGCGCGAGCTGCACCTCCGGGTGCGTCAGCCGCACGCTTCGCCAGGCCTCGATCACGCCAAGAGGGTCCTTCCAGGGGTCGAACCGGCTGACCTGCGTGATCAGCGGCCGCTTCACGTCGATCCCGAACTGGTCCACGATGTACGCGGCGTCCTCCGGTGAGAGCGCCATGTTCTTGGGCGCGAGCGGGTCGATGGCCGGCGGCCAGATCCACGGCGTGGGAACGACGTCCCCGTCCGGCACGTACTCCCGTCGGTGGAAGACGGCCGCGTCGTGCCGGCCGATCCACGGAACGAGAAAGTCGAGCACGGACGGATTCGGCTCCGAGAGGTCGATGTGACAGCGCCAGGTCCAGTGGCGAGCGAGGTCGGGCGCGTACTCGATCACGCCGACGGGCTGCGGGTCGTGGACGATGACGAAGTCGTACGTCTCGCCCGCGACCGCCTCGGCGTTGAGCTTCTGGTAGCGAACGAAGACGTCCTGCTGCTCCGGCGTCAGGCTGACGGGATCGCCCTGAAGCGCGTTGTGGATGGTCTTCGTGACGTCGAAGAACTCGTCCTGGCCGTGGACGATCCGCCACTCGACGTCGAGCCCGGCGTCACGCATGAGCGGAACGAGCGTGTAGAGGATCTCGGCCACACCGCCCCCGAACGCGGTCGCCGAGAGGTGGAGCACACGCTTGCCCTCGAGGGGAGCCGCGAGCTCCTTGATCTGGTCCATGAGGCCGCGCGTCGCGATCGACGCATAGTCGCCGAGGACCTTCGTCCCGACGTTGACCAGCTGAAGCTGCACGGCGCCCGAGAATACCGACGCCGGCGGGGGTCAGCCCAGGTTCTTCGTGAAGCGAACGCAGTAACCGCGCCCGGCGGGGCGGGGACCGATGCTCAGCTCGTCGGTGACCGCGCGGATGATCGCGATGCCGAGCCCGCCCTCGTCGAGGCCGCCCGGATCGGCCTCGAGCAGCGCGGGGTCGAAGCCGCCGCCCTCGTCGTGGACCTCGACGGCGAGGGTCGAGTCGGCGAGCTCGTAGCGGATCTCGACCTCGCCCGCGCGCCCGTCGGCGTAGGCGTGGCGGATCGAGTTCGAGCACGCCTCCGTCAGCGCGAGCTTCACGTCGGCGAGCACCTCGGGCTCGACGGCCCGCGGGCGCAGGAGGCCCGCCAGCGCCAGCCGGCCCAGCGCGATGTACTCGGCCTTGGCCGGGATGACGAGGGAGACCACGCTGGTTCCGATGACGTTCACAGTTCTCACACGCGCGAAAGAGCGCCGCAGGCGCGTCTCGACTCCTGCCGAAATCTAGCGCCTCACGGCCCGAATCGGCGGTCTGCGTCCTCCTGCGGCTCTACCCCGGCCTCCGGTCCACGAAACCGGGCCAACCGCTCGCGCGCCACCTCGACCGCCTCGGAGCTCGAATCGACGAGGACGAAGTGGCGACCGAGCTGCGCGCAGACCGCGCCGAGCGTCCCCGAGCCGGCGAACGGGTCGAGGCACCAATCGCCCGGGCGGGACGACGCCGCCACGATCCGGCGGAGGACGCCTTCCGGCTTCTGCGTGGGGTAGCCGGTCTTCTCCCGGCCGGTCGGCGAGACGATCGTGTGCCACCAGACATCCGTCGGGAGCTTGCCGCGCGCGGCCTTCTCCGGAGTGACGAGCCCGGGCGCCATGTACGGCTCGCGCTCGACGGACTCGGCGTCGAACCAGTAGCGGTCCGGGTCCTTGACGTAGACCAGGATCGTGTCGTGCTTCGCCGGCCAGCGGCGCCGCGGCCGGGCACCGTAGTCGTAGGCCCAGACGATCTCGTTGAGGAAGCACTCCCGGCCGAAGAGCTCGTCGAGTAGAACCTTGGCGTAGTGCGCCTCCCGGTAGTCGAGATGGAGGTAGAGCGTCCCCGACGGGTCGAGCAGCCGGCGAATCTCGCGCAGCCGTGGCTCGAGGAAGCCGACGTAGTCCTCGAAGGAGTCCGGGTACGAGGCGGAGCCCAGCAGGCGCGTCGCATAGCGGCGCCCACCGAACCCGGTCCGGTCGCCGTCGGCGTCCTCCTCGGTCGCCAGGGTGAGCCGGCGCTGCCGCCGCCCGGTGTTGAACGGCGGGTCGGCGTAGACGAGCTGGAAGCAGCCGTCCTCGAGCTCGGGGAGAACGACGAGGTTGTCCCCGTGGAGGATCAGGTCCTCGCTGGGCGCCATCCGGCGAGTCTACGTCGCTAGCAGGCTAGATTCGGCGGCTTCGCCGGCCGGTCGCCGAGAGTGACGGTCAACTCGCGGCGCTCATTCCCGCGCAGGATCGTGAGCCGGATCTCGTCGCCGGGGAAGCGCTGCTGATTGACCGCCCTGACCACGTCCTCCGCACCCTGGATCGGCCGGTCGTCGATCGCGACGATGACGTCGCCGCCCGGACAGAACGGAAGCCCTTCGAACTCCTCCTCGCCGCTCCCGCCCCGGAGACCGCCCCGGTCGGCGGGGCTCCCGCCGACGACGGTCTGGACGGCCGCGCCGCTCGTCTCCGCCAGCCCGAACCGCTCCGCGATTCTCGGCGTCACCGTCTGGGTGGTTACCCCCAGCCAGGCGTAGCGCACGTCGCCGGTCTGGATCAGCTGCTCCATCGAGCGCCGGGCCGCGTTGATCGGAATGGCGAAGCCGACACCTTCGGCCGTGCCCGAATCGCTCCTGATCTGCGCGTTGATGCCGACGACGTCGCCCTCGGCATTGAACATCGGCCCGCCCGAGTTCCCTCGGTTGATGGGCGCGTCGGTCTGAATGGCATCGACGAGGTTGAAGCGTGACGTGATCGAGTCGATCGACCGCTCGGTCGCGGAGACGACCCCGACGCTCAGGGAGCTCTCCTGCCCGAACGGGCTCCCGATCGCCGCAACCGGCTCGCCCACGACGACGACGCTCGAGTCCCCGAGCGGCACCGGGCTGACCGGATGGTCGGCCGGGTCGACCTTGATGACGCCGACATCGTCGTAGACGTCCCACCCGACGATCTCCGCCGGAACGCGCTCGCCGTCGCGGAACTGGACGTAGACGGTGTCGGCTGCCGCGGGCGCCTCACCGCTCGCGACCTCGCCGGCCGTCGTGATGACGTGCGAGTTCGTCAGGACGTAGCCCTCCTCGGAGACGACGAAGCCGGAGCCCTGAGAGGCGGCCACGCCGTCGCCGGCGCTCCCGCCGTCGCCGAAGAGCGCGAAGATCGTGACGACCCCCTCCGCGCGCTTGCGATACAGCTCGCTGGCGTCGAACCCGTTGCCGACGAGGGGCTTCGCCGCGTCGCCCTCCACCTCGTCCGCCGCAGGCGTCGCGGCTTCCGGCGCGGGCACGAGCACGGTCTGGATCTGGCGCGCGTCGTCGTCCACCCAGCCGACGGCCTTCCCGAACGCCAGCGCGAATGTGCCGCCGAGAACGGCGGAGACGACGGCAACGACGGCGATGACCCCGGGGCGGCTCACGTCCGACTCATCGTAGTGACGCCGAGACGGTCTGCACCGTTGCCCTAGCTTGCGACGTCTGCCACGATCTTTGCCTCGGCGCGCTCCTCCCCCGCCGCAGGGAGGTTCACGGTGAAGACGGTGGCACCGGGCCGTGAGGAGACCTCGATCGACCCGGAGAGCCGGGAGGCGAGCTCGGAGGCGATCGCGAGGCCGAGGCCGCTGCCCGAGGCCTTGCCGCCGGCTGCGCGGTAGAAGCGCTGGAAGAGGTGCTTCCGGTCCTCGGACGGAATCCCGGGACCGTCGTCGCCGACCTCGAGCACGGCGCCGTTTCCCCGCCGCACGGCCCGCACCGTGACCGTCGTGCCGGGCGGGGTGTGCCTGATCGCGTTCTCGAGGAGGGCGCGGGCGATCTGCTGCACGCGCAGCTCGTCGCCGAGCGCCTCCACCGGCGCCTCCGCCTCGACGCGCAGCTCGTGCTCGGCCGACTCAGCCACGGGCCCGAACTCGTCCGCGACGAGCCGGGAGGTCGCCGCCAGGTCGAACGGCACGATCTCCATCTCCAGCTGGCCGGCGTCGAGGCGCGAGAGGTCGAGGAGATCCGTTGCCAGCCGGGTCAGCCGGTCGATCTGGTCCCGCATTTCCGCGAGGAACTCCCGCCGGACGGCCGGATCCATGCTCTCGTCGTCCATGAGCTCGACGAAGCCGCCCAGGGAGAAGAGCGGCGTCCTCAGCTCGTGGGAAGCGTTGGCGATGAACTCCCCCCGCGCCCGGTCGAGCACCGCGAGCCGCACACGCATGCCGTTGAATGCGTCGGCGAGCTGCCCGACCTCGTCGCGCCCGGTGTCCACGACCGGGGTCTCGAAGTCGCCGTCGGCGAGCCGCTCGGCGGCAGCCTCGAGCCGGCGGATCCGGCGCGTGAACCGCCAGGCGAGCAGGTATCCGGCCAGCCAGGAGACGACGAGCGAGGCAGCGCCCGCGACCAGCAGGGTCCGGCGGATGATCCGGACGTTCGCGAGCACGTCGTCGAGTGGCGCCGCGAGGAGGACGGTGAGCTCGGGCGTGGCGGGGTAGGCGTACTCGGCGAAGTGCTCCCCGTCCAGCTCGCTCCGGCCCGATGCGGCCTGCTGGGTCCGCGTCGCCTCCAGGGCGAACTCGTCGGTGGAGAAGTCGCCGAAGCGGGAGTTGCGCGAGTCCGCCACGTTCCGGAGCTGGTCATCCGTCAGCCGCTCGAGCACGATCACGCGGCTCGCGAGACTCTCGCCCTGCGTCCGCACCACGTCGTCCATCTCGATGAAGGTGAGGTCCCGCACGAGCTGGCCGACGGTGGGCGCCGCCTGCTCGAGCTCCCGGATCTTTGCGTCGACGAGGCGATTCTCGAGCTGCGGCACGACCGCCAGGTAGACGATCGCCAGCGCACCGGCCACCACGACGAAGAGGACGAGCCCGGCCTTGACGCTCAGGCTGATGAGCGGCGCTCGCCTCATCACGTGTCGCGGAAGCGGTAGCCGGCGCCCCGGACCGTGAAGATCAACGCGGGTTCGCTCGGATCGCGCTCGATCTTCTCACGCAGATGGCGCACGTGGACGTCGATCGTCCGTGGATCGCGGAACTCCGATCCGCCCCAGAGCTGGTCGAGGAGCGCTTTTCGCGTGAAAACGCGGCCGGGGTTGGTCGCGAGCGTGCGTAGGAGCTCGAACTCGAGGTACGTGAGCTGCGCCTGCGCGCCGTCCACCTCGACGCTCCGCCGCGCCGTGTCGATCCGCACGCTGTCGACCTCGATCACCTCGTCACGAGCCCCGGACGGCGGCAGCTGGGCACGCCGAAGCAGCGCCCGCACCCGGCTCATGAACTCCCTGATCGAGAAGGGCTTCGTGATGTAGTCGTCTGCGCCGAGCTCGAGCCCGAGCACCTTGTCGCCCTCGTCGCCGCGGGCCGTCAGCATGATGATCGGGACCGCGCTCCGCTCCTCGCGCAGGCGCCGGCAGACGGCGAGACCGTCCAGGCGCGGAAGCATGAGGTCGAGGATCACGAGGTCGATCGCCTCGGCGCGGTAGCGCACGAGCGCCTCCTCGCCGTCCCGGGCCTGCACGACACGGTAGCCCTCACGCTCGAGCGGGTAGGCGAGGAGCTTCTGCACCGACTCCTCGTCGTCGACGAGGAGCACCGTGGGACGCGCTTCCATTGCTCCGGCTAAGGATAGGGATGGCGCGGGCGTCATCAGCGGGGTGCGGCGGTTGCCGGTCGGGCGTCTACACTTGGCGGGCTCATGGCCGCAGAAGCGCCACGCCGTCGGCCGCGGCGCGGATCCCTCGAGCGGCCGGTGTCGACGCGCATCTATCGCGCCGCCTGGCTCGTCGTCGCCGTTCCCGTGCTCGTGGCCGCCTTCAGCGTCGGCAGGCCCGACGCGCTGACGCCACCCCGGGCCCAGCCGTTCTTCGACAAGGCGACTGCGCTCCAGTTCGCCAACGACCTCGCGACGAGCTTCCCCGACCGCTCGCCGGGTACCGACGGCCAGCGCAACGCCACCGACTGGGTCGAGAGCCAACTCCGTGAGTACGGCTTCTCGGTCGAGCGGCAGACCTTCTCCGCCGACATCCCCGGCCTCGGGACCGAGGAGCTCGTCAACGTCGTGGCGACCGCGCCGCGCACCGGGCCGGCGAACCTCCAGGCCCAGCGCGCCATCGTCGTTCTGGCGCACCGGGACAACCTGGGTGTCTCACCCGGCGCGGACGACAACGCCTCCGGCACGGGCGCGCTTCTCGAGCTGGCGCGCGACCTCGGCAGCGCCTCGCTCTCGCACCCGATCGTCCTCGTCTCGACCGACGGCGGGGCCTACGGTGGCCTCGGGGCGGCGCACTTCGCCGCGAGCCAGCGCTATGCCGGCCGGATCGCCGCGCTCGTCAACCTGGATTCGATCGGCTCCGGAGGCTCGCCGCGCATCCAGTTCTCCGGCGACACGCCGCGCGTCCCCAGCCCGACGCTCCTGGCCACGACCGACCTCGCCATCGAGGAGCAGGCGGGCGTCGAGCCGCAGCGGGCTGGGGCCCTCGCGCAGCTCGTCGACCTCGCGTTCCCGTTCAGCTTTTTCGAGCAAGCGCCGTTCGTCTCGCGCGGCGTGCCCGCGGTGACGCTGACGACGAGCGGCAGCAGGCCGCGGACGCCCTCGGGCGACACGTCCGCGCACCTCAGCGAGAAGCGGATCGGCGAGCTCGGCCGGGCGGCGCAGATGCTCGTTGCCTCGCTGGACGAGTCCGCCGAGGTGGCGAGCGGAACGCGGTCCTACCTCTACTTCGGCACCCGGATCCTCTACGGCTGGACGCTCCAGCTCGTCCTCGTCTTCGCGCTGATTCCGTTCCTGGCGGCGACGGTCGACCTCTTCGCCCGCTGCCGCCGCCGCCATATCGCCCTGCTCCCGGCGCTCCGCAGCTACCTCAGCCGGCTGACGGTCTGGCTCTGGCTGGGGCTCGTCTTCGCGCTCTTCTCCGCTTTCGGGCTTCTGCCCAGCGGCGAGGACCGGCCGATCGGGCCCTACACCGAGGCCGCCCAGGACTGGCAGGTCGCTGCGCTCGGCACGCTCCTCGGCGTCTCGGCGCTTGCCTGGCTCATCGCCCGGCCACGGTTGACGCCCACACGATCGATCACGCGTCAGGAAGAGCTGGGCGGCCACCTGGCGGCAATGCTCGTGCTCTCCGTGGTCGCCCTGGTCGTCACGGCCGTGAACCCGTACTCGCTGCTGTTCCTGCTGCCGTCGCTGCATGCGTGGCTCTGGCTCCCGCAGATACGCGACCGGGGACGCGCCGTGCAGGCCGCTGTCTACCTGCTCGGATTCGTCGGACCGCTCCTCCTGCTCGCCTCGTTCGCCTTCCGCTACGAGATGGGGCTCGATGCGATCTGGTACCTGATCGCGCTGACGGCGGTCGGCTACGTCCCCGTCCCGCTGATCGCCGCGTTCCTGGCCTGGGGCGCGGCTGCCGGGCAGGTCGCCGCCGTCGCGATCGGGACCTACGCCCCCTACCCCGACGTGAGCGAGCGGACGCCGGGGCCGCTGAGGGAAGCCGGGCGCCAGGCTATCCTCGCAGTGCGGAGATCCCGCCGGCGACACCTCGTCGCCGTTGACTCGGAGAAGGATCGGGCCGAAAGTCCGTAGAGAGGTGAACTGAACTGCGGCGCGCCGGAACAATCCTCATCGTCGTCGGCCTGCTCGTGCTTGCGTACGCGGCGGCCGTCCTCTTCTGGCGGGATCCCGTCACGGATCTCTACAACCGCTTCCAGCAAAACCGGCTGGAATCGGCCCTCGAGGCGGAGTTCGAGGCCTGGGACGCAAGCGCACCCCCGGCCGAGGCCGAGGAGGAGCCGACGCTGGAAGCGGAGGAGCCCTCGACCGCGGACGTCGCCGCCTCCAGGGCGCGCACCGCGATCGACGCCCGCAAGTTCACGCGAAGCCTCGAGCAGGGGCAGGCCTTCGGGCGCCTGGAGCTGCCCAGCATCGGGGTCGAGGCGGTGACCGTCCACGGCACCCGGTGGGGCGCCGATCTCTCCCGCGGCCCCGGCCACTACGAGCGCACGGAGGTTCCCGGGCTCGGCCGGACGGTCGGGATCGCCGGCCACCGGACGACGTTCGGAGCGCCGTTCCGGCACATCGACGACATCGAGGTCGGCGACCGGATCACCCTCGAGATGCCGTACGGGACGTTTCGCTACCGCGTCTTCAAGCACGAGATCGTGGACTCGGACGACTGGAGCGTCATCCGCGACCGCGGCTTCGACACGCTGATGCTCTCGGCCTGCCACCCGCTCTACGGCGCGTCGGAGCGCTGGATCGTCTACGCGCGGCTCGTCGAGGTCACGCCGCGCCAGGGCGAGGCCTACATCCTGGCCGCCGCCGGCTAGGAGGGCTCTGGCGAAGCTCGGCTGACACTGTCGCCGTTTTGCCAAGCCCTCCTAAAGCGGGAGGAAGCGAACGTCGGCACCGGCCGGGATCTCGCCCTCGCCGGCCGGGATCCAGACGAGGGCGGCGGCGCGGCCCGCTCTGACGATCATGTGCGACTCCTGGCCGGAGACCGGCGTGACCACCGCCTCGCCGTCCCCCTCGTCCACCGTGGCTCGAACGAACTCGTCGCGGTCCGGGTTCCGGCGCACGGCCAGAGCCAGCTTCGCGGGCCAGAAGGCCGGCAGCGGCCGGGGCAGCCCGAGCAGGGCGTTGACCGCCGGCCGGACGAGCAGCTCGAAGATGGCGAGCGCCGACACCGGGTTCCCGGGGAGGTTGAAGACGAGGTGGCCGCGCCTGACGCCGAAGGCCGTGGGCTTGCCGGGCTTCACGGCGACGCCCCAGAAGACCTCCTCCACTCCGAGCCCGCCCTGCACCTTCCGGACGAGGTCGTGCGGCCCGACCGACGCGCCGCCGGTCGTCACGAGCATGTCGAAGCCGAGCAGAGCGCGCTCCATCGTGCGCCGGTGCTCCTCCTCGGTGTCGAGCACGACTCCGAGCTGGGCGGGGACCGCGCCGGCCAGCTGGAGCGCCGTGGCGAGCAGCAGGCCGTTGGACTCGTAGATCTGGCCCGGCCCCAGCTCCTCTCCGGGCTGGCGGAGCTCCGAGCCTGTGACGAGGATGCCGACGCGGGGGCGCTTCGTGCACCGCACCTCGGCCAGGCCGGCCGCCGCCAGCGCCCCGACCTGCCCCGAGGCGAGGACGACGCCGGGCTCGAGCACGGTCTCCCCGCTCCTGACGTCGCCGCCGCGATCCCTCACGTTCGCGCCCGAGGCGACCGGCGCGCGCACCTGCAGGCTGCCGTCTTCCTCCTGGACGAGCTCGATCGGGACGACGGCGTCGGCGCCCTCGGGCACCACGCCGCCGGTGGCGATGGCCATGGCCTCGCCCGGCGCGAGCGCCCGCACGGCAGGGTCGCCGGCCGGAATCCGGCCGGTCACCGGGAGCGTGACCGGTGCGCCCGCCGTGTCGGCCGCACGCAGCGCGTAGCCGTCCATGGCCGAGCTCGGGAACGGCGGCAGGTCGACGGCGGCGACGGCGGGCTCGGCGAGAACGCGCCCGGCCGCGCGCTCGATCGGCACGCGCTCGGCCTCGAGCGGCTTCGCCCGGTCGAGCACGAGCCGCTGGGCCTCGGCGAGCGAGATGAGGTCTCCCACGACGCCGTACCGTAGTCCACGGCACGCTCTCCCGGGCGCCGTGACGACTAGAGGGGAACCGCGTCGCGGAGGAGGTAGGCCGAGAGCGCGAGCGCGAGGATGCGCGCCGTGCGGTCCTCCTCCACGGCGGCCAGCGGAACCGCCCAGACCGCGTACCAGGGAACGAGCCAGGAGGTGCAGACGAGCAGCAGGCCCGCGGTCAGGGCGAGCCGGGCGCGTCCGCGCCACGCCTCGCGGAGGAGCCAGGCATAGGCGACGACGAAGGCGGCGGCGAAGACTCCGACGACAAGGCCCTCGGGCAGCCCCGGCGAGGCGATGCGGACCGGGATCGCATACCAGGCGCGATCCTCGGCCAGGTTCGAGGCGAGCGGACCGGCCGCGCCCAGCCATGAGAGCCCGTAGCGCCAAGTGGCAATCGCCACTATCACCACGAACCCGAGGGCAAGGCCACGGTGGTCGAGGCGCCGCCCCGTCTTCCTCGCCTCGAGCAGGCGCAGGGGCAGGAAGAGCAGCGGCACCCACTTGATCACGATCGCCGCCGCCCAGGAGAGGCCCGCGAGGAACGGCCGGCCGGCCGCGGCGAGCGCGAGCGCCGCGAGCACGAAGGCCATCATCCACGCGTCGTTGTGGCCGCCCCCGGCGAAGTGGACCGCCAGGAGGGGGTTCCAGCCGACGAACGCGGCCGCGAACGCGGGCCGCGGGGAGAGGCGTGCCGCCAGGAGAACGAGCACGATCATCGCTGTCGCGCCGAGCGCGCGGTAGAGCCACGCGGCGGCATCCGCCGACTCCTCGACCGCGACCGCGTGCGCCTCGGAGGCCAGCGTGAAGCCCGGCCCGTAGACCGAGGTCGTGTCGTGCCAGTGCGAGCCCATGAGCGGGAACGCGGGATCCCCGGGGAACTCGCGCGGCTCGTCCAGGTACGGGTTGCCGTCGTGGACGGTCGAGATCCGCGCGTAGTCCCAGTAGGTGTAGACGTCGGTCGAGAGCAGCACGGGCGCGGCCAAGGGGAGAACCTGAATCGCGCAGGCGAGGCCGATCACCGCCTTCCGACGGGCGACGCCGCCGGCGCGGGACAGGAGCAGGAGCCCGGCGAGATACGCGGCGAACGCGGCCGCGATGGCAATGAGGTAGAGCCAGGCCCAGCTGGAATCGCCACCCTCGTTGTCCGGGGAGAGCGGCGAGGCGGACGGGTAGGCGAACGCGACGGCCGTCGCCGTCAGGGTGAGGACGAGCGCTCCGGCGACGAGCGCCCAGCCGGCGGCGCGGCTACCGGCCCGTTGTGGTGGGAGGTGGCTCAGTCGTCGTCGGCGGTGGCTCGGTCGTCGTCGGTGGACCCTCGCCCGTCGTCGTCTTCTTGTCCTTCTTGGGCTTCTTCGGCGGCTCCGGCGCGCCGACGAACGCGAACTCGCCAATGAACGTCGGGTCCCAGATCGCCGGGTTCCTCGGGTACGGCCAGGTGAGCTGCGGCGCGCCGCTGCAGCGCGCGCGACATGAAGAGCCTCCAGATCGACGCCGGGAACGACCCGCCGGTCACGGTGATCCCGTGCACGTTGGTCATGGCGATCTGCGCGTTCGGATAGCCGACCCAGACGACCGTCGAGGCCCGAGGCGTGTAGCCGGCGAACCAGGCGTCGGCCGAGTTTTCCGTCGTTCCGGTCTTCCCGGCGGCGGACGAGTCGCCGTAGGCAGCACCGGTTCCGGTGCCGCCCGCGATGTTGCTCTGCAGGATCCGGGTGACCTCGTAGGCGACGCCGTCGGCCATGACGCGCTTCCGCTTGGAGACGCCCCAGCCCGCGTCCTTGTCCACGCTGCCGTCGGCGAGGACGACCTTGCGGATCGCCATCGGCTCGGAGTACAGACCTCCGGCCGCCAGGGTGGCGTACGCCGAGGCCATCTCCAGCACCGAGACGGCGTTCGACCCGAGCCCGATCGACGCGACCGGCAGCAGCTCCGTCTTGATGCCCATCTGCCGCGCCACCCGGACCACGTTCTCGGGACCGACGTCGAGCGTGAGGCGCGCGTAGACGGTGTTGTCCGAGCTGAGCGTCGCGGTCGCGATCGGGACGGCGCCGATGTAGGAGTGGCTGTAGGTCGCCACGTCCCACGGCTCGGAGTTCGGGTCCGGCTGCCAGTGGAACGGGGCGGAGAGGTACTGCGTCGAGTATGGGTTGATCCCCTGCCGGATCGCCTCGGTCAGGACAAAGGTCTTGAACGACGAGCCCGACTGGCGCCGGCCCTGCGCCGCGATGTTGAACTGGATGTCCTTCTTTCCGGGGACGACGGCCGTCATCGCCCGGATGGCGCCGTTCTTGGGGTTGATCGAGACGATGGCCGAGGCCGGGTCGCCGGGCTGGTCGAGCTCTTCCTTGATCGAGTCGGCGGCGACGCGCTGGTAGCGCGGGTTGATGGTCGTGTAGACCTTCAGCCCGCCGCTGCGAACGAGGGTCGCCCCGTACTCCTCGATCAGCTGCTCGCGGACGTAGCTGAAGAAGAAGGGCTCCTTGATCCTCGTGTAGATCTGCCCGCGCTTCAGCTCGATCGGCTCGGAGAGCGCCGCCTGGAGGGCCGACTCGCTGATGTAGTCGTCGGCGCGCATCGCCCGGAGCACGTCGTTGCGACGGGCGAGCGCCTGCTCGGGCCGCTGGAACGGATCGAAGATGGACGGCGCCTGCGGCAACCCGGCGATCATCGCCGCCTCGGCGAGCTCGAGCTCGGACGCGTGCTTGGCGAAGTACGTCTGGGCCGCCGCCTCCGCGCCGTAGGCGTGAGCGCCGAAGTAGACCTGGTTGAGGTAGGTCTCGAGGATCCTGTCCTTGCGCCAGGCCTTGGCCTCCGCCGGGGTGAGGCCGGCCGGAACGACCCCCCACATGGTGGGCAGGCCATCCTCCTCGAGCTTGATCGCGAGGCAGGCCTCCGTCGTCTTCCGCTCCCAGGAGACCTCGCGCCCGATGTAGAGGTTGCGCACGAGCTGCTGCGTGAGCGTCGAGCCTCCCTGGACGATCTCGCCCTCCTGGAGGTTCTTGACGGCGGCGCGGATGATCCCCTCGTAGTCGACGCCGTCGTGCGAGTAGAAGCGCCGGTCCTCGATGGCGACCGTGGCCTGGGCGAGCAGCGGCGACATCTGGTCGAGCGCGACCGGCTGGCGGTTCTGCTCCGCCGGAATCGAGCCGAGCAGCGAGCCGTCCGCGGCGTACACGAACGAGTTCTCCCCGATGGAGACGGGCTTCAGCGAGGCCAGAGAGCAGCTGTTCAGGAAGGCCTGCGCGCCCGTGAACGCCGCGGCGGCGAGCACGCCGGCGGTCGTGAGAAGGAGCGCGATGATCGTGACGATCACGAAGCGCCGCGACTGCACCTTGTCGCGATGGCGGCGGTTCCGGCGGCGGCGGCGCTGGCGGTTGTCGATCGCCCGGCTGTTGCCGTTCCCGTTCTTGCCGTTCCCGTTCGCGCCGTTCCGGCGGCCGTTGCGGCCGTTTCCGCTCATCCGTAGACCCCCTCGGCCTTGAGGCGGTCGACGACCGAGCGGCGCAGCGTCGAGGCGAGCTCGGTCGCCTGCGTGGCGCTCCGGGCTGCCGTCTCCACGGTCAGAACGGCTTCGGACTGGTCGACTTGGCTCACGTAGACGTTTGGTTCTCTCACGATGGCTTCATCGGGCAGGCGCCCCGCCTCCTCAAGGAGAAGGTCGAGCACGCGCTCGAGGTCGGCGCCGACCGGCACGGAGACCTTCACCGAGACGAGGTGCTCCGCCCCCGCGATGGTGGCGTTCCTGATGGTATCGGAGGCCAGCTTGGCGTTCGGCACGTAGTACCGCGCCCCGTCGGCGGCGCGGATCACGGTGTAGGTGACCCCGATCTGCTGGACGGTCCCCGAAGCACCGGCGACGGCGACCTGGTCGCCGAGCCGCAACGGCTGCGCGAAGGCGACCAGGATCCCCGCAATGAAGTTCGACAACGTGCTCTGCGCAGCGAGGCCCACGATCAGGGCGATGACGGCGGACGACGCGAGGATCGTGCCCGCGACGGCTTGCACCGCCGGAAACACGAGGAGCGCGCTGAGAATGCCGACGACCAGGATCACGACGATGACGCTGCGTCGGACGACGCGATAGACCGTCAGCGTCTCCGGACGCAGCTTGAAATGCCTCGCGATCAGGCGGTCGGCGATCTTGACCGCGATCAGGGTCGCGAGCAGGACGGCGCCTGCGACGGAGAGCCGCTCGATCCACTCGGTGTCCATCGGCACTGTGTTCTCTAGAAGGGGAGCGGCTTCCTGCCCGCGAACCCTTCCTCGAGGTCGTGCCAGTGGGCCACGTCAGGCTCGCCGAGCTCCCAGCAGAGCAGCACGGTGTCGCCGCTCTCCGGGTGACGAGCGGGGAAGTCGACGAGACCGCGGTCCAGATCCTTCACCTGCACGCCGCGTCCTGCGAGCTCGTCGACCGTGGCCGACAGCGCCGCCGCGGCGGCGGCGACCGCTTCCTGCAGGTCGCCCACGCGGCTCGGGTCGAGGCTCCCGCCGTTGCCGCCGATCAGCGCCTGCACCGCCTCGAGCTCCTCTCCCAGCGCCACGAGCGCGCGGCGCTCCTCGACCATCCGCTCGACGAGAGGCCGCACCTCCGGCAGCGCTGCGTTCGCCTCTTCCTGCGTGAAGAGTTGCATCTTCGCCATAGTGCCAACCGACGTGAGAACGTGCCTGTTGTTCCTTGCCGTGGCGGTGGCCGTTGCCGGCGTCACCGCCTGCGGTCAGCGTGCTGAGCCGCTGGGAGAGCTGCAGCAGCCCTACCCGGTCACGGTCCAGGGAGCGGGCGACGCGCCCACGGTCATCGAAAGCAAGCCGGAGCGAATCGTCGCGCTCGATCCAGGGTCGGCGGAGCTCGTCATCGCCCTCGGCGCCGGCGACCGGCTCGTCGGAATCCCCGCCGGGATCGAGCAGGGCGACGGGCCGAGGCAGGCGCCTCCCTCCGCCAAGCAGGTCGTCTCGGAGAATCTCCGGATCCGCGTCGACGAGATCATCGAGCTCGAGCCCGACCTGCTGATCGCCACTCCCGCCACCGACCAGCTCGACGTGGGGCGGCTCGAGACCGAGACCGGCGCGCCGCTCTACGTCCAGCCGAGCGCCTCGATCGACGACGTCCTGCGGGCGACGCTCCAGCTCGGCTTCATCGTGGGCGAGCCCGTCGAGGCCCGGACGGTCGCTTCGCGGATCCGCTCCGAGGTCGCCGCGGTCGAGGAGCGCATCGCCGAGACGCCCGTCGTCACGACCTTCGTCGACACAGGCTTCTTCGTCACCGTCCCGCTCCGCTCGCTGCTCGGCGACCTCGTCATGCGTGCGCGTGGCGAGAGCGTTGCCGGCGAGACCCCCGGCGCCGAGCCGTTTCCACTGAATCGGCTCCGCCGCCTCGACCCGCAGGTCTACCTGGCAACGTCGGACAGCCGCGTGACCCTTCGCAGCCTCCGCGCGGACCCGCGCACGGCCGGGCTCACATCGGTCGAGAACGGCAGCTTCCGCATCCTCCCTTCCGACCTCGTCCAGCGCGCCGGTCCCTACGTCGCCCAGGCCCTCGAGCGAGTGGCCAGGGCGCTGCACGCGAATGCCTTCGACGAGCGCTAGCGAGCTCGACGCGGTCACCGTCGACGCGATGGGGACGATCGTCGAGCTCGACGATCCGGCGCCCCGTCTCCAGCACGCACTGGCCGAGCGCGGCGTCGACCGCGACCTGGACATGGTCGCGGCGGCCTTCCGCGCCGAGGTCGCCTACTACCTGCCGCGCACGCTCGAGGGCAGGGACGACGAGAGCCTGGCCGACCTGGGGCAGCGGTGCACGGCGGTCTTCCTCGAACACGCCGAAGCGGGGCTCGATCCAGCTGAGTTCGCCCCGGCCTTCGTCGCCAGCATCGTCTTCCAACCGCTGCCCGGCGCGCCGGAGGGGCTCGCCAGGCTCCGCGACGCCGGGCTGTCGCTGGCCTGCGTCTCGAACTGGGACATCTCGCTTCAGGGCCATCTCGAGCGCGCCGGTCTGGCCGGGTACTTCGCCGAGATCGTCAGCTCAGCCGAGGTGGGCGTGGCCAAGCCGGAGGCAGCCGTCTTCGTCATCGCGCTCGACCGCCTCGGCGTCGCGCCCGAGCGGGCGCTCCACATCGGCGACGGAGACGGCGACCGCGACGGGGCGGCGGCGGCCGGGCTCGCCTTCGAGCCTCCGCCGGTCGCTACGCTCCCCGAGCGGCTCGGACTGGGCCGACGACCATGAGCAAGCGCCGGCTCGGCCTCTCCACGCGGGCGATCCACTCGCCCCCCCTTCCCGCCGGGCCGGGAAAGCCCGTCGTCGGGCCGATCGTCGCGTCGACGACGTTCTCGTTCGAGCGCGTCGCCGATCTCGGCGCCGTCATCGCCGAGGAGGAATACGGCTTCACGTATGCGCGCCTTCGCAACCCGACCGTCGAGGAGCTCGACGCAGTGCTCGCTCGGCTGGAGGGCGCCGAAGCGGCGCGGACGTTCTCCTCCGGCATGGCCGCGATCAGCGCCGCGCTCAACTCGACGCTCGCAGCCGGCGACACACTGCTCCTTCCGAACCAGCTGTACGGAACGACGTTCCAGCTCGCCGAGTCGCAGCTCCGGCCCCGAGGGGTCGAGCTCGTCTACCTCGACGTCACCGACGTCGCGGCCTGGGAGCGACCGGCCCGCGTCCGCTACGTGGAGACGATGGCCAACCCGGGGTTCCCCCTCGCCGACCTGGAGGCGCTGGCAGCCACCAAGGGGGACGGGCTCCTGATCGTGGACAACACGTTTGCCTCGCCGGTCCTCTGCCGGCCCCTCGAGCTCGGTGCCGACCTCGTCTGCGAGTCGGCGACGAAGTACCTCAACGGCCATCACGACGTCATGGCCGGCGTCGTGGCCGGGAGCAAGGAGCTCGTCGCTGCCGCGCGAGCGCACCAGATCCAGGTCGGCTCGGTGCTCGACCCGTTCCCCGCCTTCCTCACCCGACGCGGCCTCAAGACCCTCACGCTGCGGCTGGAGCGCGCCAGCCTGAACGCGCGAACGGTCGCGGCGTTCCTCGAGGGAAACGCCGTCGTGGAAACCGTGCTCTACGCCGGCCTCGAGAGCTACCCGCAGCACGAGCTCGCCCTCCGGCTGCTCGCCGATTCGGGTGGGATGATGGCCTTCGAGCTCGCCGGCGGCCGCGAGGCGGGGGAGCGCTTCATGGACGCGCTCGAGCTGTGCGGCCGCGCAACGAGCCTCGGCGGGGTCGACACCGTGCTCCACCACCCGGCCTCGACCAGCCACCGCCAGTACTCGCCCGAGCAGCTCGCGGCCGCGGGCGTCTCGCCGGGCCTCCTCCGCCTCTCCGTAGGGTGCGAGGATGCCGACGACATCGTGGCCGACCTCGACCAGGCGCTTGCACAGGCATAAGACCTGGCCGGCCGTCGTCTGGCTGGCCGTGTCCTCGGCGCTCGTGCTCCTCGCCTTCGCGGGCGCGAGCCAGAGCTCGGAGTCGAGCGACGACAACATCCTCTTCGAGTACGACCTCGCGGTGGGAGGCCTCGTGTTCTACGGGCTCATGATCGCCGTGACGTACCTGATCGCACTGGCCTACCCGCGCGCGCACCGGCTCGACGCGCTCGGCTTCCGGCGCTTCCGCTTCCGCTGGGTGTGGCTCGCCCTCGCCGTCGCGGTGGCCACCACGATCGTCGCGGTCGCCGTCGAGCCGATCCTGCACGGTGGCGAGGACCAGGGGCTGGGCGCCGACCGCTGGGAGCCCGACCGGGCCGGCGCCTTCGCCGCCAACGCCTTCGTGCTGGTCCTCCTGGGGCCGTTCGCGGAGGAGCTCTTCTTCCGCGGCCTCGGCGTCCGCGTCCTCATGCTCTACGGCGGCCTCGTCTCGATCCTCGTCACCGGCGCGATGTTCGGCCTCGTCCACGGAATCCTCGGCGCGCTACCGCCGCTCGTCCTCTTCGGGATCGGCCTCGCCTGGGTGCGCCTGCGATCGGCCAGCGTCTGGCCCGCGTACATCGGGCATGCGCTCTACAACGGCATCGGCGTGCTGTTTCTGGCGATCTCGTGGGCGGCGTGACGCCCTATCCTGTGAGGCATGCGGCCGAACGACCCTGAGCAGGATCCAGTCGTCCGCGACCTTCGCGGCCGGATCACGGACGCCGATCGGGCGATCCTCGCCGCTGTGAACGAGCGCATCGAGCTGGTGAGCGAGCTGCGTGCGCACAAGCTGGCGCAGGGCTGGGACTTCCTCGACGCCGGCCGCGAGGAGCGCCTGCTCGCCGCCCTCGCCGGCGAGAACTCCGGGCCCCTCTCCGACGAGGGCCTGCGCACGCTCTTCACCGAGGTGCTCGCGCTCACCAAGCGCGAGCTGCGCTAAGGAGGAGCCGGCGAGACCAGCGACTAGGCCCGCCGGGCCGCCACCTGCTACTCCGAGAAGTCCTCCGGCTTGACCTCGTCGAGGAACTTCTTGAACTCCTCGACGACCTCCTCCTGGTCGACGTCCTCCTGCTCGAACTCGATGGCGCTCTCCTCGATCACGGCCTCGGCCGCGTAGATCGGCGCGTCAGAGCGGACCGCCAGGGCGATCGCATCGCTCGGGCGCGAGTCGATCTCGATCTCGGTGCCGTCGACGGCCACCGTGATCAGGGCGTAGAAGGTGTTCTCGCGGAGCTCGGTCACGGCGATCTTGACGACGCGCGCCTCGAGCTGGGAGAGGATGTCGGTGAAGAGGTCGTGCGTCATCGGGCGCGGAGTGGCGGCGCCCTGGAGCTTCATGAGGATCGCCGCCGCCTCTGGATGCCCGATCCAGATGGGAAGGAACTTGTTCCCGTCGGCGGTCTTCAGCAAGACGATCGGCTGCTTGCCGACCATGTCGAAGCTCACGCCGTAGATGACCATTTCCTGCATGGGCGGGGCCTCGTCTGATCATAGCCACGCACCCCGTGACCGGAATCTCCACCCGGAGCGGGCGCCCGGCGCGGGCATGCGGAAGTGGGCGATCCTGGATTCGAACCAGGGACCTCCGCCTTATCAGAGCGGCGCTCTAACCGACTGAGCTAATCGCCCGCGCCGGGAGATTGTAGCGAGGCGCGCTCGAGCGCCTCCACCATCTCCTCGAGGGCAAGCTCGTCGTCGAAGTAGAGCTCGACGCGGCCGGCGGTGACCTTCGCGTCGGCGCCCGTAAGGCGGCGAAGAGCGTCCCGGGCACGCTCGGCCAGGGCCGGGTCGACGAGCTGCTTCCGCCGGGGCTTCGTCCGAGCGCCCGCCCAACGCGCCGCGCGCTCGGCAGCGCGGACGGACAAGCCCTGGCGGACGATGCGGCGGACGAGGCGGCGGCGCTCTTCGTTGTCGGGCACGGCGAGCACGGCTCGCGCGTGGCCCTCCGAGAGCTGGCCGCGCTCGAGGAGCCCGAGAACGTCGTCGGGAAGCTCGAGGAGACGCACGCGGTTGGACACGGTCGGCTTCGAGCGGCCCACCTGCTCGGCCACCTCGCCGAGAGCGAGGCCGAACTCGTCCATGAGGACGGCGTAAGCCCGTGCCTCGTCCACAGGCGAGAGATCCTCGCGCGCGACGTTCTCGACCAGCGCCAGGAGTAGCGAGTCGCGGTCGTCCGACTCGCGCACGAGCGCCGGCACCGTAGCCAGCCCGGCCACACGGGCGGCGCGCCAGCGGCGCTCGCCGGCGATCAGCTCGTAACCGCCGTCCGGCGCAGTCCGCACGACCACAGGCTGGACGAGCCCCTGCGCGCGGATCGACTCGGCGAGCTCGTCGATGCCCTCGCCGTCGAGCCGGCGCCGCGGCTGTCGCGAGTTCGGGCGGAGCGACCCGACCGGGACCTGAACGAGCTCGGCGGTCGAGGCCGCCCCGCCGATCAGGACCTCGAGCCCACGGCCCAGGCCGCGGCGGGGGCTGGGGCTAGCCGCGGTCGACAAGCTCGCTCGCCACCCGGTAGTAGGCGTCCGCCCCGGCGGAGGAGCGGTCGTAGACGGTGATCGGCAGCCCGTGGCTCGGCGCCTCGGCAAGCCTGACGCTGCGCGGAACGACCGCCTCGAAGACCAGGTCGCCGAAGTGGCGCCGCACCTCGGAGGCCACGTCTGCAGCGAGCCGCGTCCGCCCGTCCACCATCGTCAGGATCATCCCGGCAAGCGCGAGCTTCGGATTCAGGCGCGCCCGCACGAGCTCGATGGAATGGAGCAGCTGCGCGAGCCCCTCGAGCGCGTAGTACTCGCACTGGACCGGCACGAGCACCCGGTCCGTGGCGGCCAGCGCGTTCACTGTCAACGGCCCCAGCGAGGGCGGACAGTCGATGAAGACGAAGTCGTAGCGGGCGCGGGCAGGCCCGAGCGCGTCCGGGAGGAAGGTTTCGCCGTCGTCACGGCGAGCCAGCTCGACTGCCGCGCCGGCCAGCTCGGGCCGTGACGGGACGAGGTACAGGTTGGGGACAGCGGTCTCGTGCGCAAGCTCGTCCAACGGCGCTCCGTCGAGGAGGTCGTACGTCGACGTGCCGTTTGCCTGCTCGCCCAGCCCCGACGTCGCGTTCGCCTGCGGATCGAGATCGACGACGAGGGTCGAGGCGCCCGCCTCGGCGAGACAGGCAGCCACGTTCACGGCGGTCGTCGTCTTGCCGACGCCGCCCTTCTGGTTCGCCAAGGCGAAGACCTTCCCCACGAGACCGATGCTAGTCAGGCGAGAGGACGTTTCCGGGCGGCCCCGGGCCGGCGTGGAAACCGCTCGGGCGTCGGGCCGACCTTCGGAACGACGAGCAGGGCCCGCCGCTCGGAGCCCGGGAGCACGACGACCTCGGGCCCGCCGCCCCCGACGGCCGCCGCCGCGGCTGCGGCCTGCTCGACGTCCACGGCGCCCGCCAGGAGAACGACGCGGCCCCCTTCGCGCACGAGCGGCAGGCACCACTCCAGCGCCACCGGAGGTTGGGCAAGTGCCTGGGCGACCGCGGTGCCGTACGCCTCTCTGCCTTCACCGCGCGCGTGTTCCTCCGCGCGGGCGCAGACGACCTCCACGTTCGGAAACGCGGCGGCCGCGCTCGCGAGGAACTCGCATTTGCGTCGCTGGGCCTCGAGTAGGTCGAACCGGAGCTCCGGGCGCGCCGACGCGAGCGGGATCCCCGGCGAGCCGCCGCCCGAGCCGACGTCCACGACCGGGCCCTGCTCGACGTACGCGGCCGCCGCGAGGGCGTCGTCGACGTGGATACGGCGGGCCTCGGCGAGATTGCCGGCGGCCGTGACGCCGGGTGCCGCGAGGACCGCCTCGAGCCAGCGGTCGAGGCGCGGGTCGGCGGCCGTCACTCGGAGGGCGCGGGAGCGACGACGACGCGCCGGTTCGGCTCCGTCCCGTCGCTCGAGGTGACGACGTCCTCGCGCTCGGCCAGGTGTACGTGGACGATCTTGCGCTCGACGGCCGTCATCGGCTCGAGCGCGACCGGGCGGCCGCCCTGCAAGGCATCCGAGGCAGCGCGGTCGGCCATGTCCTCGAGGGAGGCGCGGCGGCGGTCGCGGTACCCGGCCGCGTCGACGATGACCTCCTTGCGGTCGCCTGTCGTCGTCCGCCAGAGGATCGCGTTGGCGAGGTACTGGATGGCGTCGATCGTATGCCCCCGCTTGCCGATGACGAGACCGAGATCGGGACCGGTCAGGGTCGCGTAGACGACCTCGTCGTCCTCCGACACGTCGATCCGGCACGGTGCTCCGAGCGCCGTGCAGACCTGCTCGAGCATCTCCCGGAGCTTGGCGGCCGGCGAGCCGGGCTCCTCCGTCGCGGGCGCCGACGGGCGAGGCGCCTCGTCCACGCGGGCAAGCACGCGCGCCGGTACCTGGCCGACGCCGAGCAGGCCACGCTCCCCCTCGGAGACCACCGTGAAGCGGACGCTCGCCTTGTCCAGCCCGGGGAAACGGCGCTCGAGCTCCCGCAGCGCGGTCCACTTGGCCTCGCCGACGGTCTCGCCTTCGCCCTCGACAACGCCGTTGGCGGGGACTTCGCTCCCGGGCTCGCTCACCGGCGCGCCCTCGGGCCCTTCTTCTTCCGCCGGCGGACGCGCTGCTGGCCGCTGCCGGCCGGCTTCGGAGCTGTCTCGGCCCCCTCCGCACCGGACGCGGCGCCTGCCTCAACCGCGGGAGCCTCCTTGGGCGGAGTGCGCGAGGTCCGCTTCGGCGGCGGCTGGGGCTTCGGCACGAGCCGGCGCGTGATCAGGCCCTGGCCCACCGTCCAGAGGTTCGTCGTCGACCAGTAGAGCATCACGCCGATCGGGAAGTTGATGACGAAGAAGACCGCGAGGAAGGGCAGGGCGAAGAAGATGATGCGCTGGCGCGGGTCCGCCGTCGTCGTCATGAAGTACGTCGAGGCGAGCTGGCTCACGACGTAGATGACGAGGAGCAGCCAGCCCGACCAATGCGAATCGATCGACTCCGTGATGTTCGGGACGATGTTGAGCCAGCTGAGATCGGCGTTCGGGTAGTCCGGCAGGACATCGTCGTCGAAGTCCTTGAGGACGAAGAAGAGCGCCAGGAAGATCGGGAGCTGGAGGAGGAGCGGGAGGCACGACGCGAGAGGGTTCACGTTGTTCTCGCGGTAGAACTTCATGACCTCCTCGTTCATCTTCTGCTTGTCGTGCTTGTACTTCTGCTGGATCGCCTTGAGCTCCGGCGCGTGGACCTGGAGCCGCTGCATCGACCGGATCTGCTTGATCGTCAGCGGGAGGATCACGATTCGCACGATCAGCGTCAGCGCGACGATCGCCCAGGCCCACGTCAGGCCCACCGAGGAGTGGAGCCACCCGAGCAGCTCGGTGAGGATGTTCTCGATCGGTGCGAGGATGTCGCTCATCGCCGGTTCCCGAAGAGCGTCTGGTCGTGCGCGTAGTCGACCCCGCCGCGGCTCCACGGATTGCAGCGGAGCAGGCGCCAGCCGGCCAGGACGCAACCGCGGAGAACGCCGTGCTCGCGGAGCGCGTCGAGCGCGTAGCGCGAGCAGCTCGGGTGGTACTTGCAGCGCGGCCCGAGCAGCGGGCTGACGAGCGCGCGGTACGCGTGGATGGGCACTGCGACGACGTGTCTCACGCGGCCGTGCCCTCCGCCAACCGGAAGACCTCGTCGACCCGCTCCGAGAGCCAGGGGAAGCCGCGGCTCTCGAGCGCCTCGCCCAGCCCGGGCCGCGCGATCAGGACGTAGTCGTGGCCGGCCGGGAGCCGCTCGGCGAGCTCGTCGAACGCCGCGCGCAGGCGGCGCTTCAGCCGGTTCCGCTCGACCGCGCCCCCGAGCTGGCGCGACACGGCCAGGCCGAGCCGCGGGCCACCCTCGGGATCCTCCTCGCGCGGGAACGAGTAGAGGACGAGGAAGCGCGTGGAGACGGACCGCCCCTTCCGGTAGACGGCGTCGAAGTCGCGGGACCGGGAGAGACGGTGCTGGCGTCGGGTCACTCTTCCGCGCTCACGCGGAGAGGCGCTTACGACCCTTGGCGCGGCGCCGCTTGAGGATCGCGCGACCCGCACGCGTCGACATCCGCGCCCGGAATCCGTGCCGGCGCTTCCGCCGGCGGACGTTCGGCTGGTACGTTCGTTTCACGAGAGATGAGGGTGTCGAAACGGCCGCTCCTGCGGCCGGACGACCAGTATAGATGAGCGCTCCGGCAGGCCGAGTGCCAATGTGCAAACGGGCCGAATCCACAGGCGCGAAGGCGCATGAAACGACGCAAGGAGCGACCTTTCCACACCTGTGGAAAGGTGTGTGGAGAGGGTAAAAATGCCTGCAAACCTCCATGTTTTTGCCTTCCGTGATTTCCCCAGGCGCAAGCATTGAAGCGGGCCTCGGCACGCTGCTATAGTCGCCGCTTCCCGTAGACCGGCGGAGGGCGGAAGAACGGCGTGCAACGAACGTCAGTGGTAAGTGCGGACGCTCTCTGGGTCGATATTTCGTCCCGGCTTCGCGAGGCGCTGAACGACGCGACGTACACGACCTGGTTCTCCGAGGCGGGCCCGGGCTCCCTGGACGCCGACGCCTTCGTCCTCCTCGTCCCCAACGACTTCACGCGCGACTGGATCGAGGGCCACTTCCGCGGTCTCCTCGAGGCGATCGTCCGCGACGCGCTCGGCGACGAACGCGCGGTGCGCGTCGTCGTGCGGGAGCTTCCGGCCCCCGCACGGGAGCTCCATGCACCGCCCCGGCCCGCCCGGTCGCTCGAGGGCCTGAACCCGAAGTACACCTTCGACTCGTTCGTCATCGGCTCCTCGAACCGGTTCGCCCACGCGGCCGCGCTCGCGGTCGCCGAGGCGCCGGCGCAGGCCTACAACCCGCTCTTCATCTACGGCGGGACCGGGCTGGGAAAGACCCACCTCCTCCAGGCCATCGCCGCCTACGTCACCGAGCACACGGGCGACCTCTCGGCGAAGTACGTCACGAGCGAGACGTTCATGAACGACTTCATCAACTCGCTCCGCGACAAGCGCATCGACGGCTTCAAGCAGCGCTACCGCCACTACGACGTGCTCCTGATCGACGACATCCAGTTCTTCGAGCACAAGGAACGGATCCAGGAGGAGCTCTTCCACACCTTCAACAGCCTCTACGAGGCGCGCCGGCAGATCGTGATCTCCTCCGACCGGCCGCCGCGCGCGATCGCCACGCTCGAGTCGCGGCTGCGGAGCCGCTTCGAATGGGGCCTGATCACGGACATCCAGCCGCCCGACCTCGAGACGCGCATCGCGATCCTGCGCAAGAAGGTGAAGACGGACGCCATCCACGTCCCGGACACACAGGTCTTGACGTTCATCGCGAGCCGCATCTCCACGAACATCCGCGAGCTGGAAGGCGCGCTCACGCGCGTCGTCGCGTTCTCTTCCCTCACCGCGCGCCCGATGACGGTGGAGCTCGCGCAGGAGGTGCTCAAAGACGTCTTCCCCCAGGGCGAGATGCCGGAGATCTCGGTCGAGCAAATTCAGCAGACGGTTGTCGAACGCTTCGGGATGACGATGCAGGAGCTGACGGGCGACCGGCGCTCCCAACAGATCGTCTATCCGCGCCAGGTCGCCATGTACCTGTGCCGCGAGCTCACCGACAGCTCGCTCCCCAAGATCGGGAAGAAGTTCGGCGGCCGCGACCACACGACGGTCATCCACGCGACCTCGAAGATCGCGAAGCTCATCAAGGAAGACCGCAACGTCTACAACCTCGTGCAGGAGCTCACCGCACGCATCAAGCAGGCCCGTTGACAGAGCCTGTGGAGAACGCGCGCAAGGTGGGGAGCGTCTGGAGCATGTCTTCGGCGCTGTGGGTAGAGGCCGGTTCTCCCCAGGACCCGTCCACCGCCGCTTTCGCACAACCATGCCGCACAGCGCCGTCTTCCCCGCAGTTCACACTCTCTATGACTACTACGAGAGGTTTTCTTTAAATGACATCCATAGATACCGTTGCCGCCACGACCATGCGCGTGGTTTGCGGAAAGGACGAGCTCGCCGAGAAGCTCCAGGTTGCCGGCCGGGGGGTCTCGACACGGACGGCCGTGCAGATTCTCGCGGGCATCATGCTGCGCGCCGCGGCCGGCCGCCTTCATCTCAGCGCGACCGACATGGAGATCTCCGTGCGCGACTCGCTCGAGGCCGAGGTCGAGGAGGAGGGCGCGGTCGTCGTACCAGGGCGGCTGCTCGTCGACATCGTGCGCTTGCTGCCCGGCGGCGAGGTCACGCTGGAGCACCGCGCGGACGAAGGAGTCGTCCGACTGACGTGCGGCTCGGCGTCGTACTCGCTGAACACCTACGGCCCCGAGGACTTCCCGCGCTTGCCGGAGATCGAGCCCGACAGTGCGTTCGCGGTCGACCGAGAGGCCTTCCTGGACACGATCTCGCGAGTCGGACGGTCGGCGTCGCGCGACGAGTCGCGCCCCGTGCTCACCGGCATTCTCGTTCGCTTCGAGGGCCAGAAGCTCGTCATGGCCGCGACGGACAGCTATCGGCTGAGCGTCAAGGAGACGCTGCTCTCCGGTGGGCCCGGCCAGGAGCTCGAGGCGATCGTCCCGGCCCGGGCGCTGCAGGAGCTGGCGCGCGCAGGGCAAGCGGCGAACAGCGAGACGATCGAGGTCGGCGTCCAGGAGAACCAAGTCGTGTTCGGCGTCGACGGGATCTGGCTGACGGCGCGCCGCATCGACGGGCAGTTCCCCAACTACAAGCAGCTTCTCCCCGAGCAGTTCGAGGCGGAGGTGCAGCTGCCGCGGGAGGAGCTCCTCGACGTCGTTCGTCGTACGGGCCTCCTCGCACAGCGGAAGTCGCCGTTGCGGTTGCGCTTCGCCGAGGGCGAGCTCACGGTCTCCGCGCAGACGCAGGACGTGGGCGAGGCGCACGAGTCGCTCCCGATTGCCTACGCGGGAGAGCCGCTCGAGATCGGGTTCAACGCGGAGTTCCTCAAGGACGGGCTCGAGTCGATCACCGATGAGACCGCCCGGCTGAAGTTGATCAGTCCGCTGCGACCAGGGCTGCTGCACGGGGAGAGCGACGACTTCCTCTACCTGATCATGCCGATCAGGCTGGCCGGCTGATCGTCGCCCGGGCAACGCTCCGGAGCTTCCGCTCGTACGCCGCGCTCGACCTCGCGCTCGAGCCCGGGCTCGTGCTCGTGGTCGGCCCGAACGGCGCCGGGAAGACGAACCTGCTCGAGGCGCTCCACGTCGGCGTACAGGGCTTCTCGCCGCGTACGCGCGCCGAGCCTCGGCTGGTGCGCTTCGGCGAGTCGGCCACGCGCGTTCTGCTTGCGGGGACGGAGGCCGACGCGCCGGTGGAGACCGAGGTGACCATCGCGCCCGGTGAGGGGAAGCAGCTACGGCTGAACGGCGCCCCGCTCGCGTCGGCCGAGGAGCTGCGCTCCCGGCTGACGGCGCTCGCCTTCGTGCCCGACCGGCTGGCCGTGGTGAAGGGCGGACCTGCGGTCCGGCGCGCGTACTTCGACCGGATGCTCGGGCGTGTGACGCCGTCGCTGGCCTCTCTTCCGAGCGAGTACGGGCGGGCGCTCACCCAGCGGAACGAGGCGCTCCGCCGCTGCAGAGCGGGCGTCTCGACCCTGGATGCGGTGGAGCCGTGGACCGAGCAGGTCGCCGGCGCTGGGCACCGAGCTGGACTCGGCTCGCGCCGATCTGGCCGAGGCGCTGGGGCCCGCGTTCGCCGCTTCGGCGGAGACCCTTGGGCTTCCCGCGGCCACGCTGGGCTACGAGCGCAGGCCCCTCGCGGTCGCGGACCTGGCCGCGCGCCTCACCCGCGACGTCGAGCGGGGAACGACGGGTCTCGGGCCCCACCTCCGTGATGTCGAGGTCCGCGCCGACGATCGCGACCTGCGTGGGTTCGGCTCGCAGGGCGAGCAGCGCACGGCTGTGCTGGCGCTCTTGCTGGCCGAGGCTGCCGTTCTCGCCGAGCGGCGCGGGGCGCCGCCGCTCCTGCTTCTCGACGACGTCCTCTCCGAGCTGGACGCCGGCCGGCGGCGGGCCCTGCTCGAGGGCCTGCCGGCCGACGGGCAGACCCTGGTTAGCGCCACCTCCGTGGATGCGCTCCCGGCGGGCGCTCCCGAGCCGGCGCTCGTCGTGACCGTGCGACGCGAGGGTGATGCGAGCAGGGCGGAGGCGGCGTGAGCCTGGAGCCGCTCGGTGCCGAGCTTCGCCGCGAGCTGGGGCGCTTCGGCCCCGCGGGCGCGATCTCCGACGTCGTCGCGGTGTGGCCTGCTGCGGTTGGTCCCGGCGTGGCAGCCAACGCCTGGCCCGCTCGTATCGGGCGCGATGGGACGCTTCACGTCACCGCCGGCTCGAGCACCTGGGCCTTCGAGCTGACCCACCTCGCCGACACCATCCAGACGCGGCTCGGCGAGCTTCTCGGCGATGCTGCGCCGTCCGGTCTGCGCTTCGCCGCGGGGCCGTTGCCGGAGCGCGGGGCCGAGAGTGTGGAGGATGCCGAACGACCTGTGCCGGTTCCGTCGCAGCAGGCGCGTGCGGCGGCCGAGCACATCGCCGCAGGCATCGCCGACGACGGCCTCCGAGAGGTGGTCGCGCGGGCGGCGGCGGCCAGCCTGGCCCGTGCGGAAGCCGCTCGGAACGACCGCTCGTTCTGATAGACTGCAGGTCGGACAAAAATCCCTCTTGAGCAGGGATTTTTCTATGGCAGAGACCAGTTACGACGCCAAAGACATCACCGTTCTCGAGGGCCTCGAGCCCGTCCGGCTGCGCCCTGGGATGTACATCGGCTCGACGGGCGCTCGCGGTCTCCACCACCTCGTCTACGAGGTCGTCGACAACTCCGTCGACGAGGCCCTCGCCGGCCGCAACGAGCGCATCGAAGTGCGCCTCCATCCCGACAATTCGGTGACCGTCCGAGACTGGGGCTCGGGCATTCCGGTTGACGTCATGGAGGAGCAGGGACAGTCCGCCTTGACGGTCGTCCTCACGAAGCTCCACGCCGGCGGCAAGTTCGGCGGCGATGGCTACAAGGTCTCGGGCGGGCTGCACGGCGTCGGCGTCTCCGTGGTGAACGCGCTCTCGGAGTGGCTCATCGCCGAGGTGCGTCGCGACGGCAAGGTCTACCGCCAGGAGTTCTGCCGCGGCGCTCCGACCACGGAGCTCGAGGAGACCGGGAAGTCCGGCAAGGACGAGACGGGCACGACGATCTCGTTCCTCCCCGACTCGGAAGTCTTCGAGGAGCTCGACCTCTCCTCCCAGACCCTTGCGCAGCGGTTCCGCGAGACCGCCTTCCTCACGAAGGGGCTCCGCATCGTCTTCGTAGACGAGCGCGAAGGCGAGGAGACCCAGGAGTTCTACGCCGAGGGCGGGATCAAGGACTTCGTCGCCTACGTGAACGAGACGAAGGACGCCGTCCATCGCCACATCGTCTACTTCGAGGGCGAGAACGGCCAGGGCACCGTCGAGGTGGCCATGCAGTGGAACACCTCGTACGTCGAGTCCGTCTTCTCCTTCGCGAACAACATCAACACCCACGAGGGCGGCACGCATCTCTCGGGCTTCAAGGCGGCGTTGACGGGGACGCTGAACCGCTACGCCCGCGACAAGGGCCTCCTCAAGGAGAAAGAGGAGAACCTCGACGGCGACGACGTCCGCGAGGGCCTCGGTGCGGTCATCTCCGTGAAGCTCCGCGACCCGCAGTTCGAGGGCCAGACGAAGACGAAGCTGGGAAATCC
Source organism: uncultured Actinomycetes bacterium (assembly GCA_963830885.1). Taxonomy (GTDB): domain Bacteria; phylum Actinomycetota; class Thermoleophilia; order Gaiellales; family Gaiellaceae; genus JAIBJN01. The sequence continues at coordinate 19,351 of CAWHOA010000014.1, read as the reverse complement.
CTGGGTGCGCGGGCTCGTCGAGCAGTCGGTCAACGCGAAGCTCGCCGAGTTCCTGGAGGAGAACCCCACCGACGCGCGCCAGATCGTCCAGAAGGCGATCTCGGCGGCGCGGGCCCGCCAGGCGGCGCGCAAGGCCCGCGAGCTCACCCGGCGCAAGAGCGCGCTCGAGGGCTCCGCGCTTCCCGGCAAGCTCGCGGACTGCACCATCCGGAACCCGGAGGACGCGGAGCTCTTCATCGTCGAGGGGGACTCGGCGGGCGGCTCGGCCAAGATGGGTCGCGACCGCACCTTCCAGGCGATCCTCCCGTTGCGCGGCAAGATCATCAACAGCGAGAAGAACCGCATCAACAAGGTTCTCTCCAACAACGAGATCCAGGCGATGATCACCGCGATCGGGACGGGCATCGGCGAGGAGTTCGACATCGCCAAGCTCCGCTACCACCGCGTCATCGTCATGACGGACGCCGACGTCGACGGCTCGCACATCCGGACGCTGATCCTCACGTTCCTGTACCGGCACATGCCCGAGCTCTTCGATCGCGGCCACGTCTACATCGCGGTGCCGCCGCTCTACAAGGTGAAGATCGGGAACCAGGAGTTCTACTTCGAGAAGGACTCGCAGCTGGAGGAGCTGCTCGTCCGCGAGCGCGTCGGCGAGATCGAGATCCAGCCGCGCAGCGGCGCTGCGGTGAAGATGACGGAGAGCCGCTGGAGCAAGTTCGTGAACGCGCTCGAGAAGTTCGAGGGTTGGCTGCAGCGCCTCCGCGCGGACTTCGGGCCTGCCGCGGCCGACTTCATGGTCACCCACAGGCTGGTGGAGGAGGACACGCCGACTCTCGAAGCGCTGGGCAAGACGATCGACGCGGGTTCGGAGAACGGGTACACGCTGTCGGTCGCCGAGCGCCACGACGGCGCCGTCTCGGTGAAGGTGGTCGAGAACGAGACGAGCGCGATGCAGGTCGTGGCCGTCACGGGCGACCTGTTGGCGTCACCCGTCTACGGGCAGCTGCGGACGAGCTATGCGCGCCTGCTCGACCTCGTTGGGCCGCCGCCGTTCACGGTCGGCGTCGGCAAGAAGGAGCGCAAGCCCGAGACGTTCGGGAGCCTGCGCGCCGACCTGCTCGAAGCGGCGAAGGACGGCATCCAGCTCTCCCGCTTCAAGGGCCTCGGCGAGATGAACGCCGACCAGCTCTGGGACACGACGATGGATCCCCAGAAGCGCCTGCTCGTGCGGGTCGACGTCGAGGATGCCTCGGCCGCCGACCGGCTCTTCTCCACGCTGATGGGCGACCAGGTCGAGCCGCGCCGCGAGTTCATCGAGACGAACGCAAGGGACGTTCGCTTCCTGGATGTCTGAGGTAGGGGTTCTGGGCCCGGGGCGGATCGAGCCCCGCGAGCTCGAGCAGGAGATGCGCTCGAGCTACCTGGACTATGCGATGTCCGTCATCGTCGGGCGGGCCCTGCCCGACGTGCGCGACGGGCTCAAGCCGGTGCACCGGCGCGTGCTCTACTCGATGCACGAGAATGGGCTGCAGCCGAGCCGGCCCTACAAGAAGTCGGCCAACGTCGTCGGCTCCGTCATGGGGAACTACCACCCGCACGGCGACTCGGCGATCTACGACACGCTCGTCCGCATGGCGCAGCCCTTTTCGCTGCGCTACCCCCTCGTCGACGGTCAGGGGAACTTCGGCTCGATCGACGACGACTCCGCTGCCGCCATGCGGTACACGGAGTGCCGGCTCGCCCGCATCGCCACCGAGATGCTGCGCGACATCGATGCGGACACCGTCGACTACGTCCCCAACTACGACGAGTCGCGGCGCGAGCCGCTGACACTCCCGAGCCGTTTCCCGAACCTGCTCGTGAACGGCTCGGCCGGCATCGCCGTCGGGATGGCCACGAACATCCCGCCGCACCGGCTCACCGAGGTGATCGACGCGATCGTCCAGATGATCGACAATCCCGACTCGAACGTCGACGACCTGATGAAGCACGTGAAGGGCCCGGATTTTCCGACTGGTGCCTACATCATCGGTCGCTCTGGAATCCGTGACGCCTACCGCACCGGCCGCGGACGGGTCGTCATGCGGGCGCGCGCCCACATCGAGGAGCTGCGCGGTGGCAAGTCGGCGATCATCGTCACCGAGCTCCCGTACGGCGTGAAGAAGGGTGGAGAGAACGGGGTCATCACCAAGATCGCCGACCTCGTGAACGACAAGGTCCTCTCCGAGATCTCGGACCTGCAGGATCACTCCGACCGCACGGGCATGCGGATCCAGATCGAGCTCAAGCGGGATGCGATCCCCAACGTCGCGCTCAACAAGCTCTTCAAGCACACGCAGCTCCAGACCACCTTCGGCTACAACGCCGTCGCGCTCGTCGACGGCGTGCCGCGCACGCTCTCGCTGCTCGAGCTCGTCCACGAGTACCTGCGCTACCAGCGCAGCGTCGTCACGCGGCGGTCGAAGCACGAGCTGCGCAAGGCCGAGGAGCGCGCACACGTTCTTCAGGGCTACCTGATCGCGCTCGACAACCTCGACGAGGTGATCGCGCTCATCCGCGGCTCCGCCGACACGGACTCGGCGCGGACCGGCCTGATGGAGCGCTTCGGCCTCTCCGAGATCCAGGCCCAGGCCATTCTCGACCTGCGCCTCGCGCGTCTGACCGGGCTCGCGCGCAAGGAGATCGAGGACGAGTTCGCCGACCTGCAGGAGCGGATCGCCGAGCTGCGCGCGATCCTCGGCGACCCGGCCCGGATCGATGCGCTCATCCGCGAGGAGCTGCTCGAGATCAGGGAGATCTACGGCAAGACCGACGACCGGCGCACGGAGATCGCCGCGGCCGAGGAGGAGCTCGAGCTGGAGGACCTGATCGCGGAGGAGGACATGGTCATCGCGATCACACGCTCCGGCTATGTGAAGCGCCTACCCGTCACCACCTACCGCGAGCAGCGTCGCGGCGGCATCGGGGTCATGGGCATGGAGCTGAAGGACGAGGATTACATCGAGCATCTCTTTGTCGCCTCGACGCACGACTACCTGCTCTTCTTCACCTCCGTCGGCAAGATCTACCGCCTCAAGGTGCACGAGCTTCCGCTCGGCTCCCGCCAGTCGAAGGGCCGCGCGATCGTCAACCTGCTCCCCTTCCAGCAGACGGAGACGATCCGGGCGGTCATCGCCACGCGCGACTTCAAGGACGCCGAGTACCTGACCGCGGTGACGAAGAACGGGCTCGTCAAGAAGACCCGCTTCGAGGAGTACAACACGCCGCTCAGGGCCGACGGGATCATCGCGATCAAGCTGCGCGACGGGGACGAGCTCGTCGGCGTACTCCATTCCTCGGGCGACGACGACATCCTCATGGTGTCGCGCAAGGGCCAGGCGATCCGCTTCAACGAGAAGCTGGCGCGGCCGATGGGGCGCGCGACCTCCGGCGTCACCGGCATGCGCCTGCGCAAGGGCGACGAGGTGATTGCCGCCGATATCGCCAGGAACGACGCCGACCTCCTGGTCGTGACGAAGAACGGCTTCGGTAAGCGAACCAGGATCGACCAGTACCCCGTCAAGGGCCGCGGCGGGCTCGGGGTGAAGACCGTCCAGCTCACCGAGGCGCGCGGCCAGCTCGCCGGCTCGCTCGTCGTCCGAGAGGGAGACCAGGTGATGCTGATCACAACGGGCGGCACCGTCATCCGCGTCCCGGCCGACGGCATCAAGCAGAGCGGCCGCTCGACGCAGGGCGTCATCGTCATGCGCCCGCGGGAGGGTGAGCTGGTGTCGACGCTCGCCCGCGTCGTCGAGCAGGACGAGGACGACGGCCTGGAGCCGGCGGTCGAGCTGGGCCCGGCGCCCGAGGGCGAGCCGGAGCCGGAGCCCGAGCCCGCCGCCTAGCGGTCTGGTGTGAGCGCTCGCCGTCCAGAGGAGCTCCTCGAGCCGGTGGACGTCATGCACCAGCTCCGCAAGCTCGAGCTCACGCTCGGCCAGGTGTGTCGCGCGGCCGGCGTCTCACGGATGCAGCTCGACTACTGGACGACGAAAGCCCGTATCCCCACGAAGGGCAAGAAGCAGCGCCTCTACGACCTCGACGCTGTCGAGACGGTGATGCTGATCAAGCAGGGCAAGGACAAGGGCCTCTCGCTCCAGGCCGCCATCGACGCCACGAGGCGCTTCAAGGCGGCCAAGGCGCCGCGCGTCCCGCGGCGGAACTGACAGGAGGGCCAAGCCCTCCTAGGACTCGCGGAGGATGCCGGCCGCCGACTCCGGCGCCAGCGTGTTCACGAAGTAGCCGGAGCCGAGCTCCACGCCGGCCAGCACGCCGAAGCGGGGCATCACCTCGATGTGCCAGTGGCCGCCGGCGTGTAGCCAGAGGTTGAGCGGGACTGCGCCCTCGGCGATCCGGATCCGGCGGATCCCCTCCGCGGCGAGGATCAGCGCCTCCGCCAGGCGCCTGCTCGCGAACGGGTCGGTCTCGCACTCGACGGGAGCGATCAGCAGCTCGTAGGGCTGCCGGCCGGCGAAGGGGCAGAGGAGGATGAGCCCGTCGCGCTCCTCGACGACGCGCATGCGCTGCTGTCGCTCCTCGGCGAGGACACGACAGACGAGGCAGCCTCCGGCGGCGGTCTGGGCGTCGCGTTCCTGGGCGACGAGCGGCGGGTACTCCTCGAGCCAGACGAGCTGCGAGTGGCTGTGCGCCAGGCTCGCCCCCGCCGCCGCGCCTTCGTTGACCAGTGCGTGGACGTATGGGAACCCGGCCTCGCGCGCGGCTGCTGCCCGGGCCTGCCACGCCTCGGCGACGAGCTCCAGCTGGCGGCTGCCCAGGTCGGCGATCGTGCGGACGTGCCGGGGTGAGTGGATGACGACCTCCTGACGGCCGACCGCCGCCCGCCGGGCGAAGAGCCCCTCCGCCCGGTCGCCGTCGCGGGACCAGGGCCCGAACGCCGGAAACTTGTTCGGGACGACGCGGATGCGCCAGCCCGGGGTGTCGGGCGGCCGGCCGGGCGGTCCGAGCGCGTAGGTCTCCGGCGGCGTCGAGGACTCCCGCCCCTCGCAGAACGGACAGCCTGCCGGGTCGTCCTGCTCCTCGCCGCCGAGGCCGCGTTGGGCGCCCGGCCGTCGCGCCCGCGCCGGCGCGACCACCACCCACCGGCCCGAGACCGGATCGTGGCGGAGCTCGGGGGGAGAGTGTCCTTCCGTCAGCCTGGCTCGCCGGCGCCCTTGTTCAGGAAGGGACGCAGCAGGTCGATCGGCAGTGGGAGAACCATGATCGTCGCACGCTCGGAGCTCATCTCGAGGATCGTCTGCAGGTAGCGGAGCTGAAGCGCGATCGGATTCGTCGCCATGACGTTCGCCGCGTCCTTGAGCCGCTCGGAGGCCTGGAACTCGCCTTCCGACGCGATCACCTTGGCGCGCCGCTCGCGCTCGGCCTCGGCCTGGCGCGCCATCGCCCGCTGCATCCCCGTCGGGATCTCGACGTCCTTCACCTCGACGATGGAGACCTTGATGCCCCACGGCGAGGTGGCCTCGTCGATGATCTCCTGCAGGATCGTGTTGATCTTGTCGCGCTCGGAGAGGAGCTCGTCGAGGACGTGCTGGCCGAGGACGCTCCGGAGCGTCGTCTGCGCGATCTGCGAGGTCGCCACCATGTAGTTCTCGACCTGCACGATCGCCCGCTCGGGGTCGATGATCCGGAAGTACGCGACCGCGTTCACCCGTACGGGGACGTTGTCCTTCGTGATCACTTCCTGCGGTGGGATGTTCAGCGTCACCGTCCGCAGGTCGACCCGCACCATCTTGTCGATGATGGGGATGAGCAGGAAGAGGCCCGGCCCCTTCGGCGGCGAGTGCAGCCTGCCGAGTCGGAAGATCACGCCCCGCTCGTACTCGCGCGCCACCCGCACCGAGAGCGCGAGCAGCAGCACCAGAATGATGAAGACGGCGGCGACGGCGATGAGGGCGACGTTCATCGAGCTCCTTTCCGGCCGGTCAGGGGCATCCTACGAGTGGGCGACGACCGCTGCGGGCTCCTCGGCCCGCGAGACGTCGAGCACGAGGTCCTCGCCGACGCCGTCCACGCGAACGTACTCGCCCCGGGCGAGCGGCTCGCCTTCCGTGTGCGCCTTCCAGATCTCGCCGTGGACGTTGACGAGGCCGGCCGGCGCGAGCTCGCTGCGGACGACGCCGATCTCGCCGACCATCTCCTCGCGGCCGGTCTTCGTCGGTGCGCGCCGTGCTCGGATGACCTTCGTGGCGACGATGGCGGTGACGAGCGCGAGCGTGCCTCCCGACGGCCAGGGCGACCCAGATCGACACCTGGTACCCCTCCCCGGCCGGGTCGAAGAGCATCAGCGCGCCGATGACGAAGCTCACCGCCCCGGCGAGTGCGAGCGCGCCGTGGCTCGGCACGAACGCCTCCGCGACGAAGAACCCCGCGGCCAGCCCCATCAGCAGGAGGCCGGCCCAGCTCACCGGCAGCACCTGGAGGCCGAAGAGGCCGATGATCAGCGAGATGACGCCGACCGTCCCGGGCAGGATCAGGCCCGGGTTGAGGATCTCGATCGTGATCCCCAGCACGCCGATCGACATGAGCAGGACGATCAGGTTCGGGTCGATGAGCGTGTCGAGCACGCGCTTCCACAGCGACATCTCGATCTCGTCGACGGCCGCCCCCGCGGTGTTCAGCGTGATGCCCTTCGGCTCGACCGTCATGCCGTCAATCTCGTTCAGGAGCGTCGGCAGGTCCGGCGCGACGACGTCGACGACGTTCTGCTCGAGTGCCTCCTGGGAACCGAGGTTGGATGCCTGGCGCACCGCCTGCTCGGCCCAGTCGCCGTTGCGGCCGTGCAGCTCGGCCAGGTCGCGCGCGTACGCCGCAGCGTCGTTGACCACCTTGCGGCGCAGGTCCGTGGGGATCTCGCCGCCGCCGACCGCGATCGGCGTCGACGAGCCGATGTTCGTCCCCGGCGCCATGGCCGCGACATCGGCGGCGAGGGTGATGAACGCCCCCGCCGAGGCCGCGCGCGAGCCCGAGGGCGCCACGTAGACGACGACCGGGACGTCGGCGCTGAGCTCCTTCTTGATGATCTCGCGCATGGCCGAGTCGAGGCCGCCGGGGGTGTCGAGCTGGATGACGACGGCGTCGTAGCCCTCGCGCTCGCCCCGCTCGATCGCGCCGACGACGTAGTCCGCCGTGACCGGGTTGATGTCGTTCTCGAGGATGACCGAGAGCACGCGCGGCGCCGTGTCCTGGGCGGCTGCGGCGCCGGTCAGCGCAACGACCGCCGCGAGGACCAGGACGACCAGTGAAAATCCCCGCAAGCGCGGCACTTCGCTGTAAAGATTCTATCAGCGTCGTGCCGATGCCCTTGAGGACGAAGGAGTCCTCTGATTCGGTACGAAGGAGCCGCTCGCCCGCCCATGCCGCGCTTTTGCCGCTCGCTCATGCTCGTTTCCGTGCTCGCCGTGCTCGCTCCCGGCACGGCCGCTGCACAGGAGGTCCGCGTCGTCGCCCGCGACGTCCCGTTGGCCGCTGCGCGCGCTTCCACCGCCCGAACGGCGCCGCTCGCGTTCACCATGGTCGGCATCCACTGGCAGGGCTCCGGCCGGGTCTCGTTCCGGACGTCGTCGGAGCCCGGCGCCTTCGGCCCGTGGCGGCCTGCGCAGCCGGAAGAGGAGGACCAGCCTGACGCCGGCAGCGACGAGGGCGACGACAGGGCCGGCTGGCGCCTTGGCAACCCCTGGTGGACGGGGCCGGCGCGCTACATCCAGTACCGCGTCGAGGGCACGGTGCTCCGCCTGCGCACGTACTTCGTGGACAGCCCGGTGACCGCGGCCGACAGGGCGATGGTCGCGACGACGCGGCCGGCCACCTCGGTGGCGGCTCTCACGGCGGGCCCGGTGCCGCAGCCGACCATCATTCGACGGGCTGCCTGGAACGCGGACGAGACGATCGTCCGCGGCGCGCCGTCGATCGCCCCGCGCCTGCGCTTCTCGGTGGTGCACCACACCGCGGGCTCGAACAGCTATTCGGCGGCGCAGTCGGCGGCGATCGTCCGCGGGATCCAGCGCTACCACGTGCTCGGGAACGGCTGGGACGACATCGGCTACAACTTCCTCGTCGACAAGTACGGCCGGGTGTTCGAGGGACGGGGCGGAGGGATCGCGCAGAACGTCGTCGGCGCCCACGCCGGAGGCTTCAACACCGGCAGCGTCGGCGTCTCCGTCCTCGGCAACTACGACTCGGCCTCGTTCTCCGCGGCCGCCCGCACGGCCGTCGAGAAGCTGCTTGCCTGGCGGCTCGACGTCGGGCACGTCTATCCGCGGGCGCTGGTCGACACCGTCTCGGCCGGAAGCTCGCGCTGGCCCGCGGGTGCGAACGTCCGCCTGCGGGCCGTGTCGGGCCACCGGGACACGAGCTTGACGAGCTGTCCCGGCGCGGGGATCTACGGCAAGCTCGGGTCGATCGCCCTGAACGTCACGGGGATCGGTCTGCCGAAGCTCTACGACCCCGCGGCCGCGGGCGGCGTCGGCGAGGCTCGTCCGCTTCACGGGGCGCCTCTCGGCTTCGCGGGCGTGGCGCGTGGAGGTCAAGGACGCCGTCGGAACCGTGGTGGCGCAGGGCAGCGGAACCGGCCGCGCGATCGACTGGACGTGGGACGCGAGCGCGGTTCCGATCGCCTACTACACGTACACGATCAGCGCCGGCCCCGACGTGCGCCCTTCGACGTTGCCAGTGCCGGGGCCGCCGCCGCTGGCGGTCACCGGCTTCTCCGTCTCGCCGCGCGTGCTGACGCCGAACGGAGACTGGGCCGGCGAGGCGGCGGCCGTGCGCTTCGGCCTGAACCGCAGGGCGACGCTGGGCGTGCGCGTGGTCAACGCGACGACGAGCGGGCTCGTCCGCACGCTCCTCGCGAGCGCCGAGCGACCCGCGGGCACGCGGACGATGAGCTGGGACGGCAGGAACGCCTCCGGCACGGTCGTCCCGGACGGCCGCTACCGGATCGAGGTCACCGCCACGGCCGGCGTGGAGCAGGTGTCCCGGTCGGCGACCGTCGTTCTCGACACGACGCTGGGCGGGTTCTCGGCTTCGCCGAGCCTCGTCTCCCTGAACGGCGACGGCCGGGCCGAGCCGCTCCAGATCGGCTATGCGCTCACGCGCCAGGCAGCGGTGAAGGTGCAGATCCGCCGAGCGGGAACGACGGTGCACACCATCTTCAGCGGCACCCGGTCCGCGGGGGCGTACACGGTGAATTGGAACGGGTCCGGGCCCGGCGGCAAGCGCCTGCCCGACGGTAGGCTCTCCGCCGTCGCCGTGGCGACGACCTCGCTGGGATCGCGGGCGCTGAGCCGCCCCTTCACGCTCGACACGAGGGCGCCCGTCATCAGGGTGCTCGGGTTCAGCCGGAGGGACGGCGTCGTCCGCCTTCGCTTCAGCCTGAACGAGGCGGCGCAGGTTCGCATCTGGTGGGGCCGCAACCACTGGAGCGACGGCGGCTACGTCGACCGGGCAGGGCGAGTCGGCGAGCAGGTCTTCAGGCGCAGGGTGCGGGCATCCGTGTTTCGCATCATCGCCGTGGACGCGGCCCAGAACCGCTCGTCACTGATCCGCCGCTACTAGAACCTCACCGCTCTCGACCCGGCGGCGTTCTCCGGCGAGCTCGACCTCGAGCCGTCCGCGGCGGTCGATCCCGATGCCGGTCCCCGGCTCGCCGTCGACGATCACGCGCCGCCCGCGGAGGACGTCCCGCGCCGCAAGCTCGCCGTGGAGGGTGTCGAGGCCTTCGGCGAGCCAGCGGCCGTACGTGCCCTCCAGCCGGGCCAGGAGGTCGGCGAGGACGTGGCGCCCGCTCGCGCCGGACGCCGTCCGCCGCAAGCAGCGAGCCGGCCGGGAACCGCGTGTCCGCGGGGAGCTGCTCGCGGGACTGGTTGACGTTCAGGCCGATGCCGAGGACGACCGTGCCCTCGGCGGCCTCCGCGAGGACTCCCGCCACCTTGGCTCCGTCCACCAGCACGTCGTTGGGCCATTTGATTCCCGCGACCAGGGTGGTCGCGGCCTCCACGGTCTCGGCGACGGCGAGGCCCGCGACGAGCGAGAGCTCGGAGATCCGCCGCTCGGCCGGGGGCACGAGCAAGAGCGAGCAGAGGACGGCGGTGCCGCGCGGCGCGTTCCAGGCCCGTCCGAGCCGCCCCCGCCCGGCGACCTGCTCGTCGCAGACGGCGACGGCGCCCTCGCCCAGGCTCGCGTCGAGCAAGCGCTGGGTCGACTCGCACGTGTCGCGGTAGAGGTAGGGCCGGCCGAAACGGCCGCGCAGGAGGGGCTCGACGGCCTCGGGTGTCAGCGCGTCGGCCATGCGCGGAACGAGTGGCCCTCCGGGTGGTGCCCCCTCGTTCCCGGCGTGGGAGCGACAAGCCAGGCTAGGACGCAGGGAGCCCTCAGACCGGTGGGTCTGGGGGCGAGTGAGGACGACGCATGGCGCCGCCGATCGCACGTCAGGGACCTGGTGTGCATCGCCTGGGGGGCCACTAGACTAACTCTCACCGTGCAACCAGCCGCCGCCCCCACGCGTCCTACCGAGCAGCAACCGCCCTTGTGGCGGTTGACCGCCTACAGGAAGCTCAGCGACGTGGATCTGGTCAGCAAGGCGCGAAGCGGTGACGGACGGGCCCTGGACGTGCTCGTCGAGCGGCACGCGCCGCGCGTCAACCGTCTCGCAGCGCAGCTCATGGGCGACCTCGAGGAGGCTCGCGACGCCGCGCAGGAATCGCTCGTCAAGCTCTGCACCCGCCTGCGCCAGTTCCGGGGAGAGGCCCAGTTCGCGACCTGGCTCCACCGCCTGGTCGTGAACACCTGCCGCGACCGCCTCGCCCGCCAGCGGATCCGCCAGACCGAGCAGCTGTCCCTCGAGGACGAGCCGGCCGGCGAGGAGAGCGACCCGTCGCGGGCCGCGCTTCTCGCCGACAAGCGCCGCGAGCTGCTCGCAGCGCTTTCGCGGCTCACGCCGAGCCAGCGCCACGTGGTCATCCTGCGCGACGTGTTCGGGATGACCTACGAGGAGATCTCGCGCCACGCGAGCATGCCCGTGGGGACGGCGAAGTGCTACGTGCACCGGGCGAGGGCCCGTCTGCGCGTGCGGCTGGAGGAAGGCGCGGGCGGATGAGCCGGCTCTGGTGAGCTTCAGAACCCGGGTTCCTCCTCCGCCCCTCGGCAGGCGGGAGATCGAGCAGATTCTCCCGCACCGCGACCCATTCCTGCTGCTCGACGAGGTGACCGAGCTGAAGCCGGGCGTGCGCGTCGTCGCGCGAAAGCTCGTGCGCGAGGACGAGTGGTTTCTGGCCGGGCATTTCCCCGGCCGCCCGATCATGCCCGGCGTCCTCATGGTCGAGGCGATGGCGCAGGCGGGAGCGGTCGCCGCGCTCTCGGCCGAGGAAAACCGCGGCAAGCTGGCGCTCTTCGCCGGCATCGACGACGTTCGCTTCAAGCGGATCGTCGTGCCGGGCGACGAGCTGGAGCTGACCTGCGAGCTGGAGCGCGTCCGCGGCCCCGTCGGCCGCGGCAAGGCAACCGCCACCGTGGGCGGCAAGCTCGCGGTCCGCGGGACGCTCATGTTCGCCGTCACCGAGGAAGACGCGTGATCGGCAACGTCTCGGGGAACGGCATTGCGGTCGGTGTCGCCGGTGTCGGCTCCTACGTACCGGAGCGCGTCCTCACGAACGGCGACCTCGAGGCGATGGTCGAGACCTCGGACGAGTGGATCGTCACCCGCACAGGCATCCGCGAGCGACACATCGCCGAGCCCGACCAGGCTGCGAGCGACCTGGCGCTGCCCGCGGCCCGGGAGGCGCTGGAGCAGGCCGGCGTGGAGCCCGAGGAGCTCGACCTCATCATCGTCGCCACGGCCACGCCGGACATGCTCTTCCCGGCCACGGCGGCGCTCGTCGCGGATGCACTCGGAGCGAGGAAGGCTGCGGCGTACGACCTGCTGGCCGGGTGCACGGGCTTCGTGTACGCGCTCTCGCAGGCGTACGGCCAGGTGGCGACCGGCCTCTCGAGCCGGGCGCTCGTCATCGGCGCGGAGGTGCTCTCGAAGATCACGAACTGGCAGGACCGCTCGACGTGCATCCTCTTCGGCGACGGCGCGGGCGCGGCGGTCGTCCGTCCGGTCGAGGCGGGTGGAATCGCCGGCATCGAGCTCGGTGCGGACGGCTCGGGGGGACCCGACCTCTGTGTCCCGGCCGGCGGCTCGCGCCGACCGATGTCCATGGCGCGATCGAGGAGGAGGCTCAGTTCATCAGGATGAACGGCGCCGAGGTCTTCCGCTTCGCCACCCGCGTCATGGTCACGTCGGCAGAGGAGCTTCTGGCAACCTGTGGCGCGTCCGTCGGAGACGTCGATCTGTACGTCCCGCACCAGGCGAACAAGCGCATCGTCGACCACGCGGTGAAGAATCTGGGTCTCGACCCGGACAGGGTGCTGATGAACATCGACAGGTACGGCAACACGTCGTCCGCCTCGATCCCGATCTGCCTCGCGGAGGCCCAGGCCGCGGGCCGGCTGGAGGAGGGGACACGGGTGCTGATGAGCGCGGTCGGAGCGGGCCTCACGTGGGGCTCGGTCTACCTGACATGGACGCCGAGCGGCGGAGAGTAGGGAGAGGAGCCAATGAAGATCGCATTCTGCTTCCCAGGCCAGGGATCGCAGGACGTAGGCATGGGCCGCGCCATCGCGGAGGAGTTTCCCGCGGCGCGGGCGGCGTACGACGAGGCCTCCGACGCGGTGGGCTTCGACGTCGCCAAGCTCTGCTTCGAGGGGTCGATGGAGGAGCTGACGCGCACGGAGCTCCAGCAGCCGGCGTTGGTCACCACCTCGATCGCCTGCCTGCGCGCCGTCCAGACGCTGGGGATCGAGCCGGACTACGTGATCGGCCACTCGGTCGGCGAGTACTCGGCTTTGGCCGCTGCGGACGCGATCGGAACCGGCGACGCCGTGGCGCTCGTCCGCGAGCGCGGCGAGGCCATGGCCGAGGCGGCGCGCGAGACTCCAGGGGCGATGGCGGCGGTGCTCGGGCTCGACGACGCGACCGTGGAGGAGCTCTGTCGCGGCATCGACGGAGTGTGGCCGGCGAACTACAACTGCCCCGGTCAGATCGTGGTCTCGGGCGAGAACTCGGCGATCGACCGGCTGCTCGAGGCGGCCGCGGTCGCGGGCGCCCGGAAAGCGGTGAAGCTCCGCGTGAGCGGCGCCTTCCACAGCCCGCTCGTGGCCCACGCGGCCGAGCGTCTCAAGCCCGCACTCGCAAAGGCGACGTGGCAGAACCCGGCGCCGCCGTTCATGTCCACGGTGACCGCGAAGCTCGAGGACGCCCAGCGGATGGGCGCGCTGCTCGTCGAGCAGCTGACTGCGCCTGTGCGCTTCACGCAGGCCGTGCGCGGGCTCGTGAAGGACGGGGTCGGCATGTTCGTGGAGATCGGCCCGAGCCAGGTTCTCACCGGGCTCCTGCGCCGCTGCGACCGGTCGCTGCGCACCATCTCCGTCAGTGACCCGGAGTCGCTTCGCAAGCTGAAGGAGAAGCTCTCGGCGGCCTAGATGCCCGGCTTCGCCTCACTCGACGGCAAGGTCGCCCTCGTCACGGGCGGCTCGCGCGGCATCGGCGCCGCCATCTCGCGCGAGCTGGCGCGCGGCGGCGCGCGCGTGGCCGTCAACTACCGCTCCGGAAACGAGGCGGCGGAGGCGATCGCCGCGGAGATCGGCGGCGTCGCCATGGGCGCGAACGTCGGCGACCCCGGGGAGGCGCAGGCGCTGATCGAGCGCGTCGAGTCCGAGCTCGGCGACGTCGACGTGCTCGTCAACAACGCCGGCATCACCCGCGACACGCTGATCGCGCGCATGAGCGACGAGGACTGGCAGGAGGTCATCGACACGAACCTCCGCGGCGCCTTCAACACCTGCCGTGCGGTCTCCCGGAAGATGCTGCGCCGGCGCGCCGGCACGATCGTGAACCTCTCGAGCGTCGTCGGCGTCCACGGGAACCCCGGCCAGGCGAACTACGCGGCCTCCAAGGCCGGGATCATCGGCCTGACGAAGGCGCTGGCGCGCGAGCTCGGCGTCCGCGGCGTCCGCGTGAACGCGATCGCGCCCGGCTACATCACGACCGAGCTGACGGACGTGCTCACCGAGGAGCAGACCGGCCTCATCCTCGCCAACACCCCGCTCGGCCGGCTGGGGTCGCCGGAGGACGTGGCCACGGCGGTACGCTTCCTCTGCTCGGACGAGGCCGCGTTCATCACGGGCGACGTGCTGCTCGTGGACGGCGGACTGGGGATCTAGGAGCACTGATGGCTTCGGAGAACGGACGTAAGCGAGTCGTGATCACGGGCATGGGCGCGGTGACGCCGCTCGGGAACGACGCCGAGACCTTCTGGTCGAACCTGACAGCCGGCAAGAGCGGCGCAGGCCCGATCACCGTCTTCGACCCCTCGCGCTACGCGGTCCACTTTGCCTGCGAGCTGAAGGACTTCGAGCCGACGAAGTGGATCGAGCACCGCAAGGCCCGGCGCATGGACCGCTTCACGCAGATGATCCTCGCCGCCGCGCGGATGGCCGAGGAGGACTCCGGCTTCGAGATCGAGCCCGAGACCGAGCGCACCGGCGTCTCCGTGGCCACCGGCATCGGCGGGCTCCAGAGCTTCCAGGACTGCTACGACCAGCTGCTCGAGCGCGGGCCCGACCGCGTCAACCCGCTCTCGATCCCCGCGATCATCCCCAACATGGGCGCCGCCTGGGTCTCGATGGAGCTGGGCACGCGCGGCCCGCTGACCTCCGAGTGCACAGCCTGTGCGGCCTCGAACATGGCCATCGGCGAGGCGATGGACGCCATCCGGCTCAATCGCGCCGACGTGATGTTCGCCGGCGGGACCGAGGCGGGGATCACCGAGGTGGGCATCGGCGGGTTCTCGGCGATGCGCGCGCTGTCGCGCCGCAACGACAGCCCCGAGCAGGCCAGCCGGCCCTTCGACGCCGAGCGGGACGGCTTCGTCATGGGCGAAGCCGGCGGCATCGTCGTCCTCGAGGAGCTCGAGCATGCGAAGAAGCGGGGCGCCAAGGTCTACGCGGAGCTGATCGGCTACGGGCTCTCCTCCGACGCGCAGCACATCACCGAGCCCGATCCCACCGGCCGCCACCCCGCACGGGCGATGAAGATGGCGCTGGACGACGCCGGCATCGGGTCCGAGGAGATCGACTACATCAACGCCCACGGCACCTCGACGCCCATCGGCGACGCGAGCGAGACGCGCGTCATCAAGATGGCTCTGGGCGAGGAGAAGGCGCGCCGGACTCCCGTGTCCTCGACGAAGGGCGCCACGGGTCACTGCCTGGGCGCCTCCGGCGCGATCGAGGCGATCGCCTCCACCCTTGCCGTGCAGCGGGACGTCGTGCCTCCGACGATCAACCAGGAGGTGGCCGACCCGGAGTGCGACCTCGACTACATCCCGAACGAGGCGCGCGAGTGGAAGACCGACGTCGCGCTCTCGAACAACTTCGGCTTCGGCGGCCACAACGCTTGTCTCGTGATTCGGAAGTTCACGGGCTAGGGAGACTTTGGCGAACCACAGTCTGTGCCGTCGGAGCCGGCGCTCCGCCAAACTCTCCTACCGTGAGCGAGCGCTGGGCCACCTTCGACTGCTACGGCACCCTCGTCGACTGGAGCGGCGGGATGGCACGCGAGCTCCGGCGCCTCTGGCCGGACTCGGACGTCGCCGAGCTGCTCGACCGCTACCACGAGATCGAGCCGCGGGTCGAGCTCGAGGGGTCGCTCGCGTACCGCGAGGTCCTGCGTCAGTCGCTGATCCTGCTGGCGGAGAGCGAGGGCCTGGAGCTTCCCGCCGAGGAGGAGGGCGCGCTCGGCGACTCGCTGCCCTCGTGGCCGGTCTTCCCGGAGGTGCCCGGGGCGCTCGCCGAGCTGCGCGAGCGCGGGTGGCGGCTCGTGCCGCTCTCGAACAGCGACGCCGACCTCCTCGCCGCGTCGATGGCTGCGATCGGCGTGCCGTTCGACGGCTCGATCGTCGCCGGCGAGATCGGCTCCTACAAGCCGGCCCATGGCCACTGGGAGGCATTCGCCGAGCGCTTCCAGCCGGAGCCGGGCCGGCACGTGCATGTGGCTGCGAGCCTGTTCCACGACATCGCGCCGGCCGAGGAGCTCGGGCTCCCCGCGGTCTGGATCAACCGGTTGGAGGAGACGAGCGACCTGCCGCGCGCGGCCGAGCTCACCGACCTGTCCGATCTTCCGGACACGCTGGACCGCATCCTTCCCGGGTAGCCTGGAGGCGATGTCACGCCTTCGGGCAAAGTGCCCCGACTGTCGGACGCTGACCGCCGTCGCCCTCGACGAGGGGCAGTACGAGTGCCACTCCTGCGGAAAGTCCTTCTCCGCCGGTCTCGTTCGCGTTCCCCGCGCGTGGGGTGACGGGGGCGAGTCGATGGCCGAGGCAGCGTTCCTCGACCTGCCGTATCCGGAGACGGCCGTCGTCGACGAGGACTCGCTGACCGAGCAGAGTCTTGCGCTCGCCGCGGCGCTCCCCGACCGGCCCGTCGTCCTCGGCGGTTGCTGCTGCACGCACGTCGGTGCGGTTGAGGGCCTTGCGACGCGCTACGGCCGCCTCGCCGTCGTCTGGTTCGACGCGCACGGCGACCTGAACACGTCGGAGAGCTCGCCGAGCGGGAACCAGTGGGGAATGCCCTTCCGCATGCTGCTGGACTCCGGCACCGTCCATCCCGCCGACGCGGTGCTCGTCGGCGCCCGTAACCTCGATCCGCCTGAGGTCGAGTTCATCGCTGCAAGCGGCCTGCTCACCGGGATCGACGACGTCGACGGGGCGCTCGAGGGCGTCGATGCCGTCTACGTCGCCTTCGACGCGGACGTGCTCGACCCCGACGACGACGTCGTCTGCTTCATGCCCGAGCCCGGGGGCCTCACGGTCGTCGAGGCGGCCGCTCTGCTCCGCCGGATCGCCGACGGGCGGCCGGTGGCCGGGATCGGCGTGACCGGGCTCGGACCGTCGCCCGAGAACCGTGCGCCGGTCGCCAGGCTGGCAGCCGCGCTCGGGCTCTAGGGACCGAAGGCCGCGTAAGATGGCGCGGATGGAGAGCCGTGTCGACGTGACCGTCGAGAACCGCGAGGCTGCGCGGGCGGACGACGGGAAGCGGCATCCCAACACCTGCCCGCGCTGCCACTCGCACTTCCGCGACGACGAGCTCGAGCAGACGCTGCGGGTGTGCTCTCATTGCGGGCACCACTTCCCCGTGCGGGCGCGGGAGCGGATCGCTCAGCTTGCCGACCGGGGTACCTTCGTGGAGGAGGACAAGGGACTGCGGTCGGCGGACCCGCTCGGCTTCTTCGACCTGCGTGCGTACACCGACCGCCTCGCAGAGGCCGAGGTGGCCACGGGCCTCGGCGATGCGATCATCGCCGGCGCCGCCGCCATCGAGCGGCGCCCGTGCGAGCTCGCGGTCATGGACTTCGCGTTCATGGGCGGCTCGATGGGCAGCACGGTCGGGGAGAAGTTCGCGCGCGCCTGCGAGCGCGCGGCCGGGCGGCAGGTTCCGCTCGTCTGCGTGACTGCGTCGGGCGGCGCCCGGATGCAGGAGGGGATCCTCTCGCTGATGCAGCTCCCGAAGACCGTGTGCGCGGTGGACGAGCTCCACGAGGCCCGCTGTGCGTTCCTCTCGGTGATGACGCATCCGACGACGGCCGGAGTGCTGGCGAGCTTCGCGAGTCTCGGCGACGTGATCGTCTCCGAGCCGGGCGCGCTGCTCGCGTTCACGGGCCCCAGGGTGGTGCAGCAGACGACGCGCGAGAAGCTGCCCGACGACTTCGGCCTGGCCGAGTCCAACGCCCGTTTCGGCCACGTCGACGCGATCGTCCCGCGGGCCGAGCTGCGCCCGTTCGTGGGCCGGCTGCTGGCGATGTTCGTGCAGGCGCAGTGATCCCGTGACGGAGACGCCCGCAAGCCAGGTCGAGCAGCTGAAGCTGAAGGAGCGGCTGGCGAAGCTTCGCGATCTGCCGCTTCTGCGCGGGGTCGGCGTCTCCGGCGAGATGTCCCGGCTGAAGCGTCAGCTCGACCGCATCGGCTCCGAGCCGACCGAGGATGAAGTCTGGCAAGCCGTCGAGCTCGCGCGCCATCAGGAGCGGCCCTACACGCTCGACTACGTCGAGCGGATGTGCGAGGACTTCGTGGAGATTCACGGCGACCGCTCCTTCAGCGACGACCCGGCCATCGTCGCGGGGCTTGCGCGCTTCGGCAGGCGCACGATCGTCCTCGTCGGGCACCAGAAGGGACGCGACATCCGCGAGCGGACGCACCGGAACTTCGGGATGACCTACCCCGAGGGCTACCGCAAGGCGATGCGGGCAATGGAGCTCGCCGACCGGCACCGGTTCCCGTTCGTCACCCTGGTGGATACACCCGGCGCCTACCCGGGCGTCACGGCGGAGCAGCACGGCCAGGGCGGGTGGATCGCCCGTTGCCAGCTCGCCATGGTGCGCCTCGGAGTTCCGAGCGTCACGTGCGTCATCGGCGAAGGCGGCTCCGGCGGCGCCGTCGCGATCGCCGTCGCCGACCGGGTGCTGATGCAGGAGAACGCCATCTACTCGGTCATCTCGCCGGAGGGCTGCGCCGCGATCCTCTGGCGGGACGCCGGCGAGGCGAAGAAGGCGGCCGCGGCGTTCAAGCCCGACGCGCGCCACTGCCTCGAGCTCGGCGTCGTCGACGGGATCGTCCCGGAGCCGGCCGGCGGAGCCCACACGAGCCACGACGAGGCCGCTGCGCTGCTGGCGGACGCGCTCGAGGGCTCGCTTGCTGAGGTTGGCGTCACCGACCCCGACGACCGGCGACGCCAGAGACGACGCCGGTTTCGCTCGCTCGGCATCTACCTCGACTAGAGGTCGAGAGCCCGGCAATCCACAGCGTCCACAGGGTTATCCCCGGTGTCCCGGGCCCGCTGCCACCGGACAGCAAGGGCGTGTCTCCACGCGATTCCGGGCATGCTTCCGCTGTGGCGCGACTGCGGGAGTACGAGCGCAAGCGGAGCAAGGGCAAGACCCCGGAGCCGTTCGGCGGCCGCGGCCGGTCGGGCCAGCCAGTCTTCGTCGTGCAGCGGCACGACGCGCGTCGTCTCCACTACGACTTCCGGCTGGAGCGTGACGGCGCGCTGGCGAGCTGGGCCGTCCCGAAGGGAATCCCGCTCGAGCCCGGGCAGCGGCACCTCGCCGTGCACGTCGAGGACCATCCGCTCGACTACGCGGCGTTCGAGGGCGAGATTCCCGCCGGACAGTACGGCGCCGGCACGGTTGAGATCTGGGATC